>JAWARQ010000001.1:0-7500 GCA_038893355.1 Sulfolobaceae archaeon
GTGTGTTTGATGAAACCCTAGCGTATAATATTACTTTCCTCTTTCTAACGATTCCCATTAGTTTCTCTACGTCTTCTTCTCTGAACCTCCATTTTCCGCTCTGTAGTATTACTGGCTTTATGTAGCCTTTCTTAACATATTCTCTAAGTGTTGCATAGGATATCCCTAGGCGTTGGCAGACTTCTTTAGGTCTTAGCATTGTAATTGTATAGGAGTTTATGATGAAATAATATAAACTTTACGGTTTATCAGAAACTGTTGTCAACGGCTTTTCTCAAGATACACTTATTCTTAATACATGAAGATTCACTATAGCCTATATCTGTAAAGACCCGTGTGAACATTAAACTAAATTTATTAAAATATTTAGTATATAAATGTTCTATTATATTACGTACATCTTCATAAATTAGCGGATTTATATTACAGTTATGAAGGATGTTTTCAATATTAGATTCCTTACACAAATACTCCTCGGTCAGACCGAAGAAGTTAGTTAGGAATTTCCAGTTCTCTAGATATGCAAATATTCCCAGCGTAAGTGTAAGGGTATGAACGGAGAATTCCCCATGACTCTGGTGAAGCTAAAGGGCTGAGGATTAAATACAAACTCATGAAAATTCAATGAAGCCCAAACCCCTATTAAACAAGTAATAAATTAGCTTAACGAGAGCACCACTTCCACACAAAAAACTAGAAAGTAGAGCTACTTTATTTATTCAATAAATTTTAGTTAGCCTATCTCCTTCTCTAACTCTAGCAAATCCCTTATTATCCTCCTCAGTAGTAAAGTATGCTATGATAAAGAACGAGATACTTAAACTCATTACTGCATTGACAATAGGAAAGATAATAGTATTTGCCACATTTCCAAATATAGAAAAATTAAGTATGAGATGGGATTCTGAAATCTATCAGCACATAGCAGTAAACGGGTATACGAGCGACTACTATTATGCATTCTCCCCACTATATCCTCTATTAATAAGATTACTTTACCTAGCTATCGGAAATTCGTGGATCGCATCACTAATTGTTACGAATATCTTTAGTTATATATGCCCCCTCGTGTTATACAAACTATTCGGCTATAGGGTTGCACTAGCATTCGAACTGTTCCCGACATATTTAGTATTTACAACAATACCTTACAGTGACGTTATCTCAACAACCTTTCTGGCAATCTCACTTTTACTCCTAGAGAAGAGGTCAAAGAAATCATTACTAGCCTCTTCAATCTCACTTTCAATTGCAGTTATAAATAGGTATGTAATGGTAATTAGTACAATATATTACTTCATAGTTAGGAAATATTTAGTGGGAATTATTGCAATTGTTATATCAGGTAGCGTAATCCTATCTTGGTACTGGTTAAACCTAAACTCACCGTTAGCCTATTTAGAAGTTGAAAATAAGTATTGGGGCGCTAAATTTACAGACCCGTTCTCCCAAGCATTATGGATATTAAACGGCCCAATAACGAACCAACCTTGGACATTCTTAGGCTTTATAATACCGCCGTACCTATGGTTAATAAGAAACTTAATCTTCGAAGCATTTTACATCTATGGGACTATTAAGCTAGAAGATAAGAAACTTAAAATACTCTCAGCAACAATAATCCTTCCGAACCTTTTCCTTACCGGAACACCCTCACTATCAATTCCAAGATTCCTACTACAAGACTTCTTAGTCTTCCTCTATTATGGCAAAGTCCTAGAAAACAGGCTAAGGTTTGTAATATACTTATCCCTTTCCCTTATCCTCACTTCGGTAATAACACTATGGCAAATGCAGGCTTTTTTCTCCTAATAAATATAAAATAAATCCAGAAATTAATAATAAGATAAAAGCGATAATTACAGATAACGTAAAGTTTTGAATAATATATCCAGCTATAACTCCACCAATAGTAGCCCCCAAATTAATCATCCCCATATATACACTTAACGAACCTTGACCTAAGCTTGTCGATGCGAAATAAGATAGGATAGTATCATAAAATGACCAGCATACGCCCATCACTACTAGCGGAATTATTACGAGATTGGGAGAATAAAACATTAGGGAAGTAATACTTAACATCGAAAATGCCCTAATCAAAACCACAAGAGTACCAACCCTAATCGAGATACTCCTCACTAGGATATAGCCCAATGAAGACGCTAATGAGTTAAGACCTAAAGCTAAATAACTTAATTCAGCACTCCCTGTCCTTAACAGAGTTGGGGGTAGAGAAGTGAAGAAAAGTCCGCTGGAGATACCAAATACTAGCCTATCAATCATTAAAAGTGGTGCAAATATTCTCCTGCTCTTACTGATCTCAGAAATCTTATTTAAAGCAAACTCCAGATCAGTGGAGGCCAGATAGAGAGTGACTTCATTAACAAGCTTCAAAGAGTTATTAAACCGATTTAACTGCCTAGTACTAATCAATTCCCTAGATATGAAAATCCCCGAAATAGTAACCCCTATCCCTATTAAAGTTATTATAAAGTAGCTCGAGGCAATAGCCCACGCGAAAGTCGACACTAAAGACGCAGAAACACCGCTAATTAAATTCCTGATTTTTAGGGCAGATACTAGCTCCTCGTTCTCTACATTATCTGCAATAGCTAGGCTCAAACATAAAGATGCTAGGTTTGAAAAGAACGATACGAGGCTTGCCACGATAATATATGAAAACAGACCTGGATGGAGTAAACCAAAAGTTAATGATAAAAAAGAAACAGCAGAGCTAAACATAAAAAACTCCTTATATAACCTCTTCCCCTCAATAAACTTACCGACAACATAGGCTAAAAGAGTCGAGACATTTGAAGCAATAGTTAATGTAGCAATATAACTCTCAGAATTCCCAAACCTATTTAGCCCATCTATTGCAAGATAAGAAGATGCGAAGGCGGAAGAGATAGAGATTAAAGAAGGCACTAAATACCAAAACCTCATAAGAATATACTTGAGAGTATTAACATCCTATTTAAGCCTATCGTCACATAAATTCACATCTCCATAATAAGCAAACTATTAGGAAAGATTACGTGCGTCTATACCGTGTGGCTGATATCAGGTACGAAGTCTATCTTATAAAATTAGTGCAGATCCGAGGGCACTCTTAGACAGAATTCAGACCAATCTATAGATATAACGAGTACGAAATGCTAATCGGTATATCATCGTAAGGCCATGCTATTGAGGGGTTAAGGTTATTGGCCCGGAAAAGAAATAGACGTAAGGAGATATATAAAATACCAGTGCCAGAGAAAACCACATAAGGGCTAAGAGTTTAGTGGGTAGGAAAAGCAGTAGTACATATAGAGTATCATAGCCCACTCTTCATGATACAGAGTTGGGCATGGGTATGATTTTATTACCTATACTGTGAGCAACACAGTAGGCCTTCCCGAGAAGTTGTCCAGCCTGATCAGATAATATACCACATACGATCATACATTGAATTCAGATATAGAGAATTATATAAAATTAATAATAGTAAATTACTCTATCCTAGTCAAGAATAGCACTCACTTCACCTCCTTAACTTGTTGCTGAGACTCTTGTTGCTTTCTAGTTATAAGCTCTTGCCTCAACCTCAACAACCTCTTTAAAGCCTCAGACTTAACCCTCCTCCAATCCTCATTAATATCCACCCTTAGCCTTACTAACACTATAACGTGCTCCTTATCACTCTGCTCATTTATATAAGGACCTTCTGCAACATCAAAACCCCTTAACCTTTCCCTAACCAAATCCTCTAAAACATCTATGTCCACAACATTCAACGGAAATTCAGCCCTAACATTAATAATTTGATAACTAGAGTATTTAGAAGTATAATCTATCACTGCAGAATTTAGTAAGACCGTATTAGGAACCCTTAACTCCCTCATATTCTCTAGGAGGATCCTAGAATAAAATAAATCAATCTCTACAATAGAACCCTTATAGCCATGCTCTACAAAATCAACAGAAAAGTACTTATATACAGGGAATTGAGCTGCAACAAAAGGGACTTGAGTAGATACTAGCCTAATCCTATCCCCCACACTAATATAACCAGTGAGTATTATCAACAACCCAGCAAAGAAATTACTTAAAACAGGCTGTAATGCAAGACCAATAATCAAACCAGCAAAAGCACTACCTGCAATCAAAGTAGAAGAATTAACCCCTAACGGTAAGAGAACAACTAAGATCACAATAATATACCCAAGATATTTAACACTATTAGCGATAACAATAGCCCTCATCCCGAGCCTACTCTTAGTAGAAATTATAATAGCATCAGAAATCATAGAGACTATCCATAAGCCGATAATAACGTATAAACCAATTTGAATATACTGAACGATACCCAGGACAGAAGACTGGTCAATAGACTGGCCAAAAAACCTAAAAAGCTGTAAAAAGTAAGTTACAGTAAAATTTAACGTAGATGCTAAAATTAGCAAAAATATTGCAATAGCAAGCTTAAAGCTAAGTTTCATACACTAGACTAAAACCCTCAACAAATTAAAAAGTATCGAAAATCACATAAGACCTACTTCCATATAGCTCATACGAATCTTAACTTGCCTTGTATTAGTCTTATGTCCACTTCTCAAGACCCTAAAGGGTTTAGACTTTCGTCTTAAGAGATATATCCTTGAGAAAGTATAGAAAACGTAGGAGGAGTGTCTTACTTTACGAGAACTATTCCATAAAGAAATACTACATGAGACTTTCCAAAATTGAAAAATCCTACATCTTTGCGCAGTATTATAAAGTTTAAAGGGGAAATAGCAACTCTTTAAACGGAAAACTTTCAAATTTTAGGAGAAGATCTTGTCTTTTAAAGAGAAAGTATAAAGATCCCTTTCGCATACTAAATTGAAGGTTCTCATGTAGCTTTAGAAAGATATCATCTAGTAATTTAATGATACTCCCTTACCATAAAAGGTTATAATATTTTTCATTAGGTTAATAAATGTTGTTTTATTTTAACTCCATATTTCTATTCCCTATTGCTAAAGAGTTTTCAGTTAATGTATCTTTCCTTACGTATTTTTAACGTAAAGTAGAAAGCAGTAATTTTCCTCTTATAGATTATACTTCATAAAAATCTATTAACATAAAACTCAAAATAAAAATCCGAATATTTTTAACGATGAACTATAAACTATTCGCAATAATTCTGATTGTCTCAGGAATACTACTTTCTAGTTACCTATACTATACCGTAATTACTCAACAAGAGTTAAATTACTGTAGCATAAACCAGATACTAAACTGTAACACTGTAGAGAGGAGCCCTTATAGCAGATTTTATGGAATACCATTACCAATACTATCGATCTTATGGTTTACCACAGTCCTAATTTCATTACTCTTTAATAGATTTACAATACTCGAATTCCTAATATTTATAGCAATTATCTTTATTGCATATTTAGTCTTTACTGAAATATTCCTAATTGGCTCGATCTGTATATTATGTACAATTACCCAGGCATTAGGAATAAGCATAATTTATCCAGTAAAGAAACTCAAGAAGAAGAAAAATAATACATAATAGAAAAACAGAGAAAAGTCCTATGAGGTCGGGTTTGACTACCTTTCGCCCCATCTGTGCATGCCTCTCAGCAGGCTCGCCCTTTTGGGAGTGGCGGGCTAAACCCCTCGGGCTTTCGCCCTTGGGGCTTACACCCCCACCCCATCAACCCCCTCTTCTAGGGGAGGGCTCTCGGGGTTAACCCCCACGGCCGCCTCTTTTTGGGGAGGGGTTCCCGCTTAGATGCTTTCAGCGGTTACCCCTTAGGGCGTGGCTGCCCGGCTATGCCCTACCGGACAACCGGTAGACTAGAGGCCCCGGCACCCTGTTCCTCTCGTACTTGGGGTGCCTTCCCCTCAGGCGGCCAGCACTCCCCACCCTTAGAGTCCGACCTGTCTCGCGACGGTCTAAACCCAGCTCACGCTCCCCTTTAACGGGCGGGCAGCCCTACCCTTGGGGGCAGCTGCACCCCCAGGGTGGGAAGAGCCGACATCGATGTAGCAAACCGCGGGGTCGATGGGAGCTCTCGCCCGCGACGACCCTGTTATCCCCGGGGTAACTTTTCTGTCATGCCCGGCCCCCACGCAGGGGGACACGAGCGTTCGCTAGGCCGCGGTTTCCCGTCGAGACCCCGTACTTTGAAGGGTCTCGTCAGGCCGGCTTTTGCCCTTGCACTCTACGGCGGCGTTCTGTACCGCCTGAGCCGACCTTTGGGCTCCCGTGTTACCTTTTCGCGGGAGTGCCGCCCCAGCCGAACCGCCCACCTGACGCTGTCCCCACCCTTTCGGGTGGGTTAGCCCACCGAGTCTTCTTGGGTGGTGTTTCACTTTCGGGTCCCCCACCCCCGAAGGAGTGGGTTCGACCCCTCCCACCTACGCTACGCAAGAAGACCCGATGGGCAACGCCAGGCTGCGGTGAAGCTCCACGGGGTCTTCTCTCGGGGTGGGGAGTTGGGGGACTGTGCACCCCCTCTGGGCGTTCACGGGGCCCCGGGCTGGGACAGCGGGGACCTCGTTGATCCATTCATGCGCGCCGGAACTTACCCGGCAAGGCATTTGGCTACCTTAAGAGGGTCAGAGTTACCCCCGGCCTTCAGCGGGGCTTCACCCGGTTGAACCCGGGTTTCACCTACCGCCAGTGGCCAGGATTCAGCCCCCGTACAAACCCTTTCGGGCTTGCGGGGACCTATGTTTTTATTAAACAGTCAGGTCCCCCTTGTCACTGCGACCTACCTCGGCAGGATCACTACCGAGGTAGGCACCCCTTCTCCCGAAGTTACGGGGCTAATTTGCCGAGTTCCCTAGCCCGGGTTACCCCCCATACGCCTTGGGCTTCTCACCCAGGGGCACCTGTGTCGGTTCTCGGTACGGTCCGGGGGGATCGTTCCCAGCTCCCTTTTCATGGGGACCAGGGATCGGGGGACCTCCAAACGGAGGCCATCACACCTTCACCCCCTTCTCGCCATTACGGCACTCCGGGGGCTTCAGTGCTTGGGTGGGGCGGTTGCCCCACTCCCCCTACCCTGATCCGTCAGGAGCTGGGCTTGCGTTGCCGCACCTACCCCCCGGGCAGGGGAATATTAACCCCTTTCCCTTTCGGCGGGAGCCAGTTGGGCCCCGCCTTAGGACCGGCTTACTCCCGGCTGACGACCATTGCCGGGAAACCCTGGCCCTTCCGGCGGGAGGGTTTCTCACCCTCCTTCGCTGTTACTGCCGCCGGGATCTGCACTCGCGACGGGTCCAGTGGTCCTCACGGACCACCTTCTGCCCCATCGCGACGCCCCCCTACCGAGTGTAGCCCAATGGGCTACACCCCCTGGGTCTCGGCAGCCGGCTTAGCCCCGACCAATCTTCGGGGCCCCCAGCCTCGGCGGGTGAGCTGTTACGCACTCCTTAGAGGATGGCTGCTGCTAGGCCCACCTCCCCGCTGTCTAAGGCTGGGGACGCCCTTTGATTGGCACTTAGCCGGCA
>JAWARQ010000001.1:12500-336555 GCA_038893355.1 Sulfolobaceae archaeon
GTCGTAAGTTCTCGGATCTTTGCCGTAGGTCATGTCACATATTTCTTTCCAAGTTCTTATTGCGCACTGCTCTGCTTCTAGCAATACCTTTAATATCTCCTTTGGATCTCTCCAGTTTTCTGGTAAATATGCGTCTGCACAGGCTGAAATGTCTGCTAATTGCCTAATGTCCCTCGGTAAGTTACCGCCTAGTTCGTAAATTCTTTGTACCATTAATTCAAAGTGTTGCCTATCTTCTAGTCTTGCATCTTCTGCTATTTCTTTCAGACCTTCTCCTTCTAAGCCAGTAAGGTGCATTCTCAGTATCGTGTAGTAGTAGTAGGTTGTGAATTCTGCGGCTGTTGCCCTAATTAACTTCTCTACTAGTTTCTTTACATCTAGGCCGGATTTTTCCAATATTTCGATCCCAACTACTTTAGGGGTTTGGGTTTTTTCTTGCATGTGTAATTATTCTAACTTCTATCTTATAAATCTATCTACTATTAATTAATAATAACTTTAATTTAAAAGTAAGTATAAATGAGTTGGAGGTATAATTATGATGTAGTTCTAAACTACTTTTTATTCTCTAATAAGGCAAGTAGGAGTTTTTATACTTTGCAAATTTAGAGAAAGTGTAATTATTGGGGGTTATAAATTGTGTATTGAAATAGTTCTCATTATAGAGTAAAAGTTTAAAACAATTTTTCATAAATGCAGGATGTAGTTTGGCAGTTTGCAGGAAATTTTAAAAGACAAGCCCAAGTGACAAGTTTCCTATCTTTAACTCTAACTTATTTTATCGTCAAAATAAAGAAAATTAGACATTAGGTAAAGAACTCGTAAAAATCATGGGATGTGAGTAACTTAAGTAACTACAGTATCCTGAAATCCGTTTCTTCTCAGGGCGAAAGGTAAGATATGCCTTGCCTCCGGTAAAATTGGTCTGTAACATAATAGAGAGAGTTTAATGGCTAATTTCAATGATTAATTTATTATTTATAAAAGGAAATCGAGGATAGTTATGGGAGAGGAGAATTGATAGCTGAGGGGGAATATATTAATGTTAGGGGATTTAAGGTTCATGTATTAAGGGAAGGGAAAGGGGAAAAGGCTTTACTTCTTTTACATGGTCTTCCTGGTTTTTGTTATGATTATAGAAAGATTCTTCGGTTGCTGAAAAATAAGTTTAGGCTATACGCTATCGACTTTAAGGGTTTTGGACATTCTGAGAAGAGAGGTGACTGGGCTTTAGAGGAGTTTCGGTGTGATGTTATGGCCAAGGAAGTCATAGAGATTATCGAGAAGTTAGACTTGAAGAGGTTCGCTATTGTCGGTCATGATATAGGTTCTATAATTTCTCAGTTAGTTTCTCAAGAGTTAAATTGTGAGTCAGTATTGATTAATCCAGCATATAAGGGAATGAGGGGTAGGTGGAGGGATATTGCAAATGAGTATTGGTATATCTTTTTCCATCAAATGCCGTTTGCTGAGAAGATGATTGTCGAGAATCTAAGGGAATACATTTCATACTTTTTAGACCATTTAGCTGTAAAGAAGTTTAGTGAGGAAGAAATAGACGAGTATATTAAGGTTTATTCTGAGCCTTATTCAGTTAGATCTTTACTTTACTGGTATAGGGCTTATGTTAAATACTTTAGATGGAGCGATATAGGGAGGATTAAGGCGAGGAGTTTAATACTTTGGAGTGATTCTGACCCATTGTTTCCCATTGTTTGGTCTGATAGGTTAAATGAGGAGTTTGAGAATTATGTTTTAGTTGCAATACCTCAGGCTGGTCATTGGCCTCATATAGAGCAAGCGGAGATTGTAAGTAAGGCTATAAGTGATTTTTATGGGCCCGCCGGGATTTGAACCCGGGATCACCAGGGCCCGAGCCTGGCATCCTGGCCAAGCTAGACTACGGGCCCGTTTAATGAGTTTATAATTTTGGATTCTAAAAAACATTTTGTGGATATGAAGTACGTTATAGAAATAGTTGCTAAGAAGATTATTGGTGACATTGTATGGAGCGAAAAGCCGGGCGTAGAAATGAAGAAGTGGAGGGAGATATTTAAAGTTTCGCAAAATGAAGTAGCGAAGGTGATGGGAATTTCAAGTTCTGTTATTGCAGATTATGAGAGGGGAAAGAGGACCCCAGGTAGTCTATTCGTAAAGAAGTTTGTGAATGCGCTTATAGATATTGATAGTAGGAGGGATTATGCTATAGTTAAAGAGTTGGCTAAGGCTTATACTTTAAACTTACCTTATATAGAAGATATGAGTGACTTCGAGAGGCCAGTGAATGCTTATGAGATAGTTAAGGCAGTTGATGGTATTATACCTACTTCAAACTTCGACCCTAATTTGAAGGTCTATGGGTATATCTTAGTTGATAGTATTAAAACAATAACCACTTTAAGCGGGCTTGAGTTTTATCAGTTCTTATCATTTTCGTTAGGGAGGGCTGTAATACTAACTGAGGTTAATACAGGAAGATCCCCAATGATTGCATTAAAAATAGCTCCATTAAAGCCTTCGTTGGTAGTACTACATAAGCCTCTAAGAATGGATCCGTTAGCGCTTTATTTGGCTGAGAGGGAACAGATTAATTTAGTAATAGCATTCAAAGGGGAGAAAGAAATTATAAATTCTCTAAAATTTATTGCTGTCCAGTGAGGATGAGTATTGCTTTTGCAATATCTCCCTCAGCTTTAACTAATGCTTCCCTTACTTCTTTCTCACTTTTTCCAGTCTGCTCCATTACAAATTTGACGTCTTCGTCTTTAATTTCAAACTTTTGCTGTTGTTTCTTTTCTTCTTCTTTAATTACCCCGCCGGTTATTGTTATAGCATCTTGGCCCATTACTGAAGCTTTTATTACCATAGGATTTTCTATTGTTATTATCTTATCTTTAGTTTCTATTATAACTTTTATTGCATCTATTTGCTCGGTTTTTAAACCCATTTTTTCAAGTTTTTTTAAGTCACTCTGTTTAATCTTCATTACATTAGAGTTATAAATGGGAATCTATATACTTTACCCATATTGGTGTATAAGCAGTGAGCTACATTAAGATACTTGGAGGAGGTAGGGAAGTAGGTAGGTCTGCAATATTTGTAGGAGATACTAGCGAGGGTATAGTGCTAGATTATGGGGTTAACTTTTCAAAGGCAGATGAACCGAATTTACCTTTGCAAATAGAGCCGAGAAGGATAAAGTCGTTTATAGTCTCCCATGCACATTTAGATCATATTGGTGCATTGCCGTTATATCAAATTTCGAATAATATTCAAATAGTAGGCACAAGTATTTCTAGAACTTTATCGGAAATAATGTTAAAGGACTTTCTAAAGCTTTCTGGCCCAAAGTTGCCTTTTGAATGGGTAGAATTGAGGAGAACAATGGAGAACTTTAAGGTCATTGAATATAATGAAGAGGTAGATATAGGGAATAGTAAAGTTAAGTTAGTTAATGCTGGTCATATTCCCGGTAGTGCTATTACGCTAATAAGTCATGGAAATAACGAAATAGCTTATACTGGTGATATAAATACTATAGAGACTTATCTTTCTCCACCAGCTGATATTTCAAGTCTTAAAGATGTTGATACTTTAATTATAGAGGCAACATATGGTAAGTATAATCACCCTGATAGAAAGAGGGTGGAGGAAGAATTCTATAATGCAATATTAGAAGTTATAGAAGGTGGAGGGACCGTTTTAGTTCCTGCTTTTAGCTTAGCTAGAAGTCAAGAGATTTTAGCGCTACTTGCTGATAGAGATTTTCCCTATCCAGTTTATTATGATGGAATGGTCAGAGAGATTACTGAGGTTTTTCTTAAATATCCACAATTTGTTAATAAGGCTGAAGTTCTGAAGAAGGTTTGGGATAAATTCGGCTTTATAGAGAATTGGGAAATGAGAAAGAAGGTTTGGAAGGAGAGGTGTGTGATAGTAGCTAGTGCTGGAATGTTAAAGGGAGGGCCGGCAGTATTCTATTTAAAGAAATTATATGATAATGAAAAGAATGCAGTATTTTTAGTAAGTTATCAAGCCGAAAATACTCCAGGTAGAAAGCTTTTAGAAAGTGGAAAAATTGATCAAAATTCTGGACTTTTAAAGGCGAGATTTCAGATTTTTGACTTTTCAAGTCATGCTGGTAAGAATCAGTTATTAGGAATAATTAAAAGTATTAGAAACTTACAGAGGGTAATAATAGTTCATTCCTCACCAGAGACTGCATATAATTTTGCTAATATTGTAAGGCAAGAAATGGGAATTAAGGAAGTTATAGTACCAGAGAACGGTCAGGAGATCATTTTATGATAATACTACTTATTCACTCTTCAGAATTCTATTTTAAGATAAGGGAAAAGGCTATTACTAGGGCAGAAGAACCTTCTTTAAGTAATCTTGAAGTTCAAAACGCGTTAGTTGTCTTTACTACAGTTGAGAAGGAGGATGAGGATGAAGAAGTGGTGGAAAATGCTGTAAGGGAAATTATTGATGTAAGGAATAAAGTTAATGCAAGTAGCGTAGTAATATATCCTTATGCACATCTTTCAAGTAATTTAGCTTCCCCTGAGGTTGCTGTTGAAATATTAAAAAGGCTTGAAGCTAAGCTTAGGGATAGTGGTCTAGAGGTTTATAGAGCACCATTTGGATGGTATAAGGAATTCAAGATTAAGTGTCTAGGCCACCCATTAAGTGAATTGTCTAGAAGAATAAGGGCTGGTTCCCTAAATTATGAGAAGTCTAAAGAAATAGAGTACTGTGAAAAATTTGGCTTTCCTTCTTCTCCCCATGCTACATTCATTAGAAAGGCCGTGTTAGAGTGGATTAAATTTGAATTACAGCCTAGGGTTATAACTGAAAGTGAATATCCTTATTCTGAAGGGGGGTTAAGTATATATTATAGAAATCCCGAGGGGAGAATAATCCCTTGTGTTAATGAATATCCAACAATTATAGTAAGATATAAGGGAAGTGATGCAAAGATAATAGAACCTAATAAATTCAAAGATACAAAAAATGAATATATTATATGGAATAAAAAGAAGGAAGACAGTAATTTAATTGAAATAAATCTAAATATATTGACGTACTATTACATTTATAATTCTATACAGAATACTCCACCAACATTACCAATATGGATGTCACCAATTCAAGTTAGGATTATTCCAGTAAGGCATGAATATTTAGATCAAGCGAAAAAAATACTAGAATTATTATCTAATGATGTAAGAGTAGATGTGGATGATTTAGAAGACAGTTTAGGGAATAAGATTAGAAGGGCTGGAATAGAGTGGATTCCATATGTAGTTCTTTTGGGTGAAAGGGAGATCAAGACTGGAATGTTAACTGTTAAGATTAGAAGATCAAATGAACAGAAGAGTTTAAGTATAGATGAACTTAGGAATGAAATACTAAAGAATGATCCAATAAGAGTTAGGCAAGAACTACCAAGATTTTTATCTCAGAGACCTAAGTTAGATTATTTATGATGATTATTGAAGCGAAGGTTCCTTTAAAGCTTACTTTATTTGGAGAGCATGCTGTAGTTTATAATAAACCTGCTATTGCATTTACAATCTCTGAGTACATTAAAGTTAGAATTAAGCCTAGTGAAAAGTTTGTGATAAGGTCTAATGAATTAAGTATTAAGGGTATTAAGGTAGACCTTCATGAATTTAAAATAGAGAATGAGGAGATTAAGAAATTATTAAGATATATAATAGAAGCAACAAATTATTTCGAGAAAAAAGAACCAGTTGAAATCGAAGTAGAGTCTACCGTTCAACCTTCCGTAGGATTAGGTACTAGTGCTGCAGTAATTGTAGGTACTGTAGCTGCTTATTCTAAATTTTTAGGAATCAATTTAACGAAGGAAGAAATTGCTAAAATTTCACATCAGATAGAGTTAAGAGTTCAAGGGTTAGGAAGTAGAATGGATACTTATACTGAGACATTAGGCGGATTTATATACTTTCCTCCTCAAGAAGGCTTTGAAAGAATTAGTACTAGTTTAGAATTTACAGCTGGATACTTTCCTAGGATTATGACTACTGCAGAAATGCTTTATCGTGTTAAAACATTGAAAGAGAAAAGAAGTAAACTTTTCTCAATGATATTGGACTCTATTGAGGAAATAGTAATGCAAGCTAGAGAAGCACTAGTGAGAAATGATTTACAAAGTGTTGGGGAATTAATGTATTATAATCATGGATTACTAAACGCAATAGGCGTAACTTCGCCCGTTATAGATAATCTGGTATCTACTGCAAAAATATTAGGAATTAGTGGATGTAAAATGAGTGGTGGTGGAGGTGGTGGGGCTGTAATATGTACTAATGAAAATGAATCAAGGGTCTTAATAAAGTCCTTTGGTGGAAAAATTATAAATTCTAAACCGACATTTGAAGGAGTTAATGTCTCTTTCTTAACTTAGCTATAAAATACCCTGGGGTATTATGAACAAAAGTATGAAACCTTATAATTTCCTCTATTTCAAATCTAGGATCATTTATAATTTCCTCATTCTCAAGAAATGTTACAGTACAGGTGGAGTATACTAGTATCCCGTTAGGTTTTAGGATCTTATATGCAGCATTAATGAATTGCTTTTGATATAATGATAATTTTAAAAGGTCATCTTTTGACTTTTTATCAAAAATTTTTGGTCTGATTCCCAGAGCCGAGCAGGGCGGATCTATTATTACTTTGTCAACATTTCTTATTCCATAATCCTCATAAAGATATCTAGAATCACCTTGTATTATTTTAATATTATCACTTTTAATATCAAGCCTATTTAATAGTTCCTTTGTCTTACTAATCTTGTTCTTAGTTCTATCAACTCCTATAATTCTAGCCCTTGGTTCTAATTGATACAGATGTGTTAGCTTTCCGCCAGGTGCACAGTTCATATCTACGATTATCTCATTTGGTTTAGGATCTACTAATCTTGCAACATACATCGATGGCTTTTCTTGTATGTAAAATAGTCCCTCCTTAAATTCCTCTGTCTCTGCGAGTGGTGGTGTATAGTATAATGATCTAGTTATTATTATCTTATCATTCCTAAGAATACCCTCAGCAACCGCAGTACCATCTTCTGCAACTACTGTAACTTCATTTTTCTTTCCTATGACCTTTTTTATCCCCGGTTTATATACATAAGCTCCTAACATTGCACTTTCAGCTGCTCTTTTATCAACTATCACGATGGTATCTTTAATATCTACTTTATGAGGACCCTTAACTTCGACGTATAAAGCTTCTGGCAGATCTTCATCCATCCTGAAATAGTTTAATCTTTCAGCCAATTTTTCAGATGTAATTTTTATTGTATTAACTCTTACATATAATCTCAAATTCGGGGTTCTTAGAGATTGGAGAAAGGTATTTATATAACTTCCGTATACTCTTTTTAATTCTTCAATAACAAAAGAGTCATATTCTAGTCCCATATTACTTTAGCACCTTCATTATTAGGCTCAGTAATGGTACCCCCGAATAAAGATATCAACTCTTCTCCCTCAGACCTACTTCTAATAAAAGTGTAAACAGTTGGGCCAAAAGATGATAGGCCAGCGGGAAAACCTTTATTCCTCATAGCTTTCATCAAGTTTTTTACATCTTCTGGCTGAAGATTTACTTCTATCCTCTTTAAACCAAGTCCTTGTATTCTATCTATAGCATCTAAAGCGCCCTCTAAATCTCCTTCAGCTACTGAGGGTATCAACTCGATTAATACTATTCTTGAAAGTGTATCAATCCCTTCTATTTTAGCTTCCTTAAATACTCTTAACTCTTCTTCACCAAAAACCCTTCTCCCAGTTTTAGGAGTATTTATATAAATATACCAAGGAAAGTCGAACCTTGCTATTAGGGGGGGTGGTGGTGCTGAGGAATAATCGGATGGAAGCGCTTCCTTCTTAACCTTTTTAGAATGTCCACCGTCAACAATAAATCCTCCATATTCAAACGCATAGACGCCTATTCCAGAAGTTCCGCCCCTATTTACTAGTTTAGCTAATTCTACTGCAGAGAGTTTTTTAAGGTTATATTCAGCAGCAAGTTTTGCGATACTTAATAAATATTGAGTAGTCCTTCCTAAACCTATATGTGGTTCGTAGTCCTCTTCTACACAATACCCTGGAATTTTAAATGGTAGGCTAATCTGTAATTTCTCACAATTGCCTATAGAGACAACTATTCTAGGAAATTTCAGTGCTACTCCAACGCTACCGTCAAATCTGCCATACTTTCCTTCAAGATCTATTAATGTTATGTGTATTCTAGATAGACCTATTACTTTAAGCATTTTTATCTTACAGTTAAGAATTATGAATATATGAGTTTAGCTACTGTATTGTATAAAAACGCTAAAGAATATCCAAATTCTATATTCTTAATAGGAGAACGAGAATTAACTTACCAGCAGGCTTTAGACGAAGTGAGAAAAAGGGCCTCTATAATTTCGCCGGGAGATACTGTGGTTCATTTAATGTTTAACTCTGTAGATTCCATTTTGAACTATCTTTCCATATTTTGGGCTGGCGGTAAAGTAATAGCATTAGATCCTTTAACTACTTCAGAGGATCTAAAACAAATACTTGAAGATGCCGATCCAGACCTTATAATAACTGATGAGGAGATAAGAAGAAGAGAGAAAAATATACTTAATGGTTATAAAGTTATCACTGAGATACAGCCTAGATCTTTAGAAATTTCTAGACCATATGAATACAGAGAGGATGAGGTCGGGTTAATATACTACTATGCTGGAATTGCGGGTAGGACTATGCAAGTATTGCATAGTGCAAATAGAGTAGAATTGAACTCTGCAGTATTATCAGCTGCAATCGGCCTAAAAGAAGTTAGGGCATTACTTACAGTACCCTTGGCACATGTACTAGGAAATAGTATATTAGGAGTTACGCTAGAAAGTAGTGGAACATTAGTAATAATGAAAAAATTTGATCCAAGAATTGCCGCAGAGTTAATTAATAAGTATCAAATAAATTACCTATCTACGGTTCCTTTAGTTTATGATTATCTTAATCAAATAGATAATTCAACTCTTAATTCTCTAGAACTTTGTGTAAGCAGTGCAGCTCCACTATCTAAGACTACTGTAGATACTTTTAAGAAAAAGTATGGGAAAAACATCGTTCAACAATATGGATTTACCGAGGGTCTAATATTAACTTTTCAACCTAAAGAGTATTCTGATATTATTACGATAGGTAAGCCCTTAGAGAATGTTAAAATAAAAGTTGTTAAGGAGGACGGAAAAGAGGCAAAAGTTGGAGAAGTCGGAGAGTTATATGTAAAAGCGCCCTGGCTAATGCTAGGATATAAAGATCCAGTTGAAACATCAAAAGTGTTTCAAGATGGCTGGTTAAAGACTGGTGATTTAGTTAGTTATGATGAAAGAGGTTTTCTATACTTTAAGGGTGTAAAGAAGCGGATGATAAAGTTTAAAGGTTATCCTATATTTCCCAGAGACTTAGAGGAGATAATTAAAACTCATCCATTAGTAATAGATGCTAAAGTTATTGGTGAGGATGCTGGAGAATTTGGTCAACAGCCTATTGCTAAAGTAATAGTAAAGGAGAGAAGAGAAGGTATAGAAGAAGAATTACTTAACTATGTTAATTCTAAGGTAGCCTTATATAAGAGATTAAAGAGAGTAGATTTGGTTGATAAGCTTGAGTGAGTTAGATAAAATTTTAGAAGAAATTTCTAAAAAATTAGAAGAGAAATCAAAATTATTTGATAATACAAAAAGAGAAAACATTTTAATAAAAGTAGATAGTAATAATTTTGAGCAAATTATTAAAAATAATAAAATAGTAGTTCTTGATTTCTGGGCAGAGTGGTGTGCCCCTTGTCATCTTTATGAACCGATATTTAGAAGAGTAGCCGAGAAGTTTAAGGATAACAAGAACATAGTATTTGGGAGAGTAAATGTTGATGAAAATACAAGTTTAGCAGATGCCTTAAATGTTTTAAATATTCCTACAACTATCATATTCTTAAATGGAGAACCTAAGGATTATTTAGTAGGAGCAGTAGATGAGGAGACTTTAGAAAAGCATATTAGGGATCTTATAAATTGATAAAGGCGTATTTAAGGAAAACCCTAGGAAATTTTACTTTAGATGCAAAAATTGAGGAAAGTGGCATAATAGCAATTATTGGTAAGAATGGAAGTGGAAAAACTACATTTTTAAAATTGATCTCCGGTATTCTTAAACCGGATTTTGGATATGTAGTATTAGATAATTTAGATATAACTAATTTGCCTATTGAGAAGAAGAATGTAGTATATTTATCTTATGAAACATATATTCCACACTTTGATGTAGATAAGCATATATTATGGGGAGCAAGAAATAGGAAAGTGAAGGTATCTAATGATGAATTAAAAGAAATAAAAGAAAGCTTAGGAATAAATTTTAAAGGGAAGATAAAGAATTTAAGCTTAGGAATGAGAATAAGGGTAATTCTTGCAACATCAATATTAGCAAAACCTAGACTAATTTTAGCGGATGAAATTTTCTCTAATTTAAGTGATAGAAAAGATATTATAAATAATTTATTTAAAATCTTAAATAAATATAATATTGAACTTATTTATACAACTCAAATACTAGAAGATGCTAAATATTCTAAAAAGATATATAAAATGGAAGAGGGAAAACTGTATCAATTTAATATTTAATTTATTTAATTTTAAAGATAAAATAAGTAACAAGAATCTATAGTAAATCATATTATTTAATTAGTTTTATTTTATTATATACCTATCCAATTCGTTATCTTCTTTCTAAATTCTTAGGAAAATGTCATTATAAATTATACATATAAATCTGAAAATCATTTAGCATAGATTTCAGAAGAATTTATATACAGTTTATATTCAAGATTGTTCATGCCTAAAACAATTGAAGAGATTATGAAAATCATTAAGGAAAATAATATTAAATGGATTGATTTGCAGTTTACAGATTTAGTTGGAAGAACACATCATACTACTATTCCGATTTCAGAAGTTGATGAAAAAAGTTTAAAGCAGGGATTTGGAAAACTTGATGGTAGTTCAATAAAAGGATTTACAACGATCTATGAAAGTGATATGGTATTACAACCAGTTCTCGAAACATTTGCGATAGTACCCTGGCACCCAAATACTGCAAGATTCATATGTAGAGTATTTTGGGGTCAAAATAGAGGAAGATTTGAAAGAGATCCTAGATATATTGCAGAAGAGGCAGAAAGATATCAGCAAGAATTAGGGTATATAAGTTATTTTGGGCCAGAACTAGAATTTTTCTTATTTGATAAAGTAGAATTAGATGTAAGTTTACCTCAAAGTGGAACAGGATATAAAATTAAAGCAAGGGAAGCACCATGGAGTAATTCAGGATCTTATGTAATAAGATATAAAGAGGGTTACTTTCCTACTCCACCAGTGGATCAATTAACTAATATAAGATTAGAAATTGCAGAAACTATGATAAACTACTTTGGATTTACTATTGAAGCACTACACCACGAAGTAGCTACTGCAGGGCAAGGTGAAATTGATTTTAGATTTTCTACATTAACTGATACCGCGGATAAAGTTCAGACATTTAAATACGTAGTTAAAAATGTAGCAAATAAACATGGAATGGTAGCAACTTTTATGCCAAAACCGTTTTTTGGAGATAATGGATCTGGAATGCACACGCACTTTAGTATATGGACTAAAGACGGGAAAAAGAATCTAATGTTTGACCCTAATGATGAATATGCTGAAATAAGCCAGATTGGTAGATATGTGATTGGAGGAATTCTGGCCCATGCAAGAGCACTTTCTGCTATAGTATCACCAACTACTAATAGCTATAGAAGATTAGTGCCTGGCTATGAGGCACCAGTATATATTGCATGGAGTAAGGGTAATAGGAGTGCAATAGTAAGAGTTCCGGTATATTATAAGGGTATTGAAAAAGCTAAAAGAATTGAATACAGAGCACCAGATCCTTCTTGTAATCCTTATCTAGCATTTGCAGCCATCCTAATGGCTGCAATAGATGGTATAAATAAAAAGATTGATCCAGGAGATCCAATTGACGAGAATATTTATCACATACCCATAGAGAAAAGAAAGAGCTTAGGAATAAAGGAATTACCACGATCATTAGATGAAGCATTAGATGAATTAGAGAGTGATAATGAATTCTTAAAGCCTGTATTTAACTCCTCTATCCTTCAAACATATATTGACATAAAGAGAGAAGAAGCAAGGACAATTCAATTATTCCCACATCCAATGGAAATATATTACTATTTAGATGCTTAAGACGGGAAGTATATTCCATAACGTTTAAGCTGAAGTAAATATGAGTTTTTATCAAAATCTGTATCAAATTTATAATTTTTAATACTCTCTTTTAATAAATCTGTATTGATATTTAATATATTTGCATAATCTTCAATCCATCTTTCAGAATTATTTTTAAATTCTGTAAACGATTCTTCAATTTCTTTAACTAATATGTCTTCATTGACCTTTCTTGGATTTATAGCAATACTACAACAGTTTATTTCATCAAATTTATGAAGTAATCTATAACCTTTTTTGAGTAAAAGTGATAAGTATGGTTCCCAAATTGCAATTGAATTAACTTCTTTCCTCTCTAAAGCTTCTATAAGCCTAATAGGGGTTTTATAAGTCTTAATTTCTGCATCATGGAATTTACTGATTGTAAATACTTCCATACTCGAGATAGGAGTAGAACCTATTATCTCAGTATCTAAACCTACTACCCCACTACCACCTTTACTATAACTTGTTATTATTTTTATATCAAAAATCTTTGAGAATATTAATTGTGTTATAATAGGAGATACACCAATATCAATCTCACCAAGTGCAAGCGCTTTAGTTAATTCTAAACCATCATCAAAAATTATTATTTTAGGATTATAGTTTTTGTATAATAATCTTTTGTATAACGGAACGATAAACGGATACTCTGCAGCTCTTATTATACCTATTTTTATAATTTTATTATTTATAGGAATAATTTTATAGTGCCTTCCCATTACTTTAACTTTCTTTATTAAGCCTTTCTTCTCTAGCTCAGATAAAACTTCTGAAACTCTACTTTTAGATAATCCAGATATCTTTACAAGTTCTGACTGATAAATCTCATTATATTCTCGTAATATTGATAATATCTTATCTCTCGCATTCATTTTAAATGATTACTTTTCCTATAATATTAAGTTTAAGTCACCTTGTAGTTGTAATAATTTTAACACATAATTTCTGAGTGACTTTCTAGTATTAAATATCCCCCTAGTTGCAATTGAAGTCATTTTTGCATTTCTATCTTTAACCCCTCTTATATAAGTGCACATGTGAATACCATTAGATATAACCATTACTCCTTTTGGCTGAAAATCACTTTTATACAATGCATCAGCTATTTGCTCTACTAATCTTTCTTGTAGTTGGAGTCTTGAAGAGTAATAATTAACTATTCTAATAATCTTGCTGAGACCAGCGACTTTTCCTTTATCATTTATTACATAAGCTACATGTACTTTACCTATTATTGGTAACATATGGTGTTCACATAATGATGAGAAACTTATATCTCGTACTAAAACTAAATTCTTATCACTATAATACTCAGAATGCCTATCATCTATTAAATTAAATACCTTTACCTTAGGCTCTGGTTCTCTAAGTCCTCGGGTCATTTCTAATAAAGCTCTGGCAACTCTAGTGGGAGTCTCTATAAGTCCTTCTCTATTCGGATCCTCACCTAGCAATAATAGTATCTCCCTTATTCTTCTTGCAATTTCCTCTATTAATTCATTTTCACTTAGTTGTTGATTTTCCATAACAATCACTTACTCTCGTTAAAACATCCAATAAAAGTACTGCTTTAGTGATATTTAAACAAGATTTTTATAAGCCATATACCTACATAATTCTGAGTATAACTTGTATTCAGAGAAATTAAAAATTCTTTAGATTTAAAGGAAAAAAGGAAAATAATAAAAACTCTTAGTACTATTTCGGTAGGGTCTCAATTACTTTTGCCTTATCCGATGTAACTATAATCGTATCTTCTATCCTAATCCCATATTTGTCCTTAAAATACACACCGGGTTCGATTGTAATTACCATATTTTTTTCTAATCTTACATCTTTACTTAATTGTGATAATGTTGGAAATTCATGAATTTCAATTCCAACTCCATGACCTAAGGAATGTATGAAATTTCTTGATAAATCGTATTTATCTAAAATTTTTCTTGATAAGGTATCAAGCTCAGACGCTAATACTCCATCATGCACGTTATCTATTGAGGTAAGCTGAGCTTCAAGTACCGCTTCATACACCTTCTTTATTTCTTGATCCTTTACCTTACCTATTAATGTTCTAGTACTATCAAAACAATATCCACTATACTTTGCACCTATATCTATGAGCATAATATCATTCTCACTTAGCTTTACATCACTTGGAACATGATGGGGTTCTGCGGAATTCTTACCAAATGCTACTATCGAGGGAAACGCGTAGTCTTCAGCTCCATATTTTTTCATATAATAATCTATAATTCCTGCCAACTCTTTCTCTGATAATTTCTCACTAGAATAATATGCCTCCATCGCCTTTTCCATGGCTTTCTTTGTTATATCACCAGCTTTAATAATATTCTCTATTTCATCACTTGTCTTAATAGATCTTATTTTCCAAATCTCTTTACTTATATCCTCTATCTCGTAAGCCTTAAGCATTTCTAATTGTGGAATACTCATCCATTCTTTATCTACTAGAACTCTCTTTCTATTATTACCAATTATTTTTTGAATCGACGTTAATAAATTTCCTTCAATGACTCCATCTTGAATCTTAAAAGGATAATATGCTACTACTTCAATTGATTTATATGCATTACTTTCCGCCCTATATTTTTCTAAAAGTGGAACTACTAATATTGAATTTTCATTACAATGAATTAAAGCTCCAGGCCCATAATAATTTGTAAAGTAGAAAATATTTGGAACTCCAAATATTATAATACATTCATTCGTACCCAAGTCTATATGTTTTAATAATTTTTTTATCCTCTCCACTGCTTTTCGTGGTATACTTAAAATTAGGCTCTCTAATAACTATTGCTATTCTAAAAGCTCTTTTTAGTAGTTCGTGTCTTTCAGATTCACTGAAATCTCCTCTAAGTATATCAAGGATGTCTATTACTTTATCTTCTCTATATAAGCAGGTCTTTAATTTACCATCTGCAGTTAATCTTACCCTATTACAACCTGCACAAAATAAAGGATTAGCATAGGGCTTTACTACTTCGACAATTAATCCTGAAGGTAATTTATACCTAGGCCTATAGTGCTTAGATCTAATTTCGACCCTTATAGCTAGACTGGATAATATTTTCTCAACTTCATCTAATGATTCATGAAATAGAAAATTCACCTTACCGAGCCCTACTGGATGTAATTCTATCAAGTGAAGCTCGTCTATTCCTAGACTTTCAGAAATTTCTATAATTTTAAATATTTCATTAGAATTTTTTTTATTTAAAACAAAATTTAATTTTATTGGTCTTAAATTAGCATCAATTGCAGCCTTAATGCCTTCTATAACCTTATCAAATGCATCAACTCCAGTAATTTCCTTGAATTTTTCTTTATTTGTTGCATGTAAACTTATATTAATTCTATCAAGTCCAGCTTCTTTCAATTTATATGCTAGCTTAGCTAATAGAAAACCATTAGTTGTCATAGATATTTCATTAATTTTAGAATAATTTTTAAGTAAGTAAACTATCTCTAAAATATCTCTTCTTACTGTTGGTTCGCCACCGGTTAATTTAACACTTTTAATACCAAACTCTTTTGCAATTTTGGCGACTTCAGCAATTTCTCTGGGAGTTAGGCTCTTTTCTCCAATATCTTCTCCTTCCATATGACAGAAAAAGCATGAAAAGTTACATACATGTGTAACTGTAATTCTCAAATCCTCTATTGGTCTACCATATCTATCAATGTTCATTAAATTTATACTGGTTAAACATATTAATAAAAGACAGTTATGAAGAAGATTAATTGTCCAAAGTGTGGAATTGTAATGGATTTTCTGGTTGAATCAGAAAGTAATGACGCCTATACTAGGAGAATAAGATATTATTATAGATGTCCTATTTGTGGAACTAAGATTAATGATACACAAATTCAAATTTTAAAGCAAAATGAGTATATAACTATAAAAATCTTGCAATAATTTTTCTTAATGACTCAAGATGAAGTACTGGGAAAAAAGATAGTAAGAATGTATTTTTAGTATCAAAAATTCCTTTAACTATTTCTGGTGTAGGCTCATAAGCATCTAATATTACTTTAGAAATATTTTCAAATCTTTTAATATCATATATATTCTCAACTGCTATAAAAAATAATAATACAAGCAAATCCCAACTCCTATATTTAGGTGAATCTAGTTGAAGCGATTGTTCTGCATCAATTACATATAGCTTCTTTTTATTGTATTTATCTATTAAAAAATTGCTAATTTTTGTATCACCTAAAACAAAATTATTATTATGAATAACACTTAACGAGCTACCTAGCAACTCGTAATCTTCTTGATCTTTTAGTTCTCTCCCATCTATATATTCTCTATAGAGGATAAATTTCTCAAAATCAAAATCTATTATCTTTGGAACAAATATCTTATCTTTCCAATTATATGTCATAAAGTTAAGTTCTCTTTTCATTCTTTCTTTAGGACTAGAAACAAATGGATATACCTTAAATGCAGAAACTATAAAATACCACTTTATACTCATAAGTGTATCATAATATTTTACCACATACTTTTTTTCACCGTCTTTAAGTATGCGTGACTGTGATGAAAAAAATGAAAGTTTTTTCATCATTTATTCTACTATTACGTATAATTTCCTTATTAATTCACCATCATCATAAACCTCCTTAAGATTACCTCTATGAAGCACGTCCTTTAAATTTACTGTTTTTGGAGAAAAATCAAGAACTTCTCCTTCCTTACTTGTAATTACTATTACTTGGATCACGAGATAATGTCTTATTCTGAATTACCTTTTAAAATTTCCTCTTCTAGTTCACTCACTTCATATACATATTTATAGAGATCGTCAGGTATAATTAATACAGTAAGCTTATCATCCTTTAGTTTACTATATGCAGCAACACATGCACCACCGCTAAATCCAAATAATATGCCCGAAGTTCTTGCAACTTCTAAAATACCATACATTGCTTCCTTAAACGTAACATCAATAACTTTGTCAATTTCAACTTGCTTTAAGAATACGTTATCTTCACTTTGTCTTTTTATCCCAGGAATTTTTTCCCCTTCTGCAGGCTGAACACCTATAATTTCTATACTCTTTCCATACCTTTCCTTAAAATACTTAGCTATACCTGCAATATGACCAGCCGTGCCCATTGTTGCAATTATTCTTTCCGGTTTTTTCCCAATGCTTCTTAATTGTTCATCTAACTCTTTAGCAGTAGTTTCGTAATGCGCTATCAAATTTGCTACGTTAGTGAATTGGTCAACATGATATATATTAAAACTAGACGCAAATTGCCTTACTAATGGTAAAATCTCATTGGTACTATTTCCAGCTTCTATTATTTTTGCACCTAAAATTTTCATAAAACTCTTAAAAACTTTAGCTGAAGTTTGCGGTAAGAACGCTATAAATTCCTTATTATATATTCTAGCTAGACTAGCGAGAGCTATACCGGTATTACCAGATGTTGCATCGACTATCTTAGAATAACCCCTTCTTAATACATCCATGAATAAAAACCATGCAGTCCTATCCTTTATACTCCTACTAAAAGGATTATAAAATTCAAGTTTTGCCCACACTTCAGATCCTATCTTAAGTTTTAATAATGGAGTAGGCCACATTCCCTCTAGTAACTCTATAGGTGACTCAAAAACCTTGAGTTGTTTATTTGACACAATATAGACCGCCGTAGAAACTGTGTAGTGCCTCTTTAAAAAATCATCTTTTAAAAAGCTTAAGTTTAACTACTATCTTATTATTTTCCCTACTTGCTGAAATAAAATAATTTCCAGTACTTTCGCACCATTTCTTTACCTCCTCTACTATTGCCTCCCATGGGGTCTTTAGTATAACTTCCTCTTCATTTTGGACTTCATTCCATAATTTTAATAATTTTATCATAATTACTGGGCAAATATCATCAGTTTCTATAATTCTCATAAAGTAATCACCAGATCAGAGTCTTGGGCTTCTTTAATAAATGATATTCCTCCAGATAATTTAATATTTTCTATTAAATCATCTTTACTTAAATTGAGGATTTTTAAACCTACTTCGTCTACATAAAATTCGATACCTAATTTAATAGCCTCATCTATAAGGACCGAAGCATCTGGAATCTTTAGTCTCTTCATCTTCCATCTTACATAAATATTAGCCAAAAATCCTAAATTTAATTTAGCCTTGCCTTTAGAATACTTTGTAAAGAGAATTACAGCTTGAGAAGTAACAAAAAATTTTACAACCCATCCTATTGCTCTAGCATCGATAGCAATAACTAGAGCATGATAAAGTTTGTCTAGACTATTATCAGTTAAAAGTATCGTTAACTTATTAGTCATAATTAATAATTGAGGTTTTTATGTTAAAAACTCTCTATCTACTGTAATGAAAATTAGAGCAGCAACAGTATTCTTAAATGAATTCACAAAAGATTCCTTAGAAAATTATATTAATTTTTTAGAAAAAATTAATAATGAAATCATATGGAGTAAAAGAATAACATTAAGACCTATGAATTCAAAGCAGGTTGAAAAGATAATAAGTGATATACCAACTAGCAATAGAGTATTAATAGGTGCAGTACATCTTAAAGATAACGATAATATTAATTTAATAAAAGATTATTTAAAAACAGGGGATAATTTTTTTGCATCCGTACTCTTTAAAGACCTATCTTCTGCTGAAAAAATCATTAAACTTATTAACAGCCTAGAGCCTAATGAGGCAAGCAGATTTGCAGTACTCTTTAATGATGACTTTTTGACTACTCCATACTTTCCAGTAGGAAGTGCAAATGTGAGTATGAATTCTTTAGGAGTTTCTCTACTATACATTAGAGAATTTATAAGCGGGAAAGGAACTTTTGCGTTGTCTGAAGCTGAGAAGATTGGAAAGGAGTTGTCTTCATTATTAGGAGTAAGATATCTTGGAGTTGACCCTTCATTATCGCCATGGATGGAAGAGAGTGTAGGTGAGATCATTGAATCAAAAAGTTCAAAAATTTTTAGTCCAGGAAACATTTGGGCTGTAAGTAAAATTAATGAAGAAATTGCTAAGATATCCTTAGATTCACGGATAAGGGTAATTGGATTTTCTGAAGTAATGCTACCAGTAGGGGAAGACAATTTATTAATAAAACGAGTAGAAGAGGGTTCACTTAAATTATATCATTTAATTTCCCTCATATATACATGTGTTGCTGGATTAGATATGGTAGCAATTAATACATCTCCAGAGTTGTTATTAAATTTAATTAAAGATCTATACTCTATTCAAAGAGTTAAGGAAAGACCAGTAGGAATGAGAGTAATTCCATCATTTGGAAATGAATATGTATATGTAAAAGGTTTTGGAAGACTTCCAGAAATAAAAATAGTTTGAAATATGACATAAAAGATTTAAACCACTTTTATATACTTTTGAATTGTTAAAATAATTTGAGAGTGGTATAATTGGAAGTTAGGAGGGTTCAAAAATTTGGAAAATCTACTTTAATGGTCTCACTACCTGCAGATTGGGTAAAAGAAGTAGGATTAGTGGCTGGAGATAGTGTATATATAGAAGTTGATGAAGATGGTAGTTTAAGGATATATCCCTCAAATATTAAAATAGAGGCTAGTGTTAGGGAAGTAAAGGTAAATATTAGTAATACAGTAAGTCCAGAACTATTAACAAGAATAATATATGCATATTATATCCTAGGGATAGATAAGATAACTATAGAAACTAAAAATGGTACATTTACAGAAGAAATTTTAAAGAAGATAAAAGAGGCGGCAAGAAACCTAATAGGATTTGAAATAGTAAATCAGTCTATAGATACTGTACAGATACAATCATTTCTTGATCCTACTAAATATAATATGAGTAACTTATTGTTAAGACTCAGTAATACCTTAAAGCAAATGTTCCATTATCTAAGCTTAGGATTAAAGGAAGCTAGCAGGATGTTTTTACAAGAAGTTATTGAACTAGAAAAGGAGATAGATAGATTATACTATCTTGCATTAAGACAATTAATACTAACTCAGATTAATAGGAATCTATCTTACATGATAGGAGTAAAGAGAGTTCAAATAGTAGGGAATAGAATATTAATAAAGGCTATAGAAGAAGCTGCTGATGAAATAAGTGAGGCCGCTAATGACCTCCTTACATTACATCCTTCTGAATTAGAATTAATGAAAATAGCCTGGAAAAAATTGGATATTCTAATAGAACAAACAACTGTTGCTATAGATCATGCAATAAAGGTGATAACTAAAGAAGACTTTAAGTTAGCAAATGAAGTGTTAGAAGAATTAAGAACTATGAGAAGAGTACTTCTTACACAGGCAACTATGATTGAAGATTTGGTTTCAGAAATAAAGAATCCAAAAATTCTTAGCGTTATTAGAGTAATTAACTTAAGATTATATAACGCTATTAGAAGAATGGAACCAATAGCAGAAATAGCGTTTAATAGAAGTATTGAAAATATTAAAGAGCTTGACGTGCAATAACTTCTTTAAGTTGACTAATAACATATTCCCTTATTTCCTTAACTGATGGTAATGGTTCAATTATTTTTCCATTTTCCATATATTTTTTAAGCAATGGCTTACAGCCCTCTTTAGGAGGCTTTTCATTAAGCAATGTAATTATATCATCATCTGGTATAGAACCACATCTATATATCTGCTTTGCACCAGGCCATTTACCTCTTTTCGTTATCGGTACCCATTCACCATTAATATACTTCTCTACAATATCTGCACTTACATCAACACTTGGTGGAAATGCAATACTTGTGCCAACACCAAAACCGTCAACAACATCCTTAAGTTTTATTACATCCTCCTCGTCAATTCCCCCGCTAGCAAAAATCTTTACATTATGATATCCATTTATTTTTAAAGTCCATTTTACTTCTTCAATAAGCCTTCTGAAATTACCTCTTCTACTAGAAGGAGTATCTAATCTTATTCCATAAAGTCTATCTCCTAATAATCTTGCAGCTTTTAATGCTTCAGTCCTCTCATCTTCAAAAGTATCTACTAATGCAATTCTAGGTACATCTGACGGCATAACTTCATCAAAAGCTTTCCATGCTTTTTCATTATCGCCTACACTAATGATTAAAGCATGTGGCATAGTACCACTAGGCTTTATTTTGAAAAATTCCTCACTAATAACACCAGAAACACCGTCCATTCCGCCTATATATGCAGCTCTATCCGCCATCGGTGCTATTGCTGGATGTAAAACTCTCAAACCGAAAAAGAGAAAAGTCTTGTCAATAGCTAGTGCCTTTATCCTTGCAGCTTTAGTAGCTATACTAGACGAATGCCGGATTATCCCTAGTAGGGCAGTCTCATAAACTGCAAAGTCTATATACTTACCCTCAATTATAAGTAATGGCTCAATCTCCTTAAAAAGAGTGCCTTCTGGTATTGAGTATACCGTTAATGGTAGGCCTTCTAGAAGTCTTAAAACTTCTTCTAAGCCTGCAAAGACAGCCCATTTATAACCCTTTGGTAAGCTATAAACATGAAACTCCATTCTAACTCTCAGATTTTCAAGACCTAATCTCTTAAGTATTTCTACAGTTCTTTGAAAGTAAATATCAGTTACCTTTCCACTTAGTATATCTTCTTCTGATGCAATGAAAAACCTCATTTATGACTCGTAATTATTCTGGGAGATTAATTTTTAAATTTTGAGTAGGAGATAATGATGAATATTAATGATTACGCCTAAAATGGTGCCTGCAGACCTATTAGTGAAACGAGTTGCAGAATATTTAAAGGAAAATGTATCTTCACTTAAACCACCATACTGGGTTTATTATGCAAAGACAGCTAGTTATAAAGAACGCGTACCAGATAATCCAGAAGAGTGGTGGTATTTAAGGGCAGCATCATTACTTAGAAAGCTGTATATTTCTTCAGAACCGATTGGAGTAGAAACCACACGAACAATATATAGTGGAAGAAAGAGAAGAGGTGCAAGACCACCAATAACTGTAAAAGCTCCAGGGCATTCTGCTAGGATAATCTTCCAGCA
The DNA here is from genome assembly GCA_038893355.1 of Sulfolobaceae archaeon. GTDB lineage: Archaea > Thermoproteota > Thermoprotei_A > Sulfolobales > Sulfolobaceae > JAWARQ01. The sequence goes on from JAWARQ010000001.1 coordinate 34,914, forward strand.
ATTAGAAAAAGCAGGACTTGTAATAAAAACCACTAAAGGACGTATAATTTCTCCTAAAGGAAGGGCTTTATTAGATAGAATATCCTACGAAATATTTAAAGGACTGGCTGACCAAAATCCAGATTTGAAAAAGTATTTAGAATAGGTGAGAAAGATGGCAGAAGAATACGATCCTGAGTTAGAAGCTCTATTAAGAAAAAGGGCAATGGAACTACAACAAAAGAAAGAGGAGCAAAAAAAGGCTGAAATTGAATCACAAAAAGAGGCAATTCTAAGGGTAATTCTTACACAGGAGGCTAGATTAAGATTGAAGAATGTAAAGTTGGTTAGACCAGAATTAGCTGAAGCTTTAGAAAATCAATTAATAGCATTAGCACAATCAGGAAGGATAAAAGTTCCAATAACTGATGATGAACTAAAAGAGATATTAGCTAGAATTGATCAACAGAATAGGAGAGATATAAAAATCCAAATAAGAGAAAGGGGTTGGCGTTGAGTGTACATAGACCATTAGCTAAGAAACTCAGACTTGCGAAGGCGTTAAAGAGAAATAGAGCAGTACCAGCATGGGTAATAGTTAAAACTCGTGGTAGATTTAGGTTTAATCCATTAAAGAGAGATTGGAGAAGGCAAGATTTAAAGGTGTAAAATATGAAGGAGAAGGAAAATTTTGAGATGGTAATAAATCTTAGAAGAGTAAAAATGGGAAGAAGAACACGTAGATTTGTAAGAAGTATAAAGGTAATAAGAGAAAAGGTAATAAGACACTTTGGTGCAGAAAAAGTAATAATAGATCCATTAGTATTAAATTATTTAAGTAGTAATCAAAAAGATAAAATAAAAGGGAGAATTAGGCTAAATATATCAAAAATAGGTGAGAAAACATATTTAGTTAAATTAGCAGTGAAAGTTAAATGATAAACATAAATAAATTAAGTATATTCAATAACGATAATTTAGGGGTTTATATTTTTTGCAATGATAAATATGTAATAATACCAAAAGGTATTGATGTTAAGACTAAGGAATTAATAGCAGAAACATTAAAAGCTGAAATAATCGAGGCAGAGGTAGCTAGAAGTCCTTTAATAGGAGTATTCCTAGTTGGAAATAATAATGTCTTACTGGTACCAAAAATAATTACTACCGAGGAATTAAGTTATCTAAAGCAAAATTTAAAAGATATGAGAGTAGAGATTTTTGAAAGTAAAGTAACAGCATTAGGTAATACGATACTTTTAAACGATCATGCAGCATATCTCTACCAAGACTTCTCAAATGAAGAAGTTACAAGACTTTCTAAGTTATTACAGTTGGATAATATCAAAAAAGGGACAATTGCGAACTTCATTACGATTGGAGCAGTTGCAGTGGTAACTAATAGAGGTGGTGTAGTACATATAGATGCAACTGATAATGAAGTAAAAGAGTTAGAAAAATTATTTAAAGTAAAAATAGGTGTTAGTACCGTTAATTTTGGAAGTGTTTTCTTAAGAAGTGGATTAGTAGCAAACTCTAAAGGTGCGCTTGTTGGTAGTTCTACTACAGGACCAGAAATATTAAGAATTCAAAAATCATTAAGTGGTGAGGTGTAATATGAGTTCAGTTAGGGTATATCAAGTTAAAGGTATAGCATTATTTGGAGAATCAAGATACCCTGTACGTCAAAAATTTGTAAAATATGTGCCAGCATTAAATGAAAAGCAAGTTGTAGAATATATTTATTCTTTTCTTGGAAGTAAAAATAAGATAAAAAGATACAATATAAAAATTCTTGAAATTAAAGAAGTTAACATTGAAGAAATATATGATAAAAAGATAAAAGACTTATTAAAATTAGGTAAAATAATACTATAGGTGTGAGAATTTGTCAGAAAATAAAGAAGGTCAACAGCAAGTAATATCTGTCGAACAATTACTAAATGAAGTAGAAAGGATCAGAAGATCTATAGATACTCTACAATCTGCAATCTTAGAAGTTAATGATTCAATTTCTGCAATAGCCTCGTCAAAGAAAGTTCTTGAAATAACTAAATCACAGAATCAAATAGAAGCCTTAGTTACTGTAGATAAGAAAGGTTATTTAATTCAGAGAATTAATGGTATAGCATCTAATAAAGTATTAGTAAGACTAGGAAGCAAGTATTACGCTGAGGTAGACATTGATACGGCACTACGAATACTAGAGAAGAGGGAAGAGGAATTAAAGAGGGTATCTCAGTCATTACAAGGAGAACTCGCTAAACAACTGCAATATTACAATCAGTTGGTCGAGATTCTAAACCAAATACAGACGCAACTACAACAAAGAGGTGAATAGTCTGTTTCGACAGACTAAAAAAGGCATTTACAGGATTTTTAAATAAGCTCAAAAGTGAGGACGAGCAAGGAAGAGTAAAAGAAGAAGAGAGTAAATCCTCACATAGGGAATTTTTAGGATTTTTAAAATACAAGGAAATTGAAGAGAAGGATATTAGTGATATTCTTGAAGATTTAAGGCTTCAGCTTATTGAAAGTGATGTTTCTTACTCTGTTACTCAAAAAATTCTTGATGATATTAAGTCGGCACTAGTAGGTAAAAAGATAAAAAGAGGGGAAAATTTAGAAAAGATTGTACTAGATACCTTAAAGAAGTCAATTAATGAGGTTTTAGAACGTAGTAAAGCTATTGATATCCTTGAGGAAGTAAAAAAAGGGCAAAAGCCTTATATAATAGTATTTTTCGGCGTAAATGGAGTAGGTAAGACAACAACTATAGCGAAAATAGGATATTTATTAAAATCAGCAGGTTATAAAGTGATAATTGCAGCATGTGACACTTTTAGAGCAGCTGCCCAAGAGCAATTAGAATATCACGCTAAAAAACTGAATATAGAAATAATTAAAGGAAAATATGGCTCTGATCCGGCTTCAGTTGCATTTGATGCGATACAAAAGGCTAAGAAGAATAATTTTGATGTAGTACTTATCGATACTGCAGGCAGAATGCACACTGATAAAAATTTAGTAGATGAACTAAAGAGAATTGTAAAAATTACTAAACCTAATTTAAAGATATTAATTATAGACGCATTAACTGGCAATGATGCATTGGAACAGGCAAAGTATTTTGCAACTGCAGTAGGATTTGATACAGTAATTTTAACTAAAGTAGACGCAGATGTGAAGGGGGGTATTATATTATCTTTGGCATATAGCCTAGATAAACCAATTTCTTATTTAGGAATAGGCCAAAACTACGATAGTTTGATTAAAATGGATCCTTCGTGGATTATGGAAAGACTATTCGACTAACTTAAATATTTAGCATTCAAATAGATTTAATGACAAATGATGCTAAAGAAATTAGTTGAAAAATTACGAAGAATCAGAGAAGAGTGGGGAAGAATAATCTCAGTATCTAGAAAGCCAGATAAGGATTTGTATAAGATAAATCTAAGAATGACATTCTTACTATTAGCACTATTTGGAGTAATAGCGTATTTGATTCAATTAGCATTATTATTCATAATAGGTTGATATAATATGGAGAAATCTTCAATAAGAAATTACTATGCAGTTAAGGTAACAGGAGGGCAAGAGTTAAATGTAGCATTATTGATAGAAGAAAGGGTAAAAACTAATAATATTAGTGAAATTTACTCTATTATTATTCCCCCAAATCTTAAAGGATATGTAGTAATAGAAGCTACTGGAAGCCATATAGTGAGAACAGTAATCTCTGGAATAAGACATGTAAGGGGATTATCTCATGGATTAGTGCCTAAAGAAGAAATAATTAAAATGATCTCAAAGAAAGAACGATTAGTTCAGTTAAAGAGTGGAGATCTTGTAGAAATAATTGCAGGACCATTTAGAGGAATGCAGGCTCAAGTAATCAGGGTTGAAGAAAATAAGGGTGAGGTAGTCTTAAATATTTTAGAATCTGCATTTCCATTACAAGTTACATTACCACTTGAACAAGTAAGACCAGCTAAAAAGGTGTAAGAAATGCCCGTGCGTACCATTAAGGTAGTAGTTGAAGGAGGAAATGTTAAGCCAGGCCCTCCACTAGCTCCTACTTTATCCCAGCTTGGTCTTAACGTTAATGAAGTAATTAAGAAGATAAATGAAGTTACGGCAAATTATAAAGGTATGAGTGTACCAGTCTTCATAGATGTTGATACGGCTACTAAAAAGTATGAAGTAAGGGTTGGCGTACCTACTACAACAGCTCTTTTATTAAAACAAGCTGGTGTAAATGAGCCATCAGGCGATCCAGCTCATAAAAAGGTAGGTAATATTACATTAGAAGATGTAATAAAAGTTGCAATATTAAAGAAACCATCTTTAACTGCAAAAACACTTAAAGCTGCAGTAAAATCAATATTAGGTTCTGCAAAATCAATAGGACTAACCGTAGAGGGTAAGGATCCTAAAGATGTGATAAAAGAGGTTGAGGAAGGAAAATATAATGATTTATTAGCTAAATATGAAGAAGAGTGGAATAAGAGTTAAGAAGGTGATGCATTAATGATAGTAGCTCGTGAACTATTAGTAGATAGTATCACTAAGGCATTATCGCCAGAGTATAATCCTAAAAGGAACTTTTTACAAAGCGTAGAATTAATTGTAACGTTTAAAGGAGTTGATATGAAAAAAGGTGAAATTAAATTAAGGGAACCAGTGCTACTTCCTAAAAAACCTTCAAAAGACTTCAAAGTTTTGGTAGTACCAACTTTGGAAATATTAGAAGAAGTTAAAAAAGCACAGCCTAACATGATCCTAACTAAAGATGACCTCCAAAAGCTACAAGGAAATAAAAGGCAAATCAAAAAGATAGCGAGTAGGAACGATTGGTTTTTAGTAGCTCAGGAGTCAATTGCATTAGTAGGAAGAATCTTAGGCCCAGCACTTGGGCCTAGAGGAAAATTCCCATTGCCATTACCAACATCAGGTGATGTAGTAGCATATATAAATAGATTTAAGAGGTCAACTTTAGTAAAAACAAAAGATCAACCGCACGTACAAACCTTTATAGGAACTGAGGACATGAAGCCAGAGGATTTAGCGGAAAATGCTGAAGCAGTATTAAATACCATAGAACAAAAAATACCAAGTACTTCCATTATTAGAAAAATATATGTTAAGACAACAATGGGTAAAATAGTTGAGGTAAAGGTGAGATAAAAATGAGCATACAAGTAGCAAAAAGAAAAATTCAAAAATGGAAAATAGAAGAAGTTAATGATATAAAAGAAAAGATTAAAAAATATAATGTAATATTAATTGCAGACATTCAAGGATTTCCAGCTGATAAGTTACATGAAATAAGAAAAAGATTAAGGGGTATTGCAGAGTTAAAGGTTGCTAAAAACTCGTTATTTGAAATAGCACTTAGAGAATCTGGAATTAATGTTGAACAGTTTAAAAAGTATTTAACGGGCACTAATTTATATATATTTACTAATATAAATCCATTTACATTATCATTAATTTTATCTAGATTTAATCTTAAAAGATATGCAATACCTGGCGATAAAGCTGATGAAGAAGTTGTAATTCCGGCAGGAGACACTGGATTGCCTGCAGGTCCTATATTAAGTGTATTTGGAAAACTTAAAGTACAGACTAGAGTACAAGATGGTAAAGTGTATGTAGTAAAGGATACTGTTATAGCGAAGCCAGGCGAGGTTATTCCAGTTGATGCGATAGGGATATTACAGAAACTGGGAATAATGCCAGTATATGTTAGGCTAAAAATAAAAGTAGCGTATGATAAAGGTCTCTTAATAGAAGGGGAGAATCTAAAGCTAAATATTGAAGAGTATAAAAACCAAATTAGCTCTGCAGCAATACTCGCATTAAATACTGCTGCAGAAATAGGTTATTTAACACCAGAAACAGTACCATTAGTATTTTCAAGAGCCATAATGAGGGCAAGATCTTTAGCGGTAGAAATAGGTTATTTAACACCAGAAACAGTACCGCTGATACTTCAAAAAGCATTATCAAAGGCTTATGCATTAGCTTATAGTATCTCATCAAAAGTTGATTTAGGTATTAGTACTCCTATTGTCCCACAGCAACAAGCACAGCCTACACAAGAAGCTAAGAAAGAAGAAAAGAAGGAAGAAGAAGAAAAGAAGCCGAGTGAAGAAGAAATCGCTAGCGGATTATCATCACTATTCGGATAGCATAGTAAGGAAACTATTCCTTTCTCTAATACTATCGCAAATAATAATATAAAAATTAAAATATTATTTAAGCTATAGATAATTTTTCTTCTTTCTTCTCATGATTATAATTTTATACTAATTAAGATAATAATACTAATAATACATTGGCTGTAAATGTTTATACTTTATAAAACTTTACGGAAAAAGTATAGGGTCTTACGGAAAAATTCTAGACTATGCCTAAAGTTTAACCGAAAGATTTATTACTAAACGCTACTTTTGAAAGTTTCTATCTTAAGCTAATTAGACTTTACTATTTGTCTTTAAAGAGAGAATAGACATTAAAGGAAGTATTATGAGAATTATATAATTTAACGATTTTCTGATAAACGCTAAAGATAGAGTTCGGCTTTCATCGTAACTAGTAGTTACTTTTCGTGACCACTAGTTACTTAGCCTCATTACTCCTCCTCCCTCCCCATGCCTAGGTTAGGGAGCATACCTCCCAGCCACGACACGGGGAGTTTCATCGAGTACCTTCCTCTCCCTCGCAACTGCTCATAGAGTTCATAGTGGTACTCTCTGATTAAATAGCAACTACAAATCTTATAAATTTTGATAGGTTCAGCTTATTTGATAGCGTTAAGAGGATTAGAAGTGATTAAAAATAACTGAAAGTTACGTAAACTTGTTACAGACTTATTCTTCGTAATATAACTATAATGCAATTTAAAAACAATATTTACTTCGTATCAAACAACTTTTATATTGGCTATTAATATTGAGCATAAATGCTTTACAGAATTTAAGAGAAAAAATTTATATGTAGCGCTTTATATATGAGTTAGGATAGTCATGGAGTACATATATGCTAGCCTCTTACTTCACTCAGCTAAAAAGGAAATAAGTGAAGAAAACCTTAGGAATGTTCTTTCTGCAGCAGGGATAAGTATAGATGAAGTGAGATTGAAGGCTGTAGTGGCTGCATTAAAGGAAGTAAACATAGATGAGGTATTAAAATCAGCAACATCTATGCCTATTTCTGTAACTCCTATTGTCCCACAGCAACAAGCACAGCCTACACAAGAAGCTAAGAAAGAAGAAAAGAAGGAAGAAGAAGAAAAGAAGCCGAGTGAAGAAGAAATCGCTAGCGGATTATCATCACTATTCGGATAGCATAGTAAGGAAAAAATTCTAATGACACTTTATACTAAGGTCTAAATTATGAAAAAAGTAAATGCCGATGAATATAGAATAAAATTTTTTAACATAAATAATTATTATAGGAAACAATGTAAGTCTTGTAATACATATTTTTGGACTAAGTCCGAGAATAGAGAAATATGTGCAGACGTTCCATGTACTGATTACTATTTCTTTGACCTCGATATAAAAACAAAGCCATTAACTGTATCAGAAGCCAGAGAGAAGTTTTTGAGATTCTTTGAGAAGAAAGGACATAAAATAATTAAACCGAAACCAGTTTTAGCTAGATGGAGAGAAGATCTTTATCTTACAATAGCAAGCATAGTAGACTTTCAACCGCACGTAACTAGTGGATTAGTTCCACCACCTGCAAATCCTTTAGTCCTCTCTCAGCCTTGTATAAGACTTGAAGATATTGATAATGTTGGGATAACCTTTGGTAGACATTTAACCAGTTTTGAAATGGCAGCGCACCATGCATTTAATTATCCAGATAAGTACGTATATTGGAAAGACGAGACTGTAGAATACGCTAAAGAATTCTTCACGAAAGAGTTAGGAATACCAGAAGAAGAATTAAATTTCAAAGAATCGTGGTGGGAAGGTGGCGGAAATGCTGGACCATGTTTTGAAGTAACGGTAGGAGGTTTAGAATTAGCTACACTCGTGTTCATGCAGTATAAGGTTGAAAATAATGAATACATACCGTTAAATCTAAAAATAGTTGATACTGGTTATGGTATAGAACGAATAGCTTGGTTTACACAAAAAACTCCTACTGCTTTTCATGCAATATTTGGAAGTCTTGTTGATAGATTCTTTGAAAAAATAGGTGTAACGAAAGTAGATGAAGAACTCCTCAGAGTAGCAGCAAGATATGCGGGAAAAATCGATCCTGAACGTCCTGAAAGTATAAATAAGCATAGAGAACTTGTAAGCTCTGCCCTAGGTCTAAGCCAAAGATTTGTAGAACAGGAACTAACTAGGGCTGCAAGAGTATTCCAAGTTCTTGATCATACAAAGACTATATCGTTAATGTTAGCTGACGGTTTAGTTCCATCAAACTCTGGTGAAGGATACCTTGGTAGGCTAGTAATTAGAAGAACTTTAAGAGTATTAAAATTATTAAATAGTGATATTAAACTTTCTGAACTTATAAAGTATCAAATAGATTATTGGAAATCTGATTTTCCTCAGATGCTAAAGAATAAAGATTATATAATTGAAGTAATTGATGAAGAGCAGGAGAAATTTAATGAGGTAGTATCACGATTACCAAATGTAGTTAACGCGTATATGAAAAAAGGTTCAATTACAATAGATGATTTAATACAAATATATGATAGTAATGGGATACCCCCTGATCTTTTGTCTGAGGAGTTAGGTAAGCGGGGAATAAAACTAGATATTCCACATAATTTTTACTCATTAGTTGCGAAGAGGCATCAAAATGCTCCGATAAAAACTACTAAGAGGCTACAGATCCCTAACGAAATAATTATGAAAATCCAGTTGCTGAAACCAACTAGAAAGTTATATTATGAAGATCCTTATCTTAGAGAGTTTGAAGCTAGTATAGTAGCTGCATTAGATAATTATCTCATATTAGACAAGACTGCATTCTATCCTGAAGGTGGAGGTCAACTTGGTGATACTGGAATAATAGAATATAATGGCGAGAAGTATAATGTAGTTGATACTCAGATAGTAAATGATGTAATAGTTCACATATTAGATAGGAAGATTAGTGCGAATGAAGGAGATAAAGTTAAAGGTACAATAGACTGGCGTAGAAGATATAAGCTGATGAGACATCATACTGCTACCCATATAATATTAGCTGCGGCAAGACGTGTGTTGGGAGAACATGTATGGCAAGCAGGTGCAGAAAAAACCCCAGAAAAAGGAAGATTAGATATTACCCACTATAAAATGCTTAGTCAAGAAGAAATTAAGAAAATAGAGGATTTGGCTAACTATGTAATTTCAGATAGAAGACCAGTTACTTCAATAATAATGAACCGAACTGAGGCAGAAGAAATTTTTGGGATATCAATATACGAAGGTGGTGTTCCAAATACTCCTCAATTAAGATTATTAGAAATAAAAGATTGGGATATCGAAGCATGTGGAGGAACTCACGTGCATAATACTAGTGAAATAGGTGGGGTAAAGATTATAAATGTTGAAAAGTTACAAGATGGTGTTATAAGACTTGAATATGTTGCTGGGGAAGTAATTTCTGAATATGCTAGAAAGTTGGAGAATATATTATTAGAAGCTTCAAAGCTAGTAAATTCTCCAACATCATTATTATTAAACAGAATTTCCAAAATAATTTCAGAACGTAAGGAAATTGAAAAAATATTAGATAAATATAGAAATCATATAATGAAAATATTACTTAATAAATCACCATTAATAGTAAATAATATTAAGCTATATATCTACGATGAGATAATCGATGAGGAACTACAAAAGGAATTAATGAAGATGTTAACCACTAATACTCAGTCTTCTATAGTATTAAGCTTAATAAGAGAAGATGATAAGGTAACTAAATTAAATATGGCATCTTCCAAAGATATAGACTTATCTAATATTATACAAGGTCTTAGGGGATTAGGACTAAAGGGTGGTGGTGGAAAAACTTATGCTTCATTTATAATAGATACTTCTAGATTTGAAATTGAAGATATTATCAATGAAATTAAGAGAAGAATTAGTGAGAGCCTCAGAGGATTATAAGTATTTACTGAATAGAGGTTACTCAAGAAAATTAGCATTATTTACAATTAATGCTAGGTATAACTTGAGTAATACTGAAAGGAATCTTTTGTATAGATGCATTCATTCCGATGAAGAGTTAAAGGTAATTAGCCAAAAATTAAGAGACATAAACTCTCTATCTGGCGAGATAGTAATAGACGGGTATAATATAGCCTTAACATTATTATCAATATTTAATGGCGATCCTACATTTATATGTGATGATGGATTTATTAGGGATATAAATTTAGGTAAACTAAAAAATAGCGATACTATAGCTGATGTCTTATTATGGGTTATTGAAAAATTGAATTCGCAGGTAATCAATGTTAAACCAGCAATAATACTAGATTCTCAAATAAGTAGGAGTGGTGAGATCGCAAAGTCCTTAAGAGAGAGAAAGATTAAAGTAATTTTATCAAGAAGCGCAGATAAAGATGTTATACTTTCGAATTCAATTGTGTGTAGTAATGATTTCTTAGTAATATTAAAATCACATTATGTTGTAAATTTAATACCCTACTTGTTAGCATCAGAGGAGAACATAATAGTATATAGCGGTCCTTGGTCGAAAACTCTTTAAAATCTTTAAAGGAATATATTATTGGACCCGTAGCTCAGCCAGGACAGAGCGCCGGCCTCCTAAAACGCTGAAGAAAGCCGGTGGTCGCGGGTTCGAATCCCGCCGGGTCCGCTACTTTAACAGTCTAAAATTATTCTAGATGCGTTATCCCATATCAATGGTATTAGTGTCTTAAACTTAAATAATGCAATATTTATATTTATTTCCATTAAATTAACATTAACTTTTTTATTAGAAATCTCAATATTTTCTTTATTTTGTGAAAAATATGAAAGGGCAGAAATTATATTAGCCTTGTTTTCCCCGATCGAAAAAGTCTTACATAATGCAGAAATCCTTGCAGATTTTAAATCAGGCCCTATTTCTACAAATACCTCTTTACATGTTGTTTTAAGAATGTTCTCGAGCATTTCCCTAAATAACTCATTCAAAGTATATGGTATGTTATTTGGATTTATACCTAATGGTGGAATCATAACTTTTGAAGGAAGATTATAATTTTTAACATTCTTCATTACTACATCTGCATGGAAGAATACAAAATAGTAGCTGCAAATACGGGATCTTACAAAATTTGATAAATATATATTTATCTCATCTGAAATATTTTTTTCAAATAAAGATCTAGTTATGTTCCTATTTGTTATGAAAAAGCCCTTAATCGATATAATATTTTTAAAATCTTCAAAATAATTATAATATATTATGTATTTATCTTTTATTTTTATTTTTTCATCTTTAAATAGTTTATTAAAATATTTATATAAATTACTTATGTATTTATTATTAATTATCAACCATTCTCCTAACTCATCGAAAACGTATGGAGAAGAATCATTGTCCTTTCTGAAAAATATCATTATCACTTTTTATCTGCGTAAATTTTTAAACTTTATAAGACCTTATAACATTTAGCCGGGTCGTCTAGCGGTCAAGGATACGGGGCTCTGGCCCCCGTGACCAGGGTTCGAATCCCTGCCCGGCTACTTTTATTTTAAGGACATATTATATAAGCCTACGTAGCGATTAAGGGAAGATCCCTTAGATACTTCAGCTCATAAGGCTCATTCTTATACCAAACACCCCAAACAATCCAGACTGAGGAAAGCTAAGCGATTTTCAGATTTCTTAAAGTGGTTAGAAATATAATGTATAATTCTTCCTATAATTATGTATAAAAATTTAAAAATGTTTTATAAAATTATTTTATTATAATTTTTAAGTATAAATAATTTCCTCTTTTTTATATATTTCTAATTCTATTCAGATAGAATTATATAGATACTAGTTAATTATTTTTACTTAAAAGTATTGATATTATAAGTTATAGGATAATTTATATTTAATCGTTTATCTCTATAATTTATTCAATATTAAGTAACAAAATAATTTATTCAAAAAATTATCTCTTATCTAATGGAATAAACTTCTTTTTTTCTGTGGGACCTACATATAATGCCCTAGGTCTAATTAATCTATGCTCCTCATTAACGTATTCTATAATATGTGCTAGCCAACCTAAAACCCTAGATAGCGCAAATAATGCAGTGTACATGTATACTGGGTATCCTAGTGCGTAATATACGATTCCAGAGTAAAAGTCAGTGTTTGGATAGATCTTTTTACTGCTGAATTGCTTTAAGCCCAACTCTTCTAATTTCAACGCTATTTTTAAAATCTTTTCTACATTAGGATTAATTTTTGCAAAGCTTTCAGCATATCTCTTAAAAACTAGTGACCTCGGATCATATGTTCTATATACTCTATGCCCAAATCCCATTAATCTATTCTTCTCCTCGATAATTTTCTTCTGGAACCACCTTTCTACGTTTTCAACATCTCCTATCTCTAGGAACTGTTTAAATGCCTCCTCTGCAGCACCTCCATGCAAAGGTCCTTTTAGTGCTGCAAGTGCTGCAACTATCGAGGAATACATGTCCGAAAGCGTTGAAGATACTACTAAGGCTGCAGTAGTGGATGCCGGCACTTCATGATCCGCATAAAGTATTAATGCAGCATTTAAAGCTTTTAACTCAAGTTCATTTGGGTTCCTATTAAAGCATGCATTATAAAAGCTTTTAGCATAACTCTCAGAAGGTTCTGGTATTTTTGGCTTTAGTCCTTCTTTCATTCTATAGATATTTGCTACTATAGTTGAAGTTTTAGCAATAATTTCAATTGCCTTTTCTTTATCATTGATTTTCCATTTGAATCCTTTATCGATTGCTGCTAAAACGGAGAATGCAACTTCCATTGCTGCAATAGGATCTGCATCTCTTGGTAGAGAATATATTGCATTTATAACTTGCTCTGGTACATTGTAATTTTTATTAATCTTATCGATAACTTCTTTAACTTGATGTTTATTAGGCAATTCACCGTAAAGTATTAGATAGATGACTTCTTCATAAGAGGAATTTTCAGCTAGCTCTGGTACATCATAACCTCTATATAACAAGATACCTTTTTCGCCATCGATGTACGTAATAGATGTCGTCTTTATTACTACGTTTTCCAAACCTTTACTAACTATACTACTCATGTTAACTATTTTACCTTCTTGTAACTTTAAACTTTCTTGATGACCTTTAAAAAGCAATTCAAGAGATTATAAACATAAACGTTAATTGTTTAGAACAAAGGAGAAACTTAATATTAAATTTAAAAATCATACACTGCGCTTAGCTTTAATTGCCTCCTTAGATGATAGTAGTATTTGCTTATCTAAATTCTCATAAAACTTATAGTTAATTACCTCATATAACTCTGCCCTCGTCATCATATCTGGTATTAATTTTGCTTGAGTTCCTTCTTCTAAAAGAGTTTTTAGCGCCTTTTCCATAGCTTTCGCTGCTACTCTAAAGATAGTAACTGGGAATATAACATACTTATATCCCATTTCTCTAAATTCAGAAGCGGATATTAATGGTGTTTTACCGAATTCTGTCATGTTTGCTAGTAATGGTCCTTTAACTTTTTGTGAGAATATTCTAAATTCTTCTTTACTAGTTAATGCTTCAGGGAATATAATGTCTGCTCCAGCTTCTAGATATAAGTTCGCCCTCTCTATGGCTTCTTCAAGACCTAAGACTCCCCTTGCATCAGTTCTAGCTATAATCAATGAATTACGTCTAGCCATCAGAGCTGCTTTAATTTTCTGAACCATTTCCTCCCTAGATACTAATTCTTTACCTTCAAGATGTCCACATTTTTTTGGGAGTACTTGATCTTCTATTTGAATAGCATCAGCACCACTGCTTTCTAAAACCTTTACTGCTCTATATACATTAACTACTTCACCAAACCCCGTATCAGCATCTACTATAATTGGAATATCGACTACTTCTTTTATCTTTCTAACCATTTCTGCTACTTCTTCTAAAGTAATAACCCCTAAATCTGGTAAGCCATACGATGCCGTTAATGCAGCACCAGATAGATAAACAGCTTTAAACCCTACTCTTTTGGCTAAAATTGCAGAAAATGGGTTAAAAACTCCGGGTATAATTAAGAATTCAGAGTTTCGTAATACTTCTGACAAGTTCTTTCACCTTTATATTTTCTAAATTACTAATTACACTAATTAAATCCTTTCTATTAGTCAATCTTAGGAATTTTTCGTTTAGCTCTTCATCACTCATTGGATTTCTCGCATGTCCTCTAGGTACTCTAACTTCATCTTCAAACTTACCTTTATCAGTATATATTATAGCCTTTATTGGTAACTCGTCTGCATAAACTCTAGTATATTCTGGAACCTCCACTACTTCTATTTTCTTCATTAGTGAAATTACCTTCTCGTCATTTATTAAATCGTAAGATTCTAGCCAAAAGTCCCTCTTTAATAGACTAACCGCGAAGATGTATGGTAAACTGTGATCAGCAGTCTCTCTATTCCTTGGTCTCCATTTATCTTCAGTGTCTGCTAGTATTGTTTTTGCTGCTTCATAAGTTTCTAAAATAATCTTATTAATCTCTCCTTCATATTTAATTCTCTTTGCTAGTTCTACTGCAGCTTGTGCATGATACTCTACTGGGTATTTCTTAATATGGGTTTTTAGGATACCTTCTGGCTTATTTAATCCAGAAAACTTACTAATATCGAAATCTCCTTTAAGTATTACATTAATTAATCCAAACTTGCCAGTAAATGGCTTTTTTGGACCAGTAAAACCGTTATAAGCTAATAGAGTTGCGAATATTGCATTTCTTGCAGCATTTGCAGCTGCGGCACCTTTCCACATAGATAGCTCTCCAGATCTAGTTTCCCTGAGTGCAATATTAGGTACTAATGCCAATGAAATTGCATTTAATGTTTTCTCGAAATCAAGGCTTAGAAGTTTAGCATAAGCAGCAGCTGCAGCTATACCTAAAAACACTACATGATCTATACCTCTTGCCCTTAATGATGAAGAATCGCAAAGCCTAACTCCAATTTCATAACCAATTGAAGCAGCTAATATAATGTCAGTTCCTTTTGAATCTAGATAATAACCAAGTGCAAATAATCCTCCTAATAAGTCACTTGGATGTAATGGTTCTTTAGATAGGTATGTGTCATTAAAATCGAGGTATCTTATCAAAAATGAATTATAGAATGTTGCAAAATCTATTGAAGTAAGTTCGCCAGTCAATGTTGGAACATTGCCAGGGTATAACTTTATAGTATTCCTTATTATTTTAGCTGGTAAGGCATCTTTTGCAGCTAATGCAACGCCTATACTATCTAAAATTCTTCTTTTAACTTCTTTAATTACTTTATCATCTAGATTACTATACTCTGTATTTACTACAAATTCCGCAATTTTTTCTGCAAGTTCCATGATTATATTGTAATAGTACTGTTTAAAAAGGCTTAGATAAATTTAAAGACAAATAATAGTAATCGTGATATAATGGTAAGAGTTGGTATAGTAGGTGTAGGAAAACTAGGCCAAACAATAGCATATTCTATTGCTTCAAGAGGATTAGTAGACGAAATGATACTATATGATATAGTACCAGAACTTGCAGAAAAGGTAGAGCATGAATTTAGACATGCATTAGCATCATTAAACATAAAGACTGAGATTAAGGGGACTGATAAAATAGAAGAAGTTGAAGGTACGGATATTATATTAATAGTAGCCGGTAAGCCAAGGAAGCCGGGAATGAGCAGAAGGGATCTATTTACCGAAAATGCGAAAATTATGATAGATCTTTCAAAAAAGTTACCCCCTAAGAATCCAAATGCGTTATATATCATGGTTACGAACCCAGTGGATATGATGGCAAGCGTTTTTCAAAGATTTTCAGGGAAGTTTACAATAAGTACTGGAAATCAAGTAGAAACAATGAGGATGAGAGCATTTATAGCAAGTAAGCTTAAAGTTCCAGTAAGTGAGGTTGATGGCTTTGTTGCAGGTGAACATGGTGAGGAAGCGTTTATAGTATGGAGTAGTGTAAAGGTTAAAGGTAAAGATTTTGATAGCGTAGCAGCTGGAAAGCTAACTAGGCAAGAGGTAGAGAAATACGTAAAGGAAATAGCTGCAGAAATAATAAGGGTTTTAGGCGGTACTACCTGGGGCCCTGGTACTATAATTGCTGATATTGTTAAGGCTATTGTTTATAACGAGAATAGGGTAATGAGTATAGCTATGCCTTTTAAATATGAGGATGAAATTATTCATTTAAGCGTACCTACTGTTATTAGTCATAAAATAGGCCCAACTTTACAAAATATCTTTGACGAGAATGAACTTAAACTTTTTCATAATACACAGAAGAATATATATAAGGTCTATAAAGAAAATTTAAATCATTTATTAAAAGAAAATCTTTGATTTTTTGAACCTTTCTAAATTTTAAAGTTCTCGTATCTAGAGAGCGAAAAAAATATGAACATGATAGGCTAATAGTGATTGTGAATATGATTTGATTAGAGTATGGGATTTCCAAATACCTACTATAAATGACTTAAATCCTGTAAATAAAAAAATATTATTAAGAATTGATATAAACTCTCCGATAGAGCCTTCGTCAGGGAGAATTTTAGATGATTCAAGAATAAAGGCTCATGTACCCACAATTAAAGAATTATTAGAAAATAATAATACAGTAGTACTTATTTCGCATCAGGGAAGGCCAGGCGATAATGATTTCACATCTCTTGCAGAACATAGTAGATACCTTTCAAAGTATTTAGATACGAATGTAGAATTTGTAGAAGATATAATAGGTCCATATGCTATAGAGAGGATAAAGAAAGCTGAAAAGGGAAGTGTATTATTGCTTGAAAACGTTAGATTTATTTCAGAAGAATTAGTAGAGGCTACTCCTCAACAGCATGCTAAAAGCTTTTTAGTAAGGAAATTAGCACCGTTATTTGACGCATATATAAATGATGCATTTGCAGCTGCACATAGAAGTCAGCCTAGCTTAGTAGGATTTCCATTAGTTTTACCGTCTGCAGCAGGTCGTGTTATGGAGAAAGAAGTATCTGCATTAGCTAGAATATTTAATTACGAGGATTCGCCAAAAATCTTTGTATTAGGCGGGGGAAAAGTTCATGATACTATTAAAATAATTGAATATTTATCTAAGAGGAGAATTGCTGATAGAATACTTACTGGAGGCCTTATAGCAGAACTTTTTGCAGTAGCTAAGGGTATAAATATAGGAAAACAGAACTTACAAGTACTCGAGAAAGCTGGTGCAATTAGCTTAATACCTAGGGTTAGAAAGATCTTATTAAGCGGTGCACCAATCGAAATTCCAGTAGATTTTAAGACTGAAGCTAATAATCAAGTATTAGAAGAACCTGCAAATAAAGTAACCGGACTTATTAGGGATATAGGCGAAACTACAATCGAAATATATTCATCATTTATAAAAGAAGCTAAAGTAATAACACTTAGAGGACCTATGGGAGTCATAGAAGATGAAAGATTTAGAGATGGAAGTATTAGATTACTTAAAGCTGCATTAGAAAGTCCAGGATATGTAATCATAGGTGGTGGTCATATGATAAGTATGTTAGGAAAGGATATGAATATAGATACTAACCGAGTTCATGTATCTACTGGTGGTGGTGCATTATTGTTATTTTTAGCTGGAGAAAAATTACCGGCATTAGAAGCATTACATATTTCCGCACAGAATTTACTATTAGGTGGTAAAAAATGATAAAAGTTGGTATAAATGGTTATGGTACAATCGGAAAGAGAGTAGCAGATGCTATTAAACTTCAGCCAGATATGAAGCTAGTAGGTGTTACTAAGTTAACGCCTAACTACGAGGCAATAATTGCTACAAGAAAAGGAATAAGGATTTATGTTCCACAAGATTCTGTAAAAAAATTTGAAGAAAATGGTATAAATGTTGCAGGTACTATTGATGATCTACTATCTAACGTGGATATAATAGTTGATGCTACGCCAAATGGTGTTGGTGCACAATATAAACCTAAATATCAAAGTATGAATAAGAATGCGATATTTCAGGGCGGTGAAAAAGCCTCAGTAGCTGACGTTTCATTTTCCGCATTGTGTAATTATGAAGAGGCATATGGAAAAAGATATATTAGAGTAGTTTCTTGTAACACTACTGGTCTATTAAGAACTTTATGCACAATTAACTCAATCTATAAGATTAAGAAGGTAAGGGCTACAATAATTAGGCGAGCTGCAGATCCTAAGGAAATAAAAAGAGGCCCTATAAATTCAATAGTTCCAGATCCCGTTACTATTCCTAGTCATCATGCAAAGGACGTACAAACTGTAATAAAAAATCTCGATATTATAACTATGGCTGCAGTAGTGCCTACTACACTTATGCATTTACATCTTCTTAATATAGAAGTGGAAGGAAAACCAAATAGAAAGGATTTAATAACTCTATTTCAATCTACCCCTAGATTGGTTTTAATAAGTAATAGATCCGCTATAAGCTCTACAGCAGAGATAATAGAGGCTATTAGAGATTTAGGAAGGGAAAGAAATGATTTAATGGAAGTTGCCATATTCGAAGATTCAATTTATACTAATAATAATGAGATATTTTTAATGTATGGTGTACATCAAGAGTCAATAGTAGTGCCAGAAAATATTGATGCAATAAGGGCATCTTTAATGTCAAAGAGTAAAGAAGAGTCTATTAATTTAACTAATGAAACATTAAAGATTTATAGAGGTTACTTAGTTTGAGCGTTCCGAGCTATTCTGTAAGTTTTTGGTGGAGAAAAATATTAGTGCCTATAGATGGATCTGAGGGTAGTATTAGAGCCTTTCAATTAGCAGTAGATTTTGCAATGAGATATGGCTCTAAAATAACTGTAGTACATGTTTGTAATGAATGTAATAATAATAAATTAAAAGAGATAGTAAAAGAAATAGCAGGAAATAAAATTGAATATGAATATAAAGAGATTAAGGTAAATTTAAGAGATAGTAGTATTTCTAATGAGTTATTAAAAATTATAGTAGATGAAAATTTTGATGCAGTAATAATGGGAGCAAGGGGAACCTCGACAGAAGCTGAGACTAATATTGGCTCTACAGCACTTTCAATTGCAGTAAATGCACCAATTTCAGTTATATTAGTTAGATAGAGAGATTTATAGTTTTATTCTCTAAATTGAATGTATACTTTACTTCAAGGTAGTTCTTCCTGTATTCAATGACCTTTCTTTTAACTTCATTAACGTCCTTATTATCAATTAGTACTAGCTTCATAAATTCAGCTATATCTTCCATTTCACCTTCTCTCATACCATATCTAGTCATTTCTTGAACACCAATCCTAATTCCACTAGGATCACTTACTGCTGAAGGTGGATCATAAGGTAATAAGTTCTTATTAACTATTATGTTAGCCTCCTCTAATTTATTAGCAACTTTAGCACCCCCACCTAAATTTCTAACATCAACGACTACTTGATGGCTCATTGTAAAACCTAAATGCTCTCCTATAACTTTAAAACCTCTTTCTCTCAATGCTTCCGCTAATTTTTTAGCATTTTTTACAATTTGTTTAGCATATTCTTCGCCAAAATATTTCATCTCTATTGCAGTTATTGCAGTAGCTGGAAGTCTATGTAAGTGATGATTACTTACAAACCAGGGAAATATTGTCCTTGAAATCTCCTTATATAACTGCTCGTCATTAGTAAATATTCCACCGCCTTGAGGACCAGGGAATGTTTTATGAGTAGAAACTGTCATTATATCCGCACCCTCACTTAAAGGATTATGCCACACTTTACCTATAATTAAGCCGTATACATGTGCTGCATCATATACAATCTTACTACCTACTGACTTAGCATAGGGTACTATTTCCTTTACTGGATGAGGGAATAGATATAGACTACCGCCTAATACTATAAATTTAGGCTTAACTTCTTCAATTAATTTTATACTCTTATCAACATCCACGTTCATTTTTTCTTGATCATATGGCATCTCAATATGTTCTATTCCCAACGCTCC
Source organism: Sulfolobaceae archaeon (assembly GCA_038893355.1). Taxonomy (GTDB): domain Archaea; phylum Thermoproteota; class Thermoprotei_A; order Sulfolobales; family Sulfolobaceae; genus JAWARQ01. Next base: position 55,097 of record JAWARQ010000001.1, read on the forward strand.
TAAAGTACCAAATTTTGTATGACTTACATGAGCACCTGCCTGTACAGGTGCAATTAATGCTTTTTCTGAAGGTCTAGCTAATACCCTGAACACTGCAGCGTTAGCTATTGTACCACTTATTGCCCTAATGTCACAAAAAGAAGAAGAGGTCAATTTATTTAACAATTCACAAGTTAATACTTCTATCTCATCTATATATTTCGTCCCTTGATAATATCTCTTAAAAGGTTTTCCCTCAGCATATCTAGACATCATATCAGTAAGATAAACAGACTCTGCTAAAGGTGACATTACATTTTCTGAAGCTATTAAATTTATTGACTCCTTTCTCCTCCATTTATCATGAGCTCTTGTAATTTCAATAACTTTAAGGACTTCATTTGGTAGAGACATACGGGAAAAAATAAAATTAAAATTTTTAAACTTTCATGGCTCTACCTAACCTTTTGTGAGCCTTGCCCAGCTCCCTATTAGCTAATGCTGCTAACAAATTTAATTCCCCTGCTAATACCGTTGCTGCTATAATTTCTGCTAATTTCTTAGCATTAAATCCCATAGGTTTACCACTTTCTGGGATACCCATGATTTTTAATGCTTCTTTCTGCGTAGGAAGTCTAGTACCACCACCGACTGTCCCTACTTCTAAAGAAGTTAAGGTCACTGAGATATAAAGATCATTACCTCTAACCTCAGTCCATGTAAATCCCATACTACTTTCAACTATTTGTGCAACGTCTTGGCCGGTAGCAATAAATATTCCTGCAATAATGTTTGCAAAATGAGCATTAAATTGAAAAATCGTTCCACCTCTTGCTCCACCTAACCAATTTTTCCTTAAATTAACTTCGTGAATAAGATTAGGATCTGATTTTAATACCTCTTTAATAACTTCGTATTTAATTAATGCTTCCGCAACTACAGTCTTTCCCCTTCCATGCAATGAGTTTATCATAGACTGCTTCTTGTCTGAGCACATATTACCGCTCACTGCTATACAGTCAGCATCTGGGAAATTCTCTTCTATGAATTTACATGCTTCTTCTACTGCAAATGTAACCATATTCATACCCATTGCATCACCGGTTTCAAAAACAAACCTTAACCAAACGTTATTACCTAAAACAAAAGGTTCTATCGATTTCAATCTTAAATGAGATGAAGTAGATTCTGTAACTCTCTTTAAATCATTATATTTCTCATAAACCCATTTTAAAAACTCACTTACTTGAATTATACTATTAAACTTTATTACTGGAGCCCTAGTCATCCCATCAAATATAATTTTAGTTTTAGCACCACCACTCTTAGTTATTGCCTTGCATCCCCTATTAACGCTTGCAACCAACGCTCCTTCAGTTGTAGCTATTGGAACAAAAAAGTTACCATTAGCGTATTCGCCAATAACTTTTAATGGACCTACAATTCCTAAAGGTAATTGAGCAGCACCTATCATATTCTCGATATTTCTGTTCTTTACTTCGGCGTAATCAATTATTGTAGAGCCAATGGAAGACAAAGAAATACCTAAAATTCTTTCAAGGGCAATCCTTCGTGCAACGACTGCAGCATTAGATTCCAATAGTTCATCAACATCATGAAATTCTATCTCGCCCTTAACTAATTTCTCCACAACCTCTTCAATTTTTGATTTAAGCGTATTCTCAGTCATTTTCATCTATCTTAAATTTTATTCCATAAATTATTATCCCAGTACTTGAATCAGTCCTTAACCTCCTTAACGTAGCTCTTACCTTTGCACCTTCTTTTATCTCTTCACCCTCTACATCAGTTAAAGGTGCAATTATCCTTAAACCATTTTCAAATTCTATTAGCCCTATATACTGTGGCATTACTTTTTCATATCCGTCTCTCAATTGATAATTTACGGTATATGTTACTAACCTTCCCTCAGTGTTCAAATTAACCTTCTCTACATTACTCGATTTACAATTAGGACAAAGTTTTTGAAATGGAAAGTATAAATAACCGCAATCCCTACACTTTAAAGCAGTTAAAGAATATAGGATTTCCTTATTTCTCCAAACTTCTGAAGGGGAAACTTTCATTAAATCACCTCGAGAACTGAAATGTAAGAACTTCTGCCTATATCATCCATTGAGACTATAATTCCAGCCTTTGCATCTTTTACCTTTTTACCTGGGAACATTGAAGTTAGTTGCAAGTATACCTCTGCTAACTGATAAACTCCAGTAGCACCACCAGGATATCCTCTAGCCTTTAAACCTCCACTATAATTCAGTGCTGGAATTTCCGAGAGCTTCTCGAAAGCCTTTCCTTTTTCAACTAATCCCAAAGACTCTAACTGAAGTGCTGCTAATATACTATAAGAATCATGAATCTCGAGTAAGTCAGTTTTTCTTAATTCCTCTTCGATCTTTGATTTAATTTCCCGTAATGACAGTAACTCTAGCTTATTCCAATCGATTTCTCTAGTGGAACCTATAACTTTCTTTAATTCGACTATTCTATCTGAAATTTGTTTTCTCTCTTCAGAAACTAAAAGTACTGAAGCTACACCATCAGCTCTTGCACCTACATCAAAAATTCTTAAAGGTTCTGATACTAACTGTGATTCAATTATTGTCTTTTTATCAACAGTAAACTTAAGGTATGCATAAGGATTCTCTATAGCATATGAATGCATTAAAATAGGCCATTCAGTAAAATATTCATAATCCTTCTTATATAATTTCATGTAAAGTTTCATCATAATAGCAGCTATAGATTGAGGAGTAATTCCAGAAAAGTATTCATATTCGTTCATAATAGTTGATATAATATCGTTTAGATATTTTGAAGGGAAATCTGATAGTTTTTCTACCCCGATTAATAATACTTCCTTTGCAATTCCAGATTTAATAAGTGAAAAAGCAGTGAGTATGCCTAGCCCACCACTAGCATCACCGTTTTCAACTCTAAAAGAAGGTACATAATAGCCTAATGCCATACTTAACTTTGTAGAGAGTTCAGATACTCGATTCGTTAGTTCTGCATAACCATTTGCTATAACTATAGCATCTGGATTTAAACTATAATTTATATTTTCATTAATTCTTTTCACACTATTTATAGCAAGATCTAATAATCCTTTATCATAATGCCTATTTATACTCTCTATTGCACAACCTGCAATATAAACTTTAGTCAATTATTCATACACCTTATATTTATTTGTAAATTTTGCATATTCAGCGTAACTTACAGAGATTTTCTTTGATATATAATAATCTAACTTCTTACCTATTTTTTGTCGTTCTAAAATCTTATCAGTTATAACTATACTAAATGCATCACTACCCGCTCCACTCCCAAACGGTGCAACCAGTATTCTTTCTCCAGGCTTTGCAACATCTAGTACCCTAGCTAGACCTAAAAGTGCGGATGCATTATAAGGATTACCTATATAGTTTGCAATTAAGCCTTGTTTAATCTTTTCTAATGGAATATTAAGCTTCTTAGCAACTTGAATTGGGAACTTCCCATTAGGCTGGTGAAATACAAAATAATCAAAGTCACTTAACTTATAACCGTTCTCTTGAATAAGATTAATAACAGCGGAAATTATATGATGAAAATAGGCTGGCTCTCCAGTAAATCCTTCCCCATGAACTGGATACGGTGTACCATCTCGTCGCCAAAAATCAGGGGTATCAGAAGTATATGAAGAAAAAGCTTCAAAGATCCCAGAAGCTTCATTTGAGGGACCTATTACATAACTAACTGAAGCTGCAGCAGAACTTAACTCTAAAACATCTCCTGGATTCGATTGAGCAGTATCAGAACCTATAACTAAACCATATTTTATTTGTCCAGATTCTACCATACTTGAAGCAAGTCTTATTCCAGCTGAGGCACCTCTACATGCAAATTCTAAATCTACTCCTAAAGAATTTCGTGAAATCCCTAATGCGTCAATCAGAATAGTAGCCGTAGGTTTTACAGCATATACTTTTGACTCAGATCCAAATAATACTAAACTTATATCTGATGGTGAAATATTAGATCTTTTAATTGCTAGGACTGAAGACTCCCATGCCATTGTGGTAGAATCTTCATCATGTGCTGGAACTGACTTCTCTGTTAAACCTAATGACTTTGGTACTGTAGGTTCTAAGCCCCATAATCTTGCTATCTCACTAGAATTTAACCTAAATTTAGGGATATATGCACCCCATCCTAAAATTCCTGCTCTTTTCATTCTTAGAACATTCACTTTTCTACATATATAAATCTTTCGGCAAGTGTCTTACTAATACATAGACACTTGTCTATTAAATTATTTAAAAGGTTCTTAATTTGATATAAAACAGATGATGAAGAGTCTGAAATTGGGAAAAATGACATCACCAGCTCACTCTGAACTTCTATCTGCATAAAATACTTGATACTTCTTTGGTCTTAACTTCTGTACAATAAAATTAAATCCAGCCTCTGGATCACTCTGAGATCCGCATGTATATACATCAAGTGTAGCATATTTATATTCTATCCATGTATGTAAGGCTATATGGCTTTCTTCTACTAACGCTATTACTGACACACCGCCTTTCTTTCCACCAAAGGACCAAGATTTAATCTCTACTAAATGCATATTTGCCATTTTTACTGCATCTAAAACATATTTTTCAAGTAGTTCTCTATTTCCTAATATTTCTGGATCTATATCATATAAATTTCCAAAAACATGTTTCCCTATTATTTTATCATCATTTTGTATAGAATGAGTTTGGGAAGACTCTTCACTTCCCATCTCTTTTTCCTTGACCTCCGAATATTCGCTATTGAGAATTAGTTAATAAAGGTATTCCTTATCGACCATAGAAAAATACTTTAATAAGTTACATTCAGTAAAACGAAAAATCCGTGATATAGGCACAATAAATTTTAAGCTCTAATACATGAAATAATAATTAGATCATGCCGCCGTAGCTCAGGCGGTAGAGCGCCGGCCTTGTAAGCCGGTGGTCGCGGGTTCAAATCCCGCCGGCGGCTTATTATTCTTATTATATTATAAAAAATATATAATATAAATAATTCTAATTTTACTTATTCTTCAACACAGTTAAGTTATAATTATAAGGCAAAATAAAATGAGTGGTTAAATTTACTCTATACTCTTCCTCATAACAATCTTTCGAAACCTTTACATGTTTAGAGAAATAATAGGCAGGTTTAAGAGAGTTAAGTTGCCTATATTAGTATTTTAAAAATTCTAAAAATTATTAAAAATTAAAAAACTGTTTAAAGTAAATTTTGGTTAGAGTAAAAATATATCTACGACGAGAGACAGATAGTTATAATTAAATTGAAAGAAATATAAAGACAGAATATTAAGATTATTAATAGAGAGGGTATTAGGAAAACTTAAAATCAATATTAAGTATTTATAATAACTTTTATAAATCTATAAAACTCTTGACTTCTAGCATTAGACTGACCTTGTGAGAAATAATCCATTCTCTCTAACATTCTAAATCATCCTTAACTTCTTATCATCATCTAACGTTTATTTTTGGTATATTTTATGTTAATTAATGTATTATATATTACACGGTTACATATTTAACCTCGCTATTACACTTACACATAATTCTATAAAAAGAATAGAACACTATATATGGGCCCGCTGGGATTTGAACCCAGGACCTCCGCCTCGTAAGGGCGGCGTCCTAACCAGGCTAGACGACGGGCCCATTATTCTACTACTCCTAAAAATTATAAAGATTTACTCTTCTTCTCTATTTATAGTCTTAGTAAATGGTCTTAGGTATCATTAAGATTATTGTTAATATCTTTTTATTAACTTAAAATTTTATATTATTTAAAATTTAAATTATATGTTAAATTATTATAATCAATATTAGAACAATCTAAGTATAAGATACATCTGATTCCTCACTAATTGTATAGACGTTTAGAAGCAATTATTTAAATAAGCTACTCATCTGCAGTTAAGTTTTCCGTTGCGTTAATTCCTTCTTAGTAATTCGTTAGAATAAATTTATAACCAAATCCTACAGAAAACCTTTAGGTCTAAGAATGTTTAAGAATAATGATTTCATATATATAGAATATACTGCCAGATTAGAAGATACTGGAGAGGTAATAGATACTACGAATCAAGAAGAAGCTAAAAAACATAATATATATTCTCCAGATAAAAAATACGGGCCTAAACTCGTTATCCTCGGAGAGCATAGGGTACTTGAAGGACTAGAAGAAGAACTTTACAAGTTAGAATTAAATAAGGAGGTAGAGATTAAAATACCGCCTAAAAAGGCATATGGGGAAAGGGATCCTTCTAAAGTAAAAATAGTTTCGTTAGGAGATCTAAAAAGACAAGGAATAAATCCTTCTCCAAATTCGATTTTAAGATTAGCTGATGGTTCATATGCTACAGTTAAGAGTATTAGCGGTGGAAGAGTTATACTTGACTTAAACCATCCTTATGCAGGAAAAACAATAATTTACAATGTTAAAGTAGTTAAAGTTTTAGAAAAAGAAGAAGAAAAAATAAAAGCATTATTAGAGAGATGGTTTGGTAGTGATTCTATTGAAAAGATAAGATTTGAAATAGAAACTAATAATAACATAAAAAATATCAAATTTATAATACCTAAAGAATACTATTTAATTGAGGATTTCCAATTAAAGAAGTATATGTTGGCTAAAGATATTTTAACTTATGTACTACCAGAAGCAACTATAACGTTTATAGAAACATACGATAAATCTACTATAGCTAGTCAATAACTTCAGTTTCTTTTGCAATTTTCTCAGCAGAAGACCACGTAAGTCCTTTATCACCTAAAATAGTATATCTTTCTGGCCGAATAGTATGTGCTATCGTAAGAGCCTTGATAACTATCTCATCTGGAATTCCCAGCTCTTTAGCCTTTACTGGTAGGCCTATTCTCTTAAAATTATTTCTAATCTTTTTCCAGTTAATCCCGTGAACATATGCCATCATTATTGTACCTAATGCTACAAGTTCTCCATGAAGTGCAGTAGTCGGTATAAGTAATTCAACTGCATGCGCAAATAGATGCTCAGAACCGCTTGCTGGTCTGGTACTTCCAGCCATACCCATTGCTACTCCGCTACTTATTAATGCTTCCATTAAAGTCCTAACGGCCTCCTTATAATTTTTATTTATCATGTTTATTACGTTCAATGCATGTTTCGCTGATAATAGAGCTAGTGATGCAGTATATTCACCATAATACTCCCCCCGAAGCTTCATTGCTAATCTCCAGTCTCTTACTGCAATAAGTTTAGCTACTGTATCCCCTATTCCAGCATTTATTAACCTACGCGGTGCAGAGCTTAAGATCTCTATATCTGCAACTATTGCCAGTGGTCCCTTAGCTTTAACCGAAACTGGTTTTCCAAGACCCTTAATTGACGCAAATGGAGAAGTTATACCATCATGAGAAGGGGCAGTTGGAATACTAATAAACTCAATTCCAGCCTTGTATGCTGCATATTTACTTACGTCTATAACTTTACCTCCACCTACCCCTATTATTACATTAGCCTTTACTTTCTTTACTAAATCTTCAACTTCATACACTTCATCTATAGTTGGGGCCTTTACTTCTTTGACTTCAAATTTATAATCGCCCAAACTATCTTCAATCTTACATGTTATTGACTTACGTACATTTGGTCCAGTTAATATTATAATAGGATTTTTAATATTTAATAAATTTAAATAATCTTTTATATTATTAATTACATTATAACCCACTATAATCTTTCTAGGTAGATCAATTAGATGTTCACTCATCTTTAATAAGCTGAACAAGATTTAAATATTAAAAGATTACCTATTCTACTAGTAACTGATTTTTCTTAAAGAGTGGTGAATAGTTTGCCTAATTTGAGATATAATATAATAGCGGTAATATATAATAATATACCAAAGGAAGCAGTAATAACAAAAATTGAGTTTGAAGGACCGGAAATTGCAGTATATTTAAAGAATCCTTCTGTGCTTGCTGATAAAATTGATATTATAAGAAATATTGCAAAGGAAATCAAGAAAAGAATTGTAATTAAGGCTGATAAGACGGCAAGAAAAGACCAAAGAGAAGCAGTAGAAATTATAAAAAGCATAGTTCCTATGGAAGCGCAAATTACTAGGATAGAATTTGATGAAGATCTTGGAGAGGTTATAATAAAGGCAAAAAAACCTGGATTAGTTATAGGTAAAAGCGGTTCTATTCAACAAAAAATATTCTTTGAAACTTTCTGGAGACCTATAATAGTTAGAGAACCTCCGATAAAGTCAAGAATTCTTGATAGTTTACTTACCCATTATGCGAGTGAGACGGAATATAGGGCTAAAATTCTAAAAATTTTCGGAGAAAGAATCCATAGAGAGATTTTATATAAGGATAATTACGTGAGAATAACTGCATTAGGAGGGTTTCAAGAGGTAGGAAGATCATCTATACTTGTGGAGACTAAGGAAAGTAAGGTATTACTAGATGTTGGTGCAAATCCTAGCGCAATGTATACAGAAAGAATGTTTCCAAGACTTGATATAGAACAAGTGAAACTTGAAGAGATAGATGCTATAGTAGTAACTCATGCTCATTTAGATCACTGTGGAATTGTACCATATTTATTTAAATATGGTTATGAAGGACCCGTCTATGTCACACCGCCTACTAGAGATATTATGGCACTTATACAACTAGATATGCTAGATATTGCTGAAAGAGAAGGGAGACCTTTACCATATACTGCTAAGGAAGTCAGAAAAGAATTATTACATACAATAACTCTTGACTATGAAGAGGTAACAGATATTGCTCCAGACATTAGGCTTACTTTCTATAATGCTGGCCATATAATAGGATCTGCAATGGCACACCTACATATTGGTGATGGACTACATAATATTCTCTATACTGGAGATTTTAAGTATGCGAAAACCAGACTTTTAGATAGGGCTACAGACGAGTTTCCAAGAGTAGACACTCTAATCATGGAAACAACTTATGGTGATCATGATCAACAAAGTAGAGAGGAAGCAGAAACACAACTCATTACTATAATAAATGAAACTATAAATAGAAAAGGGAAAGTACTAATACCGGTTTTGGCAGTAGGTAGAGGACAAGAAATAATGTTAGTACTAAATGAAGCAATAAAGAACAAGCTAATGCCAGAGGTACCAATTTATATAACTGGTCTAGTTGAAGAAATAACTGCAATTCATAATGCTTATCCAGAGTGGCTGAGCAGAGAAGTTAGAGAAGCTATACTTTATAAGGATGAAAATCCATTCACGTCACAGTATTTCCATAGGATAGATGGAATTCGTGAAATAGATGAACCTAGTGTAATAATAGCACCTTCTGGAATGTTAAATGGTGGTCCAGCCTTAGAGTACTTCAAGATGTTAGCCCCTGATAGTAAGAATACAATTATATTTGTAAGTTATCAAGCAGAGGGGACTTTAGGAAGAAAAGTCAGAGATGGTGTTAGGGAAGTCCAAATAATAAATAGGGAAGGCAAAGTAGAGAATATAAAAATAAATATGGAAGTTAAAGTAGTAGAAGGATTCTCTGGGCATTCGGATAGAAGACAATTATTAAACTTTTTGAAAAATATAACACCTAAACCTCGCAATATAATATTAGGCCATGGAGAAAGAAGCGCAATAGCTTCTTTTATGCAATTATTAGAGAAGAATAGAATAAAAGCTAGAGCACCAGAGATTCTTGATAGTATAAGAGTTGTCTGACTTCCTCCTCACCCTGGAAGGGTGAGGGTTCCCTCCCAGAGGGTTCATCGTTCCCACCATTGATTCGGGTTTACATCTCTCATCTGGTGGGCAGTCGAGAGGGTTAGAGACCCCTCCCATTCAAATTAACTACAGCGATAACATCCCTATCATTCTCATAACCACAAGACGGACAGCTGAAGTACCTATAACCTACTTCTTTAATCTTTTTACTACACTTAGGGCATGAAACTGATGAATAGTGAGGATTAACATATTGAACCAACAAGCCATGCTTCTTAGCCTGCCACTCAATCCAGTACTGAATCCTACGATACTGCATAAGATACAGTTCATCCCTAAACTCACGTGGTAGTTTATTAACATGATTAATCAAGTTCTTGAGGTTCTCTAACTTAATAACATTAGCATTAAAACCCTCAGCAACCTCAACAACCCACTTCCCTACCTTTCTAGCAAAGTACTCCATGATTCGCTTAACCTTAGAGTGGAATTGCTTAATCCTTGCAAGTATGTGTTTATTACCCCTCCACCTCTTAGAATACTTTCTCTGCAGAGCTTCAGCTAGAGTCTTCTAATGATGAATCTCATGAAGACGAGTTGGAATCCTAACGTAATGAGTCTCATCCTCCCCCACTACTATCTCATTCATGTTAATATCGACAGCAATGCTACCCTTAGCTTCTATACTCCCTTTTGGCTTTTCAAAAACAACCTTTAGAAAAGCCTTATCACCTTTGACTACTAACCTTGCTTCCTTCATCTTCCAGTTCATATAGTCCTTAATGTTTCTAGGATAACCGAGGATGGGGAGCTCACCGACACCAGCAATTCTAACAGTCATCCTTTCTAAGTCCACGTTATAGCTTGCTTTTGGTGTTAACCATACAGTTGGCTTATACACTCTAGGAAACCTACCCCTCCTTGGGTTATTATACCAACCCTTGTATACTGAGAGTGCATCCCTATAACAGTCCTCAGCAACCTTTGATGGTAGATTGTATTCCCCTCTTAACTTATCATATAACTCCTCATGGACTTTTCCTAACACACCCTTCTCTTCCGGATTTGGAACATTCTCCTTCAGCCAGAATAGGGTGAAACGTAGTGCCTTAACGTAGTTATTCGCGAGGGCTAGGAGGGGTTCAGATAAGGCAATCTTCATCGAAACAGTAGCTCTGATCGCTTTAACCCTCCTAGCTATTAGGAGAAAATTAAAAGAGCTAACATTTAAACTTTATAAGGGGGCATCCATCCCCGCCTTAAAAGGCAAGGCTTTTCGCCCCCTTAACTCCTATTTTTGGTAAGCCTTTTAGCTTTATTTATTAATTACAGCTTATGACGGAAAGTAAAAAAGTTTTGAATTCTAAAACTAAAATTTTTAATTCTATTTTTAAATTAATAATAAGCATATTACTATTTATTATTATATTAGCTTTTATAAACGTAGTATTAGTTACATTATTAAAGCAAATATATATTAATATACCTTATTTAATAAATCAAGGCCTTGATATATCGCCTTATTTACCTTATATAAATACTGGTATTTCTATATTATTTGGATATCTTATTATTAACTCCTTCTCTGAAGTCATATATTGGAATTTAAGATTGCGATATGATCATAGTACTTCACACTCAGTGAGAAATTTAATTAGAATTATTGGAATTGGAGCCTTAGCGGCTACAATTGCTGGAAGTACTGCAGGAGGTACTGCAGGAGTCGCTCTAGGTGGATTTTTAGGTATTGTAATAGGTTTTGCAACACAACAAATTTTAGGACAAGCCATAGCTGGTCTATTTTTATTAATAGCTAGACCATTTAAGATAGGAGACGTAGTAACGGTAGCAGGAGATACTGGGAAAGTAGAAGATATAACTACATTATTTACTTTTATAAATAAAGGAGATCAAATTGTACTAATACCAAATAATTCAATTATAGGCAATAAAATATATATATTAAATAAAAGATAAATATAATTAAAAATTTAAAAATATTTATATTATAAAAACTGATTTAAGATTTAATTCTTTATTATCTAATTATTTCAATTAAAGTATCTTATCATTATTTATAAATTTATAAATTATCAGTAATCATAAACTATCCTGCGATAATTATAAAGCGGGGAAAGGTGTGGTTAATAAGACTTACACATCTGGTGATATAAGAATTCGTGAGGTTAAGGGAAAGTATTATATCTACGTTATAGAGAAGGATAATGAAGGTAAGAGAAAGGATCGTTATGTGGGTCCTTTATCTGAGGTCGTGAAATTAGCATTAGCAGTAAAGGGTATGGGGGCAGTGCCCCCCACAATGGGCCCGCAGGGATTTGAACCCTGGACCACCCGGTTATGAGCCGGGCGCTCTGCCGGGCTAAGCTACGGGCCCACTATTAAAAATGTTATCATATTGGATTTTTAAGAATTACGTACCGTATTTCCATTGCTTTAAGTATTCTATTTGCTCTTTTGTTAATTGCTGTAACTCCACATTCATCGTCTTTAATTTTATTCTAGCTACAGTTTCATCTATTTCTAAAGGTACATTATACACTTTATTCTCTAATTTACCTCTATTTTTAATTAAATATTCTACACATAGTGCTTGATTAGAAAAACTAAGATCCATTACTTCACTAGGGTGTCCTTCTGCATTAACTAAATTAACTAATCTTCCTTCAGCTAATAAATATACCTTTTTACCGTTTTCAAGAGTAAATTCTTCTAATCCTTCTCTTATTTTTCTTATTTTAACAGCCCTTTTGTATAAAGTTTTTACATCGATTTCCACATTAAAATGTCCTGCATTAGCTAAAATTGCACCATTCTTCATTTTTATGATATGCTCATAAGTTATTGCATTTATATTTCCAGTAGCTGTTATGAATATCTCACCTACCTTTATCGCATTATCTATAGTGGTAACTTCGTACCCTTCCATAACCGCTTCTAATGCTCTCAATGGATTAGCTTCAACAATAATTACTCGTGCACCCATACCCCTTAGTCTACTTGCTATACCTCTTCCGACCCAGCCATAACCTACGACTACTGCAACCTTACCTGCAATTAAAATATTAGTTGACCTAAGTATTCCATCTATAGTACTTTGTCCAGTACCTAATCTATTATCAAACAAGTACTTTGTAAAGGCATTATTTACAGCTATTACAGGATATCTTAAAATTCCCTCTTCTTCTAATGCCTTAATCCTATACACTCCAGTTGTAGTTTCCTCTGTACCACCGAAGATGCCTTCTATTTTCTTTTCATGAACCATAACATGAAGATCTCCCCCATCGTCAATTACTATATGTGGTTTAAATTCAATTATTTTATTTATGTTCTCGTAATATTCATTAACTGTTTCTCCTCTCCATGCAAATACTCTTATACCATCTTTTACTAATGCTGCTGCAACATCGTCTTGGGTTGAAAGAGGATTGCTTGCTGCTAATGCAACTTCTGCCCCTCCTATTTTTAAAGTCCTCACTAATGCTGCTGTCTCCTTTGTAACATGGAGAACTGCAGAAATTCTTATTCCACTTAATGGCATTTCTCTCTCAAATCTCTTCCTAATTTCCATTAATGTTGGCATATGAATTTCCGCCCATTCAATATTTAGATATCCTTTATCAGCAAGATTTAGATCTTTGATTTTATAGTCCATAATATATTTAGGGCTTGCTATAATAAAAAACCTTTCAGGATAAATATATTTTTTAATTATCTACTAAAAGATGTATATATTTTTTTGATATTTTATTAATAGTTTTTTTAATATAATTATAATTTATATTTAATAAATTTAATATTTTTCTAAATTCCTTATCCCTATAACCTGCTAAATAGAATGCTACTGCAACCCTTGTCTTTATTTTCCTACCAGATAATATACCTAACTTATTTATATTCTCATAAATTTTCTTAACTTTTAAATTTCTCGATACTAAATCTAATGCAATAAGACTATCTTCATGAATAATATGTTTAATTCCATTAATATAAATTATATTTTTTCTAAATTTATTAAATATAAAATCTTTTGTTTCTTTTCTAATATTATTAAATAAATTAGGCGATATAATAATGTATTCATCTTCAGTATTGATTAAAGTATTATCGTATATTGTTTCTATAACGAGACCACAATTACTACAGACTATATTTCCATTCTTTCTATCCCAAACTAAGTCACTAGAGCCACAATTTTCACATTTCATAAATTATCGTGATTAAAGGATAATGAATAAAAGAAACTCTTTATTACTTACTAGTGTGAGCCAGACGACTGAAAATAATCAAAGCAATGAATTTATAAGAAATATTTATAAATATATATATTATAAAATAAAAAACGAAAAAAAAGAAAAATGGGATAATATAGTAGTCTATATAGATCTAAAACTAAGAGGAAGAAATCCTATTAAGGGTCCTATAGAAAACTCTTGGTTCATTCCAAAGGGTTCTAATAAAGTAGGAACTTTAGTATACGTTCTTAATGAGAATACATCAATTAATCCTAGAGATTTTTTTGAACTTTTAGAACTTAGTAAGAGGATGAGAGTTCAATTAGTACTTGCTATAGTTGATATGTACGGGGATATAACTTATTATACCCTTTCAGAAGTTTCATTAGTGAAGTGAAGGAAAAAATCTCTTTTGAACCAGTAAGAGGAATGAGGGATCTCTTTGGCGATGAGCTAGCAAAAATTAGATATTTAGAATCTAAGTTTAGAAACGTAGTAGAAAGGGCAGGGTATAGTGAGATTGTAACTCCAATAGTTGAAGATGTGAAATTGTTTACATTAAAGGGAGGCGAAGAGATAAGGAGGACAATATATGTATTTAAAGATAAGGCTGAAAGAGAAATTGCACTTAGACCAGAATTTACACCGAGTGTAGCAAGAGTTTACTTAAACTATTTTCAACATTATCCTAAACCAATAAGATTTTACTACATCGGTACTGTGTATAGATACGATGAACCACAGTTTGGAAGATATAGAGAGTTTAGACAAGCAGGGGTAGAACTATTAGGTTCTGAGTCTATACTTGCAGATATAGAAATGCTACAATTACTTATAGAATTTTTTTCAGAAATAAATTTATATAATAAAATTAAAATAAAAATAAATAATATAGCAATATTCAAAGAAATACTAAATAGAAATAAAGTTAATGAAGAAGATCAAGAACATTTCTTGCATCTTGTTGATAAGAATAAAGTTAATGAAGCTTTAGAATATTTAAAATCAAAGAATATAAATGAAATTGATCTGGAAATAATACAAAATATGTTGATTAACAAATTAGAATATAAAAACTATAATAAACTTGTAGAATATATTAGAGAAAAAAAGAGAGATAATTTATTACCTCATATCGAAAGATTATTTAATATTGTTAATATTATGAATAATTTAGGTTATAGTGATATTATAGAAGTTGATATAGGATTTGTAAGAGGATTAGCTTATTATACTGGAATTATATTTGAAGTTACACATCCTGAAGTAAGTTTTAGTATTGCTGGTGGTGGAAGATATGATGAGCTAATAAAATTATATAGTGGTAACGAAAATCTACCAGCAATTGGTTTTGCTATAGGTCTAGAAAGAACTTCCATGTTAATAAAAGATTCTTATAAGCAAAATACTGCATCGGTTAAAATAGGTATGATTATAATTAATGAAAACGAAAAGATAGTTTCATATGCACTTAATGTATTATCGTTATTAAGAAAGCAAAATCTTTCGGTAATTTTAAATTTAAAAGATTCTAATATTTCAAAGTTAATATCATTTTATGCTAATTTAAATTTTGATTATTTAATAATAATTGGAAATAAAGAATTTGAAAACAAGACAGTTATAATAAAGAATTTGAAAACAAGACAACAGATTGAGCTTCCTTTTGATAAAATCTCAGAAATTTCCACGCGAGTAGTTTAACTTTTTATATTTATGTGAGTTTGGATAGATTAATGGAAGAATTACCTGCAACTGCATTAGGGATAAGAACAAATGAAGGAGTCATATTAGGTGCAGAAAGAAGATTAGCTTATGGAGGATATGTGCTAAGCAGAGCTGCTAAAAAGGTTCATAAGATAGGTAGATTTGGAATAGCTGGAGTGGGGTTATTTGGAGATCTCCAACTTCTTACAAGAATTATGAATGTCGAGATAAAAAATTATGAGTTACATGTTGGAAGAATGATTCCTGTCAGATCTGCAGCTAAACTGTTATCAGTTATTTTATATCAATACAAATTTATGCCATTTATTTCGGAAATTCTCTTTGCAGGAATTGATGAAAACGGACCGCAATTATTCGTTTTAGATCCTATAGGTTCGTTAATTGAAGATGTGTATGCGGCAGTAGGCTCTGGGGCTAAAGTTGCTATAGGTATACTTGAGAGTGAATACTCACCAGATATAAGCATAGATAATGCAAAAAACTTGGCAATTAAGGCTCTAAGAGCTACCATTCAACGTGATGTAACTTCCGGTGATGGTATAGATATACTCGTATTAAAAAAGGATGGTAATAGTGAAGAGAATTTTATTCCTATTTAGTGCTTAAGACATAAATAAACGTGATCCATCATGTTAAACTTTTTTGATGCTATTAGACCCTCTTTCGTAGTTATTTTGACAATTAACCCATATAATGATATTAAACTTATATATTCATCTTTATCCTTTCTTTCATAGAAAAGATAACCATGAGCACAAAAGTCTTTATTGGTATATTGTGGTTTATCCTTTACTACTAAAAATTTAATATTTTCATTCTCCTTAAATATTAATAACTCATCTGGAATATCAACTTCTGCATTAAGATTATTACAAGAGATTTTAACTATACTATAACCTCTTAAACTTCCTGCAATTATGGAATTTATCTTACATTCTTCCGATATCTTACTAGCCTCTATAGTCATCAATTCATTATTTAAACTTGTACTTAAATAACTAGTTGTATGAGTGTAGGTGCAAGAAAAATCTCAACAGATCTTAACATGATGATTGATAAAACGGTAGTTGTAAAGATGATAAACAATAAAACATATACAGGTACTTTGTCCTCTTATGAAACTTCACCGTTCTTAATAGCATTATCAAATGCAAAAGATGAGAACAATAATGTTTACTATAAAGTGATACTAAATGGATCATTTATACAAGAAATCTTAATAAAGACAGCACCAATTTTTGATCCCAAAGAATTTGCGGAAATATTAACTAGAACTCTTGGATTAAGAAGTGGAGATGTAAGAGTATATGAAGAAGCTGGAATAGTTACGGTACTTGATAAAATAAAAGTTAGTGAAAGTGGAGTAGAGGGTAGCGGTCCATTAGCTCAAAGGATATATGATATATTTAATGATTATATCTCTAAAAAGAAAAAGAGTATGTAAAATGATAGGAGACTTTGAAGTAAAACATACTAGCCTTGCTGGTAGAATTGGTGTATTAGAAACGAGACATAGAAAGCTAGAAACCCCCATATTTTTTCCAGTAATAAATCCATTTAAAAGGGAATTTTCTGTAGAAGATTTAAAAAAATTAAAAATACAAAATTTTATAACTAATGCTTATATTCTTAAAAAAAATAATATTATAGGAACATCTGTTCATAAATTCTTTCAATTTGACGGAACAATAATGACAGATTCTGGCGCGTATCAAATATTAGAATATGGTAAGGTAGATGTAACTAATGAGGAAATAATAAAATACCAAGAGGAATTATTGTCAGATATCGCAGTGATCTTAGATATTCCAACAGGAAATACTGAAAGTAAGAAGGAGGCAGAAAAATCTGTTCAAGAGACTATAAAAAGGGCAGAAGAGGCTGAGAAAATTATTTCATCTGATAATGAAATAATTTGGGTATATCCTATACAGGGCGGAAGATTTTTAGACTTAGTAGAATATTCTTCAAGAAAAATTAGGGAATTTAAGAAGTATAAGATGGTAGCTCTTGGAAGTCCAACTGTAGTATTAGAAAGATATGAGTACGAAGTCCTAATAGATATGATATATACTGCTAGGTCTAATTTACCTAGATCTTTCCCGTTACACTTATTTGGTGGTGGTTTACCACATATAATTCCTTTTGCAGTAGCATTAGGTGTTGACTCCTTTGATTCAGCCTCGTACATACTATACGCTAGAGATAATAGGTATATTACTAGAAGCAGAGTTAGGAGGTTAGAGGAATTAGATTATTTACCATGTAGCTGTATTATTTGCCAAAAATATACTAAAGAAGAGCTTCTAGAGATGAATAAAGAGGAGAGAATAAAAAAACTAGCAATACATAACTTACTAAAAATACTAGAAGAAATAAATGAAACAAAACAAGCAATAAAAGAGGATAGACTTTTTGAATACCTATATGAGAAATCACGAGCGCATCCTGCAATTTATACTGCATATAAAAGATTATTAAATTATTATAAATATTTAGAATTATATGATAGTAGAATAAAAGGTGATATAAGTGGTATATTTCTATATGACATAGACTCATTTTACAGGCCAGAATTAGTAAGATACAAAAATTATCTTGATAGAGTAATTAAAAAGAAAAACTATGCTGTGATACTATGTTACGACTCTTTAGATTTTATAAAAGAAAAATATAATTTTATAAAAGAAAAATATAAAGATTATGATATATACGTATATCATGAATTTTTTGGAATAATTCCAATAGACTTAATATATACTTATCCTCTCTCTCAACATGAAAAACCAAAAATAATTTCAGAAGATGTCAAAAAATACAGCTATGAAATATTACAAAATTTTCTTAACATGAAAAAATATGAAAAAGTAATCTATGAAGAATGCAACGAAAAATTACATATATCCGCCTCTACCTAAACTTCCCTTATTAATCTCAGTCTGTAGAATTTCCATTTGCCTTTGAAGTTCTTCTTCTATCTTTTTTGCATCTTCGTATAGCGAAGATACATCAACTTTAATTGAAAGGATATCAGAAAGAGCCTCTATAGCTACTGCTGCAGCAGCAGGGTCAGCTCTATCTCTTTCTGCGTAAGGTAGAAGAACTATTGCTGGAATATCCTCAATCTCTGCATAAATTGTAAGTAATGCTAGTGGTCCTACAACTAAGAGATATTTATCCATTAATGGATAATTTAAATTTATATTACTTTTACTCGTTTTTATCCAAGATAATTTTGCATTAGTACTCTTATAATTCTTATCTAAGCCACCAATAAATATTGCATTACTTATCTTTACTCGCTTAAGCCACCTTATTATTCCTCTAGTATATTCATTCCATTCCCTATGATATGGTAAAATATGATTTAAGAGTAGTAGAAGTTTATTCTCCTCATCTATAAATAACTCAAAAGGTGTTGCAAGACCGTAATCGTCCATAAAAGCTACATCCCTTAGATACCTTGTAATTACAAATCCTACTCTTTTCATTCTTCTTTGTAACACTAAGTGTCTAACTGCTAAATAGCCTACTTCCCCTAAGGTTCTAAAGCCGGTAACGAATCTATAACCTTCTAACTTCATCTCATCTATTCCTTTAAGAATAATCTTCACCATTTTCTTTTACACCTCTCTTTATATTTACAGCTACACCTCTCTTATATTCCAATAATTCCTCACCAGATATTTTTAATCTTCCAAATCCTATTAACTCATCATTCTTATCAACTACTATTACCTCATCTCCTGGTCGAAGATTTCTATCCACTTCTATCACATGTTTTGCAAAAACATTATAACCTTTAGATATATATTCTTTTGCCTCGTCTATTATTATTACTCGGTACTTTGGTTTATTTGAACATTTTTTAATTCCATTTGCTGAAAGCAAAGTTAAAGAAAATAAATAATCTTGAGCTCTTAATATTAAATATAAATGTATCTGATTTTTTTCGTTGTCATAAATATAAATGTATCTGATTTTTTTCGTTGAAGGTGATCTTTGTATATATAATACGTCACTGTTCTGTAATATTAAGCATTCAGCAGTACTATAATCAAACTGGTATTCCGCAACCCACAATAAATGTTCTACTTCTAAATTAGAAGCTTTGTAAATTCCCCTTAACATTATGCAAATTTCTCCATTCTCTCTTTAAATACTACTTTCTTAGATATCTTCTTTCTTACTATTTCAATACCCCTTTCTAGGTCTTCTTGAGTTATATAATCTCTATTCTGTCTTATTGCAATGTATCCTGCCTCCATGCATGAATTCTTTATATCTGCACCTGTAAAACCATCAGTAATCTTAGCTAATTTATTAATATCAATATCACCTCTAACATTCATTTTTTTAATGTAAATAGAGAAAATCTCAACTCTTGCCTTCTCATTAGGTAATGGTACTTCAATTATTCTATCAAACCTACCAGGCCTTAATAATGCAGGATCTAATATATCAATTCTATTTGTAGCTGCTATTATTTTGACCTTATCAAGCGGTTTAAAACCATCTATTTCAGCTAACAGTTGCATAAGTGTCCTCTGAATTTCTCTCTCACCACTTGTTCCTAAATCTATTCTTCTAGAAGCTATTGCATCAATTTCATCAATAAAGATTATAGAAGGCGCTTTTCTTCTAGCTAATTCGAATAACTCTCTAACTATTCTTGCACCTTCTCCTACAAACTTTTGCGCTAATTCTGAAGCAACAAGTTGTATAAACGTTGCATTACTTTCATTAGCTACTGCCTTAGCTAACATTGTCTTTCCAGTCCCTGGAGGACCATAAAGTAAAACACCCTTAGGTGGTTCGATACCTATCTTCTTAAATATCTCCGGGTTCTTTAACGGCAATTCTACTACTTCTCTTAATTCCCTTATTTGCTCTGATAACCCGCCTATATCACTATAAGTCACATTAGGTTTTTCTATCACCTCCATTGATTTAAGCATTGGGTCTTCTCTATTTGGAAGTATGTCAACTATTGTAGAACCTCGTTGATTTAAGGCTACTAGCTTACCTACTTTTAACTCTTGTAATTTTACATTACTTGCAACATTTACTATTAAATTTGGTCCTGAACTACTCTTTACTACAACTCTACCATCTTGTAAAACATCTAGTACTACTGCTTCAATCAGAGGAGGACTTAATAATTTTTCTAATTCCGATTTATAATAATTCAGTTCTTTTCTTAAATTTTCTACTTCTAGTTGTAAAGCCTTTACTTTCTCTTCTAAAATTCTGATAATTTCAATATCATTACTTTCATTTTCTTTATATGTATCAACTTCTCCAAACAATTCTCTTCAGCTAATAAAATTAGATAAATAAGCTAATAACGTTTAAGGTAGGTAATAATCATAAGTGAGTAAATGCAAAATGTAGTTAGATATTGTGAAATATGTGGTACAGAATTACGTGGAAGTGGAATAACAATAAAGTATGAAGGCTCTATAATTACGGTATGTAATTCTTGTTATTCACGAATTAAAAAATATTCTACTATATATAAAGAAAAAAATGAAAAAGTAAAATCTAATAAAAAGCAGAGTATAGGAAAATCTAATATGGTTCAAGAATTTGAAATAGTAGATGATTATAGTAGAATCATTAAAAACGCAAGAGAGAAATTAGGCATGACTCAAAAAGATCTTGCAAATAAATTAAAAACTTCAGAAAATATTATAAAAAGATTTGAAAGTGGTAAACTCAAACCAACAATATCACAAGCAAGAGAATTAGAGAAAATTCTCGGAGTTAAATTAGTAGTTCCAGTAGAAATCGAAGAAGTTAAAGAAGAGGCTGAAAAATACGAAACAACATTAGGCGATATTGTAAGAATAAGGGGGGAAAAAGATGAAGGCAATAGTGGTAAGTCCAGAAAAGTATAGAGAGGAGGCTATAAGCTTAGCTGAGTCAGCGGATTATAAGGTACTAAAAATAATTAATATTCCTAAAAGAAGGGATCCTAATTTTTATTTAAATAGAAAAATTTTAGATGATTTAAATAAAGAAGAGTTTGATAGTTTAATTATATTTGATCTTTTAAAACCAAGACATTTTACAAACTTACAAAAAATTTTCATAAATAAAAAAATTTTAGATAAGGTATTATTGTTATTAGAAGTTTTTTCATTGCATTCAAGCTCAATTGAGGCTAAATTACAAATTGAATTAGCTAGAGTTAAATATGAATTACCAATTTTAAAGGATATGTATAAGAAAACGAAAATAGGCGAACAGCAAGGTCCTTTAGGTTCAGGTGCGTATGGTGTAACTTCAATAGTGAGATTATATCAAAATAAAATAAAAAGGATTATTAATGAGTTAGAAGAAATAAAGAAATCTAGAGAAACTCAAATAATGAAAAATAATCAGATACCTAGCATAGCTATAGTAGGATATACTAATGTTGGTAAAACCTCATTATTTAACGCATTAACCGGACTTAAAAGAGCTGTAGATACAAAAATGTTTACCACGACGATACCTAAGAGGTATTCTATCACAGTTAATGGAAAAAAATTAATGCTAGTTGACACTGTGGGCTTTATTAGAGGAATACCACCACAAATAATAGAAGCCTTCTTCGTTACTCTCTCTGAAACTAAATATGCTAATGGAATAATATTAATGGTCGATATTTCATATCCACAAGATTTATTCATAGAGTCTATAGAGAGTTCATTTAAAATTCTTAGGGATATAGGGGTTTCTGGAAAACCATTACTAGTAGTTGCAAATAAAATAGATAAAATAAATGGAAATATAAATTCTAAAATGGAATTTTTGTCAGAAATAATTAAAAAATATTATGAGCCAGTAATAGATATAATACCGGTTTCAGTTAAATTTAATATTAATGTAGATAAAGTGAGGGATTCCTTATACTTACTAGTTTAAAAGAAATATATGTTCTAAGACTATATCATAGGCCAGAAAGAGATAAGAGAGTAACCACACACTTAATACTCGTAGCAAGAGCCTTTGGGGCAAAGGGTGTTTTTGTAAATGGAGACATAAGTAGTATTTCTAAAAGTATAAAGAAGGTGCTAGAATCTTGGGGTGGACACTCTTATTTTATACTTCAGGAAGTTAAAGATCCAAAGAAGTTTGTTCTTGAATGGAAGAGTAAAGGTGGAAAAGTAGTTCATCTAACGATGTATGGAATAAATATTATTGATATTAAGAATAAACTACTTCAAGAACAATCACCATTATTAGTAATTGTTGGTTCAGAAAAAGTAGAAAGATGGTACTACGAGAAAGCTGATTATAACGTTGCAATCGGCAACCAGCCGCATTCAGAAGTTGCAGCATTGGCTATATTTTTAGATCGAATGTATGAAGGGAAAGAACTAGAGTTTAAATTCTTTGACGCGAAATATATAATTATACCACAAGAAAAGGGCAAGAAGGTGATAAGAGTTGAATAGTACTGAAGAACTCTTTTTAAAAATTGCAAAAGAATTATTAGGTGATGAGGTTTTAGATGTATTGCAATTTATAGTTTCAAAAGGTTATGAAATAACAGATGAAGATATTGCAAAAGAATTAAATGTTAAAGTAAATGAAATTAGGAAAAAGTTATATTTACTAGCGGAACAAGGATTTGTAAGTTATAGGAAAGTAAGAGATAAAGACACTGGCTGGTATATATACTATTGGAAACCTAATATTGAAAATCTAAATGAAATTTTACTTAATAGGAAAAGAGCTGTCCTTGAAAAATTAAAAGCAAGGCTTGAGTATGAAAAAGGTGGTCCATATTATATTTGCCCACAAGATACTACAAGATTTACCCTTGAAGAAGCTTTAGACAATGGATTTAAATGTCCAAAATGTGGATCACCGTTACAAGAATATGATTCTCAAAAAGTAATTAAATTTTTAGAAGAAAAAATTAAAAAACTGTCTGAAGAAATAGAAAAGGAGACAATAAGTGAAAAGGCCCGTAGTAGTTGATTTATTTGCTGGCGCTGGAGGTTTTTCTCTAGGTTTCAAACTTGAATCGTATGAAGTAGCAGTAGCAGTAGATATAGATAGTGCAGCAGTAAGAACATACTCAGTAAACTTTCCTACTACAATTGTTCTTCAAGAAGATATAAAGTATCTTTCCTCGTCTGATATAATGGAAGTACTTAAAAATAGAACGCCAGATGTTGTAATTGGTAGCCCACCATGCGAACCGTTTACTGGAGCAAATCCTAATAGATTTGAAAACGAAATTGACAGACTATATCTAGATCCAAAGGGTAATTTGACATTAGAATTTATAAGATTAGTAGGTGAATTGAAACCAAAAGTATTCGTGATGGAAAACGTACCGTCATTAGTCAGTTCAAAAAATTTAAGAAATGCCTTAATTACAGAATTTAGAAAAATTGGATACGATAAAATATACTTTAATATACTAAGAGCAGAAAATTTCGGTAATCCTTCAAGGAGAACACGTGTTTTTATATCAAATATAAAATTAGATTTAAATGAATTTAAAGTTAAAAAAATTAAGAAAGTATGGGATGTTTTATATGACTTAGAATTTAAATTTGATTTACCAAATCATAATATATCTGAAATAAATGAAAGAAAACTTAATAAAATTTCTAAATTGAAATATGGTGATTATTTAACAATGTATAAAGGTAGCTCTGGTAGAAATATTCCACTATATATTCGTCTTGATCCAAATGATATTGCACCAACTGTTATGGGAAACTCTAGATTTATTCATCCTTTTCATGATAGATTTTTAACAGTTAGAGAGCAAGCAAGACTAATGAGTTTTCCTGATACGCATATATTCTTAGGGAGTAAAGATGAACAGTATAATCAAGTAGGAGAAGCAGTACCGGTAGTTTTATCACGTGTCATAGCTAAGAAAATCAAGGGTATCTTGCTTGGAAATTCTAGTTAATATTCATAACATTACTAGTGCGCAAAGAGTTATTGAAATTTCTAAGTTAGCCCTATCTCATAAAACTGTAAAAAATCTAGTATTAACAAAGGTTGGAGGAACAGCTGCACAGTCAGGAATTCCTGAAGTATTTAGATTTGCATATAAACTTGGAAAAAGTATAATGGTTTTACCAGATTTAAAAGATACTATAGAACTACTGAAACCTGATAAGGTAATCTTAATAAGTTCTAAAAGTAATCAAGTACTTACAAGAGAAGAGATTAAAAAATATGAAAAAGATAATAAAAAAATATTAATAGTAATCCCAGGTAATGAAGCCGGGTTTACAAAAATCGAGGAAAGTTTAGGTGAAATTTACAGAATTGAAAGTGAAATTAACGTGGAAGTTAGTCCTATTGCCATATTAGGAATAATACTTTATTGTATCTTATCATAATAAATATTTTTATATAGATTTAAATATATTTAACGAAAATAATTATAGTTAGCAAATATAATTACGTAAAAGAAATAGTTGAGGTCCACATTAAGTTTATTAGAAGAAGGACATGAATATCCGTTTATTCCTAAATCCTCATTTTAGAAATTTTATATTCATTCATGATCAAATTATAGGAACATAATCTTTAATCATATGGATCATTTCCTTAAATATTGGCCATAGAACTCCTTAGATAAACGACATTTAGACTAGAACTTTTTAGCCTTCAACCCATTCTTTTAGGCATAACCTACATTGAGTTGAAAGCTCTCTATTTATTAAACAATTTTTAGTAATAAAACAATATTAAAAAATTTCTGTTAAGTTAATGAAAAGATTAAGCTACATGGGCCCGCTGGGATTTGAACCCAGGACCTCCGCCGCGTCAGGGCGGCATCCTAACCAGGCTAGACGACGGGCCCAATTTATTGTAAGTTATGAATGTTTATATAGTTATTTATCTTGGGCCAGGACGTAATATTGCTAATCTTGCCCTATCCTATTACAATAAACATGATGAAACTAGTAAAGGATAATGTGCATGAATACTTTAATAATTATAAACTATAAATATGATTCCTTATATAATTTGAATTATTTTTATTTATTAATTTTAGTATATATAATAAAAAGAATATTTACGTAATAAATTTTTAGTATCTTATACTAATACATCCTAGATATCAATAGAATTTACACTTTTGCACTGCCTTATATAGATTAGGTAATGATAGATAACTTTTTATATAACCACTTCTAATGTGGTTTCGAAGGTGTTATAATATGTCAACTACCGCAACAGTTGCTACTACTCCAGAAGGTATTCCAGTTATAATATTAAAAGAAGGCTCAAGTAGAGCTTATGGAAAAGAGGCACTTAGAATAAACATAGCTGCAGTAAGAGCAGTGGAAGAAGCATTAAAATCTACGTATGGACCTAGAGGAATGGATAAGATGTTGGTTGATAGTTTAGGAGATATTACAATAACTAATGATGGTGCTACAATATTAGATAAGATGGACTTACAACATCCAGCAGCTAAATTATTAGTACAAATCGCAAAAGGTCAGGATGAAGAAACAGCGGACGGTACTAAGACTGCAGTAATATTAGCAGGAGAGTTGGTAAAGAAAGCTGAGGAATTATTATACAAAGATATACATCCCACAATAATTGTTAGTGGCTATAAAAAAGCTGCTGAAGAAGCTGTGAAAGTAATACAAGAAATTTCAGAACCAGTAACAATAAACGATATAGATATACTTAAGAAAGTGGCCTTAACATCTCTTGGTAGTAAAGCTGTTGCAGGCTCTAGAGAATATTTAGCTGACCTTGTTGTAAAGGCTGTTACTCAAATAGCGGAGCTAAGAGGTAATAAATGGTACGTTGATTTAGATAATGTACAGATAGTAAAGAAGCATGGCGGAAGTATAAATGATACCAAATTAGTATATGGTATAATTGTTGATAAGGAAGTTGTTCACCCTGGAATGCCAAGAAGAGTTGAAAATGCAAAGATAGCATTAATTGATGCTCCTTTAGAGGTTGAAAAGCCAGAATTAGATGCTGAGATTAGAATAAATGATCCTACACAAATGAAGAAATTCCTAGAAGAAGAAGAAAATATTCTGAAGGAGAAGGTAGATAAAATTGCAGCAACTGGTGCTAATGTTGTAATATGTCAGAAGGGAATTGATGAAGTAGCACAACACTACTTAGCAAAGAAGGGAATACTAGCTGTAAGAAGGGCAAAGAAGAGTGACCTAGAGAAGTTAGCTAGAGCAACTGGTGGAAGAGTAGTTTCCAATATAGATGAATTATCTTCGCAAGATTTAGGTTATGCAGCACTAGTTGAAGAAAGAAAAGTAGGAGAAGATAAGATGGTATTTATTGAGGGTGCTAAGAATCCAAGAGCTGTAAGTATACTAATCAGGGGAGGATTAGAAAGAGTAGTTGATGAAACTGAAAGGGCAATTAAAGATGCATTAGGTACAGTTGCAGATGTAGTAAAGGATGGTAGAGCAGTTGCAGGCGGAGGTGCAGTAGAGATAGAAATTGCAAAGAGATTAAGGAAGTTAGCACCACAAGTTGGTGGTAAAGAGCAGTTAGCAATTGAAGCTTATGCTAACGCTGTAGAATCGTTAGTCATGATACTAATAGAAAATGCTGGTTATGACCCAATTGATCTGCTAGTAAAGTTAAGAAGTTTACACGAAACAGAGGGTAATAAGTGGTATGGTATAAATCTCTTCCAAGGTCAACCACAAGATATGTGGAAATTGGGTGTAATTGAACCAGCAGTAGTAAAGATGAATGCAATAAAGGCTGCAACTGAAGCTGCAACGTTAATACTAAGAATTGACGACTTAATCGCAGCAGGTAAGAAAGAATCTGGAAGTAAAGAAGGAGAAAAGAAGAAAGAAGAGGAGAAAAAAGAAGAAGACTAAATTAATCAAATTTTTTAATTTTTATAACTATAGGTATTTTTAAATTTGGCGCATCAAGTATTGCCTCTCCTATTTCCAATTTATCAAGATTTTTATAAAGTTTTTCATCTAATCCTAGAGAATCCCTTATAACTTTCTTATCAATATCTGATTTTATAGAATGTACTATTCTTATACTAGTATTTTTAAGTATGCTCGCAGAGATTGAAGAAGGTGACTGTGATATTATTACAAATCCTATTCGATACTTTCTAATCTCTGCTAATAATCTTGTCAAAAAGCTTTCATCATCTTTAAAATAGTTGTGAGCCTCTTCTATAACTATAATAAGTTGATTTTCTCTTTTCTTTCGAATATAAATTTCTGTAATTAATCTTATTAAAAAAAGGCTATATATTAATTTTAATTTTAAATTTCTTATCCAACTTAAATCTATTATTATGTTATTATTTATATTTTCAATTAAATTATCAAAATTTTGAGTACTATCAAATAATTTATTGGCATAAGAACTAAATATTGGTGAGAGTTTTCTCAAGAGTGCAAATTTAGTCTCCCTCATCCAGTATGAGTGATCCTCAGATTCTAGTAAGGTTGTAACTAGATTCGAAGAATCAAACTTACCTAATCTTTTCATCTTATATAACGTAATACTAAGTAAAAATCTCTGTGGATCAGAGAGTTGTAGCACATCACCTAATATATCTATCACATCATCTACGTCTATGTTAACAAGGTCTAGAGGATTAATTCTTAAAGGACTATTTGAATTATATACCCTAAATCCCTTGTTAACTAGATCTAAGTATTCACCATGCCAATCCAATACTAGAATATTAGCACCCATTTTCTTAACTTCATTGATTAATACTTTTGCTGTATTACTCTTTCCACTGCCTGTAGTCCCAAAAATACTTACATGCCTAAACAAATCCTCAAATTTTATACCAACTACTGTATTTTGTTGATAACCAATAGGAATATCAAATTCCGTAACTACCCTAAATTGTATGGAAGGAGAGTCGTATATCGCATCTTTAATTATCACGTAAGGAAAATTTCCAAATGTAACGGGTTTAGGTATAAACTTAACATCTGAAACCTTAATGGGAGTTAGTGATATATGTGGGGCTATAACTTCAGCTAAATTTATAATTTCTAAAGCTTCTCTCTCTAGTGTTTCTTTATTATTAGAAATTATCAGTAGCGTAGATCCAGCTTTCCTTTTAATCTGAGTAAGAATGTATAGTTCTATATTAGACTCCTTTTTAGACAGCATGTTTATTAAATTCTCTAGTTCTCCTAAATAGCTCCCAACTATCTTACCCTGGTCTAGAGAGTTTTCTACTTTCATGAGCATCTTAAGCGCTATACCATAGTATACATCATTTCCCTCTGTATATTCAAATATATTTTTATTTATATTTATTTTATTTATAATCTTTTTTATTCTATATAATCTATTAAATAATAAAATTATAAATAAAATAAATATTGGAATTACAAAAAGGAAAATAAAGGAAAAGCTTC
Organism: Sulfolobaceae archaeon; assembly: GCA_038893355.1. GTDB lineage: Archaea > Thermoproteota > Thermoprotei_A > Sulfolobales > Sulfolobaceae > JAWARQ01. The sequence continues at coordinate 84,250 of JAWARQ010000001.1, forward strand.
TAAACATTAATAGGGTTACGCCTAAAAGTATTAGGAAAATAGGCAAAATATATCTACTCTTCACGTAATAGTTAATCCTAATAAGACAGTCTCAGCTAAATGAAAGTTACGGCATTTTTTGTAAGTATTAATCTTTCTTCCCTACTTAACTTGTTAATAATCTCAAATTTTTCTTCACCCTCTTTACAACAATTTATTATATATGCCGGGCTTCCTTCTTTTGCACCTAATTTCTTAATAGCTTCATTTAATTGAGATTCACCAGAAATTAAAAGTAAAAAAAGAAGTGTTGGATTATTTATTTTAGTATTTTTATTATTTGATATTATTTTAAAAAATAAATAACAAGCTTGCCTTACTACTGCATCACTCGGGAGTTTATTTATAATCTGCGTGACGCACTCGTTAGAATACTTAATTAGCGATAAATATTCTTTTTTAAACTCACTAATTTCCTTAATTTCTATTCTCATCTACCCACCATGATTTATTGAAATTATTTCTACTATATCATCCTCTTTTAATTCTAATTCATTTAATCCAAAAAGTCTCCAATCTTTTCCATTTATAAACACTAAAAAATCTGGTCTTAATTTATTATCTTTAAAGATATAATCATAAACTTTTACTAATTTAAATAAATCATATAAAGAAATTTTCATATTAATTTCTACTTCTTTCTTTCCTATAGCTATAGATAGCGGTCCTCTTATTACTAATTTAGGCATTTTCTTCCTTCTTCTCTTCTAATCTTTTAACTCTTTTTGCATAACGTGTTAGATATCCTGCAATTCTATTCCTAATTTTCTTTGAGCTTACTTCAACATATTTTGATACTAGTTCTTTATTTTTTTGAAAATCTAGAGTTACTTCGTCCTTAAACTTCTCATATAATTCTTCTGCTATCCTCTTTATATCCCTAGTATAAACGGTACCCATTATTACTCCACACTCTTAGACTCCTGCTTATGAGTATATATACTCTGTTTTGCCTTAGGTATCTCTGTTTCCTTAACAAATCTATTCTTTAACTTTTCTATTACTACTGGTAGGGTTGTATATTCCATTTCCGTAGGTTCTAGTCTATGAGGCATAAATGGACCGTGCCTCCTTAAGTAATCGGTAATAATAGCAGCAATTCTTCTGGACTCATCAAATATTGGATCATCAAATAGATCTGTAGGACCTATAAGCTTGCCTTCTTTAACATTAAAGCCTAATGCTATTAGTCTCGGTGGTCCATCAAATCTAGTAGCCCTTGCATCTCTTTGAGAAACTGGCATAAGAGGGCCATAATGACTACCTCTCATCCAACCTGCAACTAAATGTGGAAAAGAAAACGCTTCAAGAACTTCTCCTAATGCAGGTAAGCCATGTTGAACTCTAACAATAGCTACCGGATCATCTTTCCCTACATATCTTCCTGCTATTAAGTTTAATCTCTCAACTGACACTACAGCAGCAAGTAAATTATCATGTTTTCTATAGATCCTTCTTATAATATATCTACTAGGAGTTCCTATTAGCGCTAATATATCATAAATTTCTTCTGGTGCTGATAAAGTTACAGATTGACCTTCATATACATCTAAGACTTCAAATTTAAATCCTTCATGCATTGTTGGATCGATTACTAATCCTGCAGTATTAAATGGGTCAGCAAAAATTCTATATAACGGTAGGTTAAATGCACCAGGTTCCGTTTTATCAGCCATGAATATAACTATTGGCTCAGAAGGTCTCTCTTCAATATCAAGCTCTGCTACGCCAGGACCTAATCCTCTCACATTTCCAGAAAAAGAGTCACTAAGTAAGTCTTGCCCAGCAGCATATAATCCTAACTCTTTTGCAACTCTAGCTGCCTCTTTGAATGCATTCCACGCAACTTCATGTACTGCTGGATTATTTTCACCTTTATTATGAGTCATTATTAATTCTAAATCATCACCTACATGAGTAATGAAATAATCAATAATAATATTATTTCTTCTTGCCTCTGCTAATACTTTATTTGCAGCAGCCATTGTATCAGGGTGAACAGTATGATGTCCCGCTAGGCTGCCAATATCAGCCTTAATTACACTTATAGTAGTTCTCATAAGCTCTATTATAAAAGTTAAAAATTAAAACTCTAACTACTCTCTAGCATACTCTAATGAGTAGTATTCTCCTTTCTCCTTTTGAAGTCTATCCAAATAACTTCCCTCTTTATTAATTCTTGGCCTACCTGTTTCAATATCTCTTCTAAAAGTTATTTGAACTTCTTTGAGAAATCTATTCATACCTTCTTTTACAGACATTATTTTTGAACCTATACCATAAATAGCAGGAACTCCAGTAAATACCATTAATTTATCTGCAATATAATTATGTATTGCAAGATCATGTTCTACTACTATACATATAACGTTTCTCTCTCTCGTCACCCTTTTTATCGCCTTAGCTACAATATATCTCTCCTCCACATCCAAGTATGATGATGGTTCGTCAAATAAGTAAATATCAGCATCCCTTGCTAAAGCAGCAGCAATAGTAACCTTCTGCAACTCACCACCACTCAGTTCTTTAACATTAGCTTCAAGAAGTCTATGAATCCCTAGCCTTCTTATTACTTCCTCAAAAAACCAAGAAGAGGTAGAAAGTGCGTCTTTACTTACTTCTTCTAAAAATTTCTGAACAGTTCCATCATAATTTGGTTCAATTTTTTGTGGCTTATAAGCTAATCTTAGTGGTTGAGGATATATATAGCCCTCATCAGGCTCTAATTCTCCTGCCAAAATTCTTATAAAAGTAGTTTTGCCTATTCCATTTCTGCCTAGTATACCAATTACCTCACCGCCTTTGGCCTCACCTTCTTCTACTTCGAGTTCAAAAGAATCTAATTTTTTCTTTATTTTAGACCATTTTAATAATAATTTATTATTATTATTTATATCAAATTCACTAAAATCTCTAATTACAAATTTTATTTCATCTTCTCTAATCTTCATATTCTCTGCTGGTAAGAATCCCCTTAGAAAATTATTTATACCACTTCTTGCTGCGTAGGTTTTTGAAACTTTTCCATAAACTCCTGACTCTCCATAAATAATATTAACATAGTCCACTAAGTAATCTAAGATAACTAGATCATGTTCTACTATGAGAGTATATTTACCTTTAGTGAATTCCTTTATAGTCTTTGCCATATTCAATCTTTCCCTAATATCTAAGTATGATGATGGTTCGTCAAATAAGTAAATATCAGCATCCCTTGCTAAAGCAGCAGCAATAGTAACCTTCTGCAACTCACCACCACTTAAAGTCCTTATTTCCTTATTCCAAAAATTCTCCATATTCAATGTGACTTTAATATCCTTTATTATTCCCCTCTCATCTATTCTAGAAAGAACCGATGAAACTTCACCTTTTAAATACCTTGTTAATGCTTCAACGTACTGTATCTTATGAACTACTCTTAATTTTTTAGAATATAATTGCGAGAAATAATTATAAATCTCTCGACCTTTAAATCTTCTTAGAACCTCATCAATCGATGGTTTATATGAAGGGTCTCCGAAGTTTGGTATTAATTCACCAGAAATTATTTTTAAAATAGTAGTTTTTCCTGTTCCGTTTTTACCAATTATACCAATGATACTTCCGCTTTTGGGTACCGGTAATCCAAATAACTCAAATCCGTTTATCCTATATCTATGTATTATTTCACCGGAATATTGATCTGGTAAATTAACTATTGAAATTGCTTGAAATGGGCACTTCTTAACGCAAATACCGCAGCCAATACAAGTCTCCTCATATATTATTGGCTTCCCTTTAACAATCTCAGAAAGTTCAATAGCTTTAGAACCGGATCTATTTATTGGGCAAAAATTAATACATTCAATATTACACTTCTGAGGTTTACAAAAGTCATAATTTATAACAGCAACTCTCAAAGAATTTCCCTTTTATATAATTACTAAAAAGCGGATTAAAAATTGGTTTACCATTCTTCTTCTAATTCTTCTTCTTCCCAATCCTCTTCCTCAAATTCCTCTTCTTCTAATTCTTCTTCTAACTCCTCCTCTTCCCAATCCTCTTCAAACATTACGCATGCACCTAACAACCCTTAAATTCCTAGTACTTATAATTTTCTATTCCTAAATTCAAGTTAATTATAATGAAGACTTTATCGTCAAGTTATACTTGATAATAATTTTTTTAAGATATTATTTATATCTTATAAAATATTATATCAAGTATTTTTATATAAATTTTATAATTATAGCATCATTTCCTATAAATTGGAAATGTTGAACGGTGAGATAAAGGAAACTTACATCGGCCCTTTAATTGGCGTCGTCGAGACTTACATTAAATTGGAAAAATAGGAGCGGGGGTCTGGGGTTGTCCCCCAGTGAGGGTGTCCCCTCACAGCGGACCCGCCGGGATTCGAACCCGGGACCTTGGGCTCCGCAGGCCCACGCTCTATCCTGGCTGAGCTACGGGTCCCCTATTACTACATCCTCTGAAGGGGTTTTATTCCTAACACTTTTAATCCATTACGTAAAACTATTTCTACTCCCTTAACTATATGTAATCTTAATTGCCTCTTTGAATTATCTGGTTCTTGTAAGACTCTTTCCTTATCATACCAGCGGTTAAAAATATCAGCAATATTTCTCAGGTAGGAAATAAGATCTTCTGGCCTTAATTCATCAGCAACCTTCTCAAAAACTTCAGGAAATTTAGCTATTTCGATTAGTATCTTTCTCTTTTCACCTACCAAATCATTAAAATCAACTAAATTTAATTCCAATTTTTCATTGGACTTCGAAAGGATATTATATGCTCTGGCATAAGTATACTGTAGATATGGCCCACTACTTTGTGATAGGTCTAGAGACGTTTCAACACTGAATGATACCGGCTTATTAGCGGAAACTTGCAATATCGAGTACCTAATAGCAGAGCTTATTATATGATCAATAATATCACTACTACTCTCTTTATTTATCTTAGTAGTAGCAACTATCTTATATTTATCGTATAATTCATCTAAAGATAAGTATCTTCCCCTTCGCCCACTCATTTTATATCCTTGTAAACTTACCATCCCATAAGAATAATGTATTAGATTCGAAGCAAATTCTGGATAACCTAGCAAATATAGAGCTGCCCTAAGCTGTATTTGGGGAATATATTGTTGTTCCGCTATTACATTAATAACAACATCTGCCCCATATTTTTTAAACTTGTACAATGTATATGCTATATCCCTAACGGTATATAGAGTAGAACCATCTGATCTAAATACTATGAGGGGCGGCACTTCTAACCCTTTAGGTATTCTTAATCTTTCTCTTATCTCCTCGTCCAGAAAATCGTTTAAGTTTAATGCTAATGTTCCTTTATATTCAATCTTTATTAATGAATTCTTTATCCTATCTAAAACTTCATTCATATATTCACTCCATACGACTTCGCTTTCATAATCCATTCCATCAAAAGATATGTCAAGCTTAGAGAGACTTTCTAAGAAACCTCTTAAAATTAAATCCACATACTTTCTTACAATTTTAATAATTCCTTCATTCTTATTTTCGTATAATCTCATAATTTCAGAAATTTCCTCTTCAGCACGATCTCCTCTTATATTTAACTCTTCAGCCAATTTATCAAATATCTGTGGATCTCTATCTCTTAGTTCTTTTGCAATTACAACTAATTCGTCTAACTTTCCTTGTAATTCCTTAAACTTCTCATTTATCTCATTCATTTTTTCTAACTGCTTTTTAATATTCCTGACCTCAAGAAGAACATTTATTATTGCATAAACTAGACCTAACCAATGATCAACCTTAATATTACTTGGTGGATCTGGATATCCCAAAAGTTTTAACGCATATATTAAAATTGCTACTTGCCTACCTACATCATTAACATAAAATCTGATAATAACATTATGACCCCTATACTTTAGCAATCTAGCAATAGTATCACCTAGCACTGCATTTCTTAAATGACCTAAGTGAAGAGGATGGACAGGATTTGCACTAGTATGCTCTACAATATATTTTTTTGGTTTATCAGTCTTATTAATTCCATAATTTTCATTAATATTTGAATAAATATAAAGAAATAACTCTTTTTCATTTATTATAGAATTTATAAAAATATCTTTAATATCTATTTTTTTAATAAATTTAGTTTTAATAGTTTTTAGTAATTCTAAATTTAAAATATCTTTTTTACCTAATTTTGGAATTGGTAAAGCTAAATCTCCAAAGGTTTCGTCAGGAGGATATTCTATTAATTTAATTATTGTTTCGCTTTTAACTCCAAATCTATTTGAAATTGCTTCAGCAAAATCTCTCTTAACTTCCAGTATAGGATTCAAAGTGTTCAATTCACCTAAATTCTTTTTAACCATATCCTTTTAAAGCTAAGATTACATGAAGAAAGTAAACATCTTAGTTATTGAGGATTACTTAAGGAGTATATCTGATGAGGAGATAAAAAGTATATTAGAAAAAATTAAAGCAGATAAGATTATAATTTCTAAACTCCATATACCATCATGGTCTGAGGAGGATAGTGAACAAATCACGGGTGTTTACGTTTTAGAAGAAGAATTAATCAGCACCTAATTTTGCATATTTACCGTCCTCTAATAACATTACAGAACCCTTTTCCGCTAAATCTGCAAGAGCCCTCCTAATTTTATCCTCACTTGCTATACCTGAAAGCATACTATGTAATTCTTTTAAACTCATAGGTTTTTCTTCAAGCAAATCAAGTAATATTTGTTTTAATTCTTCTTCATTAGGTGCCGTCATAACCACAACTTCCTTATCAGAATAAATAACCTTTAACTTCTTTTCTACTGGCGTAAAACTTTCATTTTCATCCTTGAGTTGTGCTCTCTTCCTTTTCTTACCCTGTGGATTAGACATAATATTTACACTCCCTAATTAATCTTATAATTACAAATATTTTTAAGCATTAATGAGTAGTATCATATATATTCATGAAATTTTGTTAAATTAGTTTTTTTCATAATTATAATTTTAATTAAAGATATATCTATTTCATACATCCAATTAAAAGGAGTTCTTTTATAGGACTTCTAACTTTTAATTCATAGGAGGACACGTGTGAGCAGTGCCCCTGATTTCTTAAGACATATCGTAAGTAAGATATTAACACCGAATTCAATGGATATAAAACGATTAGAAGATGCTAGAAGATTACTTGCAAAAGCTGAAGCAAAATATAAATTTTCCTCCTATGGAGGAGATCCATCTAAACTTGCAGATTATTTAAAGAGTCCAGATTTTATTGAGCTAGTAATAGTCATAGGAATAGATTTGGCAGAAAAGCTTTTACTTACAATTATGAATACATACAAAGATGAAAAAATATTAAGTACTGTAAAAAAAGTTCTTGAAGAGCTTAAAGGATTTGAGAATACTTCAGAGGAATCCTCAACATTAATTGTATATAATAAAAAATATTAATTAATTTTAATCAAGCGATGGTGAAGTTCCTCCTCCTTCTCCAGTTCCTGGCTTACTTTCTTCTTCTCCTCCCTTCTTCTCCTTACCCTTTTCAGACTTTAATGGAGATGCTGCAATTAAGTCATCAATCTTCAATATCGCAGTAGCAGCTTCAGTAGCACTCTTTAAAACTTGAGCCTTAACTCTAATTGGCTCAATCACATTCAGGCTAAGCATATCATCAACGATTCTTCCATTTACTACATCCACACCAGCATTAACTAATCCTTTAGCATGTCTAGCTCTTAAATCCATTAATGATGCAATTGGCTCTAATCCTGCAGTACTGGCTAATATCATTGGTATTTCTTCTAAAGCATTTGCAAAGGCTTCTATAGCTAATTGCTCCTTACCACCAACAGTTCTCGCATATTCTCTTAATCTTATTGCTAATTCTTCCTCAATTGCACCTCCACCTGGGACTATCATTGGCTCCATTAGTATGTTTCTTAGCGAATGTAAAGCATCATTAATACTTCTTTCAGCCTCATCTAATGCCATATCATTTGAGCCTCTTAATAATATATTAACAGCCCTTGGATTCTTAGCGCCTTCAATAAACACCATTTTATCATTACCGACTCTTCTTTCCTCAACTAGTTCGGCATATCCTAAATCTTCAGGAGTTGCATCCTTTATACTACTTATTATTCTAGCACCTAGTGCCTTTTCTAGCTTCTCGATATCACTTCTCTTTACTCTTCTAACTGCAAGAATTCCCTTCTTAGCTAAGAAGTGTTGCGCTACATCATCAATACCTTTTTGACATATTACTACATTAGCACCTATACTAGCTAATTTATCAACCATTTCCTTAAGATATTTAGCCTCTTCATCTAAGAATGCCTTTATTTGCTCTGGACTAGTTATACTTATTTTTGCAGAGATCTCTGGCTTTTCTACCTCGAGTGCAGCATCTAATACAGCAATCTTAGCCTTTTCTACTCTCCTCGGCATTCCAGCATGTACAACTTCTTTATCTAAAACTAAACCATGCACTAAGATACTATCTTCAATACTTCCTCCTTTCTTCTTATCAATCTTAACAAGTGATAAGTCTACATTATAACCTCCAGTAGGTAAAGGTTCTGCAACTTTAGTAACTGCATCTATTACTATATCTATTATTTTATTTAAACTTTCAGCACCTTCTGCAATAAACTTACTTGCTATTGTAGTATAAACAATCTTCCTTAACTCTGCTCTAGTAACCGGGGAGTTTAAGTCTGATACATCAACTTTTTTACCTATTTGATATAAAATTTCTAATGCCTTATTTAGTGCTTTTTTATATCCTTCAATTATTATTACTGGATGTATATTTTGATCTAGTAAACTATCCGCTTTATCTAATAGCAATCCTGCAAGAACTACTGCAGATGTAGTTCCATCCCCTACCTCAGCATCCTGAGCCTTTGCTGCCTCAACTAACAGCTTTGCTGCAGGGTGTTGTATCTCCATATCTTTTACAATTGTTGCACCATCATTAGTTATCGTTACATCACCAAAGCTATCAATTAGCATTTTGTCTAATCCTTTTGGACCGAGACTACTCTTTAACATTTCAGCTAGAGTTTTTGCTGCTAGTATGTTGTTCTTTAATGCATCCCTTCCAGTTGTTCTAGAAGTTCCTTCTTTAAATAATACTACAGGTAATCCAGCCCTAGCCATATTACCTTCACCAACGTTATGAGTCATTAATATTCGGTTATATAAAAATTTTTCTATTATCGCTTTAGAGCAATCTGAACTATATCATAAACGTAGAAATAAACCTATTTACTAAATAAAATTAATTTAGAAATTGATTTATTACATGATAGAGAGCTATGTTTTTATTTTTATGATAAGGATAAGGATATTGATTAGGAAAGAAATAAAAGGGATAGTAATGATTTGTATAAGATGTAACAAAAGAGAAGCAGAAGTTATTATTGCAGGGAAAAAATTATGCGAATATTGTGCGAGAAATGAGATTATAAATAGATTAAGAAAAAATATTAATAAGTTAAACTCTAATAAGATAGTTTTAATTTATTATAAATTTAATTCTGATATAAATAAAATCTTAGAATCAACTGTTAAATATATTAATATCGATAAATATTATTTTATGGAAACTTATAATAGAATCGATAAATATTTATGGAAACTTATAATAGAATCGATAAATATTTTAAAAAATAAAAATGATATAAAAATTATAACACCATTTACTGCCGATTTCTTAGCGGCATATACAATTTATTCTGCAATAACTGGGGAGTTTAGATATTCACAATTTATAGATTATGAGGTTATAGTAAACGAAAAAATAAAATTATATCAACCATTTTATAATATAACCCTTTCTGAACTTAATGTAATTGAAGAAGTTAAGATTTTAAATACTGGAGATCTTTTATTCGATAAAATTTACTCATGGATTTTATCTAACTTAAAAGATAGTGAAGAATTGCTTAGATCCTTTAGGAATTCCTCATTACTTATAAAGCCTTTTATTAGTAAAAAATGTAAAAAATGTGGAGCTAATATAAATGATATTAACTCTGAATACTGTGAGAATTGTACAACTCTTGTAACTTCTTTCTTTCAGAGCTAGTAAGTATAATCTCAAACACTAGGCCTTGGGGATTTTTTCTTAAATTGTTATATTCACTTGGTGAAATGATACCCTCTTCAGTATAATAGAAATGGCCACTTTTTACTATTTCTAAGAAGCCATTAGGATTTAACTTCATATATTCCCTTAATAATTCTATTATATTTAATTCAGATTTTAAAATTTTCTCGCTCATTACATAATTACAAACTTTACAACTTAAATCTGGCATTATTGAGTAGAATTGGCATTTAGGGCATTTAATTGGGGATCTTATGCCATATAAGTTCCAATTATTTCTTAGTATATCAATAAGGAAATCTTTATTCCTTTTTTTAAGTTCTGAATAAAGATTTCCAATAATATTCGGTAATCCTTTTTTAATATTATATACTATGAATTCCAATTGTTCGTCACTCATTCTCTCTATCGGTTTAATCATCAATAATTTCATAGCAAAATATTCATAAAGCGAATCTAAATTTGCCTGTAGCCTATTAATTATTGTCTTAGATTTAGGCTTAGTCTTTACTTCACCAACTGCATTTGAAAAAGGTTCTTTTAAAAGTTCTATGTATTCCTCTTTAGCCAAATTTAGATATGACAAACCTAAGCCTAAAATTATCTCTTCTAAATATTCTTCTAATAGATTATCAGGATTTACATATTTTTCCCTACTCTTGCTTTTCCTTTTACCTACATTACTTTCGGTACTAATTGATTCTTTCTTTTGTTCAACCTTAGTACTCTTTCTTCTCGGCACTATAATTTATTTATTTTTAAATTATTAAAAAGCTAGACATATTGTGCTAGGTCTTGGAAATCTAGTGGTAACATTCTCTTCTTATCTACTATTTCTTGATACTTTTTCTCTAAAAATGAAATAAATACGTTACAAGTCTCATATTTACCATCTCTATTACATTTCTCACCCAGTTGTAAAAAACACTTAGTAGTCTTTTTATCGAAATAAGGGCAAAGTTTATAATATGTTTTTGCACTCTTAATCATCTTTTCAACCCATTGTTTCTTCTGATCCTTTTTTTCTGCCTCCTTTTCTGCCTTAGCTAAAACCTTATTCATCTCTTCTTCAGATATTCTAACAGATCTATTCTTAGTAGACATTAACATCACCTTATAAACTATTATAAGTGTTAGTAGTAACTATTAAAACATTTACTACTATTTCTAGATTTTCCTTTTTTGGTATCACTGTATTTCTTAGTTTGTATAATTTGAGCCATAAGAAGGCTTATTTAAAACTTAAAATTAAAATAGTAAGCAACACTAAACTAAATTTTCCAGTAAAATGGGTAGTAGAAGAATTAACAGTTAAGGAGGACTTTAAATTGTTGTGAGAAACCTACCCTTAACCCCAACTTAGGGTCTTGATATAAGTAAATTATTTTTTTAGTTTGTAAGTTTCTTAAAACTCTAAATAACCAACCCATGTCTGCGTTTCTTAACTCCTCTTGAAGTTGGTCTATATACATGTATGTCGAATTCCATTGTTTATATCTGCTTATTAACAATTCAACTACCTCTCTCTCGTCATCATCTAATTTATTTAAAATGTCCTTGACACAATCTTCTGGATCTTTCTTTTGTTGTTTTTTGAAATCGTTACTAGTTTTTAAGTCAAAAAACAACAAAACTTCTTTTTCACTTTTGCCCTCTTTTTCTATTCTTTTGTTGTTTTTTGACTGTTTAACATGTTCACTCAAAATTTGTTTTGCTATACCTAACATTTCTTTGAATCGCGAATTTGTAAATGAGTCTAAAATTTCTCTGGCTAAATTTTCTCCTGCTGCAGTTAGATACCATCTCCCGCCTTCTTGGTAAACAAGCCCCTTTTTCTTCCAATAACTTAGATAACTACTGATGTATTTAGTATCATAACCTAGATTATTAGCTATCTCGCTAGTGCGTAATGGTTTAGAAAGCAAGAGTACTAGGATAGACTCTACTAATTTGGATCTTGGCGAACCGCTTAGCCTTAGATTATCAGTTAATTTTTCGGTGATAATTCTAAAGCTATTATCTTCTTCCATCATAAATATAGTCTTTATTTATTATTATACAAGTTATTAATGTGAAAAGGAGTATACTTAAAGATTTTCTTAGCAGAGTATTACTAACAAGTCCTTATCCCATAGAACTTATTATAACCTACTATGACCTTATAAATTCCTGAAAATTTCATATCAAGTTCTGCATCGCCGGTATCAATCCTTAAACAATTAAATGTACTAATTTTCTCAATTGTAGAAACTACTATTATATCTTTTTTATCAATCCTTTTCAAAACTTCTGGACCTATTTCTTGATTTCCTCTGCCAATTAAGAAGCCTTGCTTTCCTATTGGTGATAGTATAATTTTAAGCTTGTCGAGTTTAAGGAGATCATAATAATTGGCATCTCTGAAAATTATTTTTTTATTCTTTAATACATTTATTGATATGTAATTAACTTTATAACCTAATTTATTTAATATATATTTTACAGTACTTCCTGGACCGAACACAAAGTAATATTCTTCATCCTTCTCAAGAATTTGCTCAATTACAAAATCTGCTATTTCGTCTAGGCTTTCTGTACTGGATACTACTTCTTGCTTAGTTGGGGTAAGAAATTCACCAAATGAAATAGTTGGTAAATAACCATATAATTTTAACTCGAATTTCCCTGACCTCAATAAATCTTCATCTACGTCGATAATTTCAGCCTTTTCGATTTTAGCTCTACCCTTCAAAAATTCGTTAACTAAAATTGCAGCAGCTTCAGGCGTGTTTGCAAAGATTCCGCTATACATTTTTACACCAGCTGGTATGCCTAAAACTGGTAAATTGCTTTCTCCACCCAATCCTTCTAAGAGATCTCTTGCAGTACCGTCTCCTCCTACAAAAATTAACAGTTCGATTCCTTCATTTTTAATCATTTTTGCCGCATTTATTGTGTCTATTCTTGATGTAGGTACATTCGATCCAATATCTATTACTGAGTAATAAAATTCAAATTCTTTAAGATAGATTTCTCCCATCTTAAACCGGGGAGTTATGAAATATATTTCTTCTTTACAACATAACTTTCTAAGAAATCTCCTAATTCGAAGGGGCAATTCTGGGTTTTCTATTTTAAACTTATCACTACCTTTTAAACCTATTCTACCGCCAGCACCGGCATAAGGATTTACTATTAGTCCAAACTTTTTCATAGTTTTAAGATCTCTAACGCTACTTTATATGCAATGAGCTTATTTGCTGGTACTAAATATATGATAAGATCAGTATTTTCACAATGTAATTCCCTACATATTCCTTCAAGTTCTAATAATAAGTCCATGATTTCCTCTTTTTTAAATGGTGGTATTTCTACTTCTCCATTTTCCATAACTCTTGCTATAAGTACCTTGTCTGCACCGAATTTAATTATTTGATCTCTAAGATTAATTAATCCTATATTATTTAAAATATAAGATTTTTTCTTTAAAAGTATTAAGTTCCCCTCCCATTTTATAGATTTCAGATCTTTTTCTACTATCTTAAAATTAGATTTTATATAGTTTAATAATTCTATACCTTTCTCAGAGAGTCTTGCACCACCTATTCTATCTACTTCAATTATCTGTTCCTTTCTAAGTCTTTTTAAGAGAGTCTTTACTGTAGCTTCCGTTAAATTTAATCTTTTCATTATAGATATCCTTCCTAAGGGTTGCTCAGTTGATAATAGATCGAGTAATAATAGGACGTGTTGTTTCTCAAAGTTTGGTTTATTACCTTGCTTTGGTGCAGCGAGTATCTCTAGAAGCTTTAAATAATCCATATACATATATTTGACATTAAAAATTAATTAAAAGTATGGGAAAAATAAGGCATTTGATCTGCTTACTAGATTATACAAGAAGTGAAATAGAATTTCTAATTAATCTCTCATTTAGAATGAAAGAATATGTAAAGACTGGTAATATACCAAAAGCTCTAAAGGGAAAATGCATAGCTCTCATTTTCGAGAAACCAAGTACTAGAACTAGGGTAAGCATGGAGGTTGCAATTCATAAATTGGGAGGGAAGGTTATAGTCTTAAATAAAGACGAAATACAATTAGGCAGGAACGAAAGTATTGAAGATACTGCAAGAGTTTTAGGGAGATATGTTAATGGTATAGCTGCAAGAGTTCTAAATCATTCTTCTTTACTAAAGTTAGCAGAGCATAGCGGGGTTCCTGTAATAAACATGCTTAGCGATAAGTCACATCCATTACAAGCTCTTACTGATATTATGACTATAAGAGAGAAGTTCGGAAGAGATGTACCAATTGCATTCATAGGAGATGGCAGAGATAATGTACTTAATAGTCTTATGGTAATATCTGCAAAACTCGGTTTAGAGTTAAGGATAGCGTCCCCACGAGAGTTATGGCCAGAAAAAGACTTTTTAGAGATAATTCAAAGGGAAGCTGAAGAAAGTGGGGGTATAATAGAGATTTATGAAGACCCGTATGATGCTGTTAAGGGAGTCAGTGTAGTATATACTGATGTATGGGTAAGCATGGGACAAGAAAATATTGCTGCTAAAAAACGAGAATTACTAAGTAAATACAGAGTTACAAACGATCTTATGAAATATGCTTCTAAAGATGCAGTTTTTATGCATTGTTTACCAGCGGTGAGGGGAGAAGAAGTTGAAAGTGAAGTGATTGATGGGCCTAGAAGTATAGTATGGGATCAAGCCGAGAATAGATTATATACAGCGATGGCAGTTTTATCAGCTTTATTAGGATAAATAATCTGTTATTTGTTTTTGATATAAAATTCTTTTTATAGATTTTAATTGATATAAGTTTATTTTTATATTAATAGAGTTTTGTATGTAAGCTATAGCATCACTGAGTTTGTCAAAGTGTATTGGATTTGTTAAGAATGCGTTCCTCACGGTTTCTCTTATGTGCCAATTTCCAACTGGAGCATAGTAGGATGATGTAATTTCTCTAACTACTATACATCCTGCTTGTCTTGATATTCGTGAAAGGTACTCTAATACACCAACTCGAGCTGCCATAAATCCACCGTCAAAATATTCATAGTTACCTTTATAATCCTCTTCAAGCTCTGTAACTACCACTTCGTTAGACCATAGCGAGTTGGGATGCCATATTTCTATCCAGATAAAATTAATTTTAGATGGATAAAGAAGTATAAAAAAGTTATTTCCTAAATATCCAGATAAAAATAAATTTATTTTTTCTATTTCTTTAAAATTTTTAACTTTCTTATATAACATTTCACCCACAATATTATCTACTGCACTAATTGCCCATCTCGTTGGTACGATTTTTCTATTTTTCTTAAACCCTAATAGTCCTAAAGAAAAAGCATTAATGATTGTATAATAATTTTCATTTTTTTGGTATAATTCTTTAACAGCTTCAGTAGCTTTTACATCATCAAATATAATTTTATCAAATATTTTTGAAATTTTTGGATTATCTTCAATTTTGATATATTCAGCTAAGCTTAAAGGTCCAATGGGAGTTATTATACCATCGAATTTTAACTTTAAGTCAAGAATTTTCTCTATCTTTACTTCTGAAGTTACTGAAGATTGTGAAATACCAGCTAACGCAATTTCGTTATTGTAAAGAGTTAATGGGTCATTAACGTTGATATTCTTTATTATTGACGATACCATATAAGATCTTAATTTAATAATATCCCCTAGAGATTTTCTTCCCCACCAGCCTTGCGGATTCTCATATTCTTTAGCGGAATCACCGTATATATTTGGCGGTAAGTTAAAAATTATATTTACTTTCGGGTAGCCTTTTTCTCCCACTATTATACTAGGTGGTGTAGATCCACTAATTATATCTCTATTCTTTACATTAGAAATAGCATCCATCATACTTCTAAATCTAATTATAATTGGACAAGCAGAAAGTCCACATAAATATTTATAACCTTTACACCTTACGCATAACTTTGAAGATACTACTCTCAATTTTCCTTTGAATATACCATTCCAAAATTTTAACTTTTGTAGTAAATCTTAGCCCATTCTTTACATTTATGATCTTACCTTTACGAATTGCTTCTAGGATCTCTTCTATTCTATTCTCTGAAGAATCTATAATATTATATGCAGAACCTAAAGATTCTTTTATATGAGAGTCACTATTACTTAAACCGGGTAAATTAAGTTGTAATGAAACTTCGTAAGCCTTTTTATTTGCGGAATTAGGAGCTTTAGGATTATATACTTCAATAGCGCTAAATTTATAAGAATAGATAAAATTTCCGATTCCTTTTCTGAAGATATCAAAAGGATGAGAAGGGAAAATAATACAATTATTTTCCTTTGCATAGTCAATTAGAAATTCAACTTTAGTAGAATTTGGCTGTGGCGGAAATTCGCATAATAATATAATATGCCCGTGGTTAGAAGTAACTTCAATGCCTGGAATTGCCTCATTTTTCTCTAAACTTTTAAAAGCTCTAGTAGTATCATGATCTGTTATTGCTATTATATCTACTCCTACTTTTTTAGCGTATTCTATCATTAGCCTTGGTGATTCCTTCCCATCACTATATATAGTATGAGTATGAAAGTCAGCTGAAATCATAATTAAATATACCCTAAACTTTTCATAACTTCAGCAGTTAGTATAGTTATTCCTGCAGCACCTCTAACTAAATTATCTCCCAATACTATAAACCTTATTACATCATTCTGAACCTTTATTCTACCAACACTTATTGCCATTCCATTCTCTAAGGATAAATCTCTAGCTGGTTGCGGTCTATCCTCCTCCTCCATTACGATTATTGGCCTTTTTGGTGCTGTAGGTAATTCTTTCTCTTGTGGTAGGGATTTAAATGTACTTAACCTTCTTTTTATTTCTTCTATACTCACATCTTCACTAATACCACTTAGCTGGATTACAGCCATATGACCAACTCTAATTGGTACTCTTGTTGCTGTAACAAAAGATTTAATGTCTTCATAAATTAAAGTATTATTATTAATTTTTCCTAACATCTTATTTATTTCTTTTGAAATTTTTTCCTCTTCTCCTTTAATATAAGGAATTACGTTATCATATATACTCATAAATGAGAGTCCATTATATCCTGCACCACTTACGGATTGTAAGGTTGTTATATAAATTCTATCAAATTTCAGGAAATTATGTAATGGTTTCAAAGATAAGGAGATTATTGCTGCAGTACAATTAGGATTTTTTATCAGTAAACCCTTCCAGTTTTTTGAATCCCTTTGGATCTTTAATAATTCTAAGTGCTGCCAATTAACTTCAGGATTTATTAGTGGTACCTTATCATCCATTCTATACGGGCTTGCATTTGAGATTACTATTTTACCTTCTTTAACTAGGCTAATTTCAACATTCTCCGCTATGTCATTAGGTAGGGCTGATAGTATTAGATCTGAATCTTTATGTTCAGCTGGTTCTGTTGTAACCATCCTTAGATCCCTAACTTCTTCAGGTACTTCTCCACTCTCTACCCACTTAACAGCTTCAATATATTTCATGCCTTTTTTCTGAGGTGATGCACTTAACTTATTTATTTCAAAGTAAGGATGTTTTGCTAGGATTTTTACCATTTTCTGGCCTACTATACCCGTAGCTCCTAGTAGAGAAACTTTTATCTTATCCATTTTAATACCACCTCATGTAATTCATTAGCTAGTTTATCTCCTTCTTCTTTATTAGTAATAAATGTTATGCTAGTATTTTTAAGGCCTCTTGATAGAAATTGTATTTCGTATTGTGATATAACTTTCATAACTTCTTTATTAACTTCATTAAACTTTAATCCGCACCCAACGACGCTTACAGCTTCTACATCCGTTAGAGTTATATCTTTAATTAATACTGATTGTAAATTCTGAAGACTCTTTACAAGTAATTCTGCATCGGATTTCTTTACAACAACTTGTATGCTAGTTTCAGAGGCAGGCTGGGATATTGCTATGATATTAACTCCTGCATTTTTCGCTTCTGAGAATATTGTAGCAGCAGAACCTACTCTACCAACCATTTTCATACTTTCTATATTTATCATTACCAAATCTTCCAACTTTGCAATTCCTTTCAATGTATCCTCCTTACTACATTCTCCTTCTACTACAGTAAAACCAGGCTCATATAATCCCTCTATTATTACTTTCATATTTACTCCAAATAACGGTTCAAAAGTTCTGGGGTGCAATTTTTTTGCACCTAATTGGGAAAGTTCTATTGCCTCTTCTAAAGAAAGTCTAGGAATTGTTCTTGCATTTTTAAACTTTTTAGGATCAGCTGTCATTATTCCAGGAACTTCTGTAATTAACCTAACTTCTTTAGATCCTATTAATTTGCCTAATAATGTAGCTGTATAATCACTCCCACCACGTCCTAGCGTTGTAAATTTACTATGTATACTTTTACCGATGAATCCTGGTAAAACTACTATTTTATTTTTAAGATTTTTAATATTTTCTAAATTCTTTAGTGTAAGATTTTCAATTACATTAGCTTCACCATAGTTTTCATCAGTTATGAATGGAGGGTCAATTTTACCTTCTACATCAAATCCATAATTCTTTAATATTGCAGAAAGAAGAACTACTGACATTCTTTCCCCAAATGATAGTATGTAATCTTTTACTCGTGTCGTAATCTCATCTATTACCCTTACTGACCACATAACTTTGTACAGCTCATCTACTAATTTTGACAATTCTCTAAAACTAGATTCAAAAATTTTCCCGTTAGTAAATTTTGAAAGTATTTTAACATGTCTATCATAAATTTCGGTTATAATATCCATTGCTCTTTCTGGTTCATATATTGCAGAAAGTAAGTTATTAGTGACATCTTTTATTGCAGATACAACAATATATATCTTATTATATTTTTTATAATATTCGTCTATTTTATTAATAATTAATTCGTAATCTTTTATATCTTTTTGAATCGAACCTCCGATTTTAATTACGAGCATATAATACTTCCCCCTCTATAATTTTTTCTAAGCTTTCTGGCGTAGAACTAGTTTTCCTTAACGAAATTTTAGAAAAAATTATATCTGGATCTTTTAGGGCATGACCAGTTAAAATAAGAACTACTCTTTCCTTTCTGTCAATAATTCCTTGTTCTAAAAGCTTTAGATAAGCTGCAAATGTTGAAGCAGAGGCTGGTTCTACTCCTATACCTTCTCTTTGCGCTAAGAATTTTTGTGCTTCTAAAATTTCATTATCTGAGACACTTATTGCAATACCGTTTGTAAACTTTAAAGCCTTTACTGCTTTCTTCCAATTTACTGGTTTACCTATTCTGATCGCTGTTGCTATCGTTTCAGGGTTCTCTATACCTACAAACTCTTTCTGGGAATTCATATACCTTACAATTGGATTAGCACCTTCAGCCTGCACTCCAACTAGTTTTGGAATTCTATCTATAAATCCGAACCTTTTTAGCTCATCAAACCCTTTCCATATAGCGTATATATTCCCTGCATTTCCCATAGGAACTATTACTATATCTGGGACTCCTATTTCTTCAACTATTTCGAATGTGACAGTCTTTTGTCCCTCTAATCTCCAAGGATTAAACGAATTAAGTGGGTATATTAATTTTTTTTCCTTATATAACTTTTGAACAATTGACATAGCAACATCAAAATTTCCTTCAATTTCTACCACCATAGACCCATGAAGTATAGACTGAGAGAGCTTACCTATTGCTACTTTTCCTTTAGGTAGAACTAGAATCGATTTTAAACCAGCTCTTGCAGAATATGCTGAAGCAGAAGCGGCAGTATTTCCAGTAGATGCGGCTATAGTTGCTTTATAATTTAATAATACTGCATTCGTCACTGCAACTGTCATTCCTCTATCTTTAAAACTTCCTGTTGGATTAGCTCCTTCAAATTTATAGTATAAGTTTTCATAATAAATTGATTTTATTAATGGTGTGTTACCTTCATTTAAACTGATTATATTCTTATAATTACCAGCAATAAGTGCTTGATATCTCCATACTCCTCTTCCTTTAAGTTCTTTAAAGCTTTTCAAACCTATACTTTCCAATACTATTTCAAGTAATCCCCCACATCTTGGGCACAATATAATATTCTGATCAACTTCTATTTCATATCCACAATCTATACAAACCATTTTGCCTTCTTTTCTTAGTATGTTTCCAACCTATTCACCAGGCTACTACACATTCTTAGCATTAGGTTATAAATCTTTCTAGATGCATATAAATTACAGATATAATATATAAAATAATTATAAAGTTAGCTAATGAATGTAAATCATACTTCTATATCTTCTCTGAGAGTCTGCTCACCTTTAGTAAATATTATACTAATTCTTTTTAACGTTGGTATTAATAAGGGTATTTCTATCTTAGAATCTGGTTTTAATTCTAAATCCATATTTTGTTCATCAGTGACTGTTCTTAGACCTAGCCTTTCATCAATTGTAGTTACAGTAGTTTCATAAACTAAGTATAGCTTTTTAACTCTTAAAGCTAAGCCAGAAGTATTAAGAATTAAAGCCTTATCGCCCGTAATCTTCACTGCAAAGTTTCTTTTCATACGAGATATTTTATTAACAGTATTATAAGCTTTCAACCTTTATAGCTGATTCAAAGAAGCTAGGGAAATGGAAAGGAGATGGGAAACAAGGTTGAAGAATTTATAAGGAACTGGAATGGGAAACAAGAACCTAGTATTACAGAGAGAATAAAAAGTGTATTTACCTCACAGAAGCCACTTAGATATCGTCTCATAACTGCACACTATAAGCTTAAAACAACTATAAATAGATTAGAAAGTTACATTTCAAGATTACAAGAAAGAGATAGAACACTGTTTGAAAGAGTTGTAGAGGCACATATGAATAAAGATACAATGAGGGCTGCGATGTATGCTAATGAAATCGCTGAGATCAGAAAGATTACAAAACAATTATTAGTTACTCAGATAGCATTAGAGCAAGTTGAGCTCCGACTTGAAACGGTAACTGAATTAGGTGATGTATTTACTAGTCTAATTCCAGTAATAGGCGTTATCAGAGAACTTAAGGCAGCAATAAGAGGTGTTATGCCAGAGCTAAGCTTTGAACTTGCTGAATTAGAGGAAGGATTACAAGAAGTTGTGTTAGAAGCTGGAGAATTCACTGGAAGTAGAATAGATTTTAGTGCAACAAGTCCAGAGGCTAGAAAGATATTAGAAGAAGCAGCAGTAATAGCAGAGCAAAGAATGAAGGAAAGATTTCCAGAACTACCGAGCATGGTTACTACGAAACAAAATCTTTCAGCTCAAAAATAATGATTTTTTAAACTCTCTAGAAGTATTAAAACTTCACTATATTTTTTAAAGGAGTATTTTTAAAATAACATGAGTCAATTTGATGGGTCAAACTATAAAGAAGAGTTTTGTAGTGGATATTTCTGCTGTAAATAAAAGTATGATTGAGGAAGTAGGGGGAAAGGGTGCTAATCTTGGTGAGTTAGTGTCAATTGGCATAAGAGTCCCTCCAGGGTTTATTATTACATCTGATGCATTTAAATATTTTTTAGAATATAATAATTTAATAGAAAGAATATCTAAATTGCTTAATGAGGTAAAAGATTTTGAAGAAATCAGCAATGAAATAAAGAAATTAATTATTAATTCTAAAATACCACCGGATTTAGAAGAACAAATTCTTAAAAAATATGAGGAACTAGAAAAAATTGTTGGTAAGAATGTTCTCGTAGCTGTTAGATCTTCTGCAACTGCAGAAGATATTCAAGAAGCAAGTTTTGCTGGCCAGCAAGATACTTATCTTAATGTGGATAAAAAAGATTTGCTTGAATCGATAAAGAAAGTATGGGCTAGTCTTTATAACGCTAGGGCGTTGGCATATAGGGCAGCTAAAGGCATTGAACATACGAAAGTTCTAATGGCTGTTATAGTGCAGAAAATGGTTAATGCTCGATCTGCTGGGGTTCTATTTACTTTACATCCAGCTAATGGTGATAGAAATGTAATAGTTATAGAATCCAGTTGGGGTTTAGGGGAGGCAGTAGTAAGTGGTAAGGTTACTCCTGATGAAATAGTAGTAGATAAAAAATCCTTAAAAATTTTAGAAAAAAAGATATCTAATAAAAAACTTAAAATAATATATGATAAAAATGAAAAGAAAAATAAAATAATAGAAACTACTCAAGACGAAGCTGAGAGGGCTAGTATTAGTGATGAGGAGGCAATTGAATTAGCAAAGTATGGTATACGTATTGAAGGGCATTATAAGGTTCCGATGGATATAGAATGGGCTATAGATCAAGATCTTCCGTATCCCGATAATATCTTTATAGTACAAGCCCGACCTGAAACTTTCTGGTCGTCTAAGAGTAAAGAAGAAAAAAAAGAAACTAAAATACCAGTTGAGAGAAAAGTCTTAGCTAGGGGTCTACCAGCTAGCCCTGGAATAGCATTTGGTAAGGCTAAAGTTCTTCTTGATGTAAGGGATGCTAAAGATTTCAATAAAGGAGATATTCTAATTACAAAGATGACAGACCCTGATTGGGTACCAATAATGAAGATTGCTTCTGCTATTGTTACTGATGAAGGTGGTATGACCAGTCATGCTGCAATAGTATCTAGAGAGTTAGGAATACCTGCAGTAGTAGGTACAGGTAATGCGACTCAAGTAATTTCTAATGGTCAAGAGATAACAGTAGATGCTTTTAGGGGGTTAGTTTACGAAGGGAGAGCGGATATATTTACAGAGATTAAGGAAGAAGCAAGAGCTCAAACCGCATCTGCCTTTGTCTCTGGCCTTAGTAGAGATGTAATACTTAATATCTTTCCAGTGACAGCTACGAAAATTTATATGAATTTGGGTCAGCCGGATATAATTAACAAATATTTAGACTTACCATTTGATGGCATAGGGTTAATGAGAATAGAGTTTATCGTGAGTGAATGGATAAGATATCATCCATTATATCTTATAAAAATAGGTAAGCCAAATGAATTTGTAGATAAGCTTGCAGAGGGTATTTCAATTGTAGCTTCTGCAATATATCCTAGACCAGTTGTAGTAAGATTTTCTGATTTTAAGTCTAATGAGTATAAGAGGCTAGAGGGCGGAGAAGAATTTGAACCGGATGAACGAAATCCAATGATCGGATGGAGGGGTGTATCAAGATATATTAATCCTAAGTATGAACCCGCATTTAGATTAGAAGTTAGAGCAATAAGGAAAGTTAGAGAAGAAATGGGTTTAAGAAACGTTTGGGTGATGTTACCATTTGTTAGAACTACATGGGAAGTTCAAAGGGTTATAAAAATAATGGAAGAGGAAGGTTTAAAGAAAACTTCAGATTTTAAAGTTTGGATTATGGCAGAGGTACCGTCTGTGGTCTTACTAGCAGAAGAATTTGCTAAGTTAGTAGATGGATTTAGTATAGGGAGTAACGATCTTGCACAATTAACTTTAGGAGTTGATAGAGATTCTGAATTATTAGCTAATATGGGGTATTATGATGAAAGAGATCCTGCAGTTCTTAAGTCCATGAGAATACTCATTAAAGCAGCACATAAGCATAATGCGACAGTCTCCATATGCGGTCAAGCCCCTAGTGTTTATCCTGAAATCGTTGAGTTTTTAGTTAGAGAAGGTATAGATAGTATAAGTGTGAATCCAGATGCTGTAATTCAGACAAGGAGGTTAGTAGCATCAATAGAACGTAAATTAATATTGGAGGGCATTAAAGGCAATAAGAATAAAATAAAAGGAAAATTATAACAGATTATTATTATGTAAATTATAGCAAATTATACAAATTCTTTTAGATCCTAAACTTATTGATGTACAATCGTTGCAAATTATTCTTCCGCAAATATTGCATATACCAATACTAAGTTTTCTTCCGCAAATTTTACATAATGTCTCTATACAAATTTCACAAATTCCTCTATCATTGGAAATATGTTTTTCACAAACTCTTCTATTACAGATTTTACAAGAATATTGGGAATAATTTGTATTACAAATTTCACATCTCAATGAACTTTTTAAGGAGTAAATAAGCATCTTCATCACTTTTTGTATTTAATGGCGGGTGTTTAAAGTAAAATGCAGAAATCTCAGGGATTACACCGCCTATACCTCTATCAAGTGCTATCTTCACTGCACGTATAACATCAACGAGTACAGCTGCACAGTTAGCTTTATCATCAACTTCAAGTATTGCCTCAACTTTTACTGGCATTCCTGCAAAACCAATTCCTTTCACATATATGAAGGCTACTTTCGTGTTACCTAAAAAAGGAACATAATCGCTAGGTCCTATTCTTATTCTTCCTTCATTTTCTATTTCCCAACTATTTTCTAAGGTAGTGGTTACAGCTCTTGTCTTGCTTACTCTTTTGGAATGTAGTCTACTTTCTGTCTTCATGTTTAAGAAATCCGTATTACCGCCAATATTTAATTGATAAGTTTCTTCAACTTTAACTCCTCTTAATCTAAATAGCGAGGTAAGGGTCCTATGTAGTATTGTAGCTCCAAGTTGACTTTTTATGTCATCACCTACTAAAGGTAAATTTCTCTCTTTAAATAACTTTGGATATTTACCCGCAGGGTCACTAGCTATAAAGACTGGAATTGCGTTTATGAAAGCAGTTCTCGCTTCCAGAGAAGCTTCGGCATATGCTCTGCTTGCCTTTTCACTTCCTACAGGAAGTAAATTAATTAAGATTTCTGCGCGAGAAGACTTAAGTTCATCAATTACTTCCTCTATAGTACCGTTTTCGATTGGATTAAAAATATCTCTCATGTGTTCTGCTACACCATCAAGAACTGGTCCCTTTTTTACTATTACACCTTTTTTCTCTATATCAACAATTTTTGGCACAATATTCGGCTTTTCAAAAATTGCCTCTGTTATATCTTTTCCTACTTTATTCCTAGAAACATCGAATGCCGAAACTATTTCTATGTCACTTATTTTATACCCTTTCATATTTGGAGTTATTAATCCTTCACAATAATCATCACCTTTTTGTTTATAGTATTCTATGCCTTGAATTAACATTGAAGCGCAATTACCAATTCCTGCTATTGCGACCCTTATTCTTCCCATAACATTTATAAACAATATCTTCTATTTAAAAACACTTGTAAGTGATGAAAAGGAGAAATCTGAATATAAATGTAGAAGTGGAGCGACTCTGAAAGAGGTGAAGTATATGCTGAAGAGATTACATGTAAAGGTTTATGGTGTTGTTCAAGGAGTAGGATTTAGGAGATTTGTCCAAATTCATGCGAGAAGATTAGGATTAAAGGGTTATGCAATGAATCTTCCAGACGGTACTGTAGAGGTTGTTGCAGAGGGTTATGAGGAAGCTTTAAAGAAACTACTAGAATATTTAAAGATTGGTCCTCCTTTAGCTAAGGTTGAAAAGGTAGAATACAGATTTGAGGAATATAAAGGAGAATTTATAACTTTTGAAACTTATTAATTTCTAATAATTAAAAATATTTTTATAGTTTAATAAATAGCTACAAATCAAGAATCTTTATAAGCTAGAACTCTCATTTATCACAAGGTGCTTTTGATGCACCAATGGTAATGAGTGAAGATATAATTCCTAAATACTGGTACAATATTATACCAGATTTACCTAAACCATTACCACCGCCTCGAGATCCACCAAATGCGGAGTTTTCAAGAATTGAGTTATTAAGGCAAATAATTCCTTCAGAAATTCTAAGACAACAATTTACTGTTGATAGATATATAAAAATTCCTTCAGAGGTAATTGAAAGATATCTAGATATTGGAAGACCAACTCCTTTATTTCGTGCAAAGAGATTAGAAGAGTATCTAGGGACTCCTGCGAAAATTTATTTTAAGTATGAGGGTGCAACACCTACTGGTTCTCATAAAATTAACACTGCAATACCACAAGCTTATTATTCAATGAAGGATGGTGTAGAAGGTGTGGTAACAGAGACAGGAGCTGGACAATGGGGTACTGCTGTGGCATTGGCAGCAAGTATGTATAATTTATCTTCTACAATATTCATGGTAAGAATAAGTTATCTTCACAAACCTATGCGAAGAACTATAATGGAAATGTATGGCGCAAAAGTCTATCCTAGTCCTAGCGAAATTACAGAGGTCGGTAAGAGTTATCTTAAGATTAATAAAGAACACCCTGGATCACTAGGGCTAGCTATTAGTGAAGCGATCGAATATTCATTAAAAAACAATTATAAGTATTTAATTGGCAGCGTTTTTGATGTAGTAATTCTTCATCAGAGTATAATAGGTCAAGAAACCATTAGGCAATTAGAACTCATAGGTGAAGAGCCTGATGTCTTAATAGGTTGTGTTGGCGGAGGAAGTAATTTTGGAGGATTTGTTTTTCCATTTATAGGTAATAAAAAAGGTAAAAGGTATATTGCAGTAACTTCTGCAGAAGTTCCGAAATTTAGTAAGGGTAATTATATTTATGACTTTCCGGATTCTGCAGGTTATTTGCCAATGATAAAGATGCTATCATTAGGTAAAGACTATGTTCCACCATCAATATATTCTGGTGGTTTAAGATATCATGGTGTTGCGCCTTCTTTAAGCCTTCTAATAAAGGAAGGAATAATAGAATGGCGTGAATACTCAGAAAGAGAGATATATGAGGCTGCTAAAATATTCATGCAAACGCAAGGAATAGTTCCGGCACCAGAATCAGCACATGCAGTGAAAGCCGTTATTGACGAAGCTTTAAACGCAAGAAAAACCGGAGAGAGGATGACTATTGTATTTAATTTAAGTGGACATGGTCTTCTTGACTTAAGTAATTATCAAGAGATGAGGAAGAGATGGGAGATAATAAGCTCTTAGTAGTGTATAATACAGTAGGTTTTCCTGATATAGAGAATTACAATAAGGCAATGAAGATAGTTCAGGAAGAAGGTGCTGACATTGTAGAGTTAGGAATTCCACCGTTATATGCTAAGTATGATGGCCCAATTATAAGAGCTAGTTACCAAGTTGTGAGGAGTAAGTATAAGAGTGAGGAGTTATGGAAAATAATATATAATACTCGAAAAGATTTAGGAATTCCAGTGGTTTTGTTAACTTATCTTGAAGAATGGATATATAAGATTAATGAACTTTTAGATAATCTGCATAAATACGAAATTGATGCAATATTACTTCCAGATCTTTTAATTGACTTCATTGATGAATATGAAAAATATATAAATTTATTAAAAGATAATAAAATAAAAACAGTATTATTTGTAACACCTACTATTCCAGACCATATAATTTCAAAGGTTCAAGGCCTTTCTGATTTATTCCTATATTATGGAATAAGACCAACTACTGGTGTTGAAATTCCAATAGACATATTTACTCTTTTAAGGAGAATTAAGGGTTTCATTAAAAATAAACTTGTTGTTGGATTTGGATTAAAAAGTGAAGATGAAATTAGAAATGCAGTAGTGGCTGGTGCTGATGGAGTTGCCATAGGTTCTCTAATTATAGAATATATTAAAAATTACAATTTTAATGTTTTAAAGGAAAAAATTAAAAAAATTAGGTTGATTTTAAATGAGCTATAAAACAATCTTAGAAAAATTAATAAATAGACAAAATTTAAGTGTAGAAGAAAGTGAAGAGATTGCAAGGGAAATAATACTTGGAAATCTACCCGAAACAATAGTTTCAGCAATCTTAGTCCTTTTAAGAGCTAAGAGAGAGACATCTGAAGAAATTGTGGGTTTTGCTCGAGCTCTAAGAAATTCTATGATCAGGGTCATTTTAGATAAACAGGCTATAGATACTGCAGGCACAGGTGGTGATGGTTATAATACCATAAATGTAAGTACAGTAGCTGCATTACTTTTAAGTAAAGTTATTCCAGTTGCAAAACACGGAAATAGGGCAGTTTCAGGAATAAGCGGTAGTGCTGACTTTCTAGAAGGACTAGGTTATAATATTTTAGTAAGACCAGAGGTTGCAAAGGAGCTTATCAATAAATGTAATTTTGTATTTTTATACGCACCGTTATATCATCCTGCAATGAAAAATGTAGCAAACGTAAGGAAGCAGTTAGGTATAAAGACTATTTTTAATATACTTGGGCCTTTAAGCAATCCCGCAGAGGTAAAAGTTCAAATGAGCGGAGTTTTCTCATTAGAATACGCAGAAAAAATAAGTGAAGCTGCAAGGGAATTAGATTACGAAAGACTTTTAATATATCATGGAGAGCCTGGAATTGATGAAGTAAGTCCTATAGGAAATACTTACATATTTGAAATAAGAAAAAAGAAAGTTGAAAAATATTTAGTTAATGTAAAAGAATTTGGTATTGAGCCATTTCCTATACAGAAAGTAATTGTTAATTCCGTCGAAGAATCTATTATTAGAGTATTAAGGGCATCGCTAGGCAAAGATGATGAGGCAAGTAAATTTATATGTATAAATACTGCAATTGGGCTTTATTCTATTAATAAATGTAAAGAATTTAAAGATTGTTATGAATTATGTAATATATTGTTATCAGAATTAATAAATATAATAAGAAATATTATAAATTTAAACGGAGATTCTAATAAATTAAATAATTTATTGGTGAAAGTTAATGGTTAGATTGAAAATATGCGGAAATTCTACGTTAAGTGATATAATTAATCTTGATAAGTTTGAAGGGGTAGACTATATAGGAATAATCATTGAGGAGAATAGTCCAAGATTTACAAAGCCCGAATTTATTAATATAGTCAAAAAATTTATTAAAAAACCAATAGTAGCAGTAAAAGCTAAAGGTAATGTAGAAGAAATAATTAAGAAGGCTGAAGATGCAGATTATATTCAAATACATAGAGTTCTTCAAGATTATGAGTTAGAACTTTTAAGTAGTTATTACTCTAACAAGAAAATCATACTTTATGTTCCTGCTGACATTTCATATAAAAATTATTTAAATAAAGTTATGAAATTAGATTTTAAAATACTAATTGACGTATTAATTAAGGGTAGATCTATAGAAGTTTCCCAAATACGATCATTAGTTGGAGATAAGATTGCAGACGAAAGAGTAGGAGTAGCAGGTAAGATTGAGATTGAAAATATTGGCAAATTTCTTGAGTTAGAACCGGGATGGATAGATATATCTAGTAGTGTAGAAATCTACCCAGGTAAAAAGGATATTAATAAGATTAAAAAACTTATTGAGGTGATAAAAAATAGAAATTCATCCAATTTCTAATTTTGCCCCACCTTACGAAGTTTTTAGATGTATAGAGGAAAGAGAAAACATAGCAGCATTGTTGGAAAGTGGTGAGGGACCAGAACATATAACTAGATATAGTATTATAGCATGGGGAAGTAAAGAATATATAAAGTTTAAGAATGGTAAAGCATATGGTTCTATTTTGGGTGAATTCGATGATCCTTTAATACCATTATTTAAATTATTGGAAAAAGCTCCATATGTTACTTCTCTACCTGGAATATTTAGAGGTGGAATAATAGGTTACTTTTCATATGATATGGTAAGATATTGGGAAAGGTTACCAAATATTACAACTGATCTTGACAATTGGCCTGATTTTGAATTCTTTATTCCACAGAATTTTATTATTTATGATCATGCAGAGGGTAAAGTATATACTTATGGTGAAATTCCTCAACTTTCTTCATGTAGAGAAATTGGTGATATTAAATCAAAATTAATTGAAGAATCTCTAAATAGGGAAGAATATGAGAAAGCAGTAGCTAATGCATTAGAGTATATTCGATCTGGATATATTTTTCAAGTAGTAATTTCTAGATTTTATAAATATGAAATTAATGGAGATCCAATGAAATTCTACTATAGATTAAGAAAGACAAATCCTTCACCTTATATGTTTTATTTAAAGTTTAATGAAAGAAGTCTTATTGGATCTAGTCCAGAAACTTTATTTAGAGTTAAAGGCTCTATTGTTGAAACATACCCTATAGCAGGCACTAGACCAAGGGGACGGGATGTAGAAGAGGATCTTAAATTAGAGGCTGAGTTAATTAATTCAGAAAAGGATAAAGCAGAGCATTTAATGTTAGTTGACTTAGCAAGAAATGATTTAGGTAAAGTATGTGTAGCAGGCTCTGTAAAGGTACCAGAATTAATGTATATTGAAAAATATAGCCATGTCCAACATCTAGTAAGTAAGGTAATAGGAATTTTAAGGAAGAATAGTAATGCATTTGATGTTCTAAAAGCAACTTTTCCTGCTGGAACAGTTTCTGGTGCACCTAAACCAATGGCGATGAAAATAATTGAAGAGTTTGAAAATTATAGACGTGGACCTTATGCAGGCGCAGTAGGGTTCTTCTCAAAAAATGGTGATTCTGAATTTGCTATTTTAATCCGTAGTGGTTTTATAATTCATAATATACTCAGAATTCAAGCAGGTGCAGGAATTGTATACGATTCTGAACCTTATCTGGAATATCTTGAAACAGAGCATAAATTAAAAGCATTAAAGGTAGCATTAGGTGTTGAATAATGGATTTAACTCTAGTAATAGATAATTATGATAGTTTTGTATATAATATAGTTCAATATGTAGCTGAGCTGGGGTCTAGACCAATAGTTATTAGGAACGATGAAATTTCATTAAGCGGTGTTGAAAGGATTGAACCAGATAGAATTATAATTTCTCCAGGTCCAGGAACTCCAGAGAAGAAGGAGGATATTGGGATAGTAATTGATGTTATAAGAAAGCTTGGTAAAAGGATTCCGATTCTTGGAATATGTTTAGGTCATCAGGCGATAGGTTATGCTTATGGTGCTAGAATAAGAAGGGCTAAAAAAATATATCATGGCAAAATTAGTAAAATAAAACATTTTCAAAATTCTGTATTATTTACTGAAATACCAGAGATATTTGAGGCAACGCGTTATCATAGTTTAGTTATAGATAATCCTACTGAATTGTTAAAAATTACTGCAATATCTTTAGAGGATAATGAAATAATGGGAATAGAACATAGAGAATATAAAATCTTTGGCGTCCAGTTTCATCCAGAAAGTATAGGAACCTCAGTTGGTTATAAAATATTTTACAACTTTTTTAATAGAGTATAATATGCCTAGATATCTTAAAGGTTGGCTAAGAGACGTAGTTGAAAATGCAATTAATAGAGAATATATTTCTAAGACTAGGGAGAGACCAATTTTTTCTCTATCATGGAGCATTAAAAAAAGGGTTAACGAGGGAAAAACTGCAGTTATAGCAGAGTATAAGAAAAAATCACCTTCATCAGGTCAGATATCTAATATAGATCCTATAGAATATGTGAAATTTATGGAAAAGGCAGGAGTTGCTGGAATAAGTGTTGTAACCGAGCCAAAATATTTTGGTGGTTCTTATTATGTATTTGAAAGTATATCAAAAATAGTAAATATACCAATATTATTTAAAGATTTTATAGTCACAGAAAAGCAGATAGATACTGCATATAACCTAGGAGCGGATGCTGTACTTCTAATAGTCAAGATACTTACAGAGAGAGAATTATTTAATTTAATTGAATATTGTAAAACTTATAAGATCGAAACAATTGTAGAAATTAGTAATAAAGAAGAGCTCGAAATAGCACTTTCAGCAGGTGCTAAAATAATTGGGGTAAATGCTAGAAATTTAGAGACATTTGAAATTAATATAAATAAAGTAAAGGAAATTTTAAGTGAAATACCTAAAGATGTGATAAAAATAGCAGAAAGCGGAATAACTTCACGTGAAGAAATAGAAGAATTAAGAAAAGCAGGGGCTGACGCCTTTCTTATAGGTACATCTTTACTCAGAGAACCTAAAAAAATAAAAGAGTTTATTAGTTGAATAAATTGGTATGAAACCAATTCAGAGAGTAAATAAGAGCTTTAATCAGTTAACTGGAGAAAGTACTTTACTTTACAACGAGATAGCAAGAGAAGTAAGTAAAAGTAAAGGTTTAAAAATAATTAATTTCGGAATCGGTCAGCCTGATATTCCAACTTTTGTGAGAATAAGAGAAGCTGCAAAAAAGGCTTTAGATGAAGGTTTTACTGGCTATACTTCTGCCTATGGTATAGAAGAGTTAAGATATAAGATAGCTGAATATATTACATCTCGAACTGATCAGAAAATATCTAAGGACGAAGTAATAATTACTGCAGGTGCGAAGACAGCACTGTTTATGACCTTTCAACTTTATATAGAACCAGGTGATGAGGTAATTCTCTTTGATCCCACATTTTACTCTTATGCAGAAGTTGTTAAGTTATTAGGTGGAATTCCAGTATATTCTAAACTTCGTTGGGGAGAAGATGGTTTCCATATAGACTTTGATGATCTATCAAGTAAGATCTCTAATAAGACGAAAATGATTGTTTACAATAATCCACACAATCCTACTGGTTCTGTATTTAGTAAGTCAGAAACTAGAAACTTAGTAGAATTATGTAGAGAGAAGGGTATAATTTTAGTTTCTGACGAGATATATGATCATTTTGTATATGATACAGATTTTTATAGTGTTCTAAATGAAAGTGATTGGAGAGATTTTATAATTTATATTAACGGATTTAGTAAAACTTTTTCAATGACTGGATGGAGATTAGGATTTATAATTGCATCGAGCGATGTAATAAAAAAATTAGGAGTATTAGCTGCAAATATTTATACTTCACCAGTCAGCTTTGTACAAAAAGGTGCTTTAGAAGCCTTCTTCTCTATTGAGGAAGTAAAAAATATGATAAGGTTATTTAGAGAGAGAAGAGATATTATGTATAATGAATTAAGTAAGATTAATGGTATAAAGGTAAGTAAGCCGAATGGGACTTTTTATATGTTTCCTAATATCTCTAAGGTTCTAGAAGCTGCATCTCTTTCATCATCTAAAGAATTTTCAATAAAACTTATTGAAAGTAAAGGTGTTATAACAATACCGGGTGAAGTTTTTCCTTTAGATGTAGGTAAAGTTTTCATTAGATTAAGTTATGCAGTGGATAAATCTACAATAATTGAGGGAGTATCTAAAATTAGAGAGTTTATTGAAGAGATTACTCAGTAAAAACTGAAAGTTCTATCTTTAATTCATTGGATTCATGAATTTCTAAATTTACTATCTTATGAGTTTTCATTAGATCATCTTTTACTTTCATTATATTTCTTATAAAATCTTTAGTTGCAAATAATTTTATATTAACTTTTGTATTCATAGATAATTTATTCTTTATCTTTTCAGTTCTAATTATAGAATTGAATTTAATAATACTATCTCCTAATTTAAGAGATTCTTCATCATCTTCAATATCATCAAATGTAGGAAATGTCTCTAGGAGTACACTTATTTTGTCACCAAATAATCTAGAATAAATTTCCTCGGTAATATGCGGGGCTATGGGATGGAGTACTACTATTATATCCTTTAAAATTCTCGAAAAAGTATAATATACTGATTGATCCTCGTTAAACAATCTATGTTTAATTAATTCCACATATTCATCTGCTATTTTTTCCCAGAAGTAATTATATAATTGTTCAATTACAATATGAAATTCAAAATTATCATACGCATCTTTAACCGTCTTTAAGAATTTCTTATGCTCTTGTAATATCCACCTATCAATAGGATGTAAAATACTTGGCTTACTAACTTTTTTACCATAGATGAAAGGATATGCCAATCTACATACGTTCCATATCTTCTGTAATAATAGTTTCTTGCTTCTTACTACTTCCCATCTAAATGGAAAATCTTCGCCTACTGAAGAACTCAATAATGCCATTCTAATTGCGTCTGCTCCATATTCGTCTATTTTATCCATTGGTGAAACCACATTACCCTTACTTTTGCTCATTCTAGTACCATCTGGTCCAAGAACTTGTCCATTAACTAGAACTTCCTTAAATGGTATATTGCCAGCTAACATTAAAGTTCTAAAGAATGTGTAGAATAACCATGTTCTTATTATATCAGTTCCCTGTAACCTTAATGAAGCTGGAAATAGCATCTCATGCCTTTGCTTATTCTCATAAAATCCAGTTAGATATAGTACTGTTACACTTGAATCTATCCATACATCAGCTACGTCAGTTACTGGTTTTAGAGAAAGACCACAATATGGACATTTCTCTGTAGGTGGTTTATCCTTTGTAGGATCTACTGGTAGGTTCTCCTCATTTGCAGGAACTAAATGATTGTTATCACAGTACCAAAATGGTAGTGGAGTTCCATAAACTCTTTGTCTTGAGATATTCCAATCCCACTCTAATGCTCTTATCCATTCCTCTAAGTAGTACGACATTCTAGGTGGATAAAATTTCATCTTTTTATATTCTTCAAGTAACTTATCCTTATAGTCTAAGACCTTTATATATAATTGCCTCTTAACTAGGAACTCTATTGGTGATAAACAGTCACTTCTCTCAGTATGAGAAAGTACATTATGTGTTATATTTTCTACCTTTATTAAATATCCTTTTTCTCTTAATAATTCTAGCATTCTTTTCCTAGCCTCTTCAATTGTTAAGCCATCTAAGATGCCATTAGTATTTTTCATTTTTCCTTTTTCATCTATTACTTCAGTTATTGGTAATCTATATTTTAGTTGCCATTTAACGTCTTGTACATCACCATATGTACATATCATTACAGCACCAGTTCCAAAATTTATATCTACTTTTTCATCTTGCAATATTTCAATTTCTTTATTAAATAAAGGAACTATAACTTTTTTGCCTACATATTTTTTATATCTTTCATCATTAGGATTTACTGCTATAGCTTGTATTGCGGGTATTAGTTCTGGTCTAGTGGTAGCTATAACTATATATTCATTCAAATCTTTTATAGGGAATTTTATATAGGCTAATATTCCCTTCTTCTCTATATAACCAACCTCGCTTTGTGCTAGGGCAGTTTCACATTTAGGGCACCAATAAACCGGACCTTCTCTCATTTCTATTAATCCCATTTTAAACATATGAATTAGACTCTTTTGTATAATTTTTCGATAGGATGGTTCATACGTTCTATATTCAAACCTTTCCCACTCTGGCCTATAACCTAACCTTATCATTGCAGATTTCATTTTTGTTATCATTTCTTCAGTCCATTCTCTACATTTTTGTAAGAAAAGTTCTCTATTTTCCTTAGGTATTCTAAGCCTATATTGAACCTTTAGCTCCGTAGGTAAACCTTGAGTATCCCACCCTTGGGGAAGTAGAACATTATATCCTTCTAACCTTTTCAATCTACCAATGGTATCAGCTAATGTTACCCAATAAGCATGTCCCATATGTAGCTCTCCACTTGTAAATGGAGGCGGTGTATCAATTACATATATTGGCTTCTTTCCGATTTCCTCTTCTTTAAACTTAAATACTTTTTCCCAATATTCCTTACTTAACCATATTTTTTGCCATTTTTCTTCAATTAATTTCGGATCATAATGTTTAGGCCATTCATTCATTTTAGCTTCTATAACCGACTGATCTAACAATAACGCATCACCAAATTATATTCAAATATCTAACAAGGTTTTTATAAACATTATACTACTAAATTATGAAGTTGAAGGTAAAGATTATAGGTGCAGGCGTAGCGGGTTCTTTATTAGCTTATATGCTAAATAATATGAGAGGAATAGAGGTTGAGTTATTGGATCTTAAGCCTTCATATTTTAAACCTTGCGGTGATGTTGTACCGAATATCTACTCACCCCCAGTAGAATGGAAGATTAAGTATAGAATAAGAAAATTTAAATTTTATATCGATGGTAAGGAAATCTATGATATTGAATATAAAAATACAAAGTGGGTAGTAATAGATAAGTGGGAATGGATAAATAGAATGAGAAGTAAAATTAAGAATTTTAAGAATTCAATATTTTCTAATAATTTTTCATATATAAATAATAAAAACAAGGATGAAAGTTTGATAGTTTATTCTATAGGGCCTTATTTTTTAGATAGAGAGGTTGTATATACTACTCGTGCACTAGTAAAATCAGAAAACTTTAGTGATGAAGCTATAATAGAATTTGATACTTCAAAGGTTGGATTTTATTGGATTTTCCCTGAGGAAGAAGGAGTTTATAATATAGGCGCAGGTTTTATTGAAGATAAAAACTCAAAAGAAATTTTATTAAAATATTTAAAAGAAAAACTCAAAAGAAATTTTATTATACTAGATGTTCGTGGTGCACCAATCTCAATAGGTGATGTAAGGAGCAAGAATTACAGAATAGGCGAAGCAAGAGGCTTAGTTTTTCCTCTAAGTGGTGAGGGAATCAGACCTTCTGCAATTTCTGCAGAGGTAGCTTTTAATGCTATAACTAAAAATAAAAATCTTGATGAATACTTAAATAATAATCTGAAAAGTATTGAGTATAAAATTAGAATCCAAAGATTTTTATTAAATTTATATAAAAATTCAAATATTAGTTTACGTAAAAATTTATTAAATATATTCTTTAAAAATGAGATTTTAATTGACGCTTATTTAGAAGATAAGCTGGATGTTGAAGGTATAGTAGATTCTATAAGGAAAATTAGAGGTGGGGAGTATTTACTCCGATACAATAAATAATAATGATGATATTATACTTAATATCGAAAATAGTAAGAGTAAAACTTCAAAGCATGCAATTAGGACATTACTATTTAGAGTAATTGATAGTAAGAATTGTAGTTTTGAACAAGTAGAGAAATTCAATATTGTAAGTAGACTTAAGCCAACGTATTCGATAGGTGAATCAATAAATATAACTTTAGATAAAAATAATTTATATATTTATTTAAGATTTATTAAGAATATAAAGAATAAAGTATATGGTCAAATTATTGTTATAGATCAAGGTAAAATTGTCTTGCAGTTAAAATATAGAAAATTAAAGATAAAAAGAATATCTGGTGATGCGAGATATTATGAGGAATGTGTTAAAAATGTCCTATACTCTCTTAAAATACCAATAAAAAGAGTTAATTTAAAGTAGGTGATATAAGATGTTTACAAAGGACTTTATAATTATAAGTGACGATCTATCAAAGTTGAGAGAATTTATCATGAAAATTGATGAACAGTTATCTGAAATTTGTAAAGTAGAGAAGATAGGAGCATCATATCTCTGTGCACCTGACAATTCTTCTCTAATTAGTATTTATATAGAGAGATTAGATTTTAAGAATCTATTTTTGGAGAGTATTGATGTAAGGAATAATATAAGTATAAGAATAAGAATAGAATCAGAGAACTCGACTACTTTAGTTAATATTGCATCACGTTTGAATAAAAAAATAAGGGATTTAGGATTTCACATGACCATTTTTACTGCTTCTAAAATTTGATTGTAATATTTGATTATGATTTCTTTATTTAAATTCTCTCCTTTTATTAATATTCCACATATATAATTCTTAATTCTAGTCCTACATAATTGTATTTTTATAATTTCTATATTATTATTTATATGTATTTTTATATCTTTGTATTCTACTTTTCTAGATAATGTTATATTTACAGGTATATCAACATCTAAATATACTATTTTACTATTTATTATAACTATAAACCTATTATTATATAAAAATCTTTCAATATTTTCTTTCATATTACAGGTACCAATTCAGTTAAGCAATATGGACACTTTCCCTTTAGTCCTCTCTTATCTGCTTCACAGAAATAGGCATTATATCTTTTTTCACATTTAGGACATTTATATACGATATCTGAGTCGATTCTCAATTTTCTATTACATATTCTACAATATACTGTAAACCATCCACTATGGCCATAAGCGTTAGAGCCTTTAATTTTTATACTCATAAGAATGGTTAGCATTATTTAGTAATATATAACTAACTCTGAATGTTGTTTTGTTAAGAATTTGTTGGAGAAGAATTTATTTATGTTGTACACATTAGTACTCTGTGGAAGGTAAAAATTTAGAGTATATCTATAGTGAAATTTTGGAAATTTCTGGTATTCATCTTATTACCGCAAATAGAATCGAAAGATTAAATTCGTTTAATTCTTCTATTTTAAATAATTTTGAAGAGATTTTTGAAAAAGATAAAATTGTTAAAATTGTTAACTCTAACGAAACTTATTTAAATTTCTCTAAACTATTTGAAGATTTTTTTATCTTTCCAAAACCTATAGAAGTTAAAAGAATACTAATTCCAGATAAATTTGAAAATGAAAGTGCTAAGCTAGTTGAGGTGGGTAAAGGTAGTTATATAGTTTTCGGTGTTAAGTTTCCTAATACAATACCATTTATAGTTCTTGAGACTAATGATGGTACTAAAATAATATCTAAAGATGATATATTTATAATAAATAAAAAACGACATCATGAAGATGATAAAGGAAAAAGTAAAAGGAGTAGGAGGTCAAAAGGTAAAAGGAAGAGCAAATCTAAGAAGTCTACTAAGAGACAAAAGTCTAAGAGCAAGAATATTAGAAAGAGTTGAAGAATTTATTTTAAATAGAAATGCTGGAAAGGAAGTATGGTTTAGGGAGTTAATACTATGCATCTTAACTAGTAACTCATCCTTTATCTCAGCATATATTGCACTTACGAACTTAATAAATTATCTGATGGATTCTGATGAGAAGAAGATATCAGAAATTCTCAGAAAGAGTGGTTATAGATTCTATAATATAAAAGCTAAGTATATTGTTGAGGCAAGGAAATTTTATGATAAGTTAAACGTAATAAAAGATATTGCAGAAAAGAATGTATTCGAGGCTAGAGAGTACTTAGTAAATAATATATTAGGATTGGGAATGAAAGAGAGTAGCCATTTTTTGAGAAACGTAGGATATTTCAATTTAGCAATAATCGATAGGCATGTTCTTCAATTTCTGAGGGAGAATAATATAATTACTGACGATCTAAAGCACTTATCTAAGACGAGATATATAATATTAGAGGGAGTTTTAAGATCGATAGCTAAAAGGTTTGGATACGAAGTAGGCGTTTTTGATCTATTCATATGGTATTATACTACGAATACTATATTGAAGTAAAATATATATACTAGTTTTGTGAGAAAGCTATGACTCATATGAATTTAAGGTATGTACTAAATTTTGTGATAAGTAAGGAAGAAAAAATTATGTTAGTTAATACTATTTCTACTACTTCTTTTCTTTCATTTTCATCATCATCATGTTAACTTAATTATATTCTAAAAGGTGAGAAAATGAAAGAGGGGACACTATATTCTAGTTTTAGTATATTAATATCGGATCCAATAGATAATACAGTAATTAATAAATTAATACAGAAAGGATTCCAAGTTAATTATAATCCTACAATTACTAGAAATGAAATTTTAGAAATAATTGAAAATTACGATATACTAATAGTTAGAAGTAGGACGAAGGTAGATAAAGAAGTAATAGAGAGGGGAAAAAGATTAAAAATAATAGCTAGGGCTGGAGTAGGGT
This sequence comes from Sulfolobaceae archaeon, assembly GCA_038893355.1. Classification (GTDB taxonomy): domain Archaea; phylum Thermoproteota; class Thermoprotei_A; order Sulfolobales; family Sulfolobaceae; genus JAWARQ01. The sequence goes on from JAWARQ010000001.1 coordinate 123,889, forward strand.
TAGATAATATCGATGTAGATGAGGCCGTTAAGAGAGGGATTAAGGTAATTTACGCCCCTGGAGCCTCTACAGATTCTGTGGCGGAATTAACTATTGGGCTAATGATAATAGCGGCTAGGAATTTATATAATTCTATAACTTTTACAAAAAACGGAATATTTAAAAAAGTTGAAGGTTTTGAGCTAAAAAATAAAATATTAGGGATAGTAGGATTAGGTAGAATAGGCACGAGAGTAGCTCAGATAGCAAAGGCATTAGGAATGAGGATAGTAGCATATGATATAATAGATGTTTCAAGTAAAGCAAGAGAATTAGAAATTTCAATTACAAATTCTTTAGATGAGTTATTAAGTATTTCTGATATTATATCTTTACATGCTAGTGTTACTAATAAAAAATCTATACCAATAATATCTGAGAGAGAGTTTAAAATTATGAAAGATGGAGTTATTATAATAAATACAAGCAGAGCATCTCTAATAGATGGCAAGGCTCTATTACGTTATTTAGAACTAGGTAAAGTAGGGTTTTATGCAGCTGATGTTATGTGGAATGAGCCACCTAAAGAAGATTGGGAATTAAAGATTATATCCCACGATAGGGTAATAATTACCCCACATATAGGTGCTCAAACTAAAGAAGCACAAAAGAGAATAGGTGAAGCGATATTTGAAAATATAATTAAGGCAGTTGAGGAGATAAGGAATGTTATTATTAATACCGGGTCCAGTTAATGTACCAACATCAGTTTTAGAATATTCTAAGATTGTAGTAAATCATAGATCAGAGGAATTTAAAAAAGTTGTGAAGGAGCTAGAAGACAATTTAGTTAAAATTCTAGGTGCAGAAAGAGTTGGTTTACTCTCGGGATCTGGAACCTTAGCAGTAGAAGCCATGGTTTATTCTCTGACGAAAAGGGGACAGAAAGTAATAGGAATTAGTTATGGTGATTTTGGAGATAGAATGATAGAATCTATGAAGAGAAGAGGATTGAAAGTTGTTGAACTTAGAAAAAAGATGGGGGAGGATATAAATTTAGAAGAGGTTAAAAAGGTAATAGACGAGAATAAGGATGCAGAATTATTAGCATTAGTACATAATGAGACTAGTACTGGTATTGCATTAAGAAATTTAAGAGAGTTTGTTAATATAGGAAAGAGAAATGGTTTAGGAGTACTAGTTGATTCTGTTTCGGGAATGTTTGCTTATGAAATTCTTATAAATAAGTGGAAAGTTGATGCTGTGGCTTCTGCTAGTCAAAAGGCTCTAGCTTCTATTCCAGGTTTAGCAATAATTGCAGTGTCGGATGAAGGATTAAATAGACTTAATAATTACGATGTACCAACTTATCTTGATCTAAAGCTGCATTTGGATTTTCAAATTAGAAATGAAACTCCATTTACACCTAATATTTCTGCGTTTTATGCTACGTATAGGGCAGTAGAGTTATTATTATTAGAAGGTATCAATAGAAGAATAAGAAGGCATGAGAGCTGCTCAAGATTGTTAAGAAAAATTCTAGAGAAATTTAATTTCAGTCTGCTTGGTAACGAGAATAATTTCTCAAATACTGTTGTTGCGGCATTTCCTTATAAATACTCGCCTAGTGAATTAATACTTAAACTTAGAGAGTTTAATATCGAGATTGCTAAAGGAATGGGAGAATTAAGAGAAAAAATTGTAAGATTTGGAGTTCTTGGAATGATAGATTATAGAGCATTAACTTATCTCAAGAATAGCCTTGAGAAGATATATGATAAAAAGATTGATGAAATAGAAATTTATGGGGAATGTAAATTACCTGAAGAACTTGAGAAGGAAGTTATCTGGAATTAACTTAAGAAAAAGAAATTTATTATTTAACAATTATAAAATTCTTAAAATATACTTTATTAATTTAAATAGATATATTTAATCTTTTATATATAAAGAACTATTTTATTAATTTGTTTATTATTAATAATAATACCTAGTAAATTCTAAGTTAATGGAGGATGCGAATCTAACGTTAATGTTTAAGATTAGCTTTTTCTAGTCACTTAATGAATATCTTTTAATGTCAGAGAGAAGTAAAGCTGAAGAAGTATATAATCCTTCTTATGTCGAAGCCTGGTCTAATAGATTAACTCGCTATGAAAGGGCTAGAATAATAAGTGCAAGGGCTTTACAATTAGCAATGGGTGCCCCGCCGTTAATAGATTTAAGTAAATATAATGGTCCACTCGATCCTATAAGTATAGCAGAGGAAGAGTTAAAGTTAAAGGTATTACCAATTACTATAAGGAGACGTTTTCCTAATGGCATAGTCAAAAAGATATCAATAATGGAGAGATAGTATTGTCTCTCTGTAATCTTAATTTTCCATATGTTTTAATAATTGCAGAAAAACCAAAGGCAGCGAAGAAGATTGCTGAGGCTTTAAGCGAAAATCCTAAGGTTTGTGTAAAAAATAAAGTCTCATTTTGGGTTTTTACGATTAATAATACAAAATATGTAGTAGCACCTACAGTAGGTCATTTATTTACATTAAGTGGTAATGGAGGATTTCCAGTATTTGAAGCCGAATGGAAACCAATATGGGTAGAAGATAAAAAAGCTAATTTTGCAAAAAAATATTATACTTTATTAAGTGAACTATCTCGAAAAGCGGAGTTATTTATAAATGCATGTGATTATGATATAGAAGGTTCTGTAATAGGTTATTTAATTATATTATTTTTTGGAGATATTAAAAAAGCAAAAAGAATGAAATTCTCATCTTTAACGAAATATGAAATATTAAATTCTTTTAAAAATTTATCTGAACTTGACTACAATATGATAAATGCAGGCTTGCTTAGACATAAAGTAGATTGGTTATGGGGTATTAACGTAAGTAGGGCTCTAATGAAAGCAATCTATGATGTAGTAGGTAAAAAAGTTGTATTAAGCGCAGGAAGGGTTCAAAGCCCTACACTTATAAATATAGTTAATAAAGAAAATGAAAGATTATTATTTACTCCAGAACCTAAGTTTAAGCTATTATTAACTATAGAATTTAAAAATAAATTAATAAAAATATATTTAAGTAAATTATTCGATAATATTAATGATTTAAATAAATTAATAAAAAATATAATTGGGAAAAAAGCAATAGTTAAAAAAGTTATAGAAAGAGAGTTAGTTGTTGAAAGACCACCCCCTTTTAATTTAGGCGATTTACAAGCAGAAGCTGGGCGAATTTTAAATATTTCTCCATATAAGACTGAAAGAATAGCAGAAGAATTGTATCTTGAAGGCTTAATAAGTTATCCTAGGACAAATAGTCAACAGCTACCATCTAGTATAAATTTAAATGAGATTATAAGAGAATTATCAAAAGGACCTTACTCTAAATTAATAAAGTTATTAAATTCTCTAGTAATAAGTAATAAATATGTACCTAAGCAGGGAAGTAAAACCGATCCAGCACATCCTGCAATACATCCAACTGGTATATCGCCTAAAAGAAATTTATCTACTACAGTGAGAAAGGTCTATGAATTAATTCTGAGAAGGTTTTTGGCAAGTATTTCCAGAGATGCGATAAAAGAAGTTAAAACGTATATTATAGAGGTTGAGGGTTTAAACGAAAAAATTCAACTTACGTCATCTAGAATAGTAGAAAAAGGGTGGCTATTATTGTATCCTTACACAAATATATCAGAAGAAGGTAAGGATTATGATCTTAAGGAAGGTGAAGAGGGAAAGGTAATTAGTGCTAAAGCTATTCTGAATACCTCTAGACCGTCCAGCAGATATACTAAGGTATCGCTCTTAAAATGGATGGAGGATGTAGAAATAGGTACAGAATCTACAAGGGCAAAAATTATTGAAACATTATTTAAAAGGGGATATGTAAGAAATATCAGAGGTTATATAGTACCTACTAAGTTAGGAATTATAGTTGCTAATATTCTAGAAAAATACTTTAAGGATTTAACAGATGTCAGTTTGACTTCAGAACTTGACAAGAAGTTAAAGGAGGTTCAAATTGGCAAAAAAAGTAGTGATGAAGTTTGGAGATATTATTTAAATAAGATAAATGAATATATTTATAAATTTAATAATAATAAGAATGATATAGGAATAAATCTAGCTAAGGCTTTTAAACTAATAGATTATAAAAAATGTAAAATTTGTGATTTTGAAGAATATGAGAAAGGTTTATGTTTTCTTCATTATACTGCTTTTAAAAAAGTCAGGGAAGCATTGATAGTATGGCGTGAAAGGGCTCAATTTTCCGAATACGAAACATTAAAATTATTATTAAAAAGCAAATATACTGGTAAATATGTTAAAGAAATAATAAGGGAATATTTTAATGATGAAAGTCATGCCAGTTGAGAGATGATGTTGAACTCTGGGGTAGCTGAATTACTTTTTAAGAAGACTCACAGTTAAGGAAAACTCGAATAAGGAAAAACATCTATCTATATTATTCCGAAAAACAAAATTAAGGATAGTAAGCTAAAGAATATATTAAAATTTTTAACAAGTTTAACTATAATATTAAAAATAATTATAAATTAATATTATATATTCTATAAAAAAGAAAGATATGAAATAATAAAGATATAAAACTATATGAAATTTTCAAATATCGAAAAATAAAAATAATAAGATATCAAATTTAAGTATTATAAAGCCTTATATTTTTCAGTCCACATTTCATATGCCTTTATTAATTCTGGTGTAACGCTTGGTTTTCTAATCTTTATCGTTTCTAGAAAGTCATTCATGTTTACTGGTCTCGGATCCTTAGAACCACTTTTAAACATCTCTTTCACGGCTCTAATGTACGCTGATTGTACTATATCTCTGATATCACTAGCACTATATCCTTCTGTAAGTTTTGCTAATTCTTCAAGATTTACATCCCTATCTATATTTATTTTTGAGCAGTAGTGTTTAAATAACGCTAAGCGTTGATTAAAGTCTGGTAGTTTTACATAGATCCTTTTCTGAAATCTTCTAAGAAATGCCTCATCTAGTCTCCAAGGCTTATTTGTAGCACCGATCACATATACCTTATAATTTTCTGACTTGTCGAGAAGTCCGTCCATTTCTTTAAGGAACTGATTTCTTACTCTAACTTCTCCACCTACTTCAGTACTATATATCCCCAATAATGCATCGATTTCATCTATGAATATAATTACTGGTTTCTCCTTCTTTTTTGACAATTCTCTAGCAGTTCTAAATATTTTAGCAACATTCTTTTCTGCTTCTCCTAACCACTTTGACATTATTGAAGCTGCGTCAACATGTATAAACTCTGAATCTATTTCATTAGCTACAGCTGCTGCTATCATAGTTTTCCCATTTCCTGGAGGACCATATAATAAAATACCTCTAGGCCATCCTAATGGGAATAGGTCTGGCCTTTTAGCAGGATAAATTATTGCTTCTCTTAAAGCTTCTTTAACGTCTTCCATTCCAACTATATCGTTAAAGGTTATTTTTGGTTTTTCTTTTATAAAGAATTCCGCTACATCGTTAGTTTCTTGTTGTTCTCTTTCTGCCGGCGAGATTATTAAACCTTCTTTAAGAACCTCTATTCTTCTTCTGTACTCATGAATCATTTGTTCATACGCATTTCTTGCAACAGAATCTGGATACAAAGTTACTAGCTGTGTTAGTATTTCTATAGCTTTTTGATAATACCTTACAGCTTCTTCCTTTTTCCCCTCTTTATCAGCCTTAACTGCTTGAATAGCATATTTTCTAGCCATTTCCTCTAAAATCGGTTGTGCACTCATATTCTTTCACTCTATTACTACTAGCTTCTTTTCTACCAGTTTGTTCAAGACTTCAAAAACAGTTTCCTTATTAACATTATACATTCGTGTAATATGATCTAAATCTAGTATACCACCAGTAGATTTTAAGTATTCTAGCAATTCATACTCTGTTAATCTCCTATTATTATTACTATTAACTTCTACCTTTGCTTTTCTCTTATTCTCCTCATATAAGGGAGGATGTGGAAATTCTTGTAAGATTTCCCTCATTTTAATTTCTGCTTGACGCTGTGCTTCATCTAATACTTTTCTTGCCTCTTCATCTATTATCGTAGGATTAATTGATTTCTCGTTAATCATTCCTGTCTCTATAGCTAGAGAGTTAACATTACTAACAAGACTATCGAACATAATTGCAACTTCTGGCATTACATTCTTAACCCTTATCTTTAATTCATCTAATATCTTAATTGCAGTAGGTAATATCATAGAGAAGTTCTGTAATTCGTGTACTGTTTCTAACTTTAAACGTACTCTATCCAGTGCTAATTGTGCAGTATATATTACCTTAATCATCTTTCTTATATCGGAAATCTCTTGAGCATAAATAGTAGCCCTAGCATCATCACCGTCCATTTTAGCCCTAACAGTCTTTTCAAACAATTCTTTATCTCTTTCTTTTAATCTTCTTAAAGACTCCTCTAGCTTATTTTCCAGTTCTTTAATCCTTATTGAAATTCCAGTAACACTTTCTAACAAATCTTTAGATTTTACTCTTTCGCCACCTCTGCGAAATGGCAATCTTATCATATCATGTCACTGGCTTTGTTATAAAGTATTTATTACCTTTATTGCTATTGGAGACGGTAATTCCATTTTTAATTGATCATTCTTAGTTTGTTGATCTTGAGGGGATTGTGATAAGGGAGAAGGCTTAATATCTAATCCTTCCTTATCTAATATATCTATCTTATCGAGAGTTTTCTTAATATCGTCTCTTTCCATCATAAAACTTTCTTTAGCTTGCTTTAATAATTCAATAGAAGATTTGTAAGCAGAATCATGAATTTCGCCAGATATGTAACTCATCTTCATTGCAACAATAACTTTATCAATTTCTGTTAATTGTTCTTCAATTTCACTTAATCTTGATTTTAATTTATTTTTTAATTTCACTTGCTCATCTTTCAATTTTAACATTTCCGAGTCTAATTTTCTTTTCATTTCATCATATGTAGATTTGGGAATTTCTTGCCTTCCATATAATTCTTCAAGTGCTTTTTGCCTTTTTCTAATTTTATCCATCAAATTCAATATTCTTAGAGCTTCCGATCTCCACTCTGGTAAAACCACAACACCATTTTCACCATCTACTTTAACCCTCGACGGGTCAATCGTTATGAACGAGGATCCTTTAGCTACTTCTATACCGGTTATTGAACCATCAACTTCAGTAAATACATGAATGAGATATCCGAACTCTCTGCCGTATATATCTTTAATTTTTTGACCAATAAACTTACTTATTGTTTCTAATGATAAGGACATAGGTATTACTCCTCAAATTTAGAGGGTCTATCGGAATATATTTAAAAGCTATAAGTCTCCTAAAATCTCTAAATCAGAGAGCCAGACTTCTTCATTATTCTGCGCTTTCAACCTTCATCATCAAGAAGTGATATTATGCTAGAAAACTTAAAAAGGGTTTTTGGAATATAAGCTCTTTTATTCGATAGAAAATGGGTCTAGAAAATCTTCAAAATGTTGCAAATAGTTTTGCATCGACATTTAATTTCAATACATCACCATTGTCTACTATACTAATTACGGCAGGTTTTGTAATATTAATTCTGCTACTGATAGGTTTAGGGATTTATGGGTTAGTGAAGTTTGCAAGAGTTTTACCGTCATTAACAGTAAAGCAATTCTTGGTAGTAATGATCGCTTTTGCAGTATTTTTAATACTTCTTGGTATAATTATACCTTAAATAATTTTTTACCTTGATATTGCATATTATATGTTTTTTCAAGATACAATAATCTATTATACTTACTCGTTCTCTCACTTCTTGCCGGTGCTCCAGTCTTTATAAACTCTGCTCCGACACCTACTGCAAGATCAGCTATTATAGAATCTTCCGTATCCCCACTCCTATGACTTATTATTATCTTAATCGAATTTTCCTTTGCTAGTTTACAGTATTCTATAGTTTCCGTGACTGTACCAATCTGATTTGGCTTCACGATTGTGCCCTTTGTTGCATTTCTTTTAATTCCTTCCATTAATAATTTTATGTTTGTACTATATAAATCATCACCAGTAATTATAATATTTTTTGCATTCTTTTGCAATTCAGCAAATAATTCTATACTATCTTCTTTAAATGGATCCTCTATGTATAATAATGGATATTCATTGATTAATCTAAGGTAAAATTCTAGTAAATCTTCAGCTGATAATGATTTACCATCTATTTCATACTTTTCAGATTTATAAAAGTTTGAAGCTGCAGCATCAATTCCAATTTTTATTTCATCTTTATATCCAACATCTTGAATCGATCTCACTAGAATATTAAGTGCCTCTTCTGTAGTACTAGCAGGTATTACAAATCCACCTTCATCTCCAACTGAAGTATATATTGAACCATATTTATTTTTAATATTTTCCTTTAATTTTTTATATACTAATATAGATGATTTTAATGCGTCATAAAGAGTATCAAACGCCAATGGTATTATTAAAAATTCTTGTATTTTTAAATTACTTCCTGCATGTAATCCGCCATTTATTATATTTAATAACGGTATAGGAATATTTTTATTACTAATTCCACCTATATATTGAAATGGTTCTAATCCAAGTGAAGCAGATGCTGTTTTTAAGGTAGCTATTGAAGTAGCAGTAATTACATTACCGCCCAGTCTAGATTTATTACCAGTACCATCTGCATCTATCATTACTTTATCTATTCTACTTTGTTCCCTTACATCCATTCCTACGATTAAAGGCCTAATATATCTTCTAACTATACTTACTGCCGAATTTACCGTTCCATCATTATCTCTAATTTCTATTGCCTCTTTGGTGCTTCTAGATAATCCAGAAGGTGCATCGCCGAAGCTTTTTATTCCGCCTTCAGTCTCGATATATACTCTAATTGTCCAGTTGCCTCTTGAATCTATAATTGGTAATCCTTCAACTTCTTTTATGGTAAAGTAATTCATATAATATGCACATAATAATGAGTAATATATGTTGTTTTCGGTAATAGCTTTAGTATTCTTCATTTATGGTATATTAACTCCATTATATTATTATATATTAAAAGGAAAATTAAGTAATGAGAAGGCTTTCATAATTACGTGGATAACTGCACCACATTTAATTAATTATTTCTATTCTAATAATCTATTTCAATATCTTATAGTTTCAATATCTTATATTTTAAATATTCTAATAATCTATTTCAATAAAAGAAAATTAATAATTAATGGTTCAACTCTATTAGGTGCTGGAGTTATTATTGCATTATTTAATAACCTCAATTAGTACTAATTCTTCATATGCCAAAAAGAAAATCTAGCGAGGATATTTATGTATGTCCTTCTTGTGGAAATAAGGTGAAAGAACCTGTAAAAACATGGCAACTAATATCTCCTTTACCGGATTCACAAGGCAGGATAACAATTACAGTTATGGGTTCTTTTGTTTGTAATAATTGCGGTAATAGGTGGAAAGGTGTTGTTAGTAAGATAAAGGCAGGTGGTAGTTCTATAGAGATAGAAGGAAAGAAAGGAGTTAAGAAAATTGAAGGCAAGGAGGAAGAACAAGAAAAAGAGAGGGGAGAGGTAATAGAACTTGACATAAGTGATTTAGATGAAGAGGAGTGATATTTTTATTTTCGTACTATTTCTGTTTCTCTTAGTTGCTGTTATTACTAATATAATAAATATTGCAACAGTACAAGGAGTCTCTATGTATCCTATATTTCAGAATGGTCAAATAACATTTTATATACCAACAAATAATGCAGATGTAGGAGATATAATAATCTATAAATCACCAACTAAGTATACTTATGTAATACATAGGGTAATTCAAGTTAATAATTATCAAGGTCAAGAAAGATATGTAACTCAGGGAATAAATCCAATAACAAACCCATATCCAGATACTAGTGTTGGATTAGAGCCGCAGGGCGGAGTACCACAAAACTATGTTGTAGGTAAGGTCGTAAGTATTGGTAAAATGTCCTTTAGTATTCCATATTTAGGATATTTATCGCTATTATTTTCCCAAATTATTTAAGGACTAAAGGTATTCCTAATTTTCTTTTTTTGTAAACACGATAACTAGGTGTTATAGTTGTAGGATGATTAGCATAAACTTGATCTAACCTCTTTACACTAGTGTTTTGTGGTGAATTCTTTATTTTTTCTGGATTTTTGTAACTTTCCTCTATTATCTCCTTAAATGCACTTATGAATTCATCTAGGATTTCTAATGGTTCAGTTTCTGTAGGCTCTATTAACATGACTTCGGGAATTATTATTGGAAAGTAGATGGTTGGTGCGTAAATACCCTTATCTAACAATGCTTTAGCAACATCAAATGCAGTAACTCCAGTTTCTTCCATTAAAGGTTTTAAGCTTATTGCAATTTCATGTTTTCTTGGCCTATTTGGAGATATTATATCAATTCCTTTAAGATTCTTTATTTGGGAAAATATATAATTTGTTGCTATTGTGCTTAATATACCTATTTTTGATAATCCCTCACTACCTAATCCTAATATATACGCATAAGCTCTAATAACATTTCCTATATTTCCATGAAATACAGCAATCTTTCCTATACTTCTACTTGGAATTCTTGTTAAGTAGAATTTCCCGTTTTTCTTTTCTACTAGGGGGTATGGTAGGTAATCCTTAAGCTTACCTTTTGCACAAATAGCTCCAGCACCAGGTCCTCCACCACCATGTGGTACTCCGAAGGTTTTATGTAAGTTTAAGTGGACTATATCAAATCCCATATCTCCAGGCCTCGTTACTCCAAGGATTCCATTAAGATTTGCTCCGTCATAGTATAGGACGCCATCAACTTCATGAATTATTCTTGAAATTTCCAATATATTCTCTTCAAAAAGGCCTAGAGTATTAGGATTAGTTAGCATAAAACCTGCAGTTTTTTCAGTAATAAGCTGCTTTAATAGATCGATATCTACTAGACCTTCATTATTAGATTTAACGTAGACTACCTTAAAACCAGCCATACTTGCGCTTGCAGGATTAGTTCCGTGTGCAGTATCAGCTACGAGAATTTCATCCCTATTTCTCTTCTGATCCTCATGATATTTTTTAATCATTAAAACTCCTGCTAATTCCCCAGCTGAACCTGCAGGTACTTGAAGACTACACTCTTCCATTCCAGTTATTTCAGCTAGAATATTCTGCATTTCATAAATAACCTCTAGAATTCCTTGCACAGTTTCAGAATCTTGAAGAGGGTGAAGATCTTCTGCAAAGCTAGATACTCTTTCTTGGATTTTAGGATTGTACTTCATAGTACAAGATCCTAATGGAATAAATCCAGTATCTACGCCAAAACTCATTTGTGATAATCTTATATAATGTCTTACTACTTCTAATTCAGATAACTCTGGTAACTCTGGTTCTTTCTTTCTTCTTACTGTGTCTGGTATCTTTATTTCGCCTACTTCTTCTCGAATTTTATCATCTTGATTTATTAATAATCCTATTCTTCCCCTTCCGCCTAATTCAAAGATTAATGGTTCATCCCACTTAGCTTGAGACCACATTTACTTTAACACCTCCCCTATACTTTCTGCTAATTCGTCTATCATTTCCTTTGTATGAATTTCAGTTACGCAAAATAGAGCTTCTTTCTGGTTTATTTTATAACCACCGTGTATTCGTCTAGAAATTAAATGTTTATGAATCTTATCGTATTCAATTGGAAATTGTAACAAGAACTCCTCAAAGAATTCTGAATTAAATTTTCGGATAGCACCTTGGCTTACTATTCTCTTTTCAGCATAATGACTCCTATAGTAAATTTCTTCAGCAATTCTCCTTATTCCTTCTCTTCCTAATAGAGCTAAAAATACTGCAGCTGCAATTGCCATTAATGTTTCATTTGTAGTTATATTAGATGTAGCTTTCTCTCTTCTTATAAACTGCTCTCTACTTTGTAGAATTAATGTATATCCTATTTTACCCTCGATATCTCTAGTTAATCCTACTATTCTTCCTGGCATTTGTTTTATTAAATTAGCATCCCATTTTACTGCAAGTATTCCTAGATACGGCCCTCCAAAATTTAATGGTAGACCTAATTCTTGTCCATCACCAACTGCAATATCAATATCATATTCTCCAGGTGGTTTTAGTAAGCCTAAGGATAAAGGCTTTACTCCTGCTATAGTTATGACTTTCTTTCTTTTAGCATATTCTACTAAACTTTCAATTTCCGTTTCTACAACCCCAAAGTAATTTGGCTGTTGGAAATAAACAGCTGATATTTCATATTTATTTAATATTTCAATTGCTTTCTCTATATCTATTTTACCACTCTCTCTGCTATATGGTATTTCTATTATCTTTAGATCTTTTCCATAGATCCATGTTTTAAGAACTTCTTTATGTAACGGATTTATATTCTCTGCAATAAGTATATATTTTCTTCCATTAATTCTATTAGCCATAAATACCGCTTCGGCTAACGCAGAACCCCAATCATAATGAGAGGCATTCACAACGTCCATTTCGAATAATTCAGCTATCAGACTTTGGTATTCAAATATTGCCTGTAGTAGACCTTGTGAAATCTCTGGCTGGTAAGGTGTATACGCTGTGTAAAATTCTGATCTACTTATTACAAACTTAACAACATAAGGTATAATATGTGGACACGCACCTGCACCTAAAAAAGGAGGATATTTTAACTTTAAGTTTTTTTCTTCAAGTTTTTTCATTTTATATATAATTTCATATTCAGATAATGGAGTCTTATACGGAATTTTATATACATCTTTTAATCTAATTTCCTGAGGAACATCTTTAAATAGTTCCTCTATATCTTCTATTCCAATTTTCTTTAACATTTCATTAATTATCTTTAAATTTGGTAGCCATGGATGTGAGTTCATATATTACATCTTCCTAATTTATAAATGGGGTCGTATTTAATGTTTAAAACACCTCTAAGAGATATAGAGGAGAAGATAGGGGCAAATTTTGGAGAATTTGCGAATTGGGAAATGCCAATGTCATATACTAGCTATCAGGAGGAACATTTAGCAGTAAGAAACGGTGTAGCTGTATTTGATATTTCTCATATGGGAAGGTTACGCGTAATAGGTTCTATAAGGGAATTTGAATATCTAATAGCCAAAGAAGCTTATAACTCGCCTAAAAATCAGATGATCGGACCCACTGCATTTCTTAATGATAAGGGCGGATTTATTGATGATGTGATGGTATATAAGGTTAATGAAGAGGAATTTTTTATAGTAACTAATGCAATAAATAGAGAAAAAGTAATTAAGTGGATTAAAAATAACTCTTCATTAGATGTTGAGGATCTTACATTTGATTATGGAATGATTGCAATTCAAGGCAGGAGGGTTTGGGATCTAATACCCTCAATTGATCTTGAAAAACTAAGTTTTAAACTTAATACAGAATTCATGGGTAATGAAGTATTTTTGATCAGTAGATCAGGCTGGACTGGGGAGGATGGGTTAGAAATTTGGGCTAAGGAAGACTCTTTAAAAAATATCTTCAAAAAATTAATAGATTTAGGAGTAAGACCAGCTGGGTTAATTGCAAGAGATAGTTTAAGATTGGAAATGGGGTTTGTTCTTTATGGGGAAGACATTGATGAGAATATAAATCCGATAGAAGCTAGATATCCTGTTTTCTCTTTAAAAAAAGATTTTATAGGTAAAAATGCAATAATTGAATATATAAAGTCAGGAGTAAATAAATTTAGAATAGGATTTAAAGTAAAGAAGGGAGAAAGAAGTATTCCTAGACATGGCGATAAAATCTATATTTTGGATCAAGAAATCGGAGAAATTACAAGTGGGACTTTTTCACCCTATTTACAACGAAGTATTGCGATGGGTTATCTCAATTCTAACCATTTTTATTTAGGTTTTTCAATTAATATAATAACGAAAGCTAAGAAGATGATTGAAGCAAAAATTCAAGATTTTCCTTTTATATAACAATTGTAGTGAGTGAGTATGGATTATATTGAAGTAAAAAAATACATTGTACTAAAAGATAGAATGTATACTGAAACTGATGAATGGGTGAAGTTTGAAACTGAGAAGACTGTGATAATTGGTATTACTGATTATGCACAGAAAAAATTAAGAGATATAATTGGTGTAGATCTTCCTGAGATCGGAAGAAATGTAAGTAAAGGAGAAGTTATAGCTACGATTGAATCAGTAAAAGCTGTTGCTGAAGTCTATTCACCATTTTCTGGAAAAGTAGTAAGTGTTAATGATGAATTGAAAGAAAAGCCGGAGTTAATTAATAAAGATCCTTATGGCTTAGGTTGGTTAGTAAAACTTGAAGTTTTTGATATATCTGAAAGGGATAAACTTCTTAGCCCAGAAAAATATGCTGAAAAAATAGGGAAGGAGTGAAAGAGTAATATGAATGTATTTTCAATTGATGAAAATACTTACATAATAGAATATGAAACACCGCAAATTTCAAAGCCAGCATATCTATTAGTAGGACTTCCTGATGCTGGATTAGTAGGTGAAATAGCTACTGAATATATAATAAGAAAATTCAAATTAAAATTATTTTCTAGTGTATATATACCAAAATTATTACCACCTATTTCTAAAATAAATAATGGAATTGCTAATTCTCCTATAGAGTTATATTATGGAAATAATTTAATTGTACTACATTCGTGGATAGCAGTATCGTTAGATGCTATATATTCTATTGCAAAAATTATTATAAATTACGCGAAAAAATATAAGATAGATACTATTTTATCTTTAACTGGTTTTCCCATACAGAATAGATTAGATATAGAAAAGCCTTCATTATATTGGATAACAAATACTTTAGATTTAGCTGAGGAAATGAGTAAATTTTCGGAAATTAAGAAATTTGGTGACGGATATTTAGCCGGACCTTATGCTCCTATATTATTAGAATCGATAAAAGAAGGTATAAGAAATCTAGTAATTGTTACTGAATCATTCTCTGATTTACCCGATCCAGAAGCTTCTGCTTTAGCATTATCATTTATTTCAAAATATATAGGAATTGAAATAGACACTTCAGATTTACTAAAGGAGGCTGAAGAAATTAGGGAAAAAATAAGAGGTTTGATGGAACAAACCAGAAGGCAAATGCCAACATATGCGCTTGGAAGACCAAGTAGCTATGTGTGAGAGTATGCCAGCAGGGAAGGATTTATATGATATTATGAGAGAAATGATAGAAAAATATGAGAAGAAAATAAATATAATATTTGAAGAATTAGAGAGGGAATTTAAGGAAATTGAAAGTTACGAAAAGCCCTTATATTCACTATACGAAGATGAGCTTAATTATTACATAATCGTAGATATTCCAAATGTTACAGATGACTCTGTTAAAGTTTCAGTAAATAGAAATAAGAAGTTATTAATGTTAAATTATCAAGATAAAAAAGGTAAGTCCCATAATTGTATAATAAGACTTCCATCGAATGCAGATTATTCAACAATTAATTTTTCTCTACGTAAAGGATTTCTAAAGGTCACAATTAAAAAGCTATCGTAGGCCGTATATATGTTTTATAAATATTACCAAATTTTTATAAGACTCCATTAACATAGTTTAAATTAAGTGAGAGTTTTGCAAGATGAAGAAATTAAAAGCAAAGAAGTTGAGACTAGGAAAGTTCAAAAATTAGGTTCATCTTCTCTCTTTGTCACATTACCTAAGAAGTGGATAAGTAAATGGAACGTTAAACCTGGGGATAAGATAATAATGGAAGTCTCAGATGACGGTACTTTAAAATTAATTGCAGAAAAAGTTAAGAATGTAATGAATAAAAGGAATATAAAAATAGATGTCGACTCCTTAAAACAGCCGTTATTATCAATAATCCCATGTTTATATGCTCTAGGCTACGATGAAATTTTACTTCTAAGTAAAAAGGGTATTGATAGGTCGGAAATTGAAAGTCTATTATCTTTCTCTAAACAGTTAGTTGGTGCTGAAGTGACTGAAGCTGGTAATAATAAAGTAAAAATAGAGTGTTTACTCGATACTGAGAAGTTAGGGTTAGAATCACTATTAAGGAGATTACTTAATATTATATCTAAAAAGATTGACGAAATAATTTTATTAATCTCTGATAAAATTCCTAATAAAGAATTACAGGTAACTAAAGATGATTTAAGAAGAGTTTATCTTATGCTATTAAGAAGAATTTTAGGAAATAGATATGATACAGAAAAATATATAGTTAGAAATTTTATCATAATTTCTAATATAACATTATTATCTTATGCATATAATATCTTAGAAAAAATAACTAGTTATTTACTAAAGGTAAAACTAAATGAAGATGACAGTAAGAAGCTAAGAGAAATATTTCAAGCTTCAAATGATATTTTAGATGAAATAATAATGACATTATTATTCCCTAGTGTTAAAAGAATAATAAATGGTAAAGGTTTAATCAGCCAAGTAAAAAACTCCTCTGAAACTCTATCTGATGAGATTCTAAGAAATTACATTCAAGATCTAGTTAACATATTCGAGGAAGCTTTATCTAATTCATCATGCGTAATATATTTAGAGGAGCAACCTTGGTTAGAGAAATCTTTTTCTAGTTCTTAAATTAGGGTGAGAGAATGGTAAAACTAAAAATAGAAGATCTACATGTAGAAGTTGAAGGTAAAGAGGTACTAAAGGGTATAAATCTAGAAATAAACTCAGGAGAGATACATGCGCTAATGGGTCCTAATGGTAGTGGAAAAACTTCTTTATCATTGGCATTAATGGGTCATCCTAAATATAAAATAACGAGGGGTAGAGTATTATTAGATGGTGAAGATATAACTAATTTAGAAACTCATGAAAAAGTAAGGAGAGGAATTTTCCTCGCATTCCAAAATCCGATAGAAATTAGCGAAGTAAGAACTGCAACATTACTAACTGCAATAGTTAATAAATTTTATGAAAATAAAAATCTATCAACAATAAATATATTAAATATTCTAAAAGAAAATACAAAGATTATAGGATTACCAGAATCAATTCTCAATAGGGGATTGTTTGAAGGATTTAGTGGTGGAGAAAAGAAGAGAATGGAAATTCTCCAAATGCTACTAATTAAGCCTTTAATAGCAATCCTTGATGAACCAGATTCTGGTGTAGACATAGATGGTCTTAAAGTGATAGCATCTGTAATAAACAAGTTAAGGACTGAGAGAAATACTGGATTCTTAATAATAACACACTATAGGAGAATCTTAGATTATATAAAAGCTGATAGGGTACATGTATTATATAGAGGAAAGATTTATGCATCAGGAGGTATGGAGCTAGCAAAATTAATTGATGAAAAAGGATACGAAGGTGTTATACGATAATTTGATTATAAACTATGCTTATAACTATCTTTAACAGAGTTAAAGATAGTAGTGGTTAAAATGACAGAGGAAAAAATTGAGCTCGACATAAGCGAAATAATTAATGCCGCAATAGAAGCAAAGACAAATAAGTTGGATGCTGTAGAATTCCATAGGAGAATAGTTGAATCTGGGCTTAGCAGAAGTGTTGTAGAGGAAATATCTAAAATAAAGAAAGAGCCAGAGTGGATGTTAAGATTAAGATTAAAAAGCCTAGAACTTTTTGAGAAATTACCAACTCCAAATTGGCTCCCTGAATTTTTAGGGGAGTTAGATATATCTAAATTAGAAATATATGTAAAACCAGATGTCGAAAAGACTACTGAATGGGATAAAATTCCACCAGAAATTAGACAATATTATGAAAAACTAGGAATACCAGAAACTGAACAGAAGGTTCTTGGCGGATTAGTAGCAGTATTCGAATCTGAGCCAATTTATGAGAATGTGAAGGCCGAACTAAGAAAGAAAGGGGTAATAATGATGACACCAGAAGATGCCATGCATAAGTATCCAGACATTATGAAGGAATATTTTATGAAAATCTTCCCACCATCTGATCATAAATTTGCGGCCTTACATGGAGCCTTATGGAGTGGTGGTGTTTTTGTATACGTTCCTAAAGGAGTGAGGATAAATAATCCGGTTGAAGGATTCTTCATAATAGGTTCAGAAATGATGGGACAATTTGAACATACGTTATTAATAGCAGACGAAGGCTCATACATTCACTTTATAGAAGGATGCAGTGCACCAATGTTCACTAAATTCTCATTTCATGACGGAATGGTAGAATTGTATGCAAAGAAGAACGCTTATATTAAATTTACAACTATTCAAAATTGGAGTAAATCTGTTATTAATTTTAACAATAAAAGAGCATGGGCTGATGAGAATTCTACAGTAGAATGGGTTGAGGGTTCCCTAGGTTCAAAGTATAGTTTCGTGTACCCTTCTACTATTCTCAGAGGTAAAGGTGCTTCCTCATCAAGCTTAGTAGTTACAATGACAACTGGAGAAGGTGAATGGAAAGATAGTGGGTCAAAGATGATTCATAATGCTCCTTATACAAAAAGTAAGGTAATTAATAAAAACATAGGATTTGGTGGTGGTGTGAACATTTATAGAGGTTTAATTAGGGTTAATAAAGGTGCAACATACTCTAAAGCATTTGTAAAATGTGACTCGCTAATGTTAGATGATAAGACTAAAGCATATACTTATCCTCATAACCAAGTTCTTGAAGAAAATGCAGAAGTGGCTCATGAGGCACATACATTTAGAATGAATGAGGATCAGCTATTCTATTTGACCGCTAGAGGTTTAGAAGAGAAGGAAGCAATATCGATGTTAGTATTAGGATTTATAGACGAGATAATGAAAGAGTTACCTTTTGAGTACGCTACGGTTCTAAATAAAGTTATAAAGTTAGAGTTAGATAAGTTAGGTGCAGTGGCATAAGTTGGGTGTAATAAATAGAGAGTTTACAAATTTATTTATAGATTCAAATTTTTCTGATAATATTCAACGAAAAAAATTATTGGAATTATTTGAAAAACTAGAATATCAAAAAGTTAGTGATTCTCCCACCCTAAAGCATTATACTGATTGGACTTCTTTCGAAACCCTCAATCTTATTCCAAAGATAGGAAATAAAATTAATATTATTCTAGATGAAATTATAAGTGATTTAAAAGATTTTAACATAATTAGAGTTATCAATAATAATGCAGACTACGAATTAATAGATTCTTATACTAATAAGTTAATAGATCCGACTGAGCATAAGTTAGTTGCGCTAACTCTTGCCCTATCTAAGAAGATAGTCATTGAAAAGCCAGGGAATTACTTAATTTATCATTTAACCACAGAACCAGAGATAATTTCGCCTCTAAATATAGAAATTAATGCCAGCGACGGTAATTTTAATATAATGTACTTAACGGAATTAAAGAACGAGAAGGCATTAAACACATCAGTAATATCGATAACTAGTAATGAAAATGCAAACGTAAACTTAAATATAATCTCTTTAGGTAATAATGGCTATGTTTTTAACTATACAAAATCAAAAGTAAAGGGCAGTATTTCTACCAGTATCTTTTCTTCTGGTGGAGCTACTTCTCATGTAGAGTATTATAGTGAATTATACGAGAAAGCTTCAGCAAAATTTCTTACACGGGGACTAGGAGTTAATAATGACCGCATAACAATTGTCTCTAGGGTACTTCATAAAGAGGGTAGAAGTAGTAGTATAGGTAAGATGAAAGGAATAGCTTCTATGTCTTCACGTGTAATTTTGAGAGGTGTTGCAACAGTTTCTGAAACTGCACATGATTCTTCGACAGAAATTACTGGTAAATCCCTTATTCTTAGCAGGGATGCAGCAGCAGTTGTAGTACCCATGCTAGAAGTTAAGACTGGAAGAGTTAATTTAGCTAAACATTCAGCTTCAGTATCTAAAGTACTTGAAGACCATATATTCTACCTCCAAAATAGAGGATTAAGTAAAAAAGAAGCAGAAGGCCTTATAATAAGAGAATTCTTATACAATGAAGAAGATCCTTCTCTACTTAAGAATTATATACTAAGAATAATACAAAATCTTGGTTACTAAAGCTATTTGAATAATTTCGGAAGCCTCTCCCCCTATTGTAATTTATAATGTATAATTTTTAAGTAATACAGAATTAGAAGATAATACCAAATGCGAGTAATAACTTTCAAATTAGATGAAGAATTGTTAACAAAGCTAGACTTATACTGTATAAATAAGAGACTTTCTAGAAGTGAAGTAATTAGGAGTGCAATTATTTCTTATTTAGAAAGAGAATATAAGTTAAAGTGAGTAAAATTTTTAGATAATCGATCTAAAAAATACTAGTATGCCGCCGTAGCTCAGCCTGGTAGAGCGCCGGACTCATACGGCATGGGGGATATCCGGTTGTCCGGGGTTCAAATCCCCGCGGCGGCACTAGTTCTTCATTAATAGACAACCTATATAGCTAGGGCTGAATCCTTTTTCGTGTTGATAGGAATCTTTTTATATTCGTTAATTTTAAATTTTTATGATAAAAATTATCCCTCATTCCGATGTGGGCTATGCCCAAAAGGATGAGGGTGAAAATTGCAGAAATGTAAGCCCCGTGCCGTTGAGCTCGAAGGAGTCTCATGCTGAGGGCTAAGTCCCTACACCAATCATGAAAGAACAGACGACATAAGAGCAACATTTTAATCTCCAGATTGGAGGTAGCTTATCTATCTAATTGTGTCCACTCTTTATACAATTCTTACTTACCTTAATGTCCCTAATGTCCCTCTCTAAAAACCCAGAGCCTAAATTAAGGATTTGAGTACAAAGTAGGAATAGTTAATATAATCTACATTATTTATGTATACAGTATCCATCCCCAAAATAAAACACGGCATTATCTGAAATTATAACCCCACTCTTAGGGAGAGATCTCCAGAGGAATTTGAAAGTCTCATAATCCCTATAGTGAAGAAGGGAATACCTATATAGGCTTCACGGAAGGGGAAAAGTATATAAAAAAGTATATAATGATACGCCTTATGAGCCAAAATAACTGAAGATCCCCCCTTGATCTCCACGTGGGTTAAAAGGATCCTCGTGGTAATGTTAGTTAGCACAATGTTTGACGTTTGACCGAAAGGTTTATTACTGAACGCCACACTAAAGCAAAATTAGCGGTAAATTTTAAAACTCTTAATAACTTAACTACAAGTGAAATGACTGGTCCTTTACATGTGGCAGTATTGAGAAAAGTAGAAGAGTTAATTAAGAAAGAAAAGAAGAGATAAATAATTTTTTCCCCTCGTAATTACTATATGCATATTAGTGATATAGGTGATTAAGGATGATTGACTTAGATAGAGTGACATTGGTATTAACTTATCAGTGCAATTTAGACTGTCCATACTGTCAACTTCATAATCTAAGATATATTTCAGATTTATTAACACCTCAAGAATGGTCCTCTCTAATCGAAAATCTTTCAGAAGTTCTTAATAGGAGCATTCCTTTTTTTATTAGTGGCGGAGAACCAACCTTAAATTTCAAACTTTTAAGTCATATACTTACTTCACTTTCAAGACATGATAGAAAATCGATATTGATATCGAATGCTACTTTATTGAACATGAGTAAAATCAAAATACTCAGTGAATACGGATTATATGGATTACAGATTACTTTTCATTTTTATTATATGCATAATCATGCAATGATCGAAAAAAGATTTCGTGACACTTTAAGTTTACTATCATATTATAAGAAATTAACTTCGGGAATATCTGCAATCTCTGTAAATATTAATACAAAAAAAGATTTCATTATTTTCGATATTATAGATAAGTTAGGAAAGGAAGGTTATTTTAAGAATATTGATCTTTTAGAGATAGCTATTTTAAATGAGAATTTAGATCTGGATCCCTCAATAAACTCGCATCTTCTATATCTAAAGGATTATACCGATGTCGAAATTATTCATTATGGAAAAGAAGGCAATGATATAAGTGAGATTGTTATTACACCTGATGGATTTGTAATACCATTTGAAACAGTTTATCCTAAGCTATTAAAAGATCCTAGTAGAGTAAAATATTTCTATAATATAAGAAGAGACGATATACGTAAAGCCCTTAACAAGGAGTATTTAGACGCGATTAAGAGAATCGCGATGAGATGGGAGGATTGATGAGGGATCAGACTCCATACTTAGTCTATCTAGATACACTACTCACTATGATAGGTGCCTTTGCCATATATTCGACTAACTTCATTGCTTATACAAACGCAACTCCAATCCTCGGCACAATCTACGGAATTATAATAGTTACACGGGGGCTTTTCCCGCTATTTCTCCACGATGAAAGGCTCTTCAGAATATTACCGTTCATTCACTTACCAGCCTTATTTTTAACGGTCACTCTGGCCTTAATCTTCAACGACATTACGGTTTACCTTATTGGAATATCGGTTTCGTCCCTATTGGGCGTGTACACAGGGAGTTACGTATATAGTTTGGAAGTCACATGGTCTAAACGCCTCTCAGACCCATCGAAGTTTTTCTCATTAATTTCTGGATCAGAAGCCCTAGCATTCTTCTTAGCACCTATTATTGCATATTTGACTCAGAATAAATTAGTTTTCTTGGCAATACTCTCTATCCTTACAGGCTTAGGATTCTTTTTTTTTATTGTACTTTGCTTACCTCAATGGGACAGAAATTAAGCCGAAGTTCTTCACTGGAGAACTATCATTAATCAAGAGAGCTAAGGCCCTTGCGATACTAGGTGCCTTCAACTGGTTCCTTCAATACCTCTGGATGGGAATGGTCTTTGAGCTCGGCGTTAGGATGGGTATATCCAGCTCTCTAATACTAATAGGTGTTGAGTTGGAGACCGCAATTTACATGATTATCCAGTTCGTCATCAGTAAGAGGGGGATTAAACATCTTGCAAAAATAAGAGTTGTCCCTGGCTTATTGGCAATTTACGCTTTAGTAGTTTTCACTCTTATTTTACTTTCCTCCATGAAGGTCGGTGCGGTCACGTTCTTAATAATGCTCATTGCCATAGCGGTTTCGAGCAGTCCATTAGAGTCTCTCATAAACACGTTAGTCTCCTCTACTGAGTCTATTGAGATCTCCACGGTAATAGTAAGCTTTAACTACATTGGGGGCGGAATAGGTTATATTCTAGCGTCATTATTACTCAGGTTTCTAGGTAGCTGAAAAAGGATTACAACTGAAATAATCTCAGAGTTTAAGGTAATAATATTACCTCTAAATAGTTTAGAGGTCATCTAATCTAATAGGCACTTTTTTAATTCTTCTCTTTAGAACATCTTCTACAGCACTAGTTACAGCTGCTACAGCAACGCCTACCGGTATCTCACCAATTCCCTTTACACCTCCTGATGTAACTGGAGAAGGTCTATCGGATTCGGGTCTTTCCCTTCTTCACTTTTTTGTTGCAAAGGGTAAGATTGGTATAGTTTGTCTGGCATTAGTACTTCCTTATTCTCTATCCTCTTAGTCTTGGTTCCACAACCAGACATTCCTTCCTTAATCAAAACCCTATGCTTATCCCCTTCCCTTCCTAAATACTTCACTTTAAAACTTCTAAGTACGCTTTCAGACCCGTAGTTTATCCTATAGGTTATCTCGTGGTCACAGAAAGGATCACCTATATAGGTTTTATTAGCCAAGGAGAGTAATACTCTCCAGCAGTTATTCTACTTTAACGTAACTTAAAGGTTTTCATCAGGGCCGGTGCACCTCCTAAACGGTTTTCAACGAACCACAAAAACCCTCCCACCCCTAGACCCCAAAATCATTTTACAAAAATAATTTCAAAGAATAATTATAGTCAGTCCTAAAAATTTTGTAATAAAAGAAAAACTTAAGGTAGGGGGAGTAGTAATACGTCATGAGGGAGTCCATTTGATACTACCAGACTCCCCCTACCCAACAATAAACAAGCAAATAGGACTAAAATTACTTCCTATCACACCCCTTGAAGGGAGAAAAGCAAGAGAAGTCGTGAAAACACTCACAACAGCAGCACTACCAAACGGCTCAATAGAAAACAAAGCAAAACAAGTAGGGATATCACCACAAACCGTGAGAAACTACGTAGAAAGACAAAGACAAGTAATAAACACCATGACACACGAGATAAAGAAAAACTCACTAAAACTACTCGGGGAAAGAAAAACAGTAAGCATCTCAATAGACCTAACCTCAATCAGATATAGAGGAAAACCCGTAGAAGGAGTAAGCGGGTCAAAACAAGGCAACGCATGGGACTACGCAACAGCCACAACAACCGTAAAGGAAAAACACTCATACTAGCTTGCACACCCGTGAAAAAAGGGATGACAAAACTACAAATAGTACAAGACTTGGTAGCACAAGTCCTGGCCTTGGGACTCGAGATAGACCTAATAGTACTCGACGCAGGCTTCTACTCCGTAGACGTGCTAAACTACCTCAAAGACTTCAAATACATAATGTCGGTCCCCGCAGGTAAGGTAAGGGTGAGGCGCAAGTATGACGGGGAGTACACTGCGAAATCCAAGGGGAAAGGAGCTACCTCCAGGCTAATAGTATACGGGGGCAGGGAGGGGGAGTACTTGGCAAAGGCGACAGGACGTGAGCAAGAGGTTCGTGATAAAGTGGTATAACGAGGTGAGGGCGCCGATAGGGACTCCGTACGAGGTGGCCGAGTCCTTCCTCGTCTTCACCTCATCCAAGAGTTGGGCCTTCCGCTTCTTCATCTTCGTCCTAGCAATGCTCGTCTACACCCTTTACCTAATACTCGCAAAGGGGAGGACGAGTAGGGAGTCCTTCAGGCTGCTCTTGTTATTACTACTCTTGTTGGATAATATTAATGATCTAGTCGAATATTCAATTCAATTCTTTAACACACTTTTAAATTCATTTGAATTAAATTCAGGGTGATGAATTTGGGGTCTAGGGACCCACGCTCTTCAAGTTAAGGGAGCTCACCAAACCCCTGACCGTGTTAACCATCACGAAGAGAGACAAGTAACCTTGAAACCTCGACCTCTTTAGGAAGGAGGAGTCTTCCATACCCAAGGCCTTGACGTCCTTGTGTAACTCCTCTATCTCCCACCTTATCTTCCAAGTCCTCAATACCTCCTCGTCACTCAGGCCCGTGACAGTAGTGTACAAGTTTAACCTATCACCTTTATATACCACCATTAACGACTTTACCGTGACGACTCGGTCCCCTAGGGCCAGGTCGGCTAAGTAAGGCCCCGGGGGGAGGTCCCTGACGTGGGGGTGACCCTCCACCCCCGACGTCACCCCTCCACCCAAGGCCCTGGCCCTGAAGACCCTCCTGTTAGCCTTCAGCTCCGAAACTACGTCACCCTTCACAAGTTTCTCAGACCAATACCAAGAGTCGAAGACTACTCTCGTCACGGTGAAGTACTGCTTGAGGACTTGGAGTATTTCCGCAGCCATGTCTACCTCGGCCTTGAACTCGTTTACCACCCCACTCTCCCAGGTTTTCCTCGTGGCGTAGGGGAACGCGCCGACTAGGTAGGTCTTTCCTGTGGTCAGGTCGTGTATGGCTATTGTTAGGACTTGGACTTCTGGTTCGTATTTTGCGTGTGTTGAGCACCAGGTGTAGTAGTCCCCGTGTTTGCTCGCTGTCCCCTTAACTCATGAGTAGGGTTTGTGGTGGAATGTGACGTTGGTTATTATTATTACCGGTTCGCTATTTGTTTGCGTAGTGTTTGGAGGTAGTTGTCCCATGCGTCCTCGAGGCGTCCTAGTGCTCCGAGTAGGTTAGGGTAGTTTAGTTTGAATGTCTTGGAGGTGTCCCTGGTGCTCGCTCTCCCCCTGTTATGGGTGTGAGTGCTAGGGGTAGTGCTGTCCTCTTGTTTAGCTTGTTCATGACCAGTATCCCGGCTAGGTAGTTGAAGGCTTTGGTAAACTCGTTTTTCGCGGTGTTTAGCTCGTTTTGGTCGTTTGTTTTTCCGTGTTTCACGTTTTTCAATAAGTTAGGCGCGGGTCTAAAAACTTTATCGGTATTACCAAGAGTTTGGTATTACCAAGGAAAAGTAGAATAACTGCTGCTATTTATTTAGTTATTATTTCTAATAAGATAATATACGAAAAGAGGAAAATTTTCAAATCTCTCTTCTATATCTTTTATTGTGGTTTGTGAAAAGTGTGAATTGAGGTTTTTAATGAGGAAAGCTAAAGGTTATCAAGAGCTAGTAGATTTCATTGCAGATAGATATAATGATAAGGTCGCAATGCTTATTTTCGAGAAAATAGAATTGATTGAAAATGATCCCTTTGAAATATTCCAGAGCCTTAATGTTATAGGTGTCCTTTTAAGTTAAGGTACCCAGAGTGTAACTTAGCATGTGTAAATTACGTAGATTATTTAATAAAAATGAGGTTAAACGTTGCATGAGTTATTGTAGAACCAATAACCAGAACTAACGGCGTTATAGTACCTCTAAAGAATATTTACCGACTTTGAGGAAGATAACTGAGGAGAACAACGTCCTAGTTATAACAGACGAAGTGATGACCAGTTGAGGGGAGTGGTTTGCAGTAAACTTATGGGGAATTTAGCCAGATATTTTAACTACTGCAAAAAGTGCCTCAGCATCTTATGTGCCTATAGGAATAACTGCAGTTAGTAAGGATATTGCGAAATTTTTGAAAATAGAATGTTTGTACACGGCCACGCCCACCCAGTTTCTCTTTCTGTAATACCCGCTGTTATTGAAGGATACAAGGGAATGGACTTACGTAAAAGCCATGGGAAGTTACTTAGACGAAAAGCTGATGGAATTGAATGAGGGGCATAAGAGTATTGGAGACGTGAGAGGAATTGGTCTATTCTGGGCTTATAGAATTCGTTAAGGATAGAGAGCAAACTCCTTTCGGGTCTTATGAGGGTAAATATGAAGGTAAAACTACGGAAGTCGGTATCCTAGCTAAGAAACTTTTAGACGACGGAGTTTACGTATTTGATGGGCATACTTGGTTAGTAATTTCTCCACCGTTAATTACTAGGAAGGAAGAAATTGTCCGGGTACAAATCACCGCGGCGGAACTAGTTCTTCATAAACAGACCACCTACATAGCCATAGCTAGGGACTATGAGTAATTGTTAGGAATAAGCACCATTTAGTTATCACTTTCCCTAAAAAATTATTTAGATATAACGTAATTATGGGTATGAATTCTTAAATTTTGAATATGCTATTATGTTTGTACTTACTAAAACTTTTTACATTGATAGAGAGTAAAAAAAAAGACGTTTAAGATAAGTTTAATTTGAGGAAATATGAGGAGGGTATTTGAAGTTAATATTGCAGGATTTACAATCATTACATTATTCCTTTTTTCACTTTTTCCTTATCCAGTCTTCTTAAACCATTTAGTTTTAGCAAGCGATACTAACTCGTCAAATAATACTACTATCACTTATTTACACTTATATGTAATCAATAGAGAGAATATGAGCTATGAAGGAATCAAAAATATTTCGATTAAATTTATACTAAATGCATCTAATTATACTACATTATATAATTTATCTAGGGGTAATTATGATTTCAGAATATACAAAGCGAACGTTACATTAGTAATAAATAACTCCGAGTTTGTAAAAGCTGTTTCTTTTGTAATGCTATATATAGAGAAACATAAAGATTATAATATCACAATTGGTGTAAGTATATTCAACACATTTAGGAGTACATTCACGGTTATAATGGCTATTTAAAGCCAGATAAGAATAATCTTAATATGGGAGATCTGTTCTTTGTGAATACCTCTCGAACGAGCATTAGTGATCAGATAATACAATTCTCTATATATGTTTATAAAATAGGGTGTCCCGTGGCAGTAAAGGTAAGTTACGCCATGGGTAAACACTTAAATTACCCTTCCTTATAATACTGTTTATAAATAAATTATATATTATATCACTGATAAAAATTGTTTCAAAATAGATAATGATGTCATAGTTAATGCCTTTAGTTACTAGTAACCCATATCGAAACTGCGTACTTGTTTCTTAGTTAAGAGTGCCTAACGACATTTTAACCATACTGATTATGATGGAAGAAAACGTGATAATAAAATAGTTTTATTAGTTGTTTATATTAATTATATGTACTACACGTACGATGCACTTTATAAATCGAATCTAACTAGAAGTTATCCCAAGCTTATTGAAATCTGAA
The DNA here is from genome assembly GCA_038893355.1 of Sulfolobaceae archaeon. Taxonomy (GTDB): domain Archaea; phylum Thermoproteota; class Thermoprotei_A; order Sulfolobales; family Sulfolobaceae; genus JAWARQ01. The sequence continues at coordinate 152,109 of JAWARQ010000001.1, forward strand.
TCACTAAAAATTATGTTTATTATTAAGTGCCAATATTCGTGCCAGCAGCTCATATAACTAGTATTTATGCAGTATTAATTGTAACTCTTCAAATACCCTGTTCTTAACGTTAATACTCCTCTCAGTCAGAGGTAGATATTTGGTTAAACCTTTTAAACATTAGTTTAACTTATATCATATGGTTTATCAAATAAAACTAAGGAAAAAAGGTGTAATTATCTTACCTAAAGACGTTAGAGAAAAACTTGACATAAAGGAAAACGATATATTGTTAGGTGAAATTGAAGGTGGAAAATTAGTTCTACGTCCTTTGAAACCTAAAATAGTAAGAGTTAATCCGAAAGTAGTAGAGGAAGCCCTTAAGGAAGAAGAGGAGGCTGAAAGGAGAAAAGTAGAGGAGCTATTTAATGATAGTTGACACTGGAGTCCTAATAGAGTACATTAATGAGGCGGGGAAATACCACGAAAAGGTTAGGAAGTTAATTGAAAGTAGTGCCACGCTTTTTGTCACACCCATTACGTTAAGTGAAGTGTTATACGTAAGTTATAGGGTTTATAAAGCGGCAGGGTTAAATGATGCCAATGATTATGCTAAGGAATTTGTTGAATGGTTATTAAGTAAACTTAAAGTAACGGAGATTAACCACGAAATAGTAATAAAAGCGGGAGAAATTAAGAAAAAGTATGGAATAGCTTTACCAGACTGTTACGTAATAGCTACTGCAGATTATTTGAAAGATAAGGCCCTTTTTAAGAAAGAGAAAGAAATTGTACAGGCTTTAGATAGAATTAAAAAGGAACTAGGAGACATTATTAATTTTATTGACGACATACGAGAACAAAGATTGATATAAGGGATAGAATTCTCTTTCAAAGAAAGCTAATTCCTCTCTCATTCAAGAAAGAGTAATTGTTATTGTGTGCAAAAATCGATAAAATGCGTTATGAATACTCTCTGTCGCTTCCTCTTCTCCTATTCCTATTTCTGTACCTTTATCTCTAAATATTTCACTGCGAACCAGGTTTTAGGTTTGCTTTAAACTCTTAATTTTGTTATGAGATAAAACTTCTGATGTTTATTCGTAAAGCCTCAATTGATGATATTAACCAGATGAGTTTAGTGTGGGCTGATGCGATAAACTCGTCTAATCTTGAGCAGATTAAAACTACATTTACGGTTTTCCTAAAACTAGGAGAGTGTTTAGTAGTTGAGGAAGGAGGTGAAGTTATTGGAACTGGATGCTATATTCCATATTTGCATTTATCATGGGTGGGGAATGTGAGTATTAAGAAAAGTTTTCAGCATAAAGGTTATGGCAAGAGGAATGGTAGAATTACTTAGCTTGATAAGAACTGAGTCTATAAGACTTGACGCTACAGAAGCGGGTTACGGTCTTTATAAAAGCCTTGGGTTTAGTGATGAATATAAGACTATTGCATTTGACATCTCTAATGTTAAAGGTTTTGATGATGACCACGTGAAAATTACTGATAGGTTAGAAGATTGGATATTAGAATTAGATAGAAAGGTGTTTGGAGATGATAGGTCTAAGTTATTACTGAGCATTATGGGTAAGGTAATTTATACTCAAGGTGGTTATGGCGTAATTTATAATAACGTATTGGGTCCTTTGATAGCTGAGAACGATGAAGTAGCCGAGAAGTTAATTAGGAGTAGTGTTAAACTTGGCGTAAGTGGGATTATAACGACTGAAGACAAAGAGGATTTTATAAGGAAGTTAGGCGGTAAAAAGGTTGCGGAGTGCGTGAGGATGAGAAAAGGCAACGAGGTTAAAGAAAATAGGAGGTTAATATACGGTATATTAAGGTACGCTTTCGGATAAGTTGTGTGATTAAGGCTTCTTGGCTTAACGGACTATTAGGAACAAATTTAGGCTTCGAACAACTAGAATCAGTTTATTAGAGAGATAAGAAAATTAACTATTCTATGGAATTAACGGATTAACAATGAAACCTTAGTGAGGGAATTAACTTTGATATTAAGTTCTAGTTAGTTTAGTTTTTGGAAGCGCTTGAACTTAAAGGCTACTTCTCATTAAACGTCTATGCTCCATGGCGTTGGTTCTTTAGGGCTTAGCTTCTTTATAATTTTCCCTACAATATGTTATTCTTTTATTAAAACTCTCGGTAATTGGTCAATTTCAATTTGTTTTTGAACTCCTCTCCAGTTACGTAATCTACGAATTTCCCCTGAATATTAACAGTTATTTTTGGCGTTGTTGAAAGTGTTTTTAGAATTACGAGTATTTTATCTCCCCTCCAGAATCCGCATAACCCCTTTTGTAATTTTTCTCCCCTATAGTTGAGTTCGTTTACTTCATATTTCCTCCTTAAAAATTAAGGAGTTTATAAGTGTAATGAATCTTTATCCGAGCCTGGAGAGAGTGTTACTATTGAGCTACAAAATCTCTTTTTGCTTTATAACATGTTATGAAAAATTATTTTTCACATTTACTATATAAGGGGAGAATTTTTTGCATAATAATTTATAGCCCAATAACGACACTGTCGTTTCTTCTTCTCTCGTAAAACGTTTTACGCTTCTAAAGAAGTAATTCGGAAATGTTTTGGACATCTCCGGTTGTCTAAAATACAAGGAGATGATATTATGATGGATGCCCTATCAGAATCGATATCTAAATTTATCAAAAATTTCTTCTTTAATGCTCTTTTCCAACTTATATCTTAGCTTGCATGTGCTTCAGTCTTTGGCCTCAATTATCTTAACTACAGTACTACTCAGTTTGTAAATATCGTATTTCAAACTAATAACACAATTCTAGTCATTTCTTCATCTAGTTTTAGTCAATTTATGAATTTGGAGTCCAATCCTTCTGGTACTTATTGAGATCTTAGGATATTCAATTTATAAAGGAAAACTTCAAATAGAATTGTGTATATTATATAGCTGATAATAATTATATCAAAAAATAGTTATAAAGAATTACTTGAGAAATCAAACGTTAAAGTGGTAAAACAAGTACAGCTTAAGGACGGATATTACGTAATGGAGGATAGGCATATTTCAACGTCTCACAGCTTACTTCATATGATAAAAAGTTCGTTAGATGACACGAAGGTAATAACAACGGTTACTCAGCGTGACGATGGAGTGCTGAGGATTACTCTTTACATGTATAAGGTAATTGAAGATAAGGACGAACAAGGGTTTTACACAGTTAAGAGTCATGGAATTTATATAAATATTAAGGGAGGCGACGTGAAGGTATTTGAAGGTGGACCAGCAGAAGTGAAATCGCCGTTGATTGAGTCTAACCCGGGTGAAGAAAGAGAGGCGCTACTGAGGGCTATAACTAAAGGTACTAGAGAGAACGAAATGTTCGCCAAGTTCCTAAATGTAAACGGAAGTAACGGATTGTTAGACCTTGCAAAGAAGACTGACTTTCGTAAGGTGATGTAATAATGCCCGGCATAGATGAATGGGCGACAGATATATGTCTTGATGGAGGTTGTGAAGCTGCTTGCACTATATGTTGGAGCTTACCTCCAGGTACAGATGCAGCATGTTATGCAGGGTGTCTGGAACTCTGTGTAAGCAGTGCAGGCTGTGCCATGATTGATTGGACTTTCTCGCTATATGATCCCTAGTTAAAACTGATTATAAAACGGACTAAAAAGTAGATTAGCCTTTTTTATATTGTCTGATATAATATCCATATTATTCTTGAATATTGTTAATATGAATATGAGGAGAATATTTAAAGTTAATATTATAGGATTGGCAATCATTACATTATACTAACTGTTAGTGGTGTTGAAAATGTTTATCAGTAACCCAAATTTCTATTATTATTTAGCTTTTAGTACTATACCATTTACGTTTGCAGTAATTCTTGGATTACTTACTGTTTATCCTATGATAAAGAAGGAGGATGTAAAAAAGAGGTTAAGTAAATTCATTATAGGATATTATGGCGAATTGGTCACATTAAGCTCTCTGGGACTCCTCGTTTATAAGTACGTTTTTCACCAGATCGCACCATTATACATTTCTTTAGCAGTGGCATTAAGCGTTATGACCCTTACTGCCATTTTAGGTTTCATGTACGCTGGTATTAGCCCCGACTTCTTCTCTAATCCTCATAAGTTGGAAACAAAAAGAGTCGCAATTGGCATGGTAATTTCTGTAACAGGGATAGTATTAGCTGTCGTCCTATTTCTTTGACCAATATCATAGTCGTTCTATTAATTAACCCTTTTTATTTAGATAACTCCTCAGTTTAGCCAGATATTTCTTATCTTTCTCCGAAACGGTACTTATAAGTCTCAATTTTATTCTTTAAGTTGTCAACCAACATCTTAGTTTCAAAACTCACATCCTTTTCCTTCATAGCCTCCTCAGCCCTTTGCTAAATATTCTTTAACCCTCAAGTAAAGGTCTTTGTTGTCGTAAGCTATAGCGTTCTGTAAATACATCATACCAATCATGTCTAATGTTTTAATATATTCCTCGCCCTTGGCAAACTCAAGCCTAGCTTCAAAACTCTTAATATACTTCTCGTCAATAGGTTATCCGCTATCTGGTAAGTAAGATGGTAATGGATACCCTCTTCATAAAGGGAATAATAAGACCATAACTTTGAGGTTTTTAAAGTAAGTAGTCGAAACCGCAAATATCAATATAGGGATAATCGTACTAAGAATATTGACCAGTGTCACATCCTGTAGTATATAGTAAGGGATAGAAAACGATAGTGCCACAGCCATTACCGCAGGCAAATCTATAAATAGTAATGCTAAACCGAGCCATTTAACAGTCTGGGGATAGTGTTATCATTAAGCTATAAATTCTGGGATTAACATTCTCTCCCATAAGACTAAAGCTATAGAATACCTCATCACCTCCAAACTCCTATTGACAGCCTTCGTGAACCTCTTGAACCTAACAAGCCTATCCCTCAACAAGGCCTCATTAGGGTTAACAAACTTGACCAAAGTATGGTCCCTCAAGGAAAAGTATAAATTATAATTATCACTAACCTATCCTCTGGGGAATATTGCAAAACTTCCTTGAAAGCCCCCTCATCCCTATCACTAACAAGAAAATAAAGACCAAGGGGAGTATAAACATAGCAAGTGAAGACTAACTGTAAAATGCCTTAACATTCCTAAACAAGTAAGCCCAAAACCTTGTCAAAAACCTTACCCTTAACCAAATCCTTAGCCTTCCTTAATGAGCTCCTCGTGCTTCTGCCTACCATAGCGTTTAATCCAAGTGAAAACAGTACCTAAAGGTAAGTTAAGTACCCTAGAAATTGCCCTCATACTCATACCATTAGAATACATCCTTAAAGCTTCTTCCCTCAACTTCCTTGAGTGGTGATGGTAGGATGCACCAGCAAGGAAATACTTACCACAATCCCTACACAAATACCTCTGCCTACCCAAAGGCTTACCGCACTTAACAACATGATGACTACCACAAGAAGGACAAGAAATATCTTGCCTAATTATAGCCCTCCTACCCATAACTAATACTCGTAATACAAATATAAATAGCTTAATGGTGACACTATCTTCTAATTCTTCTATAGTATCATTCCTTCGAAATATTTTGATCAACCCTTAAAACATCTTATATAAAAATTTTAAAGAACATATTATAATAATCAATTTAAATATAAATTATATAATAACTAAAATTAAAAACCTAATTCTTTAAAGATTTTTATCATTTCTCTACCATTATTTAACATCCATAAATCATTATTGAAAAATACATAAACCTCTTTTGGCTTTAAATTAATAATATTAATTGCAATATTTCTTAACTCTTCATTAGAATATTCATAAAAATACCAATTATCCCTACCATGCATTCTCAAGTAAATTATATCGTTTGAGTTCACGTAAAAAGATCCAATAGGAGAGTCAATAGATACGACTACACAATCTAACTTAGGCAGATTTAAGTACCATTCTCTATCTCTGAATTCAACAGCCATTTTAACGCCTAAGATTGAGGCCAAATCCCTCACTCTATTTAAATTCTCTTCATTAAACTTGAAATTTGGAGGTAATTGAAATAGAAAGAACTTAGGGTTAATAGGCTTAAAGAGTTCTATAAATTCATCTAAGTCTTTTTCGATATTTTTTAATTTTTTTAGGTGTGTAATTTTTTTATTAACTTTTATAGCCCATTTAATATTATTATATTTAGACCACTTTTTAACTTGTAAGGAAGTAGGAATTCTATAAAATGAAGCATTGAGCTCAACGGCGTTAAAGCCAGAATATTTTATATACCAATCTAAATTTCTTTTGGGGTTCCAAGAGTATAACCATCCTGAAGTACCTATGTAAATCATTTATTTTTATTTTAATATTATCGTAACTAATAAATTATGCAATAGGTAATTCCTTTATTCTTGGTCAATTATATTACTCATCTAAGACGTCATAAGCCTAATTAAGAATTCCAAGTTATGCTGCTGAGAAAAAGGATAGAAATTAATATATACTAGTAAAATTCATTAATTTTTCAGAGTCCCGCCGTAGCTCAGCCCGGTAGAGCGCCCGGCTGTAGATAGGGGGCGAGCAGTGACCGGGTGGTCCGGGGTTCAAGTCCCCGCGGCGGGATTTCCTTAATTATTTACGTGAAATTTAGTGTATAAGTTTTTAAAACGGGAATAAAGCTTAACGAATTAGGTGTAAACATTTTGGCAGAAACAGCTCACAAGGTTTTAGCTGAATCTTTAGGAAATTTAGTATTAGTAAAGTTAAAAGGTAATAAAGAAGTTAGGGGTATATTAAGGAGTTATGATCAGCATATGAATTTAGTGCTTTCAGACTCTGAGGAGATACAGAGTGATGGAAGTGGTAAGAAACTCGGCACTATAGTAATTAGAGGAGATAATGTAATTTTAATATCGCCTTTAGAACAACAAGGGTGAAAATATGAAAGGTACACCATCTTTTGGTAAAATGAATAAGACTCCGACTCACATTAGGTGTAGAAGATGTGGAAGAAATTCATTCAATAGAACAAAAGGTTATTGTGCTGCGTGTGGATTTGGTAGATCAAAAAGGATAAGGAGATACAGTTGGCAAACTAAGAAAGTAAATAGAGTAAGGTTGAGATAAATTGTTTAATTGGCATTGGCATATCGAATGGCAGACTCCTTATGAATTTCATGGACATGGAATAGAGAATGTTATAATAAGTTACGTTTCAAAATATCAAAAGATACTTATAGCAAATTTAGCTAGGTTCGGTAAGACATTAATAATCGACGGTAAAATACAATCAACAGTTAGTGATGAGTTCATCTATCATGAAACGTTAGTTCATCCACTCTTAATATCCTTAGAATATCCGCAGCGCGTGCTAATATTAGGAGGCGGAGAAGGTGCTACGTTAAGGGAAGTTCTTAAACATAAGTCGGTAAAGGAAGTAGTAATGGTCGATATTGACGAGAGTGTAGTAGAATTTGCTAAAAGATATTTAGAAGAATGGCATAAGGGTGCATTTAATGATCCTAGAGCTAAAATTGTAATAGCAGATGGTTATGAATATGTTAAAAATAGTAATGAGAGGTTCGATGCTGTGATTCTTGACCTTACTGATCCGCAAAAGAATTCTCCTTCAGTAAAATTATATACTAAGGAGTTTTACGTTATGCTTAAAAAAATCCTTAATCCAAAAGGAGGGATTGTTACACAAGCAACTTCACCTTCTTTCAGCTTAGAAGTGTTTAGTGTAATATACAATACATTAAAGCAGGTCTTTAGATTTGTAAGTCCTGCAATAACATATGTACCTTCATTTGATGGGCTTTGGGGCTTTATAAATGCTTCTGATAGTACTAATGTATCATCATTAACTGCTGAAGACGTTAATAAAAGAATTCATGATAGAATTGTTGGTAATTTATTATTTTATGATGGAACTACACATTTGTCATTATTTAATATTCCTAAGTATATTAGGAAAGTATTAGATGAAGAAAAAAGGATATCTACTGAATCTTCACCAATTTATACTCCAGCATAACTTTTTAGTGAATTCCTCTTAAGAATACTTGCCGGGGTGCCCGAGTGGTCTAAGGGGGTGGGCTCGAGACCTTTTCCAGCGTGAGGCAAGAGACCCACTGCCTCTTCGGAGGCGCGCGGGTTCGAATCCCGCCCCCGGCGTTTATTTTAAATTTCCCAAAGTTATATTCTTATTATGCGGGGGTGCCCGAGCCCGGTCAAAGGGGGCGGGCTTAAGACCCTAGCGTAAGGAACCCGTTGGCGTAGGCCTGCGTGGGTTCGAATCCCACCCCCCGCATTATGTATAGTAAAACTTATTTTCTACTAATACATTACGCCTTACTTGAATCTTATGGTTAAGCATTCCAAAGGTTTAAGAAGTAGATCTAGGGGTATTTTAAAAAAGAATGTTAGAGAGAGAGGTGCAATACCTAGATTAAGTTACTTAATGATAGATTATAAAGAAGGTGACAAAGTAATAATAAAAATTAATCCTTCTATTCATAATGGAATGCCTCATAGAAGATATCATGGGAAGGTTGGAACGATTTTAAGGAAAAGGGGAAGAGCTTATGAGGTAAAGGTTAGATTAGGTGATAAGGATAAGATAATTATAGTTAGACCAGAACATTTAGTTCCGTTTCAAATTCAAACAGTAGAGGCGAAGTAGTAGTATGTCTTCTTCATCAATAATTATATTGGAGGAGCATTACATACCATATTCAGTAGCAAGAAAGTTGTTAGAAGATGTGATAAAATCTGGGACTTCTTCTGCATTAATTCAGAGGACTTATGACTATTTATCTAGTATTGAAAAGTGTGATTTCTTAACTGCCCAGAAGATTATGGAAGAACTTAGTTCAATAAATGAATTGAGTGAAGAGTCAAGGGCTTTAATAGCTAGTTTATGTCCCTCATCAATTGATGAACTTAGGGCTATTTTAGTAATTGAAGGAAATAAATTCATACCTACTGAAGTTCTAGAGAAGATACTTGCAATTATAAATAAACATGTTAAGAAGTAAGGTATCAGTTGAGATTATTACTTTTAGATACAGACTTATTTATTAGGGGTAAATTTGCAGAGGAAAAGGCCAAGAGAGCGATATGTTTATGTACTAGATTATTTAAGGCAAGGAAATCCTATGGATAAGCATAAATTCCATAAGAATAAACCTATTCTTCAGCTTCTAGGTGAGGATTATCTATTGCTACTTGAAGGCGTACCTACTATTTCAAACATCGATTTTCAACTAGAACAGAGAATAGACTTATTAAGTGATGAAATTCAAGTCGTTAAGATAGAAGTACCAATTACTTTTGAGGATTTAACTACTATGGCTAAGGATACTCTAAATAGGGTATTGATGAAAATTATAAATGAAAAAGAGAAGTTATTTGTAGAGTTTTTCAATAGGGCTGAACCATTAACGTTAAAGCTTCATGCACTAGAGCTACTTCCAGGGATAGGTAAGAAGACTTTAAGGTTAGTATTAGAAGAGAGAAAAAAGAAACCTTTTGAAACTTATAAAGATATAGAGACTAGGGTTGGTATTAAAAACGTACAGAATATAATAATGGAGAGAATTAAGAAAGAATTAGAAGGTAATGAAAAATACTATTTATTTGTATTCCCGATAATGGAATCTGAAAAGAAGGCAGGTGAGCTGGTTTACGTAGGTTATTTGGAAAAGCTAAGAAATATAATAAAAGATATGGGCAACATTTCTTAATAGATGATAGGATAGTTTATGATATAAAATCGTTAGTTTTACAGCAAGTAAGACCTATTATAGAAGTTGGTTGTGGTAAAGGTAATATTTCACGAATAATAAATCCTGATTTATGTATAGAAATAGATAATAAATTTATTAAATATTTAAAAAATTATAATTTGATTTTAGCAGATGCACGTTTTTTACCAATTTTTCGTGGTCAAATTATTTCTTCACTACCCTTCTACATTACCTATGATTTCATGTTAGAAGTTTCTTCTCTATCTAAGATAAGTTATTTAGTTCTTATTCTTCAAAAGGATTTTGTTTATAAGATACTTAAAAAACCTACTTTTATTTCATATTTATTAAATTATTATTATAAAATTAATTTAATAAAAATAATTCCTCCTAGTTGTTTTGAGCCAAGACCAAAAGTGTTTTCAGCTCTAGTTACAATGCGAAGAATCAGAGAATATCGTGACACTAAAGTAGAAGAGGTTCTTAGGTGTTTAAGCAGATATAAGAATAAAAGTTTAAGAAAAGCTAGTAAGCTTTGTGGTCTCATTAGTAATGATGATAGAAAGGTTGAGGAATATCCTCCATGGGAGGTAATAGAGTTATTGAATTCAGTGGGATTAAAATCTGTTTAAATGAATTTACATACGAGCCAGCAGAAGATACTAAGATTCTTCTAGATATGATTAACGTTAAGCTTAACGAGAAAGTTATTGATTTAGGAAGTGGTTCTGGAATACTAGGCATTAAAGCATTATTAAGTGGCGGTAAAGTTATTTTCATTGATATTAATCCCTATGCTACAGAAGCTACACTTTGCTCATTAAGGATAAATAAGCTAGATGGAGAAATTATTAATTGTGATTTACTAAGTTGTTTAAGAGAATACAAATTTGATACTATAATATTTAACCCACCGTATTTGCCATATTCGGAGCTAAGTAACTGGTTAGGTTATAGTTGGTCTGGAGGTAAAGGTGGTATAGAAGTTATTGAAAGATTTTTAATGAGCGCTAATTCTAAAAGAATATATCTCGTATACTCTACACTTTCTGATTATGAGAAAGTAGAGAGAATACTGAATTATAAGGGATATAATATTATTAAGAAGAGGGAAGTAACTATAGGATTTGAGACTATAATAGGTATTGAGGCTGTTAAAGATGATAAGAGTAATCTTAGTAGAACCTGAGGGGGCATATAACGTAGGTTTCGTAGCTAGATTATGTAAGAACTTTGAGGTAAATGAATTATATTTAGTTAGACCTAAAATAAACATTGAAGAAGCTATAAGATTTTCAGCTAAAGGAAGGGAGATTTTAGAGCGTGCAAGAATTGTAAATAGTTATGAAGAAGCTATATCAGATCTGGATTTAAAAATAGCTACATCAAGTATAGCTGATAATGAGGGTGATGTATTAAGAAGCTCAATTAAACCTTGGGAATTAGTCAATCTTATAGACGATAAAAAGAGAGTGGGCTTAATATTCGGTAGAGAGAGTGTAGGTTTAACTCGTGACGAAATATATAAGGCAGATTTTTTACTATTTATTCCTGCAAATCCTTCCTATCCTGTATTAAATTTATCTCATGCAGTAGGAATAATATTATATGAAATCTGGAAGAATAAAAATAGTAAAAATACTATTGAATTATCTTCAGAATATATATCTTTAATAACTAAATATATAGAATTAATAGTTAATAATATAATAAGCTCTAAAGAACAAAAAGAGATTATGTTTACTGCATTAAAAAGAACGATAATTAGAGGCTTAATAAATAATAATGATGCTAAGCATATTGTAAGATTCTTACGTAAGTTATATGTAAGACTTAGTAAGGATCAGAGAGTTTTATTAGATAGTGAGAAGTAGTAATAATCAACTATGTCATCACAACAGAAAGGTTCAGCAATCAAGGATAAATGGAAGATGAAGAAATGGTTTACAGTACAAGCTCCTAAGATATTTGGAGAGGTAAGTTTAGGTTCTATTCCTGCATTTAGTGTTGAGTCAACTATAAATAGAAAGGTAGAGACTACATTATATGATTTAACTGGCGATTTTAACTTAGTTCATGTAAAATTATATTTTAAAATTATTGGAAACTCTGGCGATAAGTTACTTACAATATTCTATGGTCATGAATTATCGAGAGATTATATTAGATCTCTAATCAGAAGAAAGAGTTCAAAAATAGATGCTATAGCAGATATTACCACTAAAGACGGATTTACTTTAAGAATAAAAGGTCTAGTACTTACAACTTATAGGATTCATCATTCACAAAAGACTGCTATAAGAAAGATTATTTGGGATATAATAAGATCTAGGCAAGAAAAAGGTTTTGATGAGGTAGTACAAGATATGATATTTGGAAATATGAGTAATGAAATTTTTGAAAAAGCTAAGAAGATTTGTCCTATAAGAAAGGCGGAAATAGAAAAGTCTAAAATACTATCCATACCTTCTACCCTCTTTGCTGGAGGAAAGTAAGTCCGTGAAAGCCATAATTTTAGCAGCAGGTAAGGGTGAAAGATTAGAACCTATAACTCATACGAGACCTAAAGTTTTTGTTCCAGTACTCAGTAAATCATTAATTGAATATTTAATAGAAATTTTACGAAAATACGTTGATGATATTATAATTGTTATATCTAGATTTCAAGAAGATTATTTTAAGAAACTTGAAAATGTAAAATTAGTATTTCAGGATTTAAATGAAAAAGGGACCGCTGCCGCCTTAAAAGCTACTGAAAGTTATGTTACTAATGGTGAAGAATTTTTAGTTATTTATGGCGATATTTTTTTTGAAGAAAGTTTAATATCAAAATTAGTTTCTCTTAATGCTTCAAATGTAATTGTGGGCGTAAAGGTAAAAGATCCTAGGGATTATGGTGTGATATTATCTAATCAAGAAGGAGAACTTATTAACATTATAGAAAAGCCTAAGAGTGAATATTTCTTAGAATCTACTTTAGTAAATTCAGGAATATATAAATTAAACTATGATATATTCCATTATATAGATAAAATTTCATATTCCCCAAGGGGCGAGTTAGAATTAACTGATGCATTGGTACTATTAGGTAAAGATAAAAAAGTTAAGATAATGGAATACTCTGGAACTTGGATGGATGTAGGGAAACCTTGGCAGGTAATAGATTTAAATAAGATAGTCTTAGATTCTATTAGTAGCTCTAAAATAATGGGTGAATTAGAAGAGAATGTAAGAATAAAAGGTAAGGTGATTATAGAGGAAGGTGCAAGAGTTAAGTCTGGAACTTATATAGAAGGACCAGTATATATAGGTAAAAATAGCGAGGTAGGTCCAAATGCATATATTAGACCATACTCAGTAATAGGTAAGAATGTTAAAATTGGCTCATTCGTAGAAGTAAAGGAGTCTATAATAATGGATGAAGCTAAAGTACCACATTTAAGTTATGTAGGTGATTCAGTAATTTGCGAGAATGTAAATCTAGGTGCAGGTACTATTATAGCCAATCTAAGGTTTGACAGAAGGGAGATTATGATGAATATAAAAGGAGAAAGAGTTTCTACTGGCAGGATAAAATTCGGTGCAGTTATAGGCGGTTTTGCACAAACTGGCATAAATGTTTCTATCTTACCTGGGGTTAAAATTGGAGCTTATGCAATTATATACCCAGGAGTTACTGTTAAACGGGATGTGGGATATAAGGAAATTGTTAAGTTTTAGCAGTTGATGAAACTATTTTTATAACATCTAAATTCTTTAGCCTATACTCTTCTCCTATCCTTAATCTCCTTCTAACATCAATTGCATAGAGAAAGCCTTTAGCAAGCTCTGTATGTATGATCTCTGCTAAATCACGAGGCGATGAATTACTTTTAATTAATAAAGCATCTGGTAATACATTTCCTTCTTTATCACTTAATTTTTTCTCATCCTCAACTGGGAAGACAACTAGCATTTGTAGAACGTCAAATACCGCAGTATTTATTGCATCTTGAACTCCAGTTGAACCGTATACATCTAAAACTTTTTCTTTAATATAATTTAATATATTTAATTGTTTCTCGTTTAAACTTTTTAAAATTTTAAAATCTTTTTCTCCAGGGATATATTTAATGTATCCTGCATTAGAAGCTTTCCTTAATACTAATTCTGAAATCGCACTAGTAGGCACTACATACTTGTACTTCTCTTTCATTTTTCTAATGAAATCTTTTGAAATTTCCACATCACATTTATTTGCCGCTATTAAAATTGGTTTTGAAACTTCTCTAATTTTCTTACTAAACTTTCTTAAATCTTCTTCACTCCATTGCATAAACTTAATACTTTCTAACTTAGTCTGTTTTAATGCTTCCATTATATGCATCTTATTTATCGAAAGCCCAGAAAGTTTTGATAAGAGTGCATCTACTGGATCTTTACTTGATAAATCAGCACTTCTAGCAAATTTTTGCCAATCTTTACTCACTATAGAATAAAACCATTCATCTATCTCACTTTCTACAAAAGTAATATCTTCTAAAGGATCTCTAGAGCCTGGCGGTAAAGGATTTCCATCTTCAGATGTAGATCCACTAGCATCAACTACATGAATAAGTACATCAGCCTTTCTTAATTCATCTAAAAACTTATTACCAAGCCCCCTACCCTTATGAGCTCCTGGGATTAAGCCTGGAACGTCGATTAACTTGATTGGTATAAATCTAAAACCTTCTATACATGCAGAATTCTTTGGATTACATTTTACACCGAATTCTTCATGTACACATTTAATCTTCACATATCCTATCCCTATATTAGGCGAAAGGGTAACAAATGGTCTATTTTCTATTGGCACATCAATTAAAGTGGCTGCAGAGAAGAATGTACTTTTTCCTACATTTGTCTTTCCTATTATTCCTACACTTAACAATGATTGTTGCATGTTTTCTTCTAAATATTAATTACTCACCTCACTTTTATTAAGCAGATTCTATAACTACTATCTAGTGGCAATGAATGGCATTATCAATGTATCACTATATTAAAGAAACATGGAAAAGCGAGGAAGAAAAAAGATTACTTAGGCTTAAAATGATAGAGTGGAGAAGAGAGCCAACTATTGTAAGGATTGATAAACCAACAAGATTAGATAGGGCAAGGGAGATGGGCTATAAGGCTAAGCAAGGATTTATTGTTGTAAGAGTAAAGGTCAGGAAAGGGGGTTTAAACAGACCGAGACCTAGAAGTGGTAGAAGGCCCAAGAGAATGGGCGTAGAAGGTTACTCGCCAGGTAAGTCTGCTAGATGGATAGCAGAGGAAAGAGCACAAAGAAAATATCCAAATCTAGAAGTATTAGGAAGTTATTACGTAGCAGAAGATGGTATGTATAAGTATTATGAAGTAATACTAGTAGATCCTAATCATCCCGTTATAAAGAGTGATCCAGAATTAAAATGGTTACAAGATCCTACTAATAGACATAGAGTATTTAGAGGTCTAACTTCACCAGGGAAGAAGGCTAGAGGATTATTAAAGAGTAGGGGTCTAAAGTACACTGTTAAGCATAAATGGAAAAAGAAGATGAGAGAGAGAAAAGCTAAGAAGCGTCATGAAGCCTCCAAATATTATAGACTCCAGAATTATGAAAAGATCCCAGGAAAGTAAAATGAAGGTTAAAAATTTACATATATCTGTTTTTTCTCATGAAACTGAAAATTTAGATAAGATTCAAAGTTCGATTGAAAGTAATATTCTTTCTGATTTTTTCCCATATGTGGAGAAAAATATAACAGAGGTTACTGGGCATTATGGTAATAGAATAAAAATATTGGAATATAAGGTGCTTGATAAAGTTGCAAATGAAGTGTTCTTTAAGATTCTAAATAATTTAAGCTTAACAGATTTAATATATTTATTATCAACATTAGAAGATAGATTCAGTAAGGGAAAATTATATCTTAGGCTAGATAAACAACAACTTATTCTTAATAATATCACTTTAAAAGATGGGGATGACGTAGTTAAGGTAACAGTAAGTATAATAGGTGGTAAACAAGCGCTTAGTGAGAAGTTGAAAGAAATTGTTAATAGTAGAAGCTTGCGTACTTAGTCATGAGCTTATTCCTATATTAAAAAAAGTAGGATATGATATAGGAATAATAGAAGGTAATAAAAATTTATTAAGTAGAAAAACAATAGAAGTAAAAGATGATAATATTTTGTCTTCTTTCTTGAGATCAAGCAAAAAGTTTAAGGGAATTATAGTTGTTAAACCATTATCTATATCTACTTTAAGATATTCAATATTATCTAAACAAGTAAAGATGTTGCAATTTGATGATGAGAACGCACATCTCTTAAAGAAGAACATGATAAATTTATTAAAAAATAAAGAAAAATATATTGAAATAAAT
Source organism: Sulfolobaceae archaeon (assembly GCA_038893355.1). Lineage (GTDB taxonomy): Archaea > Thermoproteota > Thermoprotei_A > Sulfolobales > Sulfolobaceae > JAWARQ01. The sequence continues at coordinate 168,253 of JAWARQ010000001.1, forward strand.
TTAAATAAGATCTCATTTTTTAATTTATATAAAATTTTATTGAATTTTAAAATACATAGAAATATAATTTTATCAGCATGTGCTAAGCATTACTCTGAAATATGGCCTCCTCTATCTAAACTTAATTATGTTTCAATTATTGGAATTCCTGAAGAACTAGGAATACAATGGATTTTTTTAAATCCTAATAGACTTATCATTAGTGTTTCAAGAGGTTATTAATATAATAATATTCGCATGGCTTTTTATTCTAACTATTTTCATCTTTTTCATTAGAGATAAAATTAAAATAAGAAAATTTTTTTTAAATAAAAATTATAAATCTAAAAGATACATAATATTCTCAGTAATAGTAGAGGATTCTAAAATAACTAGAGACGAAATAGAGGAGTGTATTAGATATTCTGTTAAAGAATTATTGGGAAAAGTATGGCTAGAATTATCGAATCCAAAAGTAATATATTTTAGAGAAGATACGTATGAAGGAGTAATCTCCACTAATAGGATAGGCTATAAAGTTGTTTTAGCAAGTATGCCATTATGTAAGGAAATAAGAGGAAAAAAGGTTCTTATATTTTCTAGAAAAATTACCGGTAGTTTAAAAAGAGCTAGAAAAGAAATAGGAATAGGATGATGAAGCCGCTCCAGACTGTATTATGATGTTCTCTGCGACGAGCTGAGAGAATAACACTTTTTAAATACGAAATCAGAGGTGTAACTGGGATATAAGTTGGCATTTGGACCAGCTGCAATGGGTTATGATAGAGCAATAACAATATTTTCACCAGATGGTTCCCTATACCAAGTAGATTATGCATTTGAAGCTGTAAAGAAAGGATGGACAACATTAGGAGTAAGAACTAAAAGCGGAGTGGTAATTGTTGCGGAAAAGAGAAGAACATCGCAATTACTTGATATTGATAGCATAGAGAAGATATTTTTGCTAGATGACCATATTGGTTGTAGTTTTGCAGGTTTAGCATCTGATGGTAGAATGCTTATAGATTATGCGAGATCTTTAGCACTTCAGCATAGATTAATATACGATGAACCTATTTCCGTAGATTATTTAACTAAATCTATCTCAGATTTAAAACAAGTTTATACTCAGCATGGTGGCGTTAGACCTTTTGGTGTTTCATTAATTATCGGTGGTGTTGATAAGAGTGGGCCAAAATTAATGATGACAGAGCCAAGTGGGCAATATATGCCATATTATGCAGTTGCGATTGGACAAGGTGGTTATGTTGCAACAGAATTTTTAGAGAAGAATTATAGGGCAGACTTAAGTCTACAGGATACTTTAATATTAGCAATAAGGGCATTAATGGCAACTTTAAAGCCAGGAGAAAAGTTACTTCCATCAAATGCAGAAATAGGTTACATTTCAGTAGAGAAGCAAGTATTTAGGAAATTATCTAATGAGGAGAAGCTAGAATTTTTACAGAAAGTTTAAGGTGATATAGTGAAGGAGAAGGAGTACATTATAGCTAAATACGAATCTCAGGGCGAGAAGTTTGAGATATTAGTAAAGCCTAAAGAAGCCTTTGAGTTTAGAAGTGGCAAAAGTATAAGTATTTCTGAAATTGTAGTTTCTGATACTATATATAAAGATGTAAAGAAAGGTCTTAAAGCCTCACCTTCTTCTCTTAAAAAAGTTTTTGGAACAACTGACTTTGAAAGTATTGCAAGGGAGATTATACTCAAGGGTGAACTTCAGTTGACAGCAGAGCAAAGAAGAGAGATGATTGAAGCTAAAAAGAAGCAAATTATTGAATACATTGTAAAGAATGCAATAGATCCTAAATCAAATTTACCAATACCTAGAACTAGAATAGAAATTGCGTTGGAACAATTAAAAATACATATAGATCCTAATAAAGACCCAGAATCGCAAGCACTACAAATAGTTAAAGAATTAGCGAAAGTAATTCCAATTAAAATTGCTAAGGCGTTAATAGAGGTTAAAGTCCCGCCTAAGTATAGTTCAAAGTTAAAGCCTCAGCTGTCTAGTATGGGAGAATTAAAGAAAGCTAATTGGCTTTCAGATGGTACTTTAATTGCAGAATTAGAAATTCCTGCAGGTGCTCAACAAGAATTGATAGACAAATTAAATAGCCTTACAAAAGGTGAAGTTGAGGTTAAAGTTATTCAGGTGAAGTAAATTGCAATCAAAAATATTCCTTCCAAATAGGAGTATAGTAACACCCGGGGATCTTATAGCTGAGGGTGAGTTTCAGATACCATGGTCTCCTTATTATTTTAAAGTTGGCCAAAAATACTATTCTACTGTAATAGGAATATTAGAAGTTAATGATAACATCTTTGAAATTATACCATTGGAGAGTACCTATTATTATCCTCGAGTAGGCGATATCGTAATAGGATTAGTAGAAGACATTGAAATATATGGCTGGATAGTTGATATAAAAGCCCCATACTCAGCATATTTACCTGCAATTTCTCTACTCGGTAGACCTGCAAATCCTGGAGAGGACTTAAGGAGATATCTCGATAGAGGAGATTACATTATTGCAAAAATAGAGGCATTCGATAGGACAATTAATCCTATACTTACTGTTAAGGGAAAAGGTTTAGGAAGAATATCTTCAGGCGCAATAGTCGATATTTTGCCAGTTAAGGTTCCTAGGGTAATAGGAAAGAATAAAAGTATGCTAGAAACTTTAATGTCAGAGACTAGTTGTAGTATTAATGTTGCACAAAATGGCAGAATATGGATAGAATGTCCATCTGCAGAAAAGGAAGAGTTATTAATTTCTGCTATCAGAATAATAGAAAAAGAATCACATCAAAAAGGTCTAACTGAAAGAATAAAAAAGTTCCTTAGGGAAGGATCTCTTGGTGAGAAGAATGGAAGTAATACAAAGACCTAAATTAATTTCAGAAGATGGAAGAAGAGTAGACGGAAGAAAGCCAACTGAATTAAGACCTATTAAGATAGAGCTAGGCGTTTTAAAGAATGCAAATGGATCAGCTATATTTGAAATGGGAAATACGAAGGTCGTGGCTGCAGTATACGGCCCTAAAGAGATGCATCCTAGGCACTTAGCACTACCAGATAGGGCTGTACTTAGAGTAAGATACCACATGGCACCATTTTCTACTGAAGAGCGAAAAAATCCTGCTCCTTCAAGGAGAGAAATTGAACTATCTAAGGTTATAAGGGAAGCTCTAGAGTCTACAGTAGTAGTAGAAATGTTTCCTAGGACAGTGATTGATATATTCATGGAAGTTCTTCAAGCAGATGCAGGAACAAGGCTTGTTGCATTAATGGCTGCTTCTCTGGCACTTGCAGATGCGGGAATACCAATTAAAGATTTAATAGCTGCAGTAGCTGTTGGAAAAGTAGATGGTGTTCTCGTGGTAGATTTAAATGAAATAGAGGATATGTGGGGCGAAGCAGATATGCCGATAGCTATGATGCCCTCATTAGGGCAAGTAACTTTGTTTCAACTTAATGGGTCTCTTACTCAGCAAGAATTTAAAGCAGCTCTTGAATTAGCTCAAAAGAGTATAATGGAAATCTATAATATAGAAAAGGAGGTTTTAAGGAATAAGTATATAGAATACAAAGAAGAGGGTTAGATAATGTCCATAACTCCTTCATCAAGTAATATAGTGCCGATAATTAAGAAAGAAACAATATTAAATGCTTTAGAAAGAGGCATTAGAATAGACGGGAGAAGATTCAATGATTATAGAAAAATTTCTGTAATTGTAGACTATGTTAAAAAAGCAGAAGGTTCTGCACTAGTTAAGTTAGGTGATACAACTGTAGTTGCTGGAATAAAGCTTGATGAAGGAAAACCATTTGAGGATACACCTAATCAAGGTAATTTATTCGTCAACGTAGAATTCTTACCACTTGCATATGAGTCTTTTGAACCAGGACCTCCCGATGAAAATGCTATAGAATTGGCTAGAGTAATTGACAGAAGTCTAAGGGATTCAAAAGCTATTGATCTATCTAAACTAGTAATAATACCTAATACTTTGGTTTGGAATGTATGGATTGATGTATACGTACTTGATTATGGAGGTAATGTGACTGATGCAAGTATGTTAGCTTCAATAATAGCGCTTTATAATACTTATTTACCTAAAATTAAAGTTAACGAGAATAAAGTAGAGATAGATAGAAAGGAAAAAGATCAAAAACTTCCTATGCTAAAGCCCGTACTTACAGTTACAATAGGTAAGATTGGTAAGTTCTTATTTGTTGATCCGGATTTAGAAGAAGAGGGGATATTAGAAGCTAAAATTTCATTCTCTTATACTAGTGATGGAAATATTGTTGGTATACAAAAATATGGACATGGATCTTTCTCTATTTCAGAATTAATAGAAGCTGAAAATTTAGGAAGATCGGTTTCTCAAAGACTTTTCGAAGAACTTAAAAAATACATAACATTATAATTTAAGAGTGTGATAATATGGGTAGAACTAAGGTTGTTGGTATTGCAGGAAGATTTGGAGCGAGATATGGTAGTTCAGTTAGGAAAAAGTGGAAGGAAGTCATGGAGAAAAGATATCAAGACCATATATGCATAGTTTGTAAATCAGTTGGTACTGTAAAGAGGATAGCAAATGGAATTTGGTATTGTAAAAAGTGTAATTCAAAATGGGCAGGACTTGCCTACACGCCCTATTAATATTATTTTTACTAGTAGTCGTGATGCTCCACTTAGGGTAAGAAGATTTTTAAATGAGTTAGTTCGTGTTATACCTTATTCATTAAAGATAAATAGAGGTAGGCAAAATTTACATCAAATTTTATCAAAGGCAATACGATATAATGCAAAATATGTAGGAATATTTAGAATTGTAAAGGGTAATCCTGCAGGCTTAAAGGTTATAGATTTAGTTACTAGTACTGTTAAATATGAGTTTAATATAAAAGGGGTTACTTTATATTCAGAGAAAGTTAAAAATGGCAAAAAAGTTTATGTTGATGAGATTTGTATAAAAGTAGAAAGTTATGGAAATTGTAATGATATTATTGAAATGTTAATAGATATAGGTGCAAAAGGTTTTGGAGATTGCAAATACTACGCTTTAATAACTAGCTATGATAATAATATCTGTGAACTAAAATTTATCGATAAAAATTATACATTAGTTGGACCAATAATAAGGTTTTTAGTATGATTACAATCGAGGTAGAATTATCAGAATTAGATACCGAGACTCTAGATATCATATTTAATTCTATTCTAATTGAAGATATAGATAAAAAATATATTATTATAGAGAGACCATTGAAAGTAAAGATATCAGCACCTAGGATAAGCAGGGGAAAGGCAATCATGAATTCTTATATCTTCTGGATCTATTCTATTCTGAGTATCATGAAAAAGGTGAGTGAAAATGACGGAACAAGTTCCACCTGAACTTCAAACACAAATAGTAAAGCTACAACAGCTTCAAGAACAGCTTAATAGGTTATTAGCTGAAAAAAGTATAATAGATAGTGAATTAAGGGAAATAAATTCGATTTTAGAAGAATTATCTAAATTACCACAAGATGTTACAATATATGAGATTATCGGAAATTTGTTAGTTAGAAAAGAGAGGTCAAATGTAGAGAAGGATCTAAATGAGAGAAAGGAGTTGTTAGAATTAAGAGCTAAGGTCTACCAACGTAACGAGAGTAATTTAAGAAGACAGTTAGAAGAAGTTCAGAAAAAAGTTAATGAGTTAATGGCAAAATATTATCCACAACTTAAAGGTGGAGGCACCTCAGCTCCGCAAAAGGCCTAATCTTTTTTCTAGAGTAATCCTATTTTATTTAAGTAGCAAAATGATAAGAATTTATGTAGATGAAAGGGAAAGGGCTAGTGGAGTGCCAGATCTTTTAAAAAGATATAATGATTTAATAATAATTTTTAACAATTTATCTGTTGGAGATTATGTAATTTCTGATACAATAGGTATTGAAAGGAAGAGTATTGAAGACTTAGTATCATCAGTATTTGATAAGAGATTTTTTGATCAAACAAAAAGGTTAGCAGAAGTATATTCTAATCCTATTTTACTAATAGAGGGAGACATTTCAAGAATAAGACTCATAACAGAAAAATGGAAAGCTATTAATGCTGCAATAATTTCAATAAGTATGGATTATGGAATTAGAGTTTTCTATTCTAGAGATCAAGAGGATTCTGCTGAGGTTATAAGAAAAATAGCAGAAAAGGCTCATAATGAAAGTAAAAGAGCAATTTCACTTCATAAGAAACCTAAATTTGAGTCCATTCATGACGTTCAAAGGTATATTGTAGAATCCTTCCCTGAGATAGGTACAGTGCTCGCAGAAAGATTGTTAGAAAAATTCAATACAATATATAATATTTGTAATGCGTCAATCTCTGATTTAGAGAAGGTCATAGGTAGGAAAAAGGCAGAGGAATTATACAAAATCATTAGAACGCCGTATACGTCCTCTGCAAATCCTAATAAACAAAAATATAAATCACTTACAGATTTTTTATAGTGTATTCTACTCCCCATTACATTTTAATATTTCTGTTTTTGAATTGTAGGTTAGTTATGGTGAATGTGATTGCCTAGGTATAAGACAGTTGAGCAGGTTCTCAGTTTAATGAAAGATAGAACTAGGGTTAGGAATATAGGGATAATTGCACATGTAGATCATGGTAAAACAACGTTAAGTGATACTTTACTGGCTGCAGCAGGGATAATCTCACCAAAAGTTGCAGGAGAAGCTCTTGCATTAGACTATCTTACAGTAGAACAACAAAGAGGAATAACAGTTAAAGCTGCAAACATAAGCCTTTATCATGAATTTGAAGGAAAAGGTTATGTAATTAACCTAATCGATACTCCCGGTCATGTAGATTTTAGCGGTAGAGTGACTAGAAGTTTAAGGGTACTTGATGGCTCAATAGTTGTAGTTGATGCTGTAGAGGGAGTAATGACACAAACCGAAACTGTATTAAGGCAGAGCTTAGAAGAAAGAGTTAGGCCAATTTTATTTATAAATAAAATAGATAGATTAATTAAAGAACTTAAATTAAGTGAGCAAGAAATTCAACAAAGACTAACGGATATAATAAGAGAAATAAATAACCTAATAGAGATTTATGGGGAGCCAGAATTTAAAGAAAAGTGGCGAATAAATCCAACGTTAGGAAATGTTGTATTTGGATCTGCTAAGGATAAATGGGGTTTCAGTGTACCAATGGCACAAAGAAAGGGAATTAAGTTTAAGGATGTATATAATGCTTATGCTAGCGGGGATAAGTCTAAAGTTGAAGAACTATCTAAGACGGTTCCAGTTCATGAGGCATTATTAGATGCTGTAATAAAATTAATTCCTAATCCAATTGAAGCTCAGAAATATAGAATACCAAAAATTTGGAAAGGTGATCTAGATAACGAAGTAGCTAAAGCAATGTTAAATGGTGATCCTAATGGACCATTAGTCTTTATGGTAACAGATATGAAAGTAGATCCACATGCTGGGCTAGTAGCTACTGGTAGAGTTTTTTCAGGGACTTTGAGGGCAGGAGAAGAAGTATGGCTCGTTAATGCAAAAACTTCACAGCGTGTTCTTCAAGTAAGCCTTTACATGGGTCCAGTTAGGGAACTCGCAGAAGAAATACCAGCAGGAAATATAGCAGCCGCTCTAGGTCTAGATAGAGCAAGAAGTGGAGAGACTGTTTTAGGAATAGCAGTTAAAGATATTCAAGGAAGTTTTGAGCAATTAAGATATATATCTGAACCAGTAGTTACTCTTGCAGTAGAGCCTCGTAATCCTAAAGACTTAACCAAAATGGTAGAAGCATTAAAGAAATTAAGTATTGAAGATCCTAACTTAATTGTAAAAATTAATCAGGAGACTGGTGAATATCTAATCTCTGGAATGGGATTCTTACATTTAGAGGTATCCTTACAGTTGCTTAGAGAAAACTATGGATTAGATGTAATTACAACTCCACCAGTGGTAGTATATAGAGAAAGTATAAGAGGAAAAAGTCAAATATTTGAAGGAAAGTCTCCAAATAAGCATAATAAACTCTATATTAGTGTTGATGTGCTTAACGATAGAACTATTGAGTTAATAGCTAATGGTACAATTAAGGAAAATATGGAGCCTAAAGAAATTGCAAAGATTTTAAGGGATCAGGCAGATTGGGACTATGATGAGGCTAAAAGAATAGTTGCAATTGATGAAAATATAAACGTATTTGTGGATATGACTAGTGGTGTCCAACATTTAAGGGAAGTTATGGATACTATAATTCAAGGGTTTAGATTAGCAGTGAGGGAAGGTCCTTTAGCACGTGAGCCAGTTAGAGGTTTAAAGGTAATTTTACATGATGCAGTAATTCATGAGGATCCAGCTCATAGAGGTCCAGCTCAGTTGTATCCTGCAGTAAGGAATGCAATATTTGCAGGATTTTTAACTGCTAGACCTACCCTACTAGAACCAATACAAAAATTAGATATTAGAGTACCAATGAATTACATAAGTGAAGTTACTGCAGTATTAACTAGAAAGCGTGGGAAGATCCTAAATATGATCACTTCTGGTAGTATAGCTAGGGTTTTTGCAGAAATACCAGTCGCTGAATCTTTTGATCTTGCAAGTGAATTAAGAGGTGCTACTGGAGGTAGAGCAATTTGGGGTACTGAATTTAGTAGATGGGCTCCAGTACCTGATAGTATGTTAATAGATATTATAATGAAGATAAGGGAAAGAAAGGGATTACCAAAGCAACTACCAAAGGTCGAAGATTTCTTATCACCGTGATAAACTTGGAAGAATATAATATCTTTGAGAATGTGAGAGGATTATTTTTTGATTTTGATGGTACATTAGTTGATTTTGATACTAATTCAAAGGTGGCATTAAATAAAGTTGCAGAAGAAATTTATAATTATATAATAGAAAATCAAAATAATGAAAAGAAGCTAAAATTAGATGATGTAAAAAATGTTGTATTTGAGGTTGCAGAAAAATTAGATCAAGATGGTGTTTTTGAAAGAAATTATTGGTGGGAAGAAGTAATGAAAAAATTGGGTGTAAAATATGAGAGGAATCAAATTTACGAATTTTCTTCATTATATTGGTCTATTGCCTCAGATAATATACCATTTGATGATGCTATCGAACTTATCAGATATCTAAAGAGGAAGAATCTAAAGTTAGGGATTATAACTAATAGTGATGGTGAAGTAGGAAATAAGAGGCGTAGATTAGAGAGATTTCCATTAATTAGTTCTTTCGATGTAATAATTATTGCTGGTGAGGGTGGTATTCGTCCAAAACCGTATCCGGAACCATTTATATTAGGCTGTGAAAAACTTGGATTAAAGATAAATGAATGTGCCATGATTGGTGATGATCCGGTTAAGGATTGTCTTGCAGCTAAAAGAGTCGGGATGGTGAGCGTGCTTATTGACAGGTATAATAAAATCAAATTTGCAGAATTATATGCAGATTTAGTAATAAAGAATCTAGTTGAACTAGAGGAATTCTTTTAAATCTAAAAGTAATGAGGAAAGATACTCATCTTCAACTTCTTTGACAACTTCGTTAAGATACATATTGTAAAATCTATTACATTCCGCACTAAAACAAGTATTTTCCAATAATTCAATATCTTCAATCATAACTCTATTTCCTTTTATTGCTTCTAATAAACCTATTAATTTATGAAATAGAGAAATTTTTATTTTCATTTCTTTCTCATAAAATATAATTCCATAGTTCCTTAATAATTTTTTATAAATATTTAGATTTTCTATTATATCATAAAAATTATTTAAATATGATTTTATTCGTAAAGGTAGATTTTTTTGAATTTGTTTTAGATCAATTAATACTTCTTTAGAATTTATCTTTATATCTTTTATATTTAATATTAAATTATTTAAAATTTGTAATAAATCTTCGTAATTCTCTCCTTCATTAATTATATCTAATGAACTTTTCTCTAACTTATTGCTTGATGAAATGTCTATGGAAGGAATGCCATTCTTTATAAAATTAATACTGTCAGAATAAGGATTTATTCCTTTTTTACAATTTATATTAATATTAGAAAAATTTTCACATAATCCAGTAGGTGCTATTAATTCATAATTAGAAAATACATTATGTATATTTATATTTAATAAAATTTTCCCTCTCTTTTCATTCATTTTGCTCAAGTATTCATAAGAACCATAACTCCAATATATAGTGGCAAAGGCCTTATTTGCTGTTTCTGTTGCAGTAAAAGAATAGATTCTAGTCTCATATTTAGATTTCGGTTCTATACTGGTTACTAACGCTATACCAATTTTACTAGAATGCTCTCCATAAAACCAACAATCATGGTGAGTAGAAATTGAAATTATGTTTTCATCATCATGAGATGGGATTATTGCCTCTAATATATATCCTAATGCGTTAGGATTAATAACTACTTTAGCATAAAATCTACATTTACCTTGAAAATTTGATATTAGTTGTTTTGTAGCATAATATGCAGGGACTGGTGGTGGATGAGAAGGTTTCCTTGATAATTCATGTCCATAGATCATTATATTTTTTCTTTTTATATTATCTTTTGTAAATATTATTATATCACATTTTTTATAATTAAAATTATATAAAAATGGAGTTTCATAAATATCATTAAATTCTAATATACAATAATTTTCAGTCTCGATATCATGAGATAGAGAATATGGTAATAATATTATTTCATTAGTATTAATTTTCCCTGATTTTTCACATTCTACTTCTATTTCTTTCACTGCCCAGCTGTATACTCTTATAGGATATACGTTATAATCTACTTTTTTTATATCAAAATACTTTTTTATTTTATTGACTATTTTTCTTTCAATCTCAGAACCAGAAACTACTTCACCAAAAGTTGAAAGTTCTTTAACTCTCTCTTTTAACATCAATATATGAATATTGCCGAAATTATAAACTATATTTTCCCATATGATGGAATTTATGAGGTAATTGTATCGACATATGGTGTTAGTGAAAACATTTCTCCGTTAGGTTTGATAAGGGATAGTGATAAATTTTACTTTAGATTGTATTCAGATACTTTAACTTATTTTAATTTAGAGAAAAACCCTGAATGTTGTATTCAAGTAACTAACGAACCATTATATTTTTATTATACATTATTCAATAAAAAAATTAATTATGAAAAAATTAAAGGATTCTTGATTATACCGAATTTAACTACAATATTCTCAAAATGTGAAATAGTGGATAAGAATTCTGAACCACGAAGGATTTTAGTAAGACCTAGTGAAGTTTTAGGGAAGAATTTATGTAGGGCATATAATAGGGGTGAATCACTATTTATAGATCTTTTAGTTCATGTTACTAGACTAGGGATATATAGTAAAGAAGAATTGGAGAAATATATGAAAATACTAGATTACGAGATATCAGTAATTGAAAGAACTTCTCCTCGATTGAGAGAAGTTATAAATGAGTTAAAGAAGGAAGTAATTTCCCGATTTAAAAGTATTTAAAGATAGTCTTGAAAGGATATAAGTATGGATTTTAGAGTAGTCATAATTCCAGGGGATGGAATCGGTCCTGAGATAGTTAAAAATTCAAAGAGGATTTTGGGAAAGTTAGTGAATAAGTATAATTTAGAAATAGAATTCACGGAAATTGAAGCAGGTGATTCTGCTTTATCAAAATATGGGGAACCGATACCCTCAAATTATTATACAGTTCTTGACTCTTCAGATATCATACTCAAGGGCCCAGTTGGAGAAACAGCATTTGATGTAGTTGTAAAATTAAGACAAAGATATGACTTATTCGCTAATATAAGACCTGCTAAATCTCTACCTAATGTTGCATCTAAGTTTGGTAATGTAGATATTTTGATCGTTAGGGAGAATACTGAAGATTTGTATAAAGGTATTGAATTTATGTTAGATGATAATACTAGTATAGGTTTAAAAGTTATAACTAAGAAGGCTTCTAAAAGAATTGCAGAAGTTGCATTAAATTATGCGTTAAAGAGAAGAAAAAAAGTTGTTTGTGTGCATAAAGCAAATGTTAATAAGCTAACTGATGGTTTATTTGCTAGGGTATGTAAGGAGGTACTTCAGGGGAAGGTTCACTTTGAGGAGATGTATGTTGATGCAGCAGCAGCCAATTTAGTTAGAAATCCTCAGTATTTTGATGTAATAGTAACTACTAATGTTTATGGTGATATATTAAGTGACGAAGCGGCACAAATAGCAGGAAGTTTAGGGATAGCACCTTCTGCAAATATAGGGGATAATAAGGCATTATTTGAACCGGTACATGGTGCTGCTTTTGATATTGCTGGTAAAAATATTGCTAATCCAACTGCTTTCCTATTATCTTGTGTTATGATGTTCGAATACATGTTCGAAAAGAGTAAGAAGGAGAAATATATTTTAGCAGCAAGTGATTTAGAAAAGGCAATTTATACTGTCTACTCTCAAGGGGAAAAGATAACACCCGATGTTGGAGGTAAAGCCACATTAAGTGAAATGGTTGATGCGATCTATAGTCTACTCTAAACTTATTTGTCTTGCATAAATTATCAATAATAAGGTGGTGATGTAAATTATCCAGAATAATACCGCTTAGTACCAGATATGATCCAAGAGAAGTAGAAAAGGAAATATTAAAGTATTGGAGTGAAAATGATATATATAATAAGCTAAAGGAGTATAATTCAACATTTTCCCGAAAGTTTTTATTTATAGACGGTCCACCATATCCCTCTTCACCAGTTCCACATATAGGTACAGTATGGAATAAAGTAATAAAAGACGCAATATTAAGGTATAAAAGGCTTGAAGGTTATAGAGTACATGATCAACCAGGTTATGATACGCATGGTCTTCCAATTGAAGTTGCCGTCGAAAAATTATATAATATAAAAAATAAACAAGAAATATATAATAAGATTACTTTAGAAAATTTCATAGAAAAATGTAAAGAATTCGCCCTTAAGAATGCTAAATCGTTAACGGAAAGCTTTAAGGATGTTGGAGTATTCATGGACTGGGATAATCCTTATTACACCTTTGATAGGGACTACATTAGCAGTTCTTGGTATATAATTAAAAGGGCTTATGAAAGAGGATTATTAGAAGTTGGAGAGGAGGTATTACATTGGTGTCCACGATGTGAAACTGTATTAGCTGATTATGAGGTATCTGAATATAGAGAAATACAAGATCCATCGATATATGTTAAATTTAAGATTAAAGGTACAGAGAATAAATACTTATTAATTTGGACTACAACTCCTTGGACGATTCCAGCTAATGTCTTTGTAATGATAAATGCTAATGTGGATTATGCCGAAGTTAAAGTTGGGAATGAAATTTATGTAGTAGCAGCAAATAGAGTTAATGAATTATTTAAAGAATTAGGAATTCAGGACTATAAAGTATTAAGAGTTTTTAATGGTTCTGAACTAATTGGTGTTAAGTATGAGCATCCATTAGAAGATATAGTTACAGCACAGCAGAAAGTTAAAGAATTTCATAAGGTATTAGATGCAGGAAATCTAGTTTCTACTTATGAAGGCACTGGACTAGTACATGCAGCACCAGGACATGGTGATGTTGATTTTCAAATAGGAATTAGAAATGAAATGCCAATAATCATGTTAGTTGATGACCAGGGTAGATTTACTGAAGATGCAGGAAAGTATAAGGGAATTTACGTAAGAGATGCTTCAGAAATAATAATAGAAGACCTTAAAGGAAGAAATGCAATATTATATTCCTCTACAATAATTCACAGATATCCGGTATGTTGGAGATGTAAAACACCCTTAATATTAAGATCAGTAAAGCAGTGGTTCATAAGGGTTACGAGGTTAAAGAAAGAACTATTAGATGCTATAAATAAAGTAAAATGGATACCAGATTGGGGTAAGAGTAGAATAGAGAATTTAGTGAAGGAATTAAGGGACTGGGTAATTAGTAGACAGAGGTTTTGGGGGACTCCGTTACCAATTTGGATTTGTAACAAATGTGGTAACATTATAGTAGTTGGAAGTATTGATGAATTACATAAGCTATCACTTACTGAAGTTCCAGAAGATCCACATAAACCATGGATAGATGAAGTTATATTAAGGTGTCCTAAATGTGGAGGAGAAGCAAGGAGAATACCAGATGTTGCAGATGTTTGGTTTGATAGTGGTGTAGCATTTTTTGCATCTTTTGGTAAGGAGTGGGTTAAAAAATGGCAAGAATTAAAGCCAGTTGATCTTGTGCTTGAAGGTCATGATCAGCTAAGGGGATGGTTCTTTAGTTTACTAAGAACTGCAATCATAGGATTTGATCAACCCCCATATACTACTGTGTTAGTTCATGGTTTTATGCTTGATGAACAAGGACGAGAAATGCATAAGAGTTTAGGTAATTATGTAGAACCTTCAGCAGTTATAGAAAAGTATGGTAGGGATGTACTAAGATTATGGCTTTTAAGGAATACTACATGGGAAGATGCTAAGTTTTCATGGAAGAATATAGAGTTAACTAAAAGAGATTTACAAATAGTATGGAATGTATATAATTTTGCCTCAACGTATATGAGTTTAGATAATTTCGATCCTACACAAATTAATGAAAATGATATTAAAAGATACTTGACCATAGAAGATAAATGGATATTATCAAGGTTTTACTCGCTGCTAAGAAAGGTATATAAGGCTATGGAAGATTATAAGATTCATGAACTTGCTAATAATATTTATAATTTTATTATCGCAGATGTGAGTAGATTTTATCTTAGAATAGTAAGGAAAAGGGCCTGGATAGAAGAAAACACCCCAGATAAGTTAGCACTATACTATACTCTTTATAAAATACTAAGAGATTGGATAATTGTAGCTTCGGTAGTAACTCCGTTTATTGCAGAAAAGATCTATTCGCAGTTTGTCGTTAATAGAAAACTCTCAGTATCTATGGAGAGTTTGCCTAGAATCGATGAAGAGTTTATAAATTCAGAGCTTGAAGAAGTTATGGAATTAATAAAGAGAATATTAGAAGTTTCCTTAAACGTTAGATCAAAAGCCGGCATTAAATTACGTTGGCCTTTAAAAAAGATAGTTATATTTCTAAAAGATGATAAGTATATTAGAAAATTATCTGACATGAAAGATTTGCTGAAAACTATTTTAAATTGTAAAGAAGTAGAAATATTAGGAATTGAAGGGTATAAATTATTCGGAAGGATAAGGGCACAACCAAACCCATCAACAATAGGGCCCGATTTTAAAAGGCTTAGTAAGGATGTTATAGAGTATATATTAGCAAATTCATATACCGTTGCAGAAGATATTACAAGTAAGTCATATCATAAAACTATTATTAGTGGTAATGAAGTAACTATATTACCTAAACATGTTGATATCATTGAAGAACCAATAGAAGGGTATGTAACATCACGCGATGAATTTGGAGGTATTGCAATAAATAAGGAAATTTCAGAAGAAGAGGAGGAAGAGGGTATAGTGAGAGATATAATAAGGCGAATACAATTAATGAGAAAGATGCTGAATTTAAATGTTACAGATTACATAGTAGTTAGCATAAAATTACCAGTAGAAAGGCGTAATGTTTTAAATAAATACGCAGATTACATTAGGAATGAAGTAAGGGCGATAAATATAGAATATAAGGAGGATGTAAAGGGCGATTTAGTAAGAAATTGGGAAATTGAAGGGGAGGAATACGTTATAGGAATAAGTAAATCTTAAAATGTTTCCATATCCTAGAAGTAAAAGTTTTGATGTAATTTTATTTCCGGCTATATTTAATGTAGAAAATACTTTAAGAGAAATAACTATTAAAACTTCTTTTCTAGTCCGAATACTTACTAATGCAAGGGTTACTAATCTTTACTGGGTTTTACAATCTAAAAACGATGAAAAAGTTATTAAAGTAGTTAATTCTATTATAAAATATGCATTAACTCCACCTTATCTGAAAAAATATATAAAATTAAATAAAAATTTGAAATATGTAGGATTATTAGATCCTGTAAATACACCTTATCATGTAGTTAGTAAGGATTTAATAGAAGGAGAGTTAAGAATGGGGATTAGAAAAAACGATTTTATAGATATTGGTACTAATTTTCCAATTAAAATAAAAAATGGCAAATTTTTCTTAATAGTAGATAGTAATACTAATTATATTATAAAATATTATAATATATATTATAAAGGATTTAATATAAAACATTGTAATATAGATGATTTAAAAAAATTTAGGAATTTAATTATAGGTAGTAGAAATGGTAAAGATCCTATAAAGGAAGCTGAAAAGATTAGAAAAATGTATAGAGAGAATGGTATAAGACTCTTAATAGGACCACCGGATAAGGGATGTATTGAGATTTTAGGTGAATGGGCATTAGAAAATGCTTATAACTTTTTTCCATATCAAGGCAATAAAGATGTAAGGTCTGAAGAAGCATTAGCTTATGCATTAGCTATACTTAATGCTATTTTAAGTTAACCAGTAGATTTATATCCTAAGTTTATAATTGTAAAAGTACGATTGTGAGGTAATCAAAGTGGGTCATCGTAAGCTCTCATCGCCTCGTAGAGGTTCATCAGGTCTTAGGCCTAGAAAACGTGCAAAAAAGATAATACCAACTGTAAAAAGTTGGCCAATAGTTAGCTTAGAGAAACCAACTCTTTTAGGTTTTTTAGGCTATAAAGTTGGGATGACTCATGTAATTATGATCGATGATTATCCTAATTCTCCGAATTATAATAAAGAAGTTTTCAGGGCAGTAACAGTAATTGAAACGCCACCAGTTATACCCTTAGCATTAAGAGCATACCATATTAATTCTAAAGGCGAACTTTCAGTACTAAGTGAGTACTGGATACAGCCACCTAAGGAATTAGAATTAGAAAGAAGAATAAAGAGAATAAATATAAATCCTGATGCTATGAAAAAGAAACTAGATGATATAATTTCAAATTTAAATAATATTAAGTACTTTAAAGTATTAATCGCATCACAGCCTAAACTAATTCCTGCATTAGGTAAAAAAACTCCTGACCTATTAGAAGTAAAGGTTGATGGCGGAGATTTAAAATCACAATTGGATTATATTTTAAATATTCTAGGTAAACCATTAAGTATTAGGGAAGTCTTTAGAGAAGGTCAGTTCATAGATATTATAGGAGTTACTAAGGGTAAAGGTTTCCAAGGTGTAATAAAGAGGTTTGGAGTTCAAGAATTACCACGATGGCATAAGCATAGAAAAGGTAGTAGAAAGGTGGGTGCTAAAGGTCCATCAATCGGAACGCCGAGCTATGTTCCTCAACCTGGACAGATGGGTTTTCATAGAAGAACTGAGTATAATAAGCGAATTTTAAAAATTTCTGATAATCCTAACGAAATAAATCCTAAAGGGGGATTCATTAGATACGGATTAGTTAAAAATACCTATATCATTATCGAAGGTTCTACAATTGGTTCTAAAAAGAGACCATTAGTATTAAGATATCCTATAAGGCCAGTTCCATTTAATATAAATACTTCACCAAAAATAGTTTATATTAATCTAGAAAGTCAACAAGGGTGATTAAATGTATATTCAATTAACCCAAAAAACTGCTAAGGTGCTTAGCTTAGAGGGTAATATAATAAAAGAAATTAAATTACCATTAATTTTCAGTTATCCTGTTAGGAAAGATTTAATAAGAAGGGCATATCTATCATCATTTACTAAACAACTTCAACCTAAAGGAAGAGATCCAATGGCAGGTAAGAGAACAACTGCAGTCAGCTTTGGTATAAATCTTGGACTAGCTAGAGTTCCTAGAGTTAAGAACTCTGGAGAAGCTGCATTAGCTCCGAATACTGTAGGTGGAAGACTAGCATTTCCACCAACACCAGAAAAGAGAATAATTGAGGAAATTAATAAGAAAGAAATGCAACTTGCAATAATTAGTGCTATTAGTGCTACTGCTGAGGTGAACTTTGTAAGACAAAGAGGACATAGGTTCTCCATAGATTCACTTCCCATAATAGTTGAAGACAATTTCATAAATCTTCAAAAAACAAAAGATGTAAAGGAAGTTTTAATAAAATTAGGCGTTTATGAGGATATTGAAAGAGTGATGGAGAGAATAAGGATAAGGGCTGGAAAAGGTAAAATGAGAGGAAGGAGGTACAAAGTTCCTAAAGGTCCACTAATAGTTGTTCATGATTCTAAGTCTAAGATAATAGATGCAGCTAGAAATTTACCTGGCGTTGATGTAGTTGATGCAAAATTACTTTCTGTTATTCATTTAGCTCCAGGTACACATCCAGGGAGGCTCACAATTTATACTGAATCTTCAATAAATATTCTGAAAGAAAGGTTAGAGAAGAGGTTATTATTATGGTAGGTATAATAAAAGAAGTTTTAGCTACAGAAAAAGCGATAATGTTAGCGGAGAAGAGTAATGTAATAACTTTAATAGTTGATAGAAAAGCTACTAAAAAGGACATAAAGAATGAAGTAGAGAAGACATTTGGTGTCAAAGTAATTAAGGTTAATACATTAATAACACCTCAAGGGGAAAAGAAAGCATATGTTAAATTAGCTAAAGATTATAAGGCATCGGAATTGCTTGTAAAATTGAAAATATTATAAGGTGAGAAGATGGGTAAAAGGATTTTAGCCCAAAGAAAGGGAAGAGGTAATATTAACTTTAGAAGCCCAAGCTGGAGGAGAGTAGGAGAAATAAAATATCCTAATATAGAAGGATATCATGTAGGTAAAATAATAAACATAATTAAAAATTCTGGAATGACGCAACCAATAGCTGTAATTAAGTTAGATAATGGTGAGAAGTTTTTTAACGTCGCAGTACAAGGATTAGTTGTAGGTCAAAAAATAGAATTTGGAGCAAATGCTGGGATATCACTTGGAAATATAGTAGAGGTCGGAAATGTACCAGAGGGAACTAATGTTTGTAATGTGGAGATAACTTATGGGGATGGTGGTAAGATAGCTAGGGCTGCAGGAACATATGCAGTAGTAATAGGTAAATCGGGTGATAAGGTTATTTTAAGATTACCTTCTGGAAAGATAAAGGAAGTAAGTAGTAAAGCAAGAGCAACTATTGGAATTGTTGCAGGCGGAGGAGTCTTAAGCAAACCATTACTCAAGGCTGGAAATGCTTATTGGAAGTATAAGTGGAGAGCAGTAAAATGGCCAGAAGTAAGAGGAGTTGCAATGAATGCAGTATCACATCCTCATGGTGGCGGAGCTCATCAAAGTGTTAGTAGATCTTCAACAGTATCAAGAAATGCACCACCAGGCAGAAAAGTAGGTCATATAGCTTCAAGAAGGACTGGGAGGAAAGAAGGAAAGTGAGATTTAAGTAATCCTTTCATTAATAATAGGTGATTAGAATGAGTATAGAATTTCCTCCTGAATGGAAAAATTTTAGGTATAGGGGCAAAACATTAGAGGAATTACTTAATATGCCAATGGATGAATTTATAAAGTTATTACCAGCTAGGCAAAGAAGGTCTTTAAAAAGAGGTTTTAATGACCGGCAAAGAACTTTATTAGAGAAGATTAGGAAAATTAGAAGAGAGGGTAAAATAAATAAGGTAATAAAAACACATGTAAGAGATATGATTATACTTCCAGAAATGGTTGGTTTAAAATTTGCAGTATATAATGGAAAAGAATTTATTGAATTCCAAGTACAACCAGAAATGATAGGTCACTATTTAGGAGAGTTTTCAATAACAACAAAGAAAGTTGAGCATGGTGAACCAGGGTTAAAAGCTACGAAGTCAAGTCTCTACTTGGCACTGAAAGGGTGAAAAAATGGGAGATTGGATTTACCCACAAGTTCCATATCCGGAAGATAGAATTTCTAAGGCAGTAATATATAATGTAAGGGCATCAATTAAGGATTTATATAATGTATGTAAGGCAATAAAAAATATGAAATTAAGTGATGCAAAAAATTTTTTAAATAGGGTTTTAAAACATGAGGAAGCTTTACCTTTCTGGAGATATTCAAGTGGGGCTAGTCATAAAAGCAATATATCTAAAAAATGGAAGGTGAAAAGTGGAAGATATCCTAAAAATGCGATAGAATATGTATTAAAAGTGTTAGAAAATGCAGAGGCTAATGCAATTAATAAGGGCTTAGATATAGATAGGCTTAAAATAATTCATATTGCTGCCCACAAAGGTATTACGTTAAAAAGATATATGCCTAGGGCATTTGGTAGGTCTACTAGAAAGTATAGAAGAACTTCAAACATAGAAGTAATCTTAGCTGAGGTGTGAATTTGGTAGATATAAAAAGGTACTTCTTACAGAAATCACTGACTAGAACTATGATTGATGAATATTTAGCAAAACAGTTTTATAGTGCAGAGTATGCTGGAGTTGAAATTATTAGGACACCGATGGGTAATAGGGTAATAATTTATGCTGGTAGACCGGCCATGATTATAGGAAAAGGCGGAAAGACGATAAAGCAACTTGCATTAATTTTTGAAAAGTTTTTTGGGCTTGAAAATCCACAAATTACAGTTACCACAGTAGAAAACCCAGAATTAAATGCAAGAGTAATGGCATTTAGATTAGCCTCTGCGCTTGAGAAAGGATATCATTTTAGAAGGGCTATGTTTATTACGTTAAGGAGGATTATGAATGCTGGTGCGCTTGGGGCTGAGGTTGTGGTTAGTGGTAAATTAACTTCAGAAAGGGCAAGGTATGAAAAGCTAAAGGAAGGTACGGTTTTTAAGAGTGGACAACATTTAGAATATAATATTGATAGGGCAGTGGCTATTGCAATGCTAAAACCTGGAGTATATGGTGTTGAAGTAATTATTTCAAAACCAATAAAGAAGGTTGATAGTATTAAAATTAGGGAACAACCTATAACTACTACAGCTCAACCTCCTCCCTCTGAGGTTGTTGTCACTAACGTAAAATTTATCGATGAAGGTGGTCAAGGTGCCTCTTAAAGCTGAAGAATTAAGAAAGTTAGACATTCAAGAATTAAAGAAGAAGTTAGAAGAATTAAGGGTTGAGTTAATACGATTAAGAAGTGAAGCTAGAAGAGGTACTTTAAAAAATACTGCAAGTATAAGGAATGTTAGAAAAGATATAGCAAGAATACTTACTGTTATTTCTGAAAAACGAAAGCAAGTAAAAGTGAATAATAAAAATGGTTAAATTAATAGATTTTATTGGTTGTTATATTAAAGTTCTATGTCATTCTGATCCAAATTTGATAGGAAAAGAAGGTTTTGTAATTTTAGAAACAAATAAAATGATAATTATACAAGATATAGTTTCTAAAAAGAGAATAATGATATATAAGAGGAACGGAATTTATGAGGTAAATTTTAAAGGTAAAGTGGGTATTATTTACGGTCATAAAATGGAGAGTAAAATTGCAAAGAGAATTTCTAAAAAGAAGGTGTTTAAGTTATGAGTAAAGCTCGTGTAAAAGATGTTGGAATTCCAGGAGTTAAACCACCGTCAAAGCTCTGTCAAGATGAAAATTGTCCATTTCATGGATCACTAAGGGTAAGAGGAATTATACTTGAAGGTATACTAATAAAGTATAGAGCACAAAAATCTGGAGTCGTAGAGAGAACGTATTTATTTTATGATAAAAAATATAAAAGGTATGAAAGAAGAAGGAGTAGAATTCATGTTCATATTCCACCATGCCTTGATGTAAAGGAAGGAGATAGAGTAATAATAGGTGAAACAAGACCTATAGCAAAATCTATATCCTTTGTTGTACTAGGGAAAATAGAAGGAGGTGGATAGTAATTCCTGAAAAACTGCAGGTAATAGGCTCACGAAAAGGTCTAACACCAGGTATTCAAGTTAATACGAGGGTAGTTGTTGCTGATAATAGTGGTGGAAAGGAGGCTGCAGTAATTGGAGTTTATGGTTATAAAGGTGTTCTTAGAAGAGTACCATTTGCAAATGTAGGGGACTTAGTTATGGTTTCTGTAAAGAAGGGAACGCCAGAAGTTAGGAAACAGAAGTTTAAGGCAGTAATTATAAGGCAGAGAATGCCATATAGGAGACCAGATGGTACATGGATAGCTTTTGAAGATAATGCAGTAGTAATAGTAAATCCAGATGGTACACCTAAGGGTACGGAAATTCATGGACCAGTTGCAAAAGAGGCTGCAGAAAGATGGCCTAAAATAGCCAGTTTAGCTACTCTCATAATATAAAATGAGGTAATGGAAAATGGTGTCTTCAAAACCATCAAAACAAAGATTATTATTATATAATTTACCATATCATCAAAGGAAAAAGTTACTTACAGCAAGAGTCTCTGAAGAAATAGAAAAGGAATATGGGATTAAGAGAATTCCTATACGCACAGGCGATGTAGTAAGAGTAATGAGAGGAGACTATAAGGGCAGTGAAGGAAAAGTAGTTAAAGTTGAAAGGAAAACTGGTAGGATTATGATAGAAGGAATAACGAGAAAACGTTCAGATGGTACTGATGTCTATGTTAAGATTCATGCATCTAAAGTTATGATAATTAAGTTAGATACTAGTGATACTAAAAGGATGGAGGCTATAAAAAAGAAGGCAGAGTTAAGAAGAAAATATCTTGAAACTATTAAAAAATCTGCAGAATAAGGGTAAGGAATAATGGCTCATATTACTAGGTTTGAGGCACCATTTTTTCTAGCAATAAGTAAAAAGGAGTATAAATGGACCGTTAGAGCATCTCCTGGACCTTATAAATTAAGTGAAAGTATTCCCTTAGCAATATTCTTAAGAGATTATCTTAAAATAGCTACCACTTTACGTGAGGCTAGAAGAATAATAGCTGAACGTAAAGTGCTTGTAGATGGAAAGATAAGGACAGATTATAAATTTCCAGTAGGTAGGATGGCAGTAGTGTCTATTCCAGCGGTACATGAATACTATAGGGTTATTCCTCATCCGGTAAAATTCTTATGGCCTATAAAGATTACGTCAGAAGAGGCGAAATATAAGTATGTAAGGATAATGAATAAGACTATTGTTAAAGGGGGTCTGCTACAACTTAATTTAGAAGATGGTAGGAATATATTAGTACCAAAAGAGAAGTTCTCTGAATATAACTTACCTACATTAACTACTTTAAAAATAGAATTACTAAGTCAAAATATTATTGATGTTTTTCCATTAAAGGAGGGGTCTTATGCAATAATAATAGGAGGTAAAAACGTGGGTATTCATGGAATTATAAAAAGTATACAATATGCTAAATATAAAAGAAAGAAATATAGTATAGTCACATTAGAAACAAAAGATAATAAGATTTATCAAACAAATTTAATTAATGTTATGTCAATAGGTAAAGAAAAATCGGATATGAGGTTAGAGTCTATATGACTGAGGTCCAGAAACAGACTAATATAATGCGAAGAGTGATGTTAGACAAGGTTACAATTAATATTGGAGTTGGGGAGTCTGGGGAAAGATTGCAAAAAGCGTACAGGCTTTTAGAAGAAATAACTGGTGCTAAGCCAGTATATACTATTGCTAAAAAGACAATAAAGGAGTTTGGAATAAGAAGGGGTCAACAGATAGGAGTTAAGGTTACGTTAAGGGGTAAGAAAGCAATTGAAATACTTAATAAGTTATTAGCAGCTGTGGATTACAGAATTAAGGCTTCTTCATTTGATAATTTTGGTAATGTGACATTTGGAATAGCGGAACATGTTACAATACCTGGTGCTAAATACGATCCAGATATAGGAATATTTGGGATGGATGTAGCGATAACTCTAAAGCGACCAGGTTATAGGGTTATGTGGAGAAGAAGAAAGAGGTCAAGAATTCCATTAAGACATAGAGTTACTAAAGAAGAGGCAATGGAATTTTTAAGGAGTAATTTTAATGTTAAAATAGTCTAGGTGATGAAATGGGCAAATATAAACCGCCTGCTGAAAGGAAATATGGAAAAGGTACTCAAGTCTGTAAAAGATGTGGCAGTAGGGATTCTGTAATCCAAAAATATGGATTATATTTATGTAGGCAATGTTTTAGAGAAATTGCATATAGTCTTGGATTTAAAAAGTATATGTAAGTGACCTAAAATGGTAGTTTTAAATCCTCTAGCAAATGCCTTAACTACGATATATAATAATGAAATAAGGAGAAATAAACAAGCAATAATTATGCCCGCATCCAAATTGATAATTAATGTTCTCCGAGTTATGCAGAGAGAAGGATATATTGGTGAATTTGAATATGTAGATGATGGAAGATGGGGAAAAATAGTGGTTCAGTTATTAGGAAGAATAAATAAATGTGGACCTATTACTCCTAGATTTCCACTTACTTATAGAGAATTATTAAATATGCCAGATTATATAAGAAGATATCTACCATCCAAGGAGATAGGAATTATTATATTAACAACACCAAAAGGCGTAATGTCACATAGAGATGCTATAAAAATGAGGATAGGTGGCATAGCTTTAGGATATGTATATTAGGTGAGTTTTAAGATGGTAAGGGCTATATTATTAAGAGAAGAAATAGAAATACCTAAAAATGTAAATGTAAGCATTGAGGGTAATATTATAAGGGTTAAAGGACCTAAGGGGGAATTAAAAAGAGATTTAAGTATTCCGATTTCTAAGGGAATATTAGTAACATTGCAAGACCAAAAAATAATCCTGGAAGCGACTTTTGCAGATAGAAGAAAAAAAGCGTTGTTTTATACAACATTAGCTCATTTAAATAATATGATAGTTGGTGTAACTAAGGGATTTAGGTACTATTTAAAAATAATATATACTCATTTCCCGATTTCTGTAAAAGTTGTTGGAAATGAAGTTCAAATTTCAAATTTAATTGGAGAGAAAAATATTAGACGTGCAAAAATTGAAGAAGGTGTTAAAGTATCAGTAAAGGGTGACGAAGTAATTGTTGAGGGAATTGATCTTGAAAAGGTTGCATTAACTGCAGCAAGAATTGAACAAGCTACGAAGATAAGTGGATTTGACAGAAGGGTATTTTCAGATGGAATTTACATTTATAAGAAAGAGGTGATTTCATGAATAAATTAAAAAATTTAAATGAAAGGAAAAAAATCTTAAAAAAGATATATTTAATAAAATTAAAATATAAATCAAAATTACCGGAGTTTCTCAGATATCATTGGGATAGATACTATAGATTAGAAAGGCAAGAAACATGGAGAAAGCCTAGGGGTAGAGATAATAAATCTAGACTTAAGCTTAAAGGTTATCCGCCAGTAGTAGATCCAGGGTACAGAAAGCCTAGATTCGTAAGATATTTACATCCATCTGGACTTAAACCAGTACTCATAAGCTCGATTTCTGATTTAGAAAAGATTAAGGATAAAAAAGATGAGGTGATTGTATATATTTCTGGGAATATAGGATTAAGGAAAAGATTAGAAATTTTAAATAAGGCGAATGAACTTGGAATTAAGATTGCAAATGGGTGAAGATAATGAGTGACTTAAAATTACAAAAGAGATTAGCAGCTCAAGTTGCAGGGGTGGGTATAAAAAGGGTAAAGATTCCTCCTGAATTTGCTGAAGAAGTTGAAGGTGAATTGACTAGAGAAGATATAAGAAAGTTAATAGAAGAAGGTAAGATAATAATTGAGCAGAAGAAAGGGAATTCTACGAGTAGGATAAAAATAAAAAGGCTTAAGAAAAGGAAGAAGAGTGAAGGCAAAGGTCATGGTAGCAGAAAGGGCAGTAAAAATGCTAGGGCTGATCTTCATTCACAATGGGTAAATAGGATTAGAAAGATTAGGAGATATTTGAAATATTTAAGAGATAGTGGAAAAATAGAACCTAAAATTTATAGAAAACTGTATAGAAGAGCAAAAGGTGGGGCTTTTAAGAGTCTAGCTGATGTTAAGTTAGAGCTATTACAAATGGGTATAAAGGTGGAATAATGGCTACTGGACCACGATATAAGGTTAAATTTAGAAGGAGAAGGGAAGGGAAAACTAATTATTATAAGAGGTACATATACGTTTTAAGTAAGGCTATCAGAGCTGTTGTTAGAATAACTAATAAGCATATAATCTTTCAAATTGTAAAATTTGATCCAAAAGGAGATGTAACATTAGTTATGGCACATTCTATGGAACTAATAAAAAAATATGGCTGGAAGGGCGATCCCAATAATACTCCAGCTGCATATTTAGTTGGATATTTAGCGGGATTAAGGGCACTGAAGGCTAATATAACTGAAGCTGTTGCGGATATTGGCTTGCATAGACCAACAAAAGGAGGAAGAGTATTTGCTGCAATAAAAGGTGCAATTGATGCTGGGTTAAAAATTAAAGTTGGTGATGTTCTACCAACTCAAGATAGAATAAGGGGAGAGCATATAGCAAAGTATGCAATAGAATTAGAGTCAACAAATCCAGAAAAATTTAAGAGATTATTTTCAGGTTATCTTTCCCGTGGTTTACACCCTAAAGATCTTCCCGCTCATTTTGATGAAGTATTAAATAGGATTAAAGAAGAGGGTAGTAAAAGATGAGTGAAGAAGTACCTATAACGAATGTAGAAGAGTGGAAACCAAGGACGTATGTAGGTAGATTAGTAAAAGAGGGTAAGATTACGTCAATAAGAGAACTATTTGAAAGAAACTTACCAATAACAGAACCTGAAATAGTTGATGTATTATTACCTAAATTAAGATATGAGGTAATGGATATTAAGGTTGTCCAAAAGCAAACTGATGCAGGAGAAATATCTAGATATAAAGTAATTATAGCAATGGGCAACCAAGATGGTTATGTTTCTATAGGCAGTGGTAAAGCAAAGCAATTAAGAATTGCAATTCAAAAAGCAATTACTAATGCTAAAATGAACATCATTCCAGTAAGAAGGGGTTGTGGAAGTTGGGAGTGTACTTGTGGTGAACCGCATAGCTTACCCTTTAAAGTAATGGGGAAGGCAGGTAGTGTTAGGGTTTTACTCTTACCTGCACCTAAGGGTACAGGATTAGTAGTAGGGAGTGTATTAAAGACCTTATTATCATTAGCAGGATTTAAGGATGTATGGTCATTTACTAGTGGCGAGACGAGAACTACAGAAAACTTATTAAGGGCAGGATATTCCGCATTATATAATACTTACAAGTTTTTAACACCAGCAGATTGGGCAAGAAGGAGGTAAAAGGATTATGAAATTGTATGCTATAATCAGGATAAGAGGTTATGCTGGGACACCATGGTATATTCAAGATCATTTAGAAAAGTTAAGACTAAAAAGGAGGTTTAATGCAATGATATATCCTGAAGATAATGGGATATTAGGTAGAGTTAGAACTGTACAAAGTTATGTAACATGGGGAGAGTTAAATTATGAAGGACTTAAATTACTATTAACTAGGCTATATACAATTAATGGAATTAGGGTAGAGAGGGATTTAGATCTATTAAAATCTAAATTAAAATTAGAAAATTTTGAATCATTTGTTAACGCAATTTTCGAAGGAAAGTTATTATTGCATAAATTAGATGATTATTTTAAACTACCAATAAGACTTCATCCCCCAAGAGGAGGTTTTAAAGGTAAGATTAATAGACCGTATGGACAAAAGGGAGAGTTTGGATACAGAGGAGAGAAAATAAACGAATTAATAAGGAGGATGGTATAATATGGTAGTAAGAAGGGAAAAGAAGTCTAGAAAGATGAGAGGATCTAGGACGATGGGATGGGGTAGAAGAGGTCAACATAGAGATAGAGGTTCTCAAGGAAGTAGACAAGTTGGAATGCATAAGGAAAAATGGTCTTGGCTAGTAAAATATGGAGAAGGATGGTATGGTAAGCATGGTTTTGTTAATCCAACTAGTAAGAAGATAAATTCAATATCATTAAGAAAATTACGAGAATTAATCGAAAATGGTAAAATAAAACCAAAGGAGGAAAATGGAAAACTAGTTATAGATTTAGAAGAACTCGGATATCAAAAATTATTAGGAAATGGTGAAATTGACAAGCCATATTTAATAAGAGTTAGACAAGCAACTCAAAGAGCTATAGAAAGAGTGAAGTCTAAGGGAGGAGAAGTTATATTAATCTCAACGAGTTAGGCTTTTTTGTATGTCAAGATTTGTTGATGGATTAAGTAAGCTAGGTGAAGCATTACCTGCAGTTGAAAAACCGAGGCAGAAATTATCATTAAGCAGTAGAATTTTATGGTCTATTTTAGCCGTGGTAATATATTTACTAATGTCATCAGTTACGCTTTATGGGTTACAGGGTCAAAATTTCCAAAATTTCTTATTGCAGCAAATTATATTCGCTTCAACTTCTGGTACTCTAGCACAACTCGGTATAGGGCCTATAATAACTGCTGGCCTTATAATGCAGATATTAGTAGGTTCTAAAATAATTCAATTAAATCTTAATAATCCAGAAGAGAGAACAAAATTTACCTTAGCACAAAAAGGTCTTTCAATGATTTTTATTATCGTTGAATCAGCTTTATTTGCATATGCGCTAACTAGAAATTCTACTTCACTAATTCTTCCCCTCTTGATATTTTTGCAGCTTGTAATTGCAACTTATTTAATAATGTTACTTGATGAAATGATCCAAAAGGGTTGGGGTTTAGGTTCTGGAATTAGCTTATTTATATTTGCAGGAGTTGCTAAAATTATCTTCTGGGATCTTTTTGGAATTGCAAATGTCCAGTCACAAAATTTACCTATAGGTTTCATACCATCTTTAGTAGATACTTTGATTACTGGAGGGAGTGTAATGAGTATAATAGTTAATACATCTCATCCTTATCAGCCTGATTTAATTGGCTTAATAGCGACTATTGCATTAATTTTCATAATAGTATATTTAACCAATATGACTATTGATATTCCAGTAACTACTCAACGCTTAAGGGGTATAAAGAGAACGATCCCCCTAAACTTCTTATATGTTAGTAGTATTCCAGTAATTTTTGTTAGCATATTAGGTGCTGATTTTCAGTTATTCGCATCGATTGCATCATATTTTAGTCAAAGTTCTTATAATATTCTAAACGAAATTAGTTCCATATTTATTTTTCCACCTCCCAATAGTAGTTTACCAAGGTCAATTTATGCTGTAGTTTTAGATCCTCTTCATGCAGTAATATATAGCATAGTATTCATTACTTTATGCGTAGTATTTGGAAGACTATGGATTGATGTAGCTGGATTAGACCCCTCAACACAAGCTAAAAATATGGTTGAGGCAGGAATTGAAATTCCAGGGATGAGGGCTAACCCGAAAGTAATAGAAATAATATTAGCCCGATATATATATCCTTTAACTTATCTAAGTTCAATAATTGTAGGAGTTATTGCAGTGGCTGCCACATTATTAGGAGTATATGGGAGTGGTGTAGGAATTCTACTTGCTGTAACGATAGGAATGCAGTACTATAGCTTATTAGCTTATGAAAGAACTTTAGAACAGTATCCTTTATTACGTAGGTTAGTGGGGGAGTAGAATGGGTAAGATAGGTATCGTTACCGGTATTCCCGGTGTTGGTAAAACTACAGTTCTGTCTAAGGTTAAAGAGATATTAGATCGGAAAGGTGTTGAAAATAAAATAGTTAATTACGGTGATTATATGCTTCTTACTGCACAAAGTTTAGGTTTAGTAAAAAGTAGGGACGAAATTAGACTACTTCCCTTAAATTTACAGAAGACCTTACAAACAGAGGCTGCTAAAAGAATTAGTGAAGAGGCTAATACTATTAAAAATGGCGTATTGCTGGTTGACACTCATGCAGTAATACGAACCCCAAATGGATTTTTACCGGGATTACCAAAACATGTTATCGAAGTTCTTTCACCTAATGTAATATTCTTAATTGAAGCAGACCCCGCTGAAATTCTTAATCGACAAAAGAGAGATATAACAAGAAATAGAAGTGATTATAGTAGTATAGAAGTTATCATAGAAACTATGAATTTCGCTAGATACTCTGCAATGGCTTCAGCGGTATTAGTAGGTGCTTCTGTTAAGATAGTAAAGAATGTAGAAGGGGATCCTACAATAGCAGCTAATGAAATAGTTAATACGTTGTTGTAGTATGAATTTGCAATTACTTGAAGTGATATTAATTTCTTTTATTTCAAATATAATAGTATATATTATTTATTTATTATTTATTAAAAATAAATTATTAAATATTTATAATAAAATAAAAGAGTATGAAGATAGAATTAATTCTATAGTCTCCCCTAAGCGTCGATCTAGAACTTTAAAAATGATTTCAAAAGAATTACAAGATTATTATAATAAATTCAGGTTATATCTTTTTACGCAAACTATGATACTTACATCGCTATATTTAATTAATTTATTTATAATTATTTCTTATTTTTCATTTTCAATTTATTTACCAATAATTATTCCATTTATTCAAAGCTCTGCAATCGAGATATCAGGGAGTTCTGGTCCATTGCTAATATATGTACTTTCATTTTTCTTGTTCACGCCAATATCTATGAGAAGGCCTAAATTTGAATGAGTATAGTTTTTTATATGAATCATAAGAAAATAAGATATAATGCCGAGACCGGCTTTAAGGTCAAGGTCTTTAAGGAGAATATTTAGAAGAACTCCATCTGGAAGGACTGTTGTACATTATGAGAGAAAGAGAAATTCTCCAGCTAAATGTGCATTATGTAAATCTGAATTAAATGGTGTAAAGACTAATAAATTATATAAATATTCTAAGGTAGAAAAAAGGCCAGAAAGACCCTTTGGTGGTTATCTTTGCCATAAATGTCTGGAAAGGATAATTAAATTGAACGTAAGAGGATTAGTATGATAATAGTAATAAGTGGGCCACCAGGTAGTGGTAAAACAAGTGTTGCAAAAGAATTATCAAGAAGGCTAAATATCCCCTATATCTCTGCAGGAGGATTATTTAGAAAGATTGCAGAGGAGAAGGGAATCTCTGTGGTGGAGTTAAATATATTAGCTGAGAAGAATTTTGAAATTGATAGATTAGTAGATTCTGAGATAATTAATACAGTAAAAAAATTTAATGATGTGATAGTTGAATCACACATAGCTGGCTGGATATTAAATGACGTTGCTGATGTAAAAGTTTATCTTTATGCACCATTTTATATAAGGGCAAAGAGAATTTCAGAAAGAGATAAAATTTCTCTACAAAGAGCTATGGAAGAAATTGTAGCTAGAGAATATAGTCATTATACTAGATTTAAAAAGTATTATGGAATTGATATTTTAGATGTATCAAATTTTGATTTAATTATAAATACTGAAAATTTAAATTTAAATGCTATAATAGATTTATTAGTAAGTTTTATTAGGAATAAACAAGAACATATTCAGAATCGTGTGTCTACTTTATAGGAAGATTTCACTCATATGACTATAATTTCGTTTATTCAAAATCTTACCACAACGGTAACAGAAGTTTCATGGTCTCTGTTTTTACTAGCCTGGGCCATTGGCTGGGCATTAAGGGGTTCTCCCATACCAATATTTAGAGTAAAAAGAACCGGTCAAGATTTATTGGAAGATGCTATATTTGCAGCATTTTGGTTAGCGATAGGCTCCACTATCTTTCAAGCGATAACGTATATAGCATCCCAAATCCAATTAGGGTGAAAGTTTCTTGTATTCACCAATTGAATTATTATATATAGCACAAAATTTAGCAATTCTTACTTATTTTTTAGGAGTTTTACTTTATGCATTACCAATACCAATTTACGGGATAAAAAAATGGGCTCCAAAGTTAGTTTCAGATGGAATATATGCTAGTGTGTGGGTTAATATATATGCAGGAATTTTATATATGATTTCATTAATATCTAATATTATCGGAATTTCATGGGATTCTTATTTTTTATGGTTAAGGCAAGTTTTAGGTTTTGAGCTTAACTTATACCTTATAATTAGAGCTACTGCTGCAACAGCTTCTGTAGACCCAGCATTAAGCGTCCTTGTTGCTCCATTTACTCTATTTATGTCCTTTATGACGGGGTTAATAACACTTCTTCAAACCATAATAATTATTTCTGAAATAGTTTATCAGTATACTCCTATATTCATCTCATTAGGCATATTATTACTCTCAATCCCATTTAGAATAGGAAGGGGAATAGGAGCTTCACTAATTGCCTCCTTCACTATATTTTACATTGGTCTCCCATACTTACCAGAATTTCTAAATAACTTAAATATGAATATTTTATCATTACCACCTCCGTCTACAGACCAACCTCAAGATTTAATTAATCTCTTAGCAACGCAAATCGTACCACAAATAATTGCAGCAACGATAGTTATGCCGTTAATATACATTACAATTTTAGCAGGATTGAGTATAGGATTAGCTTATGCAATAAGTGGAACCGGCGGTAGATTGCCATTTCCTATAGATATATTATGAATAAGTAAATAAGGTGAGAAAAGTGAAAAGTTATAAAATAATACCATTACTATTTCTGATAAATTCAATATTAGTATCAATAATAACTAAAAACTATATTTATCTTTTATGGGGAATTTCGATTTCAATATTAATTTATATTATAATTAAATTTATTTTGAAGAAGACGATTGAGACTGAGTAGATTTTTTCTCCTTCCTTACCTCTTTTACCATAAATAACGTTGTCTTCTGTCTACCTCCCATATATAACGTTATAACCTCTAAAGTTTAAAGTTTAATGTGAAACGATTCGAATTCTTTGAACATACTGCAGATATAGGAATTAAGGCATATGGAAGGACATTAGATGAATTATTTGAAAATTGTGCACTAGCAGTCTTTGAAATTATAACAGATACTAGCAAAGTATTACCAAAGGTTAAAGTTGAAATACAAGAATTTGGATATGATTTAGAGAATTTATTATACAAATGGATCGAAGATCTGTTATACTATTATGATTCTCGACTTTTAGTATTCTCAAAATTCAAGGTAAAAGTAGACTCTGAAACTCTATTCTTAGAAGCTGAAGCATATGGTGAAAGATTTGATCCTCAAAGATTTGAGAAGAGGGTAGTAGTAAAGGCAATGACATATCACGAAATGGAAATTAAGAAGACAGAAGAAGGCTATGAGGCAAAATTTGTTGTGGACATCTGAAGTTTTAATTTGCATCTTTCACAATAGGTATTACCTTTCTTATCTACCTCTTTTATAGAATTACTAAAGCTCATAACGCAAGATTTGTCGTTACAATGCTCTAAGCCCAATGCATGTCCGAGCTCATGAGTTGCTTCTTTTTTTACTCTATCTAAGAATAAAGAAAAGTTAGGCTCTCTACCGTAAAACTCTTCTTTAAGTCGTGATAAAAATACTATACCTACTCTTGATGTAGCAATTCCAAAAATAAAGTTTAATGAATCTGAGAATCCATCAACATCTGCAATTCCCAATATAACGCTTTCATTATTTAGGAACTCACTAAGTTTTCTTTTTAAAAATTCGAGTATCTGATCAGCATCATACTGTTTCCTATCCCAGCAATAATAGCTAAATGGTATATGAAGTATATCATTTATAATTCTTACATTAAATCCCAAACTTTCAAGATGTGATGCTATACTTTGTAGTACTATATAATCGACCTTCGTTAATGGTAAGAGGAATACTTTTATCATTTTTTCACCATATAGAATTTTAGGTATATATGCCGCCGCGGGGACTTGAACCCCGGACATCCCGGTCTTCAGCCGGGCGCTCTCCCGGGCTGAGCTACGGCGGCTCCTCGTAATAGATTTATATTCTTAGCATTAAAAAGATTTACTAGGGGGTCTGGCGACCCTCATCGAGATCCCCATTATTGGGGTAACAATGAAAATGGGGCTCCAGAGGCCCCTACATTTACGATAAGTAAAAAACTCTTTTAGTTTTTATCAAGATAGTATTGCTATTGGACTACAAAATCTCTTTTTTCCTCTATAATACGTTATGAAAAATTATATTTTACATTTCTACTTTATGAGAAGAATTTTTCATGTAATAGTTTATAGCTCAATAACGACACTATCGGCCTTATTTAGAATAATTTAATTACATAATAAGTTTAATAACATGAATTAAAGCAGATAATATAACCATTTCAATTCTTATTATGATGAGATTTGATAATGACTCATATTAATATGGAGGAAACTTTAAATGGTTATGTATTAGTAGTTCTATTAGTAGTGCCGCGGTAGTCTAGCCCGGTCTAGGATGGGGGCCTGTCGAGCCCTTGACCCGGGTTCAAATCCCGGCCGCGGCGCTATTTTTCCTTTAAATTGAAAGAGAGTTACGTTCTCTATAGATATAAGGGATTTGCAACAGCGAAGGATATTTTTGCAACATTCTCATTATTTAATGATAGAATGTGATATTATGGTAAGGATTGACGTAAATAAATTAGATAATGAGCAAAAAATACGAATATTGAAGAAAGCTATAGAAAAATACGGGTTAAGTTATGTTGCACAAAAGCTAGGAATTGACAGAAGTACTTTATACAGATATTTTGCAGACAAAGTAAAGAAGGTCCCAGATGAAACAATAAGCATCACTGCAGAGATGCTCAGTTTAGAGGAACTGAGCTATGCACTTTATGGTTTGAAGACTATAGACGTGGAGCCCACCACGGCATTAAGCGTAATAATAAAGGCTTTGAGGGATCAAGGCTTTCGTAACTTCTTCTTAACGCTGCTTTATCAGTACATGGGGGATTATTTGAAGACAGCTACTAATACTTATATCGTAAGTGAAGACGACGTGATGAAGTTTGAGGTGTTACTCAATGAGAAAGCTGCAAGTACTAAGAAGCAACGAATAAGATATTTGAAGAAAGCCCTATCGGAATTGGGATATCAATTATCACCTGACGGAATTAGAGAGCTACTGAATGAGGCTGAAACTCCCAATATCGCTAGGCATACTGCAAATTCGTTAAAGCTCTTCATAAAGACAATTATGAGAGAAAAGAACCCAGAGTTGGCCCATCTGTTATATTCTTCCTTTAAAGTCCCTCGGGGAAAATATAAGCACAAGCCCGAGTCACTTAGTTTAGAAGTATTGCGAAAAATATTTGAGAATATTGAACACTTGGGAGCAAAGACGTATTTCCTACTGTTATGCGAGACCAGTTTAAGAACCGAGGAAGTTTACGGTATAACCCTGGAGCAGATAGACTTAGAGCATAGAATAATCAGGTTAATGAAAGAAAGCGAGACTAAGAGGGCGTATATTTCCTTTATTCATCCTAAAATTACAGAATTTCTCAAGAACGTATACTTACCCTACAGGGAAGAGTTCGTAAAATGAATAATCTAAGTGACTTTTATCTCGGATTATTGCTGATTAAAATGTTGACAACTATTATGATGAGTTTTTAGTTTTATTATAAAAATTAAAAGTAAATATAAAATATTTAAAATAAGATATAATTATTTGGTAATTTTTAATCCGTTTTTAATGAGTACTTACATTTATAAACTCTCGCACAAAAACTCTTATGTGTCTACCGTTTATAGTATACGGATTCCTAAAAAGTTGAAAGAATTAATGGATTCCGTAAATGTTGATTGGCAAAAGGAGATCAGTAATTACATAGAAGAAAGAGTAAGGAAAGAGTTAATAAAAAGTACATTGAGGAGGGTAAAGAGAATATAAGTAAAATGAAAGTTATAGATAACTCCTCGATAATAAGAGAGGAAAGAGAAAAGTGATCTTAGATTCATCAGCTATTTCATCATTCTTTTTCAAAGACCACTTTACTGAAAAATAACTGAAATTATATTGAACTTGGACAGTTTCGAAACGTTAGATTTAGCCTTTGCTGAGGTTTCTAATGTTGCGTGGAAAAGGATAGTTATTTTCCAAGACGATAAAAATGCTGTATTAAGCCAATTACAAAAAGCCATAGATTTCATAGAAAAATTATGTAAAGTAGTTCAAGTTAGAGAAATTTGGAATAATGCAATTGATCTGGCTATAAATGAAGACTTCCCTTTTATGATTCAGCGTTTTTGTATTTAGCTATAAAGGAAAATTCAAAATTACTCACAACAGATCTAAAGTTTTTCAACAAGCTTCCCGATAAATACAAAAAATTTGTTATAACCCCGTAATAAACTATTTGTTAAATAAAACTCATTACTAAATTAAAACAAGATTTATGTTTTTTTAAAACAACCCAAGAGCACTCTCTTATGAGCGAAGAGTCAGAACTTATTGTACAATCCGCAAATGAGATTGTAAAACAATTAGATACAACTTCTGAAGAACAAGGTATTTTCCCAGAAAGAACTTAGCATTGTTAGTACAACAAGGTTTCATGGGAATTCTAGTTCCTAGTTCAATTAAAAATATTAAGGAGGTCATTTAAGCTAATAACTTCTTTGTACTGAAGGTAGTATTAGCAATGCTCTCAATTAATGTTAAGTCTCTATTTCCTTAACCTCACACATTTTAAAGACGGGACAAATAAGCAGAGTAAGGAACCAGAGCTTACAAATCTCAGCGTACTTAGATTTACAAGCCCAAATCCCAATAGAGTATTATTAAAATGACGAGTTGACAAGAACTGATCTGTTAGGCAATTCTAACTTTCCCGAAAATATTTAACTTCTCTCTACAATTCCCTCTTATGTTACCATTAGTATTAGAGAGAGTATGTGAGGACACCTACGATAAGCTCACCAAGGAGTACAAGGAAACCTACTTTGAAGAACCATCAATAGAGCAAAGGAACGCGTGGAGAAAACTTCTCTCCATTTTAAAGGAATTGAATACTCCCCACCCAATTATAATGGAATACCCGATATTTACCGAAAGGGTGGACTTAATCTTCGTGGACAAGGATAAAGCCCTAGTCGTTGAGGCTAAGGGTTGGAAAAGCGTAAAGCGGGTTGATGACTTAACAGTAATCGCTGATGAAAAACTCAGACAAGATCCTTGTTATCAATTGCAGAACTACGTTACTAAACTCAACACCTACCACTCCTCAAATATAAAGTTTGAAGGCTTACTATTCCTTTACAATACTTCAGATTACTCTTCAGAGTGTAAGATAGTAAGAAGTGTAAATGAATTAAGAGAGGAACTAAAGAACTATCCCGCTGGGGATGAAAACGACGTGAGAAGGATTACAGAAGGTAGCCTTGAGTTAAAGCAAGGTTTCACTGACTTTGTGAGAAAGGTAAAGGAGTTAAAACTCAAAAACGTCGCAAAGGCCTTAGTCTCTCAAGGCTTCGGCTTAACCGAGGAACAGACACTCGTGCTTGAAAACGTTATTAAGGCTTTAGAAAAAGGGGAGGAAGGGAAGAACTTCTTAATAAAAGGCGAGAGCGGTTCCGGTAAAAGTCTCCTAGCCGTTACCCTTTATCTCGAGGCCTTAAGCAGGGGGTACTTTGCTATACTATCTTATAAAAATAATAGATTGATTAACGTTGTGAGACAAGCTTTAGGCAGTGAACTCTCGATGTACGTCCTATTTTATTCCACCGGTCGCGGTTTTGGTATAGGAGAAAAGAGGTTTGAGGAGTGGTTTAAGAAAAGGTTCGGCAATAGGAGAATTGATTTAATAGTTTTTGATGAGGCGCAAAGAATGACAATTGACGTAATGAGGAACTCACCTAGGGGTAGGATTAACGTGTACTTTATAGATGATAAGCAAGTGCTTATAGGCAATGAGGCGGGTACTGAGGAAAACTTCCGAAAGAACGTCCCGAATCTTGAGGTTTATGAACTCTCATCCCCCTTCAGAGAGCCCAAGGTATATGTTAATGCTGTAAAGGATTTGCTTAATGGTAAGAGGGTTACTATCTCGTCCTTTGAATTTAGAGTGTTTGATGACATAAGGGATATGCTTAGGGAGTTGGAGAATAGGAAGAGGGAGGGGAGGAAAGTAGCACTAATTTGCAGTTTCACGGAATCAAGGGGTGATAAAGACAACCCGCAAAGTATTGAAAATGTGAGGATAGGTTACCCTCTTCCTTCTCGTTTCGATTTATATAAAGAAGTTGGAGTGAACGTTAGGTGGTTAATGGATGAGGAAACTGAATATCCTAAATACTGGAGCGGGGAACTCGACCCCTTAAAGTACTGTTCTTCAGTTTACGGCGCTCAAGGTTTTGAGGCTGAATACGTTGGGGTTGTTTGGGGGAGGGATTTGGTCTGGAGGGATGGAGGGTGGACTGTAAATTCCGAGCCCATTACGGATTACGTTGGGGGTAGGGATTCGTTAATGGATTTGGCTAAGAGTGATAAAAGGAGGGCCCTAGAGCTTCTCAAGAATAGGTATTATATAATGCTCACCAGAGCAACTAAAGGGGTTTATGTGTTTTTTGAGGACAAGTTGACTGGGGAGAAGGTTAAGGAGTTGGTTAGTTACAAGAAGTAGTACGATTTCATTATTTCTTTTGATAAATTTACACTTTTTGAGAACCCTCTGTTTTTCATAACATCAACTTTTTTACATGCTTGCAGTAAATTATCACGGTTTGAAGATTTATTTTAAGGATGAGGAGAGCCTAGAATCATTTTTGAGAAAATACGGTATCAGTAGGGAAGAAGTAGAGATAATCTTGGATTCGGAGGAATGGTCGAGATAATTTAACACGCGGTGGTTATGAACTCACAACTTTCTCTGAAATTTCATACACTTTTTCCGGCTCTAGTTCATCGTTCAGTCTTACGAAATAACCTTCTCCCACTTGAGCTATCCATGACCCGGTATACTTTCCTTTACACACTCCGTTCAGACTAGTGTGTTCCTAATTTTAAATATATCTATTGGTGTACTTGGTTAAATTATAGGTACAAAAATAATAGAATTACTCGATTAGGAGTTATGGTAAACTGAGGAGTTTAACGCTTTGAAACGTCTTACGTTTTCTGCTATCATTTTGTTCTACTTTTCTTTAGCATTATGATTCTATTCCTTTAACATGCAACACAAAACGTTTCTTTTACACGTTTTAATGAAACGCTATCTAGCCTGCCGAGCCCTTGACCCGGGTTCAAATCCCGGCCGCGGCGTAGTATAGATAATATTTATAATAACAACTACAGTATAGTAGAATTTAATTAATAAGAAATTTACTAAAATCTTAAATTTTACTCTAATAAACTCTTTTATGCTTCATATCGAGGTTAAAGTATAGAATGCGGACCCGCCGGGATTCGAACCCGGGACCTTGGGTTCCGGAGACCCACGCTCTATCCTGGCTGAGCTACGGGTCCTTTACATTCATTTAACTTTTGGATAAAATAATTAATAATTTCATTCACTCTTGGTTTTGCAAATAGAGAGCTTCCGTTATACTTGAACGAAATAATCAAATTCGTTGAGTTACCTATAAGTTCGCTGAACATGTCAAATACTATTGTTAGCTTATCTCTTTCCCCCTCTAATATATATTATTCTATCATAATCCGCGTCTATATAGAATCTATATTCTTTTTTTATTTCTTTAATTTTAATAATAACATTGTTTTTATCTTTTCTTTCTATTATATCATTAAAAAATCTAAAAGGATTTAATAACATTGTTTTTATCTTTTCTTTCTTGCAATTTATACGAATTCTTATTGTTTTACTCATTACTTGGCTACCTCGTGATGTATACTTACGTAGTCGGTTCTCACAATAAGTATTCTCGTTAAAATTATTGTAATAGATACATGTTTTTATTGCTTATATTATGTCATTTTTTATAGCATAATGTTTTTAAATCAAATCAAATTTCCATTCTGTTCAAATCTAATATCTAGATATATTTCTATTAAATATTAACGTAATAAATATTAAATTTTTTAAAAACGAGGAAAATGATAGAAAGAAAATAATATCAGAACGTGTTTATTTCCCATTACTATCTAGTCGTTGTCTAATTTCTTAGTGGTAGTTCTATAATAACTTTAGTCGTTAATAACAATCTCGCTTTATTCATATAATAATCTAAAGAGTTGAGGTTTGGAAATTGTCACTATTTTGTTAATAAATTATTAGATTGTAAAAAGTTACGCTTAATTAAGTGCCGATTTTAGGTAAGACCTATTTACACTTAACTTTTTAGCAGTAAAATTATAAATATATTATCACATGATTTAGGGGTATTTTTATGTTAGAAAAATTTATATAAAATCTTATGCAATATTATATAATATGAAAATACCGCTAGTAGGTGGGAGAGAGATAGAACCATCTGAACTAGGTTTCACATTAATTCACGAGCATCTAAAAGTAGAATCTGAGGCTGTAAAATTTCAATGGCCTCATCTCTATAATGATGAACTCGCATTAAAGCTTGCAGTTGATGAAGTTAAAAAGGTAATGAGATTTGGAGTAAAGAGTATATGTGATCCTACTGTTATGGGTTTAGGTAGGGATATAAGATTTATGGAGAGAGTAGTAAAAGAGACTGGAATCCAATTACTTGCAGCAACAGGTATTTATATTTATACTGATCTACCATTCTATTTTGTAGGAAGAAGTGTAGATGAGATAGCGGATTTGTTCGTACATGATATTAAGCAAGGCATTCAAGGTACTAAAAATAGGGCCGCATTTATTAAATTTGCAACAGATGAACCTGGTGTAACGCCTGATGTGGAGAAAGTAATAAGGGCAGCTGCTATAGCTCATAAGGAGACTGGAGTTCCAATAATAACACATTCGAATGCTCATAAGCGTACTGGTTTAGATCAACAAAGAATCTTGAAAGAAGAAGGGGTAGATTTAGGGAGAGTGTTAATAGGTCATGTGGGAGATAGTGAGGATATAGAATACGTAAAGAAAATTATTGAAAATGGATCATATGTTGGTTTAGATAGGTACGGTTTAGATTTATTCCTTCCGATAGAGAAAAGGAATGAAGTAGTTTTAAGGTTGATCAGAGAAGGTTATATAGATAAGATCTTTCTCTCTCAAGATTATTGTTGTACGATAGATTGGGGAATTGCAAAACCCGAAAATAAACCTAAATTGGCTCCTAAGTGGTCTATGTCATTATTATTTGAGGAGGTTATCCCTACGTTAAAGAGGCATGGTGTTAAAGATGAGCATATATATTTAATATTTGTAGAGAATCCTAAAAGATTCTTTTCTGGTAAGTAAGTAGAGCTGGGGGATAACCCCCAGCGCCGGAGCCAGGATTCGAACCTGGGACCTTCCGGTTAACAGCCGGACGCTCTGCCAGCTAAGCTACTCCGGCAAATCTCATTATACCATCCCTACTTAAAAAATTTATTTTCATGATAAAAAGTCATGAGATGTTCTTCTTTTTTAAATCTTAACCTAGGTTTGTTGATATCTATAAAGTGGTAGCGCTTATTCTTTATATTTCACTTTATTTATAGAGAAGTTTAAATATCTAGCTCTGCCTAA
The DNA here is from genome assembly GCA_038893355.1 of Sulfolobaceae archaeon. GTDB lineage: Archaea > Thermoproteota > Thermoprotei_A > Sulfolobales > Sulfolobaceae > JAWARQ01. The sequence goes on from JAWARQ010000001.1 coordinate 209,675, forward strand.
TTTTTAATTGGTAGCGGGGCCAGGATTTGAACCTGGGACCTCGGGGTTATGAGCCCCGCGGCCTAACCTGGCTGGCCTACCCCGCTAAACTACTAATTGATTTGGTATCATTTAAAGTTATTGCTTCAATAAACTTATTTTAAATAAATTAATATTTATTTTCCTATTTAATTTTATAAATTGTGACTATACATAAAACTTATAATAGCCTTAATTATAACATTATTTAAGGAGGGTCTGGTAGGATCACTCCCGGGAGTAGCTATCATAGCTTCGATGAGCGGGAGTCCATAGAATTCCATTATAGAATAGTTTATATCCTAGATTTTAAGAATAATTTCTGTGCCGAAGAAGAAAGGCGAGAGAGTATTAATAGCTATTAGAGAAGATCTTGTTGAAGAGATAAATAATATTGCAAATAAGCATGGAAGAAATTATAGAGATATCATAGAAATGATTTTAGAGCAATTCATAAAAACATATCAATTACTTAATAAAATAGAAAACTTTCATTTATATTTTATAGTATCTTACGCGTTTTTAAATTCCGGATTTGGGTTCTACCATCCAGCCCTCGGATCTTCATATATTGATGGAAATTATTCAAACTTAGGAAGGATTTTAGGGAAACATTTTTTATCGATAGGAGTATTTAGTAAAGAATTAATTGAGATTATTTTAAAATTTCTTCTCCCGCCTAATCCTAATATAGTTGTCGAGGAAAACAGTAACGAGATTATTTTAAGGCTAAATAGTGTAATAGTAAGTAGGCCAGAAAATTTAATTATGGCCAAGAATATTATTAATGGAATTATGGAGGTTAACGGTTATAAACTAGTTAAAGAAAATTTAGAAAACATAGGTGCACAATTTTTTACTGGAGAGATTAGGTATGTTAAGCGGGAATAATAGTGAAAGAATATTAATTCTCTTGTTATGATTTCAGAATAATGAGTGGTATATCTAATGCGAGTAAAAGAAGGGCACCTTGTTTTATGGATAGCAACTTATTGGAATTTGTTAAAGCTGAGTCTAAAAAGAGAAATACGAGTGTATATAGGTACACTAATTATTTGATAGAAAATTCTTTATATATCGAGACAGTAATTGGTATGCCGTTATCTCAAGTTAGAGAATTTTTAGAGATTCTTAAATCATTAATTGATGCAGGGGGAATGATAGTACCAGTAGTTTTTCTAGGCGAGTATTGTAATGCAGAAATGTGGAAAATTTATGGAAAATCTGTTATTAGATCTATGAAAAATTCTAAAAAGAATATATCTAAAAATGATCTATTAACGATATTTTTGTATTTCTTAAAACTAATTCCAGGAAATTCAATAAGTAGCAGTGATAATAGTTTATCAGTACTCTCAGTATATCTTAAGAAAAAAACAGCAGAATGTATCTCAAATTTCTTTTATTCAGCAGCAGAGGTTGCAGGATATAATATTAAAATTGATATAGACGAGAATTATATGAAGATAGTAATAGAATGATATTTGCGGGTATAGATCCTGGCTCAGAATCCTATGGTATAGCATTTGTTGATGAGTTAGGCAGAATAATAAAATATATTGAGGTACCAACAGATTTAATTCCAAAGTATGTAATTTATATTATAAAACTTATAAGAGATTTAAGGCCTAGTATAGTAGCCTTACCTTCAGGGCACGGTCTCCCTTTTGTAAATTCTAGGCAAATAGGTGATAATGAAATATTTTATATGACTTTAGCTGATCCTAATAAGACTGGACACCTAAGAAGCTTTCTAAGATATTCATTCCTGATAGAGGATGCATATACAATACCGAGTGTAAAAGAACTCGAGAGTATAGCAGAGTATAAGAAAATAAATGTAATAGATTTAGGAACTTCAGATAAAGTTGCTTCAGCGTTTTTTTATAGGACATTTTTTGAAAGTTTTGTATTAGTTGAGTTAGGAAGAAAGTTCAGTAGTATAATAGTTGTTAAGGATGGACGGATTATTGATGGATTTGGAGGAACCTTTATAGGAATACCTGGCGGAATTGATGGAGAATTAGTATATTTAATTAGTAATTTTTCTAAACAAAAAATTAGTAAAGAAAGCATATATAATGTTTTAGAAAGAAAAAGGGGGTTAGAGATTATTAGAATTATAGCAGAGTGGTACTCTAGTAAGATTGATGCACCAATAATAGTCTCGGGAAAGAATAAGCATGAATTAGAAATAGGTTTAAAATTTGAGTTTAAATTTAAAGAAGCTGCAGTTGGTGCAGCATATATAGCTAATGCAATAGGTAGTGGGATTTTTAGAAGATTCTTAGAAATGCTAAAAAGTTCTGGAAATCCATTAATACATATTAGGTTAAAGGAATGGCAAGAAATTATGTTTTAGATAGAGATATATTAATTGATGTTAATAATAATATATATGTAGCATTAACTAACTATAATCCGTATGGATATTATTTTGCATATTTAAAATACACATATACTGGAAGTGGTATATGGAAGGGATATGAGAGAGTATATAGATATTATGGTGTCCATAATTTAATTAAATTAAACCAAGAGTTCATGTTCGAACCCTGCTATGATGTAAGTTTTCCTATATTAAGATGGTCAAAAATTAGATATCATTTGAAACCTGAAGAGTTTGTTGAAAAATTTTTGAAAAAATCACAAAATAATTTACAAGAGGAAATTCTAATAGAAGTTCTAGAAAAGATAGGAACGAAAGGAGTAGGAGTTACGGGTTCATTATTAGCTGGAATTTCACATAAATTATCCGATGTAGATATAATAATATATGGCTGTAAGAGAAGTATGGAATTTATAGAATCTTTTCAAGGTTTCCAGAACGATAATGAATGGATAGTAGAAACTGCAGAAAATTATAAGATTGATATCTCCTTAGCGAAATTACTTTATGATAACAGAAGAAGAGGAATTTATAAAGGGGTAAAAATTTCAATTCTCTTTAATAGTGGAGAGACTGAAAAATACTGTAAGAAGATTTGTAGAAAATTAGGGAAAGTAAAATTCTTAGGTAATATTGAAGGCGATTGTAAAGCCTTGTTTTATCCTGCTGAGGCACTAGTAAATGAAAGTAATGATGTTAAAGTAGATAAGATTATTTCATATGAGGGTATATTCTCATCAGCTTTATTTGGTAATAAAAGGGTTTATGTTGAGGGAATGCTAATGGATTGTGAGGATGAGAAGATTGTCATTGTCGGAGATAGAGAAATTAGAGGACTTATCAGACCCTTGTGAAATTATAAGTAGCATTCTTTGTAAGGCAAGTATTGATGAGGCTTATGTGTTTAAGCCAGGCAATGCTTCACGAGATCAAGATATAGAAAGTGTGAGATTTAAAGATATAATTGAAAGCGCTTTACTTCTTAAGACAACATATTATACTTCGTGTAAAAGGGGTATAAACAATTCTAGGCCAATCTTTGATCTTTTGTATAATACTGTAATTATAAGCCTTAGGATTGGTATTAGATTTTCATTATTTGGTACTTCAATACTCCTCTTACCCATAGCATACTTATCTGCAAATGCGAGTAGTATATGGAATTTACTTGAGTTGCTTAAAAAAAATTTTAACAGTCTAGACGAAGTTGAAGGTGAATGGTTTATTAAGACACTAAGATTACTCAATCCAAGCTACTTAGGAAAATTAGAAGGTAAGATGGATTATAGGAATATGAGTAAGGTTAAGTTAAGTGAGATTCTAGAATATTCTGCGAGAGTTGATAGCGTATCAAGAAATGTAGTACTAGGTTATCCTTTTTCCTTGAAAGTGTATAAGATATTGAAGGAGGGAAGATGTGGAAGCTTTGAGAGTGATGTACAAAGAGCGTATATTAGTCTATTAAAAGAAATCCCGGATGGGTTAATATATAGAAAGCATGGAGCTAGGGCAGCAATTAATGTCGCGAAATATGCTAGAAATATTTCTGAATGCCCTAGTGAGGCAGAGCTTAAGGAATTTAATAAATATCTTTTATCAAATAAGTTCAACCCTGGCTCTACTGCAGATTTAGTGGCTTCTGGGATAGCGTTATTTTATCTCGAGAGGTACTTTTATCTCAAATGAAGCTATTGTTAATTTCTGGCGTGGAGTGTTATAATAGACTTCTTGATTGGATAAATTCTCAAACACGAGATTTTAATTATATTATAGGGCTAGGAGATGTCGAATGCCCACAATATATTAATAATTTTTATGGTATAATTGGTGAGATAGAAAGCGTATTTGTTTTTAAATGGTTAAAAAATAATGGAAGATTATTATATAGGTTAAATAATATTTCTACGGACTTTTCTACTGAAATTGTAGTAACACACTATCCTCCTAGCAATTTAGGGAAAGTACTTAGATTTGATATAGGTTCGAATGAAGTTTATAAAAAAATGATTTTATATAAGCCGAAAATTCTTATTCATGGTCATTCTGAGAATGTAGGAATTTCAGAAGTAGAAGGGACTCAAGTTATTTCTATAGGTTTACTAAGAGATGGTAATTATGCAGTATACGAAAATGGAAAGATATTTTTTAAGCATGTTAGAATTTATTAAAATATACTATAATAATTTTTTAAAAATTATATAGCTTTATATTAATTTTTACTAATATAATAGTTTTTTTATTATATATTATTTAATAAATTATAAATTTCTAAATATATTTTTTGCTAGATATAAATTATTTTATCAATTGAGTTAATTATATGAAACACTTTTATACTGTATTGATAATTATTCTATTAGGGAATGTCTAAAGTAAGAGCTTCAATTCAATTTAGTTGTGATAAATATAAGATAATTACAAATATCCTTAACGTACCGAAATCGGTAGGAAGAATAGAGGGGAATAAATTACTATTAAACTTCGATAATAATTCTTATTTATTAAGTATTTATGCTGAGTACAATTATATTATATTTAATTCAGAGGGTGAAAAGTCAAGATTATTATTAGAATTTAAGGTGGCAATGAATACCGTGGATATTAACGTGCAATATGAGGGTAGAGGTAAATTGTCTAATTATAGAAATTTAAAAGATTTTTTAGATGAAATAATCATAAAAATTCTTCAAAACTGTTAATAATAAGACCTCCTCTTAGTTATTATTAGTAGAAAATGGAAAAGGTTATTGAGTTAATAAATGTTACAAAGATTTACAAATCGAGATCAACAGAATATATAGCACTTAGGGATATTAATCTAGAAATAGAAAAAGGAGAATTTGTAGCAATAGTTGGACCTTCTGGTTCTGGGAAGACTACTTTACTTAATATTATTGGACTTCTAGACTCTCCAACATATGGCAAGGTAATATTAGAAGGTAAAGATGTTACAATGTTAAATGATAACGAGAAGGCAAAGCTAAGGAATAAAAAGATAGGCTTCATATTCCAAACCTATAATCTTATTAGTTACTTAACAGTGTACGAAAACGTAGAATTACCTCTTATTATTTCAGGAGTTCCAGAAGGAGAAAGGAGAAAGATAGTTATGAATACTTTATCAAAAATCCCGGGTTTACTTGATTTAAAGAATAAAAAACCTAATCAACTTTCAGCTGGTCAACAACAAAGAGTCGCAATTGCTAGGGCACTAGTAATGAATCCTTCAATTATACTGGCTGATGAACCTACTGCTAATTTAGACACTAAGAATGGCCAAGCTATTATTTCATTATTTAGGGAAATTAATGATAAAATGGGTGTAACTATAATAATGGCGACCCATGATCCAGAAATGTTAAAGTATTGTAAGAGAATAATAAGAATTAGAGATGGAGTAATAGAGAAGGAGGAAAAGATTATAAAGTAATTATTGGGGCATTTAAGTTTAAAGTCATAGAGTATAATCTTGTAATATATATGTCAAAACAAGTAACTCTCTTTGAATTTTCGCTATCAAGGGGTTCTAAAATAGAGAATAATAAGAAGGAAGAAAATAAATCTATCCAAATAAGTGAAGAGAGAGCAAAAAGTTGGATTGAGGAAGCACAAGATCAAAGAACTTACTATTTGTTACAGGTAGATTATGATAGTAAGCGCAATAAAGCAGTAATGAAGCTCTATGATGAGCAAACTCAGAAAATTTATATAAAATACGATTCTACCGGCCATAAGCCTTATTTTATTGTTGATCTTGAACCAGAAAAGGTAAGAAAAATTGATAAGATTATAAGGGATCCGTCTTTTGATCATATTGAAGTAGTTAGAAAAATTGATCCTTACACTTCAAAGACAATGGTATTTACTAAGATAGTAACAAAAGATCCGCTGGCCGTAAGAAGAATGAGAAATTATGTACCTAAGGCTTATGAAGCCCATATAAGATACTATAATAACTATATTTATGATCTAGGACTGATACCTGGGATGCCATACTTTTTGGAGAAGGGAAAGTTAATTCCATTAGATATAAAGCTTAGTGGAGAAGAGATTGAAGAAGTAAAAAAGGCATTTGAAGATGATGATGAACTTACTAGAACTATGGCATTGGAATGGTTACCTCTATTTGAATCTCCTGTACCTAATGTTAAGAGAGTAGCTATTGATATTGAAGTATATACTCCAAATAGAGGTAGGATTCCTGACCCAAAAAAAGCCGAATTTCCTATAATAAGTGTTGCACTTGTAGGAAATGATGGTAAAAAATATGTACTGCTTTTAGAAAGGACAGATATTAATAATAAGCTCTCAGAAGGCGAATTTAAAGATGTAAGAATTGAATTATTTAAATCCGAAGCTGAACTATTAAGAAGAGTATTTCAATTAATGCTTGAATATCCAGTAATTTTAACATTTAATGGCGATGATTTCGACTTACCTTACCTCTACTATAGAAGTTTAAAATTAGGATTTTCAGAAAACGAGATTCCTATAGATCTTGAGGGAAAAACTGCTAAATATTTAGCTGGTATTCACATTGATCTTTACAAGTTTTTCTTTAATAAGTCTGTTAGGATTTATGCATTTGAGGGTAAGTACAGTGAGTATAACCTTGATGCAGTAGCTCAAGCATTATTAGGAATTTCAAAAGTAAAAGTGGAAAGTTTAGTTAGCTTTCTTGATCTTAAAACGTTGGCTGAATATAACTTAAGGGATGCTGAAATAACTTTACAGTTAACTACTTTTAATAATGATCTAACGTGGAAATTAATTATTCTATTTGCAAGAATTTCCAGAATGGGTATTGAGGAGTTAACAAGAAGAGAAATTTCTACTTGGATTAAGAATTTGTACTATTGGGAGCATAGAAAGAGAAATATCTTAATACCTCTTAAAGAAGAGATTTTAACTAGAAGTCAAAATGTTAAGACTTCTGCTATAATTAAAGGTAAGGGGTATAAAGGAGCTGTAGTTATTGATCCTCCTGCAGGTGTTTTCTTTAATGTAGTAGTTTTAGACTTTGCATCTCTATATCCTTCCATAATAAGAAATTGGAATTTAAGTTATGAAACTTTAGATAATCAAGAATGCAAAAATAAAAAGGAAATTCCTGACGAAACTGGAGAAGTCCTTCATACTGTTTGCTTCGATAGACCAGGAATTGTTGCAGTTATAACTGGATTATTGAGAGATTTTAGAGTAAAAATTTATAAGAAGAAAGCTAAATCACAAAAAGTTCCCGAGCAAACTCGAATTTTATATGATGTAGTGCAAAGGGCAATGAAAGTTTTTATAAATGCAACATATGGTGTTTTTGGTGCTGAAAACTTTCCACTTTATGCTCCTTCAGTTGCAGAAAGTGTAACAGCACTAGGTAGATATGTTATAATTAACACAATAAGAGAAGCGGAAAAGTTAGGTCTTAAAGTCCTCTACGGCGATACTGATTCACTTTTCTTGTATAATCCGAATAAGGATAAATTAGAAGAGTTAGTTAAATGGGTAAAGGACAACTATCAATTAGATTTAGAAGTAGATAAGGTATATAAGTTCGTAGCATTCTCTGGCCTTAAGAAAAATTATTTGGGTGTATATACTGATGGTAAGGTGGAAATTAAGGGTATGATGGCTAAGAAGAGAAATACTCCAGAGTTTATTAAGAAGGAATTTAATGAAGTGAAGAATTTAATAATTTCTATAAATTCCCCTGAAGATGTAAAGGTAATTAAAGTCAAATTATCTGAGTATATAAAGAATATATATCAAAAACTAAAAAATAAAGGATATAATCTAGATGAGCTTGCATTCAGGGTGATGCTTTCAAAACCTTTAGACTCTTATACTAAAAATACTCCTCAACACGTAAAAGCTGGGTTACAACTCAGAGCATTTGGTATTAATGTTCAGCCGCGTGATGTAATAATGTATGTTAAAGTAAAGTCTAAGGAAGGAGTTAAGCCAGTTCAACTTGCTAAATTAACTGAAATAGATGTTGATAAATATGTTGAAGCATTAAGAAGTACTTTTGAACAAGTATTAAGAGCCTTTGGAATTAGCTGGGACGAAATAGTAGCTACAATTTCTATTGACTCATTCTTCTCGAAGAAATAACTTTATTCTTCTTCATTACTTTCTTTTCTTTCAGTTTCTGGGGATGTTATATCCTTTGCATACTCTTCAAGCTCTTTCTTATTATCATCATTAACATAATAAGATACTATATAAACCTTTTTATCTATAAAATTATCATTGCTCCATTCATTTTCATAACTGATAATGTATAAAGGTAATTTTGCATGTGCAAAATTTTCATCCCTACCTACTAAGAAATTCTTTACCGCCTCGTAAATTTCTGGTTTTAATGGTTTTGGAATTTTTACATCTTGCGTATCCTTCATGATTACAAAATCGGAAGTTGCTTCATTCCACTCTTTTAATGCTTTTGCAGCAACTTCTTTCAAAACTTCACTGAGTTTTCCTTCAACTATATTCTCAGATGTTATCCTACCATTCTCACTTTTTAGTATAATAATTTTCATATCTTAGCACCCGATTTATGTTCACCTATAACATATAAATAAATTACATGACTCATATTACCCTCTTCTACTTTAACCACTTGTTTTGGTATCCAACCCTTTATTTCGAATTCATGTGATACAATCCTAGTCCCTGGTTTTAATTCGCTTTCTAATTTTGGCTTTAACATCTCATTAACATTACTAAGTAGAAACATAGTTACTACTGTTGCTTCGGATATCGGTACTTCAAAAAAGTTCCCTTTAAGTATTTGCGCTCTAAACTCAACTCCATTCTTTTTTATATTTTCTAAAGCTTCTCTTATTCTTTCATCACTAATCTCAATTCCTACTGCCTTCTTTGCATTAAATTTCTTTACTGCAGTTATAATTATTCTCCCATCGCCTGCACCTAAATCATAAACAATATCTGATGGTCCCACTCCAGCTATTTCTAACATTTTTTCTACTACTTTTTCTGGAGTGGGAACATAGGGAACATGAGGAGTTATACTCAATCTTCACCACTTAATAAATGCCTTAACTTTCTAAGTTTTTAATTTTATTCAATGCATCTTCTTTTGCTTTAATTGGATCCGGTTCCAGAGTAGTCGTATTAAATGGCATCTGAGTCAAAATTGGTAGTATTTTATTATTGCTAGTAATTGCAAATAACTGTGGTAAAAATGGCATTCCAAATTCGTCTTTTTCTCCATATTCACTTAAAAATACATAATCTTCTAATTTAATTTCTTTCTCCACATTTAATTCAATAGAAAGTTCTTCTAAGATTTTTTTAAAGTACTTGTGATTTGGATGAGACTCTGAACTAACAAGTATTAGTTTTTTTATACTCATTGAAAAGGAAAAAGTCTTATACTATAATAAATCTAGTGGTTTGATGATAACAAGATTAAGAAAAATCGCTAAGAGAGTTCTTTCTCCCATAGCATTAGTTTTCATAAGGATAGGATTCTCTGCTAATCAAATAACTATTTTGGGGCTAATACTTTCATTTTTATATTTTTTGTTCTTATATTTTATAAAATTTTACATTATTTGCTTCATATTAATTCTTTTATCTGCACTTATGGATGCAATTGATGGAGAAGTAGCTAGGATTAAGGGTACTGCAGGAGCCTTTGGAAGCTTTTTCGATTCAGTTATCGATAGGGTAGAAGATATAATTTATATTCTCCCTTTAGGCGTTTTAGGTGTTCCTTGGGAGATAGTATCTGGACTGATTGGTTCATCGTTATTAATTTCATATATAAGGGCTAAGGCAGAATCTTTAGGAATTAGAATGGAGGGAAAAGGTTTGATAGAGAGGGGAGAAAGAATAATAATTATTGCAATAGCAATACTTGTTTACTCTTATTCAAAAGTTATATTTGATATAATACTATATATTCTTTTATTATTATCTATATTTACAGTAATTCAAAGATTTAAGTACGTAATTAATAATATTAGGAGTAATAAAGCTGTAAGGGGTTAATGACATTACATTCACTTACGCACATATTCATTTTCTTCATTATCGAGCAAGAATATACGATGTACTTTCTCCTTCTAAATTCATCTATAATTTCCTCAATATTCTGAATCCCTATTCTTTCAAAAATTAATTTAATTGTATCCTTTGGATAGCCTATATTAATTAAATAAGTTATATATGTTTTTATTTCTTCCTCTGATAGGTTTTCATTACTTTCTATTTTTCTTTTTATTTCTTCCATACAAGGGGGTGTGATTTTCCTTGTCTTAATCCCTAGTTTTTCCCTTAACTCCTCTAGTTCTTTGGATGATTCTAATGGTCTAATTAACTCTTTAAGTCTTTTTATTATTACATGTTTAATTAATTCTAATAATTTTTGTCTATTTAAATAAACTTTACCTTTATATAATATTTGATTATATAGCTTTAAATTTTCATTTTTAGTATCTTTTATGATTTTCAAATATCTTATTACGTCTAAAGAATACGGTAATGTAATTACCTTAATTCTTCTATCCTCTAAGATCTTTATATTGATACTACTTTTAGTTACTGGAACTGATAACATATTACAAAATTCTAGGATATCATCGTCACTCTCTTGTTCCAATGCTCTTATAAAATTCTCTGCCTCCACAGTTGCAAATAATTCTTTAAGTCTCTCGTTCTGTGAAAGCGAAATAATTGTTACGAGAGTATAAAAAACTAATATACTCTTATTACCGTACTCTTTATAATTCTTTAAGTTCTTATCGCCCTTTCTGATATGTTCTAGTCGTTCTTTTGCAAGCTCGATTAGTGAAGAGTTAAGTATATCTGCAAATTTTAAACTACCATACTTCTTTATCTCCTCTTCTAAGTTTTTTAAGAAAGGATATTTATATAGGTCAATCATTTACTATATCATTTACTATAAACATTTAATTAAAAGACTAGTCTTTATCATTTGGAGTTAGAGATGAAAATACTTGTAGCATCGGCATGGCCATATGTAAATAGCGTTCCTCATCTGGGAAATCTAATAGGCTCTATGTTATCTGCGGATGTCTTTGCTAGATATGCTAGATTAAAGTACGGGAGAGAAAATGTTATATTTGTAAGTGGAAGTGACGAGCACGGTACTCCGATAGAGATCGAGGCAATAAAGAGGAAGGTAGATCCAAAACAACTTACTGACCAGGCACATGAGTATGATAAGACTCTTTTTACTAAAGTCTGGGAGATTGAAATAGATAATTATAGTAGAACTGAAAGTGAGGTACATAAGGATTTTGTTAGGAAATTCTTGCTTGATATAAAAGATTATATAAGGGTAGAGGAGGAAGAGTTACCATACTGTGAGTATGATAAGATATTCTTACCAGATAGGTTTGTGAGGGGTCAGTGTCCATATTGCGGATTTGAAGATGCTAGAGGTGATCAATGTGATAATTGTGGCAGATTACTGTCTCCAAAGATGCTCATTAATCCAAAATGTGCAATTTGTAACAATAAACCTAAATTAAGAGTTACTAAGCATTGGTTTTTCGACTTATCAAAATTTTCAGATAAAATAAGAAAATGGATAGAGGATTCACAAATGCCGGAAAATGTTAAAAATTATACTCTAAGCTGGATCGAAGAAGGTTTAAAACCCAGAAGTATAACTCGCGATAATAAATGGGGGATTCCAGCACCATTTGAAGGTGCAGAAGAGAAAACAATATATGTGTGGTTTGAGGCGTTATTAGGTTATATTTCAGCTACTATTGAGTACTTTAAACTAATTGGGAAAGAAGATAAGTGGAAAGAATTTTGGTTTGGTAGTGATGTAAAATCGTACTATTTTATAGGAAAGGATAATATTCCTTTCCATACTATCATTTTACCTGCAATGTTGTTAGCTACTGGTAAGAATTATACTTTACCTACTATGGTATGTTCTACTGAATATTTACTTTACGAGGGCCAGAAATTTAGTAAGAGTAGGAAGATTGGGATTTGGATTGATGAAGCTCCGAAGATAATGGATGTAGAATATTGGCGTTATGTATTAATAAGATTAAGGCCAGAAGAAAGGGATACTAGTTTTACATGGAGAGAAGCAATAAGAATAGTTAATAACGAGCTCAACGATGACATAGGTAATTATGCAAATAGGGTATTAGTAATGATTAAAAGGAATTACCAAGGTAAAATACCTTCTACTAATTTACAATTACTTAAGGAAGAAGATAAGAAATTCATGGAAATTATTAAGGAAGCCCCAAAAAGGATGGGTGAATTATTTGAAAAAGGTAAATTAAAGGCTGGTAGTGAAGAAATACTGAAAGTTGCCAGAGAAGGTAATTTATATTTAAATATTAGAAAACCTTGGGATCTTATACACACTTCACGAGAAGAGGCAGGAAATGTGTTAAATATTGCTGCTAATTCTTTAAGAACAATCTCGATAATGTTATTCCCTATTATGCCGAGACATGCACAATTATTATATAGTATGCTAGGATTGGATGATATAGGGCAGGAAAATTGGGATTCTGCTAGCGAATTTAAACTAAAGGGCGGTGAGAGTATTGGTGAGATAAGACCGTTATTTACAAAACTTCCATTAGAGTTTGAATCTAACATAAACGATTTATTGGAGAAGGTAAGGAAAGAAGTAGAAAAAAATAGACCTTCTTTATTGAAGTAATACATATGTTTTTACTGGTTCATATTTCTTACCTCTTCCTTCATAAAACTTGCTAAACATTTCGTAAAAGTGTAGTCGCATTGTTTGTATAAATACGACCAGTCCTTCTAAAGCTGTAGTTATTAAGTTTCCTATTAACAATATGACTATTGAAGCTGGATTAGTTGCAATAGAGAGAAGATTAAATGTAGAACCTGCTGCAATAAATGCTAAATAGGAGAATGCATATAATACGTAATAATGTGCAAGTGCGAAAACTAAGATTCTTATAAAGGATATTGTATTAGATAATAATAATATTGCAGATTCAAAAGCACCTTCTATAAATCCTACTCCAACTGCCATTCCGGTTGTCATTTTTTCATGTTTCTTCAAAAGTATAGTCTTACCTATGAAATTATATAATAAGCCGAATACTGCTAAATATACTGTAATCATTGCAATTACATTAGTTTGATTAGATAGATCTATAGAAGTTGGTGAGAAGATTACATCTTTAATTGCACCTAATACCATAACTTCTGTGTTAAAATAATTGTTCGTGAAGAACCCATATATGAATAGTATAAATGGTGCTGTATAGATTATTAAAATAGGCAATTTCTCTAGTACTGCAACTTCAAAGTCTCTCTTTCTGGTTACGTTTATCAGTCCCAATAGCGAACTTCCAAATAATGATATGGCACCAAATAATGCTACTAGGATTATAGAATTAATAATACTTTGTTGCCCACCAAAGGGTATTATTGGCGAGAGTACTTCTCTTATACTCTCAGGAAATGGCCATATATCATGTAAGGGACCATATGGTGCTGCTGGATTATTAAGGAGTTCTCGTAAGCCACCTACTGGTAATGAACCGAAGAATTCTCCTGCAATTAGACCAGTTATTATTGCGGCAATACTGGAATATATTAAAACTATTCCCAGATTCTTATTCGCCTCACTACCTTTTCTTTTTCCATAATAGTTATAAAACCATATTGCAAAAGCTAAAAGCAATAATGCATTTCCAACATCAGGGAACATGAGCCCAAATATTATTGGGAATGTGAATGTTAGAAAAACTTCTGGTGATATGTCCCAATATGATGGTGTTCCATATAGTTCAAGAATTGATTGTAATGGTCTTACTAATGGAGGATTAGTAACATATGTTGGCGGTTGTTCTTCTTCATACTTTTTAGGCCAAGTATAACTTACTAATATTCCTTCTCCTTCTAAAGATTTGCCAAACTTTTTATAGAACTTAAATGGTACGTATCCTTCTAGTTGTACAAAGTATTCTGATATTCTAGCTCTTGACATTAATGAAAAAGCATCCCTAAGTGTTAATAGTTTACCATAAATCTCTTTAATCTCTTCTTCTTTATCCTTGAGCTTATCAGCCAAGATTTTTCTTTCTCTTTCTAAAATTTTACCTATATTTTCTATTTTATTTTGTATTTCATAATAGATAGATTTTAGAGAACCTTTACCTTCTACTTCTAATCGCTTTAACTTAAGTTCCTTTATTATCTTTTCTGCCTCACCTTTAGGTGCAATAATAATTGTTGCATATAAATTTTGATCTTTATTATTTGTAAGTTTTTTTACTTCTATTAAGAAATTATTTCTACTTAATTTTTTATATTGTTCTTCATTTATTATTCCTATATACATATCGAAATATTCTAAGTTATATAATTTTTCTAAACTTTCATCAATTTCTTTAAATGGTTCCAATAATTTTAAGTTTTCCTTTAGTCTATTTTCTTCTTCTTCAAGCTGCTTAATTTCTACAAGCAAATTCTTATATTCCTCCTTTATCTTTTCACCCTCCTCATAAACTTTCTTAGAAACTTCAAACCAACTTCCACTAAATTTCATTTTACCAGTAGGTTCTAGTGATATTCTAGCCTCCTCCATTAATTTTTTAATTATGGCAATATATTCACTAGTTATAGAAAGTTCACGTCTAGCTTCTTCAATTCTAGAGTTCGATATAGGGGTTTTTGGTTCATCCGGCTGGAAATACCCAAATTTCAAAATTTTAGTTATTATTTCATTTAACTTCTCCTTAAGTCCGATTATACTTACTCTAATCATGTCCTCTGGAAATATCAATTCTAGTCATGAAATTAGACAGATTCAGAGCTAAAAAAATATAATCTAATTTAACTAGTCTAGAGTCGTAATGGGAAAAGTTTTAGTTATGGGTGATAGGTATACTGTATCATTATTTAGGCTACTAGGTACTGAGGGAAAGGTTATTGAAGATCCTCTAACGATTGAAGATCATCTAAGAGAATTAAGAAAAAGAGAAGATCTTGACGTAGTATTAATAACTAAGGACATATATGAGCCTATTAGAGAAAAGATTGATAGTTTTGTTATAGCTAATAAAAAACCTCTAATTGGAATTATCCCTTCACCTTTTTCAGAGGCGAAACCAATTGATGTAAGAAAGATAATATTAAAAGCATTGGGGTTTGGTTAAAAATGAGTTTAGAAAAAATTTTTGATATAATCTCTGATAGGGTAAAAAATGAATTAAAAGAGAATTTTAATCAAGCAGTATCTGAAGTAAATAGGATCATAGAAAACGAATATTCAAGAATTCTAAATATTTATATTTCAAAAATTACAGAAATTATAAATCAAGCTAAAGAGAGAATAGAAGGGGAGAAGGCAAAACTGGATATTGAGCTTAAAAGACTCATAATGAACGAAAAGGGTATATGGCTACAACGTGTTTATGAGGAAACTCTGAAGAACCTAGAAAATTTCTTAAGTTCAGAAAGTTATAAGAAGGGTTTAAAAAATATCTTAGAAAGAGAATCGTTAGATAATGCAATAATTTACTGTTCTGAAAATGATGAGAAACTTGTAAAGAGCCTCGTAAGCAATAGGAATGTTAAAGTTGTAAAGGATCGTAAAATTAAGGGAGGAATAAAGATAGAGTATACTGATCAAGGACTTGTAAAGGATTATACAATAGATTTAATACTGAATCAAGTATTTGAAGCAATGAAAGGAAAAATAGCTGAAATCCTATTTGGTGGTATATAATGAGTGAGACAGGTAGGATAATTAGAATTAGTGGACCATTAGTAGTTGCAGATGGTATGAGAAATGCTCAGATGTTTGAAGTAGTTGAGGTAGGAGAACTAAGACTAGTTGGTGAAATTACAAGAATAGAAGGTGATAAAGCATTTATTCAAGTTTATGAAGATACTAGTGGAATAAGACCGGGCGAAAGGGTATATAGAACTGGTTCTCTATTATCAGCAGAATTAGGTCCGGGACTAATAGGCAAAATATTTGACGGAATACAAAGACCATTAGATGAAATTGCTAATTTAACTAAGAGTCCTTTTGTACAAAGGGGAGTAAAAGTTCCAACGCTAGATAGGAAGAAAAAGTGGCACTTTATTCCCTCAAAGGATATTAAAATAGGAGATGTAGTAGAAGGTGGTGATGTTTTAGGTTATGTTCAAGAAACTCCACTTATCCAACACAAGATTCTTGTTCCACCTAATGTTAGAGGTAAATTAGTAGATTTAGTTAGAGAAGGTGAATATACTGTAGAGGATATTATTGCGGTAGTAGAGTATCAAGGAGACAAGAAAGAATTAAAGATGATGCAAAAATGGCCAGTAAGAAATCCCAGACCTTATGCTGAAAAACTAGAGCCAACAGAACCGTTATTAACTGGAATAAGAGTAATTGATACTATATTTCCAATTGCTAAAGGCGGAACAGCTGCAATTCCAGGGCCGTTTGGTAGCGGAAAAACTGTAACTCTTCAAAGTTTAGCTAAGTGGAGTGAGGCTAGAGTTGTAATTTACGTTGGATGTGGAGAAAGAGGAAATGAAATGGCTGATGAGTTGAGATCTTTCCCAGAACTTAAAGACCCATGGACCGGCAGACCATTACTGGAGAGGACTATATTGATAGCAAATACTAGTAATATGCCAGTAGCAGCAAGAGAAACTAGTATTTACATGGGAGTTACAATGGGTGAATACTTTAGAGATCAAGGATATGATGTATTAATAGTAGCTGATTCTACCTCAAGATGGGCTGAAGCACTAAGAGAATTAGGCGGAAGATTAGAAGAAATGCCAGCCGAAGAAGGTTATCCCTCTTATTTACCGTCAAGGCTTGCAGAGTATTATGAAAGAGCAGGAAGGGTAGTAGCTCTAGGCAGACCAAAAAGACTAGGTTCTGTTACCTTAGCCTCGGCTGTTTCGCCTCCTGGCGGTGACTTTACAGAACCTGTGACTAGTCATACTTTAAGATTTGTAAAAGTCTTTTGGCCTTTAGATGTTTCTTTGGCACAAGCAAGGCACTATCCAGCGATAAATTGGATTCAAGGTTTTTCAGGGTATGTTGATTCGGTAGCAGAATGGTGGGCAAAAAATGTTGATCCACAATGGAAAGCATATAGAGATGTGTTATCTAACATTTTAATAAGAGAAGATGAATTAAAACAGATCGTAAGATTAGTAGGCCCAGAATCGTTAGCAGAGAAAGATAAGTTAATATTAGAGACTGCTAGGATAATTAGGGAAGGCTTCTTAAAGCAAAATGCATATGATGAAGTTGATGCATTTTCTACACCTCAAAAACAATGGAGAATTATGAAACTCATTGTAATGTTTTATGAAAATGCTAGTAAGCTAATAGAACTAGGACTACCTCTAAGAAAAATTTTAGAAAAAGTTACGATTGTGCCAGAAATAATAAGGTCTAAAATGACAATAAGAAATGAAGAGTTACAGAAGTATGATGAATTAGAAAAGAAGTTAAAGGAGCAATTTAGCGAATTATTTAAGGAGGTAAGTTAAATGGAAAGCACATTACTTAATGTAAGAGAGTACAGTAACATTGCCACAATAAAAGGGCCATTACTAATGGTAAAGGGTGTAAGTGATGCAGCGTTTAATGAGTTAGTAGAGATTGAATTACCTAATGGAGAGAGAAGAAGAGGGTTAGTTATTGATACACAAATGGGGATATCTGTAGTACAAGTATTTGAGGGTACAAGAGGCATTTCACCGACTGGTACTAAAGTTAGATTTCTAGGTAGAGGTTTAGAAATTAGGATTTCTGAAGAGATGTTAGGTAGAATATTTAATCCATTAGGAGAACCTCTAGATAATGGTCCACCGATAATAAAAGGAGAAAAAAGGGATATTAATGGTTCTCCTTTAAATCCTGCACAGAGAGAATATCCAGAAGAGTTTATTCAAACTGGAATTTCTGCTATTGATGGTTTGAATGCGTTATTAAGAGGTCAAAAATTACCAATATTTAGCGGAAGTGGACTTCCATCATCGAAGTTAGCAGTACAAATAGCTAAGCAAGCTACAGTTAGAGGTGAAGAGAGTAAGTTTGCAGTAGTTTTTGCAGCTATAGGAATAAGATATGATGAAGCATTATTCTTTAAGAAATTCTTTGAGGAGACTGGGGCTATAAATAGGACTGCAATATTTATGAGCTTAGCAAATGACCCGCCGGTGATGAAGATTCTTACGCCAAAGATAGCATTAACATTAGCTGAATATCTTGCTTTCGAACAAGATCTACATGTACTTGCTATATTAATTGATATGACAAACTATGCTGAAGCACTTAGAGAATTGAGTGCATCTAAAGAAGAAGTTCCAGGCAGAGGAGGATATCCTGGTTATATGTATACTGATTTAGCTACAATATATGAAAGAGCTGGAAAGATTAAAGGTAAGAAAGGTTCAATAACACAAATGCCGATATTAACGATGCCGAATGACGATATTACTCACCCTATACCGGATTTAACCGGATATATTACTGAAGGCCAAATAGTTTTAGACAGAAATCTGTTCAATAAAGGCATTTATCCACCAATAAACGTATTAATGAGTCTTTCAAGGTTAGCTAAAGATGGAATTGGAAAGGGTAAAACTAGAGAAGATCATAAGGATTTAGCAAACCAATTGTTTGCTGCTTATGCTAGGGCGGTAGATACTAGAGGACTTGCTGCAATAGTAGGCGAAGAAAGTTTACCAGAAGTTGATAGGAAGTATTTAGTATTCGGAGAAGTCTTCGAAAGGAAATTCTTATCTCAAGGTTTTAACGAGAATAGAGATATTGAAACTACGTTAGATCTAGGTTGGGAAGTACTGTCTGTATTGCCAGAAAGTGAGCTCACTAATATAAGGCCAGAATATATTAAGATTTATCATCCTAAGTACCGTGGAAAGAAATGAGCTCACAAAAAGTATTACCTACTAAAATAAACTTAATAAATATAAGAAGACAATTAAGGTTAGTAAGAATAATAAAGAGATTACTCGAAAACAAAAGAGAGGTACTACTACTTTACTTAAGGACTTATGCTAGTGAATATGAAAAGTTATTTAGTGAGGTAAATGATTCATTAAAAGAGTTATATAAAACATATCTTGATGCAGTTATAGATGAAGGAATTAGTAGAATAGAATCGCTAGCAGAGAGTCAAAAAAGTTCACTTGAAGTTAATGTAAAAACAAGGGTTATTTTTGGAGTAAAGCTACCTTCTATTAAATTAAATGAATCAAGTATACCTTCAAGAATATTAAGTGATTTAGAAACTTCACCATATCTAGTGAAATCGTATGAAATGGTTAGGGTTATATTACCTAAAATTTTCCAATTAATAGAATTAGAGTCAATAATTAGGGGTTTAGCTTCAGAGTTAAGAAGTACTCAGAAATTGATAAATTCCATAGATAATTATATACTTCCGTTTTATACTTCATCAGTTAGATATATTAAAGGAGTACTAGAAGATAGGGCAAGAGAGGAATTCACAAGACTTAAAATGATAAGGAGAATATTACAGAGGGCTAGGGAAAGTGGACAGTGAAAAATACTATAACCTATTAAGAGAAAGATTAGAGAAGAAAAAGATGGAGATTCTATCTCAGATCCAAAAAGAATATGAAAAACTTTTAGAGAATAGGATAAAGAGTATTGAAAACATAAAAGTAAATATTTTAAGGGAGTCCATGAAATAGTAGATGGGTTTTAAGATATGAAATGGAAGAGGCTCTTGATAGGACTTCTGCCACTACTATTATTAACTAGTATAGTAACTACAGCCCAAACGCCAGCAGATACTCCTCAAGGTTTCTCAGGATTAAATATTGGTGCTGGTTTAGCAGTAGGGTTAGCTGCAATTGGTGCTGGAATAGCAGTAGGTATGGCTGCTGCCGCTGGTATAGGCGTGCTAACTGAGAGGAGGGACATGTTTGGTACCGTTTTAATATTTGTAGCTATTGGTGAAGGTATAGCAGTTTATGGAATTCTATTTGCTGTACTCATGCTCTTTGCAAAGATATAAAAATTTTTTATTTTTGTATTTTCCTATCTGTTAAATGTGAAGGTTTCTAGAGAAAAGTGGGAAAAGAACTTTAGCGAATGGTTCGATAGAGTACTTTTTGAGGGCGAATTTTATGATTATGGAAGATATCCAGTAAAAGGTGTTGGAATATGGATGCCTTATGGGTTCAAGTTTAGGCAAAATGTCTTAAATCTAATGAGAAAATTACTTGATAGTACGGGACATGAAGAAGTTTTATTCCCTCTTCTTATTCCAGAAGATCTACTTAGAAAAGAAGCGGAGCATATAAGAGGCTTTGAAGGTGAAGTATTATGGGTTACTAAAGGAGGAAAAGAAGATTTAGATGTAAAGTTAGCATTAAGACCAACTAGTGAGGTAGCAATAACTTATATGGAAAGTTTATGGATAAAGAGTTATAGGCAACTTCCAAAAAAATATTATCAAATTGTTAGTGTATTTAGATACGAAACTAAGGCAACTAGACCTATGATAAGGTTAAGAGAAATTACGAGTTTTAAAGAAGCTCATACATTACATGAAACTTATGAGGATGCAGAAAGACAAGTTTATGAGGCTATTGGAATTTATAGAGAATTCTTTGATGAATTAGGAATTCCATACGTAATATCAAGAAGACCAGATTGGGATAAATTCGCTGGTGCAGTTTATACAATAGCTTTTGATACAATAATGCCGGATGGAAGGGTAATGCAAATAGGAACTGTTCACCATTTAGGTCAACATTTTACTAGGGCTCTCGATTACAAAATACAAAAGAAGGATGGAAGTTTAGATTACCCATACCAAACTAGCTACGGAATTTCGGATAGAGTAATTGCTGCATTAATAGCTATAAATGGAGATGATAATGGGCCAGTGCTTAATCCTATTGTTGCACCAATAAAGGTAATAATAATCCCAATACCTGCGAAATCCGATGAAGAGACCGAAAAAATAATAAAGTACTCTCGAGAAGTTTTAGAAGAGCTTAATAATGCAGGAATAAATTCTTATTTAGATGAAGATAAGGAAAAGACACCAGGGGAGAAGTTTTATATTTGGGAATTAAAAGGCGTCCCATTGAGGATCGAAATAGGTCCAAGGGAAGTTTCAACGAATACTGTGTTCATGAAGTCTAGGCATGATTTTAAAGGATTTAGTTTTCCTAGAGCTGAGTTAGTAAAAGAGGTTAGGAACCAATTAGAGAGAATTAAAAAAGAATTAAAAGATAGGGCTTGGGAATACTTTAAGAGTAAGATTAGATATACTGAGAATTTAACTGAGGCAAAGAAAATAGTTGAAGAGAGAGGGGGAATAGTAGAACTTCCATGGTGCGGTGAAAATTCTTGTGGATTGAAGCTAGAAGAATTAATTAATGCAAGAGTTTTGGGAGAGCCAATAGAGAAAGTGAGTGTTAGTGGAAATTGTGTAGTGTGCAAGAAGCCAGCAAAGACTATACTACGCATAGCTAAAACTTATTAATATTTATGTAGAAGTGAATATAAGTGAGTTAATTTTGCCAAAGAAGAGAGAGAACAGAGGAAGAAGAAAAGGAGATAAAGGTCATGTTGGATACGTTTCATGTGATAATTGTGGAAAGAGGATACCAGAAGATAAGGCAGTATGTGTTACAAAAATGTACTCACCAGTAGATGCTGCATTAGCACAAGAACTAGAGAAAAAGGGAGCGATTATAATGAGATATCCAGTAACGAAATGCTATTGTATAAATTGTGCAATTTTCTATGGAATAATAAAGATTAGAGCAGAAGAAGAAAGGAAACAAAAGGTATCGTTAAAGTAGCTTTAAAAAAGACTTTTTATAGTTTTATAAGGTAAATAGTTTTGATGAGGATATACGAACTTTCATTTTATGAAATTGAGAATTTCTTTTATAAGCTTGCTGAGATTAAAGACATTATAAAGGATGAAGGATTATTAGAGTACTTACCACCATTTAAGAAAGAACTTCCATTAATAGAATCTGGTACAACATTGGTTAAGCATGCCTTTCCAATATTCCAGAAAGGTGGAGTAATAATGGATGTTACTAATGTAAAGCAAGCAGAAATAGCTGAAAATGCAGGTGCTACTGCAGTAATGGTTCTTGATAAACTGCCCTATGATGTTAGGAAAAGTGGTGGAGTAGCTCGAATGGCTGATCCTAAAGTAATTGAAGAAGTAATGAACTCTATTACAATTCCAGTAATGGCTAAGGTTAGAATTGGACATTATATGGAGGCTAAAGTTTTAGAAGCCTTAGGAGTTGATATGATAGATGAAAGTGAAGTTTTGACTCCTGCAGATGAGGAGCATCATATTAATAAATGGGAATTTAAAGTTCCATTTGTTAACGGTGCAAGAAATTTAGGAGAGGCGCTTAGAAGAATATCTGAGGGTGCTTCTATGATTAGAACTAAAGGGGAAGCTGGTACTGGAAATGTTAGTGAAGCGGTAAAACATATGAAGATAATGAACAGTGAAATTAGATCCTTAATATTTATGGCAGAGGAAGATAGGATAAAGAAGGCTAGGGAATTGCAAGTTCCTTATCAATTACTTGAATTAGTAGTTAAGCTGAAAAGATTACCAGTAGTAAATTTTGCAGCAGGTGGTATAGCTACTCCTGCAGATGCTGCATTAATGATGTGGTTAGGCTCTGATGGTGTTTTTGTAGGCTCAGGGATATTCAAGAGTCAAGATCCTGAGGAGAGGGCAAGGGCTATTGTTTTAGCAACTGCAAATTGGGAAGATCCGGAGATTGTGTTAGAAGCTCAGAAAATGATATCGGAATCAAGAAGTATGATGGGAATAGATATTAGGACATTAAAACCAGAAGAATTATTACAAGTGAGAGGACAATGAAGATAGGGATAATAGCATATCAAGGTAGTTTTGAAGAGCACGGATTAGCAGTAATTAGAGCTTCTAAGAATTTAGGTTTATCAATTCAAGTAGTACCGATAAAGAAACCGTCAGACCTTAAAGAAGTTGATGGTATCATAATTCCTGGTGGTGAGAGCACAACTATAGGAATCTTGGCATCCAGATTAGGTGTATTAGAATTATTGAGAGAATTAATAATCTCTGGTTTACCAGTTATGGGAACATGTGCTGGTGCAATAATGCTTGCTAAAGAGGTTTCAGATGCAAAGGTAGGTAAGAAGTCTCAGCCATTATTAGGAGTTATGGATATGGAAGTTATTAGAAATTTCTATGGAAGGCAAAGAGAGAGTTTTGAGGCTTTTATAGACTTATCAGAAATAGGTCTTGGTAGAGTTAGAGCACCATTTATCAGAGCTCCAGCAATTATTAGAGTCTGGAATGATGCAAAGGCTTTAGCTAAACTAAATGATGTTATCGTAATGGCTAGACAGAAGAACATGTTAGCTACAACTTTTCATCCAGAACTTTCCTCATCTACTTCTATTCATGAGTACTTCCTATCCATGATTAAGAAATAATTTTTATACTTCTAATTACGAATACTAAGCGAGTTAAGGGGCTTTAAATTTGAATGATTTGATGATTGATAAATCAGCCTTATTAATAGGTTTATCTAAATATGTAGAAAGAGGTTTAGTCGTAGGTAACTTTTTAGTTCATAGAAGTCTGTTAGAGGAACTTGAAAAAGAGAGTCAAAATGGTCTATTAACTGCAGAAGTTGCATTAGAGGAATTAAGGAAAGTTTCTGAATTAACTGAGAGGTTACTATTAGGTTTTGAAGTTGTAGGTGATGCAAAGGGTGGTAAAGTAGAAGAAATTATAAGAGATTATTGTTTAAAACATAAATGCACGATACTTACTGCAGATGAAATTCAAAAGAAAATTGCAGAGATTATGAGAATTGATGTAATTTATTTAAAACCATTAGATGAACAACTAAGTATAGAAAAATTCTTTGATGAGAGTACAATGAGTGTTCATTTAAAAGAAGGAACTACACCTAAAGTTAAGAAGGGAAAACCTGGATCATGGTCATTTGTAGAATTATCTACTCAACCAATTACTGCAAGTGAAATAAAGAAGATTGTAGCTGAGATTTTAACAGCAACTAAGGTATTTAAGGATTCATTTATTGAAGTAGAAAGAAAAGGTTCTACGATAATACAGTTAGGAAAGTATAGGGTTGTAGTTACTAGACCGCCATTAAGTGATGGTTGGGAGGTTACAATTACGCGCCCTGTTACTAGAAAGACCTTAGAAGATTATAATATTAGTGAACAACTAATAAAACGATTTAAGGAGAAAGCAGAAGGAATAGTTATTGCTGGAGCACCTGGAATGGGTAAGACAACTTTTGCACAAGCATTGGCAGAGTTTTATATGAGATTAGGTAAGGTGGTAAAGACAATAGAATCTCCAAGGGATATGTTCTTACCACCTGAAATAAGTCAGTATTCTAAAAATTATGCTGAAATTGGTGAGTTGCATGATATATTATTACTTAGTAGACCAGACTATACTGTCTATGATGAAATGAGAAATGATGAGGATTTTAAGTTATATGTTGATTTAAGATTAGCAGGGATTGGTATGATAGGAGTAGTCCATGCAACATCGCCTATAGATGCTATACATAGATTTGTTAATAGGGTAGATATAGGTACTATTCCAAATATACTTGATACTGTAATATTTATACATTCTGGAGAAGTGAAGAAGGTCTATACGCTTGAAATGACGGTAAAAGTACCAACAGGATTGAGGGAGGCTGATTTAGCAAGACCAGTAGTGGAGGTTAAGGATTATATTACAAATACTGTAGAGTATGAAATCTATGTTTTTGGAGAACAAACAATGATAGTTCCAATTAGGAAAGTTTCTAGACAAGATAATATTATGAATAAGATTAAGATGGCATTAGAAAATTCAATACCAGATGCAAAGGTGGAGTATGAGAACGGTGAGTATGTAATTATAATACCTAAAACTTCGATACCAGTATTTAATAGGAAAATAGTGAGTAAAATCAGAAGATTAGAAAAGAAATTGGGTATAAAAACTAAAATTAAGTTTCAGGAGAGTTCGTAATAAAGTAATCTAATGGTTTTACAAGTTTCGAGTCTACATATCTAACTAGTTCATCAAATGTTAATGCCTTATTTAATACTTCCTCATCTATAAGAAAGTTCCCATTGTCTGTTCTTTTTAAATTCTCGAACTTAATGAAGTATAATTCTTTCGGGTACTTAACGCCTATAAATAATTCAGCACCAGCCTTTCTTGCAAATTCAGCTATTCCTAATCCTTGCTCTTTGGATATATATATTCTTCCTTCTCTTCTTCTACTCTTCATTTCAATAAGTATAATAACTCCAGATTTCATGAGTATTATATCTGGTATATGATCTTTTCTCTTACTTCCACTTGCCGGTGTCCTAACTACTGCAAAACCTCTATCTCTAAATTTATTTACTATTTGCCTCTCAATACTACTTCCTCTCTGTTTATTCACAATGTATAATAAAAAGGAAGGTTTATTTAGGCTTTCCCTTCTCTATAATTTTCCTTAATTCTTGCCCGACTTTCTCTTCTAAACTTTCGCTAACTTCCTTTAATCCTTCTATGACCTTCGGCATTCCTTTACTATATTCTTCAATCCACTCATTTGCAAATTCTCCAGATTTAATTCTTTGAAGGGCTTCTTCCATTCTTTTTCTAACATCTTCATTAATAATCTTCTTACCGACAGTTAATCCCCCATATTTTGCAGTATCAGATACTGCTTTTAACATTCCAGTTAATCCCTTTTCATAAACTAAGTCTACTAACATCTTTAACTCGTTTATTGTCTCAAAATAAGCAACCTCTGGTTGATATCCTGCCTTTACTAAGGTTTCAAATGCAGCTTTCATTAGTTCCATTATACCTCCTACCAATATAACTTGTTCGCCAAACAGATCAGTCTCTGTCTCCTCCTTAAATGTTGTCTCTATAACACCAGCCCTTGTAGCACCTATACCCTTTGCTATCGCTAATGCTTTTTCAAGTGCTTTTCCGCTTATATTCTGGTAAACTGCAACTAATGCTGGTACTCCTCCCCCTCTTATGAAATACTCTCTTACAGTGTGTCCAGGGCCCTTAGGGGCTATCATATAAACATCTGAAGTTTTTGGAGGTTCAATTAGCCTGAAATGAATATTAAATCCATGTGCAAATACAAGGTCAGCATTTTCTCTCATAAAGGGTAATACTTTTTCTCTATATATATAACGCTGTATCATATCTGGTAATAGAAATACTATTATCTCTGCATCTCTTACAGCCTCTTCAATTTTTCTTGGCTTAAATCCTTCACTCTCAGCTAATTTCCAAGAGTTTCCTTCTCTATCTAATGCTACTATAACATTAAGTCCAGAGTCTCTAAGATTTAATGCCCATGCTCTGCCTTGATTTCCATAACCTAGAATTACAATCTTCTTATTCTTTAATATACTTAAATCCGCGTCCTTATCAGTATAGATCTTTGCTATATTTCTCACCCCAGCTATACCCATTAATTTTAGAAAAAACTGGTACATAAATTACAATGTCATATTCTTTTGCATCTTTATCATTACCTTTTCTAATTTCACCTAATTTCGGTGAAACTATATAGGTTTCTATTGCAGAAGTTTCAAGTATTTCTACTTTCTCTATATCAACGGTTTTGCTAAGGTTAAGTATAGCTATTCTTGTATTTTTATTCTCTTCCACACCTAAATAAACTTCATATAGACCTTCTTCATTAATCCTCCTTGCATTCATCCAATGAATATTAACCCAGAGTTTTCTGAAAGTTGCTATTATTCTTTCTAAGAACCCTGGATCTCTATAATAGCCTACTACTCTAACTACTTTTTCTTGGGTCACGCACTATCACCTGCTTTAATCTACCGCCTGGTGGTAAAGTAGGTAAGGCTAACTCATTTTTGTCGATAGGAAGTCTTATTATCGTTGGAACATTCTCCTTAATAGCAATTCTTAATGACTTTTCTAATTCTTCATAGGAATCTGCATTAAATCCTAATGCGCCAAAAGCCTCAGCAAATTTGACAAAGTCTGGAGATGGTCCATAATCTACTCCAACTATTCTCTTATTCTGGAATAAATCTTGAACTTGCCTTACTAATCCTAAAGTTCTGTTATCAAAGATTACAACTATAACTGGAATACCCTCATCAACTGCTGTTGCAAGGTTTGTAGCTGTCATTAAAAACGAACCGTCACCATCTAGATCTACCACGATCTTATCTGGTTTTGCTAGTTTTGCACCCATTGCTGCAGGTAAACCAAACCCCATAGTACCCATTCCAGTAGATGATAGGAACGTTCTAGGTTCTAATACTTCCCAAAATACTTCAGCCCACATTTGATGCTGTCCTACACCAGTAGTTACTATTGCATCCCTTGGTAATACCTTCCTAATTACCTTTAATATCTTCCATGGCTTTAGTTTTCCTGGTTCATCGTAGTAATAAAACTGTGAATAGTACTCCTTTAGTTCCTTAACCCTTTTTAGCCAACTAGAGTTATCTCTCTTAATTCCGATACTTACTACTGCCTTTATTAATTCTCTTAGAATTATTTTAGCATCTCCAAATAGGCTAACATCCATTTTTATTGATCTTTCGGCATCAGTAGGATCTATATTTATCATTATAAATTTCTTTCTCGTTTCAATCATTTCGTCATATGAGGTGAAGGTTCTATCGCTTAGTCTAGCTCCTACTATTAGCATAACATCTGCCTCTAAAGCCGCAAACGAAGCTTCAGCTCTGCCATAGTAACCCATAGGACCTACGTAGAGTGGGTGATCATGTGGTATTGCAGACTTCCCTGGAAGAGTAGATACGATAGGACTCTGTAATATTTCTGCTAGTTCTAGAACTTCTGGAGTAGCATTAGACCATACTACTCCGGTTCCAACTAATATTATCGGTCTTTCTGCATTTATTAAAAGTTCTGCAGCACGTTTAAGTGAGACAGTATCAATTATTGTTTTAAATGGCTTATATCCTCTGACAACTGGTTCTTCAGGCCATTTTATCTCATCTATCTTTTCTAATTGAACATCTCTAGGGATATCTATTATTACAGGTCCTGGTCGACCTGTTGTAGCTATATAGAATGCGTTTTTTACCCAAATTGGTATTTCATCAATTCTCTTTATTTGTACGGCATACTTTGCTATATGAAATCCTACACCAGGGGTATCAGCTTCTTGAAATGCCATTTTTCCTATTGAATTTCTAACAACTTGTCCAGTTATTGCAATAACTGGCGAGCTATCCCAATATGCAGTTATTAATCCAGTTGTAAGGTTCATTGCACCAGGACCAGAGGTTGCAGTACATACTCCAGGAAAACCGGTTACTCTTGCATAACCATCTGCTGCATGTGCTGCTGCTTGCTCGTGTCTCATTAATACATGCCTTAATTCTCCCCTTTCTAAATCCTCTAAGAATGCATCGTAAAATGGCATATTCGTTAATCCAGGGATTCCAAATATAACTTTTACACCTTCTCTTTTTAGAGAATCAACTAATAATCTAGCACCTGTCGGCAATTTTCACACCTTCTTCTTCTGAGAATTTCTTATTGTTAAAAAATCCTCTAGTAGATTGAAATATATCAAATTTGGAGGGTAAACTCACCTGTCACCTTTCTTCACGCTTAGTTAACTCACGAATTTATATTTTTAAATATTACGCTGAAATTTTAATATACCCCATTTAAAAATCGTTTAATACCCTAAATGTGTTTTTTAATAAAATCTAATAATTCATTAAAAGACTTTACATCTTTCCACATTTCTATGCATTTAATGTTACCATTATAGAGCCATACATAACCAAAGTGTTGTCTCCTATCATCTACGAATAATATCTCTTCTGGTTTTATTTGGATTCCCCGCTCTATTAGCATCCTAATTATTTCTTTTATCATTATAAACTTATATGGATAAGGTCTAGAAATTATTATATCAAAATAATCTCGTATTTCTAACATTGTTAATATTTTAATTAGTTTTTCTTCATAATTCCATGTTGCCATTCCAATAATTTTCTTCATACTTTTTAGAAATTCTAAAGTATCTCTAACCCCTTCAGCTAGCTTAAGTTTGTTACCTTTACTATCAGTTATTGTATCTTTATCAATTCTTATTAATTCTCCTTCAAACTCCGAAATATTGTGGTGATCCCATAATGTCTTATCCGCATCAAAAATTACTACCTTTATCATTTCATCTCCCTTAAAAACAATAGAATTTCTTTTATTAAATCTCATTCAATCATACATATATGCCAAATGGAAAACTACTAACTATTGCAGAGGGTTCATTTGATGGTATAATTGAGATTCAAAACTCATTAAAAACTAGTATATTAGGAAATGATAATAAAAAGTATAGTACAATCTTTGAAGTTAAGAAAGATCCTACTAACGTTTTTCTTATTATCTTCACAGAGTCCAGAAGTACTGTTAATAAATGGAGGGTATGGATTAATCATTTCTCTTTAACTAAGGAATTTAAACCAAATTTAGATATAAAATTAGATAATAATAAAAATTATTATATAGTAATATATGATATCACTCCTATTATTAAAAATGAATTACAAAAGTATGAAGTAGTTGTAGAGTATTCTGGAGCAGAACCATTAAAGATAGATAACATTTCATTTATTTCATTTTATAAAATTAATAGTTTTAATACTAATTATAAATTAAATATAGGTAAAATATTACTTAAATCCAATGAAGAAATTTACCTTGATAGTCTAGGTAGAAATTTTATGATTGCAAAAAATCCGAATTCTACTAAAATGATCATTTATTATAATAATAATGAATCTTACGAGCTTTCTGGACCTTTTGATAATGAAGAGTTTGAGTTTGAAGGTAGTGGTAAAGTTAAGATTAAGCATGATGGTTATTCAAATTCTGCATTGAGTATAATTAGTTTCCATACAATGCAGGTTAAAGAACCAAAAATTGATTTAGAATTGAATGGTAAGATAGTTGATGGTGTACTAAAGTTTGATATAATTAATAAAAGTGAAATCGATCTAGATAAGGTAATAATAAATGTAATGGTTAATGGTATTACCCAATTTTACAAAGTATGTGATAATGTTAAAATTAATTTTTATGAAAAATATGAAATTCCAATAAAAGCAAAAAATGGTATTATTTCTCTACGTATAGTAGGTGTGAAGGCAAGTATAAGAAAGGTATTCGAGAAACAGTATAAATTAGGGTAATGGAAAACTTCCAAGAAAGAATGCTATAATACCTATTAATGCGGAAATTTTTAAATAACTTCTTGCCTTAGCTGCGTCATCTATATTTTCTTTACTAAAAATTACTAAGAGGATAAATAAATCAGTTATAGATACTAAAATTAAATAAATAAAATTAAAATTAAATAATAAAATCGGTAGGGGGGATATTGCTATTATTATTAATAATATTATTTTACTAATTTTCCAGGCTCTTTCTATCCCTAATCTTACTGCTATTGTTTTAACATTATATGTCTTATCACCCTCATAATCTTCAATTCCTTTTACTATCTCTCTAGAGATTGTTAAAAGAAAAGAATAAATAAATGGTACTAAAGCTGGTAAGATTCTATCAATGCTTTGAGTGTAACTTAATGCCCCATAGACGAATACTAATGAGCTATCTGTTGCTATAACTATATTACCCCAAAATCCGGTCTTTTTAATTTTTTTAGCATAAAAAAATAATGAAATAATAACTAATATTGTAATAATAATTAATAATGTATTATTAAGAAATACTGAGGATATTATTGATATAGAGAAGAAAACTATTGTGATATACCAGGCTTCCTTAATACTTACCTTACCAGATGGCAAAGGTCTATTAGGCTTATTTATTTTATCAATCTCTATATCATAGATATCATTTATAACATATCCACCAGCGGATGTTAAACCTACTATCGCTGCACTTAATATGAGATATTGTAATTTATCTAACGCCCAATTAGATGCTATAAGAAAACCAGTTATTGCACCAATCGATGATCCCAACACATTATGAATCCTTACAAGTTGAAGAATATCCCTAATTCTCACGAAATTTAAAAAGTTACAAGTTTTAATAAATATTTGTGTCTGAAGAAAAGGAGCTTGAGATAGCAATAAAATACTTTAAGGAAAATGTTTCAGTTGGTGAATTCATAGCGCTCAGGGAATTAAAATATAGGGGGGTAAAAGATCCAGAAAAGGTAATAGCTAAGCTGATACGTATGGGAGTTATAGAGAAGGGTGAAGGTTGTTATAATTTGGTAAGGAAGGAAAAAAGATGAGAATGAAAGTCAAATTGTTTATCTACATAAATAGTTTTATCCTTATATAATTTAAAAATGAAACCAATACTTTTCCATAACCTTTCAAGAAATGATGTTATTAAATATTGTTTTGTAATTTCCTTTATAATCATTAACTTTGCTTTATTATATTCTTCCCATGAATTATTTTTAATACCATATATTAATGGGTCTAACAATAATGAAATTGAAAATATCCCGCCACCTGTGAAGGTTTTAATTAAGCCAGTTGAGTCACCAATTCTTAAGTCATTAAATATTTTAGGCTTTACTCTAGGAATTGCACCACCATGAATTTCAAAAATTCTTTTATCTAATCTAGGTATAAATAAGTTAGGATTTTGATAAGATAATGCACCAACTAGTGTTCGATCTGGTAAAGGGACAATCCATCCGAATCCGCCCATATTTTTTGAATTTATGTGAACTATAATTCTATCTTCATTTATAGGTTCTTGAGTATACTCAATTGCTCTAATCCATTTGCATTTTCCTTTCCATCCACTAGCATTTATTACTAATCCTTCATATTTTTCCTTTCCATCCATAATAATATAATTATTTATGATATTAACATTTCTAGGTCTTATAGTATTTACTTCTCTATCTAAGAATTCTTCTAGTTTCTCTCTATTTAATCTAATTATATTTGCTCTTATATATACACTATATTTATTATTATAGACAATTTCTATTTCCTTAAATTTATAATCAATAAATTCTTTTGAAATACCTAATCTTTCGAAGGTACTTTCACTTATTATTCCAGTGCATTTTTTACCAGCTTTCCATCTCCTATCAAATACTAATGGTTTGAATTCAATAAGCTTGTATGCCGTAAGTAATCCAGCTATTCCTCCTCCTACAATCAAAATCTTGATGATCTATCCTCCTCTTTTATCGTATACCTTTTAGCCTTAAGCTTCTCGACTATATATAAGAATGCAGCTTTTGGATTAGTATGGGAACCACATGAATATACGTCGACTGTCGCAAAAAGATATTCTGGCCACGTGTGAATAGTTATATGGCTTTCTAGTATTATTGCGATCACACTTACTCCTAAACCTATCTTGTAAGATTTAATATCTAGTAATTTCATATTTCCTACGTTTGTTGCCTCTATAACTATTTCCTTAAGTTTTTCCTCATCAACTAAGATATCTTTGTCACATTCATATAATTCTCCCATTACTTGTCTTCCTATAACATTTGTCGTATACACTTGTGCCCCCATCATCCCCCCACACCCATTATTTAAACCCCCATATATCATATTTAAGTATTTACCCCTTCTTCATCTAACTATGTACTTCAAATATTCTTATTCTGGAATTCATTTTACATATACAATAGTTTGAAATAAGAGATTATACAGTTCGAAAATACTAAGAGATATTAGACCTAAATATAATTTTTAAATTTAATTTATGAAAAATATCAGTAACCCCTTTATGCTTAAGTTTATAATAAGGCATAGGGAATTAAATTTGTAGATGCCAATTAGACGTTTAGTTTTAGATGTTCTTAAACCAATACGTGGTACTAGTATAGTTGATCTTGCAGAAAAAATATCAATGTTAGACGGGATAGAAGGTGTGAATATAAGTGTTACTGATATGGATGTCGAAACTATGGGTTTAATGATAGTAATTGAAGGGCAAAGAATAAATTTTGATGAGGTAAAAAAGACTTTAGAAGAAGAAGGATGTGCTATACATAGCATTGACGAAGTAGTTAGTGGTGAAAAATTAGTTGAAAGCAGGCGCTATAAATAATGTTATGTGACGTTTGTAAAATAAATGAAGCTTCTGTTTTTCAATCTCATACTAAAAGGAAATTATGTAAAAAATGTTTTATGGAAGATATAAGGAAAAGAGTAGAAGATGAAGTAGAGAGGAAGAAGTTAAAAGGAAAGAAAATACTAGTAGCAGTATCTGGTGGAAAGGATAGTATTGTACTTACGGATACTTTAGCTAAAATTTTAGATTCCTCCAATTTAATTGCATTAAATATAGAAGAAGGTATACATGGTTATAATAGAAGAGAGAATATAATTAAACTTAAAGATTATTTTAAACAATTAGGAGTAGAGTTAGTTCTTACTAGCTTTAAAGAAGATATAGGATTGACTTTAGATGAAATGGTTAAGAGAAGTGTTGAAAATAAAGTTAGAATTTCAGCTTGTACTTTTTGCGGTGGATTCAGGAGGAAAATAATGAATGAATTTGGTAGAAAGTATAATGTAGATTTCGTAGCTACAGGACATAATTTAGATGATGAGGCACAAACTATAATTATTAACTTATTAAGAGGCGATATAAATCGGTTAATAAGATTTGGAGAGAATATGGTAAGGGTAAGTGAAAAGTTTGTACCTAGAGTAAAACCTTTAAGAAAAATTTATGAATGGGAGACTACAACATATGCCTACTTTTTAGGGTTTGAGTTTCAGGATACTGAATGTCCTTATATAATATCAAGACCGACCTTAAGGGCTAAGGTTAGGGAATTATTATATGAAATCGAGGAAATATATCCAGGTACATTGTTAAGAATTGTGGAAAATTTTGATAAGATAGCAGATAGAGTTAAATCTAGCGTAAATATTACGAGACTCTCTGAGTGTATAATATGTGGCGAGCCTACTACACCACAGAGAAAGGTTTGTAAGAATTGCGAATTACTTATGTTAATAAATTATAAAAAATAACTTAGAAATATTTGTTAATATCAAAGATACGTTCTTGAATTCCTTTTCTCTTATTTGCGACTATTGCCATTATGAATAATAAAGAAGAGAGTCTATTTAAATAAATTAAAATATTATTATTAATAATATTTATATTATCTTTTATATCTTTTTTTAATTTTACAAATTCTCTTTCAACTCTTCTCACGACAGTTCTCGCAATATGTAATATCACTGAAATTTCACTACCACCCGGTAATACAAAAAGTTTAACTGGTCCACTCTCTTTCCTATATTTTATAATCCTCTCTTCTAACCACTTTATATCATTTTCAGATATTTTATTTGATTTACCTAAGATATCTTGCCCAATTTTGAATAGGTCTTCTTGTACTTTCATCAGATCTTCAGCGATATCTTGCCATTCTGACTTTACTATTGCATATCCAATAAATGCACTTGCCTCATCTAATTCTCCGAGGAAATTAACAATTGGTGAATCCTTACTAACTCTTTTATCCCTAATACTAGTTGTACCATCATCGCCTTTTTTAGTAAACATTATTCAATTTTTAAAAATCATAGATAATAAGAATTGTGTGGTGAGAAACAATAAGTCAGCCAGCTGATTTCGTTGAGTTTTTAGTGAAAATCTCTGAAAAATGGCAGAAGGAATGGGAAAAAGCAAAGATTTTTGAAGCGAATCCAGTTAGAGGTAAAAAGAAATTTTTTACGACCGTAGCATTTCCGTATCCAAATAGTCCTTTTCATTTAGGCCATGGTAGAACGTACGTTACTGCTGATATTTATGCAAGATATATGAGAATGAGGGGTTATAATGTACTTTTCCCCATGGGATTTCATTATACTGGTACCCCGATAATAGCAATGGCTGATGATATAGCAAGGGGTGATAAAGAATTAATAAGTATATTTAAGGAAATATATGAAATACCAGATAATATAATAACTAAACTTACAGATCCATTATTTATGGCAAATTACTTTAAAGAGGAAATAAAATTAGCTATGAAGGAAATAGGGCTGTCAATAGATTGGAGACGAGAGTTTACAACAATAGACCCAGAGTTTTCTGCATTTATTACATGGCAGTTTTTAAAATTACATGAAAAAGGATATATTGTAAGGGACACTCATCCAGTTGGATGGTGCCCAGTTCATCATCTTCCAGTAGGGATGCACGATACAAAAGGCGATGTTGAGCCAGAAATAGGCGAATTTGTTTTAATTTATTTCCAAGATGATGATTTAATATTTCCAGCAGCTACATTAAGGCCGGAAACTGTTTTTGGTGCTGTTGCTATTTGGGTAAATCAGAATCAAGATTATGTTATAGCTGTTATTGACGGAAAGGAAATGGTAATCTCTGAGAAAGCTGCTAAAAAACTTTCATTTCAAATAGATGATCTCAAAATACTTAAGAAGATCAAGGGTTCAGAATTAGTAGGTAAGTATGTTATAAATCCGTTAAGTGGAAAAAAGATACCTATTTTACATGGAGAATTTGTAGACGTTATGACTGGAACTGGTGTTGTAATGAGTGTTCCTGCGCATTCGCCAGTTGATTATTTTTATTTAAGGAAATATAAGAAGGGTGATACAATTATTAAAGTAATACAAGTTGAGGGATACAATGAGCCACTAGGTAAATTTGTTGTAGATAATAACGAACCAAAGACTGACGAGGATCTTAAGAAATTAACTGAATTTGTTTATAGGACTGAATATAATAAAGGTTTTATAATCTCTGAAGTTTTAGAATTAATAGATATTAAATATAAAGAAAAACTTAAAGAGATTATAAATAAGCCTGTCCCAGAAGCTAGGCAAATAATTACTAACTTTCTTATTTCAGAGGGTCTCGGAAGGAAGATACTAGAAATAATGAATAGACCGGTTTATTGCAGGTGCGGAAATGAGGTAGTTGTTAAGATATTAAAGGATCAATGGTTTATAGACTATGGTAATAAAGAATGGAAAGAAAAAGCCAGAAAGTTATTATACTCTATGAGAATTTATCCAGAGGAAGTTAGAAAAGATTTTGATTTTGTTATTGATTGGTTACAGAAAAGGGCATGTGCAAGAACTAGGGGTTTAGGTACTCCTCTAATTTGGGATAAAAAATGGATTATAGAAAGTTTAAGTGACTCTACGATATATATGGCATATTATACAATATCACATAAAATAAAAGAGTATAAATTGAGACCATCACAACTAACATCAGAATTTTGGGATTACGTAATTCTCGGTCTAGGTGATATAAATGAGATTTCAAAGAAATTAGACATTCCTATACAAATTCTAGAAGATTTAAGAAGAGAATTCTTATACTGGTATCCGCTAGATATTAGGCATAGTGGAAAGGATCTAATTCCTAATCATTTAACATTTTTTATATTTAATCATGCTGCATTGTTCCCAGAGGAATTATGGCCTAAGGCTATAGCAGTTAACGGCTTTGTGCTTTATGAAGGTAAGAAGATGAGTAAATCATTAAGAAACATAGTACCACTCAGAAAGGCAATTAAACAATATAGTCCAGATGTAGTAAGAGTAGTATTAACTTCAACTGCAGAGCTAGGTTCTGATACTAATTTCTATGACTCTTATGCTAGATCATTCGTTGAAACTCTAAGGAGATTTTACGAATTAATTAAGAAATCTAAAGATTATAATGGTAATATTTATGATTATCCTGAAAAAATATTGGAAAGTAAATTAAATAGTTTTATAAAAGAGATAGCTAAATATATGGATGAATTAAGTTTGAGAGAGAGTATGAATAAACTATTTTATGAATTTTATGATTTAATAAGATTTTATTTTGAACTAGTTCAAGCTGAAGGAAGAGAGCCTAATAGAAACGTATTAGCTAAAGTTTGGAATAAATGGGTAAGGATGATTGCACCGTTTGTTCCTCATTTTGCAGAGGAGTTATGGAGAGAATTAGGTAATACAACATTTGTCTCCTTAGAATCATGGCCTGAAATTGAAGAAGAGAAAGTCGATAAGAATTTAGAATTGATGTTAGAATATCAACAAAAAGTTTTAGAAGATATTAAATCAATACTTAATATTTATAAAGGAATTCCTAATTCTATTAGAATTTATGTTAGTGATGAATCACAGTTTAACGAATTAAAAAATATAATTAAAATGATAAACGAAGGAAAAACTCTAAAACAGATAATAGAAACCTTGAAACCTTCAAATGTAAGAATTTATCAAAGGTTATACAACTATGCATTACAACTTGATGAGAAGATGAAGAAAATTTTAGAATATAATATAAATGAAATTGAAGCACTACGCAAAATGATTCCACTTATAAAAATAAGGTTTAATGTTAAGGACGTATACGTTTCAAAGTTTACAGAAGAGGAGAAGAAGAAGTATAATAAGGAGGCTTTGCCATTAAGACCAGCTATTATTATTGAATAATTTTTCTTTATTTAATTTAATTATTCCATTTTTTATTTCTATTATTCCTAAACTTTTGAGAAATAGTAATGCATTCTTAATCTCATTCTTGCTAATTCCTATCTTATAAGTAATTATATTCATAATATCTTTCATAGTGATATTATTATCCCAATCCTTTATCGTGTTTAATATAATTTTTTCTAGATCACCAAAATCTTCATCAATAATCTCATTCTCAGTCACTCTTACTAAAAAATAATTATTCTCTATTTGTACCTTAAAAATATTTTGACGAACTTTGTTTGCCTTTATTATATATTTAACATTTTTTAATATTTTATAGGATGTTGCAAATTTAAAATACTTTTCAAGATCACTCTCAGACTCTACTTCTATTAGAATCTTTTTGGCATCTTCTTCACAAATGCTTTGTATATTTAATGGTATTCTTAATGAAGTCTTTATACAAATTTTCTCCCCAACATGTTCTAACGCCCTGGCTACCTCTAGCGCAAATTTTATATTAAAATTCTTATAATAAGATACCAATAATACATTATCAAGATCTATAATTTTTCTAATAACTCTATTCACATAGGTACTTAAACCATTCATGGCTAAAAATTTTTTCTTAGATAGAGAGCTTAATTTAACATGAGGTAATTTAGAGTAATATTTATAATGTAATTCCCCTCTTCAATTGTGGGAGTAAATATTGCACAATATCGTAAAGAAAAGAATATTAAAGATTTAGTTAAACCTTGGCTTTTTGAGGCAGAGGAATATAATTTTACAGATATTAAGGATGGAATTAGGCTTCATTTAAATGAATCACCTTTTCCAACTCCAGAATTTATAATAGAAGAAGTTAAAAAAGTATTAGATAAAGGTAATAGATATCAGCACCCAGAATTATTAGAAGAGTTAAGATTAAGAATAGCGGATTATGCTAATGTAGAGAAAGAAAATGTATTTGTTAGTACTGGTGCAGATAATTGTATAAGAATTTTATTTAATACATTACTTCTACCATACGACCTAGTTGTATTTAATTATCCGTCTTATGGGATGTATCCAGTATTTTCTTCATTTAGAGGTAATAAAGTAGTTAGGGTAAATATGATTGAAGGAGAAGAGTGGTGGAATGCTGATTTTGATAAAATTCTTGAAGCATCTAAATCTGCAAAGCTAGTAATAATAGATGACCCAAATAATCCCACTGGCTCTCCAATATTTAGGGGGAGATTAGATATTTTAAAAGAATTATTAGAATTAACTAACGGTTTTGTTGTAATAGATGAAGCTTATTATGAATTTTCTGGATATACGGTTGTACCATTAATTAATGAGTACCCTAATCTGATAATAGTAAGGACATTAAGTAAGGCATTTAGCCTAGCATCCTATAGAGTAGGCTACATTATAGCTAATTCAGAACTAATTAAATTATTAATGAAAGGCTTTACACCATTTGAAATTCCTTTACCTAGTATGATAGCTGCAATTACTGCACTCTCAAATCCATCTTATTCTAGAAATGTAGTTGAGGAAATAGTAAAAAATAGGGAATATTTAAAACAAGGTTTACGTAAATTAGGTTTTAAAGTTTTTAATTCTTTAACAAATTTTCTCTTAGTTAAGTCCAGTATTAATTTGCAGCAAATATTAATGAAGCACAGAATTGCAATAAGGAATCCATTAAACGGATACTATAGAATAACAGTAGGTAAAAAGGAAGAAGTTGAAAAAGTATTAGAAGTATTGGGTGAGGAAGTTGAGAATAGCAATACCAAATAAGGGTAGACTTCAACAACCAATACTTGATTTCTTATCCAACGTTGGGATAAAACCATTAGCTAGTGATGAAAAGGCTTTAATAATTCCTACAAGTTGGGAAGGAATACAATTAGTAATGATAAGGACAGAGGATATTCCTAGTATAGTAGAATCAGGGGGTGCAGAGATAGGAATAACTGGAAAGGATTATGTTGTAGAGAGTGGTGCAGATGTTGAAGAGTTGATAAAGTTAGATTTTGGAAAGGCGAAGATAGTTTTAGCAGTGCCTATAAGCTGGAATATAGATTCTCCGTTCGAGATAAAGAAGGAAATTAGGATTGCGACAAAGTATTATAATATTGCTAGGAGATTTGTAGAAGAGATTGGAATAAGGGCAAAGATATTTAAAGTAAGTGGTGCTACGGAAGTGATGCCATCCTTAGGCGCTGCAGATGCAATTATTGATGTTATGAGTACTGGTACTACACTTAGGATTCATGGTTTAAAACCCATAGCAACTGTTTTAGAATCTTACGCCGTAGTAATTGGCAACAGAAAATGGATGATGAGTGAAGAAGCTGATAAAATAAACTCAGTGTTAACCATAATGAAAGGTACTATAACGGCAAAGGGTAAGAAGCTAGTACTAATGAATGTTCCTGATGAGAAGTTAGAAGCTGTACTCAAAAATTTACCAGCAATGTTAGCCCCTGCTATAACTAAGCTTAGTAAATCAAATGTGTGGGAAGTAATAACTGTAGTTGACGAGGACAAGTTGCCGGAGGTTATAATATCGACAAAAAATGCTGGTGCAAGAGACATAGTAGTCGTTGATATAGAAAAGGTGATTCCTTGAAATGATTGTAATGCCGAGTATAGATATTAGTAAAGGTAAAGCAGTAAAAAGGATAAGAGGCGAAAAGAATTCTGGAATTGAAATTGCTGACGCACTAAAGGTTGCTGAAGAGATATATGAATTAGGTTATGAACATTTACATGTAGTAGATTTAGATGCTGCAGAAGGTTCAGGAGAGAATGAGGATAAAATAAGGCAAGTAGCAAATCTAGGTTTTAAATGGATTCAGGTAGGTGGAGGGATTAGAAGTTTAGAGAAGGCTTTAAGAATTTCGAGAATTGCTTCTGCTATAGTTATCTCAACCCTACCATTTGTTAATTTTAAAGAATTCGAGAAAATTAATTCTGTAATTGGTTATGAGAAGATACTTTTAAGTCTAGATTATGATGAAAATTACTATATACGAGTTAAGGGCTGGAAGGAGAAAATAAATATTAAATTACAAGATTTTCTAAATAATATTAAATTTGATATTAAAGGTATAATATTCACTTATATTCCTAATGAAGGTAGTATGAGTGGTATAGATAGGGGAATTAAAGATTATGCTAGGAAATTACCCTTTAAGATAAAGGAATATGCAGGCGGGATATTCTCGTTTGATGATTTATTAGAGTTAAAAAATGCAGGATTTAATTATGCAATAGTTGGAATGTCATTCTATAGGGGTCATTTAAAAGGTGTTAAGTATGTCTAGACAGGTCAAGATTGTTAGGGAAACTGCAGAGACAAGAATTGAAGTAGAAATAGACCTTGATAATTTAGGCCAAATAGAGGTAAACACTCCAGTACCATTCTTTAATCACATGCTCCATACATTTCTTTTCTATATGAATTCTTCAGCTAGAGTTATTGCAATTGATAAGAAGAATTATGATGATCATCATGTGATAGAGGATACTGCAATAGCTTTAGGGGAGGCTATTAAGAGAGCTTTAGGAGATAAAAGAGGGATTAAAAGGTTTTCAACTCATATTGTCCCAATGGATGAGGCATTAGTATTAACTTCTATTGATATTTCTA
Source organism: Sulfolobaceae archaeon (assembly GCA_038893355.1). Taxonomy (GTDB): domain Archaea; phylum Thermoproteota; class Thermoprotei_A; order Sulfolobales; family Sulfolobaceae; genus JAWARQ01. Next base: position 251,264 of record JAWARQ010000001.1, read on the forward strand.
ATAGAGGTTTATCATTCGTTGATTTAAATTTAAAAAGAGATGTGATAGGCGGTCTTGCTACTGAAAATGTTAAGCACTTCATTCAATCATTAGCATATAATTCTGGAATTACAATTCATGTTATTCAACTTAGGGGTGAGAATACGCACCATATAATTGAGGCTACTTTTAAGGGATTAGGAATGTGTATATATGATGCTTCTAGGATAATTTTTGGTGAAGTAAGGAGTACTAAGGGATCTTTATGACTGCAAAGAGAATAATACCTTGTCTTGATGTTAAAGCGGGAAGAGTAGTAAAAGGAGTGAATTTTCTGAACCTAAGGGATAAGGGAGATCCAGTAGAATTAGCTGCAAGATATGAAGAAGAAGGAGCAGACGAGATAGTATTTTTGGATATAACTGCTACTATTGAGGGAAGAAGGGCCTTCATTGAGGTTATTAAAAATACTGCGAGCGTTTTAAGTATTCCACTTACAGTAGGCGGAGGAATTAAATCTTTAGAAGATATTTCTGTCATTCTATCTAGTGGTGCAGATAAAGTTAGTATTAATACTGCGGCGGTAAATAATCCAAGGCTAATATATGAGGCTTCACAAGAATTTGGTTCACAAGCTATAGTTGTAGCTATTGATGCTAAAAAGGAGGATGATAAGTGGATTGTATATACTCATTCAGGTAAATATAGGACTGGAATAGATGCAATAGAATGGGCTAAAAGGGCTAGTGAATTAGGTGCAGGTGAGTTATTAGTAACTAGTATAGATAAGGATGGAACTAGAGAGGGATATGATATAGAATTGCTGGTTAAGATTGGAAATGAGGTTAATATACCAATTATAGCAAGTGGTGGTGCAGGTACTTTCGAACATTTTCTAGAGGTATTTAAGAGAACTAATGTTGATGCCGCATTAGCTGCTGGCGTATTTCATGATGGTTTGATAAGAATATCAGAATTAAAAAAGTATTTAAAAGGCTATGGTGTTGAGGTAAGATGGTAGTTAAATACGAATTACCAAAAAGAAGGCCAAATGATTTTAGTGATATCTTGGATTACGTTAAACAAATAGTAAATTATGTAAGGGAAAAAGGAGATAGGGGAGTAATAGAGATTACTGAAAAAGTTGATGGGATAAGAATTGATAAGATTAGAGTGGACAGAGAAGAACTTGAGAATTATGCTGAAAGAATCCCAAGTGATGTGAAATGGGCATTAGATCTTATATCTGAACAATTACGGGAATATAATCAACTTCTTAAGCCACCGAATATAGGTGGCGGTAGAAATGGCGTAAGGTATGGTATATTATGGAGACCAATTGAAAGGGTTGGAATTTACATCCCTGGCGGTAGAAAGGCGTATCCTTCAACAGCATTGATGGCAAGCATTACTGCAGTAGTAGCCGGTGTAAAGGAGATATTTTTCTCGACGCCTCCAAGAAAGGATCAATCAATTGATGGTGCTATAGCTTATGTTGCATTAAAATTAGGCATTAAGGAAGTATATAGAATAGGTGGACCACAAGCTATAGCTTCAATGGCATTTGGTACTGAAAGTGTTAAAAAAGTTGAAAAGATTGTGGGTCCTGGTAATAGATATGTTCAGGCCGCAAAACTTCTAGTCAGTACTGAGGTAGGAATTGATGGTATTGAAGGACCTACAGAGTTGGTTATAATAGCTGATAAATTTGCAAATCCGCGTGATGTGATTCTAGATCTCCGAGCGCAATCAGAACATGGATTTGATTCTTTCCTTGTCCTAATTTCAGATAGTGAGGAATTAATTAGAAGTGTTAGCCAAGTTCTAATGAATGACGATAAAACTTACTATTTAATTAAAGTTAATAACATTACTGAGGCGATAAATCTTGCTAACGAGATTGCTCCAGAACATTTATCTTTGAATATAAGAAACGCTAAGGAGATGTTAGATCTCATAAGAAACGCTGGAGTAGTTACTATTAATAATACCCCTCCTGCACTTGTAGATTACTCTGCGGGACCTAACCACATACTTCCAACCAATTCGTGGGCTAAAATAAGAGGTGGTATTACTGTCTATGATTTTCTTAAGCCAATAAGTTATGCAGAGGCTAATGAAATTTCAAAGGATCTTATTAATGCAACATTAATACTAGCAGAATATGAGGGATTTAAAATTCATAAGGAAAGTGTCAGGATGAGATATGAGTGAGGTTTTAGATGAGTTGTTTAAAATAATATTAGAGAGAAAATCTAAGATGCCAGAAGGAAGTTATACTACTGAACTTATAAAGAAAGGAAGGGGTTATATTGCTAGAAAAGTAGGTGAAGAGGCTGTAGAATTTATAGTCGCATCATTAAGTGAGAGTAAAGAGAGAATAATAAGTGAAGCTGCAGATTTATTATATCATATGTTAGTGTTATTAGCTATAAATAATATTGATATAGGTGAGGTATATCAAGAACTGAGAGCTAGGATGAGAAAATGATGGCATTCATTCTAAACTATGGCGTCGGTAATATATTTAGTGTAAAGAACGCCCTAGAAAGGGTAGGATTTAATGTGAAAGTTACTAATGATGTAAAAGGAATTAAAGAGAGTCAGGTAGATTTAATCGTTTTTCCAGGTGTCGGGGCCTATAGAGCTGTGAGTAGTTATATTCTATCTAACATAAATACATTAAATAATCTTAAAGATTCTGGTGTAGGGTTTCTAGGTATTTGCTTAGGGATGCAAGTAATGTTTGAAGAAGGAACTGAAGGCGGCAGATCTAAAGGTTTAGGTTGGTTTAAGGGAATTGTAGATAAATTACCTACAAATTTAAAATTACCGCATATAGGTTGGGATAGAATATATGCAGTAAGATACTCAGAGCTAACTGAAGGTCTTGAAGGGAGATATGTTTATTATGTTCATAGTTTTATTGCATTCCCTAAGAACAAAGAGATAATTCTTATGGAGAGTGAATATGGAATAAGATATCCAGCAATTGTAGCAGAGAATAAGATAGTAGGTACACAATTCCATCCTGAAAAAAGTAGTAATATCGGAAAAATTTTCTTTAATAATTTAATTAGGTGGTTGAAACGTTAAAGGTTTCTATAGAACAGGCAGAAAAGATAGTGAATAAATTAAATTTTAGACATGAAGATAACACTATAATTGCGGTAATTCAAGATTACGTAACGAAAGAAGTATTAATGGTAGGTAATATGAATAGGGAGGCATTATTTAAGACTCTTTTAACTGGTTATCTTCACTTTTGGTCATTATCTCGGAAAAAAATATGGTTAAAAGGCGAAACGAGTGGCAATTTTCAAGTATTAGAGGATTTTAAAGTAGATTGTGATGGTGATGCAATTTTATTACTTGTAAGACCCTTAGGTCCTATTTGTCATACGGGTAATAGGACATGCTTTTTTAGAGATTATAATGATTTACAGAAGGAAGAAATATAATCTAAGTAGTAGAGATAATTAATTATGAGTATAAATAAGGAAGAATGGAAGCATAAGATTATGGAAGCATTAACGCAAGTATATGATCCAGAGATTCCTGTGGACATTGTAAATTTAGGTTTAATATATGATCTAAAGATAAGTGATGAGGGTGAAGTTTATATAAAAATGGGACTTACTGCTCCTGGATGTCCAGTTGTTGATGATTTAATATTCACAGTGGAACAAGTAATTAAAGAAACTGTACCAGCGAAGTCTGTTCAAGTGGATTTAGATTTTGAGACACAATGGACCCCACTTAAGATGACTGCAGAAGGTCGTGAAAAATTTAAGAAATTATATGGTTACGATATTGTCGAAATGTGGATTCAAACATACGGTTTGCCTTTAGACGAAGTTCAGCAACAGAAGTAATAAAAGCTAGTAAGTAAACTCTCCTTTGATGTCATGGAGTATTTTAGAACTGTTAAGAAGTAATCCCGAGATTCTTAAAGAAAATCTGAAAAAGAGATATATTGATACTTCGATTGTAGATAATGCTGTACAATTAGATAAGAAATGGAGAGAAGTTTTAAGGGAAGTAGAAAGACTTAGGCATCAGCATAATTTAATAACTTCAGAGATTGCGAAATTAAAGGTAAAAGAAGAAAGAGAAAAGAAAATAGAAGAAGCAAAGAAGCTTCTACTTGTTCTTCAAGAAAAGGAGAAGGAGTTAAATAAAATTGAAGAAGAGCGAGAGAATCTCTTACTCTCACTTCCTAACCTTGTTCATGAAAGTGTACCTGTAGGCCCTGATGATAGTTATAATGTTCCAATTAGATTTTGGGGCAAATTTAAAGTGTATAGAGATGATCTGAATGAGTTTTTAAGGCAAGTTAATAACAATACTAATATTAATTATGAGATAATAAACTGGAAGCCTAAAGGACATGCTGAAATGTTAGAAGAGGTCTTAGGATTAGGAGACACACTAAAGGCTGCTGAAGTATCTGGTTCTAGATTTTATTATTTATTCGATGATATAGTCTGGCTAGACTTTGCACTTTTGTTGTATGCAATTGACTATATGACAAGTGTAGGCTATACATTAATTCTTCCACCATACATGCTGAGAGGTGAGATTATAAAATCGGTAATAGATCTAAATACATTCAAGGATGCTATTTACAAGATCGAGGATGAAGATTTATACTTAATAGCTACTGCAGAACATTCTATTGCAGCTTATCTATGGAAGGAGGATATAGATAAGGAAAAATTGCCGTTGAAATTTGTAGGTTTTAGTCCAGCATTTAGAAAGGAGGCTGGTGCTGCTAACAAAGACTTAAAGGGAATATTCAGAGTCCATCAATTTCATAAGATCGAACAATTTGTGTTTTCTGCTCCAGAAGATAGTTGGAAGTTATTTGAAGAGTTAATAACTAATGCTGAAAGTCTATTTCAAGGCTTAGAATTGCCTTATAGGATAGTAAATATAGCATCTGGTGATTTAGGTGCATGTGCAGCTAAGAAATACGATTTAGAAGTTTGGATGCCCTCACAAGCAAAATTTAGAGAAATGGTAAGCTGTAGTAATTGTACTGACTGGCAAGCTTACAGGCTAAAGATTAGGTATATCGACAGGAAGAATAATAAAAAGGGATATGTACATACTCTAAATAGCACTGCAATTGCAAGTACAAGGGTAATTACTGCAATTTTGGAGAATAATCAAAGGGAAGATGGTGTTGTAGAAATTCCTAGGGTATTAAGGAAATATCTAGAACCATTTAAAAAAGCTCCTAAAGATTATATATATCCAAGAAAGAAGTTATTATCTTCTTAACTTTGACTCTAACCACTCTTCAACTTTTTTCATCTTCCTTTTTGCTATCCATAAAAACGCTTTTAGCGCCATCCTCACCGGCCAGTATATTGGTGACTTCATATAGAAGTTACTTATAATATCTTCAGCCCAATACACATCATGCCAAAATACTTTCCTATATAGTTCTATGTGAGAATCATTTAACTTCACCATGTTAAACCAATCCTTATTCTTAAAATATCCCATGGGGACAAAGAACATAGGCACTAAAATACTTCTATAAGGCCTTAATCTGTCAACAAGTTCAATAGTTCTAATAACATCGTCTTCATCTTCATTAGGTAGGCCTACAATCATAGTACCAGCAGGAATTATTTTGTGGTCATGCATTATTTTAAAGGCTTCTTCTACAACTTCAGGGTAGTCCTCTGGCTTATATGGTGCAGATTTAGCCGGCATTATCTCTTTTGCAAGTTTAGTTGAGCCAGTTTCAATTCCAACTTCAACTCCTAGGTATCTCTGCTCATCATCAAATATTATTTCTGAAAGTTTTGTAATTAATCCATACTGTTCTTGTGAATACCTAATTGCAGCTAAACTTGCATGACTCCATGCTATTGTTTTATAATACTTTTTTACTAATGTATGCAACTTAATTAGAGGTTCTGGTCTAGGATATATACCTATTGCACCATAAAACAATACATCATCACTATGAATAATTCCATGCCTAATTCCTGCTCTTACATTCGTTAGCAATTCTTTTTCAATCTTTTCTAACGGATAGTATCTAGTAGGCCTTAATGTTACTGAACAAAATCTACAAGATCTTGCACATCCTCTCATAATTTCTATAATTCCATTAACACTAGCACCCTTAATCACCGGTATTTCATCTACACTTGGTGCTTCTTCAGCCCCTACGTAAATATACTTAGGTAAATCCTCACCATTTATAATCTTCTGTGCTAGCTCTACTACTACCTTTTCTCCCTCGCCATCTACTAATGTATCTACGCCGACCTCATTTATCATATCTTCTCTCCATAACCATTGCCATGTAGAAGGTCCACCAACTATTATTTTCATTCCGCTTTCCTTTGCTTTTTTGATAGAATCTCTTTTAATCAATTCCATGAAACTTTTATAATTAATTGGCTCCTTCTTAGTAATTCCCCACCATGTAGAGGATGGGGGTCCAAATGCAAAGTAATCATGATGTGATAATAACAGTGCCTTTGCCTTTGGAAGGTATCTATCAATATAGTCAGGATCGATTATTGCTGCATTAAATCCTGCATCAATTAATGCTGCTTCAATTTTCCTCATACCATAAGGAGCTTGATGAGGTCTTCCATATTCATCAGTCTTCATTTTTGGACAAGCCAACCATTTCCAAACTCTTTCTGGTAATCCTATTGCAGGTCCAGTGCCTAAGAATCCTAAAAATTCCTTTCCATGATGATTTGTAAGCATACATCTATCCGTCGTTAAAATAAAATCGTACTGTGGCTCCATACTTAATCCCTTTCTATATCCTAAGTAACTGATATATAAAAAGAATAATTATGATGAACTTAATATTTCTCTTAATGCTCTTTTTATATCCTCTGGTAACTCTTCTCGTTTTACAGTCTTAGCATCATCTAGTTTAGGTTCCCATTTTTCGCCATTAGGTAATACATAACTCTTTACAACACTAAATACTAAGAACCTTTCCCCTTTTTCATTTGTTGTATCTTCAATAAGTATTCTCTTACCCTTTCCAATTTCTACTATGTACTTTGCACTTATGTTGTTAATCTTCATATGGAGTAAATAGGAATGTTAAATATTAAAAATCTCACTCCTCTTCGGATTCTTCACTACTTTCAAATTCCTCTTTTAGCAAGTCTAAACCAATCTCTTTATAATACTCTTCTCTTTCTTGTGCTAACTGTTCCTCATGTGGGTTTCTTCCACTCTTATCACTGACAAGAGAGGTAGTAAGGACTTTTTCAGATTTACTTTTAGTACTTTTTATTGTATACTCCTTTTTCTCCTTTTCATCCATTACTCTCTCATATCCGCACTTGTTACACTTTAAATATTCCTTTCCATCCTTCTTATTAGGTACTAGGAACCCACCACATCTAGGACAAAATCTCATGTTAATCACTATACTATAGTTTGTTTATAGGTGAAAATATAGTATATAAAAATTTCGCATAAAGCTTTATCTTAAAATACTCTTATCCGTGGGTCTTCCTTTATTACATTCAGTACGATGCTTGTGTAAGTTCTCTCAACTTTAGGATTTTTAAGTAATGATTTAATGAAGTTATCAAGGTCTTCGACCCCTTTAAATTTGGCTATCACAACTACATCATATTCACCAACCACATCATAAATTGCAACTACATTATCAGCACTAGCAACTTCTTTTTCGAATTCAAGTATATGTTTACCATCAACTTTAATCATTATTATTGAAGTTAATGAATAACCTAATTTACTGTAGTCTAAAAGCGTAGTAAAGCCTTTTATAACACCTTCTTGGATCAGTCTTAGAAGTCTATTATGCAGAGTTGCGGGAGAGACATTTAACTCTTCAGCTAACCTTCTTAAACTACTTCTCGAATCTCTAACTAATTCGTGTAACAATTTCTTGTCTACAGTATCTAATTCTACTCTTTTTCTATTAGACACATAAAACTTAATGGAATATCAGTTAAAAAATTTTCACAATCATACGATATCTGTGTTATAACTTTATTTGGGATATCGCATCTAATATTAACTGGACACCAAACGCTGCTATTATAATTGCTGTAAACCTTCCTGCAGCTACTGTACCCGTTCTTCCTAATACTCTAACTAAAAATGGAGCAAAGAGCAAGACGAAATACGTATATAGTGCCGCTAGAAAGCTAGCTAGCAGGAGTACATATGGTGAATAGTTTACGGATAAGGTTATTAAGGCAGTCATTGTCCCTGGTCCTACTATTAAGGGTGTTGCTATAGGAGTAACTATTGCCTCTTCTAATCTACCTACAAATCTTAACTGTTGAAAACCCCCGAGAGTGTCTATTCCTATATAAACTAATACTATACCACCACCGATCATTAATGCGATAGGTTGCAGTCCTAAGAAATCAAGAAGCGGTCTTCCTAGTACGGAAAAAATGAATAATAGTATACTTATTGCTATCATTATTCTATTTACTAAATATCTCCATGATATTACCTTTTGCATGTTTTCGCTATAAGTCTGATATACGGAAAGTAAATATGGTATTACGGCAAAAGGATCCATAATCGCAAAAAGCTTAACTGATATTACCACAGAATTTGTTAGATCTTCAATTACTGGCATTATTCATCTAGTATCCGAGAAATCTCTTCTAGACTTTTAATCTTTTTACTATTATCACTACTAAGGCTGGCAATAATTATCTTACTTAAGATTCTATATATTCTCGAGATCTCTTTCTTACACTCTTCTATTTCCTTACTTTTCTCATCTAACTTAACTTGCAGTAGTTGTAAAGAACTCAAAATTTCATCAAGTAATTCCTCTGCATGATGGTGGTGTGAAGCTTCTTCTCTACTATGGATTTCGTTCTCTATCTCCTCTAAATCCTTTTCCGTCTTTGGAATCTTATCTATTCTAAACTTCATTTTTGCTCACTCTCCTCCGGTTCCATGTCTACATTACGTGTAGTTTCTTTTTGTTCTGTTATTATTATATTTCCTAAACCCATTTTTAAATAATGTTTAATTACTACAGAAATTTTACCTGCAGCCCTAGTCGGTATACATTCAGTTTCTACTTCTTCTCCATCGTTCGTAATTCCAATAACTTTTGCCTCTTTCTTTTCATCGTCACAATATTCAAGCTTTACTGAAACTAATTTTCCTGCAAACATTAATGATTCTAGATCTCTTCCTTTCATTTTATTAGTCATTTTTTTACTCCAATACCAATTATGTCTTTAAAGCTTAATTTCTTTTCTTTAAGATACGAGATTAGACCTTCTCTAATCTCCTTAATTATATTGAATCCCTTCTCGATTATTACACTACCTAATCCTACTAACTTTGCACCAACCATCATCATACCTATTACATCTTCCCAAGAAAATACACCACCAGTTCCTATTATATCTACTTCATATTCGCTATAAACTTCTCTAATTATCCTTAGTGCTAATGGATATATGCATTTTCCTGAAATCCCACCGGTCTCATAACTTAATATTGGCTTTGCAGTTTCAATATCTATTAGCATCCCCCTTAATGTATTTATTAATGTTAGTCCATCAGCACCGGCTTCTAATGCTTTTCCTGCAATTTCTAGTATATTTTCACTAGGAGGCAATTTTACAAATACTGGTTTCTTGATAGATGATTTTACAGAGCTTACTATATCCTTTACATAGTTTAAAAGGGAAATTCCATATCCTGCCCTATTAGGACTGCTTACATTTAATTCTATAAGTACAGAAACTCTTTCTAATTCCCTAGCTACGGCTGAATATTCTTCTATACTACTTCCACCTACACTTCCTATTAATTGACACGGTATATCTTCTAAGTCTCTGATTACCTTTACTCCCGGATTTCCCAGCCCTATGGCGTTTAAATAACATCCCTCATGGAACTTAATAACCGTAGGTGGTTTATGAGGTTCTAAAGGATTTAGAGTTAATGTTTTAAGAGTTATTGCTGATGGTTGATACTCTACACATACTTCTCTCATTAAATTTCTTGCATAAGGTAAAATGCCAGAGGCTATAATTAATGGGTCTTTAAACTCCTTTCCAGCTACCTGGATCAAATGGATTAATCCCTCTAATTGGATATACCTCACCATCTTCATATACTACCTTTCCTTGAACTATCGTCATGTAGACTAATGCATCTAATGGGTAACCATCAAAGGGGGTTTGTGTTACCTTAGAATATCGAGTGGAATATCTCCATCTTTCAAATTTTATTACAGTAAAATTAGCAAAATAGTTTTTCTCAATTTTTCCATACTTTATATCAAGAATTTTAGCTGGATTTAAAGAAATTAATTTTATTGTGTTTTTAATATCCAATATACCTTTTTTTACCAATGAAAACAAGAAAGGTACAGTAAATGAAATAGCCGCAATACCAGGCGGGCATAGCTCAAAGTCCTGAACTTTTTCCCATTTAGCATGTGGTGCATGATCGCTAGCAACAGCATCTGCCTCAAATAATGCTTTAAGTAATTCGAATCTAGTTATATTATCCCTAATAGGCGGGTTAACCTTTGTTAAACAGTCTTTTTCACCATTAATTAAAATATGGTGTGGAGTAACATCTGTGGTTAATCCTAAATTTTTAGCTAATTTTAATGTATAATAATTAGTTATATGTGTTATATGAATTTTTGTAAATTTGTTATCGGAGAATAATATTCTTAATGGTGCTAATTCCATCCATATACTTCTAAATTTTCTAAATACCTTATTTGCCTTCATGATTTCAGAATGTATTACTTTCAATTTTTTACTCTTTAGTACTGAATATAATTCATCTTTCTCTAAATCTTCTGGGTATATTTTATACCCTGCAATTGGTAATTTATCAATTTTTTCAGTCTCTTTTCCTACTCCTGCATATATACCAAAATCTGTTCTAGAATAGTTTTCAAATTCTCTTAATCTTTCAATAACTCTTTCATACGTTATTATAGGCGGAATAGTATTTGGCATATCTACTACTACAGTTATTCCACCATAGGCTGCTTCACTTGTTGCTGTAGCTACAGTTTCTTTATAGCTTAATTGAGCACCTCTGACATGTACGTGCATATCTATAGCACCAGGTAAAAGGATTGTGGATTGAGGAAGACTAATATCAGGTTTACATTCTTTCTTTATATTCCTAATTATTCTATCAAATTCTATACAAATTTCTTCTATTTCGTCATTATAGAAAGCTTTACCTCTTATCCACAATTCTCTCTAACCTCATAAAAGGCCCTTGAATGCAAGGTAAATATCCATTGAATTCACAAACTCCACATACTCCTAACATACAGTTCATTTTAACCCATCTTACATAGACATAAGAATTTTTTGGTAGTTCTATTTTTTTAACTAAGTCTAGAGGTAATGATGCTAATATAGTATCATAATGTTCCATTTCCTTTACTCTTGGTATTTCCTCACATTCACAATTTTCTATACAATAGAGTCTTGCGATCTTACCTTGTCTTATTCCGTAAAGTAAGGGATAATTTAAATCATAACAATATTTACCTATTGATATTCCTAATATTCTTTCACCATTAAGATCTATGGGTATGCCTAACGGACCTTTAATTAATATATTTGAAAGTTTTGAGATTTTTTCTATTATTTTTCTTGATTCTACATATAATGTTAATATATCATTATTATAATCGCCTATACTTAATGGATACTCTCCTTCCAGAGGGAGTACTATACTTATATATTGCCCAGGCTTTGGATTAAATTTTATTCTTATTGTTATTTTCCAAATTTCATTATATTTATCTATTGAAATTAATTTACCCCTTAACATCTAAAACTTGCCTCAAAATTTCATCTTCCTCTAATCTCGTTTCGCAGTATATACAGCTTATTATTAGTGGATTTGATCTCACTACTACAAATTTACTTTTAGCTTCGGGGTCGTTATTGGTTATACAATAGGGATTGGGACATTTTAATAAGTCTAAAATAACTTTAGGTAGGCTAATTTTTCTCTTTTCTATAACCTTATAGTCTCTAACTATATTTATCGTAGCAGTTGATGCTACTAAAGATATAAGGCTTGTTTCTTTTTCGTCTAAAAATCTATCTTCAATTTTTACTATATCCTTCTTACCTAATTTTTTACTTTCTACATTCATTACCAAACTAACTCTATTACTCTCATTACCTGAAATTCCTAAAATTTTAAGTACTACCAAAGCCTTCCCGGCAGGAATATGGTCTATTACAGTTCCATTTTTTATCTTACTTACAACGAGTTCTTTTTCACTCATTTAACTTTCACCTAATATAAGCGAAAGTAGTGCCATTCTAATTGGAACTCCTAATGAGGCTTGTAAGAAGTATTTTGCCCGTGTATCGTTATCAACATCTCTATCTATCTCATTTACTCTAGGTAGAGGATGAAGAATTATAGCATCTTTTTTCATCCTCTTTACTAAATCCTTACTAACTTTATAGCTTTCCCTTACCCTTTGATATTCAATTTCGTCAGGAAATCTCTCCTTTTGAATTCTAGTAACATATAATACATCAATTTCCTCGATAACATCATAAGGACTTTCAAGTTCCTTGATAGGGTAATTAAGATCTTCTAATATTTCTCTTCTTGGCCTTAATTGTTGTGGAGAGATTAAGTATACCATTTTTGGTTTAAAACGTGTTAATGCCCTAAGTAGACTATTTACTGTTCTTGCATACTTTAAATCACCAAATATTCCAAATACTAAATTATCCACCTCACCAAATATTTCATTTACCGTAAATAGGTCAATTAATGCTTGTGTAGGATGTTCATGTTTTCCATCTCCAGCATTTATTACTGGCTTACTTGCTACTTCTGCAGCAAATCCTGCTGCACCATCATATTTATGCCTAATTACGATTAAGTCAGAGTAAGAATCCAGCATTCTGATAGTATCTGCCAAATTCTCACCTTTTGCTATTGATATTGCCTCAACTCCAGAGAATCCTATTACTGATGCTCCTAGCTTTAAAGATGCTGTATGGAAGCTTAACATTGTTCTTGTACTAGGCTCAAAAAATGCCAAAGATATTATTTTATTCTTTAATATTTCAATTTTACCTTTTAAATTTTTATATTTTTTTGCTTCTTCAAATATTAAATAATATTCGTTACGATCTAGATCAAGTGAGGAAATTATGTCCTTATACTTCAAATACTGCCCTAAAATAAGGTTATTAAAATATTAGTAAAAGCTTTTTGCTGTATCGTGGAAAGAATGAATGGTACTTTTTTATATTGAATACTGTAGTCATAAAATAATGAAATTTTCAGACGTATTACTTGAAAGGAAGTTATTATTAATTGGTAATTTCATTTTAACCTCTGGAAAGTCTAGTCCATATTATATTGATCTAAGAAAATTACCAAGTTATCCAGAATTTAACGTTATAGTAAATGAGGCTATCAATATTGTGAAGAATATAAAATTTGACATTATAGTCGGTATTGCAACAGGGGGAATCATATTAGCATCATATCTAGCATGTAAGCTAAACAAACCAGTCGGGTATGTAAGGGTCGAGAAAAAAGGTCACGGTACAGATAAATTGCTTGAAGCTGAGGTAGAGGGTAAAAGGGTTTTGGTTGTGGATGATGTATGCACTACCGGCGGATCAATAGAGAAAGCTGTAAAAGAAATAGTTAACAATGGGGGGAGAGTTGTTGGAGCCTTGGTAATAGTTGATAGGGAAGAAGGTGCAAGAGAGAGGCTCAAGAATTTAGGAGTTGAACTTTATGCATTGTATAAAGTTTCTTACATACTGAAGGAGATATTAAACTCAAATAAGCTTTCTGAAAAAGAGAAAAATATAATAAAGGAATATTTTGGTGAAAAAGTTGAGAAGTAAAATAATTTTAGCCATTGATGATGCTTCTTTTTTTAATAAATTGGGAGATGTAAGTGAATTATTAGCTGGAGTAAAATTAGGATTGCCTATTTTTCTTGAATTAAATATATTAAATATAAAAAATATTATTTTAAAAAATAATATAAAAAATATAATAATAGATTTAAAACTTGCAGATATAGGGGATATAATGATTTCTTCTGTTTCTAAATTAATAGATATAGGGGATGGATTTATTGCACATTCGTTCATCGGTAAGGAAGAATCTTTAGATAAATTAAAGAAATTCCTAGATGATAATAATAAGAAGCTCTATTTAATCTTATCAATGTCTCATCCTGGTTGGAGGGATGAGTTTTTTTATGATCATTTAAAGAGAATTATAGCTGAAGTAGATCCATATGGGATTGTAGTACCAGCCACTAAACCACAAATTATTGAAAGGGCTAGGAACGACTTTCCTAAAAAGGTAATAATATCTCCCGGCGTTGGAACTCAAGGTGCACCATTTGGAATTGGATTATGTAAGGGTAGTGATTACGAAATAATTGGCAGGAGTATTACTAAATCAATTAGGCCAAGAGAAATAATTTTGAAGATAATTGAAGCACAAGAGAGGATGTTAAATGAATGTAAAAAAGGATGAGAGATTATTACTATCTCAAGAAAGTAAAAATTTAGCAGAATTATTATCAAAATTGGCTTTAGCAGAAGATTACCATGAAGAAAGTGGTATTGAGCCTACTACTGATATGAAGGATATATATGTGGAGGATTTAAAAGCAAGAGAATATGGGTTTAAAGTAGGAAGTATGAATTTATCTTATAGATACTTATATTCTTATACTGCGAATTTATTTATAGAATTTATAAGGAAATATATGTTAGAATTTGCTAATAACACGATAAATACTGGAATTGAATATTTATTAATTCTCTTGAGAGATGGAAAATTTTTAATTTTAGAAGGTGATGAAAATAAAGTTCAAATTCCATTTCCTGACGGTTTAGCCACTGTCCATACGCATCCGGGTATATGTTTATTCTCAGAAAAGGATCTGGAAACTGCAGATTATTTATTCTCTAGGGGCTATTTTATTATTGGAGTAATGAATAACACATGTATTTCAATTATTTATAGAAATGGTGTGTATACATTAGAAGATAAAGAAATGTTAATTAAATTTTATAAAAAATTAAAGAAAATTAAAAATTTAAATGAATATATTCAATTATTTAAAAATTTTAATACTGAAAATTTAAAAATAACTATCTTAACTTTTCTTTAGCTAACATATTTATAGTAACTTCTGCGATATCAAATGAGTATCTATTAATTCGTCTTAAAGAGTCAAGTACAAGCAATGCATTACTTAAGCTTTCAACATCACCTTTAGAACTTACTAACCTACTAGTAATGTCATAGTGTTCTTGTATAATTTTGTTATCTTTGAGAACTTCGTAACTTATCTCCTTCTTCCTATTTATAAATGCATTAATTGATTTTTTATATATTTGTGAGATTTTTATTCCATAATCGTAAATTAAGCTCGTAAGTTCTTTTTCTAATTTTATCTTTTCAGCTAATGTTGCTATCCTAACTGCATGGTCTGCAACCCTTTCTATATATCTAGATACAAGGTGATAGTCTGGAATTTGAAAGAAATTTATTTCTTCCTTTTCTAATATTTCATATATAGATAACGATAATGTTAGTTGTCTAGATATATAAAAATATAGCCTATCGACTTCATCATCCCTCAATATCACTTGTTTTGACAACTCATAATTTTCATCCTTTATAGAAGTTAAGCTATCTAACAACATGTTTAATGCTAAGTGTGAGGCTCTACTTATAGCCTTAGAGATCGATAATTCTTTTACACTTACTAGAAATTGTATCACTAGAGAATTTGCGGTTTCGTCTACTATTTCACCACCAAGCAATCTTCTCCTTATGAAGTCTTTAATAACTGCAATATCATTTGCTTTCATCTTAGTACAAAAGATAGATACAGTAGAGTAACCTGCCATATAATATGCAATCATTTCTCGTATTATATAATCGATTTCAGAATCTCTACATTCTATAACTGAGTTTAAAGATTCCTCTTTATTGCCTGCCTTTCTAGGGACTATTATTAGCTTCATGTCTTTATCTTGATAAATTTCAACGATATCTCCTGCATTAAGTCCTAGCGTCTTTATCCATGATTTAGGTAAAGATACTATAAATGTTGAACCTCCAGTAATCTGTAGCTTTCTTAATATAGGTCTATTCATATTATTACTTCTATATAAGTAAATATATAGTTTATCTTCAAGTCACAATAGATTCCTTCTTTTGATTTATGAGTTTTTCAAGGTTCTCTTTAGATTCTTTAAAGAACTTATTACCTAAAATAGTTTCAGGAATAGAAATTTGTGGTAAACTCTCTTCTAATTCCTCTAAGATGAGTATTACCTCTGGGAGCTGAAAATCTTTGACCATATCTTTTGTAACCTTAATCGCTGAATATAAATAAGGAACTATAAAAATCCCCAATTCTATATAAATCTCTAATCTTAACTCTATAATTTCTAAAAGAAGATCTATTATATTTAATTTATAAAGAAGTAA
This sequence comes from Sulfolobaceae archaeon, assembly GCA_038893355.1. Classification (GTDB taxonomy): domain Archaea; phylum Thermoproteota; class Thermoprotei_A; order Sulfolobales; family Sulfolobaceae; genus JAWARQ01. The sequence goes on from JAWARQ010000001.1 coordinate 267,758, forward strand.
GGATAATTGTTTTCTCTCTTTCTCAAAAACATTAATATTTAAATTATTTAGTCTGTTATTAATTTTATAAATATTATTTCTGATCCTATTTCTGAAAATTCTTATATCGGTCAGCAGTGATATTATATCCTTTTTTCTCATTAATACTTCTGATTAGCAGTACTAGGCTTAATATTATTTTTACTCATTCGTAAACCCTAACTTTTAACTCTATTTATCTTCTCTCTTTTTTCTATAATTTTCCTTAATTTATTTAATATATTAACTAGGTCTTCATGAAGATCGTTATATTTTCCACAAATTGCAAGAAATTCTAGTTCGTTAAATACTTTATACTTCTTATGAATGTCTAAAAGTGAGAATGATAAGTTAAGATAATCTCTTACGAATTCTTTACTGCATCTTTCATAAATTATCTTCAATATACTTAAATCCATTATTCTCTTCCTCTTATTTCTTCTTGAATATAGAATGATTCTCATATTTGTTGGTACTTCTTCTCTCTCGAGCTCTTCTGCTTTAAGTTCACCTTCCTCTATTTCAATAATATATGACTCTGCAATTATGTACTTCTTTATAATTTCTTTTAATCCCAAATTTGAACCTCTAATAGAAGTATGAATTGGGAAGAGAGAAAAAAATTAGCATGGGAAAGGATATTAGTCGATAAGGAAATTGGTTATTTAGACCCAGATATATATGAAGTTTTAGAGGCCTTTTTTAAGAGACCAAAATCTTATACAAAGAGTAGCTGTTCTGGCAGAATTATAATAATAGATTCACTATATCCTTGGCAAAGGAAAAATTCTACAATAATTTATAAAAATCATTTTGGAATAAAATTGGAAATTCTAGAAGATATAGTAAATAAACCTCATGAGTACATGCTTTGGTTATTAGTACAGAGTCCCATTATTCATGTATATACTTTTGATTATGATGAGGCATGGGAGGTTTTAAAAATAGCAAGGGCTGCAGGTTTTAAACATAGTGGTATTCTCGTCCATAATGAAAATGGAATTTTAGTTGAAATAAGGTCAGGTATTGGAATGATTCAGTTATTAAAAGATAAGAACGGTAAAGTTGTCAGTGATTTAAAAGCTGTTACGGTAGTAGCAAATGATATATTAGCTAAAGGTAAAGAAAAACTAAACAAACTAAAACAACATTTACTATCTGAAGTCAATTATTCTATGAAGCTGCGGGAGGACTCTAAAGGGTAATTTCATTTCTAATATTGTTTCAGAGAGTTCTCTTAACGCTTGTATATAATCCTTTCTCCTTCCATCAGGTTGTACTATAACTTTTTCTGGATCAATACCGTTTTTAACTACAAATTCTTGAACTTCTTTAAGATCCTTTTTAGGATTTAATATCACAAACTTATAGTATGTTGGCCAAGTCTCATTTTTAAGATTATAAGGTATAAAAAAACCTGCATTAGACAGTTTAGGTGATACTGAAAATACATCAACTAGTTCAATTAACTTCTTACTAGGTCTAATTGTTCCACTAGTTTCAACTATTATCTTATGTTCCATCTCCTTAAGCTTTGATGCTAATGGAACTAGATCTTGTAATAGGGGCTCACCACCGGTTATTGTAGTGACCTTTACCTCCTTATCCAGCTCATTTATTATCTCATCAACAGACATTAACTTACCTTCATATTTAAACCAAGAATATTTTGTATCACACCATATACATCTTAATAAACATCCAGCAAGTCTTATGAAGTTAGATGGAATACCTATCACATTACCTTCTCCTTGTATCGATGTGAATATTTCAGAAATCCAATATTTCATTTACCAGTAGCCTTTATACCTAATAATTTAAAAGTTTCTTGTAACAGTATATCAAGATTATATCCTTTCTCGGAACTTATTTCTATCCATTTTCTATTCATTCTTAATAATTCTGATATAACTTGATTATAAATTGTTTCATCTTTTTTATCAATTTTATTTAAAACTATAATAACTTCTTTTCCAGTATTTATTACCTCCTTAAGTAAATTAATTTGTTGTTCTGGGGTATATAATGAATCTTTCGATACATCTATAAGAAATACTATGATACCATTAAGATTAACTATAGCATTTATTGCTTTTCTCTCTATTAGGTTTCTTTCACTCATTGGTCTATCTAAAATACCGGGTGTATCAATAACTTGTACCCTACTATCGTCTATAAAAATATGGCCTACATGAATATCTTTAGTAGTAAATGGATAATGTGCAATTTCTGGTTTTGCAGTAGAAATTTTAGAAACTAGTGTAGATTTTCCAACATTCGGAGCTCCAGCTATTATAATTGTTGGTAAAGTAGGATCAACTGATTTTAATTTCTTTGCTTCTTTAGCTATAGAAATAAGAAAATTTATACAATCTTTATTTTCTCTCAGTACCGATGAAGCCCTTCCAAAACCTTGCCTCATTAATAAATTAGGATCATTTTCCTCCTTTTTAATTTTATTTATATATTTTTTTAATAAAATTTTTGCGATTTTTATTGATTTATAAGACTTTATTAAACATCTCTTTACATCGTCTATACTACTCTTTGCAATAATTTCTATAGACTCTTTATAGAATGGGTGAAGATTATCTAGGTTTGGAAAGCTTTTTAAAAATATTTCGTATTTACTGAGATTATTAAAATATCTTGCTAATCTCCTAATTTCTCTATCCTTTTTCGTGTTACCTTTAATTTTACGTAAACTTTCGAGTTGTATTTTAATAAACTCCTCTACGTTCTCTGGTATTTGCAATCTTTCAAAAGGATTTAACATACTTTTGTTCCCGGTGGTATTTCCCCATCTACTGTTAAAATTTTAGGCTTAATTCCTCTAATTTCATCTTCTTTACATCCTCCTGCAAGAATCATTCCTTGACTTTCATAACCTCTAATCTTTTTAGGTTTTAAATTTGCGACAACTACAACTCTCTTATTTAGTAACTCTTCTGGCGAATAATAATCCCCTAACCCTGCAATAATCTGTCTTTGTTGATCTCCAAGATCTACTATTAACCTTAAAAGTCTAGTACCCTCTATTCTCTCTGCCGACTTTACTATACCAACTCTTAGATCTATCTTTTGAAACTCTTCTATAGATATTTCTTGCATGTAAAATATTGTAGAGTAGATTTAAATTAAGTCTGTTCTTTTACTTAAATAAGTAAAAAGAACTAGCGTAATACGTACTAAATTTTTTAAACAACTATGTAAATACTTACTCATGTTAAGTTTTCAAAAAATAGGTGAGGGTAAAACTAAGGAAGTTTATTACTTTGACAATACTCGTATATTGTTGAGATTTAAGGATACGATTACTGCTGGAGATGGTCAAAAACGAGATTTGATTCCAAATAAAGGAGTAATAAATGCTCAAACTTCTGCAATACTTTTCAGAGTATTAGAAAGCCGAGGAATTAATACCCATTATATAGGAATGTTCGATGAAAGAACGATGATAGCTAAAAAGTTAAACATGATACCGTTAGAAATTGTAGCGAGAAAAATTGCTACTGGTAGTATAATAAGGAGATTACCGATAAAAGAAGGTGAAATTTTCGATCCTCCTATCGTTGAGTTTTTCCTTAAAAATGACGCACTTCATGATCCACTTCTGAATAATCATCATATTCGATATCTAAAGCTTATGAATTACGACGAGATAAATAAGGCAGAGGAAATTGCCATTAAAACGCTCAATATACTTTATGACTTTCTTAAACCTAAAGGCTTGATATTATATGATTTAAAGATAGAATTAGGGAGGGATGAGAACGGAGAGTTAATTATAGGTGATGAGATAAGTTTAGATTCCATGAGGGTTAGGGAAGAAGGAAGTAATAGAATATTAGATAAGGATCTATATAGGAAAGGTGCTGAAATAGGAATTGTAAAGGCTGCATATGAAGAGTTCTTATCAAGGATAATGAGGTAAATATAAATGTTCATAGTAGAGCTATTAATTTACACTAAGGATGGTGTTAGAGATCCTGAAGGAGAGACAATATATCGCTATATGGTCTCAAAGGTATCTAGTCTAGTCAAAGAAGTTAGAGCTGGGAAATATTTACGGTTTACGTTAGATGTTGAGAGTAAGGAGAAAGCAATAGAGGAAGTAGTAAGAGTTTCAAATGAGCTAATGTTATACAACCCTCTAGTTCATAAAATAGAGGTAAGGATTCGTGATAGCAATAGTTAAGTTTCCTGGCTCTACTTGTGAGTATGATACTTATAAGGCGCTAAAAGAACTAAAATTAGATGCAGAAATCGTTAGGCATAGAGAATTTGATCCCGATAAATATACTGCAGTCATTCTGCCTGGAGGGTTTAGTTTCGGGGACTATTTGAGAGCTGGTGCGATTGCAGCTCATACAGAAATAGTGAGAAAGATAAAGGAAATGGCAAATGAAGGAAAGGTAGTAATTGGAATTTGTAATGGATTTCAAATATTAGTAGAAAGCGGTATATTGCCTGGAGCATTACTGAAGAACTTAAATCTTCGATTTATTAGTAAGTGGGTTTATTTAAGGGTTTTAAGACGAGATACTATCTTGACAAAGAGATTACAGAAGGAAATTCTTGTAATGCCAATAGCGCATTCTGAGGGTAGGTATTTTATTGATGATTTAGAAAAGGCAAAAAAATTAGCATTTCTAGCATACTCTAACCAACGAGGTGAAATTACTCCAGAATTTAATCCAAATGGGTCTATTCTCAATATAGCAGGTATTGCAAATGAAGAAGGAAACGTAATTGGAATGATGCCACATCCAGAAAGGGCATCTTTCATAACTACTTCACCTTTCAATTCAATAGATGGACTTGAGCTTTTAAGGGGGTTAAAATACATTGAAAATTAGTCTTACACCTAAGGAAATGGAAATTATAAGACATAAATTAAAGAGAGAACCTAATGAGGTAGAATGGGCTATATTTGATGCTGTATGGTCTGAGCATTGTGCCTATAAATCCTCTAAATTCTTCTTAAGAGGCTTTTCGTATAAGGATGAGAAAGTAATAATGGGAATTGAAGATTGGCAAGATGCTGGTGCTATCGATATAGGCGACGGATGGGCTTTAATACTAAAAGTAGAAAGCCATAATCATCCGTCAGCAGTTGATCCTTTTAATGGTGCTGCTACTGGCGTAGGCGGAATTATAAGGGATATTATAAGTAAGGGTGCAAAACCAATAGCACTTCTAGATATGCTAAGAGTTGGAACAAATAGAAGAGCTAAATGGCTACTAAAGAACATAGTTGCAGGTATCGGTTTCTATGGAAATAGCATAGGAGTGCCAGTAATAGGAGGAGAATTATCTTTTGACGAAAGTTATAATGATAATCCTCTGGTCGATGTAGCTGGTATAGGAATAGTAAGAAAGGATAAGATAAAAGCTAGTGTAGTAAAAGAGTCAGGATTACTTTTAGTAATAGCAGGTGAAACTGGATTAGATGGAATTGGTGGTGCGTCATTTGCTTCTAGGAAATTAAGCGGAGAGGACGAAAGAGGTGCAGTACAAATTGCCGATCCGTTTGCTGGAAAGATCATAATAGATGTGACCTTAAATATAGTTGATTACGTTGAAGCTATAAAAGATTTAGGAGGGGGTGGTTTAGCAGTAGCGGTTACAGAAATTTCTAATGGGCTTGGTGCGAGAGTTTATCTAGATAGACTTCCATTAAAGGTAAAGGAATTATCTCCACTAGAAATGATAGTCTCTGAGACGCAAGAAAGAATGTTATATGCTGTAAAGCCAGAGAATGTAGATAAAGTCTGCAAAGAATTTGAATACTACGAATACCCTTGTGCAGTTATCGGGGAAATAACATCAGATCATTATATTAGATTCTTCTATAATAATATAGAAATTGCTTCTTTACCCTCAAATTTATTATTAGACCCTCCGATATATGTGTGGGATATTAGAAGACCAAAGAATAAATCGAATTTAGGAGATAATAGAGTAATTGAAGTTGAATTAGAAACTGCGATTAGGAAGGTAATTTCTCACCCAGATCTAGTAAGTAAGGAATGGGTTTATTCACAGTATGATTATGAAGTAGGTACTTCTACAGTAATAAAGCCTGGTGAAGCAGATGCAGCAGTCATTGAACTTCCTAATCATAAGTTTCTGGCAGTTAAAGGGGATGCTAATCCAGATTGGTGTAGTGTCGATCCATATGAATGTGGTAAAGGTATAGTTGGTGAGGCATATAGAAATCTCGCGACAGTAGGTGCTAGAGGAGTAGCAATGGTAGATCATCTGCAGTTTGGAGATCCAAGAAAGCCAGAAATCTACTATTACTTTGAAGAAGCATTAAGGGGTATAGCAGAAGCTTCAAGATTTTTTAAAATCCCTATAGTTGGTGGAAAGGTTTCTTTCTATAATGAGAATAATAAAGGAGAAGCAATAAAGCCTACACCATTAATAGTAATGGCTGGTTTAGTGGATGGTAAGGTGCTAAGGAATAAGGTCGAGGAGGGTCTATACATAGTTCTAATAGGATTTACTAGGGAGGAAATGAACGGATCTCTGTTATGTAAAATCTTTGGAAATTATGGATCACCAATGAAGTCACGTCTGGAAGAGGATAGAGTAGCTAGTGAAATAGTCATATCATCTATAAATTCTTCTAATATAACTTTTGCAAAAGATGTTAGTAAAGGAGGAATAATAGGTGCGATCTTACCTATACTTGCTAAAGGTTTTGGGGTAAAAATAAATACTTACAATATTCGTGCAGATACCGATTCTATTCTTCATAAACTCTTCTCGGAAAGTGCAGGCAGGTTTATTGTTCTCACGTCAGAGCCAGATAGTATTATTCAATTATCCCATAAATTTGGAGTAGTTAGCTCAGTTATAGGCAAGACAACAACTGTATCATATTCGCTTAATGTCGATGATAATGTATTTGATTTAACTAGAGAGATTGAGAATTATTATAATTACCTTGAGTTGGTGATGAGTAATGATTAGAGAACATTGTGGTGTTGTGGCAGTAAGGGGCAAAGACGCTGTTAAAATTGCATATGAGGCGTTAAAGTTATTACAACATAGGGGTCAGGAGTCTGCAGGGATAGCGTTTGTTAAGAGGGGAAAGATCTATATAGAGAAGGGGTTAGGATTAGTTGAAGAGGCACTAAGGGAGAGTATAGTTAATGAGGAAAGCGAGGCAGCAATAGGTCATGTAAGGTATTCTACAACTGGGCAGAGTTCTATAGTTGAGGCACAACCTATTAGTAGCAATGAACTAGCGCTTGCATTTAATGGTAATATTACTAATTATTTTGAACTAGACATAGAAGCTAAAACTGATACGGAATTTATATTACACTTCCTAGAAAGTAGAAAGGAAAAATCTATTATTTCTAGGCTAATTGAATTCTCTAAAGTTTCTGATGGTTCGTTCTCGATTGTGATATTAACTAGAGAGGGTGAGATTATAGGCTTTAGGGATCCGCGCGGATTTAGACCTTTAAGTGTAGGTAAAGTTGGTAATAGTATAATTATTGCTTCTGAAGACTCAGTAATAAGGCAATTAGGTGGTGAGGAAGTAAGGGATGTTTTACCTGGCGAGATCTTAATGATAAAAGGGAATGATATGCTTAGTATAAGGGTTAAAAGCTCATATAGCATTAGTACTTGTGCTTTTGAATACATTTATTTTTCAAGACCAGATACAAAAATAGATGGAATATCCGTATATTTAGCTAGGGTAAGGTTAGGTGAGATACTTGCAGAAAATCATCCAGCTAATGCGGATATAGTAACATACGTACCAGACTCTTCAAGACCAATAGCTATAGGATTTAGCAGAAAGAGTAAATTACCTTTAGAAGAGGCGATTTTCAAAACTTTTATTTCAAAACGTTCATTTATCATGCCTAATCAAGATAAACGATTAAGTATGATTGAGGAAAAATTTGGTATTGTAGCCGATGTAGTTTATGATAAGAGAATAGTGTTAATTGACGATTCTATAGTTAGGGGTAATACTTTAAGAAAAATAATAGCTAGATTGAGAGATGCTGGTGCAAAGGAAATCCATGTTCGTATTGGCTCACCTATGATAAGATATCCATGTTATATGGGTATTGACTTTCCTACTAGACATGAGCTCATAGCTTATAATCGAAATGAAAAGGAAATCGCAAATATCTTAGGAGCAGATTCGCTAGAATATTTAACTATTGATGAATTAATTAAAGGAATAGGAAGAAAAGATTTATGCTTAGCATGCTTTAGTGGTAATTATCCTTTATCTAAAAGTTATGACATCTCTCTACTCGAATCCGTTTTTAGTAGGGGGAAATAGTTATGGGAGGAATAGTTGGAATATTAGCGTTTGATAAGGTATGGAATGTAGCACCATTTATAAAGTATTCTCTTATGGGACTTCAGCATAGAGGATATAGAAGTACTTTCATAGGACTTCTAAATGAAGGTAGTTTAAGTAGTAAGGAGTTTAGCGCAGCGCCAGAAGATATTGAAATTGAAGGCCTTAATGGTTGGATAGGTGTAGGTGAGAATTCAAGTTCTGGGAAAAACTATGTAGTATCTAATAATGGTATTTTAGTTTATGACGGTTATGTTAGCAATCCGAAAGAGCTAATCGAATGCGTAGAGAAAGATTATGAAAAAGTACTAGAGAACGATTTGGGCATTTTTTCAATGATTTATCTGTCAAGATCTGGATATATTATAGGTTTTAGAGACGAAAGCGGTATAAAGCCTTTATGGCTAGGAGGATTTGGATTTGATTTAGCAATTCTTGCATCAGAGTCAGTAGGTATTAGTGTAATTGGTGCAGAACCTATAAGAGAAGTTAAGCCGGGAGAAGTTATATTCATTGATAGATACAGAGTTCATTCAAAACAGTTAAAGGAGCCAAAACCGCAATATTGTAGTATAGAGTATATATACCAATCAAGAATTGATAGTGTTTATAATGGTTCGGCAATCTACGATGTTAGAATTAAAATAGGTGAGGAATTAGCTAAAGAGAGGCCAATAGTTGCAGATGTAGTTATAGGAGTACCAGATACTGCAATTCCTTTCGCGATAGGTTATGCTAGGGCTTTGGGTTTAAGATTTGATTTAGGATTTGCAAGGACAGGCAGCCCAATAAGGACAATGTTAGCTTCAGATGAATTCATGAAGGTAGTAGGGGTTCAACTTAAATTAAATCCAATACAATCGGCTGTTTCTGGAAAGCGAGTAGTTTTAATAGACGATTCTATGGTTACGGGGACTACTCTAAAATTAACTGCATTTATGCTAAGAAAAATGGGAGCTAAGGAAATCCATGTTCTTATTGGCAGTCCTAAGTTAACTAATAAATGTCCTTATGGTGTTGAAATACCAGATCAAAAGTATTTGATAGCAGCAAATTTAGATGAAAGGTCTATTATAAGAGAATTAGGTGTAGATTCTATATATTGGTTAAGTATAGACGGGTTATATAGAGTCATAGGGCATAAAAATTTATGTTTAGGTTGTATGTTAGGAAAATATCCTAAAGTGGTGAAATAGATGAAAAAAGTCTTGTTAATTGGTGATGGTGCAAGAGAACATGCACTAGCAGATGCTTTAATGAGATCTAATGAAGGTTATAGAGTTTTTGCAATTTCAAGTTATAGAAACCCTGGAATAGATGAAGTAGTTAGAGCTACTGGCGGAGAATACTATTTCGGTAATATAAACTCTAGAGAGGTAATTAGAAAAGTAATAAATTTAGTTAATCCGGATTTCGGAGTAATAGGACCGGAGGAACCATTATTTCATGGAATAAGTGATGAATTTCGAGAAAATGGAATTCCAGTTGTTGGGCCTTCTAGTAAATGTGCTATGATAGAAAAATCTAAGGTGTGGATGAGGGAGTTAATGTGGAAGTATAAGATACCCGGGAGACTAAGATTTAAGGCTTTTATTAGTATAGAGGATGCTATAAGTTTTATTATTCAAAAATCTGGTTCGATTGTTATCAAACCTGCAGAACAGGCTGGCGGAAAGGGTGTAAAAGTCATTGCTGATATCCAAAGATATCTATCTAATGAGAAAAAGAGCGCTGCTGTTAAAAGTTTAAAAGAAATAAGTAGTCTTGCAAAGGGAGAATATAAGATACTAGTAGAAGAAAAAGTTGACGGTATTGAATATACATTACATATTCTAACTGATGGAAAATCTTTTCTTGCCTTACCATTAGCCCAAGATTATAAACATGCATATTCAGAAGGTATAGGGCCAGAAACTGGAGGTATGGGATCAATATCTGGACCCGGCTATTTATTACCGTTCATTAATGAAGAAGAGCATAGGAAAACGGTAGAGATAATAACTATGACTATTCAAGCTATACAGAGAGAAACAAATGAAAAATACATAGGCATTATTGGGGGTCAAATGATGCTAACAGATTTATGGGGACCAACCCTAATAGAATTTTACGCTAGAATGGGAGATCCCGAGACTTCTGCAATATTACCTAGAATAATAGAGGATTATGGTAGAATTTTAGAGTTAACAGCAACTGGTCATATTAATAAAGGGAAATTAGAAATCAAAGAAGATATATCTGTAGTTAGGGCGATAGCTCCATTAGGATATCCTATAGATAGGCAAATGGCTTCTAATAAAGAAATTTATATAGATATTAATAAATTAAAAGAAGAAGGTTGTTATATATACTTTGGATCTGTTGCACTAGAAGGCATGAAACTTATTACTAAAGGCTCTAGAGCACTCGAGATAGGCGTGGTTTCAAGAAATTATCCTTCAGCAATTGAAAAGTTAGATAAATGTATCAAATATATTAATTCAAATACTGTACTAATATATAGGACTGATATAGGGCGAGATATAGAAAAAATGATAAATAAATCACAGATAATAAGGTATTCCTATTTGAAGAGAATAGAAAATGGAACTTTAGGTAGTAGTGAAGAGTGGTACGAATATGTCTGAGTATAAGAAGGCAGGGGTGGATTTAGATAAATTAAGGGAGTATCATGATATAATAAAGAGCAAAATTACTTCAATATACTCTAAAACTATCCTAGGTGCAGGACATTATGCAGGAGTTTTAGAACTAGGTGGGATTAAATTAGCACTTCATGTTGATGGTGTAGGAACAAAAACTGAGTTAGCATTAAAGACTGGAATAGTTAAGCCTATTGGAATAGATTGTGTTGCTATGAACGTTAATGATTTATTATGCGTTGGTGCTACTCCTATAGCAATCTTAGATTACATAGCATTGGAAAAGCCTATGGATTATGTTATAAGAGAGATTATTGACGGATTAATGGAAGGTGCTAGAGAGTCAAACGTAGAGATTGTAGGTGGGGAAACTGCAATTATGCCAGGAGTTATTAAAGGTTTTGATATAGCATGTACTGGAATTGGTATTGTAAAGGAATTAAAAGTAGGAGATCAAGTAAAACCTGGAGATATAGTTTTAGGGTTAGAAAGTAATGGAGTCCATGCTAACGGTTTTTCGTTAATAAGAAGATTAATTTCTGAAGGAAGGTTAGATCTAGAAAGTTGGAAAGATGAACTGTTAAAGCCAACTAAAATTTACGTTAAGGTATTAGAAGTTATAGATAAGATTAAAGGTTTAGCTCATATCACTGGTGGTTCTTTTTTAAAAATTAAAAGGATAACAAATTATAAAGTCGTACTAAATTTACCAGAACCTCCAGAAATTTTTAAGGCGATTGAGAATGCTGGAGTATCTCATGAGGAAATGCATAGAGTGTTTAATATGGGTATTGGAATGGTTGTTTTTGTAAGCCCTAATTTAGAAAAAGAGGTAATAAAAGTTTTATCCAACTACTTTAACGTATACAAACTAGGTATAGTAGAAGACGGTAGCGGGATAATAATAAAGAGTTATAAGAACCTTATTCTAAGATTATAGAATGAAAAGAAGTCCTTTTTAACCTCTTTGTGGTAAAGACTAGTTTAGTGACCTATATGAAACAAGTAGACATCAAGTCATTGGTAAACTATATAGCATTAAAGATATTAGGTGGAAGTGATTTCATTATTGAAGCATTAGAAGAGTACTTGGTAAAGGGTGAAGGACCAGCTACTGTAGCTCATAAGTATAATATTTCGAAGCATCAGCTAAGGGGTTATGCGCAAAGGATAATAGAAAAGAGTGGAAGTGAGATAAGAGCTAAGAAGTTAATTCCGATACTTAAACAAGCAGCTGCTGATATAAAGCCTATAGTAAAGAAGTCACCGGAAGATGAATATTATGTATGTGAATTATGTAATTTAACAATGAATAGAGAAGATGGTGAGGAGCATGTTAGAAAGAATCATAAAGAGGCTTTAGCTTTAGCTACTAAGAAAATGTTAGATTATATTGAAAGTATTAAACAAGAGAGACAAAAACAAGCCATAATATTTACATCGGCAAGTTAATTATTTTAAAACCTTCCGGGATTTTAGATATTTATACTTCTATTGTTGTATATACTGGGAAATATTTTTATATATGTAATACTATTTTTTATTCATGAAACGTGTTATTAGTGTAAGATTGAAAGAAGACATTGTAAAGAAAATAGATAACTTATGTAAAAATAAGAAATTTGAGAATAGAACTGAATTCTTAAGAAGAGCCTTAGAATTTTATGTCGATCTTCATAAAGATAAAATTAAGAGAAACCTTTAGCATTCTATAAATTTAGAATACCTTTTTTTAAGGAATCACGAATTTTATAAGCCTTATATTCACGAAAAAATGTCGATATGAAAATAGTACTTGCATATTCTGGAGGTCTTGATACTACAGTTTCAATAAGGTGGTTAAAGGAAACCTTTAATGCTGAAGTTATAACAGTTACTGTCGATGTTGGACAGAAAGAGGATTTTAAGAACATAGAAGAAAGAGCTTATATTGCAGGATCAGTAAAGCATTACTTGATTGATGCTAAAGAGGAGTTTGTAAATGATTATATAATACCTTGCATAAAGATGAATGGTTTATATGAAGATGTTTATCCACTTTCTACTGCTTTAGCAAGGCCTTTAATAGCTAAAAAAGTTGTAGAAGTTGCCAAGAAAGAAGGAGCAGAGTATATAGCTCATGGTTCTACATCAAAGGGAAATGATCAAGTAAGGTTTGATTTATCGTTAAAGGCACTATATCCTGAAGTTAAGATAATTGCACCTGCAAGAATATGGAAGATGACTAGAGAAGATGAAATTGTATATGCAAGAAGTAGGGGTATACCAATAAAGCAAGAAAGTAGTAAATTTAGCATTGATGAAAATTTATGGGGCAGGAGTATTGAGGGGGACATAATAGCAGATCCTGCAGTTGAAGTTCCAGAGGAAGCATTTGAATGGACAAAAAGAGTTAAAAATGAACCGTTAAATTTGAGTATAGAATTTGAAAGAGGAATTCCAATAAGCATAAATGGTAATAAAATGAATATATTAGATTTAATAATTTATTTAAATAATGAAGTAGGAAAGCATGGTTTTGGTAGAGTGGAACACTTAGAAAATAGGGTTGTAGGTTTTAAATCAAGAGAAGTATATGAGGCCCCTGCTGCACTTACATTGATATATGCGCATAAGGATCTAGAAAAGACGGTATATACACCATTGGAGTTAAGATTTAAGAAACAAATTGATATTCAATGGGCTGACTTAGTATATCAAGGCTTATGGTTTGAACCCTTGAGGGATACGATTCAGTTAGCAGGGGATAATTTAAATAGATGGGTTGAAGGTGAAGTTAAGATAAGAGTAGAGGCAAATAGCTTAACGATATTAGGAAGGAGCTCAAGATTTTCGCCATATTCTGAAAAGATTGCGAGTTACAATAAAGGATGGTATCCTTCTGATGAGATGGCTAGGGGGTTTATAGAGATTTTTGGTATGCATTCATTACTTGCAAGAAGAGTGAGGTACGGTTAATGATATATAGAAAGTGGGGTTCAAATAAAGACTTTGTCATTAAATACACTTCATCCTTAGATAGTGACAAGTATATCATAGAAGAAGTAAAATTAGTTATGAAAGTTCACGTAATAGAGCTTTTCCTTTCGAAATATATCGACGAAAATGTAGCATCCTCAATTATAAAATCAATAAACAGTTTTACTATGGACGAGAAAGGAGAATTTGAGGATATTCATGAAGCATTAGAGGCTTATATACTTAAACAATTAGGGGAGGTTGGTGGATGGATAGGATTAGGAAGAAGTAGAAATGATCACGTTGCTACTGCACTAAGAATTAAAATGAGAAATGAAATTATAGATATTTTAGAAAAAATGCTGAATTTTAGAAAAAATATTATAAGTAATGCGGAAGCTAATTTAGAAACTATAATACCATCTTTTACTCATTTTCAACCTGCACAACCTACGACATTAGCTCATTATTTTCTCTATATAGAAGAAGAACTCTCATCTAGATGGGAGACTCTATTCTCTATTTTAAAATTAGTGAATAGATCACCTTTAGGTAGCGGGGCTATTGTAGGAAGTAACATAGCACTAAATAGGCTTAGGGAAGCAGAGATGTTAGGATTTGAGAGTATAATAGAAAATACGTTATATGCAACTTCAACTCGCTCTGATTTGATATCAGCTGTAAATGAGATGTGCCTAACGCTAGTTTCATTGAGTAGAATTGCAGAGGATTTAATACTACTATCGTCAAAGTTCGTAGGAATATTAATGTTACCAGACACTCATGTTTCAACGAGCAGTTTGATGCCACAAAAAAGAAATGCAGTAACAATGGAAATATTGAGGTCTAAGGCTGGAGTATGCATTGGAATAGTTTCAACTCTTCTCTCAGTATATAAATCTTTGCCATCTGGATACAATCTTGACTTGCAGGAATTGAATTCATACTACTGGAAAATAACTGAAGATCTTAAAGATGCTATAGAAGTACTGAATGATATTTTACTTGGTTTAAAGGTTTTAAAAGAGTATGACGATAAGGAGTTTCTATCTACTGATGTAGCTGAAATAAGAAGTGTAAGGGAAGGAAAACCTTATAGAAAAATTTATAATGAAATTGTAGAAAAGATTAGAGCGGGCGTCTTTATTGCCGAGATGTCTCCTTTAGACTCTATAAAGCTGAAAAAGGTAGAAGGTTCTCCGAATCCAGAATTTCTAAAAATTTCGATAAAAAACGCAAGTAAAAGAGTAGAAGATCATGAAAATATGTTGAAGTCATATAAGGAGAGAATACAATTAGGCTTAGCTCAACTTAGGGCGATTGAAAATGAGCTTATGTAAGAGAGGTTATAAGGCCAGATTATATCTTGAAGATGGAACAATAATTGAAGGATGTGGATTTGGTGCAAGGACTAAGAGATTTGGTGAACTGGTCTTCACAACTGCAATGAATGGATATCCCGAAAGTATGACTGACCCATCTTATAAGGGTCAAATTCTGATAATCACTCATCCATTAGTAGGAAATTATGGCGTTCCTAAACCACAATACGAAGAAGGGATTTTAAGGAACTTTGAATCAGAAAAGATTCAGATTGAAGGTCTAGTAGTAAGTGAAGAAACAGATCCTAGTAAATGGAATTCTGTAATGAGTTTACATGAATGGATGAGTAGTGAAGGAGTACCTGGAATATCTAATGTAGATACGAGAATGTTAGTGAAGAAAGTAAGAAATTATGGTGTAATGAGTGGTGTGATTGTAACTTCTGAAGATCTAGAACTAGATTATGAACTATTTAAGTCAAAGTATGATGAAATTGATTTTATAAGTAAAGTCTCGCCTAAGGAACCAATAATTCATAGAGGATTATCAGAAGAGACAATAGTCGTTGTAGACTGTGGAATTAAACATGGAATATTATATGAATTACATAAACTAGGTTTTACGATTGTAAGAGTTCCATGTAGGTCAATTGCTAATGAGATAATTAAATACAATCCAGTTGGTATAGTGTATAGCAATGGTCCAGGGAATCCGTTATTATTAAGAGACGTAATTAACGTCTTTAAGGAAATTTCAGAGTATAAGATTCCTATATTAGGAATATGCTTAGGTCATCAGATTGCAGCAATTGCATTTGGTGGTAAGGTTAGAAAGATGAAGTTTGGACATAGGGCAATAAATAAGCCGGTAGTAGATTTGAATACAAATAGGTGTTACATTTCTACTCATAATCACGGTTATGCAATGTTATCTAAATCGGATATACCTATGAATACGAAAGTATGGTTCGTGAATCCAGATGACGAAACAATTGAAGGACTTATTTACGAGAAATACCCAATCATTACCGTTCAATTCCATCCAGAGGCAAGACCCGGACCATGGGATACGACTTGGATATTTAGAAAATTTGAATTAATGGTGAGAAAGTATGAAGGAAAGTATTAAAAAAGTATTAGTAATAGGCTCAGGGGCTATAAAGATAGCAGAAGCAGCAGAATTTGACTATAGTGGTTCTCAAGCACTTAAGGCCTTAAAAGAAGAAGGGATTACTACAATATTAGTAAACTCTAATGTAGCTACAGTACAAACTAGTTATAAATTTGCAGATAAGGTATACCTTTTACCAGTTACTTGGTGGGCAGTGGAAAAAGTTATAGAAAGAGAAAGACCAGATGGTATATTAATCGGATTTGGAGGTCAAACTGCACTTAATGTTGGAGTAGATCTCGCAGATAGGGGGATTTTAGATAGATATGGGGTAAAAGTGTTAGGAACACCTATCAGAGGTATAAAGAGGGCGTTAAGTAGGAAAGAGTTTCAAGAGACTATGAAAAGAGTTGGATTGCCAGTACCGCCTGGCGCCTCTGCAAAATCTGAAGATGAAGCATTAAATATTGCAAAAAAAGTGGGCTATCCGGTAATGGTAAGAGTGAGTTTTAACCTAGGCGGCGGTGGTTCCTTTGTTGCATGGAATGAAAGTGATATGGCACAGAGACTTAAGAGAGCATTTTCGCAGAGTTATATAGGAGAAATTTTAGTCGAGAAGTATCTATATCATTGGAAAGAATTAGAGTATGAAGTTATGAGAGATTACAAAGGGAATTCTGCGGTTATTGCATGTATTGAGAATTTAGATCCAATGGGTATACATACTGGTGAGTCTACGGTAATTTCTCCATGCCAAACACTCGATAATTTAGAATTTCAGAACATGAGGACTGATTCTATTAAGGTTGCTGAGTCAATAGAATTAGTTGGAGAATGTAATGTTCAGTTCGCATTAGATCCAAATAGTTATACATATTATGTGATAGAAACTAATCCTAGAATGTCTAGATCAAGTGCATTAGCAAGTAAAGTTACTGGTTATCCATTAGCCTACGTTTCTGCAAAGCTGGCATTAGGTTATACTCTTCAAGAGATTCTAAATAAAGTGTCTGGAGTAACTTGTGCATGCTTTGAGCCTAGCTTAGATTATGTTGTAATAAAGATACCAAGATGGGATTTACAAAAGTTCGAGGATGTAGATCAAAGTATTTCTAGTGAAATGATGAGTGTAGGAGAAGTTATGAGTATAGCCAGGTCATTTGAAGAAGCGTTACAAAAAGCAATAAGAATGTTAGATATTGGTGAAATAGGATTAGTAGGAGGAAAAATTTATGAGTCTAGGATGAGTAAGGAAGAGGCACTAAACGCATTAAGAAATGCAAGACCGTATTGGTTTTTATATGCAGCTAAAGCTTTTAAAGAAGGTGCTACGATAGAGGAAGTTTATGAGGCTTATGGTGTAGATCCATTCTTCCTGAAAAAGATAAAAGAAGTTGTAGATTTCTATGAATCATTAAAGTTAAATAAGAATTTAAATAGGGATATACTCTATAAAGCTAAGAAGCTCGGATTTAGTGATCTTCAGATAGCTAAAGCTGTTGGAATTAGTGAAGAGGAAGTCAGAAATCTAAGATTAAAATACTCAATAGAACCGGTAATTAAAAGGATAGACACGCTAGCTGGTGAGTGGCCATCAGTTACTAATTATTTATACTTAACTTATAATGGTTCAGAGGACGATATAGAACGTGAACAGTCTGATAATAAACTCCTAGTAGTAGGTGCAGGAGGGTTTAGAATAGGCGTCTCTGTAGAATTCGATTGGAGTGTTGTTGCACTTTATGATGCTGCAACAAATTATTTTGATAATGTTGCTGTGTTGAACTATAACCCAGAGACAGTAAGTACTGATTGGGACGTTTCTCGTAATTTATTCTTTGATGAGATAAGTGTTGAAAGAATATTAGACATTGCAAGGAAAGTTGGATATAATAAAGTTGCGCTTTTCGGAGGAGGGCAAATAGGTAATAATATAGCTAAAAAGTTAGAGGAGAATGGAATTTTGATCTTTGGAACTTCGGGTAAGGCTGTGGATACTGCTGAGGATAGGGAGAAGTTTTCTAGACTCTTAGATAAGTTAGGTATAAAGCAACCGGAGTGGATTTCAGCTAAATCTAAAGAGGAGATTAGAAGATTTGTGGATCAAATCGGATTTCCAGTCATAATTAGACCTAGCTATGTTTTAGGAGGGAGTGCGATGTTTATAGCATGGAATGAAGAGGAATTATGGGGCTATTTATCTAAGGCTACAGAGGTTTCGAGGGAACATCCAGTAGTAATATCAAAGTATCTCGATAATGCTATAGAAGCAGAAATTGATGCAGCTTCTGATGGTAAAAGTGTTGTTGGCGTTGTAATTGAGCATGTTGAAGAAGCTGGAGTTCATAGCGGTGATGCTACGATGTCAATTCCAACTAGGTTACTTGAAAGAGACGTCGTTAAGAAAATGAAGGAATATGTATTAAGAATTGCAAGAGAATTAAATATTAAGGGACCGTTTAATACGCAGTTTGTAGTAAAGAATGGAATTCCGTATATAATAGAATTAAACTTAAGGGCTAGCAGATCAATGCCATTCTCTAGCAAGGCTAAAGGAATTAATATAATAAAAGTAGCTGTTGATGCTATTGTTAAGGGATTGAAGCTAGAAGAGGAGTTTTACGAACCGGAAAGTAAGAGTTGGGCTGTAAAATCTCCTCAATTTTCTTGGGCAAGATTAAGAAGAGCATATCCTTTCTTAGGCCCTGAGATGAGAAGTACAGGTGAGGTTGCTGCATTTGGTTTTAGTTTCTATGACGCATTATTAAAGAGTTGGTTATCAGTCCAGCCTAATCGCTTACCCGAAAAAGGTAGTATTGCGCTAGTTTATGGTAAATCTAATGTTAGTTATTTGAGGGAAAGTGCTATGAATTTAGCAGAATATGGAGTAGATGTGTACTCTTTAGAAGAGATTCCGTTAGACTCTTATCCTACTTTGTCCGTTAAAGAGGCTTTAAATTACATTCTCTCTAAAAAAGTTAGTATAATAATAACTGATGGATATCTCAAGCAAATTGACTATCTTATAAGAAGGAGTGCAGTAGATATGAACATTCCATTAATATTAAATGGCAGGTTAGGAAAAGAAGTTACCAAATCTTTCCTAATACAAGATATTTCCTTCCTAGAAATGAGAGAGTATGGCGGGGGAATATGAAGGTAGCTATTGTTTTAGATATTGTTAGGCAGGAGGAAAAGCTAATAATAAAGGCGTTAGAAAGTCAAAAAATTCCTTATGAGATAATAAATGTAAATCAAGAACCATTACCTTTTAATAGGACTCTTGCTAGATTTAATGTTGCAATTATAAGACCAATCAGTATGTATAAGGCATTATATAGTGCGGCGGTTTTTGAAAGCGTTGATGTTCATGCTATAAATTCTATGCAGACAATTTCTATATGCGGTGATAAAATTTTAACGTATTCAAAATTATACAAAAACGGAATACCAATCCCCGACTCCATAATTGCAATGTCTCCAGATGCAGTGCTAAAGGCTTATGAACAAAAAGGTTTTCCACTAATAGATAAACCACCAATTGGAAGTTGGGGTAGAATGGTGTCTTTAGTTAGAGATATTTTTGAGGGTAAGATGATCATAGAGCATAGGGAGATGCTTAATAATGCAGCATTAAAGACTCACATTATTCAAGAGTACGTGAACAATAGGAATAGGGATATAAGATGTCTAGTGCTTGGAAAAGAAGTGTTAGGATGTTATGCAAGGGTAATTAATAAAGAAGAATGGAGGGCTAATGTAGCTTTAGGCGGTATACCTACACCAATACAACAAGATGAAATCTTACATAAAATTGCATTAAAAGCAGCAGAGATAGTAGGAGGAGAATTTGTTTCTATTGATATCTTAGAGCATTCTACTAAAGGTTATGTAGTTAATGAAGTTAATGACGTTCCTGAATTTAAGGGATTTATTAGTGCTACTAAGATAGATGTTGCAGAGAGGCTTGTAGATTATATTAGAGAGAATTATGCAAAGTAATTTTTGCTAAATATATATCATGATTTGTCTCCTCAATAATTCTCCTTAACGTATCTATTTTCTGCCTTAAATTTGGAACTAATGATTTTGGATATTCTAATTTCCATAGTTCTTCATAGATCTCTTCCATAATATTATAAACCCTCTCTGCTTCATTCAATTTATTTAATTTTAATAACTCTAAAACTCTTCTCCTTAATTCTCCTATACCATCTGCTATTCCTAGAATATACCATATCTCAGGAATCTCTAGCTCTTCTGGTAAATTTATATCTTCTCCAAATATTACCTGCATTACAAATAGAGCTTCACTTACTTCCTGATACGCCGTTCCTATATCACCGTATAATAACTCTGGGTATTTCTTTATTATCTCATTTATTTGTGTTAATTTTTGTATTGCAATTTTTAATTTTTCTTTAGCCTCTTCTCTCTTTAATCTATGAGTTAATGAAATCGCTTCACCACAATATCTTATAACTTCTCTTGATAGCTGAAGAAGTCTTTCTCTACTTTCAAATCTCTCATTTAGTTTAGGAGTTATTTCATAAAGGTATTTCCTTATTTTCTCCACTAGCATATATCTTTTCATTAATGACTGATGTAATTTATTTCTTATTACTACTTTCATTAGATATTATACAAGGTAGTAATCAACCCGAAGTACATTAAAACACCATAGATTACTAAACTTAAGCTTTGGATTAGGAAGGTTTCAATTTTATTAAATCCCAGTAAAATTAAAGTTAAAGTTGTTGCATACACTCCAATAATCGGAGTTAATATTATAAATGCAATTTTTCCTAATTTTTTAATATAATTTTCATAAGATCTTGAGCGTCTGGCTAGCCAATTAAAGAATTTTGGAAACTTTTCCTTTATCTTTTCACTAAATATTATCAGAATAGGGATAGGTGTAAGGTTAGATAGTATACATATAAAGAGAGAAACTAATGGGTCTAGTCCTAGAGCTAGTGCAGTAGGATATGCAATTAAAAATTCTCCTATAGGAGACGCTGAAAGTAAGATTATTCCTATTATCTTTAAGATATCCACACAATAAATAATTCCTTCTCATATAAAAAGCTCATGTGAAATACTTTAAATTTTATATATAAATTATAGTAGTCTATCAATTAAATAAATACGAATGGAAACACTTATTATATACTACTTAAACAATTTCTTATGCGAAATATAAGAACTGTTACAGTTGTTGGAGCTGGTGTAATAGGTTCAGGTTGGGCTACGTTATTATCTACTAAGGGATATAATGTAATATTTTATACAGAAAAATTCGAAACTTTAAATAAAGGAATTAATAGAATAAAAGATTATCTTAATATTTTATATGAGAATAATTTAATACAAAATAATTCAGAATACTATTTGAAAAATATTTTCGCAACTACGAATTTAAATGAAGCAGCGAAGGATACTGACTTTGTTATAGAGGCGATTATAGAAGATTATGATGCTAAAAAAGAAATATTCAGAAAGTTAGATTCCATGCTAGATAAAGATATTATAATAGCAAGTTCTACTTCAGGTTTACTAATTTCCGTAATTCAAAAGGCAATGAAAAGATACCCCGAGAGGGCTATAATAGCTCATCCATGGAATCCACCCCATTTAATACCACTAGTGGAAATTGTTCCCGGAGAGATGACATCAGCAGAAACTATTAGTATTACTAGAGA
This sequence comes from Sulfolobaceae archaeon, assembly GCA_038893355.1. Lineage (GTDB taxonomy): Archaea > Thermoproteota > Thermoprotei_A > Sulfolobales > Sulfolobaceae > JAWARQ01. The sequence goes on from JAWARQ010000001.1 coordinate 289,852, forward strand.
ATTTATGGAAAAATTAGAAAGAGAGGTTGTAGTATTAAAGAGAGAGATTCCGGGATTTATAGGAAATAGATTAGCTTTTGCACTATTTAGGGAAGCATTGTACCTAGTTGATGAGGGTATTGTTACAGTTGAGGACATAGACAAGGTAGTTACTTCAGCATTAGGCTTAAGATGGGCATTTATGGGTCCTTTTCTAACATATCATCTAGGTGGTGGGGAAGGAGGACTTGAATATTTCTTTACAAGAGGTTTTGGATATGGTGTAAATGAATGGTTGTATACTTTATCAGACTATAAAAAGTTCCCTTATACTGCAGTCACTAAGGCTATAAATCAAATGAGAGAATATAGTAAGATTAAGGGAAAATCTTTCCAAGAACTATCGAAATGGAGGGATGAAATGCTAATAAAGCTAATAAAGGTACTTAGAGGCAAGGATTAAATATTTAAGCAAAATATTTTTATCCTATGTATAGAACAATTTTAAAAAGTCTCGGGATAGTTTCTCTAATACTTGCATGGATAATAATTTTAACTAGTATATATCTCAATCCTTGGTTTATTTTTACAAAAAACGCATTTAGTGATCTTGGAAGTAAATATGCTAATTATTATTATCTTTATAATTTCGGACTAGTAATTGTTTCAATCCTTGGGTTTATTTATGCATGCTATCTTGCATACATCTCTAGAAATAAAATAGAGACAATAGGTTCAGCATTTGTAATGGTTGCTATGGTATTCTTAGCATTAATCGGAATATTCCCAGAAGGTACTTATCCACATCTTTTCGTTTCATTTTGGTTCTTCACACAATTTGCAATAGCAATATTGACATGGGGAATTGGAATTTTTATTGAGGGTGATGGAAAAATTGGTTCTATATTAATTCTTTTATTCATAATTGGAGTTTTAGGTAGTATTATAATTCCTTGGCCTTCTGCTGCTACTATAGAAACTTGGGGCATTATAATTATCGACATATCTATAATATTATTATATATTAAATTTAATAAATAAAATTAATAGCTAATTATTAAAAAACTTGAAAAGTCCGTGATTATATTTTCATATAAAATGGCAGTGGTAATATCTATTGATAATTCACTATTAACTACAATTTTACAGTTATTATTCTTTATCATGCCATTTCTTATGTTTATTCTTACATATCTTCTCTTTACTAGAAGGGTAAATATATTAAGTAGAAGGGAGGCTAGAAATAAGAGTTTTGTATTTCAGAATTATATAGATTGGAATGATATATACGATAGTAAGGAAATTAAGCAAAGATTAGAAGAGATAGCTAGAGAAGTAGAAAAAGGTAAAGCTTATGGTGTAATATTATTCGGTCCTCCCGGGACTGGGAAAACAGTTATGGCCAAGGCTTTAGCTAGTAAATTAAAATGGTCCTATTTCGAGTTAAAACCTAGCAGAATCCTTAGTAAATGGTACGGTGAAAGTGAATTATTATTAGAAACTTTTCTAGACGAGGTCGAAAAATCTGCACCTTCTATACTTCTGATAGATGAGTTTGATAGTTTTGCAATGAGTAGAGAAGGAGAAATACATGAGGTAACTCATAGATTAGTGAATATTCTGCTGAATAGATTACAAGAATTTCATGATAAGAAGGTAAAAGTACTTGTAATAGCAACAACTAACTTACCGCAAGAGATAGATGAGGCTTTTTTACGACCTGGAAGATTTGATGAAATTATCTATGTACCATTACCAGATAGGAATAGTAGGGAAGAGATTTGGAGGGGATATATAAAAAGGGATGATATAGATTATAAAAAGCTATCTGAAAGTAGTGAGAGATTTTCTCCAGCTGATATTAAGAATGTAGTAGAATATGTAAATTCTAGAGTAAAAAACCCTACAACACAGGATTTTTTAAAGGCTATAACAGAGTATAAGCCATCAGTATCTATTTCAACATTAATAAGGTTTGAAAATTTAGCGAGGAAATATTCAAGATATAAGATAGGTATTAAAATTTTTGGTATTCCAGAAGTTAAATGGGAAGATTTAGGTGATTTAGAAGAAATAAAAAGAATAATAAGAGAATCCGTAGAATTACCTTTACTAAATAAAGAATTGGCTAAAATGCTAAATATAAAACCAGTTAAGGGTATTCTATTATATGGCCCTCCTGGAGTAGGTAAAACGAGTATAGCAAAGGCTATTGCAAATGAGTTAAGGGCAACGTTTATAGAAATTTCTGGCGAAGAATTATCAAGAGCTGGACCGATAAAGGCTGTTGAAATTATAGCAGAGAAATTTTATATTGCAATAGATAACTCTCCATCAGTAATATTCATAGATGAAATAGACATGATAGCTAGGTTTAGGGAGATTAATGAGTGGAGAAATGTACTCACAGAGCTGCTTAGACAAATGGATGGGCTTAGAGAAGTTGAAGATGTTATTGTTATAGGTTCTACTAATAGACCATGGGATATAGATCCTGCATTGTTAAGGGCTGGTAGGTTTGATAAGATAGTATATGTTCCACCACCTAATGAAGAGGCTCGAAAGAAAATCTTAAAAGTACTCTTAAAGGATCTACAAGTTGATGAAGAGACGATAGAGAAAGTTGCTAAGAGAACTGAAGGATTCGTTCCAGCAGACCTTAAGCTTTTAGTTGATGAAATTAAAAGAAATCTACTCAAAGAGGCTATAGAATCTGGTAAGATAAGAACTAGTATATCATACTCAGATTTTGAAGCCATTCTAGAGAAAATTAAACCGAGTGTAGATAAACAAATTTTAGAAGAATATATTAAATTTGGTATTCAAAGAAAATAATTAATTTATCTTTTTATTACACATGCTGCAGTTGGTGAAAGTAGTACTGGCGCAATTTGTTCAGATATCAGATAAACATCATATTCTTTTTCTTTCGACAAATATTCAACATTAGTATCTTTACTAACAATAATATTAAAGCCTTTTTTACTAATTACAAAAATCTCAGTTTCATCAATAATACTAGAGACATAGATATTCCCAATTTGCTTAATTAACTCTAACTCATACACCCCTGATCTATCCACTATTCGAAATAATTTTGAATAATTAGCCGGTGAAACTAGTATTTGAACCTCCTTAGAGAATCCTTCTCTAGCTAGAATTTCATATGCCTTTACTACATCTGCTACTATTGAACCTGGTTGATCCCAATTTCCTCCAGATATCTTACTGCCAATTTTTGCAGGAGAAAGAGGATGGGATTTTAATAGTACTTCCTCTTCTTGTTCAACAAACCTTCTGCCCGCTATCCATGTTATTCTCTTTAAATTCTCTTCGTTAGTACTTCCTAAATTTATTTTAAACGTGTGATAAATATACGGTATTTCATAAATTCCTTGTAATTTTCCTTGATAAGTTTCATCTTTTTCATTCTTTATCTCTGATATTGGTATAGAATAGTTATTATAAGAATAGATTAATTCACCTATATTTCTAACTATTCTATTACTACTAATACTCTCAAATATCCATTTTATTACTCTATTTTCCTCTTTTTGAACAACATTACTACTTTTTTCAGAAGATATTCCTTCTCTACTTTTTTCAATTTGTAATGGAAAATCCTTTGAAGATCCTAATAACTTAGAGGCCTCTTCCCATCCCTTCTTTATATAACTAAATTCTTCTGGAGCGACTTCATACAGTACTCTTAAGAATTCGCCAAAGTGTGCAATTTCCTCCTTTACTATATCCTCATGTACTGCTTTTAACTTAGGCTCATCTATTAGCTTATTCTGTTGTAGATAATAGTTAATTGCATCGATTTCTGCAGCTAATGCTGCGCGTAACGCTCTTAGTAATTCCTCTCTATCAAATTTCTCCTTTCTGGTAATCACTGAGGGATCTGTAGAGAACATGTATTATACTAATTTGATTCCTTTAAAAAACTTAGGTTAAGAAGAAAAAAGTATATCATTAAATGTCAGTATTTGTACATTTGAGGGTCTATTTGTTAAAGAACCAATTCTAGCACCAATTAGCAACTTTATTCCCTTGAGTGCTGCAAGGTCTACTAGTCTTTGTGTGATTACTCCATCAAAGACTATATACGCTATGTTTGTATTAGTCTGTAGGTTTTCTAATTTATTCACTATATCCCTTACTTGTACTCTTTCTACTAAATTCCAATTAGAGTCAAGGAAAATTCCTTCTAAAGTCCCTGGTAATTTCTTTACTTCCTCTAAGATTTGAGATGGAATATTTAATACAGTTTCCTTTACAATTTGCTCTTGTAATTGCTGTTGCTGTTGTTGCTGCTGAACCACAACTAATTGTTGTTGTGCTTCTTGCAATCTCTTCAAGTACTGTGATAATGGTATCATATTTGATAATGCTTTAGCTATCTCTTTACTGGTTAATTCTTCTACCTCTCTTCCAGTTGGTGCTCTAGCTACATAATCTATTTTTACATTGTGGCTGAGTAATTCTTTTAATATCAAATCTCCGCCATGATCTCCATCTAAGAATGCAATTACAGTCTTTTTCCTTTTTGTTAATTCTACTAAAGAGTCCGGAATCTTACTTTGCGCGCCTTCTACTGCTATTACATTCTTATAACCATATCTTAATAGGTTTATTACGTCAGCCCTACCTTCTACTAAAACTAATGTTGGATCTGTTTCTACATCAGGACCTGCAGGTAATCTCTCTTTTCCATATTCTATTAACTCTCCAACTCTTATCGCAGAACTTATTTCATTAATAACCTCCTTAATATCAAAACTTCTCTCCCTACTCCAACTAGCAAGTATCTCTTTTGCTCTTTCAATTATACTCTTTATTTTCTCTGCTCTTACATCTTGGATTTCTATTAGCTGGAATTTAGCGCTATATGGTCCTACCTTTTCTACCTTTTCTACCATTGCTGCTATTAGTGCAGTTTCGACTCTATCAAGGTTTGAGGGTATGGTTATTTCTCCCTCTACTCTATTTCCCTTCTGCTTTAATTCTACCACAATCCTTCCTAATCTTCCCTTCTCTTGCAATTCTCTAAGATCAAACTCACTTCCAAATAGATTTTCAGTTTGTCCAAATATTGCCCCTATTACATCTGGCTTATCTACTATACCTTCAACTTCAAACTTTAATCTTATGTTATATTTCAATTCCTTCACCTAGTTATACTTGCAGATATTTCTTTCACTAATTTTTCCATCTCTGGTTTACTTTGTATACTCTTTCTAATTGGGTCTAGAATCGAATTCAAATATTTGGCAGTAGCCCTCTTTAGATCTAACGGGTGAATTTTTCCTTCAACGTATAATCTCTCTGCCTCATCATAACTCTTTACTTCTATATCTCCGCCATATCTAGATTCTCTCTCTATTTTGAATGTAGATATTCTTGGAAATATTATGTATTTTAGTATTTGAAGAACGGGATTATTTTCAACAACCCCTTTAGGGCAATACGCGTTGATTAACTTTCCTTCAACTTCTTCTGGCGGGTCTGATACAAATATTGCTGTTTCTGGTTTAGATTTGCTCATTTTAATTTCTGCTAAGATTTCATCTTCCTCTAAATTTTTGCTCGTAGTTAATTGCATTTTTTGTATTCCTTGAAGTCCAACTAATAATGGTGTATGAATTGCAATAACCTTCTTTCTATTCATTTTTTCTGCAACATCTCTAGCTAACATATGTGCTTTTCTTTGATCTGTACCGCCTAATGCTATATCTAAATCCATGTACAATATATCCGTTACCTGCATTGCAGGATATATTAATTTAGAAGTATCAATATCTGCTTCTTCAGCTTTCCTACCCATAATAGTTAAAGCCCTTTTCATTCTTGCTAAACTGGTATTCTTTGCAACCCTAAGTACTAGTCCCCAATACTCCTTGTCTTTTACTAAGTCCTCAGCATCAACTATCTCTATATCATTTCTAGATATTCCAAAAGCCTCAAGGACGTTTATTGTATATTCTCCTGCTAGCTTAATTTTATTCATGTCCCCTCCTAATTTATCATTTATCCATGCATGCCAGGTCGCTACTAAGATTTTCATATGGATTCCTGCATCTATTAGATCCTTTACCTTCTGAGCCCATATTAGCCAGCCAATATGAAATAGCCCACTAGGTTCGAACCCTATATAACCCTTTAATTTCGTTTTCTCTTCAATCCTTTTCCTTAATTCATCAATAGTTACTATTTCTACAGTGTTCCTAGTTATTAATGATAAACGTTTATCAATGTCCAAATATTAACACCAATTTAAAAATCATTAAAATAAGATAAAAACGCTATTCTTCCGTTAAATGCTTAAGGAATATTACAACTGGATGAGTTTTACCTAACCTGTATTCTAGATCTCTAATTATGAATTCTGGATCAATATCTATCAGCATAAGCTTCTGAATTAATGCTTCAGAGAACCTATAAGAGTTAGCAATTATTTTATCATCGTCCTCATCCAACTCGTTATCTAAAAAAGAGAATTTTATGTTCTCATCCTTATTAACCAAAGACCTTAAATACTCATCAACTAATTTCTCAATACACTCATAAGAGTCACAATACTTAAGCTTGTCAGATAAAGAAAGCTTAACAGGAGGCATTCTAAGCCCCATATAACTTAAAGTTACTAATAAAAAAGTTATTATTCTCCAATCAATTTAACTAGAATATTTCGTGTTCTTGGCCCGTCAAATTCTAATAATATTACTCTTTGCCAGGTGCCTAGATCCAGCCTTCCATTAGTAATTGGTAATGCCCTATAATTTCCTATAATACTCGCAAGAATGTGGGCATGTCCATTATTATCTATAATGTTATGCCTAAATTCACCCTCTGGTGGTACTAACTTCTTACTCCATAATAGATAATCTTGCATTAAACCCTCTTCAGCCTCATTTATTATTATAGCACACGTTGTATGTTTAGCAAAAATGTAAGCTACTCCTTCCTTTATCCCATTAACTCTAGATTCTACATCATCAGTTATATCTATACTATCAAACCTAGATCTAGTTCTGACTGAGAACTCCTTAGTTATAACTTTCATATCAAGTCACGGGATTTGTACCTTTTCCAGCCTTCTTAATTAATTCCTTTGGTACATGAACTAATTGCATTACTCCTTGTGTTTGTACTGCATACATAGGTAAACCAGTATTTGGATCGTTTCCTAGTCTTAAGACGCCAGTAACTATTACCTTAAATCTTATGATTGAACCATCTTTTAATTTTAGCGTAATCCATTGAGTTTCAGACTCACCATCAAAGCCTATTACTTCAGGTTCACCGGGAGGTAATATGGGTAGTGCCATATTTTACTTTTTTACTAATGGGTATATAATATCATATGGATTTAGAAGGCATTGCTCGAAGAATCATTAGTAATAACGGGAATGTTAAAGAGAAAATTAAAGAATTTATAAATTTTTATAAAAAAGATAATCAAATATATTCTGAAAAATTCATAGATGCGTTATTAGTTGAAGTTAGAAATTCGCTTAAGGCAAATAGCATGGTTTTTACTTATCCTAATACTGGACTAAGGGCTGGTGAAGTAGGATTAGGATCTAGGGGTGTTGGAGACAATGTTATTCATGAGGCATTATTTAGAATAAGTAATAGAAACCTAGATACCTTTGATGATGCTGGATTTAAAGAGAACGTAGTAGTTTCAATTGATGGTATACATTCTAGATTATCTTATTTTCCTTATCTAGCTGGATTTCACGCAACAAAGGCTACGTTAAGAGACATCATGGTTAAAGGTGCAGAGCCATTAGGGGTTTTAGTAGATATTCATTTATCTGATGATAGTGATATAGGAATGTTATTAGATTTTGAAGCTGGAGTATCGACTGTAACTGATGCGCTAGGAATCTCTATACTCGCAGGAAGTACACTAAGAATAGGTGGGGATTTAGTAATAGGGGAAAGAATAAGTGGTGCAGTAGGGTCTGTTGGTATAGTTAGAGGTAAGTTCTTAAGTAGGAGTAACATTGAGCTGGGCGATAAAATAGTAATGACTGAAGGAAATGGTGGTGGTACTATAACTACTACTGCAATTTATAACGGGATGCCAGAAATTGTCCTGGAAACAATCTCTATAAAGGAATTAATAGCATGTAAAACTCTCTTAAGAATTAAAAATAAAATAAACTCAATGACCGATGTTACAAATGGTGGAATAAGACTCGATGCTCTTGAAATACAAAAGATTAAAAAATATAGTCTCATTATAGACGAAGAGAAATTTTTAAGTTTAATAAATCCAAAAGTCAGGAAGATGCTAGATGAGCTTAATATTGATCCCTACGGTATTTCTATAGATTCAATATTAATATTTACAAAGAATGAAAAGGAAGTCTTACAACTTCTTGAAAGTAATGGAATTAGAGCAGCTGTAATAGGAGAGGTTACTGAATTTAAGGATGCACCTATCCTACTCTCTAATGGTAAGCCATTACAGCCCCGATTTAGAGAATCACCATATACCCCAATAAAGAAGGTAATTGGAAATTATTCACCTTATAGTTTAGAGGAAATTCGAGATAGATTAGAAAATGGTGTGAAGTATGTTATAAATAAGAAAATGGAGATATTGAAAAATTTAAAAGGAGGGTAAGCAGAGGTTAAATAGACTGATACTGATGAGTCAAACATCATTTAGGTATATAGTAAGAATATTGGGTCAAGATGTAGATGGAACCGTTAAAGTACCGTATGCTCTCGCAATGGTTAAGGGAATTGGTTATAATACTGCAATGGCAATTCTAAGAAACTTAGGAATTGATGTTAATAGAAGAATGGGTGAACTATCAGAGGCTGAGGTTAAGAAAATTGAAGAATATTTAGCAGGAAAAAATATACCAAAAGTACCCAGTTGGATGTATAATAGGAGAAAAGATTACGAGTCTGGCTTAGATCTTCACTTATATACTTCTGATTTAATATTTTACGTTAGGAATGATATAGAGAGAGAAAAGAAGATAAAAAGCTGGAGAGGAGTAAGACATGCATTAGGACTTAAAGTAAGGGGTCAAAGGACCAGAACTACTGGAAGAACTGGAATGACAGTAGGAGTTAGAAGAAGTAAGCAACAGCAACAACAGCAACAGAAGTAAGGGTGAGAAAGATGGGAGACCCAAGAAAGCCAAGAAAGAAATGGGAAGGACCTAGTCACCCTTGGATTAAAGAAAACTTACAGAAGGAACAAATATTACTCGGAAAGTATGGTTTAAGAAATAAGAGAGAACTTTGGTTAGCTAGGACAATTGTCAAGAAATTTAGGCATCAAGCTAGAGCATTACTAGCACTACCACCAGGTGAACGTGAAATTAGGGAAAAACAATTAATATCAAAGTTATATAGAATTGGTCTTCTTAATAGTGAGAACGCAACTCTTGACGAGATTTTAGGCTTAACAGAGGAGAATCTTCTTGAGAGGAGATTGCAAACGATTGTATATAAGAAGGGGCTAGCTAGGACAATATGGCAGGCCAGACAATTGATAGTACATGGACATATAGCAATTTCTGGAAGGCGTGTTACTTCCCCCGGTTATATTGTAAGTCGTGAAGAGGAAGATTTAATAGACTATTATCCTACATCTCCATTTAAGCAAAATCCGCCAGTCGCACCTCAACAACCTTCACCTTCATCTAGTGGTGAGTAAGTATGTCAACAAGAAGAGAAATTAGATGGGGTATAGCTCATATATATGCATCACAAAATAATACTATAATTACGATAACTGATTTATCCGGTGCCGAGATAATTTCAAGAGTATCTGGAGGTATGGTTGTTAAGGCCGATAGGGAAAAACCATCCCCTTATGCTGCAATGTTAGGTGCTTATAGAGCCGCACAAGAAGCTTTAGATAAGGGTATAATGGCCATTCATATTAAAGTAAGAGCACCCGGCGGATATGGTTCAAAAACTCCGGGGCCAGGTGCACAACCAGCGATTAGAGCACTTGCAAGATCTGGATTTATCGTTGGTAGAATTGAGGATGTAACACCAATTCCACATGATACTATTAGACGCCCTGGTGGTAGAAGAGGAAGGAGAGTTTGAAAGGTTTTTAAGATGCCCATTAATAAGGTTCTTAAGGAAGGGAATAGAATTCAATTAGTAATGGAAGGTTATCCTTTAAGCTTTGTAAATGCAATTAGGAGGTCATGCATCCTTTATGTACCAGTGATGGCTGTAGATGAGGTTTACTTTATAGAGAATAATAGTCCGCTGTATGATGAAATCTTGGCCCATAGGCTAGCAATGATACCTTTTAAGTCAGAAGAAGCTTTAGACTATTACAGGCTTCCAGAAGAATGCATAGATTGTAAGGAAAATTGTGAGAGATGTTATACTAAAGTGTATTTAGAGTCTGAGGCTATCGATACACCTAAGATTGTATATTCCAAGGATCTAAAATCGGACGATCCTATGATTCAACCGCTATCTGGGGAAATTCCAATAGTATTGTTAGGTCCTAAGCAGAAAATTTCCTTAGAGGCCAGATTAAGGCTAGGATATGGTATAGAACACATAAAATGGAGCCCAGTGACAATTTCAGTTAGTAGGTATTATCCAAAGATAGAGATTATTGATAGTAATTGTATTAAGGCTTATGAAGTATGTCCAGAAGGTGTTTTTGAAATAAAGGAAGGTAAATTGTTTGTAAAGAATTTGTTAGCATGTACTCTATGTGAAGAATGCCTTAGAGCATGTCCTAATGGGTTGGTTATAGGTAGTGAAGAGAATAAGTATATTCTAGAGATAGAAAGTGTTGGAACATTAAGTCCAGAAAGAATTTTATTAGAAGCGGGAAAAAGTATTTTACGTAAATTGGATAGTTTTGAAAAAGCCGTAATGGAGGCGTTAAAGAGTTGAAGAGAACGGGTCCTACTAATATAATGTTAAGGAGAATAATACAAAGATTAGAAAAGGAAAAGAAGCCTATATGGAGGAGAGTTGCAGAGGAACTCTCTGCACCAGCTAGGAAAAGACCTTATATAAATATTTATAAAATTAATAAATATACGAAACCTAATGATATTGTAATTGTTCCAGGTAAGGTATTAGGTATTGGAAATCTTGATCATCCAGTAATTGTTGTAGCATATTCATTTTCCAAATCTGCAAAAGAAAAAATCCTAAAGGCTGGTGGTCAAATAATGAGTATATTAGAAGCTGTTGAGAAATTTAAAGACTTTAAAGGTAAGACTGTGAGGTTGATGAAGCAATGAGTGTTCAGAAATCTGAAAATATCGTAATTATCGATGCTGAGAATCAAATTTTAGGAAGAATGGCCACTGAAATTGTAAAGCTATTAAAAAGTGGTAAAGAAGTAATAGTTGTTAATGCAGAAAAGGCTGTTGTTAGTGGTCCGAAGAGTAGAGTAGTTAATGGTTATAAACTATTATTTAGTGTGAGAACGTTAAAAAATCCCTATAAGCATGGTATTAGGAGACCGAGATCTCCAATAAATATTGTAAAGAGAACAGTTAGGGGAATGTTGCCGAAGAATAACCTAGGTAGAGAAATGTATAAAAGACTTAAGGTGTATATTGGTATACCAAAAGAATTTGAGGGGAAACAAATGTTAAAATTCGAACACGCAGATGCAAAGAAGTTAAAAAAGACGAAGTATATAACTGTTGGTGAATTAGCGAAAGAACTAGGGTGGAAAGGTGTCTGAAGAAGGAAAAGTTATAATAACGAGTGCAAGAAGGAAAAGGGCAATAGCTAAATGTTACATAAAGCCTGGAAAAGGTAGGGTTCTTATAAATGGAACTCCAGTTGAATTAATTCCCATAGAGGCTGTAAGATGGAAGATATTAGAGCCGTTACTTTTAGCAGGTAAAGAGATAGTAGAGAAAGTAGATATAGAGGTTAATGTAAGTGGTGGAGGAATTATGGGTCAGGCTGATGCTGCGAGAATGGCAATAGCCAGAGGATTAGTAAAGTTTACTAACAGTCAAGAATTAAAAGAAATATATAATGCATATGACAGAACAATGTTAGCTGGTGATCCTAGAAGGACAGAGAGGGAGAAATGGATGAGATATAGTGCAAGAAGGTGGAGACAAAAGGCTTATAGGTGAACATTATGATAATTCCAATTCGTTGTTTTACATGTGGTAGTTTAATTGGAGATAAATGGGAGATTTTTAGAAATAGAGTAAGCGCTGGAGAAGAGCCATCTAAAGTTCTTGACGAATTAGGTGTAAAGAGGTATTGTTGCAGAAGAATGCTTTTATCCCATGTTGACATAATTCAAGAGGTAATACACTATACTAGACCAATTTGAGGTGAGTCTATGTCGGAAGATGTTGAAAAAGGAAGTGAACTGACAGAAGAAGAGAAAGCAGAACTTCAGAAGACTGAAAAAGGAGTAATAATAGAGCTTTTAGTACCTTTAGAGAATTATTTATCTGCAGGGGTTCATATAGGTACTCATAGCTGTACAAAACAAATGGAGAGATTTGTATACAGAGTGAGGCCAGAAGGTCTTTATGTTCTAGATGTAAGAAAAATTGATGAGAGGTTAAGAATTGCTGCAAAATTTATAGCTAGGTTTCCTGCAGAATCCGTGTTAGTTGTAGCTTCTAAGCAATACGCCTTTAGACCTGCTCAAAAATTTGCTGAAGTTACTAGAGCCAAAGTAATAACTGGTAGATTCATTCCAGGAACGTTGACTAATCCGTTACTCTCTACATATATAGAACCTGAAGTTGTAGTAATATCAGACCCGAGAACAGACACTCAGGCAGTGAGGGAAGCATACAAGAAGGGAATTCCTATTGTAGCGTTTGTTGATACTGATTCTACATTAGCTTACATAGATGTTGCAATTCCAGCCAATAATAAAGGTAGGAAGTCTTTGGCAACATTATATTGGATTTTAGCAAGGCAAGTACTTAGAGAGAGAAAAGAAATAGCACCAGATGCTGATCTTCCAATACCAGTTGAAGAATTTGAGGTGAAGTTGGCTCAGTGAGGAGAAGTCCGGCTGTTGCTGGAACCTTTTATGAACTTAGTGCAAATAGATTAAGAAAGCAAATTGAATGGTGTTTTACTCACCCATTAGGTCCCGGAAGTATACCACAAGTTTCTCAAAAGAAAGAAAAAAGAGAAAACATGTTCTTTATAGTACCGCATGCAGGTTATATTTATAGCGGGCCAGTTGCTGCACATTCATATTATTATCTAGCTAATGAGGGAAAGCCAGATACTGTAATAATATTAGGTCCTAATCATACTGGTCTTGGCTCCATGGTTTCTGCCTGGCCAGAGGGTGAGTGGGATACTCCATTAGGTTCTGTAAGTATTGATAAGGAACTTTTACTAGAGCTAGTTAAGGAGACTGAAATTATTGACCTTGAAATTAAAGCTCATATTTATGAACATTCTATTGAGGTTCAAATACCATTCTTACAATACTTCTTTGGGTCTGATTTTAAAATTGTGCCGATAGCAATAATGATGCAAACTCCAGAGGTTGCGGAAGCGTTAGCTGATGGGATATCAAAGATTATTCAAAAGTCTAAAAAGGACATAGTAGTTTTAGCTAGTAGTGATCTTAATCATTATGATCCTCATGATATAACTGTCAAAAAGGACGAATTAGCTATTCAAGAAATACTTAAGCTCGATTATAAAGGGCTATATAGGGTTGTGGAGGAAAAGGACGTTACTGCATGTGGATATGGTCCGATTATGACTGTATTAATATTAGCTAAAAAATTTAATAAGAAGCCTTATATTCTTAAGCATGCAACATCTGGTGATACTTCTGGTGATAAGAGTTCTGTAGTAGGTTATTTATCAGTGAGATTCGGTGATTAAAGCTCCGATCCTCTTTATGGGTATTCCACTTAAAAATAAAAATAATCCATTTTTAATAATTTGGGCTAATTTCGATTCAGATTTCATATTTACTAATAAGCCTTCTACATTTCTTATGGAGTTTTATGAAAAATTAGAAGAATATACTGGAATGAAATGTAATATTTTTTTAGACCTAAGTAATAATAAATTACCTATCTCTACTAAATATGTCACTCTATCAAAAGAGATAGTTGAGATTTGTTATAATTTCTTAACTGAAAGGGAGAAATTTGAGATCCTAAGCGATTTAGATTTTGTATTACATAATAATACTTTAATTAAGGCCTTAAGGTTATCTCAAATTTATAAGACTCCTCTCTTATATAGAGAAGGAGAAGAGCCTGTAAAGTTAGATTTTGATCTTATAAAGGCTAGTGTAATTCAAAAATATCCTATTTCTGAATTAGTTAATGCAATAGATAATTCTTTAGTGCATCTAGTAGGAGTTTTGCCTATCTATTACGTTCAAGAGAGAGATTATAAGTATATCCAATTAGAAAAGGGATTATGGAGTGGGATTTATGGTTTACCATTTCCATTAGAGAAAAATTTAAAGTGGATTTGGGATGGTAATTATGCTTCATTAATAGAATTTTATTTCATTTCTTCCCTTACTACTTGACTAAGGATCCTTATACCCCTTATAATCTGCTCCTTAGTTGGAAAACTGTAATTAAGTCTCATAGTGTTTCTACCACTACCATCAAAGTAAAAGCTTGCTCCAGGAACATACGCAACGCCTCTCTGAAGTGCTTTATCTAACATTGATGTTGTATCTATCTTCTCGTTAACCCACATGAATACGAACATCCCACCTAATGGCTTAGTCCATTTCGCTATTGACGTAAAATTCTCTTCTATTGCTTGTAACATTACATCTCTCTTTTCCATGTAGACTCTTCTTATTCTAGGCAAATTTGCCTGTATTACCCCCCTTCTTAAGGCTTCTAGGGCTATTGCTTGACTTAATGTTGGTGTATGGAGTTCGATGTTTTGTTTAAATAATTCTAATTCGGAAATAATTTCTTCATCAGCAACTACCCAACCGAGTCTTAAACCGGGAGAGAATATTTTACTAAAGGTTCCGGTATATATTACTCTATTCTCTCTATCTAAGGCCTTTATGGCTGGTAAGTTATCTGACTGGAAAGTTAAAAATCCATACGCATCGTCTTCTACAATAAGGAAATTATATTCACTAGCCAATTCTAGCAACCTTCTTCTTTTCTCTAATGACATAGTTACACCAGCAGGATTCTGGGCAGTTGGAATCGTATAAAGTAACTTTACCCTCTTACCTTCATTCTTAATTCTCTTCAAGATATTCTCTAGTTGGTTTATATTCAATCCATCATCTTCCAAATCTACACCATAAAATATGGGTCTTCTTGTTCTTAGTACATTTAGCGCTGCTAGGTATGTAGGCTTCTCTACTATTACCACATCGCCTGGATCCACTAGTATATTAAATATCATATATAAAGCTTCTTGACTACCTACAGTAACAATTATATTATTCTCATTTATATTTATAATACCTCTTAATCTTGATAAGTTTACTAACTCTCTCCTAAATTCAAGAATTCCTGCGGTAGCAGAGTACTGAAGTACTGAAGAAGAATGTTTTTCGATAACTTCCTCTGCTATTTTTTTAATATCCTCTACAGGGAAGGTAGAGGGGTCTGGAAGCCCTCCTGCAAAACTGATTACGTCTCTACCCTCTGTAAGTTTTAGTAGGTCTCTAATTTCAGATGCTCTTAATAATTCAGTATCTCTAGAAAGGAATTGTTTAATCAAGATCTCACATTAGTTTAATATTCCCAAATCTATTTAACTTTATGTGAGCGAGTGGAGAGCTGAAATAATTTCTATAGGTAATGAATTGCTTAGTGGTAAGACTATAAATACTAATGCATCTCATATCGCTAAGAGGCTTACTTCATTAGGATATACAGTACGGAGAATAACTACTGTAGGTGATTATATTGATGATATAGTAAGTGCCTTTAGGGAGGCGATTAATAGAAGACCGTTATTAATAATATCAACTGGTGGATTAGGTCCTACTTATGATGATAAAACTGCAGAAGCATTGGCAATAGCTTTAGAAGATAAATTAGTTGAGAATCCAATTGCTCTTGAGATGATAGTGGAAAAGTATAGGAGAAGAAATATTGAGATAACTCCAGAAAGGAGAAAGATGGCATATATGCCGAGTAAGGCTATACCAGTAGAAAATAATCAAGGTATTGCGCCGGGTATCTACATAATTTATAATAATATAGAAATTCTGGCAACACCTGGAGTTCCAAGAGAAATGGAGGATGTTCTAGAAAATTTCATTCGCAAATACCTTAAAAATAAACCTAATGTAAAATACTATGAGGAAACTTTTGAGGTTGAGGGTGTAATGGAGTCTACTATAGCACCTTATGTTAAGGAATTAGTTAATAAATATAATCTATACATAAAGACACACCCTAAGGGTTATGAGGTTCAAAGACCCTATATTGAAGTTCAGATAGCCGGAAGTGGAGATGAGAAAGTCAGAGATCTTGTCAAAGAATGTAAAGAAGAGCTTATTAAAATATTTCTTAAACTTGGAGGTAAGTTAAGAAGTCAATAATTAGTTTACTAATTAGATCTGGTGCTTCTAAATTTAAGAAATGGCCATATCCATTAACTACATGATATCTTAGATTCCTAACTTTTCTCTTGAACGCATCTAGGCTAGTAATAAATCTGTCCTCACTACCATAAATTACTAGTACTGGAGATCTTATTATATCAAGCTTATCAGTATAATCTGGTGCTTCCACTAGACCTTCAACAGTATATTTGAAACCTAATGGAGTATTTTCTTGATAAATTGATAAGAAATCACTCCATACTCTTTGATTTTCAGTAAGGTATCTTGTAAAGTCTCCGTTTTTTCTTCTATACTCTGCTAACGCCCTCATACCAAAGTTCATTGCAATACTTAAATACCTCTCATAAATATCTTTCGATGGTGCACTTACTAATGCTCCAATCAGAATTAACACTTCTACGTCATTTTCAATTGCATAATCTATTGCGATAAGCGAGCCTATGGAATGTCCTACTAATATAGGTCTTCTTATGTTAAGAAGGTCTAATAATCCTTTTAAATCGTCTCGGTGATCTTGTATTCTATACTTCCCTGGCACTATTTCAGACCTACCATGACCTCTAAGGTCGTAAGCAATTACTCTATACTTATCTAAGAAATAAGGTAAGACATATTTCCAACTTCTTAAGGATCCTGCAAGGTGGTGAATAAAAACTATCGGCTTTCCTATTCCTTTATCCTCGTAGTATATTCTTACTCCATTAATAAGAGCTACGGGCATTAATGAATTGTAGTATTTTATCTAAATAAATTTCACATAAGACTATTGGATAACTTATTTCATACTCCTCAAGAACTATAGGGTTTATTTCACCTATTACTCCAATTATTGTATTACCAGATACTATCTTTGCGCTTCTACCGTTAATAAAAATTTTATCATCGTACCTTACATATTCCGGATTTAGTCCAAGATTTTTCAATATCTCATGAACATCAGCCTGTAACTCCTCATAGCTCACTTTACTATTCATTATTGCTAATACCATCCTACGGCGATTTCTATAATTTGTCTCACTAGTTTCGTCTCGCTCTACAACATCTCCTATTTCAAATACTCTTACTGGAAATCTTACATATTGATTTTTCTTTAAAAATAATAGTATAGAGGGTATTAGTGAATTTCTAACGGCATTGTATTCTTCAGATACTGGATTTAAGATCCTAACGTATTCTCCTTCTAAATATTTTGACGAGATTAATACGAAATTAAAGACTTCTTCAAATCTGGCACCTATCGCCAAATCTCTTAATAAATTTGTAAGTTTATTAATTTCTAAAACTTCACCTTTTGTAGATATTTGATATTTTTCTGGTTCCAGTTTATCATAACCTATCATCATCGCAACTTCTTCCACAATATCTATTTCTTCTAGCAAGTCTACTCTATAGGGTGGGACCACTACCTTAATTTTATTCTCTCCTAGGTTTTCTACATATAATCTAGCCCTTAAAAGTAACCTTATTACTTCTTCTTTAGTTAAATTAACTCCTAAAATTTTATTTATATAGGGAATTTCTACAGTTATTTCTCTTCTAGACAATAATGGAGAGACTGTTGCATAATCCGAGTTTACTTTTATAATACCTATTTTTGCCCCACTTTCTGCAAAATTTGTTACTAATATGTCAAGTGTTTGTGAAACAGCTTCTAACGAGGTTCCAGTAACGTCTATAAAAAGATTCCTTGTTGAAGTATCTAACCTAGTTTTTTCGGAATTTATTACTGGTGGAATACTGAGTACTTTTCCATCTTGTTGAAGTATTGCTGGTAATTTACCCTCATATAGCGATATGCTACCATATTCTCTCCCTTGTGGTGTTGCTTCTAAAACTTCTTTAACCGACATTTCTGATCTGTAGCCTAATGGGATAAATTTATACTCTAATGGTACTTCTTGATAAAGGATTGTTTTACCATCAATTTTATCCAAATCATGAAGTCCTATCGCAACCTTTTTTCTTTTCCTACCTATTGTTGAATGTAACTTCTCTTGAAATTGAATTATCTCTCTTAAGTATTCGTCATCAATCTTTAAATCATAAATTACTGCACCAAGAACGTAGGGTCTGCTTCTTACCTTACCTACTATTAGTTCGTAATTTGTATTAATTATATCATATTTGGCTTCTCCTAATTTTCTCTCTAATAAACCATCTATTGCTCTCTTAATACCATCACTTATTAACAAATCTAAACGATCCGCATTAATCTCTATTTCTATATTATTCTCATCTAATAATTTTGATTCAGATTTTAGTTTAAATAGTAAATCCTCAAGTTGTGATTCATCTATATTTAATTTTTTAAGTAATTTATATTTATTAAAAATAACAGTTGGCATTAATAGGTCACCTTTCTCTGCCTTAAATATTCAATATTATCAGCATACAATAATCTAATATCATTAACACCCAAGAAAGCCATAGCGATTCTCTCTAAACCCATACCCCATGCTCCAGCTACTTCATCTATTCCTGCCGGTTTAACTACTTCTGGTCTTAATAAGCCAGCCCCACATACTTCTACCCAACCAAGCTTCTCTAGATATCCATAAACTTCAACACTTGGTTCTGTGAATGGAAAGTAAGCTGGCTTAAATTTTATCTTCTTTATTCCAAGTCTCTCATGAATCTCTTTTAGAAGTCCTAACAATTTTCTGAAATTAAATCCTTCTTCTATAATTAATCCATCCATTTGGTGGAATTCTATAAGGTGTGTTGCATCAATCTTATCCGGCCTAAATACTTTTCCTATTGTAAATACCCTAATTGGTATTTTTGGTCTTGACGCAATTATTCTGGCAGTAGTTGCTGTAGTCTGACTTCTTAGTACGAGTTTCTTTGAAATATCCTCACTCCATTTATACTTCCACTTCTCCTCATGCACCTTCTTAACATTTTGCATTAAATTCTCATCAACTATTCTTCCTACCCCTTGTACTGAAAAATTATCATGAATCTCTCTAGCAGGATGGTCTTGAGGTTGAAATAATAGGTCAAAATTATAAAATTCTAATTCGACGTAATCTGAGGAAACTTCCCTAAACCCTAACTCCTTCATCACCTCTCTGACTTTCTCTAAAAATTCGACCATAAAATGCTTCTTTCCAATTGGAACGTATGGAGGTAATGCTGTTACATTATATTCCCTGAGCTTATAATTCCTCCATTTTCCAGTCTTTAATAGGTCAGAAGTTAAAAACGTTAAGTATTCCTCCTCTTTTTCAATTTGCCTTAATAATTCTACTTCAACATTTAATATTTCTACTCTTTTAATTAAGTTTCTCTGCTCTAAAATTCTTAAGACATCTTGTGGTGCATTTTCTGGGTTTCTTAAAAAGTTAATTTCGGGCGAAGTATAGTCTTCTATTAATGGAATTACCATGCCGCCCTCTATTTTTATCAATCCTTTTCTCTTAGCCCAACCTACTGCAATATCGAAATCTTTCCCCATCTCATCTTTTAAATCTTTTAAAGGTCTAGGTTTGCCTCCTAGCTTCTTTATTAGTAAATCTTCAGGCAAACCTTCCCTTAATCTCTTATAACCTTCTTCAGTAAGTTCGTGTATTATTTTTTCAAATCTTTTCACTTCGACTATTCCTTTTGATTTTAACAACTCTAGTAAACTAATTACTGAACTTTTAGGCAAGTTTAATTGAGTAGATAGCTCCTCTAAATTAGATTTACCATTTTTTTGTTTTAAAAAATTTATTATCTTTAATTCTCCTTCACTATACATTTACTATCACAATTCAATTTCTTCTCCTGGTTTTAAAATAAGTACACTATATCCCTTTTTCTTTACTAGTTCTGCGAACAAGTTCGGATCTGATTTAATGAGATCCCATGTATTGTAATGTATTGGTATTGCAGCCTTTCTTGGTTTTATGAGCTCCACTGCTATTGAAGCTTGATATGGATCCATTGTAAATCTTCCACCTATAGGCAATAAGGCATAGTCTGGTCTAAAGATCTCACCAATAAGTCTCATGTCTTCGAATACTCCAGTATCCCCCGCATGGTATATCGTAACTCTTCCATCAGATATAACAACACCCATAGGATCAGAGTATTGACTAGAATGTACTGCTTTAGTTAGTGCTAGCTTTAATCCATCAAATTCAACATATCCTCCTACATTTGCCGGTATCATTCTTTCCCATGCAATATTAAATTTCTCAGCTAAGTAAGCTTCCAGATCATAACTAGTAAATAACTTTGCCTTAGGATTATTCTTTAGGAGTTCTACTGTATCTCCTAAATGATCATAATGATCATGTGTTACTGCAATTAAATCTACATTATTTTTAAAGAAATCTAACTTTACCGGTGATAATGGGTTGTCCTTTATCATAGGGTCAATTAGTACCCTCTTATTCTGGATGTTAAGCTCTACTGCTGCATGACCTAACCACTTAAGCCTAGCCATAATTGCATTTTAGAAAATTAGAAATTAAAAACTATTAATACAATATCACATCTAGATGAGTGAAGAAGAATTAGAATTCTTAATAAAGGCAGGGAAGATTGCTGCAAAGGCTAGAGAAGAAGGTTTAAGATTAATAAAGCCAGGAGTGAAAGTATTTGAAATTTGTGAAAGGGTTGAGGAAATAATAATTAGGGAAGGCGCTAGACCAGCGTTTCCATGTAATCTTTCTATAAATTATGAGGCGGCACACTACTCTCCAATTTTAAATGATGAAAAGGTAATTCCAGAAGGGGCTATTGTAAAGTTAGATGTAGGTGCACAAATTAACGGTTACATAACAGATACAGCTGTTACTATCGTACTTGATGATAAGTACCAAAAACTCGCAGATGCGGCTCGGGATGCTCTAGCTGCAGCAATATCGAACTTTAAAGTAGGTGTAAGTTTAGGCGATATTGGAAGGGTTATTGAGAAGGTTATTAAGATGTATGGCTTTAAGCCAATTAGAAATTTAGGAGGTCACTTAATTAGGAGATATGAATTACATGCAGGAATCTTTGTTCCTAATGTTTCAGATAGAAGTCCTTGGAGAATCCAGAAAGGTCAAGTTTTTGCAATTGAGCCTTTTGCAACTAATGGTGGGGGCGAGGTAATAGAAGGAAAAGAAGTCACGATTTATGCCTTAAAGAATTATACTGAGAAAAATCTAACTCAAAAAGAATCAATTTTAGTTAAGGAAATATATAATAGATTTTATACTCTTCCATTTAACGAGAGGTGGTTAAGAGATATTATGCAACCCATTGAATTGAGGGAAGTCTTAAGAAATTTAGTTAAAAAGAATGTATTGCGACAATATCCTATTTTAATTGAGTCTAAGAAGGGAATTGTTACACAATTCGAGCATACTGTATATGTAGATTCTGATAGACCTATTGTACTAACTGATAAGGGTTAGAAATTTTTAATCTAAATTAAAATTTAATTAATTAAATATTTAGATAGAAACCGTTAACTACAAAATTTTAATTTTTAGGAAGTATTGTGTAGAAAGTTAGATCTCATGAAAACTTAATTTCTCCAATTACTACGACTAAATTAGGTATAAATGGTGTTGTTATTAAATTCCGTAATTGTGTTAGCACAATCCACACAAACTTCATCTTCAGTAGATCAACTAAGCGCAATTCTACCAGCTCTACCTCTATACATCTTCTTTTTATTAGCGATTTTACTTTCAATGCCTGGAATAGGCCAAAGGTTTCAAATTTCATTAATGGCTAGAGGAATAGAGCAGGAGATAGAAAGAATAGGAAGGTTTGCAGTAGATGCAAAAATGTTAACAGAAAGGCTACTTAAGGATAAAGGGGTAGAGGATGCGAAGGGTTTGACAGAGAAGCTAAGTGAAATGTTCATTATTGATCCAGTTAGTGTTGAACCCACTGATATAATCTCGCGTATGAGACATCTACTAAGAAGTAGTGAAGATAAGATTAGGAATATAATAATTAAAGCAGCGCCCAATATTGATCCAGTTACAAGAAGTAAAATTGAAGTTTCAGCAGAAATAACTAATGCTCTAAATATAATATACAAGATATTAAAACACTATTTAATTTTAGCAAAGAAACTTAATAGCTTAATATACTTATACCAACTTCAAAATATAGTACCTATAATTGTTAAGTATGCTGAAGCTTATGTTAGAGCACAGAAGGTGTTTTTAGACGGTATACCAGTTGGAGATTCATTAGGTCCATTAGTTGCATCTAGATTTATATTAAATGGTAAAATAGTTAATAAATGGTCTCCAAGTAGAGATACTGTTGCAGTAGAGACTGAATTTGAAGGTAGAAAGCTAATTATAGTGAAGGCAGAAGGACCAATGGCAACTGTAGGTACGCCAGGGGAAGCTGTAGCAAATGTGATAGAGAAGTTAGGAGGTAAGGTTGCAAGGATAATAACTGTTGATGCTGCATTAAGATTAGAGAGTGAGACTACTGGAATTATTGCAGAAGGTACTGGTGTTGCAATGGGTGATCCAGGGCCTGAAAAAATAGCAATAGAGAGGGTTGCAGTAAAGTATGGAATACCTATTGATGCTATAATAGTGAAGATGAGTATGGAAGAGGCTATAACTGAGATGAGAAAAGAAATATATCAAGCTGCTGATAAAGTAGTTGAAATGGTTAAAAAGTCAATATTAGAGAGGACGAATGTCGGAGATACAGTTATATTAGTAGGTGTTGGAAACACTGTTGGTGTAGCGCAGTGAGTTCTGAAATCTTATCCAGACCTAAAGTTATTACAGTTATAAAATGTTTAACTTGCGATTATTCTGAGGAGAGACAGTTTCAGGTTGGCGATTATGTAATGAAAGTTATTGAGGATAAAAAGTGTCCGAAGGATGGGGGAGAGTTAAGAATTATTGGTATATATGCTTTACCCGAACAGCGAAAATGAATAGTTTTTTAAGTTAATGTGTAAATAATTAATTGCCCACCCGGCCATAGTGGGCGGGCAACACCCGGACTCATTTCGAACCCGGAAGTTAAGCCGCCCACGTTGCAAGGGCCGTGGGATCCGCGAGGGCCCGCAGCCCTTGCAAGCCGGGATGGGCATTTATCTACTAGTCTTCAAATTTTTATAATATGAAGAAAATCTTTGATGAAATTCATGGATATATAGAACTCACAGAGCAAGAGAGAGAATTAGTTGATTCTTCGCTTTTTCAGAGACTAAGAAGAATAAAGCAAACAAGCTTAGCTTACTTAGTATATCCTGGTGCAATGCACACTAGATTTAGCCATTCTCTAGGAACATTTCATCTAGCAAATAGGCTCGGATTAAAATTATATAAGTTAGGAATTATAAATGATGAGGAATTAGAATACTTAAGAATTGCAGCGTTACTGCACGATATAGGTCAATTACCTTTATCTCACTGTATAGAACCTTATTATATTCCTAAAGGTATTAGTAATGTCATAATTAGGGATGTTATAATTAGTAGTACCGTAATTAGGGATATTCTTTCAAACTATGGCTTTGATTATAAAAAGGTCTTGGATATCTATAATGGCGAATCTATTATATCCTCTTTAATTGATAGTGATGTAGACGTAGATAGAATGGATTATCTAATTCGTGATTCTAAACACACTGGAGTAATACTTGGTAATATAGATCTAGAAAGGTTACTTGATACTATAGATTATCAAGGATCAAAGATAGTAGTTTTAGAGAAGGGATTACATACTCTTGAGAACTTTTACATCTCAAGGTTACATATGTATCAGGCTGTATATTATCATAAAACAATATTAGGCTATGAACTCTTTTTAAGAAAGATCTATAGGGATCTAATTGAATACTGTTGTCCAGAGTTTAATAATATAAATACTATAAAGGAAATGATAAATAATCAAATTTTCTCATATTGGGATGACGAATGGGTTTTTTCTAAACTATATCAAGCACTAAGCGATAACGAAGCTCCCGAAAAGTTAAGGTTAAGGATAAAGAACTTTCTAGATAGGAAAGGTCCAAAGGTAGTTTATAATGAAATTAGTTTTAACGAGAAGAAATCTAATTTAGAGGATGTAATTCTAAAACTTCAAAGGTATAATATTCCAGAAGATTCAATACTAGCATTTGAAGAGAGGATACATCTTATTGATAAAAGTAAGATACTAGTTAAGTCTAAGGCTGGTGTTAAGAGTATCTCTGATTATGCTAGCACACTAATAAATATGATTCCTTCATACTTAATCATTAGAAGAGTATATGTAGAGCATGAATTCTCTAAAAAGGCTAGGGAAGTTATTTCTTATTAAAATTAATGTTTTAATTCATATAATCTCCTTAATTCACATGCAAAATAAGATAATGAGTAGAAAGACAGAACATGTAGAGATATGCTTATTTGAAAATGTTGAAAAATTTACAGAGACTTACTTCGAGTACGTAAAGCTAATTCATCAGGCAATGCCAGGATTTAATTTTAATGAAGTCAAGACAAATGTAAAGATTTTTGGAAAGGAATTGCAAGCACCATTTATCGTTTCTGGAATGACTGGTGGTAACGAATTTGTAGGTAAAATTAATGCCACGATAGCTAAGGTTGTGGAGGAATTTGGATTGGGAATGGGTGTAGGTAGTCAAAGGGTAGCAATTGAACACAAAGAAGTTAGAAATACCTTTGAAATTGCAAGAAAGAATGCACCTAATTCTTTATTAATAGCAAATATAGGAGCTCCGCAAATAGCTAAAGGTTATGGGTATAGAGAGTTAAGGGAAGCTATAGAAATGATAAATGCTGATGCAATTGCAATTCATTTTAATGTTGCTCAAGAACTTTTTCAACCAGAAGGCGAACCGGAATATTCTATTTCACTACTAGAAAAGTTAAGGGATATTAGTAAGGATCTTGGAGTACCGGTAATAATTAAGGAAACCGGATGCGGAATTTCTATGGAGAGTGCAAATCTCTTTAGAAAGTTTGGCTTTAAGAATTTTGACGTTTCTGGACAAGGTGGAACTAGTTGGATCGCAGTTGAGAGAATAAGAGGTTTAAGAAGAGGGAACTGGAAAGCTGAGAGCGCTCAACTTTTTCAAGACTGGGGAATTCCCACAGCAGCATCAATAATTGAGGTAAGGTATGCAGTACCAGATGCAATAATTATTGGAAGCGGTGGTATAAGAAATGGGCTTGATATAGTTAAAGCAATTGTAATCGGAGGTGATATTGCAGCAATGGCTTTGCCGGTCTTAAAGAAGGCTGTCGAAGGTGAAGATTCATTAAGAAGCTTTTTTAGAAGAGTGATATTTGAGATAAAGTCAACTATGATGCTTGTAGGAGCTAAAAATGTTAGCGAGTTAAAGGAAAAGCCTGTTGTTATTCATGGGAAGTTGAGGGAATGGATAGAATCTAGAGGCTTAAATTTATTAGATGTTATTCGAGTAAGAAAGAAGAATGAGTAATTTAGAGAGAAAGCTGAGAGAAATAGCGGAAAGAGTCGATAAGATAATACTGGAAAATTTAGTGGGTGATTTAAAAGTTAGTAAGTTATATGAATCTTCTAGGTATCTTTTTTTGGGCGGCGGGAAAAGGCTAAGGCCAAGTATAGTTGTTCTAACCTCAGAGTTAGTTAATGGGGATGTTAATAGGTCTTATATACTTGGTGCTGCAGTTGAAGTTTTACATACGTTTACATTAATTCATGATGACATAATGGATAATGATCCTATAAGAAGAGGTATGCCCTCTGTGCATGTTAAATATGGAGTTCCAATGGCAATATTAGCAGGGGATTTGTTACATGTAAAAGCGTTTGAAATACTTCATAAGGGTCTAAAGGGTTTAGATCAAGATAAAGTAAATAAGGGTCTAGAGAAGTTTATTGAGGCGATCATAACTATTTCTGAGGGGCAAGCTCTTGATATGGAGTTTGAGGAAAAGAAAGAAGTTAGTGAGGAAGAATATTTCGAGATGATTAAGAAGAAAACAGCATGGCTCTTTGCCTGTTCTTCTTATTTAGGTGCATTAACTGGAAAAGTTTCAGATGAGGATTTATATAACTCCTTTAATTTTGGACTGAATTTAGGAATTTCGTTCCAGATAGTAGATGATATTTTAGGAATTAATGCAAGTGAGAAGGAGTTAGGTAAGCCAGTCTACAGTGATATTAGAGAGGGAAAAAAGACATTATTAGTAATTAAGACGTTAAAGGATTGCAGTCAGCAAGAGAGGGAAAGAATTGGGAAAGTTTTAGGTAATAGAAATGCCTCTAAAGAAGAGTTAGAGGAGGTTGCAAATATCTTAAGGAAATATTCGCTATCCTATGCTTATGAAAAGGCGGAATTTTACATGAATGAGAGTATAAGATATTTAAAGAAGGTCAATTGGATAAATGAAGAGTCTGGAAAGAACTTAATAGAACTTGCTAAATTTACAGTAATGCGGAGGAGATAATGGAAGTTACAAGTATCTTACTTCCTATAATTATTAGTTCCATAGTAACTTTTATAACTACTAAATGGATTATTATCTCAGCTAAATCAAGGGGCTTTGTAGGAAAGGATATTAATAAGAAGAATAAACCTGAGATACCATCGTTAGGAGGGATAGGGATAGTAGCAGGCTTTGTTGCTGGATGTTTAACCTTATTAGGAATTTTCAAGGATCAAAGAATAATAGCACCCATCTTATTGACTTCTCTAATTATAGGCTTCTTAGGACTACTAGACGACATTTTTAATATTAGGCAATCCATCAGAGCTATATTACCTGTATTCGCTTCTGTCCCACTATCAATATATAGTTTAGGCCACTCTACAATAAATATTCCGTTTATTGGCGTTATAGATTTCAGTATTTGGTATTATATTATATTAGTTCCAGCATCAGTAACAATAGCCTCAAATGCGTTTAACATGCTTGAAGGTTTAAATGGGTTAGGTGCAGGTTTAGGAGTAATAATGGCTTTAGCATTTGCAATAATAGGCCTAAACTCGAAGGGAGCTACATATTTAGCAGGAATAATAAGTTTAATATTAATATCAACTTTAATAACATTTTTATATTTTAATTTTTACCCAGCGAAAATATTTCCTGGGAATATAGGAACTTATTTCATTGGCGCAGTAATTGGTGCAATAGGTATTGCAGGCTTTATGTTAACCGCTCTTGCAATTTTGTATATTCCCTATGTAATCGAGTTTGTTTTAAAGGCACGAACTAGATTTAAGGGTATATCTTTCGGCGATCCTGACGAAAACGGGATTTTACATTGGAACTCATTTCCTAACTCACTTACTCATGTAATAATGAAACTAGGTAAATTTAAGGAATATGAGATTGTTATAATTTTATGGCTAATTGAGTCAGCCTTTGCAGTATTAGCTATATTCCTTCAGAGAGTTACATGAGGAAATTTGAGTTTAGTCCAAAATGGGGCCGGCGGGATTTGAACCCGCGACCACCAGGGCCCAAGCCTGGCATCCTAGTCCAGGCTAGACGACGGCCCCATTATCAAATAAAAGTTTACCTTAAATATAAATCTTACTAGGTGAAGATATGAAGGTTAAGGTTAAATTAATTCGAGAAAGAACGGAAAAAGTAATTGAGCTACCAGATAACTCTACGGTTAAGGATGCTTTAAGAAAACTAGGTTACTCAACACAAAGTGTTGTTGTAGTTAAGGATGGTTCTCCAATTGTAGAAGAAGAGAAGTTAAGGGATAATGATGAGATTGTAGTCTATTTAATAGCTTCTGGAGGTTAAACTAGATTTATGAATATGTGTTACAAGATAAATATTTGTGAGATGTAGTAAGTGCCAAAATAAGGCTATAATATCTATAAAATATGCAGGGCTATATTTATGCAAGGAACATCTTAATGAATGGTTAGAGTCCAGAGTTCAAAGGACAATAGAGAAGTATAAGATGATATCTAAAAATGATGTTGTAGCAGTTGCTGTTTCTGGTGGAAAGGATAGTACTACACTACTTCATGTATTACATAAACTTTCTAATAAGATGGGGTTTGAGATTATTGGACTTAACATTGATTTGGGGATTGATGGTGGGTACGAATATTCTAAAAAGAGTACTGAGATTGCCAGAAAAAATTTTGAAATGCTTGGTATTAAATATAGAATAATAAGGCTAAAAGAAGAATTCGGTTTCGGTATTGATGATACTAAGAACAAAACAAGCAGACCAGTATGCAGTACTTGTGGAATAGTAAAGAGGTATCTATTAAATAGATTCGCAAAAGAGATGGGTGCTAATGTTTTAGCTACGGGACACAATTTAAATGATATAGCACAATTTATACTTGCAGGCTACGTTAATGGTGATGTAAATAACCTTTCTAAACTTAGCCCAGTGTTACCAGCAGAATTTGGTTTCATTAAGAAAATTAAACCGCTTTTTCTAATCCCTGAAAAGGAAATAATGACTTATGCTATATCTAATAATATACAATTTGTATATGACTCATGTCCTCACACTTTTAGAAGAATAGGTGGTGTAATGCAGACTTCAATTAGGAGAAGTTTAGAGGAATTAGAAGAAAGGGTTCCTGGCATTATGCTAAGATTAGTTGAAAATTTCGAGGAAAAGATTAGGCCGTTATTAGAGATCAGAACTGAAAAAGAAGAATTAAACTTCTGTAAAGAATGTGGTATGCCCACTTCAAAGGGCAGAGAATTATGTTCATTCTGTGCAATTAGGTCAAAGTTGACTAAACAGTCTTTAACCCATGTCCAGTGAGTATTAGTACTGATAATAAGTCGTTATTCTCACCATTAGAATTATACTTTTCATACGCTGCATATACAGTAGCAGAGCTATATTCTACAAAGAAACCGCTTTTAGCTAACTTCGAATGTGCATCAATTATCTCCCTCTCATCGACTATTACACAATCTCCGTTCTCCTTCAAAACCTTAATCATTTCATCAATTAGGATTGGGTTAGTGGAAATTAATGCATCAGCGACTGAGCTAACTTGAGCTGGTGGAGTGTAAGGAATTCCCTTAAGTTTTGAGCATACTGGCATTACTTGGCTAGTTTGAACTGCAATAATTTTCGGCATTTTTTCTATAATTCCCGAAATTAAAAGATGTCTAAATCCTTCGTAGACCCCTAAGAGTAAAGTTCCAGCTGAGACTGGTAAGAATATAAGGTCAGGAGATTTCCAACCTAAATCTCTTGAAATTTCATATGATAATGTCCTTATTCCATCTCTAAATTCTGGATTAAGGACATGAGAGGCATAATAAACCCCAGCTTTCTCTGCATTAATTGCCACATCCTCTCTACTTCCCTTTACTCTTATAACCTTCGCCCCATAAGCTTCAATTTGTCTAAGCTTATTGCCTTTTGCAGTTTCTGGTACGTATATTAGTGCCTCAATTCCAGCTCTGGCTGCATATGCTGCAATTGCAGCTCCAGCATTTCCAGAAGAATCTTCGCTTATTTTCTTTATTCCTTTTTGCTTTAAATAGGAAATTAAAGTTACTGCACCTCTATCTTTATATGATCCAGTAGGATTTAAATAATCTAATTTAAAATATAAATTTTTACTTATTTTAATTAATGGTGTATTCCATTCCCCTAATGTAATCCATTCTCTTATATATGGAAAATTTTCTCTTATATTTTCCTTTTTAAAATGAAAATTAATTTTAATTTTAAAATATCCTCCACAATGCTTGCAACGTATTTCGCTATCTTCTCTAGGAGACCCACACTTTGAACAGACTACTTCTATTATTTTCATAGTATAATCCTTTTGAGTGATAAAAATAAGACATGCGGGCCCGCCGGGATTCGAACCCGGGACCTACGGGTTAAAAGCATCGGCCCTCATGGTCCGCCGCTCTACCTGGCTGAGCTACGGGCCCACTGTACAGCTAATGAGATTAAGAATAACGTATATATAAAGTTGTTTGATTAATACATTATTACTACACAGTATTGAAAAGTATAAAATTCATGTCCAAATAACTTCATCCTATATAGGAATATAAAGTTAATAAACAATTGCAGTACTTCTGTTCTGATATTCTATATATAGTTTCAAATAGAAAAGTTTATATACTTTTGGGTTGACCCAAAAAATATGAAAAATAAAAAAGAATTGATTTTGGCAGTTACTGTAAGTTCCGCAATAATAGTAGCAATCTTATCAATGCCAGATATTTTAGAACCAATAGCTGAAAATATTATAAGAGAATTAGGTTATATCTTACCCATGGCACTTTTAGTCATAGGGATAATTCATGGACTCAAACCAGATGAGCATACTTGGCCTATAACAATATCTTATGCTCTAATGCAGAAAAATATTTATGGTGCGGTAAAATCTACAGTTGTCTTCGCCCTTGCACTTACAACAATATGGACTGCACTTAGTGCCTTAGTTGGAGAAGTAATTAACTTGGGCCTGGCTACTGGTGTCTTAGACCCTGAGGTAGACATAATAGTAGGTCTAACTATGATAGGAGTTGCAATACTTTACCTTTTAAGGTCAAAATCAAAGGAAGATCCTGAGGGTGTTAAGTCTTCTGCTCCAGATTATAAGCTGATCTGGATACATGGTGTTGCGGCAGCTTTTGGCGGAGACTTTTTTGTTGTATTACTTCTATCAGTTAGTATTACTACATTACTACCATCATTTCCTACATTTCTTGTTGGTCTCTTATTTGGACTTGGAAGTCTAGCATCACAATTAGTTGTTGTTCTATTGGCTTATAGTGGATTAGTAAAGTCCATAAAATCTCCACAGACCTTAGTAAATGTTGGTAAACTTTCTTTACTATTCTTAGGCATATTTATGATAGTTCTCGGAATTTTTTCATACCTTATACCTAGTTAATCTCATCAACTAATAGTAAATTAGTTCTTTTTGGCAATGTTCCAGCAACTATTATAACTTTATCTCCTCTTTTAACTAAAGCCCTCTTTAAGGCCTCTTTTTTCATAATTCCTATTAAATCATTTATATTAATCTCCTCCATTATTTTATCTACTTCAAGAGTAATTATCCCCCAACAGATTCTTAACTTCCTTAATAATGATTTATTATTACTAAAGCATATTACGTCAATTTTAGGCCTGAGTCTAGTTATTCTAAGCACTGTAGAACCAGTTCTTGTGAAAACTAAAATTGATCTAGCCTTAGATAACTTAGCTGCAGATACTGCAGCATAGGCTATAGCATCATCATACGACCTTATTGGTGGAACTCCCTTAATTCTAAAACTCTTTTCAACACTTCTTATTACGGAATCTAACGTTCTAACTGCTTCAATAGGATAATTACCTATTGCGGTTTCATCACTTAATAATATTGCATCTACTCCGTTTAGAACTGAATTTGTTATATCTATAATTTCCGCCCTAGTAGGTTGAGGTGAATTTATCATCGATTCTAGAACTTGAGTCGCTAATATTACGGGCTTACCAAACATTCTAGAAATCCTTATAATTTTTGCTTGAATAATAGGCAATCTCTCTAATCCTACTTGAACTCCTAAATCACCTCTGGCAATCATCACAGAATCAGCTTCATTAATTACACTTTCTAAATCCTTTAACTCCATTTCTATTTTAGCTACTATCCATACATCCTCACTTACAATCTCCCTTAATTTTATAATATCATCTCTTGACGTGACATACGAGAGTCCTATGAAATCAACTCCGTAATCTTTGGCTAACTTTGCTAATCTAATATCTTCTTCCCGTGCTGAAAATGGAAGTTTTACATTAGGAATATTAATTCCCTTTCCAGAACTAATTATTCCCTCACTCTCAACTATTCCTTCTGCATAATCATTCCCTACTTCTATTATTTTTACTTTTATTGCGCCATCAGAGATTAGGATATAACTACCTTTACTTACTATCTTAAACAGTAATGGATTTACCGGAATTTCTTTACCTAGTATAATTTTTTGCCCTCTTTTAACCATAATTTTATCTCCCTCCAACTTTCCAACCCTAAGCTTTAGTCCCGGCAGATCTGCGAGTATTGGCACTTCTGGTGCCTCTTCCCTTATTCGCTTAAGATATTCTATCCTTTGTTTATCATCCCCATGTGCTAGATTAATTCGAAATATATCAACATATTTTGATAACTCCTTTATTTTATCTAGGCTAGATGGACCTATTGTTGCTATTATCTTTGTTCTCCTATCCATAATCTTTTCATCAAATTAAGGATAGTAAATAAGATATTCAATATAGTTTCTATATGTTTTCCCTCAGCTTTTTTAATAATCTCTTAACTTCCCTCTGATTAACTTCTTTACCATGTGGCCTAAGACCGCCGCTAAATGACTTTGGGATGTGTAAGATTTCATGGATTAAAACCTTTAGTTTATCCTCATCACTTAACCTACTATACTTTTCCCAGACTAGTTCTATCACATATAACGGCTTGATTCCAAACGCAACCGAAAGTACTTTTGGAGTACCCCATATTCTTGCTATTGCCTTAGTTTTTGCTCCATACGAGTATACTACCCTTACCCTATTTGTATCAATATAATCTAACTCTAACTTCTCGATTATGCTCTTGACTCTTTCTTGCTCCTCATTGGCAAGTTCATATTTTATCATAAACTATTTTAGTATTGATCCTTATTTATTTCTTTTTATCTCTAAATAATAAGACAAATCTAGATTATATTAATTTCCTTCATTTTTATAATTATTTTATTTATTAATTTCCTCATTCAGTTTTTTATTGTACTTCTCTATAACCTCACTTATTTCCTTTACCGCCTCGTCATATATTGCTATTAATTTAAGTAATTTACTATCTATTAATGAACCACCAGCTCCTCTACCCCCCTTCTTCATTTCTATACCACCGATCTTCTGATTGATATTCTTCACGTACTCCCATGCAAACTTATAGGACATATTAAGATTTCTGGAAGCTTTTGATATAGATCCAACTTCATTTATCTTCTTTAGTAATTGAATACCCCCCATACCTATTAAATGCTCGCCATCCTTCTCGATCCACAATTTAAACTTAAATTCTAACACGATTTATATTTATAAACTGGCATCTATATTTCTTACTCTTTCATTAGATTAGGCAATGAAAATTATTTAATAAAACTATTATTAAAAATTATTTAATATTAATAAATTAACATAAGAAATAATTATATTTATAGTTTTATTCCTAATTTTTCTTAAATATAATTATTCTTCTTTTTTTTTTTAAAAAATTTTAAAATATAATATTTAGTTAATTTTCAAAAGTCTTACTTATTCTTCTCCTTTTTCCTCCAAACTTCTTTATGATAAGTATTTACCCATAATTTAATTCTCGTTTTAATTTTGCTAAAAAATAAATTTAATGAAAAATTGAGTTTTTAGATATAACAGTAGAAGGACTCACTTTTCTTTCTTCAAAATTTTTAAATTCTCAAGAAACAGTTTTAATCTATGAGTTCGTGTGAAGTTTTTTCAGTAATTTCTAAATTAGGT
Source organism: Sulfolobaceae archaeon (assembly GCA_038893355.1). GTDB lineage: Archaea > Thermoproteota > Thermoprotei_A > Sulfolobales > Sulfolobaceae > JAWARQ01. The sequence continues at coordinate 323,843 of JAWARQ010000001.1, forward strand.
TCGGAAGGAAAGCGTTTTGCAATAATAACTTTGGTTAGAAAGAATGGTAGAGTTGAGAGGACTGTATACTCTGAAGGAAAATTACTGTTAGGAGTGCTACCTAAAGAGATCCTAGAATTAGCTGAATCTGCATTAAATGAGTATAGAAGGATTGAAAAGGAGTTTGAAATAGGTAAAGTTATTATTGAGCCAGTTGAACCACGGCCTTCAGTAATAATAGTAGGTTCTGGGACTATAGCTAAGGCATTAGCTAAGATCGCTTCTGCATTGGGATATTATGTAGCAGTAGTAGGTAATAATGATATTAAAGAGGAGGAATTTATTAATTATACTTCATTCATCTCAAATAGCGTCGAAATACTTGAGCAAATAGTAAATGAGACTTCATTTGTAGTTGTCGCAAATGAAGGAGGAAAGCCATATGATGGTTACGCTACATACTTAGCCTTAAAGGGCGGTGCAAGATATGTAGGAGTCCTAGCTAGTGCTAAAAGGGGAGCATTAATAATTGCAGAGGTTTTAAAAAGAGGCTTAAAGTTAGAAGAAATTAAGGATAGGTTATATACTCCCGCAGGAATAGATATAGGTTCTAAGACTGCTGAGGAAATCGCATTAAGTATTCTTGCAGAGATTGTAAGTATTCTAAGAGGCGGTAGTAAGAGGAATATGAGAGAAGTAAAGGATCCATATCCATATCTTAAAGATGCATTAGAAGGAAAAATCGATGGTCAATGCTTCTTTATTCCCAAAGTTATGAGTGAACAGATTTGAATTGCACCTCAATTGAATGTGTAGAAAAGGAGGCTAGGAGTTTTTTATCCGGTTTAGGTTTTAACTCTAATTTTCAAATAGTATTCTCACCTGACTTAACAGCAGAATACTCATATTTCGATAAGAACAAAAATATAATATACATAAATTTATTTAAATATACTAATTTGTATAATGAATGGAGCGGTGAGGCTGGTTTAGTCTCAACATTTTTATTTATTCTAATAATCTCTTCATTCTTAATAGAAAATGGGTACAGTTTAAATAATTTAGAAGACATTATTTTGAAAAAATTTGGTGAAAATTCTATTGAATATTTAGTTTTTAAATATATATTTAATAAATAGTTAAAAATATTGAAAATATAAGTCCTGTTCGATTTTGTCATTTAGGTTCGATAAAAAAACTACAGTAAACTATTCATAATATACTTAAACTGTTTAGTAGATACATCGAATGTGTATTAATTATAAATAAAAATCTTTAAAAGATAAGTGAAAGTGTTTAATCATGATGGAAGTAAGTTGGATGATTGGCGGGGCGCAAGGCACTGGTATTGATACTGCTGCATCCATCTTTGCTAATGCTATAGGTAAAGCAGGCTATTATTTGTTCGGTAATAGAGAATATTACTCTAACATTAAGGGTAGGCATAGTTACTTTGTATTAAATATTAGTGATAAAAGAGTATATAGCTTCCCGGAAAGTGTAGATATTTTAGCAACATTTGACGCAGAAACAATATTTCAACACTTTAGGGAAGTTAAGACTCATTTTATCTATAATAAGAATTTAGAATCAACTAAATTATCAACAATAAATACAATGGAGCCTGAAATCGCAGAAGAGGTATCTCAATTCTTAAAGGAGAGGGGCTTAGAGCCAATAGTATCAGATGTAGTAAAGTTCTTAAAACAGCAGGGCGTTAAGATAATTCCAGTAGATTATGACGAAATAGCTAAAGTAGTAGCAAGTAAATTAGGTCTTCCACTGTCAGCTGTAGAGAGGATAAGAAATATTGTTGCAGTTGCAATATCGCATAAACTTCTAGGACTAAAGCTAGATTATTTAATTGATGCCTTAAAGAGACAATTTAGGAGTGAAAGTGCGGCAAAAATGAATATTATAGCTGCAGAAATTGGTTATAATTTAGTCGAAAGTGAATATAATCTTAAAGAAATCAGAAGGGAAGAAGATGTTGTATTATTAGATGGTAATACTTCTGTTGCAATTGGGAAAATATATGCAGGTGTTAGATTTCAAAGTTATTACCCAATAACTCCAGCGAGTGATGAGAGCGTTTACATTGAGGCACATCAAGATGTAATGATGATAGATCCTGAAACTGGGGAAAAGAGGAAGGGTACAGTTGTAGTTGTTCAGGCTGAAGACGAGATTGCTGCAATTAATATGGCTGTAGGTGCTGCTTTAGCAGGTGTTAGGGCATCAACTTCAACCTCCGGTCCTGGCTTCTCTTTGATGGTAGAGGGTTTAAGTTGGGCTGGAATAAATGAGGTTCCAATAGTAATCACTTACTACATGAGGGGAGGACCATCTACTGGAATGCCAACTAGAAGTAGCCAATCTGATTTAAAGTTCGCATTGAGTGCAGGGCATGGGGAATTTCCCAGAATAGTTATAGCTTCTGGTGACCATGTCGAGGCATTTAAAGACACAATATGGGCATTTAACTTAGCAGAAAAATACCAGGTTCCCGTGATTCACTTACTTGAAAAGGCTTTAGCGAACTCTTTCTCGACAGTGAAGGTGAGTGAATTGAACTTAGATAAGATAAGGATAGAGAGGGGTAAGAGACTAGAAAATCCTCCAGCAGATTACGTAAGGTTTAAGATAACTCAGGACGGAATATCGCCATTTGCACCATTAGGTAGGGCTACTGTAATTTATAACGGTGAGGAGCATAATGAGATAGGTCATACTAGAGAGGCTTCAAGAGTTAGAATTGAGATGTATGCTAAGAGGATGAGGAAACTAGAGGTAATTGACTCTGAAATCCCAGAAGAAATGAGGCTAAATGTTTTTGGTGACGACTCTAAAATAGCTATAGTAACTTGGGGATCACCAAAGGGTGCTGTAGTTGATGCTCTAGAGAGATTAAGAAGTGAGGGTATTAAGGTTTCAGTAATCCAGCTAAGAATGTTTAACCCCTATCCCAAGAACTTAATGAGGAAGTTATTACAAGATAAGGAAAAGATAATAGATATAGAAAATAACTATATGGCACAATCAGCATCTTTAATGGCCGAATACACTGGGATAACTCCCACAAATTATGTATTGAAATGGAATGGGAGAATGATTACGAGAGATGAGGTTATAAATGCAGTTAAACTAGTTCTTGAGAAAAATGAAAAGAGGGTGATATTAAGTGCAGGTGCTTAAAAGGGCAGATTGGTCAGATTGGTGTCCAGGCTGTGGAGATTTTGGAATCTTAGCAGCGGAAGAGCAAGCAATTCATGAACTCGGAATTGATCCTAAGAAGGTAGTAGTAGTATCAGGGATAGGGTGTTCTGGAAAGCTACCGCACTTCATGAGAATTCCAGTATCCGCAGTTCATACACTACATGGTAGATCTTTAGCGTTTGCTATAGGAATAAAACTAGCGAATCCAGAACTTGAAGTTATTGTAAATGTAGGAGATGGAGACCAATTAGGAATAGGAGTAGGTCATTTTGTAAGCGCAGGTAGAAGAAATGTCGATATTACGGTAATTATCCATGATAATGGTGTCTACGGTTTAACAAAGGGGCAAGCTTCACCAACACTCATGAGGAATTTGAAGACGAAATCCTTACCAAGGCCTAATATTAACGATTCAGTAAACCCAATAGCGTTAGCATTAATTTCTGGTTATACTTTCGTAGCTAGAGGCTACGCTTATGACGTAAAACATCTTAGGGAATTAATTAAAGCTGCAATAAAGCATAAGGGTCTTGCAGTAATTGATGTACTGCAACCTTGTCCAACATACAATGACATTCATACTAAAGAGTGGTATGAAAAGAGAATATATAAGTTAGAAGATAGCGGATGGGATCCAGTAGTTAAAAATCCAGAAGAGGCTAATAAGAAGTTGCTACTTGCAATACAAAAAGCCTATGAATGGGGAGATAGAATTCCTATAGGAATATTCTATAAGAACGAATACGTACCAACATATGAAGAGAGGGTAGCCCAAAATTCTCCTGCGTACTTAAACTTACCACCAGCACAACAGATTATAGAGAGGGACGGAAAGCCAGTAACCCTAATTAATGAATTATTAGAGGAAAGAAAGATCTAATCACCTTTTTCAATTATTTCATACGGACTTTCAGTAGGCCATTTAGGTAATAAAGGTACAAACATTATCCCTGCAACTGCAACATAGCTTAACTTAGTGTTGCCGTTGTTTATTATCCTATGTGGAGTATTTTCTCTTATGTATACACTATCCCCCTCACTCACTTCAAACCTTTCCCCATTTACTTCTACAATTCCTTTTCCAGATAGTATAAAATAGACCTCTTCACAGTTATGCTTATGTAGAGGTGTGGAATTATTTGGCTCAACCTCCACTACACCTAAAACTAAAGTCTTTACTGGAAATCCAGTCTCTGGATATATTACTTTCCAATCTCTTACACCCTTCTTTACCTCCATTGCTGAGCCCGGTATCCACTCGTTTCTTCTTATTACAACTTTCATATTATTATTTGTTATATTTTACTCTTATTAAAAATTTCTTCATACTCTCTACAAAGAGTCTCGCTTCGAGAAAATGTTTCTCTAATGTTAAGTACGGATAGGTTAAGGAATCTTTTCATTAATGAAGAATATCAAGGATCAGAAACCGTAAAGTCCTTATAATTTATGATTAAACCTAGTTTTATTAAAGCTGCTTCGCCTATTAAATTCTCATCTAACTGAGGAACCCATAATACTACAGTATTAATCTCATTACCTAATATTCTTAATATAGAGATTTTTCCGAATGCTCTATAACACTCACTCTCAGTTATGCATACTAAACCAGCGTTAAATGTAGGAAAAGGTATTTTCTCGAATATTTCATAATTAACCGTTATCTCGCCACTAAATCCAGTATCTATAATAAACCAATCTTCTATGTTATTAATCTTAGCCTTTATTCTCATAAAAGTAAATAAACTCTAAGGGGACTTTTTATTTTTACTTTTTTTCCTTCCTTTGTCTTTTCTAGGACGAATTTATACAAAGAATCGACATCAGAAAACCTTCCTAATAATTCTCCTTCTTCGCTAAAGACAAGGTACTCATTACCGCTTATTATCTCCACTTTCTCTCCTTTAAGGATATATTCTTTCGCTACCTTAAATGCTTCCTCTGCTGTTGAAAATTTTTTTATTTTCTTACCAGAAACTACTAGAAAATATTCCTCAGGAGGACTTTTTATTTTTACTTTTTTTCCTTCCTTTGTCTTTTCTAGGACGAATTTATACAAAGAATCGACATCAGAAAACCTCCCCAATAGGTTACCATCTTCATCAAAAACTAGGTATTCTTCTTCCATAGATCTATATAAGTCGTGTCTCCTTAAATTAATTGCTATGTGAGTTTGAGAGAAGCATTTGTAACCTCTAATTCAACGATGTTTTAGCTACCTCCTTAAGAAGCTATATATTTATAGAGTAGATTAAATGAGGAGGTCTTCGGTAACTAGTTTAAGGGATTATGGTTTTTAGACCTCTATTACGACCTTGAAATTTTGTTAATGAGGACTGAGATATTGATACTCGTTAGCTAACAAGGAGTCAGTCTCTCATAGTGCCTTATGATATATCAATCCTAGTCCACATTCTCCCTATATTGCTCCCCGTGCATAGGTTAGGGGCATATCGCCCAGCCACGACACGGGGAGCCATATTTTATGAAGGAGAAGAAGAAAGGAAAACAATAATATTATAAAGAGAAGTATAAACTATATCTCTATTAAATTATTCCCCCTACTTTAACTCTTTCTTTTTATTATACCATATAGTACGCCTCTTCTTACATAGCCGTCTTCCCCGCCTACAATAAGTTCATAATTTTCTTCAATATGTTCCCTAAATTGGGAATAAAATTCCTCTTTAGATAATCCTAGCTCTATCCTTATTCTTTCTAGAGGTGCATAGCCTAGAGTGTCCCTTATTCTCTCATAAGCACTATCAAAATCTCTACTACTTAATTTCCTCTCTCTATCCTCTAAAATTTTTAGTAATTCCTCTTTTATTATCCTAATCTCTTTTAATAAAATTTCACAATTATTTTGTTTATTTATCGGCTCATATCCCCTACCTACTTTCTTAATTTTTCCTTCACTCTCTAGTTCTACTAAAACCTTCTCTAGTTCCTCCCTATTCACATCTAGTAACTTACTTAACTTCACAGTCGAAATCGGCTTATTTTCTTCATTATAGAATTCTAAAATAGCTTGTAAAATTGCATTCTTATCTAGCATTAGTTATAAGGTTATTATGATATCGTAATAAACCCTTTTGCATAATAATATCCAATTCTCTTTAATAGAAATTATAAACTGTGGTCGCAGTTATTATATAATCCTTATCTAAAGAATGAAATATCTCTTTTGATAACTCGAGGTAACTATGAAGTAAGTCATTCTGCTATAACATTCTTAAATACCTCTTCCATACTAATTTTTGGACAATCAAGTACTAGTGTTTACCCATGGCGTAACTTATCCCTTACTTTTAATTCCGCCACGGGCCTCGCCCTTTAGGGTGTGCTCAGGATCTTAACTGGCACCTTGCTTGAAGTTTAACTGAAAGATTTACTACTGGACGTCACGTGCTCTTCGTAGCTATAAGAGTTTATAATTAAGATCATATTTATTTCAATTCTTAAATATAAAATTAGGATTTGAATATTTATTGTTTTTTAGTTCATTTGAGAGGAAAATTTCTTCTTTACTTAGTCTATCAAGGTAAGGTTCCATATTAAGTAGATTTGAAAAGCTAGTTATTATCGCATTAGTAACCTCTTCATATGTTATTTTTCTGTCTAATAATGAACTAAGGTTATTTACACGATATTTTATCATATTTACATCCTTACCTTCCCTTTCTTTTCTCTCTTTATAATCTTTAGGTGGTATTATTAAAACCTTATATAAAAGTTCAATATTAGCTGAGACTAATAACGTACCATGTAATAACACTTTATCCTTAGTAATGTAACCAGCATTCCCAGAAACCTTAAATCCTTTATAAGTCACATCGGTTTCATTATAAACCCTTACTTCATAACTAGAATTGGAAATTTTCTCAATAGAGTGAATTATTCCACGTAAGAGAAAGTTATAAAGAAGGTCTATTGGTTCTTTATCTTTATAACTTTCTCTATCTATTATTATCGTATAATTCACATTCCCCATATCATGAAATACTGCTCCTCCTCCAGTAATTCTCCTAGCTAGCTTAACATTTTCTAGTTTTAGGTAATTTAAGTTCACTTCGTTCTCTACCTTTGACCTAATACCTAATATTACACTCTTATCATTTCTCCAAATCCTTAAAACAGGCAATTTTCCCCTAAGTAATAACGTCTCATCTACGGCCAGATTTAAATACGGATCGTCAGGAAACTCATCTAGTATTACTCTTAGCCTCATAATAGTACTATAAAACTAGACTATAACCCTTAAGTGATTTTCTATAATTCAAATTAATTATAAAAACAAACAAATCATTTTTATAGACTATATTTTTATATTAGGAATATTTTTTAATTTAAGAAAAATTTAAAATTATTTTCTAAATAAAAATAAATAATTTCATAAAGTAGATTAAAAACTTTATTGTTATAATATTAAAGAATCGTATTAAAATAATTTTAAGAACATGTCTACTTTATTATCATAATATTACTTAAAATTTTCTTAAAAAAGATTTAAAGGTTAGCCTAGCGAAGGTAAGATTTAGGTGGTCTATATAAAGTACGATGTTGTACTAACAGCAGATAGGGGGACGTTCACTGATTATGGGGGAGTAGCTCCATTAGGTTACGTAGCCTGTTTGCCTTATAGACTAGTTCCAAGAATATTCATGGATAAGTTGTTTACACCACCTATTCCTTCTGATAAGGAAGGTAAAGCGATATTTGCACCATATCCCATTAGGAAAGTTGAGGCGGTCTTAGTTAATAAAGGGTTTAACGTTGCAGTTGTCCCGCCAGAGAAGGTCGAGGGTTTTATTAGTAAATACAAGGTGAAAATTGTAGGAATTAATGTACATGATCCAATGGGTATTGAACCTGTAAGCGCTAAGTTAAGCATAATATTAGGAGGGGGTAAAACGTGGACTGCTAAATTCTTTGAGGAATTGGGAGAGAGGATTATGAAGTTAAAAAGAAAAAATGATTTAAAGGTCATTGTAGGTGGTGCTGGTGCATGGCAGTTAGAGAAGCAAATGCCAGAATGGGTTGACATTGTATTTATTGGGCATGCTGAAGTAGATTTAGCGGATGTTGTAAAGAAGTTAATAAATGGTGAAAGTTTACCTAAAATTATAAGAGGTAGGTATCCTAAAAGTATTGCTGAAATTCCGCAAATAATTGGCCCTGCAAGGGGCGGTGAAGTACAAATTACTAGAGGTTGTCCTAGAGGTTGTTGGTTCTGTTCTGTAACTCCAGATACTTTCATCTCTTTTCCGCTAGATTATATAATTAAAGAAGTTGAGGTTAATATGAGAGCAGGAATTAAGGACGTCACTTTAATAACAGATGACATTATGCTTTATGGTGCTAGGAGATTAAATGAGGTAAATCACGATGCAATAGTTAATTTGTTTAAAGAACTGAAGAAGAAAGGCGCTAATTATATAAATTTTGCACATATTTCAGCAGCACCTGTTAAGTTAAGCCCTAAGACTGTTAGAGCTATGGCAGAAATTGCAGGGTGGAATGAGAAGAGTGCAGTAACTCCAGTAGTCGGATTAGAGACTGGTAGTGAGAAAATTTTTAATAAATACATGAAGATGAAAGCTTATCCTTGGGGCTATTCTGAATGGAAGGATTTAATAGTAGAAGCTACTACGATAATGAATGAAAATTATATTTATCCATGCTACACGATGACGATAGGATACCCTGAAGAGACTGATAGGGAAGTTGAAGAGTCAATAAACTTAGTCGAGTACATCTTATCCCATAATCCATTAGCGTGGATATTTCCCTTACCAGTAATTCCTATAGGATTAAGTAAAATAAGAGACAATCCATTACCTACATTAAAAAGACTGCCCAGTAAATACTGGGATTTACTCTATATCACATGGAAATATAATATCTACGTTACTAGGAGACTGAAGGATACAATAGTCAATTCCAATAAGAATCCAGTAATTAGGAGGATAGTAAGTTTCATGATGGATAGAATATTTGGTAATATCGAGTGGTACTTTAAGCAGTTAAAGGAAACTAAAGGCGAATTCTCTCTTCTTTATAAGGATCTTAACCTTAATAGCGTTTATGGTATAATTTGGTCAATCTTTAACCTAATTAGGCTAGCTTTTTCAAATTAAATTGATAGCATTTAATCTTATATTTAATACAACGTAAGGAAAAATATGAAAGCCTTAATATTTGAAAAACATGGAATAGAAAACTTAAAGTTTTCAGATTATAAAGATCCAGAAATAGGTAATCATGATGTCCTAATAAGGGTAAGATTAGCAGGAGTTAATCCAGTAGATTATTATACAGTAACCACTTTAAAAGTAAATCCAATACCACATATTCCAGGGGTTGAATTTGCGGGAGAAGTGGTAAAGGCAGGATCTCATGTAAGGAGTGTAAGAGAAGGGGATAGGGTTACAATTTATGGTAGACTATTCGATGGAACATGTGATATGTGTATGATTGGCTATGAGACTTTATGCAGGAGCGGTGGTAGAATAGGTGTAGATACTAATGGAGGATTTGCTGAGTATATATCAGTTGAGGAGAAATATGTTTTTAGATTACCCACAGAGTACAATTGGGAACTTGGTGCAAGCCTCACTGTTGCAGGCTTAACAGCTTATCATGCATTGAAAGAAGCAAACGTAAAACCAACAGATACTGTAGTAATATTTGGTGCCTCTGGGAATACTGGAATGTTTGCAGTACAATTAGCCAAAAAATTCGGGGCAAAAGTAATTGCAGTTAGTAGGAAGAGTTGGTTAAAAGAATTTGGTGCAGACTTAGTAGTTAACTATAATGAAGTTGAGGAGAGAGTTAAGGAATTTACCAACGGAAAGATGGCGGATGTAGTTATTAACTCATTGGGAGAGAAATTCTGGGATATGAGCCTATCGATAGTAGGCGTTAAGGGTAAATTAGTAACTTTTGGAACTTTAACCGGCGGGATTGTAAAATTGGACGTAGGGCAATTATATTCAAAACATATTAGCATTATAGGAATAACGAGAGGGAACAGAAAAGACTTCGTGGAATTATTAGAATTATGTAAGAACTGTAAGGTAAAAGTTTGGAAAAAATTTGGATTGAAAGAAGGTGTAGACGCCCTAAAGTCTTTATTTGATGAAAATAGAGATGGTAGGATATTCATAGATCCTAGTGTTTATTGAGAAGTTGCAATAACAGAAACTTTAACTATCTGTCCATTAGATAAATTCAATGAGATCGTATAAGTATTACCAACTATTAACCCAGTTATTCCCTGAAACTTTATTGTAATATTATTACTCCCTTCCACCAAAACATTTGGGTTTATTTGCTCTATTTGAGCTAGGACAGTTGTACCTTCTATCAGTGCACTAAGTATTCTAATGTCCTTCTGATTTGAGTATAGCGTAAAAGTTGCTGTTCCGTCTGGTCTGATACTACCAAAACCTACTTGATAAATTAGTATAGCCTGAGGCTGAGAAGTTGGAGGAATTTGTGGGGGGACTCCGGTAATCCTTCTCATTACGTCATCCACTGCAACATAGGTCAAAATCCATCCTATGAAGGAAATAGGGGGAATTATTTCTATTATTCCTCCTATCTTTAATAAGTCATTATTATAGAATTTTCCTAAATTATATAACGAGAGCCCTATAAATAATTCCCCCAGAAACAGTATTATAAAGCCTATAACGAGAAGAACTCCGCTAGCCAAGATTAGTACTGGTATTGTGAATAAGAATATTAACGCTAGAACTCCAGCTATGAACTCTATTACTACACCCCAAATGATAAAGTTTGTACCAGATATACCTCTTTGGACATCCTTACCAGTTGATGCAAAAATCTGAAAGGACTCCTTAAGTCTTGGTATTGCTATTATTATGAATAACACTAATGCAATTATACCGGCTATTGCCCCGAATATTGAAAACACACCTATTGCCGCTAATAGAGTTGCTATTATAAACCAGAGCGATGCATCTTTTAAAAGCTGTAGTGCTCTGATATCTGGATTTTGTTGAGACATACCTCTATCTCTATCATAGCTTATTTAAGTCTTATTGTTATCAATGATTATTAAAATATTATCTTTAATATAATTACGAACTACTACTTATTTAAGGTTGCATGATAAAACGAACAACAATCCTCACCCTTTATGGGGTTTGGGCTTCATCGAATTTTCATGAATTTGAATCCAATTCTCAGCCCTTGGGCTTCACCAGAGTAACGGGGCAGTGCCCCACTCATCCCCCTCCGCCCCTTTAGCGGGATAACCCCAACCCACACCCGTGGAATATCACGGATATGGGGGAACCCGCACATCTTGAGGAATACGTTTAAAGACGCGTTTAATTGCCTATCTAGAGTGAACCCACACCTCTCACACCTAAAAGTCCTGCCTACCTTTCGGGAAACCCATCCACATCTGGGGCAGGACTTGGAGGTGAGGTGCGGGTTCACCTCCTTTACGAAGGAACCATAAAGTGGAGCCTTATATTTTAGTACACGATGTATAGTCCTCCATACAGTCCTCGAAATCTTCTTAGAGAGGGAATCATTTACGTCCTCAAACATCTCTTTTTTGTTTAACTTCTCAACAGCGAACAGTGTGAGAGGGTAAATCTCTAGCAAATTGTTAACGAACTTGTGGATATAATCCAGTACACGGTTCCTCTCACGGTGAGAGTACTTCTTCATAAGTTCTTTACCCTTCTTACCGTGCTTTGAGGCGAAGGACTGAACCCTACCCCTCTTCAACTGCATACCGTACTTCAAACTGTATAGTCCCTTAATGGAGAACGTGATGAACTTATCACCATCATAGGCCTAGTGTGTAAAGGTTGCTATCAATTGCTAGGAAATCTAGGGGAGTAGACCAAGGTAATTTATAACGGAACGGTAAGTATGCCTTGTCCTCCTTAATTATTGGCTCACCTAACTCAAGTCCCTTAACTCTCCTTGAAAACCAAGTGTGAGACCAAGGGAAGGTAATGTACTCGTAAGGTTTTACAGTAATCCTTACGCTCTCACCCTCAACTTTCCTAAGGGTTGATTTTACCCTAACGTAAATCTTCTTCAGTCTAGGTTTCCTTAATGATGCTTGCCCCTTTTCAGCCCTTCTTTTCCAACTCTTCAATATTGAGTAAGTGTCGTTTATTGCTTTATCCATGTAATGGGAAGCTAGAACGTTAATCTTCTCTAGTTCATCCCTGAGCTCCTTGTATACTTCTTTCTTCTTTGGTAAGGTTATTTTGACCTTCGTGAAAATTTTCTTACCTTTCTTTACTTCTTTCTTCTCTACTTTAGTCCTCTCCCATAACTGGTCTAGTGCTTTCTGTAGTAGGATTTTGTAGTTTTCTAGTAATATCTTGCTCTCCTTCTTCTTATTGTTCTTTATGGAGTATGTTAGGTATACGTATTTTTTCCCTTCTTCTGGTTTGAATTTTTTAAGCCTTAAGTTCCTCAACACATTTCTTTACCTTCTCGTATTTATTACTCCTCATTCC
>JAWARQ010000002.1:0-232590 GCA_038893355.1 Sulfolobaceae archaeon
CTAGAAATAGCCCTCATACCATTAGAATACATCCTCAAAGCCAACTCCCTAACACTCTTATGATAATGATGCCTAGAAGCATCACCCAAAAAACGCTTACCACAAACCCTACACTTCTGCCTACCCCCAAGACTTACCACACTTAACAACATGATGACTACCACAAGAAGGACAAGCTATATCATGCCTAATTATAGGCTTCTACCCATAAGTAATACTCATAATACAAGAATTTATACCCTAATGACGACACTATCCGCCTGCTGTTAAGTTAGGCAGGCGGCTGAGGGCTAAGTCCCTACACTCGGTCGCGAATGAAGATAAAACGATTGAAATGAAAGCGTAGGGACAAACGGATCTCTCTTAGTCCTTTTATTCTCTATATAAAGGATTATTAAATATCCTATAGCCCTCATTCAAACTAACCTTCTTACTTCTACTCAGCTGTAATTTTAACTAACCTTTCTTTTACATCTTTACTAACCCTTATAACTTTAGTAAATTCTCATGATATACTCTAGCCCTCCGCGAGGTACTGGTATTAAATTTAAGAACTATCATAACTACTCAACTACATGCGGGGTTCAATTTTAGTTGCACTACTCTTCATAGTTCTGGTACTTAGTACTCCCTCTAATTCTACTGTGAGTGGATTATGGGGCTATATGTTTTTCATCCAAGACTTTTACTTTACTGGTGTCTCAATACTGTTCAATCTGAACTGGTATAACCTATCTTACTACTCTTACAGAAATTTCACTGCTATTAATATAACTGTGACCTCCGCAACAAATGTTGTGCTTAGTCTAGGCTTTACTCCGCTTTTTCTTCAAGATCTAAAAAATTACAGTAAAATAGACTTTTACGGATGGGTTCTGAAAATCTATTCTTTCCCTAAGTCCACTACTTTTAATTACACCCTCTGCTTCTTTTTCCCTAATCAGAGCACAAAGAGCTTATTTACGAACATTTCGTCCCCTTATTACTTACGTGGGGCTTATAAGGCTTTCGTTGGGCCTACGGTACTGAATATAACTGTTATCTCGCAGCCGAATAAGTATTGGTTAGTCTATTTAAATAACACGTTGATAGGATTTGTTAATATGAACTCAATTTACGGCAGTGTTGTTGGGGTGTTACTTTCAGCTAAGGGCTCTAGTGTTGGTTATATACCTATGTTGTATTTTAATGAGTTTAAGATAAAGTTAGTTAACGGGAGTTGGATATATGTACCTAGGGATGATAACGGGATCCTTGTACCAAATTCTAATATCGGAGTTTACTATAACGGATTTAATGGTACATTAGTTATTGGTTCTGGTGTTAAAAGTGGGGTTATTGGAAATACGGTCTCTGTAAGTACTACTAATAGTAATAGTGGTGTAGGTTATTGGAGTCTGATAACGGTACCGATTGTAGTGTTGATAATAATATTGATAATAGTAAGGAGAAAGACTGTGAAGAAGAGGTAGTTATAGAGTATGAGAAAGGGGGTAATAATCCTATTTCTACTCTTACTTTCACTTCTATCTAGCCTGTTGCACGAGTTACCTATAAACTCCCAAAGCTCTGAATACTCAGAAGTAATAAGGAGTTTTGTGTTATCAAGAGATGGTATAAAAGGGGAAGTTAATGCCGAGTATACTACTCTAGTAATAGGAGGTGAAGTTACTAGGGGTTACCTAATGAAGGAAAATTATTCATACATAGAGTTTGATTTACCGAAATACCCAGTAATATCGCTTCAGGCGATGATGCTTAATGGTAAGGGCAATATAGGGATTGGTGTAGGGAGTGAACTTCTAGCGAGAAGCTATTATGCTGAGGTCGACTTTAACACTTCGACATTTAATTTAATAACACCATCTGGATTAGTTTACTCTACGAAAATTAGTCAGCCCATACAGCCTTATCAGACATTCACTATTATTCTCGATCTGAATAATTTCACTGCATATCTCTTCTTGGGTAATAAAATGATTGCAGTAGTTAAGGGAGTTAATGAAAGTGTGCAAGAGGAAGTTATCTATTCGGTATCTAATAATGCGGAATTTCTAGTATTTCAGGCTGGGTCTTTTAAGAATATGGAGATCCTTTTAGTCCAGAACGCTATTTCACAAGCCCTCAACTATATCCTAGGAATGACTACGGTTTTTTCTTATAACGGTTCCCTTTATGCAGTTACTAGCGAATATGCAACCCCCTCCTTGTCTTTTATAGTATATCTAAAGAATGGAAGCCAGATTATTTTTTTACCTGGAGCTCCAGATGATGGCTACTATGGATTTAGTAGTACTACAGTAGATTCGTGCTATATTACTGCCAGGAACCAGAGCATTTATGTTACGAAATACGAGGGATATTGTAACAATTCACTACTATTTAGATCCTACGAAATAATTAGTGTTGGATATGATAATTTTGTCGTGATAGTTAATTTCACATACGTAGACCGTTCAAAGGTTTCCTTTATTTATCCTGCTTTAGCTAACCACCTCATTAGTTTTCAGCAATTATCAGATAATAAATTTATATTAAATATAAGTTTAAAATATTTCTTTCCCATATTAAATTTGGACTTATACTTGAACTCCGTCCCTGCTTATAAAACCTTGAGTTGGTATTTCCATAGTTATAGAGTAACCTTTAGGCACGTGGGGGAGCTTATGACTTTTCTTACGAATGAAAGTTCTACATTAAAGTCGCTTTATCCTTACTTCTATAATACAATTCACAATATTCAGTCTCGATCTGGATTAAAGTCAAATGGAGAGATCATAAGCTTCTATGCTCCGATATTCTTTAAAGATCAAGGGAATCCTTTATTGCCTAGTAACTTCTACGATGCTTATAATAATTCTTGGTATAGGGGATACGGTACATACTTTGCACCACTTGCAAGGGAATACATACAGAATGGCATACCCCCACTATTTTATCCTTATAAAAGTGGGGCAGTAGTTATTAACCCTAATTATGGTGCAAGGGATTATAGTTTATTGCTTAATGAAAGTATTTTAGTTTATAACTCTTCGTACAATTATAAATATGCTTTAGGACTATTTGATCCCCTACCTTTAGAAGTCCTAGGGATTTGGGAGGGGGTTAAAGGAAATTATAATTTGTCTTTGCTGTATTTTAACGAACTATTTGGTTATTATAATAAATTAAAAATGATGTGTTGGAGTTTTAGTATAAATATTAACAATAATTATATAGTATTATTTTCAGATTATAATAATAATACTCTCAGGGTTGCATTAGCGTTAGAGCTTGCGTCGATACTGGCTTCAAAGTCGCGGATAGGATGGAATTACAGTGAAGTTTTTCTAAATATCCTGTTATCCTCACAATGGAAGGGATTTCAAAGTACTAGCTTTTCTGGCTTTCAGCCAACGTTTGCAGGAGGTTTTATATCCGCAACTAAAGGTAATTTATACTCGCCACCGAGGCCACAGATAATAGACCAACTAGTGTTGGCATGGGGAGGGCTTAATCCGTATAATGTTATAGTGGAGGGTAGTGAATATCCTAATTACATAATCTCTAATGCTGAAACTACTATAGTCAGTATTCAAGCACTTGCAGTTTATTTGTACCTAAAGTACGGAATACCGATGGAGTATTCTATAAACCAGATGTTTGTAATACTATATCCTAACTAACTTTTGAGTCTAGATGATAAACCAGAGCCTCTACGAAAGCTACTTCCTTACCTTCCTCATTTTTTACTAATATTTTATATAGAGAAGTTGTCTTTCCTCTACTTTCCTCAAAGGCTTCTGCAATTAGCTTTTCACCCAGCCTTGCTGGCCTCCTAAAGTATATGCTCATCTGTAAGGCTACCGAGTCCCTATCAATATTAGTAATAATTTCGAAAGCAGCGTCGGCAAGCGAGAATATTAGAGAACCGTGAGCTGTGTTATGTAGATTCAAATGTTCTTCTCTCACTCTGCAAGAAACTCTAACGTAATTACTTTTTGCTTCTTCTACCTCTATACCTAAAAACTTCAGATAATTACTAATTTTAACCATTAAGATAAATCAGAAATAGTAAATAAAGGGTTTTAGTATGGTATAACCTCATTTATTTATAAGGAATCTCTTATACTAGTACATTATAATGTTTTTCATACTGACTTCCTTATATTTAAACATGAGAGGCTATCCATCCTGCCTCAGAGAGGCGAGGCTTTCCGCTCCCTTAACCCCCTTTTCTGTGAATACGAAAGGAAAACAGTATTGATAAATATAAAATATAGAAGAGTATCTAAAAAATTAAAATTATTAATAAATTAAACTTGATAAGGCTTGGAACAAATAATATCTGAGAATCGATAAAATTTTTCATACCAACCCTTCCTTTAGTTCCTTGAGTACATCGTGAAATTTGTTAACCCAATAACTAGTATACTCATTCTCGAGAATTAAATCATAAAACGCTTTTTATGAAATTATACGAGATTATAGCTAAATTTTGCGATTGACCAAGGTTGCAAGTATGCCATTTCCCTTCTTTAATTGCTTGTTGATACTCCGGTAAGTTGAATTTTTCGGCTAACGCTTTAACAGTCTCTTCAGGATATTATAAGCCTTATCAGATGCTTGGACATTATCTCCTTTAGAGAGACAATCTAGCCTTAGAAGACTTATCCGCTAACTCTAACTAATTTTAATCCCTTCATTAGGATCAAGTTTAGATAGTGCTATGATTATTAAGTGTTTACCCATGGCTTAACTTATCCTTACTTTTAATTACTTCTAATTCCACCACGGGCACCTATATAAACATAATAATAATAATAAAAACGTTATTCAAAGTGATCAAAAATAATGAGTCGTTACGCAAAGTTGTTACAGTCCTCGACATTAATGCCTTTTCCTTAGCCTTCTTAATAAGTTCCTCTACAATGTTAATTTGAACTAAGGTTTAATAAACTAAATTATCTTTCCCTCTTAAGCCCTTTTGTTCTATTATATCTGTTTTTACTCCTAAGCAGATCTCTATTCATTCTCTAACTCTTTTTCTATCTCTTTAAAGAATTCTAATACACAGTCTATTCTTGTCCTCCTTATAACTTTATCAAGCTTCTCCCTATAAGCTTCCCTAACCTTATTGTACTCTTGAATTCCTAACTCAGTTATCCTAACCATTACGACTCTCCTATCATTATTACACCTAAATCTCTTAATTAATCCCTTCTCTTCTAACTTATCTAGAACCTCAGTTATTGTTGATTTCCCGAGCCCTATGATCTTTGAGAGTTGTGTAACGTTCTTTTCCCCTTCATATAAATTTGCTAGAATTTGAATTTCAGCAGCATTAAACCCAAATCTTTCTGCTTCCCTCCTTAATAATCTTTTTAAAGCCCTATAGCCCTTTAGAACTTGTTCCCATTCTTGCACGTTTTTCACTACTCCTATACAATGATATTAAGCTTGCTATTATCAATAATGTAATTGAAATATATAACATTAATCTAAAGCCTTGAATAAATGACGGTGCAATTAAGTTAGAAAAGAATTTAGGATCATTAAGTTCATAGCCTGCGGATGGTGAGAGTTGTGCAAGGGGGCTTAAGGGATTGTATCCTAAAAGTGCAGAAAATAAGGCTTGAGTTGGTGAAACGTTTATACTCTGTATAGAAATCCCTAAAGAGCTCAGTGTGCCATATAAGGATTGCCTGAATGGGCCACTCATACCAGTAATTACTAATGATAAGTAAATAGCAGTGCTTGAGGTGGAGGCAGCATTTTGTAATGCTGACCTCATACCTGAGGCAACTCCACGTTTATCAGAAGGCACTGAGGCCATTATGTCTGCAGAATTTGGGGACGTAAATATACCCATGCCTGCACCTATTATGAAAGTTGCGATAGCGAAATCAATGTAATCAAAGTTATATGGTAAAAGCGAGAGTAGGAAGAATCCGAAAGCAGATAGTAGAAGGCCTAATACTGTAAATATCTTTGACCCATACTTATCCGATAGGTAACCGCTAATTGGTCCAAAAATTGCGAATCCTACTACATTAGGCAATAAGTATATCCCAGCCCAGAATGGTGTTTCTGAGAAATCATAACCATGTAAAGGAAGCCATATTGCTTGTAATAATAAAATTAAAACTAATGAAATACCTTGCCTTGCTAGTGATGCTATGAAATTCGCAATTATTGCGGATGTAAAAGTTTTTGATTTAAATAATGTCATATCAAACAGTGGGTTCTTTACTCTCGTCTGTAAGTAAAAGAATACGGCAAGAAGAAGTAATGAGATCGATAACCCTGAAATAACAAATGGGTTATGCCAGCCTAAATCTTCACCTCCATATGGTACTATTCCATAACTTAATGAGATCAATAGAATTGATAAACTACCTATGAATAATATACTCCCTATTATATCTAGTCTAGTATTGCTTTTTACGCCTCTTTCCTTTAGAGATACCATCGACCATATAAAGCCTATGAAGCCTATAGGTACGTTCACGAGAAATATTAGCCTCCAGTTTATAGAAGATAATATTCCTCCTACTACAAGGCCTATTACGCTTCCTGAAATTCCGAACATTTGATTTATCCCTAAAGCCTTGCCGAGTTCACTTCTAGGAAAGTAATCTGTCAGTATTGCAGCACCATTTACCATTAACAATCCTCCTCCTACTCCCTGAATCATTCTAAAGATTATTAGTTCAAGGACACCTTCCTCGCCTTGAGACGGGACTAGACCACATAACAAGGAGCCTATGGTGAAAATTAAGAATCCTAGATTGTAGAGCCTAACTCTGCCTAAAATATCAGCTATTTTTCCTAGAGTCAGTACAATCGCTGATGTCACTAATGCATAGCCTAATATTAACCATAATAAGTAAGATAGTGAATAGGGCGAAGTTGGGTTAAATTTTAGCTCATCGAATATCATAGGGAGTGCTATCATTATCATGTTATAATTTAAAAATGCAAGAAATACGGAAATACTGGTGTTAGATAAGGCTATCCATTTACTCTCCATTTTAATTCGAAACCGAACTTTTTACTTCCGAACATATAAATCTGCTAGACTAAAGTTTATATTAAACAGCTTTAAAAACGACCATTCTTTAATTTTTCATTTTATAAAATATTATTATCTTAAAAAGTACTTTTACTTATTCTAACATCCCTTATGAGGGTATATGGAGTTATAACTGGCATCTCAGATTCCCACCACATAATATTATATCTCTCCTTTGAAAGATCTTCAATATTCTTTATAATATTCCTTAAAGAATCTGCTATTCTAATTCTTTTAGCGACACCTACTGGTTTACCTTCCCTATAAACTACTACAGCATCTCTTCCTACGGTGGAAAAAGTTCCCTCATAGTAATTTTGGAACCTCGTATACCAGTTATTGTTGAAGAATATTAAATTCGAAGAGAATAGACTATTCTCTGAAACTTCTCCAGGCTTTACCTCAATACCCCATGAATGTGGATAAGTCCAACCTGCATTTCCAGTACTATTCTTACCCTTAAGTCTTGCTAATGCATTATTGTACAATAAAGTTTGGAAAGTTCCATTTTCGATTACAGCCTTATTATACGTAAATGTACCTTCATCGTCAAAGGCTGTAGAATACGGAATTTCATCATTTCTAGGTGAGTCGTATAAGCTTAGTTTTTCAGATGCAACCTTTTCACCTTGATTTGTATTTAGGAATATTGACATTCCGTATTCGACCGACATTGCAGAGGCCATGTTCATTAGATAATTCATTAAATTTGCAAAAACTAACGGTGAAAGTAAAACGTTATACTTACCCTCATCTATCTTTACCTCACCAGTAATTGATGCGAATTCACAAGCCTTCTTAACCATTTCTCTTAATTTTGCAGGTGAATAATTTCTGGAGAAAAATGCCCATTGCCCACTATACTCTCCATTAAATGCTCTAGCATAACCATTTACAAAAGTTTTCTCCTCTTCCCCTTCAAATCCAGTAGAGGTATGTAGAATTCTCTTATATCGGACAAAATTTATCATTCCATAAATAGGATATTCTGCGTAATCTAATACATCAGCTACTGCACTAGACGGGTCTTGAATTAACCTATCAACATCATTTTCTACTTCAATCCTTTTATAACTCCTTTGATTGTTAGAGAGAATTGGATAATAAGGTGACTCTTCGATTTTGTCTATTAGATTTTCTATATTATTATCTAGCTTTGCGTCTCCCTTAAACTCTAAAACCGTGAACTTCTTATTCTTACCTATAAGAATTGATATAGAACTTGTTGACCATTTTTGTATTACAGAAACTTTACTTTCTGCAAACTTTACCATAGTTGATTTAACTTTTATTTCTAAAACTGCAACTTGCTGAAATCCTTTTTTAACTAACTCTTCTACTAGCTTATTCAACTCCATCACTCTCCTAGCCTTTTAATTCTTACATTTCTTAACCTCATATTAGGCCCTCCCATCCATACTGGAACTCCTTGCATCGGTTCGCCCTTGCCACATAGTCCAGCATAGAACCTTAATTGATTATCAACAGCATCTATAGCCTTATATAACTCGCCAGTAGTAATTTCGAGTACTGGAAAGAGAATGGGATCCCTAATTTCACCATTAACTATTTCATAAGCCTTCAGACCAACATATCTCTGGCCCCATCTTATATCATCAATGTTCCACTCCATATAAGATTCTAAGTATACCCCTTTCTTAACTCCTTCAAGTAATTCCTCAAATTTTATGTTTGAAGGTAAAAAGAACGTATTAGACATCCTTATTATTGGCTCAGATTCGTAATCCATGGCCCTTGAAGACCCGTTACTCTTAACTCCGTATTTATACGCTGTAAACCTATTATGAAGTAATTCATTAACTTTTCCCTCTTTAATTAGAAACTTTCGCCTAGCTTCAATACCTTCGTCATCAACTAAGAAAAAGCCCATACTGTTCTCAAGTGTCGGATCGTCTACTAGGTTTACTACATTTGAACCAATTTCCGAAATTTTCATAACAGATAAATAGCTCTTTCCAGCCTGTGCCGCCTCTCTACCCAAAACCCTATCAGCCTCGAAGGGATGTCCAGTAGACTCATGTGCAATTATTCCTGCAATCTTACTACTAACTACTACATCAGTAAGGGTAGGGCTTAGAGACCTGGCCCTATCTAATACCTTGTCCACCTTAATAATCTCATTCATTACATATTCCCTTACATTCCATTCTTGCAATAATTCAAAACCTCCCGATGCGCCTAAATCATCAGACCATACAGTAGCAGTTCTATCTCCATTCTTTATCACGAACGAAAAGTAAAACCAAATCCTAGGCACTCTCGATTTAACTCTTGAGCCTTCTGAGTTTAAGTATTCCTTCTCCTCTATACTCTCTAAATAGGATAAACTTAAAGATATTAGATTTCCTTTAAGCTTTAATGAAATCGCATCTTTATAAATTTCCTTTAATATTTTTATTTTTTCATCTAAACTTATATCACTAAAATTAATCTTCTGTTTAACCTCATATTCCTTAATTATACTTCTCCCTTCTACATATCCTTCTTCCCAACCCCTTAATCTGGCCGAAAAAGGATTTAGATCATCTATTGAGGAAGAAGCTTGAAAATAGATTACACCATCTCTAAAATACCTAAGTGAGAATCCAGACGTTTTTCTATCTTCTACTGATACCAAAGAACCATTAACTAGTTCTATTGAAGATCTTACATTTTTATGATATCTTACCTCAGCAAACTTAGACACAGCCTCGGCTTTCTTTAAAATATCCTCTAAATTAGGCATTGTTATTATTTAGAATATTAGATATTAAATTCACCTAACCTCTTCTCTTAGAAATCTTTGCATTTTTTCCTTTATTTTATTTTCTTTTTTATATTAAAATATTCTGAACTAGATTTCTCATAACTATAAAATTTCTTAAGGGCAAAGTTTACTAGAATAAATATTAACAAGTAAGATAGAGTAGTTATAAATTCATTAGCATAGGAAATAATTTGATGATTGAAGTATTTACTGTAGGACCTCTGGAGACTAACTGTTATTTATTATATAATAGTAAGGAAGGTGTAGTAATTGATGCAGGTGGAATTGACTTAGAATCACTAATTGAGTTTATAGAGAAGGAGAATATTAAAGTAAAATACGTTCTAGCAACACACGGTCATTTTGACCATGTAATGGGTGTTAGACTATTAAAGGAAAGGTACAACACCCTATTTTTAATAAATGAAAAAGACCTTGAGTTGCTTAAAGATGCAGTGAGGATTGCGAAGTTATTTTCAATAAGTATTGATAACGTTCCAGAACCAGATGCTTTTATTAAGGGAGATGATACAATCGAGGTTGGAAATATTAAGATAAGAGTAATTGAAACTCCGGGGCATACGATGGGTAGCTTATGCTTTTTAGCTGAAGATTATCTATTCACTGGAGATACCCTCTTTTCAGGGACAATTGGTAGGACTGACTTAGGAGGTTCTGAAGAGCTTATGATAGAGAGTTTAAAGAAGCTAAAAATGATGGATGATAAGTTAAAGATAATGCCAGGGCACGGACCTCCCAGTATATTAGGCTATGAAAAGAAATACAATCCCTTCCTTGTTAACTTATAATTTTACTCTACTCATTTCATTTATTTTATATAGAGAATTAATATATTAAGGTAGTGAGTTTAGGTTTATTAGGGGCGTAAAGCATATTAAATCTCGTCCTTTGGATTAGAGTCCAAACTGAACTGAATGAGAATTTATTTTCTGTTAAAGAAAATTTTAACTAACTATAAGAGAATTCTGCTGGAAGAGAGTACTAAATCAGAAATAGCGATTAATGTATTTATACCACTAGCTTAAAGGAGAAAACATGAAAGGTATTTTAATAGGTATAATAATATTCATTTTTAGTTTTGGACTTTCTATCCTCTTATTCTTAATCTCGGTAATTTACTCTATAGAGTTAGGGATTAGTATAAGTGCAATTAGCTTAATTTTATCACTTATAATAGGATTAAGTATAGTAGCGTATATACTTGTTAATCTATATCTAAAGAAAATTAAGAAAAGGCAATAGTTGCATTAATAATTTGGTTTTTAAAACTCTGACTAGAAATAAGAATAGATGTAATATGTCTACACAGCAGTTACAACAAGTTCTCGTAGATACTAAATGGGTATTAGATAATTTAAAGAATCCGAAAGTGAGAATAGTAGAAGTTGATTACGACCCGAGCACTGCTTATAATGCATGGCATATACCGGGGGCTGTGCTAATTAGGTGGAGGGAGGATCTTAGACATCCGGAAATCAGGGACTTTATTGGCCCTGATCAGTTTGCTGAATTAATGGCTAGGAAGGGTATCTCAAACGATACTACGGTAGTATTATATGGTGACTATAACAATTGGTTTGCAGTCTATGCCTTTTGGTTATTTAAAGCGTATGGGCATCAAGATGTGAGGATATTAAATGGTGGAAGGACAAAATGGGCTAAAGAAAAATTACCTACAGAAACTGGGCCAGAACCACAATATCCGAGGGGTAATTATAAAGTTACCAAAGTAGATTGGGGAAGCCATAGGGCATTCTTCTGGGAAATATATCAGAAGGTAATTAAGGGTGAAGTAGGAAAGTCAGTAATGCTTGTCGATGTAAGATCACCAAAGGAATATACTGGTGAAATAAGAGCACCACCAGAGTATGCTGATGAACAAACACAAGTAGGAGGTCATATACCAGGTGCTATAAGCTTTCCTTGGTCTACCGCAGTAAATCCAGATACTGGAGAATTTAAGTCTCCAGAAGAATTAAGACAGATATTTGAGAAAGCAGGTGTTACTCCAGATAAGGAAATAATAACTTACTGTAGGATTGGAGAGAGAGCTGCACATACTTGGTTCGTCTTAAAGTATTTACTAGGATATCCGGCAGTAAGGGTATATGATGGTTCATGGGCCGAATGGGGTAATCTAGTAGGAGTACCAGTAAAGAAAGGAGATAAACCGTAATGTTAAAGAAGGTGCTAAAATTCGATAGAACTGAAACGTGTGGCAGTAAAAGTCCAGTAAGTATTATGCTTGAGGAAATTAAGGAACTTAAAAGTGGAGAAGAACTTCAAATATTATTAAACGATGAAGATTGGCTATTAGTACTAAAGAATCTCGTAATAATACATGATCTACCAGTTGAAATAGAAGAGCAAGGAAAGGAGGATGGATTTATAAAAGTTTTAGTCAAATCAAAATAATACCAATTTTTTCCTAATCAATAAAAATAATCAATTACGTTTATTCTTTCTAATTATATATAAAAATTCTATATTTAAGATTTTATATGTTATCACTTTCGTTTTTTACTGCCTCTAAATAAGCAGTTTTAGCCATAAAGGATGTTCTTGCTAATGGTGATGCAACAACCGACTTAAAGCCTAATTTTAGTGCATAATCCCTTAATTCTTCAAATTCTTGAATACTATAGTACTTCTTTACCTCTAAATTCTTCTTACTAGGCCTCATATATTGGGATATTACTAAAATATTAACGCCTACATATCTTAAATCTCTCATAGTTTCAATTATCTCTTCTCTAGACTCTCCTAAACCTAGTAATATTGAAGACTTCTTAAACTTTACATTAGCAGTTTTTAAAACCTTCAGACTTTGATCATAGCTAGCTCTTCTATCCCTAACTAATGGAGTTAATCTTCTAACTGTTTCTATATTATGTGCAAAGACGTCTACTCCTGCGTCTACAACTTTCTTGACTGCCTCTTCATTACCACTGAAATCTGGGACTAAAACCTCAACTATAACTTTCGGATTTACTCTCTTTACTTCCCTAACGACCCTAGCAAAATGTTCTGCGCCTCCGTCGGGTAAGTCGTCTCTATCTACACTCGTTATTACTACATAATCTAAATTCATTTCCTTAACTGCATAGGCAATCCTTGTAGGCTCTTCAGGGTCTAGTGGAAGAGGTTTTCCTTTATTCACATAACAAAACCTGCAACCTCTTGTGCAAATATTTCCCATTATCATGAACGTAGCAGTAGCTTCCTCTCCCCAACAGTACATAATATTAGGACATAGAGCTTCCTCACACACAGTCACTATCTTTTTAGAAACTACTATTGACGAGACCTTCTTAAAATTCTCGTTAATTCTTACGTTAATAATAGACTTCATTACTCTTCAACCTCAATAATAGGAGTTCCAGGCTTTACAATATCACCTTCTTTAACGTATACCTTAATAACTTTACCCGAATAAGGAGATTCAATCCTTAAAATTACCTTCTCGATTTCTATTTCAGCTACGATATCGTTAACTCTAATAAACTCACCTTCTTTAACATATACCTTAACGACCTCTCCAACCCAATCAGTCCTTCTAGGCCATATATCTCTTGGAACTTCTATGGTTCTAAGCACAAAGTATTTTAAGGAAGTATTAGTATAAAAATTATTTAACTTAATTGTCGTGAGTAGTAGATATTATAACTAAAAAGTTTTTTGAAAGAAACTTTCCAATAATCAAATACTTAAAAACTTCTGTTTAAATATATCTATATGAATGTTGCAGACGCTTTCGTTAAACAAGCTCTAAAGTTAGGAATTAAGAGAGTTTATGGGAACCCTGGTACTACTGAAATGCCATTGCTTTCTGCTATTAAAGAGAATGAAATGCAGTATATTCTATTACTGAATGATGGCTTAGCCGTAGCATCGGCAGAAGGAGAAGCTCTATTTACATTGAAACCATCATTAGTTAGCTTGCATACTATTAATGGCCTAGGTAATGCAATAGCTTATATTTATACAGCATTAAAGAATAGGAGTCCTATAATAATAACTGCAGGACAACAAGATGAGAGATTTATATTTGATGAACCAATACTTTACGCCGATTTAAAGAGAATAGCCTCCCCAGTAGTTAAAGCTTCTTACGAGCCTAACACGCCAGAGGACGTCCCGAAATATTTGATTAGAGCATGGAAGACAGCACTAACTCCGCCATATGGACCGGTATTCTTAAGCCTACCATTAAATCTAATGGAGAGTGAAATTAATTATGTTCCAATAGAAGCTAACTTAAACTACTCTTATGGTATTAGCGAGGAGATAGTCAAAAAGATTGCAGAATTAATAAATCAGAGTCAAAATCCAGCAATTATTGCAGGATATGAAATAGATCTATATAACGTACATGATGAGTTATTAGAATTTGTAGAATATTCTAAAATACCCGTTTATGCGGAGCCAGTGCCTATTCGAGCACCATTTCCATCAGATCATCCACTATTTATAAGAGAGCTACCCCCGTTTGCGCCAGTAATAAACTATTTACTTAAGGATCATGACCTTATACTTTTGATAGGTTCCTCTATTTTATTATATATTTATGCTCCAGAGGAATTACTTAGAGATAAGAAAGTAATTCAAATAACTTATGATCCAGAAGAAGCTTCAAAGAGAGTATGGGATACTTATGTATGTGATATAAAATTATTACTAAAAAATCTTAAAAAAATTGTAAAACCTAAAAACAACTTAGTTAGTAAAAAAGAAAGTATTAATATTGAACCCTCTCCCCAGCAAGATTATGTAATATTCTCTCTGAGAAGATTTGTAAAGGAGAGAAGTATATTCTTTGAAGCCGTTTCTTCTGAACAAGCCATACACAAGCTACTGGGTTATAGACCGAGGGGGTATTTCTTTACAAAGACCTCCCATCTAGGGTGGGCTCTTCCTGCATCGATTGGCTTTGCGTTAGCTGGAGGTAAGCCGTTAGTCTTAATTGGTGATGGTAGTTTTAATTATGCACCTCAAGCGCTCTGGACCATTTCTAAGTTAGGCCTTGACGTAAAAATTATAGTAATAGATAATCAGGGCTATGGTATTTTAAGAGATGGTGCATATATTAAGTATAAAAATATAATTGATGAATATTGGATGAACCCAGAAACAGATACTGTTAAAATAAGTAATGCTTATAAAGTAGAAGCTAAGGAATGTGATGATATAAAAAGAATTGATGAATGTCTAAATTGGCTAATGAATGATAATACGCCAAAATTATTAACTGTTAAAGTCGAGAGAAGGGTTAATCCCTTAATTTAGAACTTTTATAAAGTTTTATAAACTCCTCATATCCTTTTTCGAGATCTATAATAGGATAAGGATAATCCTTACCTATTATTAACTTTAGTTCTTTTTGTAAGGACGATGGAATTTTCCAAGGTTCATGAATATATTCTTTAGGAATATCTTTAAGTTCATGAACCCACCTTCTTATATATGTGCCTTCAGGATCGTACTTTTTACCTTGTTCAATTATGTTAAATTTTCTAAAAGGTCTGGGATCTACACCGATACTGGCAACCCATTGCCAATTTGCCGTGTTTATAATATAGTCACCATCAATTAAGTTCTTCATAAAGTGAAGAGCCCCTTTCTTCCAATCAATTCTCAATATCTTAGTGAGAAAGAATGCTGTTAATAATCTTAATCTATTATCCATCCATCCAGTTTCTGAAAGCTCCCTCATTGCTGCATCAATTATGGGATAACCTGTTCTCCCTTCAGTCCATGCCCTAAAGTCTTCTTCACTTTCTCTCCAATTAATCGGTAATCTCCTAATACCATAAACTAGATAATTAAAATCACTCGTATACAACTGATAGTAAAAGTCCCTCCAGCAAATTTGTCTTCTAACTTCTTCCATGTTTAACTCATGATATACTACTCTTACTGATATCAAGCCAATTTTAATGTAGGGTGAAAGTTTAGTAGTATTATGCCAGTCATAAACTCTCTTTTCCTTAAATTCCTTAAGTCTCTCCATTGCACATTCCTCAGTAGCACAAGGTATTTTATACCCTGAAAATAGATTCGGAACATCATTACCTTCTCCGAAGAAATTACCTTTCGGAAAACCTAAAGGAAGATCCTTTTTGACCTCTTTCCATTTCATATAATAGCTAGTAAATAGTTTATAGATCGGTATTTCTCCTTTCTCTACTAAAACATGATCCTTAAAGGTCTTACACTCTAGATGGTTACAGACTTCAGAATCCCTCTTAGACGAATAGTATCCATAATCTCTGTTAAAGTAAACTTTGTTCGTCTCAAACTTTTTTGAAGCCTTAATCAATTCTTTAACGGGATTTCCATAAAATACAGTTAAAGGTATCTTCTTAGAAAGTGACCTTACTGCCTCTAGGTAAAATTGAGCTCTGCGAGGTGATGTGTCGTCCCTAAACATAATATTTGGATCTATTACGACTACTGGAAATACCTTTTCACACTCTTCAGATGCTTTTACAAGTCCGACGTTATCAAAGATCCTTAAGTCTCTTCTGAACCAGAATATACACTTCATGGTAAGGATTAGTTAGAGAAAACTAAAAATTCGAATTAGAATTTTTCTTACAATCAGACCATCTAGCTTTCTTCACTTCTCAGTGCTCAGCCAGCTACATCATTCAATTTTAACTTCATAAGCATTGTATAAATAATTTTAATTATGACTAGCCTCCTAGAGAAGATAAGACCGCAGAATGAAGGTCAGAATAAAGTTCTAGAAGCTCTTATGAATGAAAAGTATACGATAGTTGGGATTTTCGGACCTACTGGAAGTGGGAAATCTCTTCTTACGCTTGCATATGGTATTGATGCAGTTACACAAGGTAAGTATAGGAGATTCTTAGTTGTAAAGCCTTTAGTAGATGTAGTTTCTGGAAAGGAGTACACTATGACGGAGGCTAAGGAAGAATTTGAGAAGCTTTCTAGACAGTATCTTATAGACGTTATAGGAACTTTTTTGACACAAAATGAAATTGATGATCTGATCAAGTCAGAAAAGATTTCTATAATTGATGGGCATTTTCTAAAGGGGAGAACGTTTGATGATACTTTAGTGTTTTTAGATGATGCACAGAATATTAAGCTTGAGGCGTTAATAGAATTAATAGTAAGATTAGGTAAGAAGAGTAGGCTAATAATAGCAGCTGACCCAATATTTCAAAAGAGTCCTTATGCACCCATTAATCTTATGAGGGACATCTTGTCTAATGAACAGAATGCTATAGTAGTTGATTTAGGAGTAAGGGATGTAGTAAGAGAAGGGGCGAAGGTTGGGATTAGGTTCTTGCTAGAATATACCTTAAGATCTAGAAAGTTAGGTGATACAGAATTAAAGGCACTAGAGGTAATAAGAGCTCATTCGCCAGATGCTGATATAGTAACGCTAATTGATTTAGATGAATTGATAAAAAAATATGGAATCTCTTCTGACTATGTCCCAAGATATTTAGTAATAGTAAAGCAAGGTTATCTAGGCAGGCTAGTAGGAAAGGGTGGAGAAAGGATAAATGCTGTTGAAAAGGAGCTCAATGCAAAAGTTAGGGCAATAGAACTGGATGTCAATTTATCGAATTATATCAGAGCTATACATCCAGTGAGTTGGATTTGGAAGAAAATTGAAGTAGACTTTATGGGTGCATACATAGCAATTAAGACGTCAAGTGATAACTTAGGTCCATTACTTGGTCAAAAGGGGAGTTATATTAGATTCTTGCATGAGGTTTCTGAAAGGTTATTAGGAATAGGAGTTAAGGTTATACAAGTAGAAGAAGAAGAGAAAAAGAAGAAATAATTTTAAAAAAGTGCAGTAATTTCGATATTATTATGGATAGTTATGATATTAGGTATGCTATGAGAGCATTATTTGTATTAGCACCAATTGCAATAATTGTAATGTACACGGAAGCAATGTTAACTCCTTCTCTACCGGATATAGCTAATCAGTTTAATGTAAGCATATCTGATGTAAGCTGGGTACTTACAGCATACTTTGTTGCAGGAGTGATAGCAAATCCCATAATAGGAAAATTGGGTGACATGTACGGGAAAAAAAGAATATTACTTTATATTATGGTAATATATTCGATTGCAGTTACCCTTAACGGATTTGCACCTAATTTTGAATTATTCTTAGCCTTCAGAACACTTCAAGGCTTAGGATTGAGTATGTTTCCATTAGCATTTAGTCTTATTAGGGAGGAGTTTCCCCCATATCTAGTTCCTAGAGCCCAAGGTATAGTAAGTGCAATGTTTGGTGTGGGTGCTGCAATAAGTTTGCCTATAGCAGCATATATAGCACAGAACCTTGGCTGGGAGGCCAATTACCACGTTGTAATACCGTTTGTCCTCATTCTCACATTCTTAGTTTATAGGGAAATCAGAGAATCCAGATATACTAACCCTAATGTAAAGATAGATTATATTGGAATGGGAATTTTAGCATTATCCTTAGCATTACTAACAATCGCGGTTTCTAAAGCCCCAGACTGGGGCTGGACGTCTATAAACTTCGTATTAACAATTATAACTGGTATCGTCTTATTTACTATTTTCCTATACTATGAATCTAAGATTTCAAATCCATTATTACCGATATCAGAGTTAAAGAATAGAAATGTATTTGTTGCAAATCTTGCAGCATTTGTTGCAGGATTTGCAATATTTATGCCATTTCAAGCACTTACATTCTTATTTGAATTACCAAATCCAATAGGATTTAATCTCACAATACTTCAAACTGGAATAATAATGTTACCAGTTTCTTTTGGCCAAATGATAGGTGCATTTACTACAGCAAGAATGATAACAAGAACTGGCACTAGGCCAATTCTTATTTTAGCATCAATCCTCTTAAGTATTTTTAACTATCTAGTAGGAATAGTAACACTAAATGGTGCATCTGCAAGTATAGAAAGTATAGTAATATTAGTATTCATGTCAATGATAGCCTCGGCAATGCTAAATGTAACACTTGTTAATGTCTTAACGTTCTCAATTGATAGAAGAAAGTTAGGAATAATGACTGGAATGAATACAGTATTCAGATTAATTGGTGGTTCTTTCGGTCCAGCGGTAGCAGGATCAATTCTTTCTACCTATTACACTTATCTGGTTTACCCATTTACATATAACGGCCAAGTTATTTATATAGTAAATAAGCTACCTCAAGATTATGCATTCTACTTTACATTTCTTATTGCATCAATAATCGCACTGTTTATGATAGTAATAGGAGCATTTTCTAAAAACATAAAGATTGTAGGAGGCAGGGTTATAAATGAGGCATTAGAGGATCCAAAGAATAATAATTCTAGATAACTCTATATTAACTAGATTTTCAATTTTCATAAAAAAGTATTTTTATACCTCTTCATAATTATAATTTAGTATGAACGAGACAGTAGTAGTTATAGGTGGCGGAGCTGCAGGGATGAGTGCATCATCCAGAGTTAAAAGACTAAGGCAGGATTTTAGGGTAATAGTATTTGAAAAGACTAAATTTGTAAGCCATGCACCTTGTGGAATACCCTACTACATAGAAGGTCTCTTTAACGATGAGAATTTATTTATGACGTATACTCCAGATTATTTCATAAAAGAGAGAAAAATCGATATGAGGATAGAAACTACGGTTACTGAAGTGGATTTCAGTGGTAGAGTTGTATATTACGAGGAAAATAGTAAAAGGGAAAAAGGGAAGGTGGAGTATGATTACTTAGTAGTTTCAACTGGCGCGAAACCTAAAAAGATAAGGGGAGTTGAGGGCGATAGAGTATTTTATATACATCATCCTGCAGAAGCAAAGGATCTAAGGGAAAGATTATGGTCTTTAAATAAAGTTGCAATTATTGGGGCTGGATTTTTGGGAGTTGAGATGGCAGAAGCACTTTCTCAGGTAGGTAAAAAAGTATATTTGATAGAAATGTTAAATTACCCATTAAATAGAATGTTGGATGAAGATATGGGTAAAATAGTAACGGAGTATATGAATAAGCAAGTAGACCTCAGATTAGGAGAAAAGTTAGAAGAGGTCAAAAATGAGGGTAGAGTTGTAGTAACTGATAAGGGTAAATATGAGGTTGATGGAACTATAGTCGCAATAGGAGTATTACCAAATACTGATCTAGTTAAAGATCATTTAAAGCTAGGAGTAACCGGCGCTATATATACCGATGAATATATGGAAACTAGTGTTAAAGGAGTTTATGCTGCAGGGGACGTTGCAGAGGCTAAGAATGTGATAACGGGAAAACAAGATTGGATTCCGTTTGCACCTTCCGCGAATAAAATGGGATTTGTTGCAGGAAGTAATATTGCAGGAAGAAAAATCAAATTTAGGGGGGTTCTAGGGACTACTATAACTAAGTTTAAAGATCTAATAGTAGCAAAGACTGGGCTTACTGAACAAGAAGCGAAAAAACATGGATTTAATGTAATAACTTCAGGGGTTATAAAGGCGAAAACAAGAGCTAGATATTACCCTGGCGGTAAGGATATTTATGTTAAGTTAATTGCAGAAGAAGGTACATTAAGAATAATTGGGGCCCAGATTATAGGATTCGAAGAAGTATTGGGTAGAATAAATACTGTAGCAGCTGCAATAATGAGTAATATGAATGCTGAAGACTTATTCTTTGTAGAGATGGGCTACCTACCTGCAGTAACTACCGTGTGGGATCCTATAATAGTAGCTACAAGAGCTCTAATGAGAGCTACTTAGTAGTGCTCTCCACAGTTCAGCTATTGCTCTATTTACTTCTATTTCCCCATTAACAAATCTTCTGGCTACTTCAGAGTTCTGTAATATTTTTTTAACTTCATTTTTAAATTTTTTATCTAAATATAATTCTAAAATTTTTATTCGCCTATTTTCTATTTTTTTACTAAATAAACCATTTGAAGAGATGTACTTGAAATGATCATTTATTATGTTAATAAGCTCATTTATACCATCCCCACGCAAGGAAGAAACTTTTAGTACTCTTGGTCTCCATCTATTTGTATATTCCATTAGTTCATCTAAATTTATATAATTTAATATAAAACTAAATAAAGCTTCAGCCTCAGGTTTATCTGCCTTATTTACGACATAAATATCACCTATTTCCATAATTCCAGCCTTCATGACCTGTATCTCATCTCCAGTTCCAGGGACAGTGACTACTATTACAGTATGAGTAACATCATTAACCTCGGTATCAGTTTGACCCGCACCTACAGTCTCTATAATTATTTTATCATAACCTAAACCGTCTAATGCTTCAATAAGCATTAGAGCCTCAGCAGAAATTCCGCCTAAATTTCCTCGAGATGCTACACTCCTGATAAAGACGTTCTCCAGAATACTTTTATCCTGCATCCTTATTCTGTTTCCCATGAAAGATCCAGAACTAAAAGGGCTAGAAGGCTCTACTAATACTACCCCTACCCTATATCCTTCCTTTACATACTCTTCAATAAGTCTAGATATTAAAGTACTTTTACCTGCACCAGGAAGACCGGTGATTCCTATAACGTGAGAGTTCCCAGCCCTTTTAGACAAATATTTAAAAAATTCAACGCCATATTCAGTTAAATTTTCTATATGTGTTAAAATTTTTCCTATTGCAATTATATCTCCATTTAATGCCCTTGAGAGTAATTCGTTATACATTAATGCCCCTCTTCTTCTTAACTATATTAGTAATTTTTTCTGCTATCTCTTTTATAGAGCTTCCAGGGAGAAAAACTTCATCAACACCTATTTCCTTAAGCTTAGGAATGTCCTCTGGCGGTATAACACCACCAACTACTATACCAATATCATTTAAATTATTCTTCTTTACGAGTTCTATTATTTTAGGTATGAGTTCAAGATGAACTCCACTTAATATACTTATCCCTATTACGTCAACATCTTCCTGAATAGCTGCCCTGACTATCTGTTCTGGAGTTTGTCTTAGTCCAGTATATATTACCTCCATTCCTAAATCTCTTAAACCCCTAGCTACAACCTTAGCACCTCTATCATGACCATCAAGACCGACCTTAGCAATTAGAACCTTAATCCTTCGCTGCAAGTTAATTCATTCAGTTATTATATATAAAAACTTATATATTTTACCATTGTACCCTTAAAGTTAAGTACAATTTTAAAATGTTTTATCATAACCACTAATGAAAACCTATACAACTTGAATTTTTGAACTCTATTGTATTTTGTAAATTTGATAAAAGATGTTAGTAATAGTCAGAGAATCTGGCGAGATTGGAATAAAATCCCCTTTCACCAGGAGTAGAATGGAGAATGTATTAATCAAGAATATAAAGAGTACTGTACAGGTTAGGGATGTTTATAAAGAAGGTGGTTTAATTTTCTTAGATATAGAAGGTGATTTTAAGAAACTTTCTAAAGTGTTTGGAATAGCGTCATATTCTCCTGTTAAACAAATTGAATTTAATAATATGGAAGAAATAGTAAAAAATGCTGAAGAAGAATTTAAAGAAGTGGTAAAAGGTAAGAAATTTGCTGTGAGAGTTAAAAGAGTAGGTAATCATAATTTTACTAGTTTAGATCTAGCAAGAAGTATAGGCTCATCACTGTATAAATACTCTTCTGGTGTAGATCTTGAAAACCCTGAAGCTGAAGTCTATGTTTATGTAAGGTATAATAAGGCCTACTTATACAAAGAGGTATATGAGGGACCAAAGGGTCTTCCAGTAGGGACTTCAGGGAGGACTATAGTATTATTTTCTGGAGGATTTGACTCACCAGTTGCAACATGGTTTATGATGAAGAGAGGTAATGTTCCTATAATTCTTAACTTTCTATTAGGCGGTAACATACACAAAGAAATAGTGTTAAACGAGGTTAAGCTACTAAGGGAATGGAGTGGTAGTAATAGTTTGTATGTTTATTTAGTAAATGGTATAAAGGTTCAAATGAAATTAGCAAGTGTAGAACCAAAAATTAGAATCGTAGTTTTAAAAAGGGTAATGTATAAGACTGCTGAAGTACTAGCTTCCAGATTAGGTGCACATTCTATAACTACTGGAGAATCTCTATCGCAAGTCTCTTCACAAACTGTTTGGAATCTTGAAGCTACAGAATATGGAATATCCCTTCCTGTATTTAGACCTTTAATAGGCTTTGATAAAGACGAGATAATTAAATATTCTAAGATAATAGGAACTTACGAACTCTCTTCAAAACTTCCAGAATACTGTGTAATTTCGGCTAATTCAACGACTAGAGCTAAGGTTAAGGATGTTATAAGAGCCGAGGAAAGTTTAGAAATCGATTATAATAAGCTTATTGATGAGGCAGAAGTTGTAAAAATATAATCAGACCTCACACGTTACATCATTTCTAGTCAGTCCGGGGTTCTATCATCCTCACAAACTCTTCTAACCTTCTTCTAGCTTCAATCAAATTATATTTTATTGGTGGGTCTTTAAAATAATATCCGCACACATCCGAAATAATACCGCCTATACCCTTATCCTTAGCAAGTTTAGCAATTCTTATAAGATCAATTAGAGGAGAAACAGCATTAGGAGCATCAAAAGTCTTTAAGGAGATTGTCATTGATATAGGAACTCCAAAACCGTAAATCCCTTCTATGTATATATATGAAACTCTTCTATCCTTCAGAAACTTAACGTAGTCTGAAGTTCCTGCAACGACTTCTATATTATCGTCTCCCATAATGTAAGAAGACTTTATCTCCTTTTTCCTTTCCTTTCTCCACTCCTCTAAAGTAACGTAAGCCTCAGTCGTTCCTGCAATGTCAATTTGATAGCTCCTTAACACCTTAACACCCCTAGATTTTAAGAAGTTTATTAATCCCGCATGAAAGATTGTACCACCTATTTGGCTAAGCAAATCATCTCCAAATAATGGTAATCCTTTTTCCCTAAACTCTTTATCTAACGTCTTTATCGGAGAAGGTGTAGCGTTAATAAATGCACAATTTGCCTTTAAAGCTTCCAAAGCATAAAATCTACTTGCTTGATCCGCGCCAGTAGGTAATAAATTTACCACAACATCTACTTTATTTTCTCTAAGAACTTCTGCAACATCTACTGGTCTTTCTTCCGATTCTTCAATAATTTTAGAGAGAATTCCAGATTTACCGTCTAAGGTAGGCCCCCTCAGTACTATAACATCACTTTCTACGTTCACATATTTAGACACAACATTTGGCTCGGAAAAAATTGCCTCGGAAAGCTTCTTTCCTACCTTTCTTTTATCTATATCAAAAGCTGTAACGATTTTTATTTCACTAGGCTTTATTTTGAGATCAAGAATTCCATAAAATTCTCCTTTTTGTAATCCTTGGACTAAAGCGGAAGCAACATTACCTACTCCAACTAATGCAACTCGGATCATGATAGGACACCATATATTAACGGTGCAATTAATCCTAATACTAAAATTAAAAATCCTGCTACTATAACAGCAGTTCTTTCACTCGATCTCACTATCTCAACCTCCCCTTCTCTGAAAATCTCCCTTATAGGCAATATATAGTAACCTGCGGATATAGCACTCATTAGGACTCCTATTATGGTTAACCAAGGATATGAAATTGTAGAAGCAAAGATAAATAATTTACTCCAAAAACCTAGAAGCGGTGGAACTCCCAGCAAACTTAATAGTAATAGGATGCTGGACGCTGTAATTAGCCTATCTTTAGAAAATCCTCTTAATCCCTCAAATCTTGAAGTTCCAGCGACTTTCTCCACGTAGCTCGTAAGCAAGAAAAGTCCTGCTTGTGCAATTGAATATGCTAATAAGTGCAGTAAGATCCCTGCTACTGCTATATTAGATGGTAATACGGAAACACCTAGTAAAATAAATCCTACTTGCGCAATACTGCTATAGGATAACATTGCTGATAGTTCCCTCCTAGAGAAAGCTATTACATTGCCATAAATTAGACTTAGAATTGCGATTACAGAGAATAAAATTAAGACAACTGTATTAAATACAGAGTAAGTTGAAGAATTTAGGAGATTATAAATGATTCTTATTAAGGGCACAATTCCTATGAATTTACCTATACTTGATATGAACGAAACGGCAACCCTATCTGCTAATATATATACATCAGGTAGCCATCCTTGGAATGGAAATGCACCCATTTTAAACAGGAACGCAACACCCAGAAATACTATGCTTATAGGGAGAATATTTATATAAGATATACCGGCAACTGATAAAAGTTGTAAAGAGCTACTTGCTAAGATATATAACGAAAAGCCTAATATCATAAATGAGCTGGATATTAAACCCATTATAAGGTACTTTAGACCTGCATCTCCCGATAATAGATCTTTTCTCAATACA
Source organism: Sulfolobaceae archaeon (assembly GCA_038893355.1). Lineage (GTDB taxonomy): Archaea > Thermoproteota > Thermoprotei_A > Sulfolobales > Sulfolobaceae > JAWARQ01. The sequence continues at coordinate 25,204 of JAWARQ010000002.1, forward strand.
GAAATTGCATAAGTTGCTGCAGAGCTAATAGCCCAAGATATTATTATTAATACTATGTTATTGGAAAATGATAGGAAAATTATTCCTAATAAGGTTAATAGTATTAGTGATATTAAAGAATTGGCAGTTCTCCAAAGCCTTATGTGATCATAGGAGCCAACAACAACAATTATTGAGCTAATTATTGAAGTTATACTTAAAAAATATCCTAATTTATCAATTATAATTATATTATCAAATAATAAAACATCTGTTAGACCTAAGCCCCATGAAATTGACAACGAGATAACGGAGATTATGCAAGTTACTAGAGATGTTATAATAGCTATCTTGAAATTAGTATAGAGTATGAGTATTGAAGATATTGTTAAAGATATAGTAGGAATACCTATTGCAAGGACCTCTGTTAGGTTCATTATAATACACCCATGATAATTAAAATTATTAAAAGTAAGGCTAGGCCTACTATATACATTCCAATATATTCTCTCAATATTCCAGTTTGAAATATACTAACCATTCTTGACCCTAAATTAATTATCTTGCTAGGTAATTTAACGTTAAGAGTAATATCTATTACATTGGTTTCAAATTTATTAAATATTATATTAAATGCCTTATATGATAATTCACCTAATTTATCGAATATAGGATTGAAATACCAGCCGTAATACAAAATTTCTGATAGATTCCTTACTCTGCTTCCAATTTCTATACCTCTACCATAAATCAAAATTGCAACCAATATACCTAGCATTGAAGCTACTAGCTCTAAAACCCCATACCCTAACTCGATTTCAGAACTCGTTATAAGCTTAATAGTTTCCAATAATGGTATTGTATAGATTCCTAATACAATAGACGCTATAACTAAGAAAAAGGGAGAAATAACCATAGCTGGATGTAAAGTAGTTTCATGAGGCTCTTCACCATACTTCCATGCAAAGGTCTTTATAAAATACCTAAAAATATACAAAGACCCTAGGAACTCTACTATTATATAAATCCAGTAGAGTAGACTAATATTGGTCGATAACTCCCCTATCAAATTATGAGCAAAAAAGCCTATTGTGAATGGTATATTAGCTAGGTTTAATACTGCAATTAATTGCAAAATTGAAACTAAGGGGAACTTCCTAAAGATATTATGACCCACATATCTACTCTCAGTCAAATGTATAACTGAGCCGGTATTCATGAATAAAGTAGCCTTATATATACCATGCGAAATCATCTGTATTAGTCCAAAAGCTATTCCTAGATATAATAATTCCTTATTATTTAACGCGTAAGCCAAAAAACCTCCTAATGACGATGAAAATATCATTAAGCTTATCTGATCCGCAGTAGAATAAGCTAAAATAACCTTCTGCTCATTAGAGCCTAAAGCATTAAGGCTAGTGTAGATTGCAGTAAATCCAGAAATTATCACCATGAAGAGTAAGAATAAAAATGTTTGCGAGTCTGCTACGTTTAAGAACGGATAGAAAATAAATGTAAATATTGCACCTAGATTCACCATTGTCGCTGCATGAATTAACGCGCTAACAGGAGTGGGACCAGTCATTGCAGTTAGTAACCATTGAGTGAAGGGAAATTGAGCACTTTTAGCTAGTCCTCCTAATGCCATTAGTATTAGGATCAGCCAGAAGTAATTGAAACTATATCCCGAACCTACTGCTACAAATAGTGAATTATATATATCAAAGGAGTTAGGTAAGATATAAGATGATTTTGATATTAAATATAATAAAAATCCTAAACCTATTAGCAATCCAACATCTCCAATTCTCGTAAATACTAGGGCCCTTATACCGCTTATTGTAGGCTTTGAAACGTATTCTATGCCGAATATCCTCCTTCCAAAATCTCCTACTACATTCTTTTCATTATCATCAAGCCAATAACTTATTAAAGCATAAGATGCTAGTCCAGTCCCTTCCCACCCTGCCATAAATAAGAGAATATTATCAGAATATACAACCATTAGCATAGAGGATACGAAAAGATTAAATAAACCCCAATATCTCCTCAGCACTCTGTCTTCCTTCATGTAACCTATGCTGTAAAGTGCAATGAAAAAGGATAGTGAGCTTACGAAAAGTCCAAGAATTGCCTGAAGTAATGAGGATGAAAACGTGAAATAGGAGAAGAGGTTAAATGAGGACTGTGGCAAATAAAATTCGCCATTATAGTTAAGTAGAGTATACCCAAGATTTACTCCAGCGAGAAGTGCTGAAACTCCAATTAGTAGGGTCGATAATCCTCCTCTTAAATCTTGATGTTGTCTTGGAATTAATAACGATAATAATGAACCCAGTAACGGAATTAGTGAAATTACTGCGGGTAAAGGATTATAAGTATTAAATGGCTCTACTCCTAATATATTCGTAGAGTATGTTAGGAAGTTAGGAAAGAAAAAGAAAAGTATACTAAATGACGAAATTAATAGCATTGGTAGAGTATATTCTAGAATCTTGTCATTTATTATATTTAAGTTATTTACACCAGCATATACTTTCTTAAATAGGTAAGTTGCATAGCCTGCAGATACTCCAATTGAAATTAACAACAAGATAAAGACTATAATAAATAAGGGGAAATTAATTACAGCTAAAGCACCAGCGGATAGTAATAATAAAACCTCACTAACTAGTCCAATAGTAGGGGGGAGTCCTAAGAGATTTAAGATCCCTATGAACGATAACGTGGTATGGATAGGAGAGTTTAGATATAATCCACCTAGCTTTTCGATGTTTCTATTATTAAGTTCAGTAATAGTTGCACCTGCACTCATAAAGAGAATTGCCTTTCCAAATCCATGCGAAGCATATATTAGTACTGAAGCAAGAATTCCTAAAGGTAACTCTGTAATATTATTGCTCAATCCAATGTAGTAAGAAATTGATGCACCTAATGCCATATAACCCATTTGTGAAACACTCGAATACGCTAAGTATCTCTTAAAGTCCTTCTGTGCTATCGCATTAATACCTCCATAAATCATGGTTATTAATGCCCAGATGATGAATATTGGAGACAAGTACGAAAGATTAGGGAATAAGTAGAAGTAGAGTATTACGACAAAAACACCTAAGCCAACCATATTAGGACTCAATAGGACTGAGATCGGAGTTGGTGCTTCACCATGTGCATAGGGTAGCCATATATTAAAACCTGCAAGTGCAGCCTTAACAAACATTCCAATAATTCCAAGAATAAATATTAGAGGAGCATAAGATACATTACTGTAGTTAAGTATCGTAAATGAATCTTGATAAATATCCATCCTGCCAGTCTGAATTCCTAAAATAAGGATTGATGATAAAGTCAGTATAGTACCGACATGGGTCCAGATAAAATATAGAAGGCTAATCCTTCTTCTGTCCCCATAACCGTATAGTAAGATAAGCCCAAAGGAAGTTACTAAGGCTATTTCTATAAAGATATAAGCCTCAAGTAGATTAGTCGAAAGAACTGTATAAAGCATAGATATAGAAAATAACGTATATAATCCATAATATATCCTCCAACTACCGCCTCCTAATTCATGAAATCTTACTTCCATATATCTTAAGGAATATATCACAGTTAGGGAAGTGATTATTAATATCGTAATAATAAATGGAAAATTAAGATAATTCACTACAAATCCGAAACTACCTATTCCACTTGAAACTGGAAAAGTAAAGAATAGACCCTGATTTAAAATAAAAAATATATTTATTAATATACTTAAAGCAGACAAAATGGAGTTTATATTCTTATTATTTGAGAGGAATATTAAAGCGGCAACTAGGAATGATAAGATGAAAACTATTAGGGGTAACATATTATTTCACCTCTAAATTTCCTCTATTTCTAAAGTAGAGGATAATTACGGCAACTGCAACTACAACTTCAGTTAGTGCTGCACTTATTGCAAATATCGAGAAAATTATTGGATCATAAGTTAAGCGTATTAACAGCGAAGCAGAAAATAAAAAGAGTATTGAGGCATTTAGTATTATCTCAGACGATAAGAGAATTCTAATTATATTCCTACTATTTAAAAGCCCATATATACCAATCCCTATAAGGAGTATTGATAGTGAAATTCCTAATTGCCCAAGTTCCATTAATCCCGCCTCGCTATAGAAATAGCCTCTATAATGGTGGTTATAAGTGCTATTATAATTACTATTATAGGAAACCAATATTTTGCTAGAAGATCAGTTGAAAGTGATGTTAAGTTTATAGCTAACGGTGCAGAAATAGAACTTTCCGATGGAAGATTTGTAAGCACTGTTACAAGTATTAGAGCAGTAACCACTACAGCAACAAATGGAGCCCATTTTACCTTAGCTTCCTTTATTAGTATTCCCCTAAACATTACGAGGGATAACACAAGGAAAACTACCGTAGCACCTACATAAAGAAGTAAGTGTATTACACTATAAATAGCAAAAGTTGGTGATAATAGTGCTATCAATACTGCTATGGAAATTCCTAAAAACGCAAGGCTAACTGCAGAGTAAAAGACGTTTCTAGAAGTTACTATATAAATTGAGGATGCGACAGAAAATGCAGCAAATATAAAAAATAGTATATCTTCAATCTGAAGGGACATACTTTATCCCCTTCTCTTCATCAATAATAGCCTTAACCTTCCTTACGGGCTTTTCTACTAAGGGCGGCTGCGAGAAATCCTTATCGAATCTATCTGGATTAAATATTAGCTCCTCTTTCTTCGAGAATACAATATCATGAGCCTTAGTTTCCTTCAAAGCATCAACGGGACATACGTCTACACAGAATCCACAAAATACACATCTCCCATAATTAATCTGTGGAAACTTCTTACCGCCTTCAGTCACCATTTTCATAGCATCAGCTGGACATATCATAGCACATAGGGTACAACCAATACAAACGTCTTTATATAACCTTATCATGCCCCTATAACCAGTAGGCAATTCCAACGAAAACTCTGGGTACATTAAGGTGATCCTTTGCGGCTTTATCATATACTTTATACCAGTAGCAATTGCCTCTAAGTGGTCAGCAAAAAGCTTAAACGGATTTTTCTCCTTCTTGTATTCCTTCTCCTTTATTTCAACCATAATCCACCACCTATTAAACCTAAAATAATCGAGGATAATGCAACTGGGAATAAATATTTCCAACTACCTCTTAAAGCTTGATCTATCCTATATCTACCATAAACACTTCTTAAAAAGACCATAAAGAAGACTACTAAAACTGCCTTAAACACCGTCCATAAAGCCCCTAAGAGCCCCGTAAACGGAAGCCATCCACCTAAAAATAGTTCAACAAATACTATGGCTTCAGTTAAAGACATGACATAAGGTCCAGCAATTGAGAAGAGGAAAAGAACTCCGCTATATTCAGTAGAGGGACCTACTACTAATTCACTCTCAGCTTCAACTATTTCAAATGGAAACCTACCAGTTGAAATTAATGAGGCAATAAAAAATGATATTGCTGCCAATGGGTTAGCTATTATACCAGGAAGTCCATAATTGACTATTTCTGCAATGTCTAATGTATGATACTCGAAAATTATTGCAATTACACTAAGCAAGATAATGACATCATAAGTTATTGTAAGGTAAAGTTCCCTTACAGCACCTACAATTGCAAATCTATTATTAGTAACCCATGCCAGAAGTATTATGAAAATTGGATATGCTGAAGCCAGAGCTAAAAACAAAAGAAGATTATACTCGGTAAAGAAGGCAGAAAAGACACCCATACCTATTCGAGGATCAAAGAAGGAGTTAAAATATGGTGATAATATTGAACCTTCTTTAGGAATAGTAGAGATTGGAATAACCATCATTGGTAGGAACGAAAAAACCAAAACTATTAGTGGGCCTAGGGCGAATAAAGTAGGATTAACTCCCCTTGGAATAATAACTTCAGAAAATACAAATCTTATAGCTTCAGCAACAAGTTGTAATAACCCGCCTATCCTCGGAGAAGCGTAGTATGGCCCAATTCTCATTTGAACCCTAGCAGCAGCTTTTCTTTCAAACCATACAAAGATAATTAAAGCTATTAATGAAAAAATAGCCCCAGGGAAAATTACTGGAATAAAGAAACTAGGATAGAATATGTAATAAAGGATATCCATTACCTATCAGCCTCAGGTGGAAAGTAGTCTAAACTACCATATATAGCTACTAAATCTGCGTATCTAGAACCTTTTGCTAATTGCTTAAATACGTAGATTAGCCTATAAGATGGGGTTATCATCCTAACTCTATACGGCTTAGCAGAACCATCACTAACTACATAATACACTAGCTCACCTCTTGATGCTTCTATTCTCGAGATCGCTTCTCCTTTAGGTGGTCTAAATGAGGCATAATAGCCAGGGAATACAATTCTTCTCTGACCTTCCCACCATTTCTTTAACCTAGTAGGAGGTATTTGTTTAAAAAATCTATCACTAACAATCTGCCCTTCTGGAATCTCTTTAATTATTTGCCTTAACATCCTCATGCTTTGTTCAATTTCTTCAAACCTTACTAGTGTTCTAGCATAACCATCTCCTTCCTTATATACCGGAACTTCAAAGTCTAATTTATCATAAGCAGCATAGGGTTCAATCTTTCTTACATCATAATAAACTCCAGAAGCTCTTAAATTAGGCCCTACAGCGCCCCATTTAATTGCGTCCTCCTTACTCATAACTCCCACATTCTCTAACCTAGCTCTTATATTCGGATTCTCTAAAAATATCTTTCTCCAATCCTTCATTTTTCTCTCCATATAGCTTATTGCCTTTAATGTCATATCCCTTATTGTTGGAGTCAGATCTCTCCTTACTCCGCCTGGTATTATGTAAGAATTTGTAACTCTAGCACCAGTAAGAGCTTGTAGTATCTCTACCCAAACCTCTCTATCACCAAATCCCCACATAAATCCTGTAGAATGACCTAAAAATATTGCTAAAATTCCGATTCCATATAAGTGGCTTGCTATTCTATTTATTTCTGCAGCAAAGCTCCTGAGATACTGAGCTCTAGGAGGAACATCAACTCCGAGTATCTTTTCTACGGCGAGTATATATCCCAAATTCATATGTATTGAATCTAAGATAGCTGGCCTTTCGACAAGTGGAATTAGATGAATATAATTCCTATTCTCGCCTAATTTCTCAACAGCTCTATGTACATACCCAACATCTAACTCTACATCCTCTATAATATCTCCATTTAATTTTACAAATATCCTCATATGGCCAGATCCGGGATGTTGAGGACCTACGTTTAATTCCCCAGTTACTGGAATAAACTCAACTTGCATACCTAATCTTTCTAGAGCTTCATTCAGATTCTCTGTCAACAAACAACCCCTCCAACTTTATTTTATAACTCTTTCTCAAAGGATATACACCTTCAAAATCTTCTGGTAAAAATAATCTACTTAAATTAGGATGTCCTTGAAATATGACGCCTAACATCTCATATGTTTCTCTTTCTCCAGTCCATGCACTTTCCCACACAGAGTATAAAGAGGTAATTGTAGGATCTTTATAAGTTACATAAGTTCTTAAGGCTAAGATTACTTTTGCTAGCTCTATGTTTGAATAAGAGGATATATGATAGACTACCTCTATCCTTTCTTGATCTGGATAATCAGTTCCAGTAACTGACTTAACGTGATCAAATCCTATCTCTTTTAAGACCTTTGCCACGCTTAAGATTTCCCCTTTATCAACTTCTATGCTTAGTCTATTCTCTGAATCTACCTTAATTTTCAAATTAGGAAGTTTAGATTTAATCAATTCAGCGACCTTATCTGCAATTTTTTGTTGGACTAGACTCATTACCTCCTCAACTCCCAAAGTTCTATCTTATCTGATTCCCTTATTCCAAAATAGATTACTGGATAAAGGAATAATAGAAAGCTACCTATTATTAATGCTAGATTTCTAAATAGTACATTACTCGCATAATAAGGAGCTTGCGCAGCTATAAGTAAAATTACTATTATTGGTTCTAAACTCATATAAACTAATACATAACCATAATATTGTAACGGAAACCATAGTCTGCCTTCTCCGGTTGGAATGTTACCAGCTTCAAACCTACTAACTTTAACTGGATTATACCTTGAAGGTGTAACTAACTGCAGGAATTTATATAGGGCATACCCTAACCCTAGAAATATTAAAATAGGTAATCCAAATGCTAATAATGCATTTATAATACTCATCTAGAATACTTCTTCTTGACGACTTAAATAACCTTTCATCAATACTATTTAACGTTTAAAATAAACTTGTAAAATTGTGTTTTTACATATCAAGTATTTTTAATACTTGTCTAGAATTATTTATACATTTAACTATTCCCTCCTTGGAAACGCCTTCGATACATCTTTGTGAAATCCACTCCTTCTTATCTATTTCATCTAAAGTTATTGGATCTTCCCTTATGAAGTTTTCATGAACTATGCAATTAGGCCCAGCATACCTAAATAGCCTAGGATGAACTTTCTTAACTTCCTCTAGCATCTTCCATGCAACTAACCTTATCTCCCATTGTGCCCTTGAGCATAACCTTAATGCAAAGAAGTTGTATAATTCTCTAGCATTCATTGTAACTACTATATTCGTGTTAACGCCATTAGGTAAGACATATCTAGCATCCTCCTCCGGCACACCGCTTTCTAAAAGCTTATAATATTTTTCATAAGCGTCCCTATAAGCTTCTTCTACAATCTCCTTAGCCCTCTTTCCTGCAGATGGTGGGATTATTGGTTTATAATATTCATCTATGGGCTTGGCAAACCTATGACTCATTTGAGTATAAGATGCTATCCTATGTCTAACTAATTGGTGTGAAGCTACTCTACTCAGACCCTCTATCGAGAAAGTATACACGGAATGCTCTAACACACTCCAATAACCGTGAAGTATAGCATCCCTAATCCAAACCTCTATCTCCTGCTCACTCATGTCCTTTTCATGATATTCCCAACCCTTCCTTGACCTACTCATTTTCGCAGCTATAGCTACAACTCTTTCACCATCTTTAGTAAAAGATACTAGTCTAACACTAATCATTTATTTAACTCTTTGTGCAAAAACAAAAAAACACTTTTTACTAAATATTACTCTAATACTAATACACTAATTATTACTCTTAAAAACCTGCTAGTTTCTCCACTAATCGCGTTAAGATTGCTGAATTCTTTTCTGCATCTTTTTCAGCCTGATCTAGTGTCTTCTTAACTTCTTCATCCTTAACTTGACTTAACTTCTGCTTATACTTTACAATCATTTTTAATTCCTCCTCAAGCATATCTATTACCGCCTCTAATGTCTGTTTGTCTTTAACCTTATCAGAAGCTAACGCCTTATTTTTAAAGCAGTTAAAGTGCACAACTTCTTTATTTATTGTATACGTAAAGAGTTCATCCCAATATATTGTGTTTTTACAAATCGCACAACTCCATCTTGTAGCAGCTCTACTCGAGCTCATAACAATAAAGATAAATATTGTAGAAAAAAAGATTACGGTGTCATAAAAATGCTTACAGAAAAACTGCTTTCGGATTCGAAATTCTACAATAAACCAATAAGTATCTTCTTTACATCTAGAAATTGTAGTATATGCGATAAACTCTATAACGAGATAACAAGTAAGTATATTTCTTCTAAATATTACTGGTTAAGGATAGACAGTGAAGAATATTTACATTACTTCATTAGACTAACTAGAGGAGTAATACCATCAGTAGTAGTAATGAATGGAGATCTTAGAATTTTAGGTATAATAGAATCTAATAACAGTGATTTTATTGAAAATGCATTAAAAAATATTTATGAAAATTTAGAAAATAAAAAACTTATAGCTTCTAACGTACCACACTTCGTACCAGAGCCGCAAGAATTTGACCCGTTTATCGTCCATGAAGTAGTTCTTAGAATTATTAATGGTGAAGTGGTAGACCATAGGGCACTAGAAGTAATAGAATTCTATAAAAGAAATTATACTGAATTCTCAAATATTCAGAAATTTATTACTAATTATGATGTTATTACAAAATCTATCTTATATAAAGAAAAAATAGAAATAAATAATTCTTATACTGCAGGAGTTCTCGTTGAAAATGGGATTGAAGATCCCAAGGTACTTCTTGAATATATTAATGAAGACGGTAGTGTGTATAGGAGTAAGAGGAAGGAAGTTAGCGGACTTTTAATAGATGAGAGTATTGCTGGTAATGCTCTTTTAAAGGCATATGAATTATACGGTGAGAAAGAATATTTAGAATATGCTAAAAAAATATATGAATATATAATAAAAAATAATGTACATGAAAAAGGATTTCTCGACGTACCTAAAAGAGACCCATTAAGTAATATCGAGTTCTTAGAACCTTTAGCAAATGCAGAAGCTGGAATATTCTTCTCGAGGTACTATTTACTTACAAAAGATGAAAAAGCTAGAGAATACTCTGAAAAGGCTATTAGATGTGCATATGGCGGTTCTAAAAATACAAGAGTTTTAACTCGAGTAATTATTGCATACCTTAAATTAAAACATTCAATATTAACCAAAAATATGAAGATAACCGATCCACGAATTGAATACTTGGAAAATCCATGTAAAGATGAGGAATTCTATTACAATAATAATTGCTATAAGTCAATAGACGAAATTACTATAGAACTACTCTAATCTTTTAAAAGTTCTAACGACGTACTTATTAATGTCCCTTGCAGTAGCTCCCTCACATATTGCCCTAAATACTTTATACTTATCTATAAATTCAAGCCTTTCTACTGCCTCAAATCCATGAGATTTTAGAGTTTTCGGCGCATACACACTTGATATTCCAACGAGTAATAAATGATCCGTCGAAGTATTATTTACTATGTAGTCAATTGTAGAGTTAATTAGTGCAGAACCAAAAATTGCAGCTACATCACAACGCTCAGAAGTAAATGAATTAAAAGGTTTAACTTGGATTTTTCCCCTTTGAAGATACTGTGGATTATAAAAATCATAAATTATTATTGAAGAGAAATTTTGGACATTAACATTTGGGGAGAATCCAAATACGCATAACTTATTCCCTGAATATTGAGTAAGAATATCGCCTCTTTCGAATCTTTCAGATAACTTTATTGCATTAAGTATTGCCAAAGCGATACTCCTTGATAACGGTGTCTCAATGTCTTTAACCACCTCATAAGGATTTGTAGAAATTATTTCACCACAATATTTTGAAGATCCTTCTGGAATTGTATGGGATACTCCTAAAGATCCATCATCTAACATTACTGCAGTATATGCAATACCAACACACATGTTTACTACACGCCTTTGCTTAAGTATGAAGGAAAGCTCCTCAATTATTTCATTTAAAATCATAATACTATCTTACCTCTTTCTATAATTGAAGAATGAACTTCTTTATAGGGTAAAATCATAACGTTTTCGGCTATAACTACACCGTCTCCCGTATAAACTTCCTCACCCAAGATACTTCCTTCTAGAATATGATTCCATCTTCCTATCTTACATTTGTCTGCTATAATTGAGCCATTAATATATGAGTAATTAGATATTTCAACATTATCCATAATTACACTATTCGTAATATTTACACCTTTATTTACTTTTGAGTTGGAGCCTATTATTGATTTTCTTATTCTTGTATCCTCAGAAACTTTTGCATTACTCGCTATATAATATGGTTCTTCTAGACTTACACTTTCAGAAACATTAGCACTAGGATGAATAAACCCCTTTGGGTATTTTAACTCAAGAAGAATTTGGTTAATTAACATATAATCTGATGGAAGACCGATGTCCGCCCAAATACCCTTATACTCGTAAACTATAATTTCATAATTCTCTCTAAGGAGGGTAGGAAGAAAGTCTTTACTTATTGAAGACGGGAATTTTATATATTTAAATAATTCCTTTTTAAATATATAAATTCCTGCATTTATTAGATTACTTTCTGCACTCTCTGGTTTTTCTATTAATTTTATTAATTTTCCATCTTTCTGATAAATTACACCATATCTTCTTACATCCTTTACGGTAGTTGAAACTATAAGGGTGTGAGCATTTTTACTAAAATAAAATTTTATTAAATCATTAAAATTAACCTCAGAATATATATCTCCATATACTACCAGAACATCATCACTCAAAGGATATCTTTCACTTATAAATCGCAAAGGTCCAGCGTCACCTAAAGGTGTATCTTCTACTACAAACTGGATCTTACTACTTACATTCCTATATCTCTCTATTATCCTGTCAGCCATAACCCTTAATGCAAGATAAATTCGATCAACCTCTGCATCTAAATCTAATAGACTTTCTATCACATAATCAAGCACAGGCTTGCCTAAAATCGGTAATAATGCCTTTGGCTTAGTTAAACTTAATGGTCGAAGGCGAGTAGCATATCCACCAGCTAATACTATTGCAGAAACCATACAATAAATAAAAAATTATTTACTTAAATATTTCTGTAACTTCTTTTCTGCATACTCCCAATTAACTACATTCCACCACGCATTAAGATAGTCTCCCCTCTTATTCTTATATTGTAGATAATATGCATGCTCAAATTCATCAACTATCAATATAATTGGAAGCTCAGCAATATGATTTAGGAAATGGTTTTCAATCGTCATGATTTCTAAACCGTTATTCTCAGGATCATATAGTAGTGCAGTCCATCCACTTCCTGGCAGGGAAGTAGCAGCTTCTGTGAAAATCTGCTTAAATCTTTCAAAACTTCCATAATGTTTGTTTATTAAGTCTGCTAATGCACCACCTGGCTTTCCTCCACCTTTACCTGGAGGAGCCATATTTTCCCAGTATATGGCATGAAGTTTATGACCATTTATGTTAAAAGTTAGACCTCTTAGTATACCTTGAATATCATAATTACCTTGTGCTAAATCACCTTTTATTACCTTTTCTAAACGTTCTAATAATGAATTGGATGCATTAACATATCCTCTGTGGTGGCCATTATAATGTACGTCCATTATTTCTCTACTTATATAAGGCTCTAATGCATCTAACTTATATGGAAGGGGCGGTAATTCATACCTCTTGAACTGAACTTGTAGACTCATATGCATTGATATAAAAAATCCAAATTAAAAATCCTATTTATTAATCGCTATGATGATATTTGATGTTTTATTAAAAATTTATAATTTAATAATAATTATATCAAAAAGATTATTGTTTCAAGGTGAAGAACATAATGGAAACTTTTTATCTATTAAACTAGATTATTCTATATGAAAATGAAATTCTTATTAGGTTTCAATACACTTGATATTATACAAAGAATAATAATTGCTATCCTTTCATGGTTTGTTATAGCATTTATAAATAACTTTATACCACAATTATCTAATTATATAATAATTTTACAAATAATTTCAGCTATTTCAGCATTCTTTTTCCCGTTTATAGTTAGCCCACTGCTAATTGTAACGTATACTTTCCTTAACATCCTTCAAGAATTTATAAAGAATATAACAATATATAATTTTATAATATTTTTATCGTATTTAATATTTTGGATAATAACAATGTTTTATGGTTTAATAAAGTATAATGGTCTTAGACATGTTATAACTACTTATTCACTAGTAGCCTCACAATTAGGTTTTAGCTACTTACTATATAGCGGGTTAGGATTAAAGACAGATTATAAATTAGGAATTTTCGCCTCATTGCCGTTTTTACCAATATTTATATTATCTTACTTACCTAGTATTCCGCCAATTCGAAATATTATTGGGATAGTATTAATATTCCTGTCCAGTTATCTCTTCTCGATTAAGGGATACTATAGTATTATTGGTATAGTGCCCATTATCATAACTGTCTACTTAATAAATCAAAATTATCTATTTATTATACCACCTTTAGTAATTAATATAATATTAATAACCACAGACTTAATAAGCGATCTTAATGCTAAGAAGAGGAGTATAAATGAACAAAAAATCCATAATGAGAGAATAATAAACATGTTAATGGAAAATATGATGTTATTAGAAAGAGAATTAAAATTAATTTCGGATTTTAATTTAAAAGAATATCAAAATAAACTTTTAGAGCTCTTAAAACAGAATGCAACCTCAAATAAACTAGAAGAGCTTAAAGATATAGAATTTGAAATAAATTCAATAAAGACTGAAATAAATTCAGTAATAAATAACTTTATCTTTGATTTAAATAATCAATATAAGAAAATATTTCTTGAACTACAGAACTTGGGATTTTCATCACAATTTGAACCGCTCTCAGAAGAAATTAAAATTGAAGACCCATTAACTTTTAAAATATTTTCAAATAATATACAAGTTATAAATACTATCTTTGTAAGGACAATATCAGAGATAGAGAAGTTTGCCAAAAAAATGGAGATGTTAATTGGAACAGAAATTAGAAAACCCACAATTAATAGGATTTCTGAATTAAAGGATTATATAGAATATTTAAAGCAACTTTTTTCAAAATCCGAAATTGAAAATTGTATGAATAAAGCCGAATTTATTATTCAAACACTAATTAAGACTAATCCGAGTTTATCTAAAGAAATTTCATACCTCTTAATACAATACAATACTGAAAGAGTACCAGTAAAGAAATATGAAATCGTATACGAACTATTAGAAAAAGTTAGAAGATATATAGAAGAGGAGCTAAAGAACGCAGTTATTGATCTTGAAGAGTTGATACATAATTACAAATTGATAAGTTTACAAGAAAACTTAAAACTATTACAGCCAGCTATTTCAGAAGGTTTAAAAGGTAGTCATTGTAATGTAATGTCCTCATTAATCTCTTTAATTGATATTATTAACTTTACTCTTGAAGTTAGAAGGGACAAGGAAAGTATAGTTAATATAATTTCCACTTTATCAAATCTTGATAATATTCTAGAGAATTTAATAAGGGCAGGGAGTTGTATAAATGTGAAAGAATTTGGACTTTCACAGAAATATGACTGGGTAGTTAAAGATTACTTAAAGTCTAAAGGATACAATTTAACTACAGTAGGTGAAGAAATTTGCCCTTCATCATCTTAGTCTACGAATAATTATTTCAGCATGATCCCCTACAACGTCTGCCTTAAATAAGTATCTAGGTGTATTTCTTAATAACTGATGAGTACATATTACCCTATCTTGATCAGCTATTACCTTTATTGATTCACCTGCTTTCATATTAACTAAATATCTTGAAAGTTCTAGGATATATTCTTCACATGTTTTTCCTCTTAAGTCTAATTGCGCAATAACTGCCATAGTAAAAACTATTGAAATATATTTTAAAAATTATAATGTAAGCATCCTCTTACTTTCTCTTTCTTTAATTTTGTCTTGCTCTTGAATAACTTTAAACCATAACTCATCATAGTTCTTAAATAAATAATCATAAACTTCTGCTATTCTGGATAACACGTTTACATTTGATAATGAATGGATTCTTAACCCGACTCTGCCTACTGCACCACCCCTAATCATTAACCAATGCGCAAAAGTCTCTAATGGATATTTTCTTTTTACCTCTTCAGCATCTATCTTACGATTATATAACCAGTACAATTCTCTAACAAAGTTAGTTGCAATTCTTCTTATCATTACATCTTTCCACTTCTCTAGATACTTCTCTCCTTCTTTAAGCATAATTGTCCTTAAATAATTATATAACTCTTCACTATTGCTAGAGTTTACTAGACCAGTTATGGCCATTATGAATTCCTTCTGAGCAAAAAGTGCATCAAAATCTCTATTGACATAAATCCATGCAGTAACAGCAAAAGAATTAGTTATACCCTCCATTAGTTTTTCGACTAGTTTCTCTTTATCCAAATTACTCTTAACTGGAACGGTATCAAATTCTAATATCCTTTCTAATTCATCATAATCTACTACTCCTGCAAAATATAATTTCCCATCCACAAATATTGATGGTGTTGATAATACGCCCCTTTCTAATGCTAAAAAAGGGTATAACTCTGTGTCTATCACTTGAACTTTCCCTAGCAAATTTTTTTGTTCTAACCAGTCCAGTAATATATTACAATCTACACAATTCCTATGAATGAATATCTCTACCTTTTTCATTATAACCTAATCTTTTTAGAATTAAAACACTTTAACTTTTGCTTCCACCAGATCCCTTCAAATCTCTTATCTAACAACCATACAGTAACCCTATCATTTATATCCCTTATAGCCCTTCCAATAGCTTGCTTAACACTTATCATGGCTGGTATCCTATATAGAGACTCATTAACCTCATACCCTAATCTCTTACTTATTAACTCACTCTTAACCTTCATATAATCATCAGGAGGTGGATAAGGAATACCAACTATAACCACATCACTAATTAAATTCTCGTTATTAATTCGAAATTCTACTCCTTCAGAAAGTTTCCCTCTACTGACAATCCCTATTATCATCTTATCATGGCTATTTGAAATAATTTTTTGGGCCTCCTCTATTGTTGAATTTTCAGATTCAATATATTTGGGAATATTTGTAATAAGAGAAAGTATTTTATTCATTATTTCATAACTGGGGAAAACAACTAGTATATTTTTCTTTGAATTGTAATATATTTTCAGAATATATGAGGCATAATTTTTCCACATTCTCTCATTCCTTAAACTATAGGCCGTCGTAACATCGGTAGCTATTATACATTCATAATTACCTGAAACCTTAGATCTAGTCTCCTTCTCTACATCAATATAGAAAATTTTCCTTTTTATACCAATTATATTTTCAAGATACTCTTTTGGCGGCAATGTACCAGACATAAGTAGGATTGAAAGTTTTTCATCATTTAAGATTTCTAAATATTTACTTGAATCTATAACTTTAGATACTAGACCTTCAGAATAAGAGAACAAACTCCTTCCCTCTTCATTTAAAGACTTCAAAAATTTTATTATACTGCCTAAATTTAACCTCTTTATCTTTCCCTCCTTTAGCATCTTCTCTTTTAACTCTTCGTACTCAGCATCAAGTATTTCAATCTCTTCTTGTGTAATATTAGTTATCTTATCTACTAAAATATGCCTTTCTTCCTTATAAACTCTCTTAGAGAACTCTTCTTCCAATTTAGTCAATATCCTTTTAGCCTCTTCAGATGATACTTCTCTTAAAGCACCTTCAATAGTCCTCTTACTTATTCTTCTCTCGTCTAATTCATTTATAGAATCTAGATTATGTGCTTCGTCTATTACTATTAAGTATTCCTCAAGCTTAACATCTATCAGACTTCTTAAGTTAGGTAAAAAGAAATACGGATAAGATATTACTACCACATCACTTTCCCTTATATTTTCTAGTAAGGTGTAATATGGACAAAAACCCTCTCTATAACCTTGTTCTTTTAACTTAAATATCTCCTCATGAGGTGGATCTTTTATTTCATAATTGTTGAGTACACTTTGATACTCGCAAGAGCTACATTTTATATCCTCTGGATTAGCGTCAGAAGATGCAAATATGCATGAGATGGGTTTACCCATAACAAATCCAAATTTCTTATCCCTTGCTACTCTCATGTATTCCCTATATATGGGATAATACTCGTTATGAGTCCTTACTACAAATAATACTTTACCTTTAAGTTCTAAACCTACTAATAATGAGAATAAAGTTTTCCCACTGCCAGTAGGAGATTGTAAAGCTACTATATACTCTTCTTTTAGTGCATTAATTACTTTATCCTTTAACCTCGCTTGCCAGTCCCTTAACTTCAAGAACAGTAACTATTAGAAGTATAACGATATAAGCTTTTAAGAAGAAATCAGGATTTTAGACTTATAAGGAGAAGGAAGGAATAGTCTTATAGCATATTTTTAATTTTATTTAGATATAAAATTAAAATACAAATACAATGAATTTGAAATCGAATCTGGAGTTATTAAAGAAATAAATGATAATACAACTGGGATAACCTAAAATCTCATGAAAAAATTATTTGTACTTATACCTCGCCTTACAGTAAAAAATATTTATATTTATTAAAATAATATATAACATAGGGTCTAATAATTATGTCAAACTTAGAGGTAATAGTTGAAGATAAGTTGGACTTTAGAATGAAAGAACTTATGGATATTTATCCAAACATACAAGTCACAGCAATTTTAGTAGTCAATGGGACAATATCTGAAGATTTATTAAATTTAATAAATTCAAAAAATATAGAAATAATTAGATCATATCCATTTATGAGGACAATAAAAGTTAAGGGAAAGGTAAAAGATATCGCAACAATTACCTCACTAGATAGGATTAAATACATAATGTTAGACGAAATTTTAAGCAAATCGATTTAGAAGAGTTTATGGAGATAGAAATTAAGGGCCTTAAAATTGGTGAGAAAAAGAAAATAATAGTAGATAATAAAGAATTACTACTTATTTTTTTAGGTTCTAATAAAATTATTATTTGTGATGTTAAATGTCCTCATCTAGGATGTGATTTATATAAATATGGGGTTCTAATTAGAGAGGAAATAATATGTCAATGTCATTTTTCACATTTTTCAATCCATGACGGAAAAGTAAGAAAGGGCCCTGCTGAAAGGCCATTAAGAATCTATAAGTATGAATATGTCGATAAAGATAAGATTAAAATTTATATTTAAATAACTCATTAATGATCTTTACAATTTCTCTATACATTAATTGACCTTTAGCAGTAGGTTCAGTTACAAAACCATATAAAAGTCTCGAGCCTAGAATACCAAATGCTATTCTCTCTAAAGGGTTCTCACTCATAGGAATTACTACTACATTATCCGAAATTTCGAGTAAATTGGCAAGAAGACTTTTATATCCAGGTTTAGCTATAACTGCAATTTTAAAAAATAAGACGTCCTTAGAATACTTTTCTATTTCATTTTTTAACAAATTAAAATTAGGTAAATCTCGAAAATAATGTACTGATATTATTTTACTTTTATATGGTATATCGTATTTTTTAACAAATTCTAGCTCTACATCATACAAAAACCCTTTTTGATTCGCATACTTTAAGAAAGATAATTTTTCCACATCCTCAATTTTATTAATACCGCCTTCATTTATATCTCTTATAGTTATAATCAATTTAGATTTATATTTTTCTAATGTATTCAGATCAACTTCTTTTAATGATTTTAAGTAATCTAATCTTAATTCTATAAAATCAGCATCAGTTATTTCATCTAACTTTTCTAAATCATTTATTGACTTTATCGGTAAACTAGCTACGACTAACGGTCTATTCATTTTTATCACACTATTTCTATCCTTCCTCCTATTTTCTTAATATCAATCCAAAAATTAGGATTGCTCTTATTAACACATTCCGCCTCCCCAATAGTACCACCAAGCTTTAATATAAACGGTGTTGCCATCATGGCTATCCTATGATCTTTAGGGCATATAATAGAACCACTATGAAGCTCCTTAGAGCCAATAATTATTAACTCATTATTACCCTCTTTGACTTTAACCCCAAAAGCTCTTAAGGTCTCCGATATAGTCAATATCCTATCACTTTCCTTTATCCTTAATCTCCTAACTCCAGTTATCTTACTTTCACCTAAAGCTATAGCAGATAATGGTGCAATAGACGGAGCGAGATCTGGTGCATCGTCTACATCAATATTTATATTATAGTATTCGTTTTTACTTTCAATCACCCATTCCCCTTCCTTATAATAGCTTATTGCACCCATCTTATGATATATTTCTACAATGCTGTGATCTCCAAAGAAATCATAAGGCGCGTATAAATTGGAGATTCTTAATTTACCGCCAGTAAAGAGTGAGGAGAGAGCATAGTATGAGGAGAGAGCATAATCGCCTGGAACTCTTCCCGCATATTTATTAATCTTACCGCATCTTATCTCAATAATATTCTCACTCTCATAAAACTTAATTTTCGCGCCTAGTGAATTAAGGAGATTAATTGTTAGAAGAATGTAACTTTTAGAGGAAATTGGTGGGATTATGCTTATTCTACCTTCACCAATCATACAAAAGCCTATTATAAATCCAGAAATGTACTGACTACTTTCACTCCCATCTATACTAATATTATTCACATCTAACCTACCTTCTATAGTAAGAGGAAGTTTTTCAGAAGAAATACTAACCCCCTTAACAGCTCTTAAGAATGCAGATATCGGTCTTCTTCTTAATGTTTCATCACCATCTATACTTAACCTCTTACCTAATATCGCAGCTATAGGAAGTAAAAATCTTAATGTAGTACCAGAACCACCTACGTAAACCTCCTTAATTTCTTCATTTCCTTTACGCTGTAACTTTACCTTATTCCCTTCAAATTCTACACTAACTCCCAAACTTTTTACTGCATTTAATGCTGATTTTACATCCTCTGATAAGACTAAATTCTCCAGTTCAATATCCGTAAGTAATGAAAAGAATATTAACCGAATTCCTATACTTTTAGATTGTGGTGCTTCAACTTTACCGTTAATTACTGACGGAAAACCTTTCACTATCAATTTTAACTGCCCTTGTAATAATTACATTACCCTCTCGGTTAAAAATATCATATATTTTACCTTCTTCTCCCTCCTTAACTATTGCAAATATTGAAGGACCGTTGCCAGTTATCCCCGCAGCTAATGCCCCAGCACTTAATGCCTCTTTAATTATTGAAGTATCATATCCCAATATCTCGGCTACTGCAATACCATTAAGCCTAGCAGCTTTGATAATATCACCAGAATACGCAATGTTAAATATTTCTTCAAATAATAATTTATATTTAAATAGATTACTTAGTTGAATTGAAGAAGGTCTATCTCCCCTAGGTAATATTATAATACTAATATCATCTATAGGAGGATTAATAATTTTTAATAATTTAAATTCTTTATTATATGTAAATGAAATTCCTCCATAATATGCGGCTGTTGCATCATCATATGCACCAGTCACGGAGACGTTTGCTTTTAGGGAAATTATCGATGCCAATTTTGGCACATTAACCTTAATACCGTACCTTTTAGATATTGCATCTATAAGTGCAACTGCAACTGCACTGCTACTTTTTAATCCGCTCCTTTGTGGAATCTCTGAATTAATATTTACGCAGATTTTCTCAATCCTATACTCCTCCTTAAAAAATTCTAGTATCTTATCTATCAGAATAGAAGAAGAATTCTTACAGTCCCCTTCCCATATATTCACTCTAACCTTTAGATCTATTGCCATAGTTGAACCATACCATGAAGGTAATGCATTTACTATTGAGATCCCTGAATATGCATACATGACTTCTTATACCTCTCCCAGTTATTTTCAATTATATTTACATCTTCTTCAGAAAGTTTTACTGAAGGTAATTTATTTGAAATCATCATATGATCTACAAGAACTAATGCCATCATAGCTTCTGCAACACTTACACCCCTTATTGCAACTACCGGATCATGTCTACCAATTACAGATATTTCAGTAGGTTGAAGTGTCCTTAAATCCACTGTTTTCTGGGGCTTTCTTATTGAACTTGTTGGTTTAAATGCTATCCTAACAACTATATCCTCGCCTGTAGAAATTCCACCTAAAATTCCACCACTGTAGTTATACCTCCAACCTAATTTTCCGTTCTCCTTCACTACTATTTCATCTGAAGCTTCACTCCCTCTCATTTTAGCAAGTCTAAAACCTAAACCGTACTCAAAACCTACTACAGCTGGAATTGATAACATTGCTTTAGCTAAATCAGCCTTTAGCTTATCAAATACTGGATCACCAATTCCTGCTGGAACATTCTTAGCTACTATTTCTGCAATTCCACCCCAGCTATCTCCTTCAACAATAGCTTGCTTTATAATTTGCTCATACCTTTCTTCTAAATTCTTTTTAGAAGCCCTAACTGCACTATATTTTGAACATAAGATTTCCTCAAAACTCACACTCTCCTCTAAACTAACGGGACCTATACTAATTAAATGCCCAGCTATCCACGTATTAGTTAACATTAATAGCTTTTTAGCAATAGCTCCTGCAGCCACTCTACTAGCTGTCTCCCTTGCACTAGCCCTCCCGCCACCTCTATAATCCCAATTTTCATAACCATATCGAAAGATGTATGGCAAATCTGCATGACCTGGTCGAGGCTTATATTTTATCTCTTCATAAAGTGAAGATATAACGTCTGTATTTCTTATAACTATACTTACTGGAGCTCCAGTAGTCCTACCATTGAACAAACCACTTAATATCTCGACTTCATCCTTTTCCCTTCTACCAGAAACTAGATATCTTCCAGGCCTTCTAAATGATAATTCAAACTCTATATCCTCTTTCGATAATGGTAGTCCTGCTGGAATTCCATCAATAATAACACCTACTGCAGGACCGTGACTCTCTCCAAACGTTGTTATCCTCAACATTCTTCCGAAAGTATTTCCTGGCATATGTATTCCCTTATTTGTTCCTCATCTAGAGATTTACCAAACCATATCTTTTGTGCTTCTATTGCTTGATTAATTAGAATAGATAACCCATCTATTATATCTATCCCCTTTTTCATTGCATTTAAAATAAGGTATGTCTTTATTGGTCTGTAAACTAAATCAACAACTAGTAAACCCCTTATACATTCTTCACGTATGTTTTGAGGATAAGGTGTTGCATTAACTAAAACATCATAATTTAAATTACAGTCATTCACATATTCAGCTTCAATTCCAAATGAACTAAGATTCTTAATTACTTCTAAAGCTCTTTCCTTAGTCCTATTGTTAATCAAAATTTTACAACCTAATTCGCCTAAAGCATAAGCAGCAGCTTTACCTGCACCACCTGCACCCATAATGTAACACCTGAATCCATTAAGACTCTTAAGCTTCCTCTGAACTAACTTTTTTATTGCAATATAATCAGTATTATAACCCCTCTTATTATAAATCGTATTTACTGCACCTATTCTCCTTGTAACCTCATCTACCTCATCAAGATGCCTTATAATTAATTCTTTATAGGGAATTGTTACATTTACTCCCTCAATAACCTCTAATAATCCATCTATCGCTTTGTTAAATTTATCTTCATTTAAATCAAATACAACATAAACAGCATTAATATTTAATTTATTAAATGAGAAGTTATGAATATAAGGTGATAGAGAATAACTTATACCCTTTCCTACTAGAGCATAAATTTTTGTTGTGGGACTAATTAAAACAATTTTTACTCCCCCTCTCCTGATAGGCATTGCTTCGCAAAACCCTTTATAGTTTCAATGGGGACTTTTGCACTTTTCCAACTGCCTATTCTTACTGGAAATGGCATTAAGACGTAGTCATTTCTCACCTTCTTATCCTTACTAATTGCCTCTAATGCTACTTCTAAATTAATTTTTACACCTAATTTCTCGGGTAAGTAAGGAAGATCGTATAAACTTAATAGCCATACTACATCCTCTACAACACCTTCTTCCGAGATTCCCATTTCCTCAGCAATCTTTGTCTCACATAGCATCCCAACGGATATGGCATAACCATGTGGGACAGAAAAGTTTGATCCAGCCTCAATAGCATGACCTATTGTATGCCCGAAATTAAGTACTATTCTTACCCCCTTCTCTTCTCTCTCATCTTCCTTTACAATTTTAAGCTTATTTAATGCAGATCGATAAATTACTTCTTCAATTGCACTTTCTTCCTTATTTAATATTTCCTCCTTATTTAAAGATAAAAAATCATATAATTCCTTATCCAAAACTAAAGCATATTTTATAACCTCTGCCAACCCCTTCTTTAATTCCTCAATAGGTAACGAATCTAAAAATCTTAAATCTGAGATTATTAGTCTAGGCTGATAAAAGGTTCCTATAATATTCTTATAATTCTCGAAATTTACTCCATTCTTACCGCCAATAGCAGCATCTACCATTCCTAATAATGTCGTTGGTACATTTACTAGATTTACACCCCTAAGATATATTGATGATGCAAAACTTACCGTATCTAATAGTGAACCACCACCAACTCCTACTACGTAATCTCCTCTATCAATACCTATTTCCAAAAATTTCTTTATTAAATATATTACTGAATTTAAATTTTTGAAACTTTCCCCGTCATTTACTTCTATCATATAAGTTTTATCGTCTACAATTTCATTTAAAATTGATTTATCTATTTTATTTGAAAATATAATTACTTTCTTCTCAGTTATTTTAGTTAATTCATTTAGAACTCCTTTACCTACAATAAATTTTGTCTTAGAGCAACATATGTCCTCTTCTATCTCCATCATAATGACCTTCCCAACACCTCAGCTATTCCCTTAATTCTATTCATTAATAATTCAAATGAGTCCGGAGTTAATTGTTGTTCTGAGTCGCTTAATGCCTTTTCAGGATTTGGATGAACTTCTATTAATAACATATCAGCACCCGCTGCAACAGCTGCTAATGCTAATGAATGAACCAACTCCCTTTTTCCTGCAGGATGACTTGGATCTGCGCAGACTGGTAAATGTGTTGATTGCTTAGCAACAATCATTCCACCAATATCTAATGTAAATCTAGTAGATCTCTCAAAAGTTCTTATACCCCTTTCACAAATTACGACATTGCCATTGCCTTGTAACATTATGTATTCTGCTGTAAGTAACCATTCTTCTACAGTATTCCCTAATCCCCTCTTTAATAGTACTGGCTTCTTAGTTCTACCTACCTCTATTAATAAATTAAAGTTTTGTGCATTTCTTGCACCTATTTGCAACATATCTACATTCTTTTTAAATATCTCAATATCTCTAATATCCATTATCTCGCTAACAATCGGCATTCCTACATCATCACCTACTTTCCTAAGTAACTTTATACCCTCCTCTCCTAGACCTTGAAATGAATAAGGACTAGTCCTAGGCTTATATGCGCCGCCCCTTAATAATCTAGCACCAGCTCTTTTTACTGCTCTTGCAACCGTATATAATTGCTCCTCACTTTCAACAGCACAAGGACCTGCAGCTACTACTATTTTCTTTCCACCTATCTCTACTCCACTTACATTCACAATTGTAGGATCTTTTTTCCATTCGTTACTAACCAATTGATAGGGCCTCTTAGTTTTTACTATAAGTTCTATACTCTCATCAAAAATTTCTTGATGAGATAACGTATCAGGCCACGTTACAACTATTTTCTTTCCATAAAGGTCTAGGAATTTATATGATAGTGAAGATTTATTTAATTTTTCTTTTAATAATGAATAATCTTTACCCTCTTTTAATATGAGGATCACTCTTCCCACCCAGACCTTCTGCCAATTTTTTAAGCTCCGATAATCCTATTTCCCTAACTTTATAAGCATAGGAGTTCATCCTTTGTATCTCGATTACTACTGGCAAAATACTCTCAATTCTTTCCAATATTTTTAATATTTCTCTAAAATTATAAGTCTGAAATTTTTTATAATCTATGTTAAATTCTCTAGAAAGACTCCTTATGGAATTAAGTAATCCTAAGAGATAATAGTGAGTAAGTACTTGAACAATAGCCATGCCCCGCTCATGCTCATCTTTAGTTGAAATAATCGGAACTAATCCAGATCCTCTCCAAAATTCTACAACCTCTTCAAACCTATCTTTACTGGTTTTTGATGGAATAATTACTATGTTCTCACCAACTGGGTATGTAATAGGCCCAAATAACGGATGCGTGGATATATAATAAAAGCCATACTCTTCAGACTTAGATTCTAGATATTCAAATATTAAATTCTTAGAAGAAAATATATCCATTACTACTTTGTCTTTTGATAATTTAAATATTTTATTTATAATCTCGTCTTTTATTATTTCTGGTGAAGTAGTTATGATTATATATTCAGCTAATTTAATTGCCTCATCAACATTAGCTACCACACATTTAAATTCATCAATAAGTCTCATTGCTTTTGAAATATTCCTACCAGTTACGATAACATTGTGACCGGCTAAAGATAGTAACGAAACTAATGATCTCGCCATTCCACCATAACCAATAATCGTAACTTTTCTCCTAATAGAAGGGCTTATTTGGAACATTTTTGAAAAGGAGAGTATTAGGTCAAAAATTCTATCTATTAATGTTTCTGGTATACCTAAGTTTTTCCCTATTTGAAACCATCTTGACTTTAATTCAAGCTCCCTCTCTAAATCAGTTATGGGGATTTTATTTTCATACTTAAATTTCCCAATTTCTTTTGAAATCTTAAGCCTATTACTAATAATCTTTAATAACTCCTCATCTAATTTATTAATCTCCCTTCTGAGAAAATCTAAATCTTTACTCATTCACTTTAAAAGTTCTAGAGCGCGATTTATAATATTATTATAGTTAATATGATAATAGTCCAAGAGCTCCCTTTGGCTTCTCGCAGATCTTCCAAAGGTTGTGGCACCGATAAACCTCATGGGTACCGGATACTTATTAACAACAACCTCAGCAACAGCTGATCCTACTCCAGCATATATACTATGCTCCTCAATTACAATAATCCTTCCAGTCTTTCTTGCATAATATTCTATAGTACCCTCATCTATTGGTTTAATTGAAAATAGATTAATTACTGCAGCACTGACACCCATTTTTTCTAATTCTTCTGCAGCTCTTAAAGCATCCCAAAGCACTACGCCTGCACCAATAATTGTTATATCATCACCATCTCGTAGTACATAAGCCTTACCCAGTTCAAACCTATAGTCGAAATCTACAGTTATTGGAGGAGAATAATCTCTACCAATCCTATAATATAATGGACCTCTTATTTCCTTAAGTATAACTGGTAAACTTCTTTCAACATCCTTAGAATCAGCGGGAATTACGACCTTCATATTTGGTAGTACTCTCATTAGTGCTATATCTTCTAGACATTGATGACTTGACCCATCTCCACTATCGCTATAACCAGAATGCGTTGCTACAAACTTTACATCTAAATTCATTCTAGCTACAGTGTTCCTAATCATTTCCCATGCTCTCATTAAGAACATTGCAAAATCAACTACTAATGGCTTCTTGCCAACAGCTGAAAGGCCCGCAGCAAAATTAACCATATCTTGTTCTGAAATACCTACATTGAAGTATCTATCAGGAAATTTCTCTCTAAAATAAGAAGCTCTAGAAGAATCTCCAACGTCAGCAGTTACTACTACTAAATCTTTTATTTCTTCTCCTAATTTTACTAATAACTTTCCAAAAGTTTCACGAATTGAGGAGATAGTTGCGTGCATCATCTACTGATGCCCTCTGCCGCTTTGTGTTCTCAATTACTTTAAATCCTTTACCTCTAACTGTTTTTGCAAAAATTACAGACGGGGCTTTAGCCTTTATTGCTTCTTCTATACTACTTGCTATACTTACTATGTCATGACCATCACAACTAAAAGTCCTCCATCCTATTGCTTCATAAACTTTTTGTAGGTAGCCCTTTGGCTTTATTTCTTCGGTAGACCCATCTAACTGAAATCCATTAACATCTACGATTACTATTAAATTATCTAACTTTCTTACTGGAGCATGAGTTATAGCTTCCCAGACTTCTCCCTCATCATGTTCACCATCGCCCATTATTACAAATACCCTACCCCTTCCTCCATTCATCTTTATACCCGTTGCAACACCAATTCCATAACTTAAACCTTGACCTAGGCTACCAGTTGACATATCTACTGTAGGTATTGATATCTCTGGATGTCCTTGTAAAATTCCTGAAATATCTTGTATTTTCCATAATTCGTCATAAGATATAACACCTTTTTCTGCCAAAAGCGCATAATATGCCGGTGCCGCATGGCCCTTACTTAATATTAGCCAATCCTTATTTATAGGATTAGAATCTTCCCTCAAATATTTAAATAATAATACAGTTAATATTTCAATACTGCTTAGCGAAGAACCTACATGAATAGTTTGGTCATAAAACAACATTTTTACAACATTTTTTCTTACCCTTTCTGCTATATCCTTTAACTTACTTATTTCCTCTACGGATAGAGGGGTGTTATTATTTTGATTACTCATTTCCATTGGAACAATATGCAACCCCTTTTCCACAATAGCAAAAGCCACTTTTAAACTTTATTGTAGAATATAAGTCTGTGGAATTAGAGAGGTATTCTCGACAACTACTAGTATTAGGATTAGAAATACAACAGAAAATGAAAGAGCTTACAGTTACAGTTCTAGGTTGCGGAGCATTAGGGACTACAGTAGCAGAATTGTTAGCAAGAATGGGAATAGGAAAAATTAGAATTATAGACGCTGATATAGTTGAATTAAGCAATCTCCATAGAACTCATCTCTTTGATGAGAACGACATAGGTAAGCCTAAGGTTATTGCTTGTAAAGAGAAGATAAGAAGAATAAATAATAATGTAATTGTTGAAGAAATAATTGATATTATTGATGAAAGTAATGCTGAAGAAATAATTAAAGATTCAAATATAGTATTTGATGCATTAGATAACTTATATTACAAACTTTTAATTAATGATGCTTCTGTTAAAAGAGGAATACCTTTAATACATGGTGGAATAGCAGGTGAATTTGGTTCTGTGAAACTAATAATCCCTGGGGTTACTTCTTGTCTATCTTGTTTTATAGAATACAATAGTAATGATACAAGGAATAGTTGTGATATAATAGGAACCTTACCAACTATAGTTGATATTACTGCATCACTTCAAGTTCAACTAATGTTAAATTATTTAAGGGGTGAAATAGATGGAAGTTATTATTATATAGATGCTAAAGAATTAAGAATAGATAGAATAAATATACAAAAGAATGACAAATGTCCTAGTTGTTCTCTTAGGCAATTCCCTTATCTCACGGGAAAAATAAAAATGGCTTGTGGATTAAGTAGGATAAATAATGAAGTTAAATTTACGGATCTTGTCTTTCAAAACGAGTACGTTAGGATCTATAAGGATTTTAATGGTATGATACTATGTTATTACAATGGAAAGTGTTTTCTTAAAAGAAGTAGTTAGGGGATTAAATGTTTAAAAGAATAATCTTAATGGCAATAATTCCACTTATAATAATTTTGATTTATAGTTATATATTTAATTTAAATTTAATAACAGTAATTGGTGATATTGAACCTAGGATTATTTTCTATTTTATCATATTTTATATAATTTCGAATATTATATTTGCATATAGAGATTCACGAATAGCAAATTCTAAATTGACTACTGCAATAAAAGCTAGATTCTTAGGAAATGCGTTTTCGTTAATACTACCAGGTTGGAGTGGTGCAGAATTGGCAAGAGCATTAGTTTATTCTAGTGCAGAGAAGATGGATTTTGTTAAATCTTTTTCATACTCTCTAGTTTTTGGATTTTACGACGTAGTGGTAGGTAGTTTATTATTTTTAATCTTAAGCCTGTTTTATTTTAAATCAATTTTAATAATATTTATAATTTACTCTTTAATAAGTATAATAACATGGATTAGTGGATTTGGTTATTTGTATTTCTCAGGAAATAAACTTAATAAATTTGAAAAAATTATATTTGAAAAATTTAAGATTATAAATAAATTTTCTGGATTATATATTTTATCAAAAAATACTATAAGAGAAGGCTTAAACAAATTTAAAATCATTCAATATATTTTGTTAAGTATAATAGCATATATATTACAGTCATTATCGTTCCTATCAATAGTTAAAGCACCATTCTCGATCTTCTTAAACCAGCTTTATTTAATAGCACTTTTAGTACCTACACCATCTGGTGCTGGAGTAAGAGAAATACTCCTGTCTATTTATCTTACTCCAGAATTAGTAATTCAAGTTATCTTAGTTGAAACTCTTTGTTACCTTTTAGGATTTGTATTTATAGGAGAAATCGACATAAAAGAACTTAAGAATCAGATAAGAAACATATTTCGAAATGGAAACTTTTCTCAATCCTAATGCTGAAATATCAAAGAAACTACTGGAAAAATTTAGCTCCTTAAAGTCTAACTGTCTTAAAGTAAACTATGACCTTGACTCTTTATTATTTGCATATATAATAAGTAAAGAATTTAAGGATAGTTTCTACATAACATTTACCTCTAATTGTCCTAATCAACTATTAAAAAAAGATAATAATAAAATTTTAATTATAGAAGGAAATGAGATAAATATAGGAAGAAACTCCTTCTGTACATTATTACCAATAACTACAGAGAATTTTTTAGGAGTATTAGTTGGTATTATGTATTCTTCTATATTTGAAAGGAGACAATTTACAGAAGAAGAGAGGAGTATTATAAATAATAGTAAAAATTACGGAATAGTAGTAGAGAATAGTATAAAACTTATTAATTATAAGGAATTGCCGGTTTTCTTATCACTAATCCTTACAATAGATCCATATATTGTTGGAGTTAGCGGCAATAAAGCTTCTGCATTGAGTATAATAAGAGAACTAAACATATCAGAAACTGCTAAACTTGAAGAACTAGATGAACCTAAACTAAACTCATTATTATATAGAATAGTTAGTAATATTTTAAAATATAATCCAAAATTTACTAGAGAAGATTTATTTTCTGAAAGGATATTTTATGAAAGATACGATATTTTAGAGTTGGCAATAGCGTTAGCGTATTCTTTAGATATAATTGGCTCTTCAGAAATTTTTAAGTTTATATATTATAATAAATATATTGATATTATAATAGATAGATATAGAAAAGATTTGTCTAAAGATTTTGAAATTAAAGAATTTGAAGATAAAGGAAGTTATTATGTAGTAAGTAGTGAATTAAGATCTCCTTTACTGCTCTCCCTAATATTAAAGCAAATGGGTAAGATTAAGTCAGAAAAACCTATCTATATAAAGATTGATAATGAGTTATATACAACAAGGTATTTTATGAAATCGCAGAAGGAGGGTTTAATTAAAATTGAAAGCAAAAATTAAAATAAATATAAAGTATAAAAATCCAGAAATCTTATACCAAAGTCTATTACCAGACAATATCCAAATACCTAAGGGTTTAAATATTGATATGAAATATGATAACGAAAATTTAAATATAATCTTAGAAATGATAATTAAAGATCCTAAAGATATTTTGACTCTCAGAAATACTGCAGACGAGATATTGACACATGTCAATTCGATAATAGAAGTGCTAGATAATTTAAAATAGTAGAGCGTGGATTATTACATTGATTAAAAATGCCACTAAGACCTGGTAGATGTTATAGACATTTTTCTGGTCCTCCATATACTAGAAAAGAGTACATTGATGGTATCCCAAACCCAAAGATAACTAAATTTACAGCAGGTGATCCTAATAAGGACTATGATTATGAAGTAAGGGTCGTAGCAACAGAAATGGGTCAGATTAGGCATAATGCATTAGAGGCTGCTAGAGTTATAGCATTAAAGCAATTGTCAAAAAGGATAGGAAATGAAACAGACTTCTTCTTATGGGTAGTAAAGTATCCTCATCATGTATTAAGAGAAAATAAAATGATGGCATTTGCAGGAGCTGATAGATTGCAAGACGGAATGAGATTATCTTTCGGAAAGCCAATAGGAACTGCTGCAAGAATTGAAAAGATAGGTGATGTAATACTTTTAGCTAGGGTAAAAAAACAGCACCTAGAGGCTGCAAAGGAAGCACTCAGAGTTGCAGCTTCTAAACTGCCGTTAAAGTGTAGAATAGATATAAAGGAATTAAAGCCTGCCGTGAAGGAGGAGGCTGTAAGTAGGTGAATTATAATTTCAACGAGACTTTTGTTATTGAAGAAATAAAAAGAAGAAATGCTAGAAAAGTTCTTTTACAATTTCCAGAAGGTTTAAGAATTTATTCTTTAGATATTTTAAAAAAATTAAAAGAAGAATTAAGTAATGTAGAATTTATAATTTCGGCAGAACCAAATTGGGGAGCATGTGACGTTGCAGAAGATGAAGCGCAAATTTTAGGCGTAGATTTAATAGTACATTTTGGACATTCGCCCTATACATGGTACTTTCCTAAATTCCCTACAATCTTTGTTGAAGTAGAAAGTTTATTAGATATTAACGAGAACATGCTAGAAGAAACAGTAGAGAAGTTAAGATATTATAATGCTAAAAAGGTTTCAATTAATGCTACGGCCCAACATAGGAGGTTAATAGGAAAAGTAAAAAGTTATCTAGAAAGATATTTTGAGGTAGTAATTGGAAAGCCATCAAATAAATTTATGTTTGATGGACAAGTATTGGGATGTGACTATTATTCAGCACTTACTACTAATGCTGATACGCATGTAATTATATCCGGTGGAGTTTTCCATGCTATAGGTTTAGGGTTAGCTACAAATAAGCCTGTAATTAAAATTGATCCGTATACCTCTAAAGTTGAAGACATTACTCCAATAGTATGGAAGACCTTAAAGGTCAGAATCAGTAAGGTTTTTGAGGCGATGAATGGTAAAAGATGGGTTATAATTCAAGGTCTTAAAGTTGGGCAAAATAGACCACTGATGGTAAAATTTTTGAAAGAGAAGTTAGAGGAGAAGGGATTTGAAGTTTTTGTGGTAAGTAATAAAGTGCTTAGCGTAGATACTTTAAGAAACTTAGATAGAGGTAATGTTGATGTATTCGTAGTAACTTCATGCCCAAGGATACCTACTGATGATCTATATGACTATGAAAAACCAGTCTTAACTCCAGGAGAGGCTAAAATGATTATTTTAAATAAATATGACAAATACATATTCCCGTGGTGAGCTATAATGAGGAAACAAGGAGAATTAGTGCTCCCAGGCGAGTACTTAAATGTTCTTGAAGAGTTTACGGTAGGTGATGGTGTATATGAGATAAATGGAATAGTAAGAGCTTCAGTTATAGGAAAAATATTTTATGATATGATAAATAGAAGAGCGAATGTAATTGTAATTAAGAGACCCATATTTCAAGATTTAAAAAGAGCTAAATATGTAATTGGACAAGTAATTTCTATTAAAGAGGATATTGCATATGTAAATATTCATAGTATTGAGGAAAGGTATTTAACAACGAATATAACCGGGTATGTACATATTTCACAGATTACCAATAAGTACGTGAATAATATATTAGATATGTTAAAAGTAGGAGATATTATAAAGGCCAAACCATTAGCCAACATCATACCAATACCTCTAACTATAAAGCAAAAAGATCTTGGAGTTATTTATGCAAGATGTTCAGTATGTGGTAGTACTTTGGTAAAGAGGGACGAAGAACATTTAATTTGCCCTAATTGTAATAATGTAGAGACAAGAAAATTAGGAGTATATCTGGTGAAAAAAATTGCAGGTCAGAGTCATTAAAAGTACAATTAACTATTTAGAACTAGAGGTAGAAGGAGAAGAGCATACTTTAGGAAATCTAATAAGTGGAATATTACGTGAAATCAAAGGAGTAAAATTTGCCTCTTATTACCAACCTCATCCTTTAATTCAAAAAATTGTAATAAAGATATTGACTGATGGGTCTATATCGCCAAAAGAAGCATTGTTAAAAGCAATAAACAATGCAAAAGAAATAACCAAAAAATACTTAGAGGAAATTAAAGAAATTGAAAAAGGAAGCTAGAGTAGGAGTAATTATAAAGGCTAATAAATTATACGGTATTTGTATATTTAGGGGAAAATTTCTAGAGCATTTATTTTTAGGATATTCTGCGGAAGATGTCTTAAAAAAATTAGAAGATAGTAGAGTTATTGAGGAGATTAGATATAGTAATTTTAATGTAGGTAATTCATTTGTTGATGAGGCAAATAACGAGAAAATAGTCATGTGCAGAAGGATTATAGAAACAATTGATAAAAAGTTAAATATATGAGTAGAGTAACCTAGATTTTATGTGATCAATATTGAAGTTCTGTCCAAAGTGTAACAGCCTAATGACGCCTAGGAAAATAAATAATAAGTCAATATATAAATGCAATAAATGTGGATATGAAGAAGAGGCAAAACAATCAATAACCATATCCACTAAAGTAAAGCATACTGAAAAAGAGAAAATGTTGGTTATAGAAGAAGAGAAGCCTATAGGTGCACAAAGGATAAGAGGAATTGTATGCCCTTCTTGTGGAAATGATGAGGCATATTTTTGGATTTTACAAACTAGAAGAGCAGACGAACCGCCTACTAGATTTTATAGATGTACAAAATGTAATAAGGTTTGGAGAGAATACGAATAGCTATACCGCAAACGTTATTTTTAAGTTGATATATATTATCTTACTGGACCCGTAGCTCAGCCAGGATAGAGCGCCGGCCTTCTAGCTTTAGAGGGAGTGAGCCGGCGGTCCCGGGTTCGAATCCCGGCGGGTCCGCTACTCTAAAGCTTCTCTCCTTAATAAGTCTTTTACCATAACATACGCATGTTTACCTCTACCATAGTAATTTTTATGAAATTTTACTATAATATATCCCATTTTTCTATAAAAATTAATAGCAGGAGTATTATTTATTGCGACTTCGAGATAAGAATATCTACAATTAAAATCCTTAAATCTCCTTTCCAGTTCAGATACTAACATACTCCCTATTCCCTTATTTCTCCATTCTCTTCTTACTGCAATAGATACGATATGACCCCTTATATTGAATTGTATAACACCAATAATGTAGCCCAAAACTAGATCTTGTTCTTTTGCTACTAAATACAAATTTCCTGAAATGTATAAATATGCTCTTAATAAGGAAAACGGATAGGGATTTTCAAATGATTCTCGTTCTATATCATATATCTGGAATAAATCCTCTTCAGTAGCTCTACTTATAATTACTGACATTACTATAAACGTATTAGAGATGCAAGTATTAGAATTCAATGAAAAAAAGGGTATATTAAAGATTAAGGTAGAGGATGAGGACGATTTGTGGATCTTAAATTACTCATTAGAAAAAGGGGATAGGGTTATAGCTAGGACAACTAGAGACGTTAGCTTAGGTAATGAAGCTAGAAGGATTCCGATAATTGTAGAGCTAGAGGTAGAAAAAACGGAATTCCAGGCATTTACATCAAGATTAAGGATTCATGGTGTAATTCTTGATGCGCCAGAAAGATATGGAATAAAAGGATCCCACCATACTATAAACTTAGATATAGGGGACGAAATTGTAATAATTAAAGGAAAATGGAAATCTCATATATTAAGTAAAATATTTAAAAAAGCTGAAAAAAGGTTTAAAGTTTTAATAGCAATAGTGGATTTTGATGAATTTTTAATAGCAGTGCCTATGTTACAAGGAATTAAAATACTAGAAGAGAAGAGCCTTAGGAGCATAACGAAAGAAGAGGATGTAATAGAGAAAAATGCAGAAGAGATCGCTAAAATAATAAAGGATTATTCTATAAGATTAGAAGTTGATGCGGTAATTATAGCAGGCCCTGGACCTTTTAAAGAGATAGTTAACAAAAAGCTTGATCTAAAAAATAAAAAGGTTTACTTAGACTCAGTATCATCTGCAACTAGAGCAGGATTAAATGAATTACTAAGAAGGGATATAATCACTCAAGTTGTTAGAGATTATGAGCTCTCTGAAGCACAAAAAATTTATGAGAAATTTATGGAGGAATTAGCTAAGGGAAGTAAATTAGTTGGATATGGTATAGAAGAAATCAAGAATGCAGCAATTTACAATGCAGTTTCTAGTGTTCTAGTATTAGAAGACCTTCTAGGAGAGAACAGGGAAATTATAAATAACATTCTTGACGAAATCGAAAAGAGAAATGGAAGGGTGTATATAATTCCAAGAGATTCGCCTATATATTATCAAGTGAAGAGCTTAGGTGGAATAATTGCATTACTCAGATTTCCTATATATTAATTCTTCCGTAATTCTTAGCCTTCTAGCATCAGGATGTTCCTCAATCAATACTATTTCATCAATTTTCTCTCTATATTTTTCTATAATATCATTAATATGTTTAACAGAAACATAATAACCGTTACCTTCCCTTCTACTTTCACCATAATCCGAAAGGTCGACATTAGTTTTTACAAAGGCTCTAATAATAGTACCTTCTCCGCTTATCTCTTCATAGGGTTTAGTGGAGTATCGAGCAGTTCGTAAAAATCTAGTTCTCGTTTCCACTAAATCCTTATAAATCGAACTACAATAATGAACTATAATCTTATCCTCACTAAATCTTTTAATTATCTTTTCTGCAGTTTCAGCACTTCCTTTAGCACCAGTGAGACCATGTGCAACTTTAAAACCACGAATGATCATATTTTGTATGTTTCTTTCATTTATTTCTAATTCATTTAAGTTAACAAATTTAACTTTCTTTGATTTCGCCCATTCAATTAATTTAATTATTTTTTCCTCATCTCCTGGTATTGCAGGTATTTCGATCCCCACATCGAAAGAATAATTTAATGCCTTCTCTACTGCAACTAAATACTCTTCTTTAATGGGATGAAACCTAATTTCATCTAACCCTACCCTCTCTAGAGCCCTTAGAACTTCATGAGTTACATATCTTCCAGTAGTATATAAATGAATATGAAATCCTTCTCCAAATTCTTCCTTTAAAAGTTTTATTAAATTAGTAACTCTATCTAGCCTTAAAATAGGATCACCACCAGTTATTCCAGCTCCAAGTGCATTCATCCTATATGCTTCATAGATAAATTCAATTAAATTATTAATTTTTGCTTCATTTGCAAATATTACATCTTTTCCAAATCTTTCAGAGCTGACTGGGCAATAAAAACAATTATCATCGCACTCACCAGTTATAAATACTACTAATTTAGAACCTAATCTACATAATTCACAACCTTTCGGCAAAATCCCGTTATAAAGTCCTATTTCCTTATTTCCTAAGATCGGCAATTCTATTCTGAATAAAAACTCTGGCTTCTGGATTTTTAACTTCATCTAATAGTTTGTATAAGTAGTATAACTCCTCCCTCGAGTTAATGGGTAGATTTGCTTGAATCTTAGGAAGACCCTCATTTCCTCCTTCAGTAAAGTACCAATCCTTAAACCATACGAATCCTGCATATAATAGAGAGAGGCCTAATGGCGTATTTACTATAGCTTCACCTTTGTACAAAAGTTCTCTTGTTTCATAATCTTTATGATAAGTTACAAAGATCTTTCCACCATTACCTAATTCTCTTCTAATATAGGAAAATAAACTAATCTCAATTCTTTCTCTTCTTGGCCAAGGGTCATAAATTATTTCAATCCAAGGCTTATACTCTCCTCTACCAGAAAAGTAGAATGACTTTCCAACATATTTATCATCTATATATAAATCAAATGTATATAATTCTCTAATGTGTAAATTCTTCAGATTTTTTATAGTTATGGAATGTTTATCGTCTATTTTACCCTCTCGAATCAATTACCCTCCTAAAGAATTTATTAGTTTTATATAAATATCTTATTGCACTTTGGAAATCCTCTTCGGGTGATAATAAGTAATATAAAAATACTCCAGAATGTCCCC
Organism: Sulfolobaceae archaeon; assembly: GCA_038893355.1. Taxonomy (GTDB): domain Archaea; phylum Thermoproteota; class Thermoprotei_A; order Sulfolobales; family Sulfolobaceae; genus JAWARQ01. The sequence goes on from JAWARQ010000002.1 coordinate 62,726, forward strand.
TTTCTTCTCTTTTAGTAAGTAATTCCTCTCTCATTCTAATTGTATCAACTGAGATCTTCAGTATCTTACATGCATAATCTTCATTACCTTTTAAAGGTAACTGTATATGGCCATTCTCTGTAGGAATAATTAACTCGAGCCTCTTATTAACCCCTGGTACTCTCTTACCGCTAATTATTCCCTCGTAATCTAAAATTCCTCCAAACCAATAAAATTCTAACTCTTCTCTCCTTAATTTCGTAATAGGAAACGATATCACTATTTTCTCATCGGCATCTAGCGATATGTAAGCCTTTGGTGTAGAATAGGGCGTTGGTTGTACTATAAATTTATGATGAGCTTCTAACAAATCTAGCTTTAGTATATTTGGTTCAAAGACTACAATATCAATATCACTATCTGCATTTACATCACCCCTTGCAACAGATCCATATACGAAACCATTCTGAAGTAGATCTCTCAGCTTATTAAGAACTTCAATTGCAATTCCCCTTTTAGATTTTAATAATTCCCAGTGCTCCTTCGTGTATACTATATCCATGTATTATAATTTATATTTTGGATTAAAATAAGAGAACTTATGAATCCTTATGTTATTGCACTAGTAATCTTTATACTTTTTTGGATAATGATTTATGCACTCAGAAATCGTTTAAAGAAATACGGTTTAGAAGTATATCCATTACTACTCTTGTGGAAGAGGAAATCTAGGGAAGAGTGGTTTCCTAAAATTTCAAGGTCAAAATATTATATAGTATTTGATAAATTTTCAATAATTTTAGGAATTATCTCAATGATTGGCGGAATTTATTTAATATATATGGTACTGATAAATTTAATACTTAGCCCTAATAATTCAACCATTAGGCTTCAACCAATAATACCTCTAGTTACTGTGGGTCTTGATCAATTACCATATTTATTACTCTCACTATCAATTTCTGTAGCATTACATGAAATATTTCATGCTATATCAGCAACCTCAAATAATGTTAAAATTAAAAGTGGAGGTATTCTAATTCTAGGAATATTCCTTGGGGCTTTTGTAGAGCCAGATGAAAAATCTTTCAATAGTGCACCATTAGTAAGCAAATTGAAAATAATTTCTTCTGGAATAGCATTGAACTTAATTCTTAGTTTGCTATTCTTACCTATAATATTAAATATTCCCTCATTATCACAGGGCGCATTAATTACTAATGTAGAACCTAATTCTCCAGCATTTAATTCTTCAATTAAACCATCTTACATAATATTGGAAATTAACAACCAAACGATAAAAACACCTCAAGATGTTTCCAAATACCTAAGACCGGGGAGTTTAAATTATATAACGCTATTAACCTCATCTTCAGAGGTGAAAGAAGTAAGTGTATATATTCCAAATTCTACTGGAAAATTAGGGGTTATGCTAAATTATTACTTTCCTACTCCTCTAAATTGGATAATATACTTTTCAATCTGGATGTTTAACATAAATCTTAGCTTATCACTACTAAATGGTGCTCCATTAATAATTACTGATGGTGCTAAAATATTCACAGAAATAATGAAGAGAAAATTTGGAGAGTTAGGAGAAAGAATTTCCTTTGGACTTCAATTAGTAATTATATTATCATTAGTATCTGCAATTTATCTTTCTCTTATTAGTCCTCTTGGATAATTTTTGAACTTAGCATGGGGAAAGGAATAACTTCTTTAATACTATAATTTGAAGTAAGAAGCATCACTAATCTATCTATTCCTATCCCTAAACCACCGGTTGGTGGCATACCGTAGCTAAGAGCTCTTATAAAATCTTTATCGTATGGATGTGCTTCCTCATCACCGCTCTTTAACATTTCTTGCTCTCTCCTAAAGAATTCATCTTGAAGTATAGGATCATTAAGTTCAGTATAGGCATTTGCTAACTCCATTCCACCGATATATAATTCAAAACGTTCTACTAAACCTTTCTTATTCTTGTCCCTATGAGGTTTGCACAAGGGGGTAGTCTCTACTGGATAGTCGTAGATAAAAGTAGGTTCTATCAGATTTGGAGTAACTAGTTTATCGAAAAGCTTTTCTATCATCAGACCTCTAACATATACTCCGCCTCTAGGCTTAATCCCTAACTTTTGAAGGTATCCTCTTAATTCGTCATCTGAAATGTTTTCAACATTCTTACCTAAAACATTTGATAAAGATTCAAACATACTTAGCCTTCTAAATCGTTTTGAAAGGTCTATCTCAAATTCTCTATCTAAACCCTTATATCTTATTATTGTAGTACCTAAAACCTTTTTAGTAACCTCCCTTATCATCTCTTCTGTTAATTCCATAATATCATTATAATCTGCATATGCCCAATATAATTCTAGCAACGTAAACTCTGGATTATGTGTAACATCAATATCCTCATTTCTAAAAACCTTTCCTATTTCAAACACCTTATTAAATCCACCAATAATATATCTCTTTAAGTAAAGCTCTAGAGATATTCTTAAGTACCAATCTTCATCTAGATAATTTACGTGAGTCTTAAAGGGTTTAGCTAAAGCACCACCATATACTGGTTGTACAACTGGAGTCTCTACTTCAATAAAGCCCTTATTATATAAAAATTCCCTAATTTCCCTAATGACCTTAAACCTAATCTCCATAGTTCTCCTTGCGTTATCATTATAGAGAAAATCAATGTATCTATGTGCATATCTAAACTCTGGTGATAATTTAGTCCAATCTGGAGGCTCAATTAGTGCTTTCGATAACAATTCATAATCCCTTACTAGTAACGATAGCTCTCCACGAATCGTATAAAATAGATCACCCTTTACTCCTATTATATCCCCTCTATCAAAAATTTCAAAGAACTCATCATATCTTTGACCAAGTTCATTGACTCTTAATAATAACTGTAATTTTTCACCCTCATCGAATATGTCAACAAAAGATAACTTCCCATGCCTTCTTATATTTGCAATTCTACCCGCTGTCGAAATATTAAACATAAAGGCTTCATTAGATTTCTTATCAAAATTTTTACTAATCTCCCTAATCTGAGGTATAGTATGAGTAATCTGATACTTATGAGGATATGGATTAATTCCCTTCTTTCTCAAATTCTCTAAAACCTTTAACCTATTTTCGTCCCACTTCAACTCTAACTCTTGTTTAAATACTTACAACCTTCTATAAATATTATCCACTCGTTTTTTAATTATGAAATAAGGTAGTATAATATAGTGTTAAGGCTTCAAAATAGGGATTTTATAAGGATTGGGTATGATGTAGAATTACCGTTAATAGGTAGTATTGCATTTGGAATTATAGATAGGGGAACAAATATACTACAAGTTAGAGCTAATAGTTATTGTCCTTTAAATTGTATATTCTGCTCTACAGACGCAGGGCCTAATTCTAGATGGAGAAGATGTGAGTACAGAGTAGATAAAGATCTTTTAGTATCATGGGTTAAGGAAGTTGTTAAGTTTAAGAAGAAAGATGTAGAGATACATTTAGATAGTGTAGGAGAACCATTAATGTATGATAAATTACCTGACCTAATTCAAGAACTAAAGTCTATACCAAATGTGAAGGTAGTAAGTATTCAAACTCATGGTTCCTTACTTAGTTATAAGTATGCCGAACGTTTAACTTCAGCAGGATTAGATAGGATAAATCTTAGCATCGATACCTTAGATCAAGAAAAGGCGAAGTACTTACAAGGAGCAGAATGGTATAACGTTAAGAGAATAATGGAAATAACTGAATGGATCTTAAGAAATACTAATACTGATATACTACTAGCACCAGTATTATTGCATGGAATTAATGATACTGATGTGGAGGATGTAATAAAGTGGGGTAAAAGTATAGGAGTAGGTAAGAGATTTCCCGGATTTGGTATTCAAGTATTTATGAAACATAAGCATGGCAGAATTCCTAAAGATGTAAAAATCATTAATATGAAAAAATTCGAAAAAATTCTTTTATTATGGGAGAAGAAATATAATGTAAAATTAAGATTAAGTGAGGAGGATTTTGGTATCAAAAAGCTTCCTATGATACCCACAATTTTTAAGGAAGGAGAAAAGGTGAAAGTTAAGATAGTTGCACCAGGTTGGTTAAAAAATGAGTGGTTAGCGGTCCCAGTTGGTAAAGAAGAGAGTAGAGTCATAACCGTTATTGGCAAAGAGTTAGATATAGAATCTAAAATTAATGTTAGAATAATTAAAAATAAACATAATATATATTTAGCCCGACCCTTATAACCTCGCTATCTCATTAACTCTTTATTATTCATTTATTCCAAATATTTCATAAAAGAGGGCAAAAAGATAACTGGATAATACTACTTAAGATGTAATATACTTTTAATCTTTAATAAATTGCTTATAGGGCACAACTTTTCCTTACTTTTAATTACGCCACGGTACCTCTCTTACGGTTACAAAATTATGTTTATAAGAGGCACAGCACGTAGTAACTCTTAAGAATCATAAACTTTCACCCTTAACTTATTGGGGCTAGTCGAGGGAAACGAAATATAAACATAATTCATAATAAAGATAATATCGAGAATTGATTAAAAGTAGTTAAAAATTTTGTAAAATTGTTATAGTCTACCCGTAATTTGATTAAGAAAAGATACGATTAAAAGAGAATTTAGAGTTACGTAAAACTTTATTAGAAATTAAAAGTCATAAGGATTTCTAAACCCTCGAAAATCATCATTATATCAATATTTCTTTACCGTTCAGTATAATCCCACTTTCTTTTTCACTATCTAGAAATTATTGCGATGATTATTAAAGAGAGCTTTATTAATAAATAATAAAAAGAAACACTATGGCTACTGAAGAACTATACCTAAAGGATTGCTATATAAGAGAATTTAAGGGAAAGGTAATTAGAGTAACAGATGATGGAGGTATTATTCTTGATAAAACTGCATTTTATCCAGGAGGCGGTGGACTAGATGCAGACACTGGTGTGATAGTTTTTAACGGAAATGAATTCATAGTTAAAAAAGTCTATAGAAGTGAAAATGGAGAAATAATTCACTTAATAGGTCGAAAAATTGAGGAAGGAAGTGAAGTCATAGGGAAAATAGATTGGGAAAAGAGATATAGGATTATGAGACTACATACAGCATCTCATATAATAGCAGCTATTGCATTTAACAAATATGGTGCATTAATCACAGGTGGTCATATAACTGCAGAATATGCCAAAGATGATTTTAATCTGGACGAAAAGGAGAAATTAATTGACATAATAGAACAAGCTAATGAAATTGCTAAGAGGGGTATAGAAGTAAAAATATATTTCTTGCCAAGGGAAGAGGCATTAAAGATTCCAGGAATAGTAAAGCTTGCAGAAAGAAATCCACCTAATTTACCAATATGGAGAATAGTTGAAATTCCAGGAATAGATATTCAGGCTGATGGAGGACCACATGTTAAAAATACAAGCGAAATTGGTGAGATTGTATTGCTAAAAATAGAGAATAAAGGTAAGGGTAGGAAAAGAGTCTATTATAATGTAAAGCCGTAGAACTTAAAAATCATCAGAACTGCAAGTTAACCACTTACAGAAAGTGATTAGACCACTAAATATGAAGAATCAAATTTCCGAAAATAATTAAAATTCTAAGCTATTTTACTATCTTGTGAGCTACTATATTTTAGAAAAATTGAAGAATGAACTATTATTATCAGATGCAGAAATAGAATTTGCAATAAATAAGGCAAAAGGCATATTATTAGGATATGCAATGGAGTATAGGGCATGTAAAATTTTAGAAAGATATAATTTTAAAAATATAAAGTATGTAAACTTACCAACACATGATATAGAGGCAGAGAAAGAAGGGGAGAAATATTATATTGAAGTAAAGGCGACTAGCAAATCACCAACCAGAGAATATACTGCACATAAGGTCGTAATGATTGCATTATTAGATGGTACACACTTAACACTTTTAATGAAACCTAAAGAGGAACTTTACCTAACTAGACAAATATTAAGTGAACCTAAAAGAGTATTATATGATTTCTTTAAAACTTTAAGAACAAGAGGGGAAGTAGAAGCTATAAGGTTCATAGAGAACCCTATACACTATAACATACTTAAAAGTTATCAGCGAGTTCTATTTACTTATAAAAACCTACTCACTAAAAAGATAATTGAATTACTTAATATTTCTTCTTATTGAATCTAATTTCTTCTCCTTAAGATCAATCTCTGCTCTATCTAAGTATTTATAAACAGTAGAATGTTGTCTACCATCCATTAGCATTAAAATTGCATTTTTAGCAACCTCTACTTGATCATAACTCCCAAGAATTGCAATATAATTATCTCCAACTTGTATTACCACATCAGTATATTGCTGAATTATTTTCTTAGTCCTACCGTGTTCTCCAATTATTCTACCTTTTATCCTCCTCATTTCTTCCTGATTTCTTGTAAATTCTTTTAAATCTATTACCTCAAGCCTATAATCATCACTAAGTAGCTTCATTGCATCTTCGACTTTAAAACCATAATTTATTGCTTTAATTACATTAATTACCTTTAAAGTATCATAAACATTTCCAGAGTTCGGAATTACTCTAATATTTTTACTTTTCTCATCTATGAGTATCTTCACATTAACAATCCTTTCTAGATCACTTACTATCTTCTTAATAACTGGTATCTTATCATCATTTAGACTCACATACACTTATTAACACCTTCCTAAATTGTCTTTCCTAATATTATTCTAATATCATCTTAAATATATCTTCTAACGGCATAACTCTTATCCCTTTAGATGAGAAAAAGTTATTTATGTTTCTTAAATCTCGTTCTAATAATTCCTTCCAATTTTGGTGATCTATTGTTATAGACTGACTAACATCAATGATGTAGGGCTTAGAATTATGAACTAACACATTGTACTCACTTAAATCACCATGAACCAGTTTTGCTACCTTTACCATTCTCTTTATTTGCTCGATAAGATCCATGTATAACTCTTGAGTTATTAAGTCTTCATTAACGTCTTTAAGTAAAGGTGCGCTAACTCCGTCCTCGCCTATAAATTCCATTACTAATACGTTCTCGAGGACTAAATAGGGCCTGGGTACTCTGACATCAGCGTCATAAAGTCTCTTTAAATTCTTAAACTCCTTTTTAGCCCACGTTGAGATTAAATGCCTAGTACTCTTCGGCCTAACCTCCATAAATCTAGGATCACCCATCATGTACTTCTTTACTGCCCTCTTATGTGAAGCAGTAGAAACATAGTATACCTTTATAGCATACCAATTTTCTTTATCATCCATAGCTGGATAAACCTTTGCCTCCTTCCCTGAAGAAATTGCTCCAAAAATCTTAACAATATTTAACCTCCTTGATATCTCAAATAAAATATTTTCAGTTCTTGGATCAATTGTTGAATCGACAACCTTTATAAGATCTTGATCCTTCCACCTCTTCTCGGCCTTTCTCTTACGTTCTGGAAACTTCAAATAACCTTTCCCACCATTCTCAACTCTTACTTAAGGTTTCTAAAACATCCTTATCTACAACCTTTTCTTCTATAAGTTTCTTTATCTCATCAGTACCATATTTATGAACTATATCGCACTTATTTTGTTGAAATTCCCATACTGCAACGAGAACAACATCACCTTCCCTTAACCATACTCTTTTCCTCATCTTACCTGGTATTCTACCCATTCTTTCCTTACCATCAGCACAAATAACAATAGCATGATCTGCACCAACTAGCTTTTTAACTACACATATCTGCTCGCCTTCGGCAGGCTTTAATACTTCTTTTGTATTTCGAATTGGCTCCTTTATTTTAGGCAAATGATTCCCTATGTTTATACTATCATAGCTTAATATAAAAGAGTTTATACTACACTTTCACTTTTATAGAAACAGTCTGGCGTTCAGTAATAAACCTTTTGGTCAAACCTCAAGCATAATCTCAACTAAGATTGCCACGTGGGCCCTATATAGGAGATAGTGTCACCACTAAGCTACAAAAATCCCTTTTACCCTATAACATTTCATGAAAAATTACATTTTACACCTCTACTCTATAAAGGGAATTTTCATACAATAATTTATAGCTTAATAGTGACACTATCTGATTTTTTCTAATTAATTATAAATTATAATTAATATGTATATACTAATAAAATTTTAATTTAATATAAATTAATATGTATCTCTTCCCATTATCATTGCTCTTATGAAAATTCTTATACATCTATAATTCACTTAACTCTTCTTTTCCTTTAAATATCCAAATAAGTAAGTTATGCCTGATATAAGGACAAAGATAGAGTCAAAATAAAATGGTAATGTATAGCTAGCATCATATAAATATCCAGAAATAGCATAGCCTATAATGCTACCCAAGTCTTGAGAAGCAGAAATAATACCAACTGCAGAACCCTTAATACTCACTCTTCTACCAATATACGCGGGCCAAAGTGTGTACAGTGCATTAATAAGAATTGCATTAATGAAAGCGATTAATATAATAACAAATATATTTTTAGAAAGATAAAATAATATTAATATTGAAGATATTATCAAATTGGCACCTATAATTAAAAATTCATGTAAATTTTTACCATAATTTCCCCATAACTGTGATGCTAAAATATTTCCGATACCAATCATTGTATAAGTTATACCCACATAACTTGCATTAAGATCTAAAATATCTACTACGAATAATGGAAAAACTATTTGAAATATGCCAAGTCCAATATATTCAAAAAAGTTACCTAATAAAACTATTAAAATTGATATATTTTTTAAATTTTGAAAATTTATATTATTATTCATCATGTTAATATTATAAACTTTTATATAATTTTTTAAAGAAAATAAAATTATTAAAGAAAATAATAAAATAATATTTACAAATAGAAAGAAAATTTTATGATTGAAGGTATATAATAGGGATCCAATTAAAGGTCCTATAGTAGTTGAGATGTAAGAAAGACTATTATATAATCCAAAAGCTTTCCTATATTCATCTTCTTTACTTATAGTCATGATATAAGCTATTAATGAAGGTCTAAGGAACGAAGTACCAATACCTTCTATCAATCTAACGAGAAATAGATACTGCCAAATCTCTATGAAGTCATAGATGATAAATGCAATTAAATAAAGGATAAGTCCTAATAATAATATATTATACTTATTCTTAATATCGAATAGAAAGCCTGTTATCGGTTGAATAATTATCCTAACTATTACATAATTAACTACTAAAAGTCCTATAGTATAAGTAGGTGCCCCCAGATTTTGGGCGTATAGTGGGAAAATGATAAGAAATGAGAAAAACACAGTATTCACAAATATACTTACAATAGAGAGCATTAATAGTACATGAAGTTTATACAATTTCTAATCCCTTAGTGTTTTTGGACAAAATGGGTCTGGAGCGTAAATATCATTTAAGAAAAGGTATGCAAATACCCTTGAACCACCTCTGCATTTCTCTACGAATTCACAACTTATACAAGGTTCTTTGAACCAATCATTCTGTCTAAACATATTAAGAGCAACAGAATTTTTCCATATTTTATCTATAGAATTTTCCCTTACATTATCAAATTTAATAACCCCTTCATAAAGTAATGTGTCTGCAGACTCCACTAAAGGTAAAACGTAACCTTCAGGATTTATTATCATACCATAATATCCCCATATGTTAGGCTTAACTTTAAAGTAATCTTTAGCACGATTAATAATTTTAAAACTAATATGCCTATTATATTCTGCTTCTAAATCAGAAACAATTTCATTAATCTGTATTATTTCTTTAAATTTTGGAATAATCTTAGGATTCTTATAAGCGAAGCCTGCCGGCAAAACTGGCTGAATAATTAAAGCGTCTAGCTTCCTATATTTTGCATCTAGTTCAATTATTAATTTTAAAATTTTCTTTAGTTTCTCATATAAATTAGCATAAATTGACAAATGAAATATTGCAGCCTTATGTTCTCCTTCTTTTTCTTTAAATAATATAATTTTTTTGTAAAAATATTCTAAATTTCTGAATATATTATAATCATCACTATTGGCATATCTATATACATGTAGGCTTAATTGCATTAAATCTAGGTAATCTCTAATAATTTTAATGCCATTTTCATTTAATAATAATCCATTAGAGGAAAGAGCAGTAATCGTATTAAACGATTTAGCATATTTAATTAATTCAATTACACCCTCATATTTTAGAGGCTCTCCTCCAGTAAATATCAAAATTTTAGTACCTAGCTCAACCACTTGCTTAATTATAGATTTCCATTCCTCTATACTTAACTTTTTTCTATCCATATGAGTTGGGTTAAAACAATATGGGCATCTGAGATTACAGTCATAAGTTAATTGTAATTCTACAATATGTGGTATCTTTGGATCTAAAGATAATAATTTACTTTGATTTTGTAAAAAATCAAGCATGTTGTAAACCTTTTACAATTTTTCCAACGATATCGCTATAACTCCTATATATAATGAAGAACTGATAGGATTGTAATCTACTATATCTTTGTTTCTACTTAATTCTTTTTTAATCTCATAGACTTTATTTATAGTTATGAATTTAGTAGATAGGTTTCCTTGCATTTTTATCCCCCAGATTATCTTTAACTTAAACGGTTTTTTTTTTTTAACTCTCAATAATTCTAAAAAGTTATCATAAATAACAGTTATTATGTCAATAAAATTTAAACACTTGTCATTAATACTAATATCATATATAAACAATTTTTAATAAACCTTAAGAATTACATTCCCGTAGACCCCAAATTCATCACCTCGAAAATAATTCTAGAGAGTTAAAAATTGGATAGAATAATTTAACTGAATATTCTTGAATCGTAGTAATATTACCTTACAAAACAAAATCAAGATAATTAGTAGTAAGCGGAAGTCCTCTTTGCTTGTTGTTCCCCTTGAAGAGTAGGTAAAGCGTGTAAATTAACATTGCCAAAGCGAAGATGAACAAGCGAACTAACCAACTCCTTGATGAGGTAAAGATGAGAAATGATTTGATTAGCTTGTAAGAAGTCTCTATTGGTGTCCTAACCTTGTCATACCAATTTATTACAATACTCCTATGCACGTCTAGGTTCGTCCCCTTGGCCAAGTACTCTATATAGGAAGTTGATTAGGATTGTATTGAGTGTTTGATATAATAATAAGCCTTACGAGCCTAAGTGATTGAGGAACCCTCCCCTAATCGCCACGTGGGCCCTTTAGACCCACGTGGTAATGTTAGCTTACACTATGCTTGAAATATGACCGAAAGATTTATTACTAAACGCCAGGCTGCATAGAAATATCCAAACAACTTAATTGCTAATTTTTCGAAATTCTTTAGTATTAGTATATAGATAACAAGGGCTAATTAAAATTATAAATTATATTATATAATTAAAAAGATAAAAAATTATTTTATTATTTTTAATTAAATTATGAATACATCTAAAAATTGAAATTTAATTTTAAAACTTTACGCCGGGGGCGGGATTTGAACCCGCGCGGGGGAAACCCCCAGCGGCTTAGCAGGCCGCCGCCCTGGCCAGACTAGGCGACCCCGGCAATATATCATATTTATTTACTCCTTAAAAACTCTTATTCACTTAGAATTGATTTCTTGTCATCTTCACAGAGGCGAGGGCTATCCATCTTCACCTTAAAGAAGCAAGCTTCCTGTCCTCAACCCATATAGAACATTCCGATTTTGTAAGGATAAATATAAACTTACTAAACATCCCAAAATTTGGTTTAGTTTGCTAGGTGAGAAGTAAAGATATTTTATTCTAATCTTAACTTCTAGATGCTAAGGGTCAAGGAACCAATGCTAAGAAATTCTATAAAACGCTCTTGAATATTCTTAAGAGCTCATAATTTTGATGAGAGAAAAACAATACCCAGAAGAGAACTTTACTTTATAACGCGCTTAGAACTATAGTCATACATTAAAGAGATCTCTATACTATTCTATACTATTCTCTTGTTATAAATTTACCGTTGACGAAAAATTATATAATTACTATACCTTAAGCTGTATTTTATCACTAGTTATTTGTAATTTTATAACAAATGCATGTTTAAATGCAATAAGATTTTTTATATTAGATATACAAAGCCCTAGTAATGAGTCATGTGGATGAAATATTAAAAAAGAGATCATATTTTTAGAGCTATCTAATATAATGTCGATTAAAGAATATCGGATGATTAATTTAAAAGTTGTAAATAGCATACCTAAATTTTTAGATAACATTTTACCGAAAACCGTTAATAAGATTTTGATACTTTTACCATCGCAAATGTTAGGAGAGTGTAAAAAAGTAAAGGAAGAAGTGAATTTAATCAGAAAAGCAGAAGTAGTTTGTATTTATGGAATAGCGATTGATAAGGATACAATTTTGATTGGATTTTCATAATTTTAATTATTACTGTAAAAACTCTATAATGTTAGAATATATCCTGCTTAAAAAAATAGATGATTAAACACATATAAATTTTAAAAATTACTAGGTAAACTTTAATCTGATGATTAGGAGAAATTACAAGAAGCTTATTGAAGATATAAATTATTACCCTCTTATGGATTTAGAAGAATTAGGTTTTAAAATTTCTAAATTACCTTATTCTATTAAGATACTTATCGAAAATGTTTATAGAAATTTAGATGGGGAAAAGATTACTGAGGAAGATTTAGAAGCAATAGCAAATTGGAAAGTAGGAAAGGAGTTTGCATTCTTACCCAGTAGAGTAGTACTACAAGATTATACTGGTGTTCCGCTTTTAGTTGACCTAGCTGCAATGAGGTCCGAATTAAAGAGGAGAGGATTACCGGCTGATAAAATAAATCCAATAATTCCGTCTGACTTAGTAATAGATCATTCAGTCCAAGTTGATTATTATGGTACCAGTAAATCTTTGCTTTTAAATATGAAGAAAGAATTTGAAAGAAATCTAGAGAGATATAAATTCCTTAAATGGGCCCAATCGAGTTTTAAAAATCTTAGAGTAGTCCCGCCTGGGAATGGAATTGTGCATCAAGTAAATTTAGAGTATCTAAGTAAAGTAATAGATGTTAGGGAATTTAATGGAGTAAAAATAGCATTCCCTGAAGTAGTTATAGGTACAGATTCCCATACTCCGATGGTTAATGGACTTTCAGTATTAGCATGGGGAGTAGGAGGATTAGAAGCAGAGGCTGTAATGTTAGGAGAGCCATATTATATGCAAGTACCGGAAGTCGTTGGAGTGAAACTAGTAGGAGAGCCGGTAGAAGGTGTTACAACTACTGATATTGTCTTATATATAACAGAACAGTTGAGAAAGAAAGGAGTTGTGAACAAGTTTGTAGAATTTTTCGGACCAGGTCTTTCTCTACTTTCAGTTCCTGAGAGAGCTACAATAGGAAATATGGCACCAGAATATGGTGCAACAGTAGGATTTTTCCCAATAGATAATGAGACGTTGAAATATCTAGAAGCTACTGGAAGAAATTCTAAGATTGTTGAAATTTACTCAAAGGTTCAAGGACTATTCTATTCGTACGAACCAATTTATACTGAGGTCGTAGAAATTGACTTATCAAAAATAGAACCCTCAATTGCTGGTCCACGTAATCCGGATGAGAGAATTCCATTAAATAGAGCTAAAGAGACAGTATCTTCTTTAATTAGGAAAGAAAGAAGAGTATGTGGGGAGATATTTGATGGTGCAGTTGCACTGGCTGCAATAACTAGTTGCACTAACACCTCAAATCCTTCAGTATTAATAGGAGCTGGATTATTAGCTAAAAATGCAATAGCATATGGTTTAAGAACTAAGCCCTATGTTAAAACCAGTTTTGCCCCTGGCTCACCAGTGGTTGTTGAATATTTAAAGAATGCCGGATTATTGCCTTATCTAGAAGCTTTAGGATTCCATATAGTAGGATTCGGATGCACTACATGTATAGGTAACTCTGGACCATTACCAAAATCTGTCGAAGAGTGTGTAAAGAATAATGATATTCAAGTTTTTGGTGTTATTAGTGGTAATAGAAACTTTGAAGGAAGAATCCATCCCCTACTAAAAGGTACTTTCTTAGCTTCGCCTATATTAGTAGTCGCATATGCATTAGCTGGAAGAATAGATATAAATTTTGAAAAGGAACCTATAGGTTATACTCCTTATGGAGATCCAGTGTATTTAAGGGATATATGGCCTACACAATCTCAGGTCAAGGAGTATATTAAACTAGCCTATGATCCTACGCTATATATTGAGAAATATAAGAGAATATTTGAAGGTGATGAAAATTGGAAATCCTTAGATGTACCTTTAGCCTCAGATACTTATAACTGGGATGAGAAGTCAACGTATATAAAGGAACCACCTTGGTTTTCTGGAATAATAAAGCCGATAAGTGATGATATAGTTAATGCCAGAATATTATTACTTTTAGGCGATAAAGTAACTACAGACCACATTTCACCAGCAGGACCCATCTCTCCAGACTCGCCAGCAGGAAAGTTACTAATCGAAGCTGGAGAAAAAGATCTTAACACTTATGGCGCAAGAAGAGGAAACCATGAAGTAATGTGGAGGGGAGGATTTGCAAATCCAAAATTGAAAAATCTATTAGTTGATAAAGAGGGTGGATTTACTATTCATTTCCCAAGTGGGAAAATTGCATCAGTATATGAGGTATCTGAAATATATAGGAAAGAAAATACCCCATTGGTAATTGTAGCAGGTAAGCAATATGGATCTGGAAGCTCAAGGGATTGGGCTGCCAAGGTTACTGCACTATTAGGTGTTAAGGCAGTTTTAGCAGAATCTTTTGAAAGAATACATAGAAGTAACTTAGTTGCAATGGGTGTGCTTCCGATACAAATTCCAGATTGGAGAAAGTTAGGAATTAAAGGTGATGAGTTAGTAAACATTAGAGGTTTAAAGAATCTTGAACCTAGGAAAGAGGTTGAGGTAGAATTCATAAGGCAAAATGAGTCTATAAAGATTAAAGGGATTGCATTAATAAATACGAAAATAGAATTGGAGTACTTAAAGCAAGGTGGAATTTTAAACTATGTATTTAAAAAATTCTTAGATGTTAAGGGCTAGAATAAGGGGAATCTATGCTACTGCATTAACATATATTTTTTCCAATATTTTTAAAATAGTGCAACAATCTTTAGAAATCTCTCAAAGATTCAATAAAGAAATAATTAAAGAACCAGCAGAAGTTACTATTAAGGACAGTGAGGAAGATAAGGGAAAATTGATTGTAATAAGTGAAAAGGATATACTCGATATCTTAAAGCAAGTATTTAAGTATTCATTTATCTGGAAATCCCCAGTAAAATTATATGAGGTAATAGAAACAGATGAAGAATGCAAATATAAAGGGTTCATAGTAGAACCTTGCATAAATAAGGGAATGGTAGTAAGGAGCACATTAGACGGGAAAATTATCCTAACAGAACCGAGGGCAGTAGGGAGAAACTTAATGATCTGGAGAGGGAAGGGAAGAACGTATTTCTCCGAACATATAAGGGATCCATTATTAAAGGCAAAATTATTATCAATAAGTTCATCCATTAATAGAAAAGGTTATGATGTAAAATGGAGAAGTAATGCGGCATTTGCAAGTCTTGATGAGATAAAGGACGAAATTAGTAGACTGCTAATAAGACTTGAATCAGAAGACTATAAGGGACAAGGAGAAGAATTTTATACTATTACTCTATCCTTACAAGATAAATTAGAGTTAGATGAGGTAAGAAAGAAAGTTGTACCCACTACAAAGTTTCACCATATGCTAAAACTAAGTTATGGTAAGGAGGTCGATGAAATAGAGATGAAAGGAATAGAATGCCCAAAAGATTTACTTGAAAATTTAATTAATGAATATATTCAAATAGAACATATAAAATTTGATAATAAATTAAAATTAAAAGCTGGCAAGGTTATTAAGTATAGTATCTATGAATGTGGATATGAAATTTTACTAAAAAGAGAATTTAATAGTCAAGGCATTTATGATGGTTTAGGAGTTAGTAAAGAGCCTGGAGACTATGATCTAATGTATGTAAACTCTAGTAACTGGTATCAGATACATAAATATTATTCTAAAGATAATAAATTAAAAGGAATTTACATAAATATTTCAACACCACCGGAATTATTAAGAGGAAGTATAAGATATTTAGACCTTGAATTAGATGTGGTAGTTAAAGAAGGTGGAGAAGTATACATTATAGATAAAGAAGAGTTAGAGAGAAAAAGAGATCTACTTACTGAAAGCTTATACAATACTGCACTACGAAAAGCCGAAGAGATTGTTAGAGATATTAAAAATGGAAATTTTAAAGATTTAGTTTTCTAATTTTCTTGTAAAATTTTCTTACCATGATACATTACATTATTTGGTAAGAATGAATTTAATCGAAATACTCTATTTTCTATAGTTAAAAAACCAAATTTTTCCATGATCTTTCTTAACTCCCATGGAAAATAAAACCTATAAAATCTATATAGTTTTCTGCCATTAAAATTACTAATTAACCATACATTCCTCCTAAATAGAAATTTAAACTGAACAAGCCATACTGTTACTATTATCTCTCCTCCTACTTTTAAAACCCTATACATTTCTGATATAGCAAGTGAAGGGTCTGGAAGATGATGAAGCGTAGCTAGACAAAGTATTGTAGAAATACTATTATCTCTAAATGGAAGAAATTCCATATCTGCCTGAACAAGATTTTCACATCCCCTCTTTTTAGATTCTATTAATTGTTTTTCCGCAATGTCTAAACCTATTACATACCCCTTTAATTTACTACAATTATACCCTGCACCGCATCCAATATCTACTACTGGGTCTTTTTTAACTAAATCTAAAAATTTAGAAGGTTTTCTTCTATGAATAATGAATTCGTAAGCTTCTTTAACCCTCTCTTTAATTAAGTTCTTTTGCGAGATAGGGTCCAAAGTCACGATAGCCCCTCTTTCTATAGTATTCTTTAACACCTACCCCAGAAAGTACCAGTATTCTTTTTGCATCAAATTCTTCCCTCGATATCCTTTCAGCCTCTCTAAGTAACAAAGTACCGTAACCCTTATGTTGGTAAGCCATTTCATCCCACTCGCCTACAGGAACTTCTATTCCATAAATATGGAGCTCTCTTATTATCGTAGTTTTCTCGTCTATCTCATTTCTATGAGCCTTTTTAGACGGTACTCTTAATCTTAAGTAGCCCACTAAAATATCTTGTTCGTCTTCTAGAGATAGGAAAATTTCTATACCTTCACTTGCTTCGTATATTTCCTTCTTTAAACTAATATTTTTAGGAGTAATATTTCTATGTAACCACATATAACCTACTTCCCTATATCTAATCTCATTAATTTTTATGCCCTTTTGTAGTGCCCTCTGCTCTACTAGTTCCCTTAAATTCCCCTTAATATTCCCAGCTAATATCACATCAGCTGGAATATCCCTCTGAATCCTCATTACCCTAACCCATTTTGGTATGTATCTATACATTTCAGAAATTAATTCAACTAAAGTCTCTGTATCATATGGCTTATAAAGTCCTTTTTTCCAAAGATATACTAAAGGGGCAGTCTCAACTACTAGGGTAGGATAAATCTTAAGCATGTCTGGTCTAAAATCTGGATTTCTAAAAATCTCCTTAAATGCTTCTAAGTCTTTGTCTGGATCAGAGCCTGGTAATCCTAGCATTACGTGATAAACTACCTTAAATCCCGAATCCTTTAAAATTCTAGTAGAATCTATAGAATCCTTTACAGTATGACCTCTATTCGTTATTTTTAATATTTCATCATATATCGTCTGTACTCCTAATTCAACCTTAGTAACTCCCAAATTTAACATAATATCAGCCTGAGGTTCTTTAGCCCAATCTGGTTTAGTCTCTACGGTTATTCCGACTGCTCTATGAACTGCTTTTTCATTTCTCGTTTTAGCATCTTCAAGATAAACGAATTTTGGCTTTTCTTTACTCGGATATCTATTCATGGCTTCTAATGCCATGGTAACGAACCATTCTTGATAATCTAAAGGCATCGCAGTAAAAGTACCACCCATTATAATTAATTCAATTTTACTAGGATTATGGCCTAGATAGTAGTACTGAGAAAGCCTAGAATATACTTGATAATAAGGATCAAAATTATTCTCAATTGCTCTCATTAATGCAGGTTCTCTGCCATAATAACTTTGGGGCGTATTATATTCTACTCCACCAGGGCAAAAAATACATTTACCATGAGGACATCTACTAGGACTTGTCATAATTGCTACTATACTTACTCCAGCCATCATCCTTGTTAACTTTCTTATAACCTTCATCTAATTATGATAGTGAATTTCAAGTATTTATTCTCGTTCATTTTCAAAACATTTTAGAACAAATGAAGCATTATACTAGCGAATTGGATAAAATATATGCATATGCAAACGCAGTTGCTAGAATCTTAAAGTATCATATATCATCAGAATTGGCTTTTAAAATTGTTAAAAGTAAATATTCACTGAATAATTTAGATTTTAGTGAATTTCTTAAAATAATTAAATATTTTTGGTATTATAAAGAAATTTATCCATTCAGAGATATAAATGAAATTATTGAGATCATATTAAAATCTCCAAATGAAAAAATAGATATATCTAAAATATTGCCAGATTGGATGTATGAAAAATTATTTAAATACATAGGTGAGGAAGGTATTAAAGGCATATTTGAAAGGAAGTATTGGATAAGAATAAATAAACTAAAAGGGGATGTAGATAAAGTTGTAAAGAGACTAGAAAATCAAGGATTTACTTTAGTCCAAGATGAAAATTTTTCTAATCTATTCTATATAGAGGAATCACCATATCCAATATCTAGAACTAAAGAATTTAAAGAAGGTCTAGTAATTCCCAATGATAAGTCAAGCATGCTAGTGGTCTCAGCGTTAAATCCTAAGCCTAATGAAGTTATTTTAGAAATAGGTAGTGCACCCGGAATTAAGACTAGTATTATTCAAGAATTTACTGAGAATAAAGCAAGAGTAATATGTGTTGACCTCTCAGAAAGAAGGATAAATACTCAAAAAAAGTTAATGAAAAAATTAGGAGTAGATAATATTGAATTGGTAAATGCTGATGCATTAAATTTATCATTAAGAAATTTCGATATTGATAAAATATTATTAGATGCACCGTGTAGCAACAGTGGAACGATCAATACGGATCCTAGTATTATTATAAAACTAAATAAAGATTTAGTGAATTTCTATTCAAAACTTCAACGAAAACTTCTCTATAGATTATCTTTATTAGAAAAACCCATAGTATTCTCTACCTGCTCCCTTTTTTATGATGAAGGTGAAAAAGTTGTAGAGAATTTTTCAAAATACTTAAAAAGACCATTAAATTTAGATAAAAGTTATAATGGTTATGGGAAAAATTCTGATAAAGTAATTAGGACTTTTCCACATAAGCATAAAACTCAAGGATTTTTTATTTCGCTAATAGATTTATCTTGATATTAGAAAGAACGAGAATAATGGAAATACTTAATACTATGAAGAATGAATAAGATACTTTTAATACTTTGAATTCAAGAATGAATTTTATGGCTAATAAAGGAGGATTAGGAGAAGTAGTTTATGAAAAACTTAAGCAGGATATTCTCTCCGGAAAATTCTCACCTAAGGATAAGTTAAATGAAAATGCTATTGCAGAACTTTATAAAGTAAGTAGAACTCCAGTTAGAGAAGCTCTACAAAAGTTAGCAAAAGAAGGATTAGTAGTGAAGAAAGAAGATGGCTATTATGTAGCATATTTAACAAAGGAAGAGATATTAAAGGTTTTTGAAGCAAGGATTGCACTTGAGACGTATATAGCTAGTAAAGTTTCATCTATAAAAAATTTAGAAAAAATTAAAAAGTTATCAGAAATAATAAATGATTTAGAAAAAATTAAGGAAAATAATGATAAAATAAAAGAGATAGAAGAATTAATAAATAGGTTTCATTTAGAGCTAGCTAAGGCTTCTGATAACGAATTCCTTTATGAGTTTGTAGAGCAATTGTTATCTAGGTTAATTGTGACTAAAATTTCTTCTGTTATAGTAACTGAAATGAAGTTATCCATAATTGAGAGACTAAAGAAAATTCTCGAAGAATTAGAAGCTAATAATCCAGAAATGGCAAGGAATGAGATGAAAAACTATCTTGAAGCATTAGTTGATTATATAAAGAAAACCGTAATAATTATTTAAAACATTGCTGCTACCAATTCATCTTCTTTAACTTCAACATCTTCCTCTCCACTTATTCCTATCTCTGGCATAGATGGGACTTTAATTCCGTATTTCTTTAATCCGCCGGCAATTCTAATCACTGCCTCTTTCCAAATTTTTTCCCTTTCATCTAAAGGCGGTATACCTAAACCGCCTAAATTTGCAAGTTCCTCCATTTTTTCATGAACCTCCAAATACCATGCAGGTAATTTCCAAAATTCCTTAGGAGGTCTATAGGTAATTAATGAAAGAAATACGAAGCCGGCCCTTATTTGCTTGGTTATAAAACTCTTTTTCTCATCATTCATCTTAGCTACATTCTCATGTAGTAATAGATGAGTAAAAGCGTAATGCCTAGTTTCATCGGTTGTTAAATTCCTAAATGCTTGCCTAAAAGTAGGTATCTTACTTCTGTCCTTCATACTACTGAAAATTGAGGTTGCAGCAGCTTCTCCCATCATAAATGAAGTGAATAAGACATCCAAAGTATATTTTTTATAGGCCTCTAGATATCCTTTCCAATACCTAGAACCATTCCACCATACCCACTCAACATTTAATATAGCCTTTCTTTCTAAATCGTCTTTTGGTTTATAATTAAATGGAAATCCAGGAATTGCATTCTCTATAGCAAGCCCGCATAGAACATTATGTCTATTCTCGTCATAAGTTATTGTAGTAAGCAAGGCTCTTACTGGTAATGGCATTTTCTTTTCGGTAGCTTTGATTAATGCATAGGCAAATACTGGCGTTGCGTTATCGAAATTGGAAAGTAGTGCCCACCAATAAGCAATAGCAAACCTCTGTTTATGATCTAATCCATTAATTATCTCTTTATAGCTTTCCCAATCTAGCTCTTCCTCATCCCATTGCTCTCTCTTAGCTCTTCTATACAACTTCCACGCTAAATTATTATCAAAATCCCATTTAGGTGGATATATATTATCTTCAGGATATATTGGGTCGTTATCATAATTTATATTTTCCATACTATCACATATATATGTTATTAATTGTTATATATAAGCATTACTACAATAAACTCTTAACCTTAGTTTCTACAATTATAATATCTTTTTATAAAAAACAAATAAAAATTTTATAAATTAAATTCTTTTGCATATTCAAATATTCCTTTAGGCCAATTAAGTCCTAGCTTAGTAGCAATATTTATATCATCACGTGATGCTACACCCTCCATTTCTAGCCAATAAGCTTCCTTAATAGCTTCAATGAGTAACTCTTCCTTTCGTGGTTTCTTAGAAACACTTTCAGGAATTTTAGGCTTATTGCTACTCCAATCATAAAATCCTTTACCGGTTTTTAAACCTAATCTTCCTTCTTTTACTAATTTTTCAAAATAATCACAAGTAAAATCAAAACCCCTTCTTCTAACTTCATTCGAAATTTGATAGTTTATATCTATTCCAGTATAGTCTAAAAGTTCAAATATGCCCATAGGAAACCCTAATTCATACTTAGCTACATAATCTATCTCTTCATGAGAATAATTTTTAAGCAATTTACATGCAGTAGAGAAAATCCTAAATAAAATTCTATTAACAACAAATCCTACAACATCCTTTCTAACTGCTATTGGAACTTTTTCAATTGATTTTACTATTTCTATAGCAGTAAGAAACACATTATCTGCAGTATAATTCCCCTTTATAACCTCCACTAGCCTCATTAGTACTGGTGGATTAAAGAAATGCATTCCCAAAAATCTATGTGGATTTTTGACTGAAATTGAAAGTTCAGTTATAGGTATACTACTAGTATTTGTTGCAATTATAGAATTAATATTTGCGTACTCACTAACTTTCTTAAAGAGGTTAGATTTAATCTCAAAGTCCTCTGGAACAGCTTCTATTATAAGTTCAGAATCTTTAACCGCAATTGCTAAATCTCTTGTAGTTACAATATTTGACATAATATTGTTTATATCAGATTTTAATTTACCTTTCTCCTTAAGTTTTATTAAAGATTCCCTTATTCTTTGAATTGCCTTATTTAATGCTTCATCGAATATATCATATAAATAAACTTTATTGCCATAAATTGCAAAAACTTCCGCTATTCCATGACCCATAGTTCCTGCTCCAAGTACAGAAACAATCATTGTCTTATGATCACCCTCCTAGACTTTCCTTCCCATCTAGGTAAAGTTCCAATTGGTACAATCTCAATTTCAGGTTTTACGAAAGCGACCTCCATAATACCTTCCTCTAGCCTTTTCTTATCTATTACTTCTTCTGCTTCAATTTTAATAATTACTTTTCCTTCTATTTTATCTACAATTATTTGATATTCTCTTACAGGAAATCTCATAATTACAGACTCTACTGCCATAGGATATATCTTAACACCTTTAAAGAATATTACATCGTCTATCCTACCTTTAATCCTCTTAATTTTAGAGTGTGGAATATCATCATCACTATGTCTTATTGCAGTAATATCCCTAGTTCTGTATCTTATTACAGGCATAGCATCCTTACTTAAGGTCGTTAATACTAATTCTCCTTCCTCTTCCTCTCCTCCTACTAGTTCACCAGAGGTAGGATCTATAATTTCAACATAGAAATGATCCTCCCAAATATGCAGCCATTCATGATTATCATAGGGACATTCTTGTGCAACGCCAGGTCCAATAGCTTCTGTTAAACCGTAAATTATTCTAGCGCCACCACCTCTAGATTTTAGACCTAATCCTTTTTCTATCTTTTCTAGCATTTCCACTGTCATTGGTTCTGCTCCTGGAATTGCAAGCCTTAGATTTAATTCTTTTTCTGGATCTATGCCCAATCTCTTTATAGTTTCCACTATATATAGCTCATAAGATGGAGTTCCAGTAATTACTGTTGCCTTAAAATCCTTAATAGCTTTAATCAAAGCTTCTGTTCTTCCAACACTCCACGGGATAACCTTAGCGCCTATTCTTTGAATTCCAATATGTAACCCAATACCACCAGTAAATAAACCATATCCATAAATATTTACAACTATATCTTTAACTGTAACACCTGCAGTCCTTAAACATCTACCAACTAGATCAGCCCATAATTCCATATCGTTTTTAGTATAAGCACCAACAGTAGGTATACCTGTTGTGCCAGACGTCATGTGCCACCCTACTAACTCCTCGAAATTTACAGCAAGAAACTCCCCACCGTAAGGATAAGCATAGTTTCTTAAATCATCTTTAGTAGTAAATGGCACCTTCTTTGAAAAATCCTCTGGTGATTTTATATCCTCTGGCGTAATTCCCCTACTTTTGAATACCTTTCTATAGAAAGGTATGTTTTCATAAGCCCTCTTTATTAATTTTCTTAACTTAAACCATTGAATTTCCTTAATTTCTTCTCTTTTTAACGCCTTAGGATCTGTTTGGTCATATTCCTTTATCATTCTATCACCTCCGCAATAACCCTTAAACCATCAGTTGTTAATCGTACTTTACTTCCAACCTTTGGCTTTCCTTTAACCCAACACATTAACCCTATTCCATCCTTATTCTTCACTATTCCTACAATATAATCTGAATAATTTTCAAAACCTTGAGGCTTTTGCACTACTATACTATAAGTCATGAGTTCTCCTTCTTTAGATAGACTAAACCACTCCATGTCACTCGATTTACAGTTTGCACAATCTAACTGTGGAGGATAATATATCTCGCCACATTTTTTACACTTAGTTGCTAAAATTTCTCCTTTTTTAAGACCTTCTATATATTCTCTTGGGTATTCAATGGTATATCTTAGATTTAACGGTATTGCATCGATTTGCAATATCTCACCTCTTAAGTATCATTACATATGCAAAGTGTCCAGTTCCTCCAACATTATGAACAAGACCAATATATCTCTTTAATGGATGCTGTAAAGGACCTGCCTCTTCCCTAAGTTGTTTATATATTTCATAAATCATACTAAGCCCAGTTGCCCCTAGTGGATGACCTTTAGCCTTTAAGCCGCCAAATAAATTTACTCCTACTTTTCCTCCCTTCTCACTTTGACCTTCTTCAATAAATTTACCACCCTTTCCCTTTTCAACAAAGCCCAAATCTTCATAACCTATTATTTCCGCAATAGTAAATGCATCATGTACAGTTGCTACTTCAACCATATTAGGCTCAATCTTGGCCATTTTATATGCAGTTCTTGCTGCAAGTTGAGTAGCTCTAAAACTCGTCCATTCTCCTCTTCTAGCAACATAAGCATAATCATTTGCATAACCTATGCCCTCTACCCATACTGGGTCACTAATCTTTAATTCCTTCACTTTATCCTCAGAAGCAAAGATTACTGTAGCAGATCCATCACTAATGGGACAAGAATCTAAAAGTTTAATTGGCCATGCTATAATCCTAGACTTTAATACATCTTCAACTGTTATTTTATTCTGGAAGTGAGCCTTAGGATTCATTGAACCATACTTATGAGCTTTAACGGCAACCATTGCCATTTGTTCTTCAGTAGTACCATATACTGCCATATGTCTAGTAGCGTACAGTGCATAATACATAGGGAAAGTTGTACCGTAAAAATGATATTCCCAAATATAATTACCTCCTCTACCTCCTATTGCTAATGAAGTAGAAGTATCAACTTCCGTCATCTTGTCCACACCGACCGCCATAACTATATCAGCTAATCCAGAGGATATCATATTTACCGCAAGAAATGCAGCTGCTAGACCAGTTGCACACATTGCCTCAACCCTCATCGGCAACTTTCCTACCATCTTTGAGTAATCAGTTACTGGTAACGCAGGGTAAATTTCCACACCCCTATATGCAGTACTTCCAACTACTATACTATCAATGTCTTTCTGATCAATCCCACTATCCTCAAAAGCTTCTTTAATAGATTCCCATGCTAATGAGGAAACTGTCTTGTCTTGCCTCTTGCCGAATTTAGAATTTCCAGCACCAATTATTGCAACTTTTCTTCTTAACGACATCAGTGTTATCTTGATATAATGGGATATAAATGTTTATATGAAAAATTATATATGCTATCAGTTCCAATAATTTTTAATGACCCTAGTATATGAAACGATAAAAGTTGAAAAAATAGGGAGAATATGCATAATTAGACTAAATAGGCCTGATAAACTTAACGCAATAAATATAAAAATGGTAGACGAACTTGTAGATGCACTTAATCAAATAGAGAATGATAATGATATAAGAGTAGTGATAATAACCGGAAGTGGAAGAGCATTTAGTGCAGGTGCTGATGTTAAGGAAATGGTTGACTCTAAATTAGAATTTATAATTAGAAAAGGCCATTTACCGCTGTGGGAAAGATTAAGGAACTTTAGAAAGCCAATTATTGCAGCTCTTAATGGAATTACTGCAGGCGGAGGATTAGAGTTAGCTATGGCTTGTGATATAATAATAGCAGCAGAATCTGCTATGTTAGGGCAACCGGAAATTAATCTAGGAATAATGCCAGGGGCAGGTGGAACGCAAAGATTAACAAGGACTATTGGAAAGTATAAGGCAATGGAATTGGTTTTAACTGGTAAGCTTATTTCCGCAAGAGAAGCAGAAAGACTTGGTCTTGTTACAAAAGTAGTACCAGATGAGGCGTTGTTAGATGAGGCGTTAAGACTTGCAAATGAGATAGCTTCAAAGCCACCTTTGGCCGTAGAATTAGCTAAAGAAGCTGTAAATAGAGCTCTAGAGACTAATCTGCAGCAAGGATTAGATATAGAAAGGAGAAATTTCATTTTAACATTAGCTACTGAAGATGCAAAAGAAGGAATGATGGCCTTTTTAGAAAAGAGAAAACCTAGGTGGTCTTAATGTTAGAGACAGTAATTAAAAATAAGTATGCTATAGTAACGTTAAATAGGCAAGATAAACTTAATGCTCTAAATAAGGAGTTAAGGTCAAAATTATTAGGAACATTAAGGCAATTAAATAATAACCCTGAAATTAGAGTTGTGATACTAACTGGTGCAGGTAGAGCATTCTGTGTAGGTGCAGACGTAAGCGAAGATGTTAAAGATGTTTATGAAGATTTAAAGTATAGTTTTCATCCATTAATTTATGAAATAAGAAATCCTAACAAAATATATATTGCGGCAATAAATGGGGTAACAGCCGGTGCATGTATAGGATTAGCTCTATCTTGTGACATAAGGATAGCCAAAAAGGGTGTAAGATTTATAACTGCGTTTCAAAGATTAGGTTTAACATCAGATACTGGCGTAGCGTATTTCCTCTTAAAACTTGCACCAAATCAAAGAACTTACGAGCTTTCCATTATAGGGGGAGAGTTTACTTCTGATGAGGCTAGTATATGGGGTTTAATGAAATTAGCCGATGAGCCCTTAAGCGAAGCTGAAAAGATAGCAACTCAGATAGTTGAAGGTCCATTCTTATCTTATATCAGTGGAAAGAAAATGGTTAACATGGTACTGTATCATGATCTAGATAGATTCCTAGACTACGAGGCACAATTACAAGGTATGTTAGGTAAAAGTGAAGATTTTAAGGAAGGTGTTTCTGCATTTAGGGAAAAGAGAGAACCTAAGTTTAAAGGGGTCTAATCTATTTCTACTATAAGTAGAAGATGAGGTTTATGCCAAATAAGGAGGGTAGTAGTATAAGAAGGATCCAAAAAATTAAGGGTGGTAGCTATATTATAAGCATACCACCCGACTGGATAAGAAGAAATGGTTTAGATGTGAAAAGTGAAGTTGAAGTAATAGAAACCTCTGAGGGTCTTATAATCAGACCTATTAAACCTAAAGAGGCTGTTAAAGAAATAAAGTTCACGAATATCGAGACTGTTGAATACTTAATAACTGCATACTACATGCAAGGTGCTTCAAGAATAATTATTAGGGGAGAGAGGATTATTAGACCAGAGGACAAATTAAGGCTGAAAAACCTTCAACTTGAATTACCAGGGCTTGAGGTTGAAGAGGAAGGATTTGATAGTATTATATTTAGAGTAAATTACTCTTTAGACACTGATATAAAGTCTTCAGTATCTAATTTTGCTACAAGAATTGGCGACCTTATAAGTGATTTAAAAAAGGCGATAGAGAGTTCTGATAGGGCAATGGCTGAAGATATTAAATTAAGAGTAGATGAATTAATGAAAAGGTATAGAACGATAATTAGACAAATAGCGTTAATAATACAATTAAATTATTTTGTACTACCATTCAAAGATATTGTGCTTTTTGCAATAGCTATGAGGGATATGGGGAGAATAATACATCATATAAAAACATGTGCAATGATTTTATCAAAATGCGAAAAAATATCTAATGAAATAGTAAAGGAGATAGAAGAAATAGCAGAGTTATTTAGGAAATCATTTAAAGTATTTGATGTAGAAGACCTTTCATTAATTCCGGAAATTAGAAGAAAAACAAAGGAATTGTATTCTATAAATGAAAAAATAATAAGGAATAATCATTGTTCAAGTGAAATTGCAAAAGAATTAAATAGAATGCTCAGTTACATTATT
This sequence comes from Sulfolobaceae archaeon, assembly GCA_038893355.1. Classification (GTDB taxonomy): domain Archaea; phylum Thermoproteota; class Thermoprotei_A; order Sulfolobales; family Sulfolobaceae; genus JAWARQ01. The sequence continues at coordinate 90,570 of JAWARQ010000002.1, forward strand.
GCATTAATGGATGATGGAGTTCATAAGAGTGTGCGAATTTAATAGCTTCTAAAAATGTCCTCTTATTCTCCTCACCCTTAATAACATTTAAGAAATGTTCTTCTGAAATTAGGTCTTTAAAAGCACCTAGACCTATTAAAAAACCTAAAACTGCTATGTTAACACCCCTAGGATTTTTAGTATTTTCAGCAATTTCATTTGCACTAATCCAGATTTTCTTAAAACCGTTAAGTTTCTTATCTATCTCCTCAAAATTTAAGACTTTTACCTTCGGTAATACCGGCCTTATGATACTCTTATTTATTATAATAACTGTCTTATACTTTGAAGCATAGTTTATATTTCTTAAAACTTCCATTGCTTCAAGACCCAAAAGATAATCTGCTTCACCAAATGGGATTAAAGGCGCATAAACCTTATCACCTATTCTAACATGCACATTCACTGCTCCACCTCTTTGTGCTAAGCCATGCGTTTCGGCTACAATCGCTTTTAAACCTGCGTTTAAGGCTGCATTAGCTAAAATCTTTCCTAAAGTTATTATACCCTGACCACCGATTCCTGCGATTAATATATTTACTTTAACCATAAATCCCAGCCTTCTGGATATTCTCCCTCAATACTTATCGCCTTAAATGGACAAATAGGTACACATGCACCACATCCGATACATAGCTTATTATCAATTATAGCCTTCTTGTTATCTAAAGGAATAATTGCAGGACAAGTAAAGTAATCATAGCATATGCTACATCCAGTACACTTATTTAAATCAACTTTAGCCCTTGGCAAATCACCTTTTATATTATCTAAAACATCTAATGCACATGCCCTCTTTGCTATTACAACTGCAGGCTTGAAATTCTTTTTAACCCATTTTACTGCTTCCGAAATTTTTTTAATAGATTCAGTGTAATTAAATGGATCTATTACTTCTACGTATTCCACTCCCAAACCCTTTACAACCTTTTCTATATCGATCTTCTTAGATGGACTAGGTTGTTGGCCCGTCATTGCTGTAGCTCTGTTATCTAGTATAATAATAAGTATAGGTAATTCATTATACACAGCATTAGCTATTCCAGATAAGCCAGAATGGAAAAATGTAGAATCACCGATAATTGCAACAGGGATTTCATTGGTAGCTCTATACACACCATTAGCTATTCCTAAACTAGAACCCATTTCTAAAGAAGTATCTTGCATATTAAACGGCGGAAGTACACCTAAAGTATAACAACCTATATCACCTGAGAAAAACGTAGTATTCAATGAACCCATTATTAAACCTTTCTTTAAATCAACATATGTAGACCTATGAGGACATCCTGCGCATAACGCTGGAGGCCTAGGGGGTACTTCAGGATTTAAAGGTTCTGGAATTGGAGTCTGTATATTAAAAAGCTTTCCTATTGCATATCTAACTCTATCTATAGTTAACTCTCCTATCCTTCCTATTAACTCTTTTCCATAAACTTTTATCCTAATCCCCTCATCATAGAGAATATCTTTAAGTTGCATCTCGACTATAGGCTCTAACTCCTCTACAACCAGTACTCTCTCAACGCCATCAATTGCTTTTAATATACAATCTTTAGATAGCGGTACTGGTACTGTAAGTCTTAGTATCTTACATTTTATCGCTAATTCCTCTACAACCTCTTTAACATATGCATATGCAATCCCGGAAGCAATTATTAAAGTAGAGCCATCGCCTTCAATTTCATTTAATTTCGAGACGATCTCTTTTGCCCTTTCCCATCTTTTTAACTGTTCTTTCCTTAGCCTTCTTGCATTTTCTGGTACAAGCACATATCTTGAAGGATCTTTAATTAATTTTCCTTTAATAGGCTTCTTAGGCGGTAATAGCTTTACCGGACCCCTAACATGACTCACCCTAGTTGTGGTTCTAAATATTATTAAAGATTTAAGTTCATCACTTATTTCAAATGCCTTAATTACTAAATCATATGCACTTTGAGGATCATAAGGTTCTATAACTGGTACTAGAGCATGCAATCCATAATATCTATTATCTTGTTCATTTTGAGAAGACCACATTGAAGGATCATCAGCTGAAACTACAACTAAAGCTCCTTCAACTCCACTATAACTAGCACTCATTAATGCATCTGAAGCAACATTTAAACCTACATGTTTCATTGCTACAATAGCTCTTGCACCAGTAATTGCTGCGCCAAAAGCAGTCTCAAAAGCTAATTTCTCATTAGAACTCCATTCAACATAAACTTCCTCGCCGTATTGCTTTAAAGTTTCAATTATTTCAGTTGAAGGAGTCCCTGGATAACCTGCAGCAACTGCAACACCAGCAGAAAGTGCACCAAAAGCTATTGCCTCATTACCTAGCAGCAATCTTAGCATTTTATATCTAAAGCTATTTATAATTTATATAAAATAAATCTTTATAACATGCCATTCTGAAAACATTTAAATACATATATTTAGACCTTGATAAAACATATAAGATTATAAAAACCTTTATATAATTTTTTAACACATTATTTTGATTATAAAGGTTAGACTAATAAGGCTCTAAAAAGAATATAAAGTAATAATGACCATTATAGTTAGAAAGACGCATAAAAAGGGTGAAAAAAGAATATGGATAAGAATTGGGGAAAGTCCACCAGTAATAAAAGAGGGTAAAATTAAGGATGGAGCATTCTTCGTAATAGTTGGAGATGATGAAGGTGAAAAGAAAATTCGATTGACAGATCAAGAGGCTTTAGATATCGCGAACAGGATAATTATAGCATATAGAAAGCATATAAGGCAATATATGGAGCTAGATAAAATGGCTTATGCCGAATATAAGCAAAGAGTTAAAGAGGAGGAAAAGATTTCAGAAAAAGAGATTGAACTTGAATTATTAGAGTACCTCATTAAGAATAAGGGGGAGGTTAATATAGAAGATTTAAGAAAAGATTTAGGCGTGAAACATGCAGATGAAGTATTTCGTCTTGAAAGAAAAGGGATAGTAAAAATAATTGAAAATAAAGTTAGATTACTTATTTAAAAGTTTAAGAATAAGTTCTGGCTTAACTGGCATAAGATTAATTACTTCACCTATTGCATCTTCTATAGCACTGACTATAGTTGGTGTTGATATTATTGTTGGTAACTCTCCAATACCTTTAGAGCCTAATGGAGTAGCTGATCTTGCAAGAGATATAGGAGTCCACGAGACCTTAGGCATTTCATATGAAGTTAATATTGCATAATCTGCTAAATTTGAGTTTACAAGTATACCGTTTTCATCATAAACAGCCTCCTCAAGTAATGCCTGCCCAATACCCTGGGCTATACCACCATGCACTTGCCCTTCTGCTAATAATGGATTTACAACTACTCCCACGTCATCGAAAGCTTTATATTCTAATATTTTGACAAACCCAGTCTCCCTATCAACCTCTACTAATGCTAAATGAATCCCATATGGTGTAGTATAGTCTTTCATGACATAAACTGACGATTCCTCTGGCATAATCCCCATTCTTAATGCCTCTCTTGCAACCTTTCCTAAATCCATAGTATCTCCATTTCTTCTATTTATAAATTTCCCTTCTCTATATTCAACTTCATCTAAGCTTACACCAAACTTCTCAGAAGCAATCCTCTTCAATTTTTCTAAAAGTTTAACGGAGGCATCGTATACTGCAGAACCTCCTACTGTAAGAGTTCTACTACCTGCAGTAAGATAACCTTGTGATATTAATTCAGTATCTCCCCATAAAACCTCTATATTTTCTGGCGAAATATCGAAAACTTCAGCAGTAACTTGTGCAAAAGCAGTAGCATCTCCTTGCCCTTGTGGACCACCACCAGTTATAACTACTAATTTTCCATTAGGATTTACTCTAACCTTAGCAGTACCATAAGGACCAAAGGATGCTATTTCAATGGGAAATGCTATACCTAAACCTACTAATCTTCCCTTTTTCCTTAATTCGTCTCTATACTGCTTAAGCTCCTCATAAACAGACTTTACGCGATTCATGAACTCCTTATATTCTCCGCTATCAATATAGATTCCTGTCGGCGTAGTATAATTATATACTCTATCTAGAGTATTTCTCTCCCTAATCTGCCATCTATCAATACCTAAGCTTCTTGCTATTATATCCATTAATCTTTCAGAGAAATATGCAGCCTCAGGCCTACCTGCACCTCTATATGCACCTATGAAGGTTTTATTCGTATTAACACCATAAACGTTAATTCTTACATTAGGAATATTATAGTGACTTACAATAAGTCTACCAGCTATATCACTCATCCAAAATGAGTCTTCATTAATAGCTGGATTTGGTGCACCTAAATCGTGTATAATGACCCCATCAATTCCTAAAATTCTACCATAAGAATCAACAGCAACCTTATACTTAAATTTCATGTCTCTACCATGATTAGTTGATATCATATCTTCTGTTCTAGTATTAAAGAATTTCACTGGCCTATTTAACATAACGGCAAGATATGCAATTACAAATTCTTCGGGATAAATAATTATTTTACTACCAAAAGCTCCTCCAACAAAAGGTTGTATCACCCTAACTTCCCCAATACTGAAATGGCTAGCAATAACTTCTTCAATTTCTTTTTTTAATGAAAATGCGTCTTGAGTGCTACTCCATATCGTGAGCCTTTTCCCATCAAAGTGTGCTATTGCCCCTCTCGGTTCCATTGCGAGTGGAATGACGCGCTGATTCACTAACGTACCACTAATTATCTTGTATGCCCTCGCAAAAGCAGATTCTACATCGCCATATTCAATTTTACTTTCTTTGAATATATTCGTTTGAAGATCTGACCTAACTTTTGGAGAATTTTTATCCATAGCTCTTTCTGGGTCTAGAACTGGCTCTAGTGGCTCATATTCTACTTCAACTTGCTCAGCCAAATCTCTAGCCTTATACTCGTCATCAGCAACTACTACAGCAATAGGTTCCCCGAAATATGTTACTTCATCTTTTGCAAGACCAATTTCTACTGAAAAATCTTTTGCAGTATAGCAACCGGAAGGGCAATTAGATATCTTGAATTTAGCATGTGCATATTTACTCCTTATAAAGACTGCATAAAGCATTCCTGGCAATGAAATGTCATTTACATAGTTTCCCTTACCCTTAATTAAAACAGGATCCTCAATAATTCTCTTAATCGGTTTTCCGATATATTTCATGCTACTAGCTGATAGTTCTAGATAATTATAAATTCTACTTATAATCTACTATTAAAAGTACTAATTAGAATGAGGAACAGTTTAAAGAAACTAAGTATAGGCATAATATTGTTAGTGATTGCACTAGTGACTGATATTGTATTCTCGTCTGTTATACCTAATTTGCTTGCATTGATAATTTCCTTATCCTTAGCTATAGCTGGTGCAATAATAGGTCTCAGAGGTCTAATAGAATTCTTCTCAGAAGTATTATAGTTAATAAAGCCAGCAGGCAACATAATGACCTTTCTTAACTTCCACTAGTTTAGGTTCTTCAAGTTTACATTTATCTAATGCAAATGGACATCTTGGATAAAATCTACAACCGTTCTCAGGAATTATTAACTCGTCTTTTATCCTTATCCTTATTAACTCATTTCTCCTTTCTGGCCTAATTTTAGGATAAGCCTCAATTAATGCTTGAGTATAAGGATGAAGTGGATTGTTTATTAGCTCTTCTGTATCACCAATCTCTAATACTTTACCAGCATACATAATTGCAATTCTATCCGAAATCACTTTTGCTACTGGAATTTCATGAGTTATTAGTAAGAAGGAAGTAGATTTCATATTTCTTATATTATCAATAACCTTAAGTATTTCGCCTTTTAATGAAACGTCTAGCATTGTAACTGGCTCATCAGCAACTATATATTTTGGATCTAAAATTATAGCCCTTGCTATACTTAATCTTTGCCGCTGACCACCAGAAAGTTGGAATACGTAATTATCCAGTAACTCTTCTGGTAATCCTACAATTTCCATCGCACTTCTAATCTTTTCATTTACCTCCTCCTTCGATTTAATACCATGATATTGTAATGGAATTCTTAATGTATCATAAACTCTCATATATGGATCTATAGAGGAATAAGGATCTTGATAAACCATTTGTAAATAACTTCTTAACTCTCTCCATTTTTTACCCTTAACTCTAGTGATATCTATCTCTTCATTCTCCATATATAAGATTACATTCCCTTGCGTAGGCTTGATTAAACCAATACTTGCTTTACCTAAAGTAGTTTTACCAGAACCACTTTCTCCAACTAATCCTAAAATTTCGCCCTTTCCGATTTCTAGATTCACACCATCTACAGCCTTAGTAATACTCTTTTTCGATAGAATTCCTCCCCTAGTAAAATATACTTTTAAATTCCTTATTTCTAAAAGTTTAGTAGAGCCAACATGCAACTTCCTCACCATTGTTTAATTGCTTAAGTTTTGGCTCTTCCCTTTTACAAATATCCTTCACGAATGGACACCTTGGAAAGAATTTACAGCCTAAAGGAAGACTAGTTAAATCTGGCATATGACCGGGAATACCTTCTATTTTATCATTTTCTAAGGTTGGAATAGATTTAAGTAAAAGCTGAGTATAGGGATGCTTAGGATTCTTGTATATAATCTCTGAAGGTGAAGATTCCACAATCCTACCAGCATACATAATATATATCCTATCGGCCAATTCTGACATTAAAGCCAAATCATGAGTAATAAAGATCATTGAAATTTCCAATTCTTTTCTAAGCGTCTTTAAAAGATTAATAATGTGAGCTTGTGTTATTACATCCAGGGCAGTTGTAGGCTCATCTGCTATTAATATCTCTGGATTTAGGGCTAAAGCCATTGCTATAAATGCCCTCTGCTTTTGTCCTCCAGAAAGCTCGTGAGGATACTTGTCAGCTATTGAAGGATCCAGTCTTACCATCTTCAAAAGCTCTCTAACTCTTTCTTCATAATCACCTTTCCATCCATGGACTTCTAACACCTCCTTAATCTGGGCCCCTATTTTGTATACTGGTGTAAAGCCATTCATAGAGCCTTGGAAGACCATTGCTATCTTCTTCCACCTATATTTACTATTAAATTCATTTTCACTTAATTTAAGTAAATCTACACCATTATAAATTATCTCTCCACCAACTATCTTTCCTGGCGGTAAAATTAACCTCATTATTCCTAAACCAAAAGTACTTTTGCCAGATCCACTTTCCCCTGCTAGGCCAACTACTTCACCCTTCTCTAAATATAGGCTTACATTATCTACAGCCTTAATTATACCTCTTTTTAAATAATAATATATTTTTAAATTTTTCACTTCCAAAATTTTCATTATCTACCACCATATATAATTTTCTCTAAAGCAAGACCTACTAATACAAAAGGTAAAGAGACAATAACTATGGCTGCACCAGGGAATACGATCCACCACCACCAACCATTTACTGCAGCTTGATAAGCTTCAGCATCACTTAATATCTTTCCCCAAGTTATAATACCTGCAGGCTCAATTCCAATAAAAGCTAAAGTTTGTGATAATATTATTGCAGCAGGAATACCTAGTGCCATATACGCAGTAGCAAAAGGAATAAGCCTTGGAATAAAGTGAGTAAAAAATATCCTTCTTGCTGGGATTCCAAGTACCTTATCAGCCTCTACAAACGTTTGAGATCTAATTGATAGTGCCGTAGATCTCGCTATTATTGCATAAAAGGGCCATGATAAGAAAGCTATAAGTAAAGATTCTATTATAAGATCTGGTTTATACACAAATGAAACAGCAACTAAAAAAGGAAGTGCAGGTAATGCTAGGAAGACTAAGATAACCCACTGAATTACATCATCCTTCTTACCGCCTAAATATCCAGATATACCACCAACCAAAACACCAATGACTACAGATACTACAGACGTAAGGGAACCAATTAATAATGCAGGCCCCAATCCTATTAATATTCCTAGGTCTATAGGTCTTCCAAAGAAGTCGGTACCCATAAGACCGTATGCAGTTCCTACTAATATTATCTTATTTTGAATGGTGGATAATGGAGTAGTAGAAGTTATAATAATTTCAATATTATAATTACCTTTCTGAACAGGGTTATCTAGTAAACTTTTTCCATCTTGATTAAATAATGCCTTAGCTAGGGTTTGTGTTAAAACGTAAGTAGGAGTGCTTCCAGTTTCTTCGCTAATAAAGTTTACTATAGTAGATTGGACGGAAATTAGATCAAATTGAGTATTAAAGAGGTTAGGAGGAACATTAATCGTTAAATTATTACCAGAAGGCTTTATCCACGTAATAGAAATCGTAGAAGGTGATGAATTGAATTTCAGAATGAAATATACGTCAGATGGTGGTACATCTTTATCCCAATTAAAGTTAAAGTTATCAATATAAATATAAATAGTTTGATTCGAAGATATAGGTATAATTTGAAATAGTCTAAAATTACCATAAATTTCTTGTGAAGAGAAATAAACTGAGGGATTAAACAGAGAGTACCAGATTGGAGGGGCAGACTGAGGATTAGTAAGAAAACCAGTACCACTTAGCCATTCAGAATACAAAGTTGGGGGAACTACTATTGAAGATAATAATGAGATGATAAAAAAGATTATTATCAAGATTATACCAGCCTTACCCATCTTAGACCTCCATAATTCTCTTAGATAATATCTCATTCCAAATGACTTGTAGGACATTGTTACTCACTCACTTTAGTCCTAGGATCTAACAATCCATATATTAATTCTCCTATGAAGAGTCCTATTAATAAGACGATAGTAAGAACATAAGCTAATGCTAATATCACTGGTAAATCTTGCTGCTGTACTGCGAGATAAGTTAATAATCCTACGCCAGGCCATAAGAATACTATTTCCGTAACGATACCACCTGCAAAAGAACCAGCAATTGCTAATATAGCCTGAGTAGCTATAGGCGGAGATGCCGTCCTTAAAACATGCCTATATATTATCCTTCTCTCTGGTAAGCCCCTAGCTTTCGCTGTTAAGGTAAAATCTTCTTTCATAACGGATAGTACTAATCCTCTAACTACGTAAGCAAATCCACCAACATTTATTATAAAGAATGTTATTAAAGGTAGAATAAGATGATAAAGAACATCTAAAGTATAATTTAGTGGATCTTTAGGAGGAGGTATAGAATTCATTCCCCCTGGAGGGAATATCCTAACTCCATAAGCTAACGCCGCTATTAATACAAAACCAAGCCACCATGTAGGAATGCTATTATGTATAATCGCAATTGGTGGTAATATTTTATCCCAGATTGAACCAGAGTACCTAGCAGCTAACAATCCAATAATAGTTCCCGCAAAAATTACAAGTAAAGTACCAGTCGTAAAAAGTAATATTGTATTAGGAAGATAAGCCATTATAATATCAGCTACAGAGCTTGAACCTTGAGGAGTTGTTAAGAAGTAAGATTTTCCAAAGTTAAATGTAAGTAAATTTTTCATTTGGATGAAATATTGAGATAGAATGGGTTGATTAACACCATATGCCTCATACAGACTTTCCTTATATTTTTGTATACTTTCAACTATTTCTTGTTGTGATAAACCCTTTGCATGGGTAGCTAAATAAGCTTGATATTGCTGAACATCATTATTTATATTATTAATCAATATTTGTTGTAAAACTGGATAAGTGAAAATATATAAAATTGTAATTGTAGCAATAAGAACTGAAAAATAAATAATTGCCTTTTTAACAAGAAATTTTATATAACCCATCTTACCTCCTCCTAAGAAGTATTACGGCTATAATTATTATTATAATTATAACTACTACTGCTATTATAATAGAAGTACTTATCCCACCGCCAGCAGATGTAGTTGTAGTTGTTGGTAGAGATGGAGGAGTCGTTAAAGTAGTTGTAGTTGGAAGTGTAGTGGTTGTAGTCATTGTAGTTGTTGGTGGAGGAGTAACTATAGTTGAGTACATATAAGGATATACTAATACACTATCCTGCGTATAAGCATACATTATTAGATTATATCTTCCTGCCGGCAATTGAGATGGTATCTTAAGGCTAAATGAACCATCACTACCAGTATTTGTAATTAAGGTGGATAACACTTTTCCTGCAGATGTAATTTGAATTACTACAGTAACATTAGGTGCTGGTGAAGAGGTTGATGAACCCATTAGTGTCTGCAATACTTTCCCTGATATGCTACTTCCTGCAGAAATTACACTTGGAATAGAAATACTTATACTGAATAATCTACCTGGCTTAGTAATAACATCTGGTACGTTCATGGCAAAATACGGGCTCTTAACTAAAACTGCCTGTGGCGGTGAAAGTTGTGGAGAGTACTGAGATAATATGTATGGACCAGAACCTATTAATGCATGACCATATTGCTTTATAAAGGATATAGCAGCAGAATATTCTGCTTTTGCAGTAGAATTATCAATTAAGGTAATCCCACTTAATTTCTGTGCATCTAATAACGGTTTAGGTATATAAGGTATTGACGAGTAATTCCCTAAAGCATATAATATTAATTTGACATGTTGAGGATTAACTAAACTTAACCAATCAATACCTTTTGCTGCTGCTGTAGATCTGAACCAGGCAGCCTTACCATCCTGAACAACCTTTTCCATTCCAACATAAAGCACCCAGGGCAGATTTCCACCCCATGGTAATGCATTGCCTAATGGAATAAAACTACCTAGAGTATTGTAAGCTATGTAGTTTGGATCAAAATACCATACATTACTCCAGATTTCTATAGCTGTAGAATTTAATATCTTAAAACCTACTATTTGTTGTAAGGATGGAGCATAAACTGCATTTGCAGCACTTTCATAAACACCACTTGCATTATCTAATGCAACCCTAGCTGCAGCAATATATTGATATATAATGTCAGCTAAGGTCACGGGTTGACCATCCTGCCATTTTGTATTCTTAAGATAAGGCGAAAAGTCAAATATTATATCTGCCTTAGCCTTAACACCTTTTCCTACAGTAGTAATTGTATGCGCAGAAACATTATAAATTAATGCATTAGAAGGAACACTTATTGATGGTGTTTGAGAATATGAAACAATCTTAAAAGTAAATCCGAATGGTATCGCATAACCATTAGAAGGAATTGTAGTAGTCATAGGAACAATAGTTCCTAATGCTATTTGATCTGTGTAAGCATCAGAGAATCCGCCCACTGGGTTCCAAGCACCTCTACTTAAGAATCTAACTCCAAATTTTGCTTCTCCAGTTGGCGAAGAAATTGTTAAATAACTTTGAAAGCCTAATAAACTGCCAAATGCAAAATCTGGATTAACACCACTTAATTGAGGTGAAGCAAATACTGGTAAAATACTTTGAGCTATAAATACTCGTATAGAGGAATTGATACCTAAATCCACTAATTGGTTGAGTAATGAATCCCTTTCTGCCTTACTTGAATAATTATAGTTAATTAATTTCATTGCTACTAAATCAATTTTATTTATAGTTGAAATTAGAGAAGGTAATTCATACTTAGAATCATTATATGTACCCCAAGTTAATCCATAATAGTCTGTAGCTGGTAAGTTCCCTACTTGTGTAGAATACATATTTATTGCTAAACCTTCGTCATAATAACTATAAACTCCACCCCAGGCTTCTACATATATATTCCATGTTGAATTAACTGGATCTGGACCATAAACTACGTCATATGCCTTGGCTAAATCTCCCTCTATAGTTTGTACATTAAATCCTAATTTTTTAAGTTGCTGTACTAGATATAAACCAAATTGTTGCCTTACTGTATCATCAATTCTTATAAATACATATATCGTTATTGGTTTATTTCCGTAATACCACATTCCATTTACTAACTTTGCGCCATGTGCAGTGAGGGTTTTGTATATCGTTAAGTTCGCATAAGTGAGGTTATAAGTTATGAATGAATACTTTCCAGTTGTATTAGCAACTACTATAGCATCCAATTCACCACCATAAGGAGATATTATTGGAATTCCATAACCACCTAATAATGTATTAACGAAATAGTTTCTATCTATTATGAAATTCATAGCAAACCTAACTTCTTGAAACATAAATGGGTTAAAGCCAAAACTAGTGTTTAACGGGTTCAGAACTATATCATATAAAGTTCCTGGAAATGGGTATGCTGATACGTTTTTCGGAAATGAGCCACCAAAAACATTAGGAGGAACTTGGAAAAGATATGCGTTAATATCTCCCTTAATGAATGCTGTAGCACCTGCTTGATCATTTCCTTGATATGATATAAACGTTATTTTATTTAACTTTGGGTAAGACTCTGCTATTGAAATTAGGGAAGGTATTAAGGACAGGACAAGGACTGCTAGTATTGCGAGACCAACTAGAGACTTATACTGCATAAATAATTTGATTCAGAAAACCTTAAAAAACTTACTTAAAGCTCATTTTAAGCTAAACACTAGAATAAATAACAATTATGATTGCCTAAATTGTATTTAATTTCATTATATCACAATTATTATTTTTTAGCTTTATTTTATAAATAAAATTATTTTAATTTAAAATTTTTTATTAACTACAATATCTAAAAGTAATTCCATAACTTCTTCATTCTTCTGATTTTTACCTACAATCTTAAGTAATACTTTGCCTCTTTTGCCCAAATCTTCCTTCTGTACTACTTCAACAGTAGCCCTTATCGTATCTCCTATCCTAACGGGCTTTTTAGCCTCCATTTCAAGCTTTCGTAAAGCTATAAAACCTTCACCGAATGGGTCTGAATTCAGTTGATAAGTTAACCCTACTAGAATCGAAGCTGTTAATAATCCAGGAGCTATTCTTCCCTCAAATCCTACTTTTCTAGCATATTCGTCACTTAAGAATAATGGATTTGTAGCCCCAGTATGTGTAGAGAATATAACTATATCTGCCTCAGTAATCATTCTCTCTTTAGTCTCCCATTTCTGACCAATTTGAAAATCTTCATAATACATGTTAGAGTAGTTCTAAAAGTCTTCTAATAAATTTATCCTTAAGTAATAAAATCTCCTTATTATTAGCCTTTTGGTAAACCTAGTATTACCTCGCCAATAACATTTCTAAGTATTTCAGAAGTACCACCAGCTATAGTTCTACCTCTTGATCCTAATAAACCAATTATCCAACTGTTAGGAAAGCCCTCTTCAATTACTAGAGCTTCAATTCCCATATTCTTTACTGCCTCCTCATAAACTCTCTGTAAACTTTCTGAACCTTTAATTTTAATTGGAGTTATTTCCGGCCCTACATCATAACCCTTCTTGATTTTCTCTATTATTCTCTTATAGTAGCTTTTAACTGCATATATTTCTACTGCCAAATCTTTAATCTCCTCATGGTCAGCAGTAAATAACGATAATAGTTGCCTCATTACTCTTTCTGCTGCAAAAACTGTAGCTATTCCTACATTTAATCTTTCTCTATTTAGGGTACTCATTGCTATCTTCCAACCATCACCAATTTTTCCTATCATATTTTCCTTAGGAACTTTAACTTTATCTAGATATACTATATTAAAATCAGCATTCCCAGTAATTTGTCTAATAGGTGAAACCTTAACGCCTTGAGATTTCATATCTACTATTAACATTACTAGACCCTTATGTCTATCTGAAACACTACCAGTTCTGGCAAGTAGTAACATAAAATCAGCTACATGTGCAAAGCTGCTCCAGATTTTTTGACCAGAAACTTCAAAATACTCACCTTTATCTTCAGCTTTTGTTTGTATATTAGCTAAATCTGAGCCAGCAGTAGGTTCGGAAAAGCCTTGACACCATATTTCTTCAGCAGTTAATATCTTCTTTATATACCTCTTCTTTTGCTCCTCGGTACCATGAGCTAGAAGTGTTGGACCAACAACCGGTATCCCTAGCCCTATACCATCATAAGGTACATTAAACTTAGCAAATTCCTCTCTAACTATTATCTCCTTAAAAGGATCCTCCCCCCAACCTCCATACTCTTTAGGCCAAGATATTCCTATAAAACCAGCTTCATAAGCCTTTCTTTGCCACCTCCTTACTAACTCAATATCAACCGAAAACCAACCACTAAACCAACCGCCACTACTCATTCTAAGCTGCGGAGGGGCATTTTCTTCTAACCAATTCCTAACCTTCTCTCTAAACTTCTTATACTCGTCCATCAAGACATATATCTGAAAAATTAAAATATAAGTTAAACCTTATAGTTAGTGAAGTATGTGATAAAAAGGATAGTAACAACAGAACCTTCATCTACGGAACTTGTAGCTTATTTAGATGGGCTGAGAAGACTTGTTGGAGTAAGTGATAAATGTAGTTTCCCTCCAGAGGTTATAAGATTAAGAAAGGTAGTTAAAACTAGATTAGAGACTGATAACCTTTCGTCTAAGGAAATAGATGAAAAGGTTAGGGAGTTTATTAAGAGTAATAAAGCAATATTTGAGGTAGACTGGAACGCTATAGAAGAACTTAATCCAGATTTAATCATAGGTCAAGGTTTATGTGAAGTTTGTGCATTGCCCATAAAATCTTTTTTAAATAGTAAAATTAAACTAAAAATTCCTAAAAAGTTTAGGGTTTATAAAGTATTTGAATATAGCCCTAAAGGTTTCCTCGAAATTGCAGAATATGCATATAAACTATCTAAATTATTAGATGTGGAGGAAAAAGGAAAGGAATTATTAAATAGGTTTATAAGTGAATACAATTCACTAACTGGAATAGGCCACGGGAAAAGAATCTTGGTTATCGAATGGCTAGATCCTATATATGTAGCAGGATTATGGATTTCTGATCTAATAACAGCTACTGGTTCTCAGACCTTGATTAGACCAAAAGAGTTTGGGAAAAGGGTTTCATTAGAGGAAATTAAAAAATTTTCACCTTCTTTATTAATAATTTCTCCCTGCGGATTTGACATTAGACGAACGTTAAAGGAAATTGACTTAATACATAAAATAATTAATGATGTTAAGAGTATCAGGGAGGCTTACGTAGTAGATTCTGCGTATACAGCTAACCCTGCTCCTAGAATTCTGAAATTCGTTGAATTCTTAAGAGGTGTATTAACAAATATTTACGATAATAACGAGAAGAATTTAGACAAAATTGGAGTAAAATTGTTATGAATTATGAAGAATTTTTATCAAGACTAATTTCATGCCAGAAATGTAAAAGACTCGTAGAATTTAGGAGTAGATTCCCAGATAATTACTGGAAGAGACCCGTTCCTCCAAACGGAAGTTTAGATGCTGAAATAGTGATTATAGGTATTGCACCAGCACCAGAGGGAGGAAATAGAACCGGTAGAATGTTTACTGGAGATGAGAGCGGGAACAATTTAGCTAGAGCACTTTATGAAGCTGGACTCGCTAATCAACCTTATTCAGTTTCAAAAAACGACAATCTAGTTCTTTACAATATTTATATTACCTCAGCAGTAAAATGTGCCCCGCCAAATCATAAGCCGACTAGAGAAGAAATAAAAAATTGTACAGAATATTTGAAGAGCGAAATAAAATTTTTAAAAAATGCAAAAGTTTTTGTTACTCTAGGGAGAGTAGCATATGAAACTTTAATTAGTATTCTCGAAGAACTCTATGGAATAAAAATTAATAAAAAATTTTTGCATCAAAATATAATAAAAATGGAAATAGGAAATAGGAAAATTTATATTATAACATCATATCACCCTAGCCCCAGAAATGTTAGAACTGGTAGATTGAAAATTGAAGAGTTAGTAAAAATTTTTGAGAGGGCTAAAATTCTTGTGGAAGAGGCTAGACAATAGTCTTATATCATTCTTATCAGTTGTCTAAACAAACCTCACAATTTATATACTTTACTCATGACTTAAGTATATGGACTCTATTGAACTCTCTAGAAAATACCAAGGGAAAATTGAAATTATTCCTAAAGTTCCAATAAGGTCTTATGACGATTTTGCATTACTCTATACGCCGGGCGTTGCTAAGGTTTCTGAAGCTATTGCAAAGGATCCCGAAAAAGCACTAGAACTAACATGGAAATGGAACTTAGTTGCCGTAGTTACAGATGGCACAAGAGTGTTAGGATTAGGAAATATAGGACCAGAAGCTGCGATGCCAGTAATGGAAGGAAAGTCATTATTATTTAAGTATTTAGGGGGAGTTGACGCAGTACCTTTACCGATAAGAGTTAAGAATGAAGAAGAGTTCGTAAATGTAGTAAAGGCTTTAGAACCTTCTTTTGGTGGAATAAATTTAGAAGATATAGAATCACCTAAGTGTTTTTATATATTAGAACGACTTCAGCAGGAAATGGAAATACCAGTATGGCATGATGATCAACAGGGTACAGCAGGGGCTACACTTGCTGGTCTAATAAATGCATTAAGACTAACTGGGAAAGATAAAGAAAACTCAAAGGTCGTATTATTTGGAGCAGGTGCATCAAACATTGCAACTGCAAGAATATTAGCTAAGTACGGATTCAAATATGAGAATATGGTGGTAATAGATAGTGAAGGAGTTTTGCATCCTGATAGAAAGGATATTGATAAGCTAATGTTTACTAATAAGTGGAAATATGAATTAGCGATAAAGACTAATAAGGAAAATGCTAGAAGTATTGAAGAAGCGTTTAGAAAAGCTGATATCGTTATAGCAGCGTCAAAGCCCGGTCCTAATACTATAAAGAAAGAATGGATTAGATTAATGAATAAGGATCCAATAGTTTTTGCATTGGCAAATCCTATACCAGAAATTTTACCGCAAGATGCAAAAGAAGCAGGGGCTAAAATAGTTGCAACTGGGAGAAGTGATTTTCCCAACCAAGTCAATAATTCCCTAATATTTCCAGTAGTATTTAGGGGAGTATTTGATAGCAGGGCTAGAATGATCCCAGATGAACTGATTATTGCAGCAGCTGAGGCATTAGCAGATTATGCATGGAATAAAAGAATTAACGAGAATTATATTATTCCTAGAATGGATGAATTCGATGTATTCCCTAAAGCTGCTTCTGCAGTGGCATATAAGGCTGTAGAATTAGGAATTGCAAAAGTAAGAATGAGTAAAGAAGAGTTTGAAAAAATTGCAAGAGAAAGAATATTAAGAGCGAGAAAGATTATGAGTGGGATTGCATGGTAGTGATAAGAAGGGCAAGAAAAGAAGAGATAGATATAGTTGCTAATCTATTATCTAGGATGTATAGATTAAATAGTGAATTCGATCCATTACTTCAAGTTCCAGAAGATCTTGAAGAGAGAATGAAAAAATCTCTAGAAATTAGTATGATCGACGATAATTTCATTATAGTAGTAGCTGAAGAGGAGGGAAAAATAGTGGGGGCTGCTAGAGTTAGAATAGCTAATAGAGAATTTTATGTCCCAGAAAGAGAAGGTATAATAGAAGAGATCTATGTACATCCCTCTTACAGAAGGAGAGGGATAGGTGAAGCAATAATAAATTATATTCAGAGGGAATTATCTAACAAGGGTATAAAGATTATATCTGCACATTTTCCAGCAAAGAATGTAATTGCAGTATCATTCTATAATAAATTAGGATTTATAGAAGAACATTATCATTTTATAAAATATATTTCAAAATAGCTAATTAAAAAGGTGTTAAGTAGTACCTCCTAAACGTCTTATAGTACTAGAAGTAGCGATATAGAACAAAATCATTCCAATAAATGTCGCTAACCCTATGAATATCCCTATTATAAATAGAATTCCTGCAGCAAGATATAATCCTTCACCATACTTTGAATTTAACCTAAATGCACCAACTATTAATGCTAAAATCTCACCTATGAATAAAATTATGGCACCTAAAATGAATATTGGTATGCCTATTAATATTATTGTAAGCAAAGCACCAACTATTACTAAAATAAGACCTATAAGGATTAAAGTTGTACCAGTATAGCATATTCCAAATTCGCTATGAATATTTTTAAGTTTAGAATAACCACTTCTTAGCCTAAATAATGCAATTAAATATATTATAGCACCTATAATTACTAGGATTATGAGTATACTAAGGGCGGCAAGACCAGTAGATAATCCTACTCTAGGTGCAGGGATAAAGAGAAAACCAAAAAATATTGAAATACTACCTATTCCTATTAATAAAGTGGCAATTATTGCTAATAGAGAAAAGCTTCTTATATCTCTTAAAGCCTCAATTTCCGCTTGAGGTGGTTGACTCGGAGGAGGCGGTGGAGTAGGTGGCGGAGGTATGGAATTAATCTTCATAATGTAGAGTATGATAATCTAATATATAAATATTTCGTTCATTACGTAATTCTTATATATAATATATATAAAATATAATTTATTAAATATTTTATATATAGTTTTTTATAAGGTTACAGTACCAGAAGGAAGGATAGAGTATACAATACCACTAATAGGAGTGTTCTCAAAAAGTCATCAATTTTGAAAAGTATTTGTTAATAATATATCAAATTACTATATAATATGCTTAACAATCTTCAAATAAACATCATTTAAAGGTGTTGCCTAGCTAGAGAAGATAAGAGGATAAATAACCTTTAGTTTTTCATTTAGTCGTACAAGGACATCACATAGCATTTACACAAATGAAAAAATAATACTTACTTCACATTTCTAAATCATTTCAGCGACTCAAGACATCAAAAACGTCTTTATGGCTACTGTAATATTTTTACAAGAAATTATCGAATTTCATGACTGTTTGAGAACAGTCCCCCCACTAATAAAAACCTAACTATTAAATAGTAAAACTTAAAAGTAACTTTTTACAATTACGACAAGGCGAAAAGAAATGGATCCCTATCCTCTAATCTTAGGTCTAATAGCAGGGGGCACAGTAATTATTGGTGCATTACCTATAGTGAAAAGTAAGGCTAGCAAAACCACTTTGGGTTACTTAGGTGCATTGGCAGGAGGAATTTTGTCATATTTAGCACTAGATACTGGAAGTTCTGCAGAAGAGATAGTAGAAGGATTTTTAGAACATAGAGAATGGTTAAACTTCGGTATAGCATTAATAGTTACTTCAGTAGCCTTAATTGGTACTTGGTTAATATTGAGCTCTTTTGAGAAAAAAGAGAACTCAACTACTTCTACGACCTCTTCATCCTTACCATTAATATTAGCGTTAGGCTTAGGTGTGCATAATATTGGTGAAGGTTTCGCAATAGCATCAGCATTACTTACTGGTGCAATAGCATCAGCATGGACTTTTACAATAGGCTTTGCAATTCATAACGCAACAGAGGGTATAGCTATTGCCTCACCTAGTACAATTATTAAAACTAAGTGGGGTAGTTTAAGAAATATTATCCTCCTCTCATTAATAGCTGGATTGCCAACTACCTTAGGAGCTTCAATATATTATTTAGGAATTAACAATCCCCACCTACTAGCAGTGCTAGATACAATAGCTACTGCATCGTTGGTATTCGTAATGATTCGAATTAATATAATTTCAGCAGGTTTATTAGGAGGATTTAGGGCAAAGTTTTGGACATGGTTATTCTTAGGAATTGCGTTAACTTTTGGGCTAGAAAGTTTAATGAGCATTTTGAGTATGATGTAAAGGGAAAATGAGGAAGAGCCTATTATTTTTTACTTTTCAAATTCATCAATCTAAACTTTTCATATTGTTTCTTATTATTTATGGAGTAATATAGATTTTAATAGTATAAGAGATTAATGATGATAAAGCTATAGTCGTATTAATTTATTTTAACTTGAATGTAATATCTTGAGAGTTTTGAGATAATTTTATAAAAGTTAAAACTGAATATTAGTATAGATAAATATGAGTGTGGAATTAGTAGAACAACAAAAGTTAATTTTAAAAAGATTTCTGGAGGTAGCATATGGTCTTTCTGATGCAGATGTAGAAATGTTCTTAAGGATATTGAAGACTCAAGAAGGAAAAGATGTAGACACAATTTCCAAAGAACTTAATATAAGCAAGAGTAGAGCTAGTCTAATACTTAAGAAACTAAATGATGCGGGCTTAATAGAAAAACAGAAAATGAGCCAAAGTAAAGGTGGAAGACCTAAGTACGTTTATTATGTTAATAAGTCAGAATTGAAGGATAAGTTATCTAGAAGAGCAGACGAGCTTTGTAAAAGTCTTGCTGATATGTTAAAGTCATTGTAATTTTTTATAAAGCTAAATTTCTTTTTATCTTTTTTTAATACTGAAAATTAAGAGTAAGCTTTTAAGTGTACTATTACTACCTTATTATTGAGGGCCCGTAGCTTAGCCTGGTTGAGCGCCCGGCTGATAACCGGGAGGTCCAGGGTTCAAATCCCTGCGGGCCCATTTTAGAGCTGAATTTTTTTACACTAACAGAAATTTTTAATATTTGTTTATGTTAAAATAGTGACTTGGGGATATGTAGTTCAGTGCGAGGACGCTTATTTTCACTATGACCATGAAAGTAAGCTTCTCCGCACTTTATTAGTAGCATAACCTCAAACTATTAAAATTGATTAAAAATCTTTACCCGCCCTATAGGGCGAGGCTTGTCGTTCGTTTTGTCATTTAGCTAAAGACATCCTATATAGGAGTTCCATGAGCCATAGTGAGTGATTACTAAGTCCATAACTTCAGTCATGAAATATCGAAATGAAACTGCAGGGACAAACGGATACTCTTGATACTAGATATCATAGAGTTAATTAATTTGGAAATAACTATAAGATATAATTATATATAGATAGAGATTTCTATTTAATATTAGTTGATAATTAATATTTTATCTAAGAAATGTTTTAGCTTTTTCTATAATATTTATAAAAAGATTAAAATTCTTTCTACTGATTGGTATTAAAAGTAGTTGATAATTTTTCATGAATACATCATAGAGAAGTAAATATGAATTTACATTATATAAATAGGCATAGACTAAGGATTGAATTATATCAGATTTTTTAAAATCGAACCTAGTTTTAATCTCAAATACAGCGTCATTCACACAAAGATCTGGTTCGCCAACAATTTTAAGATCGAAAATAAAAGCCTGAGTCTTCTTACACTTAGTAAAATTATTTCCGAATTTTTTTAATACATATTCAGCATGTTTAATATTTTCAATAACTTTTAGATATATTTTATTTTTTTCTTTTATAATTTTAAAAAATTTATCAAAAGAATCTATTTCTTCATCCAAATCCTTCAAGAAGTCAAAATTAAGTTCTTTCATTATCTTTATTAAGGAATTTAGTTTTAACCCTTCAGTAATGTCTTCTATAAGTAGTTTATGAAAGAGAAGTCCTATCTTCTCAGAACTCCTACTCATGAATGGTGAGTAAACTTGTGATTCTATAACGTAATACTCTACATCATCATATCTTACCAAGACACTTAATGCCCTCTTTGGTAAAACTCTTATCATTCAACTTCAATTCAAATTCTTCATATTTATTTATTTCGTATTATTAATATAAGTACTACACTCTTAAAAAGTATAATAATACTTTACTTCCGATTATTTAATTTTATCAAAACTTCTTCTAAAATTCCAAATAATTCTTTAGTCCCATAGTTTAGAGAAACTCTTGCATGAGTTTTTCTAAGTCCGATAAAACCATTTGGTTCTCTTATTTTGTAATTATATCTTTTTAATTCATTATTAACTAAACTAGCCTCAACTGGGAACTCTAAGAGAATGAATGGTGCAGTTGTTCTATATATTTTGAAAAAATTATACTTTATAGATTCTATATCATTTATTAGTCTGCTTACCTCACTTTTACTTATCGTTAAAAATCTTCTAACCTCTTTAGCATCAATATGTGAAAAGACGTAGTAAGAGATAGAATTTATTCGCCATGGTATTGTTTTTGATTCTATTTCTCTCGAAGATTTACCTATACTAAATCCAATTCTTAACCCTGGTATTGCTAAACTTTTAGTAAATGTTGAAATTATGAGTAAATTATCATAATCCTCAATTAATTTTATTGCTGATTCACATTTGCTAATATCGACGAATGCTTCGTCAAGTACCAAAAATTTATTGTTCTGAAGAAAGTTCTCTATTTCCTCTAATGGGAAACAGAATCCCGTAGGATTTATGGGATTTCCTGTTATTACATTTTCACCCTTTAATTTACAATGAAAGCTATTTTCAAACTCTTCGCATAAATAGCTTGATTTCCTTGGATATTCTGAAAAATTTGGCTCTGGTACGTTAAATATCTTAGGCAAGAGTTTCAATGCCTCTATTGAACCATTGTATACACCTATGTATTCAGGATTTGTATTATAAATTTCTGCTATTTTTTCTTTTAAGTACTTATAATCATCTGGATAATATCTGTATACTTTCTTTTTTATTGCATCAAATAACAAATCTTCAATAAAGCTAGGAGTTCCGAGAGGATTTAAGTTAACACTAAAGTCTTTTATAGTCTCTGGTGGTTCACCATTTAGCCACTCTGAACCCCCGTGAAACATCTATTCTTTTAACCTAAAGTAGTTTAAAATAACTTTCTTTTCAGCCCTTCTTATAATTTCTAAAAGATTTGAAGGAGACATATTTAGTTCCCTAGCTAATTCTCTCAATCCAACTTTTCTAGGATAATCAAAATATCCTGCTTCGAGTGCTACTAAGAGAATTCTTTCTTGCTTCGGCGTTAATAATTCCTTTTTAGATAGCTTTACGACCTTTAATACTTTTACATTATATCCACCTTCCGATAGTTCTCTTAACAATCTCCTTAACTCTTCGTAACCATTAAGTATAATTGACCATCTTATTACACCTTGAATAAGGTCACCTCTTATTATCATATATTTACTCATAATCTCCATAAGTTTAGAAGTTATATTAATAGTACCCATAAATTTATTTTTAGAAACTCTGGTAAATTTTCCTTTTAAATCCTCTTCACTTCGATCTACATTTGTTACTTCTATTAATACCCTACAGTTTGAATTATCTATCTTTTTAATATCTAATATAGTAATTGAATTTTTTGAGTCTGAAAATCTTAATATCCATTCCTCTGCGAGAGTATTAATGATTACGTGTAATATCATCCCGAATATGTTAGGGGTTTAATTATTTAATGATTTCTTTCTTTACATTTAAACTGGGACTAAAAAATGGGTATAGACCCCAATTATAGAACGAATAAACCAGTAGTAGGAGAACATGCAGGACACAAGGTATATGGACCAGTGGAACCACCAAAGGTATTAGGGGTACACGGTACAATTGTTGGCGTAGATTTTGACTTATGTATAGCAGATGGATCATGTATAAATGCATGTCCAGTAAACGTATTCCAATGGTATGAAACTCCAGGTCATCCAGCTTCAGAGAAGAAAGCAGATCCGGTAAATGAGCAGGCGTGTATATTCTGCATGGCATGTGTTAATGTATGTCCAGTTGCTGCAATAGATGTAAAACCACCATAAGTTCTTTTTTAATAATATTTTTAACCTAGATTTAAAATTATTAACTGGGAAAATGAAATTTGAAGACCTATGGATATGGAAATACTTGAAGGAAGACCTTGAGTGGTATTATGAAGTAGCAACAAATAGAAAACCTGCCAAGTACTTAATAGCTAAAAGGGTAGAAGCGGATTTTGATGAGACAGAGAAGATAGATAAGTTATGGATGGAATTTGATAAGAGATTATCAGAGTTCTTAAGATTATGGGAGGATATTAAGAATGGAGAAAAACTTCATAAAATTGAAGTGCCAAAGAAGACATTATTAGATTTAATGGAATTAATTACTACTAAGTGGCTTGAATCTTGTTCCTTCTGCAGATGGAGATGTAGGGTAAACAGAATTGAGGCTAAAAAGTTAGGAGCTTGTATGTTAGATACAACTTCAAGAGTTGGAGCATATTTCCATCATAGAGGAGAAGAGTTAGTATTTCGAGGCACAAAAGGTTCTGGAACAATTTTCTTTACATCATGCAATATGAGATGTGCATTTTGCCAGAATAGTGACATCTCAACAGATAGATTTAATGGCGTAATAGTGACCCCTAGAGATTTAGCTTACATAATGCTTCAGTTAAGGTTAGAAGGTGTCCATAATATTAATTTAGTTGGAGGCGAACCGACCGTTCACCTCCATACTATAATCAACGCTATAAATTTACTTAGTAAATACGGTATCAATATTATCCCAGACAATCCTTTATCTATACAAGAAGTTAAGTCTGATATATTTATACATTATCCTATCAAAATAGAAAATGCAATTTATCAAGGAGAAGTTAATGTTCCAATTCTTTGGAATAGTAATTTCTATATGAGCGAGGAAGCTACTAGATTATTAAGAGTAGTAGTTGACATTTGGTTACCCGACTTTAAGTTTGGTAATAACAAGTGTGCACTTAGGATATCAAGAACACCTTGGTATGTTGAAACTGTTACTAAGAATTTGTTAATGGTGAGGAACTGGGGAGAGAATATGATAATAAGGCATTTAATAATGCCAAACCATGTTCAAGACGATACAATTCCAGTATTGGAGTGGATTGCTAAGAATATGCCAGAAGTCTGGGTTAATATAATGGATCAGTACCATCCTGATAATTATACTGACCCAAGTTCTGAAAGGTTTAAAGTAGAATATGAAGATCTTGCCAGATATCCATATCCATCTGAAATAGAAGAAGCATGGAATTATGCTAGAAAGCTTGGAATAAAATTTGATATTATAACTCTAGAGAAAAAATTAAATTATCTCTAAAACTTTTCATATATATTAAGAGAAAAAATTATTAGGGATAAAATTAACTATCCAGTTATGGAGGAAGTATCTGAGATAGTCGAGAAAGCCGGAAAATCAGTTGTTGCAATTACTACTAGAGGTATTACTTTTGATGACATCTTTAACATTCATGTAACGAGGGGTATAGGATCTGGATTTATAGTAGAAAAAGGTCTTGTTATAACTTCATTTCATGTTATAGAAAATGCACAAGAAATAAGGGTAATTAGCAGAGAAGGTATCTCAAAAAGAGGATACTTGTTAGCAGTAAACCCATATAACGATTTAGCATTAATAGGTACTGATTTAGATCTACCGCCCTTAAAACTCTCTAGAGAATATAAAATAGGAGAATTTGTTATTGCAATAGGGAATCCTTTAGGGATGGAGAGTGTTACTTTTGGAATAATAAGTGGTTCTAGTAGGCTAATTAGATCACCTGCTGGAAATCCATTATATGTATTACAAACAGATGCTGCAGTAAACCCAGGGAATAGCGGTGGTCCGTTAGTTAACATGAAAGGACAAGTAGTTGGCGTAGTTACTGCAATGATACCTTATGCTCAAGGTATAGGATTTGCAATACCAGCAAGACTCGTTGAAAGCTTCATAAATAACTATAAAAAGTTTGGAAGGTATGTTAGACCGTACGTTGGAATAAGTATAGTAAATCTCACCTCGGCGATAGCTAGATATTTTGAGTTGCCAGTAGAAGAAGGTATATTAATCATAGATGTATCACCTAATAGTCCCGCCTATTTTGCAGGAATTAGAAGAGGTGATATAATTATTGAGGTAGATGGTAAGAAAGTTAAAGAAGTATTGGACTTCCTAGCATTAATAGACGAAAAGGGGGCTCCAGCAGTATTAAATTTACAAATAGTTAGGGGCAATAAAAAAATAGGGATTGAATTAGAAACAGTACCTATAGACTAATCTTCTGTTTCGTTCTCTTCATCATTATTATTTATAGGATGTATAACCAATATAGGTTCTTTTTTAACATGAAGATCTCCTTTTGGATGCTGACTTACTTTATAGTATATAGTTATTTTTACGTTATAAGTTCCTGAAGTTAAATTTACTTTTGCTATTGGCGATTCTAAGGTCAATAGTAAATTATGATTATCTATATTTATAGATACATTAAAATAACTAAATACTTTCTCTAATTTTTCCTTATGAAGTAACATGATTACATATGTTCCATTCTCTTTTACAGTTATAGATGCAGTTACAGTTACATTGCCAGACTTCCCTGGCGTTAAATTCCCTAAGTCAATATACGCCGGACTTATCGTAAATGTCTGATTCTGTTTAGGTACAATTATATTATATGATAGGTATGCTAATGGCCCATATCCATAAGTTCCTGCTATCACTACGCCTGCAACTCCAGAAGATGCTATTATTGTCGCTATTAAGAGTGGTAGATATTTCATAGGTTAACGTTTTATATTCAACTATTTAAGAATATAATGAAACTCTTGAATTTTCATTATTCAAAGTAGTGATAACTGAATTTTTAAACTAAATTAGTATGTTTTCCCTTGGCTTATTAGATCTAAATAAGAAGGGTCTTTTATTTACAATTTGAATATCAATATTTAAAAACGATTTTATTATATGAATATTTGTTAATGCATGTGAAGTTAATTCAGCACCAGTATAACTACCCCCCACTAAAGATGCATAAATCATTAACATATCCGACATATGCCTATCTACTGCGCCACCAGACTTTATATCTTCAATAAGATTTTTAGCGGCTTCTATACCAACCTCTTCAGCTCTCTTACCCCTTTCGCCTAATGAGTCTGATCCAATGATACTGTTTTCGCCTATTCCTGCTAATACTATCCCAGATCCTCTACTAATTTCACCTTTCCTCTCATCTATCTCTATCTTTACATTTACGTTAAAGTTCTTAAGTATGTAGTCTCTTGCAGAATTTGCTTGTCTTTCTGCTATATGTCGCGGTAAAGATGAAACGTGAGAGATACCTAAAATCTCTTTCAATTTCCCAAATTCTAAAATCTCAAACTTCTCTATCTTTCCCCTTACATCCCTTATTATTACTTCACCACCTCCCTCTGGATAATGACCGCGTTTTATCAAAATTATATTTGCAGATAAACCTATTTTATTAAGTATATTTAAAAATACTAATCTAATATAATCTATTGTAGGAGCTTTAGGTACATCAGTCCCTCCCTTTATTTTCACTATAATATTTCTATTTATTAACAACGGTAAAATCGTTTGAATAATTAATGTTACACTCCCAGCAGTAGTAACATCAAAATTGAATTCGCCACTTTCGACTATTTTATTAGGCTTAAATTCTAAATTAAGGGAACCTAAATAATCGCCTCTTACATCAGCATTACATAATTCCTTAACAACCCTTACTGCAGTTAAATGTTGCATTTGTAATCCAGGCTTTGGTCTCTTAGCTCTTATATTGTAAATTCTAAATGGTTTACCAGTTAATGCAGAGAGAGTTAATGACGTACGTAGTATCTGCCCTCCGCCTTCACCGAAAGACCCATCTATCTCTATCATCAAATTTAGTTTAATGAGAGTTAAAATAAAGCCGATTGTTAATGTCGTAGGTGAAGAAGAGCTAATAATAATACCTATTACAAAGTCTAGAGATTACTATCTATGCCTTAATTTTTTTGAAGATATTCCAGAAGGCAGACTAGCAAGATTAGTAGTAGTTTTAGATAAGTATGATGAAATTAATAATAATATAGTAAAAATTGCTGGAAAAAAGACATTTGTTGAGGCAGAAGAAGTAGAAGAGGCTTATACGGAGTTAAGTAAAGTTATAGTAATAGAGAGAAAAGCACCATCATATGTTATTCCATTATATTTTAATATTGAGGTAACTGAAGTTTCGTTAACGGAAAGTGAAGGCGTAAAGGGTTATTTTAATTATATTAAAAAATACGGTGAGATAAAGATTGAAAGACTAAGAAATATCATTCCTTTCTCCGTTAATGAATTGGTTTAAATTATAATATTTTTGTAATTTACTAACTCTAACTCCGACTCTTCTAACATTTCTTTTATCAATTTCTAAAATCTCTCGTAATAATTCTATTGCTTTAAATACTGCCGAATCTTTATTAATGCCATACTTATATGTTCTACTTCTACTTACTATATCAAGATCTTCCATAATAGTAAATACGGAAATTGTCCTAGGAATTCCATCTATTTTAGAGTAAACCTCTTCTATTGCCTTAATTAAATAAAGTTTGATCTCATCCAAATTTCTAGTATTTTTAGGCAATGTAAGCGTTCTTGCAATACTCTTCTTATTTTTAGGAGTTATTGGTTCAAAAATTTTAAGTTCTAATAATTTAATTAGATACTTTGCTTTACTTTCTCCAATTAATTTTTTTAGTTCATTATATTTTATATTTCTCACATCTGAAAGCTTATTAACACCTATCTCCTTTAGTTTTTTACTTAAAACATCACCTAGGCCAGGTATTTCATCTATACTCAAACTCTCTACAAGACTCTTCGCCTCATCATAATCTATTACTTTTAAACCATTAGGCTTTACTAACTCTGCAGCAATTTTCGCCAAAACTTTATTAAAACTTATTCCTACAGTTACTTTTAAACCAAGTTCATTTAATATACTTTCTTTAATTTTCCTACCTATTAATTCTGCCTCTTTAAAATCTTTCACGACCTCAGTTATATCTAAATAAGCTTCATCAATGCTAGCTACTTCTATTTTATTCGTAAATCTCGAAAGAACTTTAATAACATTTTCAGAAAATTGCTTATAAAGTTCCTTACGCATAGGCAAAAATATTGCAAAAGGTGCTATCTTTTTGGCTTGCGAGATTGGCATTCCAGCCTTTATCCCTAATTTTCTTGCTTCATAATTAGCAGTAGCCACTGCACCACTATCTTTTGATCTCCCAGAATAAACACAAACTACGATCGGCTTACCCTTTAAGGAAGGATCTAAAATTTCCTCTACTTGTGCAAAAAAATAATCAATATCAATAAAAGCTATTATATTCATTTACATCTAACTTTAGGTGGATTTGTTTTTAAGACTTTCACTACTTCTTGTAAAGTGGGTGAACTAATGCCACCAAACCTAGTAACTTTAATTCCAGCTGCAATGTTAGCAAATGCTAAACTACTCTCTATACCCATTCCTTCAAGATATGCATAATTAAAAGCAGCATCAAATACATCTCCTGCACCAGTGGTATCAACCACATTATCTACTGCATAAGCCTCAGCTTCACATTCTTCCTTATCACTAATAAGCTTTGCACCTTTCCTGCCCATTTTTATTATCATTATTTTAAAATCTACTTTATCCTTTAATAACTTGTATTCATTCTCGTTAACATAAAGTATATCAACTCTTATATTCTCAACTTCAGAAGCATAGGGACCGGGATCATATGATGTTAATTTTGTACCCCTATTATTAACTATTAGAGAAGGATGAACAGAGGAATAATGTACAACATCAAATAAGCCAGAAAGCTTGCTAACTTCTTCGCTGGTTAATAATAGTAGAGGTCTAATTTTTCTCACAATAGATATTTTTCCCTCATCTCTTAAGAATATTAAGGAAATATTATTACTCTTTTCCTCAAGAACTTCAATTATATTTTCTAAATTAACTCCCATTTCTGCTATTATACTCATTAAAGCCTTTACTACGGGATTATTCCCTACTTTTGCAAGCAACCTTACTGGATGTCCAAATTTATTAACTGCAACTGCATAATTCGTAGCAGATCCGCCTGGAAAAATTTCTATTATATCAGAGTACCCTGCCGAATTTTCTGAGGGAATTTTTTCAATCTTTGCAATTATATCTATATTAAATCTACCTACAGCTAAATGAAGAGGCTTCAATTTATCACCTCAGACAGCCGCCACTTCATCACAATTCAGTCCCAAAGGTCATCAGCATTTATTCCTTTGATACATATATTTTTCTTCCATCTTTTAACTCTATTAGTAGACAATTCCTCCCTGGAGTTACGTTATAATACGAAACCTTTCCATCTATAGTAGAACCTGCAATAATAACACCTAATTCCCTCAATTTAACAACTAAGTTACATACTTCATCTGGTGGAATTACTTCTTCTATCTTCTTTACTTGACTCCTCTTTATTACTACTTTCTGCTTTAATTCTGGAATTTCAATAACTATCTCTTCTGTACCTATTTGAACACCCATATATGAGCATATTCGTAGAAAGAAATAATAAACTTAAGGTAGAATTGTACTTAAGATTGTAAACTAGTTATTCTTCTAATAAATTAGTTGAGCTAAAAAGTTTATAAATATTTTAAATCAAAAAAATACTCAAATAAAATTTTATATAGCTAAAGCTTATAATCTGATTATTAAGTAAGTTATATATGCCCACTAGAATACAAATTGCAAAAAGCGGAAATATTACAGAAGAAATGAAGATAATTTCCGAATATGAAGGAATTGACGTAAATAAGATAAGAAATTTATTGGCAAGTGGAAAGATTGTTATTTTAAAAAATGAAAAAAGAACAAATATTAAGAAATTAACTGGAGTAGGGGAAGGTTTATTTACAAAAGTTAATGTGAATATTGGAGCCTCAACAGTCCATTATAACCCTAAAGAAGAATTGATGAAGATAGAGATCGCAAATAAATTTGGTGCTGATGCAATAATGGATCTAACTGACGGTGGTGATATAGATTATATGAGAAGATTAGTTTTAGAGAAGGCAGAAATGGCAGTAGGAACTGTACCAATCTATCAAGTATACTATGAGATGGTAGTAAAGAAAAAATATGCTATTGAATTTAATGAAGATGAGATATTCAGTACTATAGAAAGACACCTTAAAGATGGAGTAGACTTCATTACTGTTCACACTGGGATAACTCTAGAATTAGTTAAAAAATATATAAAGGTAGGGCGAACAGCAGGAATAGTTAGCAGAGGAGGTACAATAATAGCAGCATGGATGCTTATGCAAGATAAGGAAAATCCACTATATTCTAATTTCGATTACTTATTAGAGATTGCACGCGAATATGATGCTACATTAAGTTTAGGAGATGCATTAAGGCCAGGAGGAATAGATGACTCGCATGATGAATTCCATGTGGCTGAACTTATTAACAATGCTAGATTATCCAAAATTGCAATAGAAAAAGGTGTTCAAGTTATGATAGAGGGTCCAGGGCATGTACCTTTAGACGAAATAGAAATGGATGTGAAATTAGAAAAGAAGTTAACAAATGGTGTTCCATATTATGTTTTGGGAATGTTACCTACTGACATAGCAGCTGGTTATGATCACATAGCAGGGGCTATTGGTGGAGCAATAGCAGCTATGGCAGGAGCTGATATGTTATGTTATTTAACACCTGCCGAACATCTCTCATTACCTAATCCAGAGCAAGTGAAAGAGGGTTTAATAGCATTTAAGATAGCAGCACATGTAGGAGATATTGTAAAATTAGGAGATAGGGCTAGGAAGAAAGATACTATGATGAGTAAAGCTAGAGCATCTTTAGACTGGAGAACAATGTTCAACTTAAGTTTTGATCCAGAAAGAGCTAAAGAAATATATAAACAGTATAAAAGCATCGAGGCAGGTTCTTGTAGTATGTGCGGAGATTTATGTGTATATTTGGTATTACCTAGAGCTATGAAGAATAAACGTTAAATGGAACAAGCCAATACTTTAAAAAATCTAAAAATATAGTTCCCTTATGGATCTTTTTACCGCAATTAGATTAAGAAGAGACATAAGATCGTACTATAAACCAGATCCTATTCCAGATGAGGTATTAGCTAAAATATTATCTGCAGCACATATGGCACCGTCTGTTGGATATTCTCAGCCGTGGGATTTTATTATTATTAAGGATAAAGAAATTAAAAGAAAAATAAAGGAAATAGTAGAAGAAGAAAGGAAAAAATTTAGAGAATTATTAGATAGTAATAGAAGAGATTTATTTGATAAATTAAAAATAGAAGCAATTATTGAGACACCAGTTAACATTGCGGTAACATATGATAGCGAAAGATTTGGACCCTATGTATTAGGTAGAGAAAGTATGCCAGAAACTGGACTATATAGTGTAATATTAGCAATTAGTAATTTATGGCTAGCAGCTACCGCTGAAGGCATTGGAATCGGATGGGTTTCATTCCTAAATAAAGAAAAAGTCAAAGAAATATTACAAATTCCTAAAAACATTGAATTAGTAGCTTATTTAACTTTAGGATATGTTACTAAATTTCCTAAAATTCCAGAGTTAGAGGAAAAAGGATGGAATAAAAGAATTAGATTATCTAGTGTCGTATTTGAGAACCGTTACGGGAATAGACCTAATCAGAACTTTCTCGAATTATTAGATAAAACATTTAATGAGTTATTTTGGAAGCTTTAATACATAAATACGAACCATCAGAACTTTCCCTAGGTTCTTCAATTCTTTCCTCTTCAAAAGGAGAATAGAATAATGTTGAAATTATCTTTTCTACTTTAAAATAATTGGATAATAATTTGAAGAGTTCATCTTTAGATATGAACCTTGCTCTAGAATAATATTTATGACCCTTCTTTCCTAACTCTTCATAAAATTTACCCCACTGGGAGTCCCTTGGAATTATACAAATCCCTATATATTGTTTAGTTATCCTATATAATTCAATTATAAATTTTTCCAAATTTTCTAAGAAACATAATGTTACGGATATAAAGGCACATTTAATTCCATTATCTCTAAAGGGCATATAATGCGCGTCTGCCTGTACTCGCTCACCTTTAGCCTCCTTTAATACAAATTCGGAAATGTCTAATAAAATAGAATCTTCTCCTAGTACATCTTTAAATATGCCAGGGCCAGAGCCTATATCTAAACAGTTAACTAAACCAAGAGCTTTAATTGCCTTCTTTTCACTTTCATAAATTTTATAATGAATTTCATACCATTTTCTGTAACTTGCTGGATCATTAAATAATTCCATAAAAATTTATATATACAGAACTCTTTAAAATTTCAGACTCTATATCTTCTATAGAAAATTAAATTTATGAATCAGTTCTTATATTCTTTATTTAGTGAAAAAATTCATAAATATTTATTCTTTCTAATTCTAAAATTTATTCTATATAAAATACTTCTACTTCTTAATTTTATTTTAAAATTTTAAGATAATTTAAAAATTTTAAAATAAATATAATATTTAAATTTTATAATATAAAGAAAAAATTGAATATAAATTTTTAATGATATAGGTATATTTATTATCTATAGGTTAACATAATTAATCTAAATAAAAGTATGTGGATATAGGGGAAGGAATATATGATAGCAAAGTATTTGGATGAGGAGATTAAAAGAAGAGAAGATTATAGTTTAAGAAGGTTAAAGGGTATACCAAATGATAGAAGGCTGTGGATATTAACATGTATGGATGAGAGAGTGCATATAGAGGAAGTATTAGGAATTAAACCAGAAGATGCACATATTTATAGAAATGCTGGAGGCATAGTAACAGATGATGCTATTAGATCAGCAGCATTAACTACGAACTTCTTTGGAACTAAGGAAATAATAGTTATTACTCATACAGACTGTGGGATGTTAAGGTTTACTGGAGATGAAGTAGCAAAATACTTCTTAGATAAGGGTGTTAAATTAAGTGAGTTACAAATAGATCCTTTATTACCCTCTTTAAAGATTCAAAGTGAAGGGGAGTTTATTAAATGGTTTAAATTCTTTAAGGATTTAGGTGCTAATACTCCAGATGAGATTGCATTAAAAAATGTTGAAATACTTAAAAATCACCCACTAATACCAAAAGATGTTACTATTAGCGCATATGTATATGAGGTAGAAACTCATAAATTAAGGAAACCTGGACAAAGAATATATGAATTAACATCTAAATATGAACATGGAACAATAGTTAAGGAGTAATTAAATATTTAGATCTTCATAGAAAACTTCAGAACTTCCACAATTACATGCTGGACCATTTACTATAGCTCGACATAAGGCACATCTCACTACAATTTTTTCTTCCTCATTCATTATCCTTATTGAATTTTTAATTAATTCATTCCATTCTCTTTCAAAACTTTTTAAATTATATTTAGTAAAAATTTCCTCTGGGATCATCTGGCCTAATATTGTTACAGCATATAATCCAGCAGTAAAAGCTAAACTCTCCCAATTTTTAGCCCTAGATATCGAGAGTTCTCTTATCTTTTCAACACAATTTACCCATAAGATCTTAGAGAATAATAAGGGAAGAGAATATACTTTAATATGCTTAGCGTCTTCGATTAAATTATATTTAATTAATTTTAATAATGAAAAACTCTCCTCGGGTATCTTTGCATAAGATTTTAAGGAAACGATTAACATTAATATTCCTAGAGTTTTTAAGATAATTCTCACATCGTCATGAAGATTTATGATATTTAAAATAGCTTCAGCATTCTTTTTCTTTAATACTCGTTTTATATATTTTTCATTATCTATTATAGTTCCTTGATAATAGTACCATTTATACAAATCTTTTACTCTTAAATAATAATTTTCTAGATTTTTATTAATAATTTTATTTTCTAATATTTCTTTAATTAATTTACTAGGTTTAATATTTAAAAATTTTGCTAGTTCTTCTAGATCTTCATAGGTCTTAGGATTAATCCAAATAGATAAAGTTGGCATATATTTATAAATACCACTTCTTAATTTTAAATTTTTCTTTAAATGCAAAAAATTACCAAAACTAAATCTTTTTATTTTAGGTATTTAAGGATCAATACCTCTAACTTAAAAATCTTTGATTCTATAAACTGTTATGCTTTTAGAAAAGGCTAAAATAGAAATAAAGGATCATAGATTTAAGGATATATTTGAGGAAAAGGATGGGATTTATAACTTTAAAACTTATATTGCTGGAAAATGGGTAGATTCTGAAGATAAAGTATTAGTTAAAAGTCCAATAGATGGTAGTATTATAGCATCAGTACCTAAATTAGATAAAAAGATAATAGATAACGCATTAGACATAATTTCTTCAAAAGGTAAGTGGAGTATTAGGGATTTACCAGGAGAGAAGAGGCTAAGAGTTTTTCATAGAGTTGCAGATATATTAGAGGAACTAAAGGAAGAATTTGCAGACGTTTTAGTAGTTGGAAATGGTAAGACTAAAAGTGCAGCTATAGGAGAAATAAATGCATCAATAGAGAGACTAAGGAGATCGGATTTAGATGTTAGAAAATTGTATGGTGAGTATATTCCAGGCGACTGGAGTACTGAGAGTCTAGAAAGTGAGGCAATAGTTAGAAGGGAACCACTAGGCGTTGTTCTAGCTATAACGCCCTTTAATTACCCATTATTCGATGCTATAAATAAATTAGTTTATTCTTCTGTTGCAGGGAATGCTATAGTTTTAAAGCCTTCTACACTAACTCCATTACCAGCCATACTATTAGCTAGAATTTTAGAAATTAGTGGATTTCCGAAAGAATCGTTAGCAGTATTTACAGTCCCAGGAAGTGAAATGAAGGAAATCGTTAAAGATAGTAGAATAAATGTGATTTCATTTACTGGAAGTTCAGAAACAGGTAAAGAGGTAATTAAATCAGGTGGAATTAAATCATATATTATGGAACTTGGTGGGGGAGACCCAGTGATAGTATTAGATGATGCAGAACCTCAGTTTACGGCTTCTAAAATAGTGACTGGAATAACTGCCTATGCAGGGCAAAGATGCGATGCAATAAAGCTAATCTTATCAGAGCCAAAGATTTATGATGATTTAAAAAGTAATTTAATAAATGAAATTAAAAAAATCAAGGTTGGTGACCCAAGATCACCAGAAACTAATATGGGCCCACTTATAGAAGAAAAAACTGCTGAGGAATTTGAGTTGGCGATTAAAGATGCTATTTCAATGGGTGGAAAAGTATTATATGGTGGGAAAAGAATATATGGCAATTATGTTGAGCCGACAATAATAGAGATTAGTAAGGAGAAAGTCAAGAATACGTATCTCTATCATAAGGAGGTATTTGCACCAATAGCATTATTGGTAGAAGTAGAAAATTTTGAAGAAGCGATAAAATTATCTAATGATAGAAGGTATGGTCTAGATGCTGCTATATTTGGAAATAATATGTACAAGATAAGGAAGATAATAAGGTATTTGGATGTAGGTGCAATTTACATTAATGAATATCCAAGACATGGTATAGGTTACTTTCCATTTGGTGGTCGTAAGGATTCTGGAATTGGAAAGGAGGGTATAGGATATCCTATAGAGTACGTTACTGGATATAAGACTATAGTATATAACTATAAGGGTAAGGGTATTTGGGAATATTTATAAACATGCTAACCTGCTGACTTTTCAGTTATTTTAGGTTTAACTAAAATTCTTGATTTCTCTTGAAAGATTCCTTTTGGTCTAAGAATTAATATTACAACTAAAATAGTACCAAATAATGCATATTGTAACCAAATAGGATCAAAGTGTAAGAAGGCTCCTATCTCATCCTTATAAATGTCTATTAAGTGATAGAGTGTTGAGTAAAATAACGTGCCTACTATAGCACCTATTGATGTTCCTGCACCACCTAATACTAACATTAAATAAGGAATAAAGGACCATGTTAAATTATCAAACGAGCCTGCATAAACTGATCCAACATAAAATGCATAAAGAGCTCCTGCTATACCTGCAAAAAATCCGCCTAATGCCATAGCCTTACCTCTTATTACTCCTATATCTCTCCCTAAAGACTCGATTAAGTCCTCATTCTCCCTAACTGCTCTTAATACTCTACCCATTGGTGAATTTGAAATAAGGTTAAATATTAATAACATAAGTAGTGCAAAAGCTAGTAGCACTATCGCTAATCTGTAATAGAGGACTGAGCCTTGACCTAATAATGCTACAAACACAGCAGGAACCTGGACACCTACTGTTCCACCAACTAATGGAGGATAGTTAATTCCTATTACAACTAGCGAAGTTCCTACTACTAAGAGTAAAATACCTAAATAGTCCTCTCTTAATCTCAGGGCTGGATAAGAAGAAATATAACCTAAAGCAGCTCCTATAAGCCCCGCTATAGCTAGTGTTAATAGTAATAACAAGAACGCTATAAGAGGTTCGTTTACTAATCTAAGGTTTATTTCACCAACAATCGTTGGATTAAATACAATATAATCCCCCTTTATACCATATACCGCAGCCATTATTCTGCCGGGTACTGAGCCCGCAACAAATGCACCACCAGCATAAGCTAATACTCGACCAAAATTAGGTACGCCAGTTAAACCTATTTCTATATTTAATGATATTGCTATCATTAAATATATTGAGAAGTCAAGTGTTATTGCTAATAATAGTGATAATATATCCATTATCTCACCCTAGAACCCATAATACCTTTAGGTAAAAATAATAGAACTACTGCAACAACTATAAGGGGAACAAGGGTAGAATATTGATTAATTACGTACGGGTTAACTCCTATTATAGGGGAAAGGTATATAGAAAGTTGCGTCATTACATACTTTTCTAAGAAACCTTCTATTACTCCCCCTATAAATCCACCAAATAAACTATTTAAACCTCCTAAAACACTCGCTGCAAAAATGCTTAACAATAAACTATAAGCAAGATAAGGAGAGAAAACAAGCTGTAAGGGATAAAGTGAACCTGCAAGACATGTAATACCTCCAGATAAAAACCACGATAGTGCATAAACAATTTTCGTATTTACACCTAAACCTTCAGCTAAAGAAGAATTTTCTACCGTGGCCCTTATAGATATTCCGATTTTTGTTTTATTTAAGAATAAATATAATGATGATACAATTAATACTGCCAATATAATTGATACAATTAATACTGCCCTAACTTCGCCTATGTTATAATCTAAGTAACTTATCGTAACGTCTCTTGACTGAACGTTGAAAGTATAAGTTAAATAACTTGCATATGCATTTAAGATCCCGTACATTGCTATAGAAAATGCTAAAGTCGCAACCATTTGAGACACTAAATCGCCTCCTCTTTTGGAAAGTGGAAATAATACTGCAAAATATTCAAGCAAACCTAATGCACCTCCTAATAAGAATGCTAAAGGTAATGAATAGTATGGATTTAAACCTAATGCTGCACCGAATGTGAAAGTTAGATAAGATCCAAATATTAAAAATATACCGTGTGCAAAATTAGGAACTTTAGTCGTTATATAGGTTAATGTAAGCCCTAAGCTTGATAGTCCAATAATACTACTATATATTACTGTATTAATAATTAAAGGGTCTATCAACTACTAACACCACCACTTAAACCCAAGAAAAGTTTACCTAGCTCAGGATGATTTAAAAGAGTATGAGAAGGACCTTCAAAATATACTTTCCCACTTACAAATAAATAAGCCTTATCAGCAATTTCTAAAGCCTTTCTAGCGTTTTGTTCAACTAATACCACACCTACACCTAATGAATCCCTCATTTCAACTATCTTCTTAAAAACTTCACTTGCTACCTTAGGTGCCAATTGTGCTGTAGGCTCGTCTAATAATACAAATTTTGGTTTCCTTATTAGAGCTAAGGAAAAAGCAACCATCTGCCTTTGCCCACCACTTAACTGATATACTCTCTTCTTAAAAATATCTTTAAGTTGTGGAAATATTGAGAAAATGGATTCTAATCTATCCTTAAATTCACTCTCATCCAAATCAAATGACGCTAACTTAAGATTCTCTTCTACTGTTAATGATTTAAACACATTATCTATCTGTGCAACATAAGCTAAGCCTTCTCTCGATCTACGATGAGGTGGCCATTTTGTTATATCATTACCCATAAGGAATATCTTTCCAGAGAGTATATTAGTAAGACCAATTAGTGTTTTAAGGAATGTGGATTTACCACTACCATTAGGGCCAACTATTGCTACAATTTGTCTCTTATCTGCAGAAAAATTTATATCAAATATTATATGTAATTTTCCATAACCCGCATTAACTTCCTTAGCTTCAAGCATACTCTCACCCTAAATATGCTTTAATAACCTCTGGATTATTTAATACTTCATTAACAGAACCACTCGCGATAATCTTACCCATAGACATTGCATATACATAATCTACATAATCAACAACTATATCAAGCCTATGTTCTATAACTAAAATAGCCATATTCTTTTTTAAATCAGTAATTATTTTTAATATTTCTTTAGCTAGCTGAGGATTAATACCTGCAAGCGGTTCATCCATCAGAAGTACCCTTGCCCTTGCCATTAATGCTCTTGCTATTTCTAAAAGCTTAAGTTGACCGCCACTTAATTCCTTAGCTGGCCTATCCCATAATTTCTCTAACCTTAGCATCTTTAAAATCTTATATGCCTCATTTGCTAATTCTTCTTCCTCTTTAATCCAAAAAGATTTCAGTATGGATCTAAGTACAGATTCTGACCTAATAGGATTTCTACCTAAAATTACATTATCTAAGACTGATAGATTTGGAAATATTTGAGGATTCTGAAAAGTCCTCACTATACCTAACTTAAATATTTCATGTGGTTTCCAGCCCGTAATATCCTTACCATCAAAGTAAACTCTTCCAGAATCTGGTTTGTATAACCCAGTAATTACATTAACTAGGGTAGACTTACCACTACCATTAGGACCTATTAATAAAGTTAATCTTGAATAAGGAATTTCTAAGGAAACACTATCTAAAACTAAAAAACCACCAAAACGCTTAGAAATTGAATTAACTTTGAGCAAAAAAATCACCTAACTTATGCTACTTAATTTACTTAAAGCTTGTGGATCTGCAGGCACTAAATACCCTGCTGGAGTAGGAGATGCAGGAGGAAAGCCTATAATTAGTTTACTAGAATTTATATCATAAACACCATAAATTGCCCATTGATATCCTGAAGCAGTTTTATTTACAATTTCAAGTTCATAAGCTCCAGAGATTCTGTCACCATATTTATCGAATATATGATAGCCTGAAGCACCATAGAATTTTGCCGCAATTTTTGGTAAAACTTGCCTTATCTGATCAGGGTTATCACTCCCAACTTTCAATATCGAGTAAAAGTATATCCAGAATATGTCATAAGTTATATAACTATAAGCTTGAAGTGTTTTACCAAAGTATCTAGTTAAATTATCATAATACACCGTATGAACTGGGGCTGCTATTGGATTCAAAAACTGAGTTTGGTATGCTACTTGTGCTGCTACTGGATTTTGTACAATTGAACCGACACCTGCAGTACCATCTGAGCCGTACCATCTAACTTGAGTAAGTTGAGGATATTGGCTAGCTAATTGTAATATACTAGCACCCTCTTCAAAAGATACATCATAAACAGCAACCTTATCAGCGCCGTACTGACTAATTAGTTGACTTACTGCATTAGCTAATGCTGCAACATAGCTGGAAAAATCAGTAGTAGAAATATCGTATCTAGCTACTAGTTTTACTGTCCCACCTAATGCAATAAATGTCTTAGCAGTTCTATTTACTAAACCATCGCCATAAGTATCACCTCTCCAAATTACTGCAATAGCCCTAATACCTTGATCATACATTATTTTAGCTATCACAGCACCTTGATAGGTATCATTAGGAACATCTCTAAATACATATCCAATTCTATCCGGAGTTGCAAGTGCAGGAGAAGTTGAGGATGGTGAAAATGCTATCATATCATTACTTTCTATATAGGACAATATGTTTCTTAACTCTCCACTAGAAAACGGACCAATAATTAGCCTAACACCTTGAGAATATAAAGTCTGCGTATCAGTTAATGCTACTTGTGGATTAGTTTGCGTATCTTCAAAAATGATCTGTATTCTCATATTAACTCCTAAACTTTGTAACAAAGAATTGGCTTGATTCTGAGCATATGTAAGGACATCTCTAGCCTCTTGACCTATAGAGGATAACTGACCAGTAAGAGGTAATAATGCACCTATATAAATTGTCTTAACTTGCTGTGTAGTTCCCGTAGGTGTAGGAGAAGTTATAGTTCCTCCTCCAGTAGTTGTTGGAGTTGTTGATGGTCTTTGTTGTGTTATAAAAATCACAGCACCTATTATTATTAATATAATTATTACAACTACTATTGCTATTGTGGTTCGCGAAACTGCAGATTTATTTCTTGACCTCATGCTATTTATTAAATCCTCAAAGTGGTATAAATTAATTATGTTTTATAATTCAATACATAGTTTAGAACAATTTTTAGGTAAAATTGTTTTTAGTTATATAATGTTTTCAACTTCTTTCCATAATTACTGCTATATGAAAGTATTAGGCTTTAACTCGGTATAAGAGCTCTTGATCATATTTAGAATTATCAAATTTCCATTACTCAATTTATAAATACCGTGTAATAAGAGTACTCTTATTTTATTCTCTCTACATCGTATCATTTCCCTAATTACTTCCTTATACTCTTTAGAAAAGGGTGAAGTACGTAATGCAATGCTTTCATCATCCTTAATATCCCTTAACTCTTTTTCAATTTGATAAGAAATGTTAAGCAACTCCTCATCATCCTCTTTTTCTTTTACTAATTCTAGGAAATGTTTTCCTGCACTCTGCACATCGCCTTGATTTAATTTCTGAATTATTTGAATTAGATCTTCAAACATTAAATATATCTTAGTTCTAAATCCTTTATTTCTTTTATCTAAAGCCAGAACTTGATATTAAATTAATAGTTTAGTTTTAACAATTCATAATAATTCCTACTATTCATTCCTTTCTCTATTTCATACCCTAATTTCATCCATAAGCTAACTCCGCCTAACATGTTAAATACTCTATAGCCTTTCAACAACTCTGCATATGTATTTACTAAATAAGTACTTCTATTACCATGCTCACATACAATCACAATTTCCTTATCCTTAACGTTTAACTTTGGAAATAGTACTGGAAATAAATTCATTGGGATGAGCACTGAATTAGGAATATGATGATCTTCATATTCCCATGGCTCTCTAATATCTATTATAATAATCTTATTCTTATTATCCTCTGATAACTTTCTTCTAATTACAGAGGGCCATTCATGTAGTATATTTGGATAAAAAGGTGATCTATTGCTAGTAATTATCATATGAAAGTTAGGATTTATTGGCTAGACTATAAGCATGACCCCCACAGATTTATGATGAATATTACTCACAAGAATTATTAAAATCTTGAAAGATTTGATTTAAAATTATATA
This sequence comes from Sulfolobaceae archaeon, assembly GCA_038893355.1. Lineage (GTDB taxonomy): Archaea > Thermoproteota > Thermoprotei_A > Sulfolobales > Sulfolobaceae > JAWARQ01. The sequence continues at coordinate 132,661 of JAWARQ010000002.1, forward strand.
CTTAATTTACCTTCATAAATATTCTTTAATCTTTGCCACATATTATCTATATATTCCTCTAGCAATTTAACCTCATCTTCAGCTAGTCTTTTAAATCTACCTTGACTCTTTATGAAATCTATAATTGGTCTTCTTGTTCTTCTATCTAAGCAATGTAAAGATTCTGATGAAATATTAAGTTTGCCATTTTCATACTCAAATAACGGCCAATAACACGTCTGAACGGCTAATTTACCAATTTCTACAGTTTTTGAAGGTTCAAAAAGCCAGCCGTAAGGGTCTGGTGTAAGTATATGGACATATCTAAAACCTTTTATATTTTTTGCCTTTTTCAGCTTATTTATTAAATCGTGAGGATAGCCTATAGAAGCAGTAGCAACATATGGGACTTTGTGGGCCATCATTAAGAATGGGAGATCTTTTTTATTCTCTTTTTTACCCTCAGGGGTAGTAGTAGTTATTGCGCCAATTGGAGTTGCGCCACTTCTTTGTCCACCAGAATTCATATATGCCTCATTATCTACACAAATGTAAATGAAATCCTCATTTCTCTCTGCAGCACCACTTAATGATGCAAAACCAATATCAGCAGTACCACCATCTCCTGCCCATACTACTACTGTAACATCCTTATTCCTTAATTTATATGCTCTAGACATCCCTGAAGCAGCAGCAGGTCCTGCAGCAAATGCTATATTAAGTACGGGATAATTAAACGCGTTCTTAGGCCCTAAACCTTGTATAATAGAAGAACATCCTGCTACAACGATAAGAGCTACATTATCACCTAATGCAAAACCTAACATCCTCATTGCCATATTCTCTGGACATCCAGGGCATGCAGAAGTTCCTGATAATAAGGAGTTCTTCTTATTCAATATGTCTCGGAGTCCTAAGCTCAATCTTTTCACCTTCTAAAGGATAATACCATTCAACATTGTTTGCGATTCCCTTTTTAGCTTCCTCTACAAAACTTAATATTATTTTTTTAATATCGTTTTTATTTATTGAAACACCGCCAAGCCCAGTTATAATTCCTTTAATCTGCTTTACATCCCTTAACGTAGAAGACACTTCAAGATATAAAATTCCACCTCTACTAAAACTTACAGACCTGTCAAGAACTAATATCGCATCTTTATCTTCTAATTCCCTTCTAATCTCCTGATAAGCCCAAGGTCTAATATATCTTATTCTATATAATCCGATTTTTAAACCATCTCGCCTTAATTCATCGATAGCTTCCATTGCATCACCAGCCCATGCACCCATTAAAACTACAGCATACCTTGAATCATCTAATTTATAACTCTGATTAAGAGTTGAGTAACCTCTCGTATATCCGAAGAATTCCTCATACTGCCTTCCTATTTCTGGAATTAATTCCCTAGCATTTATCATCCCAATATCTATGGAATTCCTCATCTTCATATACTCTAACGGAGGAAACATATTTCCTAAACCTATTGGAGCTTCAGGATCTAATACATATGGTTGCCTTCGTTCTGGTAAATACTTATCAACTTCTTCTTGTGATGGTACATAAACTTTCGTTTTAACATGGGATAGGATAAAACCATCCATACCTACCATCATCGGTAGGAATATATTCTCATTCTCAGAAATTCTAAAAGCCTGAAGAGTCAAATCAAGTACTTCTTGCGGATCCATAGCAAAAGCCATTATCCAACCACTATCCCTTTCAGTCATAAAATCAGTATGATCGTTCCATATATTCCATGGAGCACCTACCGCCCTCGTTCCAACAACCATTACTAGCGGTATTCTACTCCCAGAAACCCACCATATCATTTCATGCATATATAATAAACCTTGTGAAGCAGTTGCTGTGAAAGCTCTAACACCCGCTACTGCAGCACCATAACATGTTGCCATTGCAGAATGTTCACTTTCAACTCTTATAATTTCAGCATCAAGTTCGCCCTTAGCCTTCATTTCTGCAAGTTTTTCAATAATAGTAGTTTGTGGTGTAATTGGATAGACTCCAATAACCTTTACCCTAGCAAGCTTTACAGCTAATGCTACTGCCTCATTACCAGATATTATTCTATAACTCACTCTCACTCACCATAGAAATTGCTTTAGCAGGGCATACATTAGCACAAACTCCACATCCTTTACAATACTCATAATCAATTTCAACTCTGTCATTTCTATCTAAAATTGTAGCTTCAGGGCACCACAAATAACAAGCCTTACAGCTTATACATTTATTATAATCTATAACTGGCCTCATAACTCTCCAATTTCCGGTCTTTCCACCAGCACCCTTAGCTGGATAACTTACTGGTAAATATAAGTTAACTGACAACTAGTTCTACCTCCTTAATACTATCATAAGCAATTTCTACTGCCTTAGCATTTAATTCTGCAATTTTCCCTTCAAATTCTTCAAATATTGCTTTCTTAAGTGAGTTTAAACTTATAATCTTTATAACTTTTATTAGAGCACCTAATATAACAATATTTACCATAGGCCAACCTGATTTAACTAAACCTAATTCCTTAGCTATTTTTGTAGCATTTATTATATATAATTTGTTTTTAATATTATCTAACATAATATTTGATTTAAAAGAATTTATTATAAACTCAGTAGTCGGCTTAATTCCTCTATATACATTTTGGGAGATATATAATAATGTAGGATCTATAACTACAATATAATCTGGATTTTCAATAGGTGAAGTAATTCTAATAGGTTTGTCAGAAATTCTACAATATGCCTCTATTTCTGCACCTCTTCTTTCTGCGCCATAGATAGGAAAGGAAGAAGACCAAAGACCCTCAAAATAAGCTGCTTCTGCTAAAACGTTAGCTGCAGTAACAACACCTTGACCACCTCTTCCGTGAAATCTTATTTCGAGCAATAACTATCACGCTCTATAAAATATGTTGATTTTTAGAGTAATAAAGCTTGATACAAAAAAGTTTAAATGTATGGAAGGGCATAAGTTAAAATCTTTTTGAAGAATATTCTTCTATAATATATTTCAGATATTAAAGATATTAATATTGAAATTATTGATAAATATGGAACTATTGGTAAAGAAATTAAATTGAAAATTATAGCTGAAATATTAAAATATGTCCTAACTTTAAAGTCATTTCTGTATATTAAGTACTTTTTACTCTTATAATACGCTGAGAATATTTCTAGAGACAAAAACATGATTGCTAAAATAATTGCTAAGAAGTTCTGATTTAGATAATAGGAAAGGGGTCCAGAAATAGTAAATATTGAACCTATAAAAGAAATTGGAGTATCAATATTATACCATGAAGGTCTAGTCTTAACTAAGTATATCATTAAACTAGATATAAAGCTTAATAGGAGAAAGATCGAGGCTAGTATTAAAGTTGATGGTAGGATCAAGTTTATTAAAAATAGAAGCAACGCTAATGCGCCTGTTGCTACTTCTCTACTTAACCAAGAGGATTTAAGATTAAAAATTACCCTAAATAACCTTTCCCTTCTAGTTACATGAAAAATTGAAGGAATAAATCCTAAGAATAAAAATATTATAATGAAAATATTATAATGAGGTATATTAAATATTAAGAATCCGAGTGAAATTTCTATTAAAATAGTATATAATAATAATCCTATATAATTTCTCTCTTCTACTTGTTTCAAAGTCTTAAATTGACCCTTAACTAATTCAGATGACTTTACTAATAATCTGGGTTTCGTTATCTCCTTAGGAGCTAGATAATTTACATCTACTGCAATGTTCTCTTCTAGCCATCCAAAACTTAGAGCACCAGTCGGACATGCTTCTACACAATATGGTAAACCCTTATTTGACTTAATTCTATCATAACAGAAATGACATTTTGTCATTATTCCAACTTCATTAATTGTAGGAGCTTCATAAGGACAAGCCCATTGACAATATCTACAGCCTATGCACTTATTCGGATTTATCCTTAATATTCCAAATTCTTGATCTAATTCATATGCAGAAGCTGGGCACACTTTCATACATAATGGGTTCTCGCAGTGGTTACATGAAATAGAAAGTGCTGTCTTATAATTGTCTGTAACCAAAATCGGTAACTTTCTCCAATTTAAATTACCATAAGCTTTATTACAAGCATCTACACATGCGTTGCAGACTATGCATTTTTGATGATCAAATATAAATGCAAGTTTTCGACTCATATATACTCCTTCATGAAATCATACTCGTAAAAGTATAATATTTATACATATAAGGTTCTTATATAATGTTAAAGTAAATGGAGACTGAGTTCTATAGATTTGCTTTAATTAGAAATTATCTAAGTAAAGTTATACAAAGCATTGAAGGTGGAAAAAGCATAAAAGAATCTGTTATTACTGAATTTGATGATAGTACTAAGTCTAGAATCTGCAAAGAAGATATTAATGAGGAAGTAATTTATAATTTAGCTAAAGAAGTTTCAGAATTTATATTGGTCAAGAATATTGATGAGAGTACGTTACATGAAATAGCTAAGGAGGTGATTAGATTATGCAGAGAATGAGAAGGTCACAATTGTATGTGCCATCAATAAGTGAAAAAATGATTAGAAAGAGTCTAGAAATACCTGCAGATAGTATAATATTTGACCTAGAAGACTCTGTACCTCCAGAAGAAAAACAACAGGCAAGGGAAATTTTAGAAAGAATGGTGAAGGAGAATGAATGGAAGGGAAAAGAATTAGCAGTTAGAATAAATCCGCTTTATACTTCTGAAAGTTTAAAAGATTTATTAACAATAATTAAACTGGAAAAGATAGATTTAATAATTATACCAAAAGCTGAAAATGATCTTTCATTTATTTATAAATTAACTGGAAAAAATATACTACCAATTATAGAAACTGCTAAGGGATTAGTTAGAATTGAAGAAATAGTTAGATCAGAAGGAATAGTAGGGATAACTTATGGAATAGCAGATTATGCACTTTCTGTTGGTGGAGAGGTTAGGAAGTATGAATATAACGAGTATATAAAGACAAAAATAGTTTCAGTTGCAAGGACTTACGATATAGATCCAATAGATAAAGTTTATTTCGATTTGAAAAATTTGGAAGGCTTCAAAAATGAATGTATCGAAGCTAAGAAACTAGGATTTGAGGGAAAGCAAGTAATTCATCCCTCACAAGTTGAAATAGCAAATCAGATCTTTTCATTATCTGAAGAAGAAATAAAGTGGGCAAAAGAAGTAGTAAGCGCATATGAGAAGGCAATACGAGAGGGAAGGGGCGCAATAAGACTTAATGATCAGTTAATTGATGCAGTACATTATAGATTAGCTAAAAGAATTTTAAATAAATATAAGATTAGCTAAAAGAATTTTAAATAAATATATTTATTTAACTCTTTTTCTCTTAATAATATTAAGAATAAACTCTGGCGTAATAGGTATCTCTATATAATCTAACGTAGTTCCAATTGCATCCTCAATTGCATTAACAATTGCAGCAGGCGGGACAGTAGCACCACCCTCTGCAACTCCCTTAGTTCCAAGGGGAGTGAAAGGAGATGGGGTATAAAGATGATGGAGTTCTATTGAACTAGGAACTTCCATAGTTGACGGTAACCAGTACTCAGAGAACGAGGTCTGTAGAGGATAGCCCTCTTCGTTATATTTAACCATTTCAAATAATGAAGCACCTATTCCCATTACAGTTCCTCCTAATAACTGACCATCGACGATTAAAGGATTTATTAAATTACCTGCATCACTAACCACAATATACTTTAAAATGCTAATAAATCCAGTTTCTTCATCTATTCTAATTATGACTCCATGGGCATTTACACCATAAGTTGATGAGAAATTTACTCTTCTCTTTTCATCAGCAACATTAACGTTAGGTGAATTTAGAACTACAGAAGCTTCAATTCCAATTTCATCACCTATTAAATAGGATCTGTTATATATCATATTTGCTATCTCTTTAATAGAATAAGATTTATTTCCTACTAAAACCTTACCATCTTCAATCTTAATTTCCGATTTCTCCACATTGAAAAGTTTTGAGGCTAATTCTCTAATTCTCTCCTTTAATTTAATAGCAGCAAGATAAACTGCTGAAGCTCCAACTACACTAAACCTACTACCATAAAATCCAGTCCCTGGGGGTCCTGCAGTATCACCTAATATTACCTTAACATCCTCTAAATCTAAACCTAATACATCTGCTACGATTTGTGAAATAGTTGTTTCATGACCTGTTCCCATACTATTTGTGCTTAGATTTACTAAAACCTCTCCACTGCTTTCCATCTTCATATAAACTCCTTCATAATAAGGCGTTCTCGGCTTCTTTACTACTAAGGTCTGAAATGCTAACGATGAACCAGGTTCTAATGCAAATGCAATACCAACTCCAATGAGACCTTCCATACTCTTATATTTTTCTATTTCCAGGTAGTTTACTAGCAGCTCTAGAGCCTTCTTATAATCTCCACTATCATATATCGCACCAGTAATAGTCGTTGCTGGAAAATCAGTAATGAAATTTTCCTTCCTTAATTTAAATCTATCATAATTCGTAACTCTTGCTACAGAATCTACAAGATTCTCTAGGACTAAGACCGCAGGAGGAATTCCTAACCCTCTATATGGTCCTGTTGGTGGCTTATTAGTTACTACACCTTTTACTTCAAATTTTAGATACTTCATCTTATAAGCTCCAGTTAGATGATAAATTTGCCTAAGTATCGGTAACGGTTGATAAGTATGTAAATACGCCCCGAAGTCTTCTAATAAGGAAACTTCAATACCTAATAGTTGATTATCCTTATAAAGTATCTTTGCAGTATAATGCCTATCTGGACCATGAACTGCAGAAATTATATGTTCACTCCTCGTTTCAATATATTTTACAGTCTTCCCAGTTATAATTGATGCAGCTACTGTCATTACTATTGGCTTTAAAAATATTTTACCGCCAAATCCTCCACCAGAATCGGGGACTATTATTCTTATTTTACTCCTTGGAATGTTAAATACTATACTAACTGCAGTTTTGAAAACTTGAGGGACTTGAGTATTTGCTATTATTGTAAGTTCTCCACTTATTTTATTATATTCAGCAATTACAGCATTCGGCTCTATCGGTGAAGGGAGAATTCTATTATACCTAAACTGCTTAGTAATCTCCTTATACTCAAAAGGTTTTTCACCATATATAAATTCGTCCTTATAAATTAAATTAGTACCAAATTCCTGATGAATTACTGGTGCATTAGGTTCTAAGGACTTAAACGGATCGATTACTGCTTCTAGAGGTTCATATTCAATTTCTATTTCATCAATAGCATCTTGCACAGAATATCTATCACGGCCTACAACTATAGCTATAGGTTCTCCATAATAATTTGCAATATTTCTTGGAAGTATGTATTCTTTAGGTGCATTTTCAATAAAAAAGTTTGGTAATGGATTGAAGGTCTTTATGTCATCAAAAGTTATAAGAGTTATATTACTTGAGGATGGTTCTTTAGTAATTCTAAATTTAGCGCGAGGATAGTTCGACCTTATAACCGCCATATGAAGCATTCCAGATTGTTGAAAGTCATCAACATATTTTCCCCTTCCAGCTAAAAATCTAAGATCCTCTATTCTTTTTATCGGCTTACCTATATACTTCACTCTTTCTCACCACATACCAAGTACCTATTCCCTTGACACTAAGCTTATCATCATCATATCCATTTAATTCTACAAATACAATTCTCTTACCTTCTTCTATCACCTTTGCTATTCCAACAAATTTCTGACCCCTTACGGGCTTCATAAAATTTATTTTTACTTCTATGGTATACTGATCTACAACATTATCTAGAGTATGTACAGCTATACTTCCAGCATAGTCTAATGTAGAAAAGATTGCCCCACCATGTAAGATATTTCCTTTCCTCTTTAGATTATCTGTAATAGAAATATAAACTTTAGCATAACCCTTATCTATCTCTAATATATGAAGATCTAAGAATTTAAAGAAGCCCTCCTCTTCTAAATTCATTTCTTTTATTATATTCAAACCTTAACACCAAAATATCTATAATAATACTGTCTAGCTACAGTTATTCTTTGAATATCATTAGTTCCTTCATACGTCTTTAAAATCTGAAGATCCCTCAACATTCTCTCTAAGCTCGATGAGGTAGAAACGCCATAACCACCTAATGTACCCATTGCCCGTAAAACTATTCTCTCCATTGCCTCTGTTACAAAGAACTTTGCCAAAGAAGCTGCAATTATATACTCTTTCATTTTATTATTTTTAAATAAGCTCCCTGCCCAATATGTAAGTAATCTAGAAGCTTCTAAATCTGCAAGACTCTCAGCTATCTTATTTTGTACAATCTGAAACTCTGCAATTTTCTTTTCAAAAGCTTTTCTATCTAAAGAGTATTTCGACATTAACTCGAAGGCAGCTTGCCCTATCCCTAAAGCTTGACTTGCTACTATAGTTCTAGTATAGTCAAAAGTTTCTATAGCGTATTTAAATCCCATACCCTCCTCTCCTACTAAATTCTCTTCAGGAACCTTAACCTCATTTAATTCAATTTCTGCAGTATGTGAAGCTTTTAATCCAGTAGTTTCTATTCTGCTTATCACCCTTAATCCGTCACTTTCTCTACGATCAATTACGAACATAGAAATCCCTTTCCACCTAGCCTCTGAGGATGGCGGAGAAGTTCTTGCAGTTATTATTAATGTATCCGCTATATCGCCGTTAGTTATGAATATCTTCCTACCAGTTATGATATAATATCCACCTACTTTTTTAGCTACTGAAGATATCCCTGCAACATCTGAACCTGCCCCCGGCTCAGTATTTGCAAAGGCCACAATTCTCTTACCACTTGCAACATCTGGAATATATCTTCTCTTTAACTCCTCATTACCCCATTTCATAATAGCATAATTAAACATCCAGTGAATCATTATATAGGTACTAAAAGATGGCCATATTCTTGAAATTTCTTCAATAGCAATTAAGAGAGAAATATAGTCACTACCTTGGCCTCCGAGTTCTGTAGGTACATCTAATGCTAAAAGACCTAATTCTACAGCCTTCTTCCTAAGTTCTAGTGGTATCTCTCTAGATCTTTCACCTTCTTCTACATACTTACTAATCTCCCTTTCTGAAAATTCTCTCATAGCCTTCCTAAAGACTTCGTGATCCGGTTGAATCTCTAGCCTTAAATCCTCTATCGAGGAAAGCGGAAATACCATATTTTCTCACTGATTCTAATTCTTACTTAAAGATAAATTCATACTTTGAAATTTCCCCTTTCTTCTTTCTTTCTTCCTCTAATCTTCTTAACTCATTTCGCCTTATCTTACCACTTATTGTTTTAGGTAATTCGTTTACAAATTCAATTATTCTAGGAACTTTATAACTCGGTAAAAGTTTCTTTACAAACTCAAAAATTTCTCTTGCTAACTTTTCACTAGGTTCATAGCCAGGCTTTAATACTACAAAAGCCTTAACAACTTGCCATCTAACAGGGTCTGGACTTCCAATCACTGCAGCCTCTGCTACTGCAGGATGCTCTAATAATGCACTTTCTACCTCAAATGGACCTACTCTATAATCGGATGTCTTAATAACATCATCAGCTCTTCCTACAAAATACCAGTAACCGTTTTCGTCAAAGTATGCCTTATCTCCAGTGAAGTAGTATCCATTCTTAAATGCTTCCTCATTTCTATGAATATCTGAATAACCTCTAAATAGTCCGATTGGTCTCCACTTTGTTAATCGTACTGCAATATGTCCAATCTCATACGGCCTAGTAATTTCGTTACCTTGATCGTCTAATAATACTATATCATACATTGGAATTGGCTTTCCAAATGATCCTGGTTTTACTTCCATATTAGGTAAATTACCTATCATTGCAGTTGTTTCAGTTTGACCATAAAAGTCCCTAATTACATTACCAAACCTATTTTTCCAAACTTTTATTATCTCTGGATTTAATGGTTCACCTGCAGATACAACATTTCTTAATTTATCAAATTTGTATTGTTTTAAATCTAAAATTATAAACTGCCTCCATGCTGTAGGTGGTGCACAGAATGAGGTAATATTATATGAATCTGCGACTTCAAGATATTTTGCAGGATCTAATTTTCCAGAGTAATTAATCCCGAGAACAGTAGAACCTACAATAAAAGGAGAGAAGAATGAGCTCCATGCAAATTTAGCCCAGCCTGGTGCACTAAGATTTAAATGTAGATCATCAGGAGAAAGACCTATTATTGTTGCAGTAGATATATGGCCTATTGGATAAGATATCGCAGTATGTATTACCCTTTTCGGCATCCCAGTAGTTCCAGAGGTAAAGTAATTTAAACTCTCGTCTTCAGAAGAAGTATCCGCAGGACTTGCATTATTACTCTCATCTTCAACTTTCTCATAACTTATCCATCCTTCTCTTTTTCCTCTAACTATAATTTTAATAATATCTGAAGATGAAGGCAGGACAGAATCGATGCGTTCAGCACTAGCTTCATCTGCTATTATAGCTCTAGGCCTAAGTTCAGAGAATCTATATTTTAATTCATAAGGAGTAAGATTAGTAGCATTAGGAACTCCAACTATTCCGCCCTTTATTATGGCGACAAAGGTTATCCATTGTTCAGGTAGAGTGGGCATCATAATATATAATGGATCTCCTTTATTAATATTATATTTTCTAAGAAAATTTAATAATTTATTTGATTTTTGAATAATATCAATATAACTATATTTCTCTTCAATATTCTTATCAATATCATACCATATGAGTGCTGTTCGTGAAGGATGTTCCTTAACGTGATATTCTTCAAAGAAATCGGATACCCAATTAAATTTCTGTGGAAGTTTTATATTATTAAGTTTCTCAATAAATTTAATTATTTTAAATATTTTTTCTTCTGATTTTTCATTAATAATCTTTAAATATTCACCTAGAATACTCTTTAAATCATTACTCATACATATATATGTGATTACATAATAAATAAATTTTAAAGGATGATACTTTAACACTAATACTTAAATCTCTTTTACCTTTACTTATATTGGGTTTCAAATGTTAGTAATAGTAGGATTTAAGATTGTACCAGATGATTCTCTAATAAAAATAGTTGGGAATGAATTAAAAACTGATGTACCAGTTAAGATAAGTACTTATGATAAAAATGCTATTGAAGAGGCTATTAAAATAAAAGAGGCTACAAATGGAAAGGCCATAGGCATCACTGTAGGTATCACTGATCGAAAAAGTATTAGAGAGGCATTAGCAATGGGTCTTGATGAGATTATAGCAATAAATACTCAATATGCAGATGTTAAAAACACGGCATTAATAATAGCAGAACATGCAAAGCAATTAAATCCAGACGTTATTTTATTCGGTGAATCAACAACAGATAGTAGTACTGGTAGCTTAGGAGGTTATGTAGCAGGAGTTCTAGAATACCCTTATGTTTCATATGTAAGAAAGCTTAAGATTGAGGGTAAAAAGTTAATTTTAGAAAGAGCATTAACACCAATTTATGAAAAAGTTGAAGTTGAAACCCCTGTAGTAATTTCGGTAACTGGTGAAATAAATGTTCCAAGAATACCTACCGTTAGACAAATAATGGAAGCATCTAAGAAGCCAGTAAAAGAAATTAAAATAGATAAATTAGATAATTCTGCAAAAATTCACTCAATAAAGCCATATATCGTTACTAGAAAGAGAATAATAATTGAAAAGCCAATGGACGAGGCTGTAGAAATATTATTAGATTACTTAAAGAAGGAGGGTGTACTATGAGAGTAGTCGTATATTCAGAAGACGAGAGTTATTTCTATGTTGCGGCAGGTATAGCTAGGAGTTTAAGTAACTATATTATAGGAGTTTCACTATCTAGTAAATTGAATGTAGTTGATGAGTTATATGTTGTAAAGAAAATTGATGAAGAATTTCTCTCTAACTATATCGCGTCCCTAAAACCAGATCTTGTGATTACTGGAAATACTAAGAGAGATAGGTCTATAGCAAGTAGAATAGCAGGATTGCTAAGATCTTCCTTTTCATCTGATATTAATTCAATAAAAGTAATTAACAATAAATTAATAGTATCCAGAATAGCATATAGTGGAATGGGTCTTGTTGAATTAGAGCTAGATCTACCCGCAGTGGTTACCATATCTCGGCAAGAAGTTAAAGTAACTGAGGTAAATTCTAAGATATCTGAGGTAGAAGTAAGGCCAGGAAGAGTCAAAGTAATAGAAGTTTCGTCCCAAGGAGGATCAATTGAAGATATATCTTCGGCACAAATTATAGTTTCTGTAGGTAGAGGAATAGGATCTAAAGAAAATATAAAATACGCTGAGGAATTAGCAAAACTTTTAGGAGGTACAGTAGGAGGTAGCAGACCAGTTACAACTGAATTAGGCTGGTTACCAGAAAATAAACAGATTGGATTATCTGGAACAAAGGTTAAGCCCAAATTATATATTGCGCTAGGAATATCTGGACAACCACAGCACCTAGCTGGAATAAAAGATTCGAAAATAATAGTTGCTGTAAATAAGGATAAGAATGCACCAATAGTAGAAAATGCTGATTATATAATAGTAGGAGATGCAGTAGAATTTTGTAAAGCAATGATAAAGAGGCTATCTAAATGAGTTATGATGCAGATGTTATAATAGTAGGCGGAGGTTTAGGAGGATTATCAGCAGCTATTTCAGCTGCTAAGAAAGGATTATCCGCAATAGTTTTAGAGAGAGGAGAATATAGTGGGGCAAAAAATGTAAGTGGGGGTAGAATGTATGTACATGCGTTACTTAAATTAATACCAGATGCATTAGAGAGGGCACCATTAGAGAGGCCGATAACTAGAGAAACTTTTGAAGTTTATTGTGAAAAGGGGAGGAAAGTTATATTTAGCTACGAAAACAAAAATAAAAAGGAAAGTTACTCAGTATTAAGGGCAAAATTTGATCAATGGCTTGCAAAGGAAGCAGAGAATCTTGGTGCTTTAATATCATACTCAACACAAGTAGTTTATGTAAAGAGAGAGGATAATTTCTTCTTAATATCTACAAATAGAGGAGACCTTAAGTCACCATTAATAATAGATGCTGGAGGCGTTACTGCACCAGTTTCAAGATCATTAGGTCTTAGAAACTTATCTCCAGAAAATTTTATGATAGGAGTTAAAGAAGTTATTAATATTAAGCCAGAAATTCCAGAAGATGAAGGAGAAGCTAAAGCGATTCTTGGTTTGTTAGATGGACTAAAAGGTGGAGTATTTTATTATACAAACAAAGATACCATTTCCATAGGCTATACTGCAAAGGTCGAATCGCTTCAAAAATCAGAAAAACCAGCATATGAAATAATAGAGGATGTAAGAGAAAAGTTAGGATTAAATGGCGAGATTTTGGAGTATTCAGCACATTTAATACCATATTATGGCTATGAGAAAGCTCCTAGATTATGGGATAAAGGGTTAATGATAGTAGGTGATGCGGCAGGTTTACTTATTAATGACGGATTCACAATAAGAGGTATGGATCTTGCAATAACTTCTGGAATGGTAGCCGGAGAAGTTGCTGCTGAGTTAAAGAATATTAACGATTATACTAAAACTTATATTTATGAAGAAAGGCTTAAAGAAACTCCAGCATATCAAGATTTTATAAATGCAAAAAATGCATTTAAAGTATTAAATTCAGAAAGATTATTTATAAAATATCCTAAAATTTTATGTGACAGTTTAGAAGAATTATTTAGTGTAAGTGGTATAGCACCAAGAAGGAGACCAATTAAAGTATTAATAGAAAAAATGAAAGAAAATCAAGTGAATTCAAGTGAATTAATAATAGATGCTTGGAGGTTTGTCACATGAAAATAGATTTATTAAAGAGGTTAGGTTTAAATAAGTACACTGTTGATCCAGATCCTCATATTACTGTAAATGATAAAATATGTATAGAATGTAAAGAAAAACCATGTACTAAGGCTTGCCCTGCTGGGACGTATGAGGCCTTACCAGATGGAAGAATAATCGTGCATTATGAAAGATGCTTAGAATGTGGAGGTGCATTAGTTATATGTCCATTTAATTCAATACAATTTAGATTCCCAAATAATGGAATAAGTTATAGGTATGGATAACTTAGCTTTCCCTAATCATTACATATCCTACATATGCTATAAAACTGAATACTCCTAAGATTATTAAAAAATTTATAATTTTTATAAAATACGGTGAAATGTTAAATTGGCCAATATTTATTTGGAAATCTAAAAATATAATTAAAAAACTTATAATTACAATAAATATAGATAGAGATATTAATAGTGCACCAAGAATTTTATACTTTAGCAATTAAATCCCTCACAGCCTTTCTTACTGCCTCTTTCGAGCTAAATTTAGGCTTCCATCCCAGCTTCTTAATTTTAGAAATGTCAAGTAGCATAACCCTTACATCACCCGCCCATCCCCTTCCATCTCCAGTATCTATATAAACATGCTCAGGAGAAACCCCCATTTCTTCTTCTACTATTCTTGCTATTTCATTAACACTAATATAATCCTCATTACCTAAGTTGAATTCTTCATAACTTTCATTTACTTTAGATTCAAGAAGTAAAAATCCATCTATTACATCAGAAATATAGATATAACTTTTCTTCTGCTTACCATTACCTAAAATTTCTAATCTTTTGTTATCATTTCTTAATTTTTTAATAAAATCTACAATTACACCATGATTCATTCTTCCTCCAACAACATTAGCTAACCTAATTACTATACTCCTTAATCCATATACCCTTGAATAATATTCTATCATATTTTCACAAATTAATTTAAATAAACCGTAATTAGATATAGGTTTCTTCTCTGCATTTTCAGGGGTAGGAAGTATCTTAGCCTCTCCGTAAACCGTTGAAGAAGAAGTAAAGATTAATTTCGTAGCATCAAGTCTTCTAGCAAGTTCTAATACCACTAATGTAGCCTTTACATCACTTTCAAAGTGAGTGAAAACATCTAACATAGAATCTTTAACACTTGGATTTGCTGCTAAATGATATATTATAGAATTTTTATAATTAATAAAAATATTATCATTAATTTCCAAAAATCTTAAGTCTTGTTTTATTAGTCTAGCTTTAGGATTAACATAATTTCCAGAGGAGAAGTTATCTATAACTAGAACCTCCTCCTTATATACTTCAACTAGTCTATCTACTAAATGCCCACCTATATATCCTGCACCACCAGTTATTATATACATAAGAACTCACCATATTATCTAAATATGCGGGCCCGCCGGGATTCGAACCCGGGACCTACGGGTTAAGAGCATCGGCCCTCATAGTCCGCCGCTCTACCTGGCTGAGCTACGGGCCCATTAGTAATTATAAGGGAGAGGTATATAAATTCACTTTAAGTTTTAGTTAATCCCTTACGTTTACATAATTCATTGTAAATCATTTTTAGTGTATACTGCTTACTCTTAATTTTTTTAACTACAATAAGTATAGAGTATTGTTTGTCTGCTGGATGATATTTATTATTTATAATAATTGGATCTAATCCTAAAATCTTCGAAACTTCAATAATATCATTTACTGATATCTTCTGAATTAACTTAAACCTCCTACCCTTTCTTCTACTCTCGCCTAAAAAATATACAGGCCATATTACTACCCTTTCACCTTCAAACTCCCTAAGACTCATTACTCCTTAACCAACACAGCATTTATTACACCATCTTGACCAGGTCGTGAGGTTACTATTGCGTTACCAATTTCTGTCTTTATTTTAGCACCTTTAACTATTATTCCCCTTCTCGCATACTCCCTATTAGCTGGAGTTTCCAAAATTCCTAATATTTTAACTTTTTTAGAAGATTTAGAAGCAGGATCATATACATTCGCAAAAGCTGCATATTTTAATCTTATCTTATAATTTCCACCCATAACTCTCTCACGAACTCTAACGTCCTCATTAGATAACTTAGTCTCAGTTGGTGGAGAGCCCATTTCATATTTTCTTTTGTCACGTCGTGGACTTTTCATTCCACCGGTTATTTTCCTTAAATCATTACCTTGATAAACACCCATTTCGAGTACTAACTTTAGTCATGGAATAAATAAAATTGAGGGTTATGATAGTTAAGAGCTAAAATTACGATTAATTTTTAGTTAATATCTTTTTTATTAATATTTAGTTAAATAATATATAAACTAAGTTTATGCTCCGAAATTTCTTTTTCGTTTTTGGTAAGACCTAATTGCCCTCCATAAGTCTATCTTTCTGAAGTCCGGCCAATATGCCTCACAAAAGAACAGTTCTGAATAGGCTATGTGCCAAAGTAGGAAATTACTTATCCTTACTTCTCCTGAAGTTCTAATTACGAGATCTAAGTCTTGTAACTCTTCATCATAAAAATACTTTTTAATAGACTCCTCATTTATCTCTATTTGCTCATTACCCTTTTTCTTTTGGTCTTCCAATAATCTCTTTATTGCATCAAGAATTTCCTGTCTACCACCATAACAGATTGCAAACGTAAGCCTTCTCTCATTATACTTTTCAGTTCGAGAGATCAATTGATTAATAATCTCTAATAAATCTTTTGGAATTTGATCTAATTTTCCTATAAATTTTACTTTAATTTTATATTTATCTAAAAAATCACTATTATTTAAATCTAATAAACCTTTTCTAACATGCTGATAGATGTATTGAAGCTCTTCTTCGCTCCTTTTATTACAATTTTCAGTAGAGAGTACAAAAACTGTAACTTGTTTAATTCCTAATTCTAGTAACCACAATAATACCTCCTTTAATTTAAGATAACCATAATAGTAACCTTCATATAAACTTAACTTATTTTGCCTAGACCATCTTCTATTTCCATCAGGAATAATTCCAACGTGCAATGGCATTGGGCCATTTTTTATTTGATTCCATAATATTCTTTCGTAAAGCTTATATATCGGTAATATTAACAATCCTTTAATTTTTCCAAACCACATAGCTCTTCTATTAATGTTTTATATATTAGGAATCCCTTATATAATTCATCTAAAGATATAACTTCATTAGGTGTATGCTCAAGAGATGAATCACCAGGACCTATCGTAATAATGTTTTCGGTCATTTTATATAATATATTCATATCACTAGTTCCTAACTTTCTTACTATTCTAGGTCTTTCCCCAATTTTCAAAATTGCACGCATAGTTGCCCTAACTAAGGGAGAAGATAGAGGGACCTTTACGGGCTTTATTTCCTGAAGTGTTCTAAAATTACATTCATTAAATATTATTTTTAAATCTTCAAGAAGTTTTCCAATATTGAAGCCATAAGGATATCTTATATCAAAGCATATTTTTACTGAAGATGGAGTGACATTTATAGAATCGCCTGCTGAAATAATAGTAGGCTGAATAGTTGGGCTGTCAAAATTTTCATAATATCTCGAGATCCTTATTACTTTTTTCATAATTTCTAAGAGTAAATTCTCTCTAGCCGAAGATGAGTGATAAGAATTACCTTTACATAATAACTCTAATTGAAGTAAGCCTCTGTATTCTATAGCTATTTGATTATTCGTAGGTTCTCCAACTATAATATACTTGTAATTATACTTGCTTAATAATTCCTTTGCACCACTACTTTCTCCTTCTTCATCTGCTAGTGCAGCAACTGTTACATTGATTCCGTTTTCTTTCAGTACATAAGCTGTGAAAATCATAGAAACTAAAGGTCCTTTTGCATCTACTACACCCCTTCCAAAAATCTTACCATTATCTTCTCTAACTGGAATATAGCCAGGTACTGTGTCTATATGAGATACTAAAAGTATTTCTTTACTATTTCCAAGGATATATGAATTCGTATCTGAGATCTTCAATTCTAAATTTAAATCATTTGATACTCTAGTAAAGAAATTTTCCGCAAGCCTTTCATTTCCAGAGGGAGTATATATTGCTGCTAAATCAACTAATAGCTGCCTTAGCTTCTGTTTGACGAATTCCTTCTCGAATTGCATTTACCGCCATCTCCATATCATCTAATGAAATCATATACGGTGGAAGTAATCTAATAACAGTATTTCCAGCTTTTAAAACAAGAACTTTCATATCTTGTGCAATCTTTATCGCTAAGCCGGGGTTAAATCTTATATCAATTCCTAACATTAATCCTAAACCCCTAATTTCCCTTACTGCTTTTAAATCTTGTAACGATTCTCTTAACTTTTTCATAAAAACCTCACCCTTATATCTCGCTTGCTCTACTACATTCTCCTCCATAAGTGTCTTAACAGATGCTATTATAGCTGCAGCTGCTAGAGGACCTCCCCCATATGTACTACCATGATCACCTTCTTCTAATTTTTCTGAAATCCAGTCTGGTAAGAAGACACAACTTACTGGAAATCCTCCGCCAATTGCTTTAGCTGAAGTTAGAATATCTGGTGCTACATTATAGTATTGATGAGCCCATAAATATCCAGTTCTTCCAAATCCAGTTTGTATTTCATCAAATATTAATATACTTCCAACTTCTGTCGCAACTTCCCGTAATGCTTTAAGAAATTCATGCTTAGCAGGAATTATTCCTCCTTCTCCTTGAATTGGTTCTACTATTATTGCTGCTACGTCCTCAAACTTATCTCTTTTTATTTCATCAATATTATTAAAATTTAAAAATTCCACATGCTCAAGCAATGGTTCAAAAGGTTCTCTATATTTCTTATTCCAAGTTACAGATAACGCACCTATTGTCCTACCATGAAATGAATTTTTAAATGCTATAATTTTTTTCCTTCGAGTAATTTTTCTTGCAACTTTTAATGCAAATTCTACTGCTTCAGATCCGCTATTTAAGAGATACACGTTATCCATTTTTTCTGGCTTAACTAAATCTAATACTTTCTCTAATTCATCTCTTATTGGGGTTTCAAAAGCTGTAGATACTACATAAATCTCGTCTAATTGTTTCTTCAAGTATTCTATAAATCTTCTATTTCTATGACCTAAAAAAGCAATTCCTATTCCAGTATGAAGGTCAAGATACTTATTACCCTTATCGTCCCACACGTATTGATCTTGACCTTTAACTATTCTTATACCTCTACTCTGATAAAATCTGACTAGCTTCATCTCTTTAGCTCTACCTCTATACACTTAATTAGTTTCTCTGATATATTATAATTCGTAACTCTTACGGTATTTTTAAATTCAGGGACAGGATTTACTTCGTTCACTAGATAACCATTTTCTCTATCTTCAAAAATATCAATACCTAAAAATAAACCTCCTATCGTATCCTTAACTTTTAATGCCAATTCTTCTAATTCTTTATCTATCTTCAATGGTTCTGCTTTAGCTCCTAGTGCGGTATTAGTTTTCCAGTTACTATAATTTACCCTATATATACCGACTGGAGCTTCATCACCTATTGTAAATATTCTTATATCTCTATTAGGTTTATTTACATATTTTTGTATATAATAAATTGTTCTAAAATTAGAAACTGTATAATCTTGATATTCCATAAGATCTAGGAGATTATATTTGTCATAAGCTCTAGCAACCATTCTCCCCCAACTACCTTCAATCGGCTTTATTACTACTGGGTATCCTAAATCTTCGGCAACCTTCAATGCATTCTCCTTATCAAAACTTATAGCGAAATCTGGTGTAGGAATTTTGTTTTTTCTTAAAATTAGGGAAGTAAAAAATTTATTATATGATTTAAATAAAGTTTCATAACTATTGATAACTTTTAATCCTAGATTCTCAAAGAGTACTGATGAAATTAATGCCCTTGAATGACTTACACTTCTCTGTATAAAAACGTTAGATCCTAAAAAAACGTTAGATAACTTTGAAGAAAAACTAAAACTTTTAAGGTAAACTAAGTTAACATTATGACCTAATCTCTTTGCTTGTGCTATTATATCCTTCTCTTCCCATCTTAACATATCATATATTACTCCTAAGTTCACTCTCCCCAGTCCTCTCCAATTTGTTCTGCTAATCTTAACGCTAGCTTACCATTATCGTTATATACCTCGAGCTGTGCACCACATTCATGCTCTATTAATTCTCCTGGCAAAGCATCATCTGGTACATTTACCTCCTCACTACATACTGGACATTTTAGCTTAGTCATATTGGTCGAGTATGATGTTTTAAGTTTTGAGTTGAAAAAGTTTTATGAAAAAGATGGTTTGAAGTTAGTACCATACTCGCAAAACTATCGTACTATTCGTACCAACTATTCCTTGAATCCCTCTTATTTCGTCTATTGTTCTATTTATTGAAGCAATACTATCCCCTCTTATTAATGCTATTATATCATAATCACCGGTAGTCTCATAAACAACTTCAACTCCATGGATCTTTATCATCTTTTTAGAAATTTCTGGAGTTGGTATTTGAGGTGTACTTTTGATCATAACTATTGCCTTTATTTCATTCTCTAATTCATACTCTATAGTGAACCTCTTCACAATTCCTAATCTAATTAATTTATCTATCCTCTTTCTAACAGCGGTTTCACTTATCTTTAAATCTTTAGCAATAACAGTATATGGTGTTCTAGCATTCTTTTTTAACGTCTCAAGAATTTTTAAATCAACCTCATCCACTTCAGCCGGCATTACTCTATCACCGTCCCATTAAGTTGTAAAGCGTTCATTATTGGATCTTTTTTGTATCCAGAGCTTATTATAACTCTTTTAACTCCTTTCTCTACTGCTTCCGCAGCCATTAGTAATTTTCTATTCATACCAGGGCCAATTTTTGCTGATAATTCTCTTGCTTCATTAACTGAAAGTTTTTTTACTACTTCACCATTAACTAAAACTCCATCTACATCGGTTAGTAATATTAATGTTTCAGCTTTTATAGATGTAGCTACTGAGAAAGCAGTTTGATCTCCATCTACATTAAGGGGTACCCCCTCATCTAGATCTAAAGCTATTGGAGACATTACTATCACATTAAATTTTTCTATAAAACCCTCAATTAAATCTTTTCTAACCTCTTTTATCTTGCCAGTATAGCCACCGTCGATAATTCTCTTCCTTCCTCTTTCGTCTATTATAACTATTTTCTTCTTCCTTTCTGCTATTAATAGTGATCCATCAACACCGCTAAGTCCGATTGCAAATTTACCTTTAGAGTTTAACTTTGATACTATATTTTTATTAATTAAGCTCATTGTCATTACATAAACTTGTAGTTCATCATAAGTAGTATATCTACTTCTTATACCTTCTGGAGAAGTAACAAATTTAGGTTCTATTCCTAACCTCTTACTATACTCTGTTACTTGATCCCCGCCACCATGAATCAAGATAATTTTACCATTATAATTTACTATACTATCTATCAAATTATCTAGTGAATTTTTTATAACCCTACCTCCTGCCTTTACAACTATCATTTTAGACAGGCCTCAAGGGTGGGATTTTTAAACCTTCGTCTTCAGGAAATCCGTTAGCTATATTAAAAGCTTGAACAGCTTGGCCTGCAGCGCCCTTCATCAGATTATCGATAGCCACAAATACCGTTAATCTATTTACCCTCTTCTCTATAGCAAATCCAATATCAGCAAAATTACTTCCTATAACGTATTTAGGATCCGGATATGGGTGAATTCCACCTCTTATTACTCTTATAAATCTTTTTCCTTTATAGAATTCAACTATCTTTCTCCAAATTTCAATTTCTTCAACGGTATCATTAAGTATAAAATGTATTGAAGCTAAAGCACCTCTTATACTACTAACTGCATGCGGTATTAAGCTTACTTTAATCTCATCTTCAGAAATTAAATTTAATTCTTGTTCTGCCTCAGCAGCATGTCTATGACCATCTGCATCGTATGGTCTAATTGCATTCTCTCTTTCTGGATGATGACTACCTTCAGTTGGTTTAGCACCACCTTCACTACTTCCAACTTTAACGTCACTTATTATGATATTCAAAAACTTCTTTGTAATACCTTTTATAATAGGTGCTGCACCTAATATTGTAGCAGTTGCATTACAGCCTGGAGCTGCTATTAATTTTGCCCCCTTTAACTCCTCATTATGAAGTTCTGGTAATCCATAAACTGCCTTTTGGAGAAGATCAGGGTAAGGATGCTCATAACCATACCAAATTTTATATAATTCATGATTTTTCAACCTAAAATCTGCACTTAAATCTATAATCTGGAGCCCTATTTCTAGAATCTTTGGAACATAATTTAATGAGACTCCATGCGGTAGTGCAAGAAATACTGCATCCGCCTTATCTCCTAATCTGTTTATAGATAATTCTTCAAAATTTTTAGAAATTAGCCCCTTTAAATTAGGATGAACAAGTGATACTGGTTTTCCTGCATATTCTCGAGAAGTTAAATATGTTAGTTCTACTCTAGGATGAAAGAGAAGTAGTCTAATTAGCTCTCCTCCAGTATATCCAGATGCACCAATTATACCTATTCTCATCTTATTCAATTCAACTACAAGACACGTAGTTTATAAATAATTATGAAATAAATATAGACTGAATGTCAGAAAAAAGCATCAGTATAGATGAATTGAAAAAATATATAGAAAATAAGATAAATGAAGTAGATAAAGAGAAACAATATTATGAATATTTATTATATTTACTAGAAAACTGTGAGCATACCAATTTCAGAGGTAGCAAAGGTCAATCTGAAATAATAAAAAATAGAAGAGGAGAAATAATAGCTGAAGTTATTTTTACACCGCCACTACTTAAAATACAAACAAGAAAAGAATTGAGCTTTGATAAAAGGTTAATTAATCCTTTATATAGGATACTAGAGGAAGAGAAGATGAGAAATAATATAGATTATAAGATACGTACTGAAACAAAAAAAGCTGAAGGAAATAAGGAAATAGTATTATTAAAAGAAATAATTATAGAGAATGTAAAGGATTTTGCAGTGTATCGAGGATTAAAGGACGGAATACAAGCTTTCTTGGAAAGGCATAGTTAGTTAATTAATTCAGTCTTTATTATTAATGGTCTAGGATCACCTAAAAATCTAATTAACGCCTCACCTCTCTGCAAGAAAGAGAGTTCTCTTTCAATCTCTTCTTCATTAATATTTACAAAACGTCTTATTTCCTGCCAGAACTTTTTATCACCATTATTCATAACCACTAAAAGCCCGACGTTATCTAAGTATATATTAGCTAATTCGCCTAAATCCTCAATATTCTGACTTGCCATTGCTATTGAAATTCCATGACCTCTTCCCCTCTTAACTAAATCAGCTATGATGGGATAGTCATCATCCTCAGATTTTAACACCGTCCATGCTTCATCAACTACGATCATTAGCCTTAAATTTTCATCTACGGATTTAGAATATTTATTATATAATTCAGTTATAATTGAATATATTATAAACCTTCTAAGTTCCTCATTTTTTATTAAAGTTAGGTCAATAATGTTAATATTATCATCTAATGAATCTATTATATTGGAAATACCATTTTCAGTAATTTTTATTATGTTTATTATTCTTCCAAAATATGATAATAATTCATAATCTTCTAGATATTCCTTTAGTTTATAATATACATCATCCCATTTTACAATCTTTTTATTATTATTTTCACTAACTACTTCCCTAATCGCTCTATATAGAATAGAGGATTGAATTTTGTCGATCTTGAAAGAATTATAGATTATTCTCTCTATTTGTAAAGCCCTAATTTCAGGAAAAATATTATTTGTATTTAATAAATCTAAACGATATAATAATGGGGATAAATTTTTAAATGGTATATTCCTCTTTTTTAAACGTAACTTTAAATCTCCTTTTATATCAAATAAAACAACTTTTATATCAAATAAAATTGACATTTTCACTGCTAATGAAAGTAAGAACTCCGTTTTACCAGAGCCTGTAGGTCCAATAACTAAGATATGCTGATTCTGTGAGTTATTAAAATTCCATAATATATCTACATTTGATTCAATATTTTTACCGAGAATTACACCATCATTAATAAATTCAAACCTAGGAGATTTAGGTATAGAAAATGGTGTTAAAAATGGTAATTGTGAAGAAATTGCAATCTTTTGTCTTTTTGAACTTGGATTAAGCTGTAAGATACTCAATATCTCATCAACTGTCGCTGACCTAGCTTTTAAACCAATCCCTTCAAGAGCCTTTTTCAATACTGAAATTGAAGAATGAACTTCTTGCTCGTTCTTTTCAGTTATTATAAAGAATATACTATATTTAAATGGTAGTTCCCCCTCATTTATCTTTCCGAGTATAGCCTCGATTATCTCTAACTCTCTTTTAGCCTTCTCATTGCTCGGATCATTAGCTAAAATTATTCTTAAATTTTGAGCTTTATTTATTATTTTAGATATATAATCATTTTTATTAATATAAACTTTTTTAAATATAATATCCAATTCTTTAAAAGAACTAATAGCTTTATAAAAGGCATTTATTTTAGTCTTTATACCGCTTTCACTAAAATCTCTATAATCAAATGGGATATCATCAATAACTACAATTCCCTTTACCCAATTTTTCCCTACTATTATTCCCTCTTTTATTTTAATATCTTCTGTAAATCTATTATTTTCCTTAAATAAAGATAAAATTTTTTCTCTAAATATTATTATTAAAAATATTATAGATAATATAATAAAAAATAATTGTTTTGTAAAGATAAACATAGAAAGCGATAAAATACTCAATATTAGTAAAATCTTATCATTCTCAAACATTCTATAATCTTCTTTTTATTATTATACACCCTCGGAAAGTCGATAATAATTTTTATAATTCAATATTAGCGTGTGCTAATCTTAAATCCTCCTCGGTTTTCTTTAATCTAACCATCAATTCGGCAATTACACCGTCTAAAAATATTTGAGTAGTATCTTCAAACAGCGTTCCTAACGGCGCTAAAGGTTCAGTAATACCTAAAATTTGCCTAGCAAAATAATCCTCATTTTTCGAGTATTTTGTCCTGCCTGGAATTTCTATAACTATATCCGCTATCTTACCTAACGGACTGTCAATATAACTGGTTATCGCTATTAATTTTGCCTTTGCTTCTTTTCCTGCCTCTGCTGCAGTTAATATTAATTTAGTTCTTCCAGAACCAGATATTGCTATTATTAAATCTCTTTCACCAATTGGCGGTACAATAGTTTCTCCTAGCACGTAAGCATTAAATCCTAAATGTAACAATCTCATTGCAAAAGCTCTTCCTACAAGCCCGCTTCTTCCAGCACCCATTATTAGAACCTTACCATTTCTATTATTAACATACAAATCTACGAGAGCATCTATCATTTTTCTAACTTGATCTGGCTTAATTAGTTTAGTAGCCCTTATAATAAATTCTGTAATATCAAACATTGTTTTTATACTTAATGGTAAATCGAGGGATGTAGTTGATTCCAACTTTTTTCAATAGTGAATTGTATGTAGAATTTTAAACGTTAACTAGTATTAACTTTTGCTAATATTATTTTTTAATTATTTTACTTAAAATATGTAAAGGAGACTTTGGTGATGAGATTAAAACTACTTTAATTCCAATTGTTTCTAACTCCTCAATAACTTTCATAACCTCTTCCTTCTTAAAAAACCTTTGACCAAGAGATTCTAATAGTTGTAAATTCTTCTCTGTAGCTATTATTATATAGGGTATTATTTTATCTCTATTCTCTTTAATATTTTTTAACAGTTCTATTGAATAATTTAACGCTAAATAAAAGTCCGCCGGGAACTCTAATCTAACTCTTATCTCGCTTAAACTTTTTCTGAAACTTAGTATTAAACCAGCCCTTACACCATAAGACTTAGCTATCTTTACCGCATCTTCTGATGAAAGATGTGCAACTTCTTTCCCAATTTTTGGTTTATCGCCTTTTGTGAATAATAATTCAAGGTTTAATGAGCTTGCAGTAATTGCTAGAGAATGTACATATAGTTCATTAACATCATAAAGCCTTTGATTTATTATAATTCTTTTTTCCTTTCCTAATCTCTCTCTTAAGATTGCACCTACCGCTATCGGTAATATATTAGGATTACCTAATGGTGAATCAGGAATATCAAAGCCGTCGTACATGGATAGCTCATCAATTTCTCTTTTAGTCTTTTCAAGATTCTTATTTGGAACTAGTTCAACTAAATACTGCATTAGGAAAGAGTTAATTAGAAGTATATAAAATAATTTTATCATAATGAAAAGAAAGGAGAGGCAGTATGCTAAGAAATTTGATCTTTATTATCCTAACGATTCCTATGCAGGCTATGTAATATTTGATGGAATCTATTCTAAAATTTTTGATGAAAATAATAATCTTTTATTTGAAGTCTTAGGAAGATTTCCACCAAAACAAAGAAAAAATAAGGATAATTATGAGTGGATCGATAAGATAATAGAATTAGGTCTAGAGGACTGTAGAAAGAGATTTATCTTATATGTTGCGAGTAGATACCTTATTAACGTTAAAGGTCTGGATGATGAGAAAGTTATAGATATTTTGAGAGAATTTTATTATAAAAAAGGTGGAGGGAAAATATATGACTCATGGTTAAGGTCTGTGATAAAGGGTGTAAGGGAGAAGAAATTACTACCGTGGTCTCTCGATAAAATAAAAAATAAAGATAAGGAGTTATATAACATGATAATTAATAAGATCAAAAATGATGCTATTACTCAGAAATAATTGCTATTACATAGCCTTCTTTAATTGTTGCAACATCAGGATCTATATTAACTGCAGTAATCCTATCATCTATTTTAGAAAGATCAAGCAATAGTACATCAAAATTACTATATAACCTTTTGGCCAGGCTATATAAGAATTTAGCTTCATTTAGATCCTTAGTTATATCGAAAATAGCCGAACCTTGAAGTATAACTGGACCAAAAAATGATCTCATAGTATTATTTAACAACGAACCTTTTAATAATTATTGTTATTGAGTTAGTTTCATAGAAGCCATGATAACAATAAAAGTAGTCTTTACACCTACAGATGATCAAGGATTGTTAAGTCTAATTTATTTAAATGTTAATAAATTAAAAAACTTATTTAAAGATGAAATAAAAATATTGCCTGAAACAGATATTTTAAATAATGGTCCACCATATATTGAATTCTTAAATAAGAGAATATATATAAGTAATATTGGAGATGATCTAATAGAGATATTTGAGAGAATAATGAATAAAAAGGAGAATAATACGTTTGATGAAAATTTAATAAATTCTATAAAAAGAGATAAGTTACACCAAGATGGTGTTTATGCATATTAAAGTAAACTACATAAAAGAATTTTAATGATAGTAATAATAGGAGCAGGTTTAACGGGCCTGTTTATTGCGAGTAGAAAATACCAAAATTCTATAATAATTGAGGAGCAACCTAGCGTGGGTGGATTATACTCTATAGAGGAGATCTCAGAAGTTCAAATACCCTCCTTACCACCGCTATTATTTAATGAATGTGAATTACCAGAAGATTTTGAGACTGAGGAACTTGAATTAAAATATATTTCTAAAAAATATGAATTTATTAATAAGAAAATATGTGAAAAATGTAAAGATATACCAAATTATCTTAAAATAAAAAATAAAGTAATATTTCTAAAAAATATGAATTTATTAATAAGAAAATATGTGAAAAATGTAAAGATATTAAATGGTTATCCTGTAAAATTAGGTAAGAATTTTATAATTACAAATCATAGCCAATTAATAAAATTTGATAAATTAATAAATACTGGTTCTCTTAGAAAAATTCTAAATTTATTAAATATCCCATTAAATTTAAATTCTGTACCGGTATATGTATTTATATTACTTACATTACCACAACCACAAAATGAAGAATGGGATGTATATATTGATGGTGACCTTTCTGTTTCATTTTCTCATATATTCAAATTTAAACTTTATGAAAAGAAATTAGAATTATATTATATTTATTCATTTTTAAAAAATATTAAGCAATCTATAGATTTAAAGAAAATTATAATAGATATTAGAAAGAAAGGTATAATAAGGAATGAAAGTGAAATATTAGCATTCAGAACAAAATTAATTCGTGACGGATTGCTTATATTAGATAGTGAGCAAAAAATGCCAAAAATAGAAGTCAATGGGATATATAATTGTGGTAGGTTAGGAAAGTGGACTAATATTGACTTATGCGGAGTACTACAGGAGGTCCATGAATGCTGAAATCCTCAACTAAATTTATAGCCATTTTTATAGAGGATAAAACATCATACCCCATTAGTCTATATGTAAAATAGCTTCCTAAAAGAACATCACCATTCCCTATATTATGAACCCCAATCTTATTTACGTCAAAATACTTTGAATAATATCTAGTAAAGACCTCTAAGCCCCTTTCACCATAACTTCTTATAACTTCTTTAAATCCATATTTATACATCATTTCATAAATTACATTAGACGGTAATTCGTCTTCATTTCCATGAACAACTAAATTCTGATTTGCCTTTCGCATATTTTCCTTAACCTTATCATAATTATTTGTTATTAGTGAATTATCATTATTAACCTCCCTAACAAAACCTTGTATATCTACTGCAATTGGACAGTTTACTAGAAATATATTCTCTATTAGAAATTCGTTATACATAGTATTTATTAATATTCCATCAAATTCCTTTAAATATTTTAAATCTATTAAAACTTTTTTTACTTTATTTAATAGATAAATATTTCTTTTATTATTTACTTTAACTATTCTAAATTTTACTACATCATTATCATCTAAAATTATTGTATTATCTACAAATGGATTATTTATCTCAATATAATTCGGAATTATTGTCACTGCATAAGCTTTACCGCCTGCTTTCCATATTCCATATGTAGAATAAAATATTCCACCTATTACTTTCTCACCACTTTCTAAATAGTCTATAGTATAACTGCCAACTACAGCAATTTTCGGAATAGGTTTCATTCTTCTTCCTCTTCCTCTTCTTCTCTTTCTTCCTCTTCTTCCTCCTCAACTTCAACCTTCTTAACTTTAGCCCATAAGGTAGATTTATGAGCCTCTATATGCAATTTCAAATCTTCAATATTAAAAAAGTACGAACCATGACCAGGAAGAAGTCCCTTCTTACACTCTGGACTACAAATAGGGCATGCATACAGTTTAGTTACTTCATCATAACATACTTCTAACTCTTTATCTGCAGATAATTTTAGTAATACTACTTTCCATGATGGAATCCATCTAGTACTCATAATTATAAATAGTTAGGATGAGGAAAAAATAAAAGAGTTAATTTTTAA
The DNA here is from genome assembly GCA_038893355.1 of Sulfolobaceae archaeon. Taxonomy (GTDB): domain Archaea; phylum Thermoproteota; class Thermoprotei_A; order Sulfolobales; family Sulfolobaceae; genus JAWARQ01. The sequence goes on from JAWARQ010000002.1 coordinate 162,043, forward strand.
TAATTCAGCTGTGATGAGTTTGCCGAGTTCTGAAGAATGATGTAAAAATAGTTCTGAAGCCCCTAGCACTCTTCATAAGCTTCTTTTATTAAAACCTCGGCTAACGATTCTGGAATCTTTGCTGTCGCGTTATAATTAGGGTGCCTAACTACTACTTCCATTTGCTTATCTTTAACACCTTTAAGGTCAAACGTCAAATATTGAACTGTAGCAAATGCATCAGGCTGTTCTCTTCCTGGTTCGGGTTCTCCAAGTATTGCAAAATTTCCTACTTTCAGTATTATAGAGTTATATACTCCTCTCAAATTCTTATAAACCCAGTCTAAATCCTTTTGATCATAAGCGTGAATGTATAACGTAGCTTTTATCTTACCGTTACATGGTAGTAACGTTGAGTATATATCTATTTCCCTCTGTATATCTTTCTCATTTTCGAGTCTATCTAAGTAAATCATTTCTTGAATCTGATGGTAGACTGTATCTTTATTCTCAAATAATAACGAAAGTCTATCTCCTAATTCTATCCTTCTATTCTTCTTTATCGAAACTATCCATCTTATTCTTTCTTCTCTAATTTTAGAATATTCTTTCCAATTTAGGAAATCTTTTGGTGTAAATTTAACCATTCTTTAACGCCTCCCTTAGGATCTGAATTGGATGAAGAGGTCTTTTATCTGAAGCTTTATAAATCTGAAGACCTGCCAGTGGACATTCAGTAGCAAATACTTCTGCATTTGAATTTTTAAATGCCTCCATCATCTTAGAACCTATTATTTTTGCCCTCTTATAATTCCTTAATCCCCAACCACCATCTATACCTGAACATCCCTTATCAACAATCTCCACTCTTGCGCCTAATCTTCTCAATATTGCTACTCCAGGTAAGCCTACATTTAAGTATCTTAAGTGACAAGGAGGATGATAAGATATCAATTTCTGAATTTTTACATCTATTTTAATTTTATTCTCTCTAATAAGCTTAAATAAGTATTCCATACTATCGTACACTTTAGGTACTTCTCTACCTAAAATATATTTGTACTCATGGCCTATAAATAATGTACATGTAGGGATGGGTGAAACTACGTCATATCCATTCTGAATGTATTTTTCTATTATTTTTATATTATATTCTGCATTAGATTTTAATCTCTTAGCATCACCAACATCCATCATAGGAGCACCACAACACTTAAAATTAGCAACTTCTACTTCAATACCTAACTTATTATAAACTTCAATCAAATCTTCACCTATTTCTGGATAGAAATTCTCTATCAAACAAGTATGGAAAAGAACTACCTTAGCTATTGGTGACTGTAACTTAGTAACCTTAACTCTTTCTAAAAATCCTTTCTCTGATGGCACTAAGTCGGGTGCTTCTTCATCAATACCTATTACCTTTTTAGCCTTTGGAAGAACCCTCCTTGCAAATCCTCTGAACATTCTTACATTATCTAATGATTCGAATATTACATCCCTTAAAGAGATTCCTTTCTTAGTTTTATAAACTAACCAGGCCCATTCCATTAAATGAGGAAAGTCCATAGCAAACTCATGTGGAGGAACATAAGGACACTTAATATAGCACATTTTACAATGGAAACATTCAGACGCTACGCTGAAAAGATCCTCAAGTGACAGATTCTGCACACCTTTACTATCAGTTAATTTAAATAATTTTGGGAAAGCGTCACAGTAATTAAAACATAATCTACATCCATGACATATTGTAGCTTGCCTTAAAAATTCTTTATGTAATTTTTCAGTATTAAAAAAAGAAGGATCACTTGGATCTAAAATATACATCTACTTTCCGCCTTTTAGCAACTTTAGAGCTTGCTCAAACTTTTCAGCGTGACTTTTTTCAGCCCTAGCTAATGTTTCAAACCACTCTGCTACCTCCTCAAAACCTTCCTCCCTTGCAACCTTAGCAAATCCTGGGTACATCTGCGTCCACTCGTAAGTCTCTCCTGCAATTGCAGATTCTATCATTTCTTCTAATGTTCCTATTGGCTTATTTGTAGCAGGATCTGTTAGTCCTCCCTGCCTAATGAAATCTAAATGGCCAAAAGCATGTGCTGTTTCTCCTTCTGCAATGCTTCTTAATAGTTGAGCTAACTCTGGGTATCCTTCTTCGTCTGCTCTTTTAGCAAAATATAGGTACCTTCTATTAGCCATTGCTTCGCCCATAAATCCATGTTTAAGGTTTTCTGCAGTTTTTGTACCTCTCATATCTCTTTTAACCATATCTGATCTAAGTACAATATCTATTTGTTAAATATAAAATTTTCGAACTTGAAGTAAGAGTGAATATATTATACTTATCTATTTCACTTAATAGTGATTCTAATTATAATTCCTTTAAACTTACAGTGAAAAGAATAGTTTAATAGCTCTAAGTTGAATAAGAATTTATGGAAGAATGTGATGCTGCAGTAGTCTTAGTAATAAATAACGAGGGTAGAATTTTAATAATAAAGAGAAAAGAAAGAAATAATGATCCTTGGAGTGGACATATGGCATTACCAGGCGGAAGAAGGCAAAAAGATGAGGATTGTAAACAAACAGCTATAAGGGAGACGAAGGAGGAAGTAGGAATTTCGCCAATTATCATTAAAGAATTAGGCATTTATTCGCCTAGAAGCTTCTCTGAATTAAAAGTAAAGGCATTTTTAGGATATTACAATGGTAATGATATTAATATTAATGAAGATGAGGTAGAAAAGGCATTTTGGATAAGTCCTGATGAATTAATAGAAGATAAGGAAAGAATGTTATACAAAAATTATATAATCTGGGGGATGACGTATAGAATATTAAAGGATTTCTTAAAGTCAGACCGGCAACAATTATATCATCTTTTCAGTGCCGTCGCACATTCATCATCTGAGGAATAACGACTCGTATTCTTTAACATACTTTATACTTCTCTTTATATCAGCAAATAAGTTTTGAGCCTCTCTTATGTCTTCAGCCTTTACTACACTTCTATTCTTACGCTGTGCTATAATTTTTGCAGGTTCAATTAACTGAACTGCATACCTTAAACTATATTCAGAGCCGATTTTTGTCAATTCTTCAATTGCAGATGAGTCTAGCTCTACATCTATTTCATCTGCTCTTATTTGTATAATCTGTTTTATTTCCTCTGAAGTATATGGCCTAGTTGGTATTATAAGCAGTCTATCTAACATATCTAATGGTATGCCATGCGGTGAATCAATATCTGTACCTCTTATTTTAGTAATTCCTCTGTTAGTTGCCAGGATAATAAGTGGAGAAAACTCTGACTCCATAGCTCTCGTGAGGAATGAAAAAGCTTCTATATCTAACATATGAGCATCATCTATAAATAGTACACCTGGAACCAATTCTGCCTGACCTTTATTTAACATATCACGCACAATCTTATCGACCTCTTTCCTAACATCTTGGCTTATTTCCCTTTCTGTAAATAATGCAAATATACTAGTAATGGCTAATTGTTGCGCTGCAAGATTAAGGTCAAGATCATGAAGCGTCACTACTGTTGTTATCTCTTTTTCCTTCTTTACTGGACCAGTCGGAATTTCTACAATTCTTTTAGCTTCGATATCATAACTCTTAACTCCTTCAAATTCCTTAACTTTACCGAGTCTTACAATATCCCCAGTCTCTGCGTCTATCCATATTACATCACCTTTCCTTATTCCCAACTTATATAACCTCTCTGCTACGACATCACCTACCCTTAACGTCGTTTGGTCGTCTTTAGTAGCTAATGTAATTTCAGCCTCTTTAGGCATTGCCATATATGGATTTAGTTTACTCCTTACTATACGTGTCTTTATATCTTTAACTACACCTTCATATACTAGTCTTTTTTGTTTTATCCTTATTCCAATAGATTTTCTTAAAACTTGAGTTAATATTTCAGTTTTCTTCAATTCTGTCGAATATATTTCAGCAGCATTAAGTATTGTAAATGGGGTATCCTCTCCTAATTCTCTTGCTATTGCTATAGCTAAAGCAGTCTTACCAGTACCTGGAGGGCCTACAAATAATATACCTCTACCGGCCATTTTTCCTTGCTTTACTAGTTCTACAACAATTCCCGCAGCTTCTCTAGCCTCTAATTGTCCGACAAGGCCTTCTGCCTTAAATTTAGGTTTACCATTTTCATCAAGACCTAGACCGGTAATATGACTATGTATACTAGCCTTTTTACTAATTTCAGACTTTTTTATTTCGGTAATTTCAACCATAAGAATCAAAAATAAATTATACCAGCAAGATTTAAAGTTCACATCAACTTTTTATCATAAATTACGAAAAGACTTTTTATCATAATTTATTAAAATTAAGTCTTATTAACCAATAGATTGATTTTAACACACCTATAGTTGAATTAAGATTTATATTTGAATAGGAAAATGAACTTAAACCCTTTGTTTCTTTAAGCTGTAAGAAAACCCACTCTATATTGTCGAAAATTTTATCTATCATATATTGTACTATTTTTCTTAATATTTTATTTTTTATACCGTTAGTTAATACCGGTATTAATTTTCTTGTAACTTTTAAATTATATCTCCAACTAATATATAGTAAATCCCAATAATTTTTAGGCAATCTTTCAAGAATTGGAAACGGATTATCTCTTATTCTCGTTGTAGATATTGGTATAACTGGCAATGGAAATACCCAAGCTATAAATTCATGATCTATTATATCTTGAACCAAACGTATGCTGTCTTCAACATCCTTTTCAGTTTCATCAGGGTACCCTATCGTCATTGTATAACACGGATAAATGTAACTTTCATTCATTATTGCAGTAGCGTCTATAATTACATCTCTCCACTCTGATGGCAAATATGGAAATGATTTTGCCCTCATGTACTTAGAAAAGATTTTCTCACTCCCTGTCTCTAAACCTACTACAGGTGCTGCTGCCCTATTATAATCATACCTAGCGATTTCGGAAATTTCCTTCACAGTCCTTGGACTCATTTTAACTGGCGGTGCAGAGATATGTGGAAACCATATACCATCAACACCCATAGCCATAACTTCACTAAATAATTTTACAAGGGCTTCATGATTTACCATCAATTTTGATGAGCCATATAACATTAAATCATCAGTAAGAAATTCTACCCTTCTCCAACCTCCTCTTAAATTAACTTCTACCTCTTTTTTAATTACGTCTAGTGGAATTGATCTAAAAGTTTCTGGAGTTATAGAACAGAATGCGCAACCTCTCGGGCATCCCCTAGTAATTTGGACTTCACCTAATCTTGCAGGATTTACTATGGGAGGAATCTCATTTATTTTAGGATCTTTACCGTAAATTACACCTTCTAAATTCTCACCATTCATAATTCTCGAAAATACTTCCTTAATTGAATGCTCAGCCTCACCTATAAATATTATATCTACCCAATCTGGCTTATTCTTAATAAGCTCCCATGCTCCAGGGCCTCCAACAATTGTTTTAAAATTGTACCTCCTCTTAAGATCTCTTATTTCATCACCTAATTCCTCGAAAAATTTAGCAGTCCATGTTTTACCTCCACCAAATATCATACTTAATTTCATACTTACAGGATCTAGTCCTAATGGGTCATGAACAGATACTCCCAAAATTTTTGTATTATGACTAATCACACTCTTAAGCTTAGTTGGTGGTACTACTGCTACACTCTTATAACCTGCGGTAAGAAGAGTAGCTTCAATTTTTCTTAGAGGATAAGGTGCATATAAAGCCCTTCCAAGCTTATCCGTAGGCACTTCTGGTGTAAAAAATCTATTCATAAAAAATTTAGGAACGAGTCTATATGGCATACACGCTACATAACCTAATACGCTAGATCCACCATAATCAGTGAACGTTGACTTATCTGCAGTAAGTATTATTTCCCAAGACATCTAATAAAGAATTAGGTGAGTTACTTTTTATTTCTATCTTTTAAAAGAGACTATATTATTAGTTTTAATAGCATTATGAAATAACTTTGGTATTCAGATAAAAATTTATCTATATGTTATGTTTTTTATTATTATCGTCTAATAAATTCTCTTTTTCATTAATTTTTGCACATAGCTCTTTAGCAATTAATACATAATATTTCTTCCTTAAATCCCATAAACATATCTCTACATCGACTAAACCATTGTCCTTCAATATTTTTAATGCATGTCTAATGGTTCTTTCTGGTAATGCAGTCTCTTCCTTCAATTCTCTAAAAGTAGCTTTCTTTTTATATTCAAGTACCTTATAAACTAACTTTGCCGAACATGGAAGTTCTTCAAATTTCATAAGTAAATAGCATATAACTAGAAATATAAGTTCATAGAGTTTAGGATATTAAGGATTATTCCTCATAGTAATTATAGATCGTAATAAAAATAAATTAATAACCTCAGAATAAGTGGATAGTATCGTGGAGAAGAAGATAATATCAACTGAATTATTGCCAGAAGAATGTAAAGAATTATTTAAAAAATTTATAATAATAGATAAAGATATTAAAGAACAAGATCTGCAAGAAGCTATAGCCTTAATGACATGGCCAGGGTTAATAACTAAGGAATTATTAGATAAAATGAAGAATCTAAAGATAATTCAAACGTTTTCTGCTGGAGTAGATGATTTGAATTTTTCCATAATTCCAAGAAATATTATTATCTTATCTAACGCTGGTGCATATTCTATTCCAGTAGCAGAGCATGCATGGGCAATAGCATTAGCTTTAGCAAAGGGTGTAGGATTAAAAAAGAAAATAAAGGTTAAAAAGATTACTAACTCTAAAATATTAATTTTAGGTTGTGGAGGAATAGGTAGTGAAATAGCAAGAATTGGTAAACTAGCATTCAACACTTACAATATTGGAGTCTCTAGGAGTTTTCAAAAACCCGAGCTCTTTGATGAGAAATACTCCGAGTTACAAATTTTAAATTCAATTATACCAAAAGTAGATATTATATTTAATACATTACCTCTTAATAAATATACAAAATCTATATTAAATTATGATAATCTTAAATATTGTAAAAATAATTCAATTATCGTAAATGTAGGAAGAGGAGAAACAGTAGACGAAAATGGTATCTATAGACTTTTAAAAGAGAGACCGGATATTAGATTCGGTACAGACGTGTTCTGGAGGAGAAATGGTATAGAAGATTTTAATACAAAATTATGGGAGCTAGAAAACTTCACTGGAACACTACATACTGCAGGTGCATATGGTAGTGAGGAAGTTAGAAAGGACGCGATTATTAGTGCATGTAAAAATTTAGCTATGTATTTAAATGAAGGAAAAATAAGAAATTTAGTAAAATTTGAAGATTATATTTAATTTTAAGAAAATACTGTAATTAGTAGAAAAGTATTAAATAATCTTCTAATAAAAATATAGTTGTGGAAATAAGTGGAGTAGCCGACTTACCACTACATAACGGTCATGTTCCTAAGTGGTTAGTACCAATTATGAAGAGATTAGCGAAAGCTATAATGGATATAATGTATCTTGAATTTGGCAGTGAAAAGATATTAGAAAGATTAGTTAACCCGTTATGGTTTCAAGCGCTTAATAATGCTATAGGAATGGATTGGGATTCCTCGGGCTCCACAACAGTAACTCTAGGCATTCTGTCAGAAGTGTTAGATCCTATTGAACATGAAATGGTTATAGTAGGAGGCAAAGGCAAGAAGGCTAGACTAATTCCTAAACAGTTATCAGAATTATCGAAGAAAATACCAATTGATGCTGAAAAATATGCTAGAATAAGTAAATTAGTAGCTAGCGTTGATACAACATTATTACAAGATGGTTACCAACTCTACCATCAATCAATGATAATAACTGCCACGGGAAAATGGGGAATAATACAACAAGGTATGAACTTAAGTACAAAATTTGCAAGAAGATATCATTGGTATAATCCGGTAAATTTCGTAGTAGAACCTCACACTGCTATTTGCGGAATTAAGAAAAACGAAGTAATTAATTTAATCTCTCAAGAAGTTGAAAAAACTAGAAGATTAATTTTAGATTTAATCTCTCAAGAACCAAGGAAAACCTTAAAAGAGTATTATGAAGCATTTAGGCTAATCAATAATACTCCTACTTTAGATTTATGGATAAATAATGCATCAATAATTGGACGATCTAGAGTGAAGAGATTACTGTATTTCAAGCCAGTATCAATCGATAAAGTTGTTAAAGTTCTTACTAAGCTTAACCAATTAAAACCTAAAAACTTAGAAGAAGCGCTACTAAATGGACTAGGACCTTCTACTACTAGAGCATTATCATTAATTGCAGACTTGATATATAATGAACCACCATCTTATGAAGATCCAGTTAATTATAGTTATGATCCGTTTAAATATGCATATACAATAGGCGGAAAAGATGGGATACCATTTCCAATTGATAGAAAAGTTGCTGAGGAAGTTATAGTCACTTTAGAAGATTTAATTACTAGGGCAAAATTAGATATTAAAGATAAAAACTTAGCAACAAAAAGGCTTAAAAATTTGTTAAAAATTTTATCTAATTCCTTCAATATGCTTTAAATATTTTTCTATCGCGTCTCTTATTAACTCACTCCTATTTTGAAATCCTAACTCTTTAACAAGGAAGTCTAGTTTCTGCATAATCTCCTCATCTAACTTAAAAGTTACAGTAACTGTATTAGGAGTTAATTCTATTTCAAAGCTGTTTGAATCTATTTGCCTCACTTTTTCCATTTCAACACCACTTCTAGCAATAACACTGTAATTGATAATATTATCTTGCCTAGAAAGTTAATAAGAGAAATGGATTACGTTTAAAAACACTTAGTCAAGTTCTAGATATATTTAAACCATAAAGAAGGGGCTTAATTATTTAAATACTACTAACGTAATAAGATATCAAATTTATGAGTTCTTCATATAGTGTAGAATTATTAGAGATAGATGATAGAGTAAAAAAAATTCTTAGAATGCGAGGTATAGAAAACTTAAATCCAGTTCAGACTGAGGCTATAAAAAGGGGTTTACTTAATGGTAAAAGTTTATTACTAGCATCTCCTACAGGTTCTGGTAAGACGTTAATAGCAGAGCTTGGAATTATATCTTTTCTCTTAAAAAATAAAGGACTTAAAGCTGTTTATGTTACCCCTTTAAGGTCTCTTACTTCTGAAAAGTACCAGACATTCAAAGTATGGGAAGAGTTAGGTTTTAGAGTCGCAATGTCATCTGGCGACTATGATAGTGATGACGAATGGTTACAAGAATATGATATAATAGTAACAACTTATGAGAAACTTGACTCGTTATGGAGACATAGACCTAGGTGGATAAAGGATGTAGGGTATTTTGTACTTGACGAGCTCCATTATATAAACGATATGGAAAGAGGTCCGATTATAGAGGCAGTAGCAATAAGAGCTAAGAAATATACAGTATTGGCGTTAAGCGCAACTATTAGTAATTATGTTGAGATAGCTAGATGGTTAGGGGCAGAACCAATCTATATAAATTGGAGACCAGTACCCTTAATAGAGGGTGTTGTATACCCTGAAGGGAAAGATTTCGTAGTTATTTATAATGATAATAGTGTCCAAAGAATTAAGGGCAATGATGCAATAATAGCTTGTACTTTACACTCATTAAGAAAAAATGGTCAAGTACTTATTTTTAGGAATTCTCGGAAAATGACAGAAAGTACTGCAATAAAAATATCACAGTACCTCAACTTCTTGGATTTTAATTACGAAGAACTATATAAACTTTCAGAGGAAATAAAGAATATCGAAGATGCAGGATTTAGTGAAGTTACCCTATTATCTAGCCTTATAAAGAAGGGTGTCGCTTACCATCATGCAGGATTATCAAAAACTCTAAGAGATTTCATAGAAAATGCGTTCAGAAGAAGATTATTAAAGGTGATTGTAGCAACACCAACTCTTGCTGCAGGAGTAAATTTACCAGCTAGAACTGTAATAATAGGTGACATTTATAGGTTTAATAGAAAACTGTTAGGATTTAACGAGCAAATAAGTATAATGGAATATAAACAAATGAGCGGAAGAGCTGGAAGGCCAGGATATGATGAAATTGGAGAATCAATTATAGTAGTCAGAGATAAAAGAATGGCTTTTGAGGTATTTAAGAAATATATAAATTCAAAGCCAGAACCTTTAGAATCGAGATTAGGTTCTGAAAAACCCTTTTTTAGTTTTGTCCTAGGAGAATTATCAGTACTAGGCAGGGTAGAAAGTAAGGAATTATATGAACATTTATTACAGACCTTACTGCCAAAAACTTTAATAGAAAAATATTTCCAAAAAGCAATTAATTGGTTAAACGAAAACGAATTTATTAAGATAATTGAGAATAAAATAGAATTAACGAAATTTGGTAAAAGAGTTGCTGATTTATATATAAATCCTTTTACTGCACAAATTTATAAAGAAAAATTGTTATTAAAAAATGAAAAACCTTGTGAAATCGCTTATCTCCACTTATTTTCAATAACACCAGATAGTCCAAAATTATATATTAGCGAAAAAGAGATAGAAAAGATATCGGCAGAAGTAGATTGCGAATTATTTGTTGAAGAACCAGATGAAGAAACAGATGAATATTATGATTTTTATTCTGCGCTAAAACTTTCATTAATTGTTAGGGATTGGATTGAAGAAGTTGACGAAAATGTTATTTTAGAGAAATATGGTATTGGTTCAGGGGATTTAAGAAGTATAATTGAGAGTATGGATTGGCTTAGCTATAGTGCGTTTAATATTGCAAACATACTTGAATTAAAAGATCACTATGAAAAATTAAAAATAATTAACTTAAGAATAAAAGATGGTGTAAGAGAAGAATTATTAGAACTAGTTAAAGTACCATATATAGGAAGAAAAAGAGCTAGGATTTTATATAACAATGGAATAACTAATATAGATGATATTATTAATAATCAAAATAAGGTAAAATCATTATTAGGTGAAAAAATTGGAGAGAAAATCATTCAAGAAGCTACAAGATTATATTCTAGACTTTATAGAATCTAAAAATAGTGATGAAAAAGTATATGTAATGAACTGTAATGATGCAAAGAAGTTAAGTAAAATACTCCTTGCAATTGGCCAAAAACCTATAATTGAAACTCTCCCTACAGATGAATGTATAGTAAAAGTTACTAAAAGGTTATAGTTATAGAGGAATGTTACCATGCTTCTTTGGATATCTAAATTCTCTTTTATTTCTCAACATCTGTAAAGCCCTATAGATTATCTTTCTAGTATCTTTTGGCTCTATTACATCGTCTATAAGACCTTTTTCTGCAGCCCAATAAGGATTTGCAAATAGCTTTTTATATTCTGTAATTTTCTCCTTTATAAATTCTTCAGGATTTTTAGAATTCTGAATTTCTCTTCTATATAATATTCTTACTGCACCTTCTGGTCCCGTAACTGCTATTTCTGCAGTAGGCCATGCATATACCAAATCTGCCCCTAAACTTTTAATACTCATTGCTATATGAGCGCCACCATAAGATTTTCTAACTATTATTGTTATTTTAGGAACAGTAGCTTCGGCAAAAGCATAAAGCATTTTAGCCCCATGCCTTATAATCCCCTTATACTCTTGTTCAGTGCCAGGAACATAGCCTGGTGTATCAACTAGGCTAATAAGCGGTATATTAAATGCATCACAAAATCTTATAAATCGAGCGGCCTTGTCAGCTGCATCAACATCAATAGCACCACCATAATTAAGAGGATTATTAGCTACAATTCCTATAACTTGCCCGCCAATTCTAGCAAATCCTACCACTATATTATCTGCCCAATATTTATGAACCTCTAAAAATTCTTGATTATCTACTATACGATATATCACGTCCCTTATATTAAACGGTTTAATTGAATCAGTAGGTACAATTTCTTCTAAACCACTAACCTCTCTTTCTGGATCATCACCAGTATCAATAAAGGGTGGTTCTTCCATATTGTTAGATGGTAAGTAAGATAGAAGCTTTTTTGCTATATTTATAGCATCTCTTTCATCTTCCGCGACAAAATGAACTACACCAGACTTGGTAGCATGAACTATTGCACCACCAAGTTCTTGATAGGAGACCTCTTCACCTAAAGATACCTTAGTAATTTCTGGACCGGTTACAAACATATAGTATGCATCACCCTTTATCATTATTATAAAATCTGTTAATGCAGGAGAATATACAGCACCACCTGCTGCTGGACCTGCCATTATTGTTATTTGTGGTATTACTCCAGACGCCATAACATTCATCTTAAATACAGCACCATAACCTTCTAATGATAGAGCACCTTCTTGTATTCTCGCACCTCCAGAGTCATTAATTCCTACCACAGGAGCACCAACTTTCAATGCCATTTCGTATATTCTTACTATCTTACTTGCATGAACTTCACCTAAACTTCCACCTAAAACTGTAAAATCTTGTGCATAAGCAAAAACTAACCTTCCATCGATCTTTCCCCATCCAGCTATTACTCCATCCCCGTAATATCTATTTTTATCTAATCCAAATTCTGTGGTTCTAGTTGTTGCAAAAGTCATAATTTCTTGGAACGATCCTTCATCAAATAATAATGAAAGTCTTTCTCTTGCAGTTAATTTATTTTTACTATGCTGGAATTTAATCCTTTCCTCCCCACCTCCTAAATATGCCCTTGATTTCAGTCTACGTAATTCTTCAATCAATTCGTTAAAGTCACGCTTCTTATCTAATTGAGTAGTCATAACCCTCATTTACGATTACTTAACTCTACTATATAAATTTTTATCCTATAAACAATAGAATTTTTATCATTATTTAATTATTAATAATATATCACCTTTCTTTACACTCTGTCCAACCCTTACTAAGATCTTCTGTATAACTCCACTAATTGGAGATGATATAATGGTCTCTGACTTCATAGACTCGATTGATAACAAAGGTTGCCCTTTTACCACAGCATCGCCTTCTTTTACTCTTAAACTTACAATTCTACCATAAATTGGCGAAATAATCTCACCCTTCTTACTACTAATTAATTCTTGTAATGAAACTTCTTTCTCTTCATATTTTTCTTGAATATTCGAGATTCTTAATATTTCATTATTAACTATAATTTGATTAAAATTCTCTATAAAAACTCTATGAACTTCACCATTTATTTCAATTAAGAATTCATTATCTCTAGTTCCTTTTTGTAAAATTCTTGCTCTATACACACCACTTAATGTCTCGAATTTAAGATACTCACCATCTATACTATAAGTTAGGACATACTCATCACCAGTTTCAGTGGTTACTTTATATACTTTCCTCATTACCACATCACCCTCGTGGTAGATTGCATTACTAAACCTTGTCTCTTCCATGCACTCATTCTATCAACATTCCTATAGCTACTCTTTACCTCTTTATGAAAACTTAGTTTAATTTGAGATTGTGAGTATAATACAAGATAACTTATTACTTTCATTTCTTCTCTTTTCTTTAATTCTTCTAGAAAAACTGGCATTTTTTCCGAAATATAATTTGTAGTAAATTTGCCTTCAATAAAATCTTTATCATTAATTATTAGTTTATATAATGGAATTATAGTCTTTATTCCACTAATCTTATACTCGTCTAAAGCCCTTCTAGCTATTTGAATAGCAGTAGCCCTATCTTTCCCATAAACCATTAACTTAGATATCATAGAGTCATAATAAGGAGGAACATAACTTCCTAGATCTACTCCACTATCCACTCTTATCCCAGGCCCTGAAGGTTCTTTATAATAGGTAATATATCCGGAACTACCTGCAAAGTTATTTAGAGGATCTTCTGCATTAATTCTAAATTCAATTGCATGCCCACGTATTTTAATATCTTCTTGAGAATAAGGTAAATATTCTCCTGCTGCTAATTTAATTTGTAATTTAACTAAATCTATCCCTGTTATTAATTCAGTTATACCATGCTCAACTTGAAGTCTCTTATTTATTTCTAAAAAGTAAAATTCCCTACTTACTTCAGAATAAACAAACTCCATAGTTCCTAATGTGTAATAACCTATTGCCTTACCAAACCTTATTGAGGCTTCAATTAATTCTTTCCTTTTTTCATTATCAAGAATAGGAGACGGTGCTTCTTCAATTAACTTCTGATTTCTTCTTTGAATAGTGCATTCCCTCTCATATGCAACCACATAATTACCATACTTATCACCAATCAGTTGAGCTTCTATATGCCTTGGCTTCACTGCCATTTTCTCTATATATATTTCTGATTTACCAAATGCTTGAAGGGCAAGTCTTCTGCTTCTTTCAAATGCTTCTTTTAACTCTTCTACATTTTCTACTTTTATTATACCAATACCTCCGCCACCGTAAGATGCTTTTATCATAATAGGGAATCCTATTTTCTCGGCAATCTTTATTGCATCATCTACACTCTCGACAGGACCATCAGATCCTGGAGAAACTGGAACTCCTGCATTTTTCGCAATCATTTTTCCCTCGAGTTTACTCTTTATTTTTCTCATTACGTAAGATGGTGGTCCAATAAATGTCATTCCTGCCTTCTCTACAGCCTCTGCAAATTCAGCATTTTCAGATAAGAATCCATAGCCAGGATGCACAGCATCTGCATGAGCCCTTTCTGCTGCATCTATTATTCTCTGTATATTCAAATAACTTTCCAATGCAGGTGATGGTCCTATATAATAGGCTTCATCGGCATATTTAACATGCAACGAATTTTTATCAGCATCTGAATATACAGCGACAGCTTTCATCCCCATCTCTTTTACAGCTCTCATTATACGTATTGCTATCTCTCCCCTATTTGCAATAAGAATCTTGTTAAACGGGGGCATCAATATATAAGGTTAATTCTGCCTTAAAAAGTTTTTACATTTGAATAAATATACATACAGTTAGAAAAAATAAGCTAAGCGCTCGCACATTTCTTCACCATTTCAGATCCCGGATTCCTCAGCATTAATTACTTTTGTAAAATTGAGGAAAATAAAATTGAGTTCATAATTTTTATATTATTAAACAATTAATCTATATAATATATTTTAATTTTTTTACAAAATTATGAAGAAAAACTTTTATTACGTAATGGTGTTAATAATTTATAAAGAATATCAATATACTCATAAAATTTTGGATCTTTAGAAGACCTTGGATATGGTAAATCTATTTTTACTTCTCCTATTAAAGTAGATGGGCTACCATTTAACACATAAACTCTATCAGCTATTTCCACAACTTCTTGAAGATTATGAGAAACAAGAACGGCTGATTCTAATGAAGATTCCTTATCAAATAGAATATTTCTTATTTCTCTTCTAATTCCTTCTGCAGTTATCTCGTCTAAATGAGAAAAAGGTTCATCCAATAGCATAACAATTGGTTGTGCTGCTAATGCCCTAGCTATTGCAATTCGCTGTCTCATCCCTCCGCTCATTTGCTTAGGCGAAAGTTCTTCGAATCCATGAAGACCAACTAGATCTAACATTTTCCTTGCTATTCGATCTTCATCCTCTTTACTCAATTTTAAATATTTTAATCCTAATTTTATATTTTCCAGTGCACTCATCCATGGAAAGGTTACAATAGACTGATGAACCAAAGCGATTTTAGGTGTAGGTTTACTTACTTCTTTACCTAACAATAGAACCTTACCCTTAGAGGGTTTTAAAAATCCTCCTAAAATCCTTAACAAAGTAGATTTACCAGATCCTGATGGACCTATTATAGCCACAATTTCTTTCTTACTTGTGTATAAGTTTATATCATACATTATAAGTTTAGTATCATATTTAAATTCAATATCTATAGCTTCTAAGATTCTTCCAACTTACCGGCCCCTTTTTAAAGCTTTCAAGATTCGCTTAAAAAACTTGCTAACTATTCTGTAATTTACAAACGTAAAAAGTTTATAAATCTAAAAGCATAATACTATTAGGTGAAAGATTGGATCTAGCACCTACTGCAATAATAATTATAATAATTGTAGCGATAATATTATTTGGATCTTCAAAGATACCAGAATTATTTAGATCTCTTGGTAAGGCGATAGGTGAGTTTAGAAAAGGTAGAATGGAAGCAGAAATGGAGATGATGCAAATGCAACAACAATTAGCTCCAAATTCGCCAACATTACAGAACCAAACCTCACAAGGATTAGAGGAAAAAATAAAACAACTTGAAAAGGAATTAGAGGAATTAAAGAAGCAAAAGAGTCAACAGTCATAAAGTTTTCGGTGTTTTTTATATGATAGGAGATATAACAGATTTTTTAATACTCTTACTCGTTGCAGTGTTATTATTTAGTGGAGATCCAAATATTAAAGAAACTGCAAAAACTTTAGGCAAAACACTTGGAGAATTAAGAAGGAGGCAAGTAGAGTTTACTAATGAGATAAAAAGAGAAATTCTAGAAGAAACTACAAACTCAATAAATAATGAATTAAATTTAAATACTAATAATGCTAATAGAATGATTTATATTAAACCAATATATTATCAAGATGAGGATAAAATTAAATTACTTGAAGAGAGAATAAAACAACTACAAGAAGAAATTGAGAGGTTAAAGAATGAGCAAAGAAGAAAAGAGGTCTGAAAATAAGACTATCTTTGAAGAAAAACCACTTATAGAACATCTTAGAGAATTACTTATTAGACTTAGAAGAATTATAATTTATTTAATCTCTTTTACTGCAATTTATTTCTTTATAGGAATATCTTATATAGAAGTGAATGGCCAAGAAATACCAATTCCAATCCCAGACTTATATAATAGTTTATCAATAATGCTAGTAAGATATCTTATTACAACTACAGTACCTCAAGGTCTTAAATTAATAAATATTGGATTTATGGATACTATAATCTCCTCACTGTACGTTTCAATATACTTTGGTTTTATCACTAGCTTTCCACTGATATTGAGAGAAATCTGGGCATTTATAGCCCCTGGACTCTACGAGCATGAAAAGAAAATGCTGAGAAATCTTTTACTACCTTCAATATTATTATTTGTATTAGGTTCTTTATTTGCATATTATATTATAGTACCACTAATGTTAAAATTTCTCTACTACTATACAATAGCTTTTCAAGTTGAACCTACACTTAGTATAAGATCTTTTATTGGGACTATAATCTCTCTTATGATAGGAACTGGTATTGCATTTCAATTGCCTCTATTTATGATAATATTAACTATGATAGGCTTAGTTAAATCTCAAACTTGGAGAAAATATTGGAGATATGGAATTTTTGCAGGATGGCTAATAGCTTGGATAATTTCACCAGGTACTACTGGAGGATTAGTAGAAAGCATGATTGCGCTTACCTTAAATTCCCTTTATTTAAGCGGAATTTATTTTTCAAGATATGTAGAAAAAAGAAGAAATAAAAATAAAAAATAGGTTCATAATATTTTATTTAGCTTATTTAAATAATTTATTAAACCTCCTGCTTTAAGTATTTCTAGAGCCATACCAGTAATTCCTTTACCTTGAAGCTTAATCTTATTATTAACTTCTATTTCACCAGTTTCTATATTAACTCTAACGTAATCGCCCTCACTAATTAAGTTCTTAGCATTTGGTAAAGTTATTACTGGTAAGCCATTATTTATAGCATTCCTATAAAATATTCTTGCAAATGATTCCGCTATTATCAATTTAACACCTGCTGCCTTTAATGCTATTGCAGCCTGCTCCCTAGAAGAACCCATTCCAAAGACCTTACCAGCTACTAAAACAACTCCTTGTGAAGCCTTTTTATAGAATTCTGGATCTAAGGGTTCCATTGCGTGTTGGGCTAAGTAATTTGGATCTGTATACTTTAAGTATTTTGCCGGTATTATTATATCTGTATCTATTTTATCACCAAACTTTAATACCTTTCCTTCTACTATCATTCTACATCACGTGGATCTACTATTTCACCCTTTAATGCTGAGGCAGCCGCTACTGCTGGTCCGCTTAAGAATACTTTTGCTTCCGGACTTCCCATTCTTCCTTTAAAGTTTCTAGAACTAGTAGAAAGAATATTCTCTCCTGGACCCGCTATACCAAAGTGACCACCCAGACAAGGCCCACAAGTACCGTAAGTTATTATGCATCCTGCATCTGCTAGTATGTTTATATACCCCATTTCAATTGCTGTCTTAAACACTTGATAAGATGCAGGAATTACTATACATCTTGTCTTAACTTTTTTACCTTTTAGTATTTTAGCGGCTACCTCAATATCACTTATTCTTCCATTAGTACAAGAACCTATAAAAACCTGATCAATAGGTGTTCCCTCTAATTCTCTAGCTGCCTTAACGTTATCTACACTATGAGGTGCAGCAACTAGAGGTTCTAGTTTATTTAATTCTATCTCGTATTCATCAACATACTTGGCCCCTATATCTGGCTTTATTATAGGTGGCTCGTATCCCCTATTAGACTTAATATAATTTACGGTCTCCTCATCGGGTATAAACATTAGTGCATCTGCATTCATCTCAATTCCCATATTAGCTACAGTAGCTCTATAATCCATTGGAAAGCTTGACGGCTTTTCTACATATACCTCTATACTCATTCCATTAAAGTAATCAGCCTTAAATTCTCCAAGTAACTTTAATGCGACATCCTTACCAGATATCCATTTTTGAGGTTCATTAGACAATTTAACCTTAAATGGTTGGGGAACAACGACCCATGTTTTCCCAGTAATTACTGCTGCAGCTATATCGCTAGCTCCCATTCCTTGTGCGAAAGCACCTACTGCACCAGAGGTCGAAGTGTGACTATCTGCAGCTACTACTACCATCCCTGGATCTACGTATTTTTCTATAAGTAGTTGATGCAAAATTCCAGTATTTATGTCATGAAAATTGGGTATTCTTAAATCTTTAACGAACTTTCTAATATTTACTTGAATTTCAGCACTTCTTACATCTGGTGGTGGTGCTAAGTGGTCAAAGGCGATTATTAACTTATTCTTATTAAAAACTTTTAACATTCCAACTTTCTCCATAACTTCTATTACATGATATCCAGTAAGGTCATGAAAAGCTACGAGATCTACGTTTATTTCTACAACATCTCCTGGAGTTACTGTTTTATTAGCTGCTCTACTGAGTATTTTCTCCGTTAACGTTTGTGACATTAAATAGGAATTTGAAGTATTAGTAAATAAATATTTCAGTAATAGAAGGTTCGTAGATAAAACTTTAAATTATTATTTTAATTAATTTATTAACTTAATTCTGTTAAATTTTAAACTAAGTCATAAGAGCTATAGTGTCGACGTAGGGTATTTATATTTCTATATCTAAATAAGATATCCAAAACCTTATTTTAGCATCTACTCCTTATGGAGATTCTCGTTTTAATAAATTTATACCCTAATTACTACTACACTATAACGAGAACTTAATAAAAACTTATATAATAATCTACTAATATTGTAATATGACAAGATTAACTGAAGAATTATGGTTGAGTATTAAAGATATTTATAACGCAATTCTTAATCATCAATTTATAAAAGGTTTAATAGATGGTAGTTTAGAAGAAGAAAAATTCAAATATTATATTATTCAGGATTATTTATATTTAAAAGAATTTAGTAAGGCCTTGGCATTAGTCGCATCTAAGGCTCCTAAAGATGAATATAGAATAACCTTCTTGGAACACGGAATTCAAGCATTAATAGTTGAAAGAAACTTACATTCTTCATTTACTAAAGTTTGGAATATAAATCCAGAAGAGTATGAAATGTCACCAACTAATTTAGCTTATACCTCATACCTTCTATCAGTAACCTCAACTAGGCCATTTAGTGAAGCATTAGCTGCTGTATTACCTTGTTATTGGATATATATGGAGGTAGGTAAAGAATTATTAAAGAAAGGTTCTCCTAATCCTCTGTATAGAAAATGGATAGAAACTTATGGTGGAGAAGAGTATGAAAGGGGTGTAAGGGCTGTACTAACAATAACTGATGAATTAAAATTAGATGAGAATTCTAGAAGGGAAGTATTTAAGCATTTTAGAATAGCATCAATATACGAATATCTATTCTGGGACTCTGCATTTAGACTTGAGAAATTCCCCTTCCGAGTAAATACTCTTGTGTAGCAATTACGCCATGGCCTAATTTTATAGGCTCACCTAACTTAGTAAGAATCCTTTCAATTGCTGCAACAGTAGATATTGCATCATTATAATTTATCCATCCCATATGACCAATCCTAAAATATTTTCCAGCTAATTCAGGGTGGACACCAGGTGCAAATTCTACACCTTCTGATATGGAGTACTCTAAAAATTGACTGGAACTGACTTTAGAAAGTTTAACTGCAGTTACAGTATTACTACGTACACTTCTTTCCTTAGCTACTATTTCTAATCCCATAGCCTCTATTCCAGCCCTTATTGCTTCTGCAATTACCTTATGTCTTTCAATTCTATTTTCTATACCCTCCTTTTCTATGAACTCTAAGGACTTCCTTAACATAAAAATTATGTGAACTGGTAGTGTAGAAAAGTAAGCTGGTTTACCTGCCTCTAAACTTTCCATTACTGGAATCCAGTTTTTGAGATTTAAAAAGAAGCCTGAAATTGAATCTTCAGAAACCTGACTTATTGCATCTTGAGAAATAATTAATAAGCCTAACCCAGCTGGGCATCCTAGTGCCTTTTGAGATGCTGTAATTACTACATCTATTCCCCACTCTTTCATTTTAATCTCTTCAGCACCAACACTCGAAACACCATCGACTACAATAATTTCTGCATTTCCTCTAACTACCTTTATAACATCCTTTATTGGCTCTCTTACTCCAGTGCTAGTTTCTACATGAGTAAATGTGATTAATTTATAATTATTTTTACTAAATTTTTCTAATTCATCCTCTCTTACATACTCACCAGCTTTAGCTTTTATAACGTCAACTTGAACGGGGTATCGTTTAAATAAATTTTCCCATCTATCACCAAAAACTCCATTAGAAACTACTAATACCCTATCATTTCTCTTTAACATGGAAGTTACAGCTTCCATTGCCGCAGTACCACTCCCTGGTAACATTATTACTCTATAACTCTCGTCTGCCCACACTAATTTTCTCAAGGATTTGAGGACATAGCTACTAGCTTCAATAAATTCTCTCGAGGTAAATCCTACGTTAGATTTTACCCCTGAAAGCAGAACGTCTAAATCTATATTTACTGGACCAACATGCATCAGAAGTCTTCTTAACTCGTTAGTGTAAGACATAGATTTCATGTAAATAGTAAGGTTAAAAATATTATGAAACTGGCACTGAAAGATAGTTTGATGCAATAGTTCCTATAGTATGAGTAGTAAGTGCGGCAGCTATAGCAAGAACGCTCATTTTAAGTCCCTTCTTAACAGGATTACTTTCACTAAGAATGCCTATTATATACCCAATTATAAACGTAAATAGACCAGTTACTGCATAAGAAATAAGGAGACCAGTAATTCCTGGTAATCCGATAAGGAAAGGTATTACTGGAATTATTGCACCAATAATATAAGATATACCAGTAATCCCCGCACTCTTAGTGGGACTTTCGGAAGACTTAGGAGCTATAATGTCCTCAGCAACATCATATAATTTTTTCGCTACTATTTCCACATCTTTTGATTTAATTCCAAATGCTTGTAAATTTCTCTTTAAACTCTCTATTACTAAAGAAGAGTCGATTTCCTTTTGAGCCTCTATCTTCTTTCTCCTTGCACGGTTTATCTCTACTTCAGATTCAGTGGAAAGATAAGAACCGATAGTCATAGATAGAGTACCGGCTATGCCGACAATAATTCCCCCGATTGCAACTAATAATGGATTTAGTAATATTCCAGCTAAACCAGAAACTGCAGCAAGAACTTCTATAAGTCCATCACTTATTCCATACACGAAATCTCCTATATCTTTTGACCTAGATTCAGTTAACGATAACATCTCCTCATGAACTACTTCGTCAATTAATATTTTCTCAAGTTCTTTCTTCTCCTCCTCAGAAATCTCTTGATGAGCTAATAAATTCTTATATTTTTGAACATCTTTGATCTCTTCCCTCTCTAATAGCTTTATAACTAATCTTGTTCCAAATATTTTTCTTATTAAAATAAAAAAATTTAATTTTAATCTATCAAATGGATCCAATTTTTCTAATTCTATTTTATGAGACTCTGCCATTCTTCTCCAAAATTCTGAGTGAGATCTTTCGATATCGGACAATCTCTTTAAAACATTTCTAATTTCAGCATCTTTTTCTACTTTAGTCAAGGCTTCGTAGAGCATAAAACCAATGAGCTCGTCCTTATAACTATGCCTTATAATTTCATTAATACTAGACTTCTGCATTAAAGCTAATTTAGAATCCCTATTATTTAAAAGTTTCTATAAACTCCCCAGTTTTGGAGTATAGATTATAAATGGATCGAAAGAATACTACTCCATAAATACTGACGAGGAAATTATTTTCTCTAATTTCTCCCTATCTATTACATCTACAATCTTCTTTATACCCCCTCTCCTACCAAAATTTTCTACCCTAATTTTCAATAATCCAAACATTTCTAACTCATTCAGTATCTCCGCATATCTTCTATACGAAATAACCCTTACACCCATTTCCTCAGCAATTTGCTTATAAATTTGATAAGAATTAACTGCAATGTTATCTTTCAGAACAGACATCAGAACTAACTTATAATGAACCGGTAAATCTTTTACCGCTTCTACTACTTTCTCTCTTTCATATTCTTGATAAGCAATATCAACATGTCTTTTCTCTATTTTATCTGAACCTTCTCGTGATGCAACCATTGCAGCCCTAAATAATAGCTCTACTGCTTTCCTAGCATCTCCATGCTCAGATGCCGCTATTGCTGCAATGTAGTTTATTATCTCCATATCCCAAACATTAAGGCCAGCCTTCGCATATCTAACAAGAATGTTAGACAGCTGCTGTGCATCGTAAGGATTAAATAAAATCGTAGGTCCTAAACTCGAGAGCACTCTAGGATCCATCCCTTCCCTCACATTAAGATCATTACTTATCATAATAACTGATAAAGGAGCATCAACTCTAAGTAATTGATAAAGTACATCATCACCGTCCTTCTTCTTCACTAGAGCGTCTATTTCGTCTAAATACATTATTGCCTTTTTATTTTTCATATAATCTTTCATGAACTTAATATAATCTGCAGTACCCAAACCTCTTCTAGGAATATCCCTTTTTGAAATCTGAGTAGCTAAAGAATGAAGTACTGCACCCTTATTCCCACCCATTTCCTTGCAATTAACATAAGCTTGTACTACAGAAGTATAATCTCTATCCTCCTTCTTTACTTTCTCTATTTCCCTCATCACAAATTTGGCTACAAAAGTCTTCCCAGTACCAGTTAAACCTAAAAATAGAACGGAAAATTTTGTACCAGCCTTCACAAAAGATTTTATATACACTGCAACTTGTTCCAATATATCTTCTCTATAAGGTATATCGTTAAATACAGTAAGAGGATCTTTAAATACAGTAGGATCTTTAATTATTCGCTTTAAATCACCTTTCAGCTTTTCCCTAAACACAATTATACTTCTGAAATTTAAGTATATCAAAGGTTCTCCCGATTCTTCCGTAAGAATCTGTATCAAAAGCTTCAGAGGTATCACTTGTTTTTATTTTCCACTAAAGTATTATTACAGTAAAGTTCTCCCGATTCTTTGACAATCTTTCCGTAATATTTTTTCAAAAAATACAGAAGAACCTTAAAGATATTATCAAAGATCCAACAAAAAGGCTAAACTATTTAAAAACTGGGGAGTTTGCTACATAAGTATTTCCTAAGAGTCCAGTACAGGTTAAATAAGTTGAGATTTATTAATACCTTTTTCTCTATAGTTCCTTTTTAACTACTAGACAGAGTAAAGTTCCTAAGTTTCTGTTGCAAATTAATACTAATAAGGTTGTTTGTATAATATAACTATGCCGTGTTATTCTTACAAACGACTAAAACGTAGGAACTTTAGTATCTGTACTTACGTTGTAAATTCATAAATGAATTTAGTATTATCCAAATTCTAACCTACCTCTTAAATTGTATTACCTTATAATTCTCCCCTTCCTTAATTACCTTATTTTCTAGGACAAATTTAGGACATTCTGACTTACACTTTGAAATAGGTGGGATATTCTTATCAAAAACTACTATTACTTCATCATACAAAGCTTTTATGTCTTCTACTAACCTCTCTATTACGTTATAACTCATCAATACTGGTATTGAATCAATTTCATGAAATCTAGCTTGTTTAAGTATAAAATTAAGGTTTGGATCCTCTTGCCAAGCTCTTTTCAGCTCAGTTATATTAGTATTATGAAAGTTTCTAGCTAACACAAATATAGGTAAAATCACAGTATCATAGTTACTCATAATTTTGTTTTTAATAGTATTTTTAGTAATTTGATTTATTTTTTCTAATCCAATCTTCATGTACTCGTATGCGATATCTTTATCAAATAGTTTATCCTTATCATAATTTAAATGAAAGTATTCTAATAACCATAAATGAAACTCAACTATTTCATTTATCTTATCAAAAACTATATCATTTACTACTATTTCCTTAGCCCTAGTAAATATAGAGAATCTGTTTAAAGTTTGGGCAAATAACGCTTGATTCGCTATGAATACCTTCTTATTCTCTATAAATTCACTTAATCCTTTAAGTTTAAAGTACCCTTCTGGCGATATTTCTAATGGATGAAATCCAAGACCAATAATCATTCCTTCCTGCGGATCAGCATATGAGTACTGGACTATCCTATAGTAGTCAAGAAATTGTGACTCAGGATACCATTCAGAATACTTCTTTAAACCTTCTTGCTTTATACCGTCTTTAAGTAACAAAATCTCATTTAGTAATTCCTTTGAATCCTTATATTCTTCTGCGATTGCACCGTAGGGTATGAGTATTGGTTCTCCGTATAAAGGTACGGAAAATTTCAAACCATACAACTTCATTAAATCAGGTAAGTTACTATCAAACAAGGTTTTTATTACCTTTCTATTTAATAACGGTAAGTGATCAATGTGATATATTTTTTTAATCTTCTTCTTAAATAAGAATGACATGTATTATCCTTTATGTTATTTCTAAAAAAGTTTATGTTAGCAGTAGTAAATCTCTATTTACAAATTAACGTATAAATAATTTCTACTTTACTGGATGTGATTATTCTTAATAATGTGTTAGTAAATAATTAAGTTGATGATGTATTGGCTAATACCAATTCAAGAGGATATGTGGAATGTAATATTAAATCAAGGAGTTTATGGCCATAATAGAAAAATTATTATAAATTATGTAAAAAAAGATGATTATCTAATAATATATGTAAGCAAATATTATGCTAAGAGGTATGGAGGAAAGATTGTAGGGATAATGAAAGTTGTGTCGGATTGGTATACGGACGAAAAGCCAATATATCCAGAGGAGGTAGTAAGGGGTAAAGGAGTTTATATATATAGAGTAAAAGTAGAACCAGTATTGATAGGCGAGTGTGATTTGAAATCAATACTATCTAAACTAACTTTTATAGAGGATAAGTTTCAATTACCAAAGTACTTAAGAAA
Organism: Sulfolobaceae archaeon; assembly: GCA_038893355.1. Classification (GTDB taxonomy): domain Archaea; phylum Thermoproteota; class Thermoprotei_A; order Sulfolobales; family Sulfolobaceae; genus JAWARQ01. Next base: position 187,745 of record JAWARQ010000002.1, read on the forward strand.
CGCTCCTGCTAATATGAGAAGACCAATACCAGAAAATGATGTAAAATTAATTGAAGAGTGTTTAAGGCAGCAAACATCTTATTAGTAATACAAAATTTATCATTATTATATTATCTATTAAACTATAAAATGATAAATTCTTGAAAATTTAGCTACAATAAGCTATTTATTTGGCTTTACGAAATTTAGATTGGGCCCGTCGTCTAGCCTGGTTAGGATGCCGCCCTCACACGGCGGAGATCCTGGGTTCAAATCCCAGCGGGCCCATAATTTTAAACTTTTCTGCTTTGGGAGAAAAGAACATAAATGTAACAAGAAACGTAAAAAGCAACATTATGAATAAATTTACGAGTTCCAGCAGTCTGGAGATAGTGTCGTCATTAGGGTATAAATTCTGGGATTAATTTTCTCTCCCATAAGACTAGTGCTATGGAGTACTTTATCATGCTTATGCTCCTATTTACTGCCTTTGTTGCCCTCTTGAAGCGTACAAGCCTATCCCTTAGTGAGGAATGAAGCCCCTCGTTGGGGCGTTCAGTAATAAATCTTTCGGTCATACTTCAAGCATAGTACTAGCTAACATTGCCACGTGGGCCTATATAGGTTAACCAGCGAGACAACCGTGTGATCCTTTAACCAAAAGTAAACGTTGTAATCATCACTCACCCACCTACCATCATCTGGCAAGTACATTTTAACCTCACGAAAAGTATTCTCATTCCTATCATCCACAGAGTAAATTATGTATAACCCTAGCCTAGTGTACACATAACAAGTAAACACCCACTTGTAGAAAGCCCTAGTGTTTCTATGTCCACATCTCATCAACAACCTTAGTAACAACTTTACCCTTAACAAACTCCTTAGCCCTACTCCACAAGTCCACTAGCTTCTCGTGCCTCTGCTTACCATAACGCTTAACCCAAGTGAAAACAGTACCCAAAGGCACATTAAGAACCCTAGAAATAGCCCTCATACCATTAGAATACATCCTCAAAGCCAACTCCCTAACACTCTTATGATAATGATGCCTAGAAGCATCACCCAAAAAACGCTTACCACAAACCCTACACTTCTGCCTACCCCAAGACTTACCACACTTAACAACATGATGACTACCACAAGAAGGACAAGCTATATCATGCCTAATTATAGGCTTCCTACCCATAAGTAATACTCATAATACAAGAATTTATACCCTAATGACGACACTATCTCCAGACTGAGTTACAGTAAGGTATCAAAAATAAACTGATATAGATGATATCTATATATCTAGAAAAAAGAATTTAGTGTAATATAAGTCTCTTTCATTAAATTATTATCTCTTTAGCTAACTAATTTTTCTAGCTCCGTATACTTAAAAATTAATATATATAAATAAAAATTGATAACCTATTATTTAATATTCTCCTAGCGCAGCTAATAATAGGTAATACTCTATATCAACTATACCATCATTTTCGTAATACATAATTTACTCCTTTATTTCACTATTTATAAATAATTGCCTAATTATCTAATAGACAAAAGTCTATTAGAATCGAGCCCATACAAACTTATAACTTAATAAGAATCTTATTATAAATGCACTTATTATTCCAATTAAGTTAATAATAAGAATTATTGACGGAAGATGAGAATAAGAACTAAGTAATATTAATAAGGCTTGATCTCGCCAACCTACTACAATTAGCAAGAGTACTATCATATATTGTATGATACCACCAACTACCGCTGTAATATGAAACCTAATTAGCCTCTTTCCAAAATTTCCGAATCTTCTGTCTTTAAAGGTCCACACGTCATTAAGTATGAAGTTGAATATTATTGATATCTCTATTGAGAAGATCAACGAAATTGCTATTGGAAAGATTTTAGTGAAGAGATAAAGAAGACCTTCATTAACTATAGTGCCCAATGCACCTACTATTCCGAACTTTACTAGCCTTAAAATTAATTCTTTCTTTGACATTCATAAATTCTGCGTAACTGCAATATAAAAATTCTTTCATCATATAACAAAAATTATTTTTAATTTTAATTGATTTTCTTAAGTCTTAATAATAATGTACCGTAGTGATATTCTTTATGAAGTATATTGGGACTAAGTATTATGTCACTTCTAATTTTAATTATTTTTATTATATTATTTGATTTAACATCATATAAATATATCTTATTTTTATCTATTTTAATATCAATTCTATCTAATTTTAAATCTCTACCTCTTAAGTCCACGTAAACCTCTATATAATCACCTATCTGTAGAATTTCTACGTCTGGATCTTCATCTTGTTGAATTATGGATGGTGTCATAGTAATTACAATTATAAAAATGTAATCTAGGGTATAAAAGTCAAATTTCTATAAATAATACGTGTTAATGACAAGGGATGTATTACCTTGCCTACTACCTTTTAAGTAATTGAAAGTTAAGATATATACTGACCATGGCAATACAAAACTTCCAAAAGATATGGGAGGGCAATAAAAAGGAAAAGGTATCAATCAAGGGCAAGGAACCATTGAGATATAGATTAGCTAATGCGAATTATAAAATAAGGGCTATGGTTAGTAGGCTCGATGCATACATAGCAAGGCTACAAGAGAGGGATAGGACATTATTCGAAAGAGTAGTTGAGGCTCAAATGTCGAAGGATACGATGAGGGCTGCAATGTATGCTAATGAGATTGCAGAGATTAGGAAGATTACTAAGCAGATGATAATAACCCAAATTGCCTTAGAGCAGGTCTCTTTAAGACTAGAAACTGTAGAAGAATTAGGTGACATATTCGTTAACTTAATACCAGTAGTTGGCGTAATATCAGAACTTAAGAGTGTATTAAAGGGAATAATGCCAGAAATATCTATAGAACTAGGTGAAATAGGGGAGGCATTACAAGAAATAGTAGTAGAAGCTGGTAACTTCACTGGTGCACCTTATGTAGGTGCTCCATCATCTCCAGAGGCAAGGAAGATATTAGAGGAAGCTGCAGCAATAGCAGAGCAGAGGATGAAAGAGAAGTTCCCAGATTTACCGCTATCATCTGGTCTAACACAGGTTCAGAAGAGTTAAATTATCTTTTTTCTTCTTTTTATTCGTGGCTGAAAATTTTAGTGTATCACCTTGGGAAGTAAAAGGAAAAATTGATTATGACAAGCTTATTTTACAATTTGGTACTCAAAAAATAACTGATTCGTTGAAGGATAGAATTAAAAAAATAACCGGAGACCTTCATGTGTTTTTAAGGAGAAATATATTTTTTTCACATAGGGATTTGGATTTAGTAATAAAGGATTATGAAGAAGGAAAGGGATTCTATCTTTATACTGGCAGAGCACCTTCTTTAGGTATGCACATTGGTCATTTAATTCCCTTTATATTTACAAAGTGGCTTCAAGACAAGTTTAAAGTGAATGTATTTATCGAAATAGCTGATGATGAGAAGTTTATGAGAAATCCAGAGTACACTCTAGAACAAGTAAGATATTGGTCTTATGATAATATACTTGATATTATAGCAGTAGGATTTGACCCCGATAGGACTTTCATTTTTCAAGATACAGAATATATAAGGAATATGTATCCAATAGCCATAAAGATAGCTAGGAAACTTACGTTCTCTGAAGTTAGAGCAACTTTTGGTTTAGATCCATCTTCTAATATAGGAATAATTTTCTATGTAGCACTTCAAATAGCACCGACAATGTTCGAAAAAAAGAGATGTCTTATACCGGCTGGAATTGATCAAGATCCTTATTGGAGGTTACAAAGAGATATAGCTGAAAGTTTAGGATATTACAAAGCAGCACAAATTCATAGTAAATTCTTACCACCCTTAACCGGACCAGAGGGTAAAATGAGCTCTTCTGATCCAAATTCTGCAATATATCTTACTGATGATCCAAAGACCGTGGAAAGAAAGATTATGAAGTACGCATTTTCGGGTGGGCAGCCGACTATTGAGTTACATCGAAAGTACGGCGGAAATCCAGAAATAGATGTTTCGTTTCAATGGTTATATTTCTTATTTGAGCCTGATGATAATAAGATCAAGAAAATAGAAGAAGATTATAGGAGTGGAGCATTACTTACTGGTGAATTGAAACAGATACTAATAGAGAAGCTAAATGAATTTTTAGAAGAGCATAGGAAAAAGAGAGAAGAGGCTAAACAATTAATTAATTTATTTAAGTATGATGGAGAATTAGCTAGAGAGATGTGGAAAAAAATTCATGAGTAATTTTTATATATATTTAATTTTTTAAGATGATATACTACTAAATTTGTGGAAATGTTCAGAACTTTTGCTATTCTATAAATAGATTCTCCATTCAAATACATAGTCTTTATTTTCTCTATATCCTCGTTAGTTAATTTTCTTTTTGATTTAACTAATTTATGTTTTTTAAGAATTCTTAATACAGTATTTATATTAATATTTAATGACTTACTTATTTTATTTGCACTATATCCTTGCCTAGCAAGCTCTAATATATTGTTTATTATCTCATAAGGAATCCTACCTCTAAATTGAATTTTAGCCTCTTTTAGAATCTTTCTAACTGCAGAATAACTCATGTTTAATTGGTTAGCTATTTCTCTAATACTCTTTCCAGATAGATAAAGGTTCTTTATTTGCTCTCGTAAATCCAAATTTTTTTCCATAACGGAATTCTAAACTTGGAATTTAATTAATTTTCTCCAAATCCATCTGTTGGTAAAAGAGAATGCTTATAAGTGAATCCTATTAAAATTATCAAAAATGACATCAATTATTTATTCTTTCTTTATAGGAATTGTATTAGGACTTTCTCTAGCAGCACCGCCAGGACCAATAAATGCAATAATGGCCTATGAGTCAACTAGGTCAAAATATAATGGGATTGCAGTGGGAGCGGGAGCAATGTCTGCGGATGTCATTTTCTTTATTATTACATATTTATTTTATCAAATAATTCCTCCTAAAATTACAATATATTTTTACTTTATAGGTGGAGTAATAATGATATATCTTGCATACTTAGTAGTGAAATCTAAGCCAATAAAAAGAGATATTAAAGGTAATTATCTAGTAGGCCTAATGACTGGACTAACAAATCCTTTCCAAATAATCTGGTGGTTAACTGCAGGGTTGTCAATGATTAACCAATTAACGATATATGTGATACCCGGATTCTTCGTTGGTATTTTAATATGGATTACTTCTTTTCCATTATTAATTAACCAATTATCTCTAAAATATAATATAAATTGGTATATAAAAATATTTTCATTTATAATATTATTAATATTTAGTATATTTTTACTTTATAATGGATTTTCTGCAATATTATGATATTTTTTAGCTATATTTAAAACCTTTTTTGCGACTTCAACTGGATCCTTACCGAATATGTAAGTATTAGGTTCAAGGCCTTTCCCGCCCAAATGGATAACGGCATCCATATTTTCCTGATAGACTGATGCAATAGATAAGGCAATACTTAAGTCATCAATTTCAGAAGAAGGACCAATAACTGCGAACTTAAAGTTTAATTCTTTTAGTATTTTCTCAATCTTTTCATCAAATTTTATATTCATTACTGCTCTAACTTCGGGCGAAATCTTCATTACGTTTAATAAGACTAGAGCTAGATGTTTACTCCCACCCCATGCAGGCTTTGAAGATGCTTTAGGAATTTCAAATACTTTTGTTATTCTTCCAGGAATTGCTATTATATCTTTCTCAGATCTTGCGTTCCTTTTTGCAAATGCTATGTTACTAAGTACTTCTGGTATTAATGGCGTCACTATTCTGTTCTCAAGCATTAGTACTGCAATATTCATCAGTTCTTCTTCACTTTCTCTATATAAATCTCTGCAAATTTCACAATCATTTGGTATATTGCTATCAATTTTTTTATGGTATCTACAAAACTTTAGATAACTTAAAGAAGAAAGGCCGAATATTGTCAAATAACTCATTACTGCCTTTTGATCTCCCTTTAATAGAAGTTCAGTAATATTTTGTAAGAATTCTTCTATTTCCTCTTTAGATAGCCCTAAATCTATTAATTTAGAATACAAGTTTTCTTCAGATTCATCTAAATACTGCTTAATAGCTGGCTGTGTAACTCCTAGTAACATCGCAATTTTATTCTGGCTCATTCCTAATTGTCTTAATCTCTTTGCCTCTATTGCCCTTAAAGTAGGGATTAATATCTCTGTTATCATATCTAGTGGTGATTTAAACACGAGTATAGTTATACTGAAACTCAAAATTAAACTAAATTGTTGCTGAATTCTCCGCTTATCTCTTATAAGACTTAAAAAAGGAAGATTAATATAACTGCTGTATCTTGATAGAAATATGAACCATTCATGATAGTAAGTAATATAATTAAGGAGAAAAATTTAAAAGTGATGATATGTGCCCGCGATACTGAAAAGTGATGATATGTAGCAAAGTTGATAATGATGACGGTCTTCAGCAGCGAATTATGAGCACTAATCTCCCGGACTGATTTTATTTATAAATTTAAGAACTATACTGTTAGATTGATAGGTGAAATAGTTCCACCCATCTGAGTTTAATGATGATTATCATACCTCTATCATTGAAAGTACATTACTAATCACTTCATCTATTACTTTCCTTTCTCCAATTATTACAATATCATCTTTACTCGGTTCGTAAAATTTTAGTATTAGTTTAGCTATATTCTCGGGATTAACTGCAGTAACATCAATTACTTCACCGCCCTCAAGTTTATCAGATTCATATATTGCAATTGCCATATTTCTGTATACTGAGACCCTTAAGGTACCTACGATCTTTCCGTCCTCTACTTTCTTATAAACATAAAGCGATGCCAAAGGTTCCGTCATTCCGTGCCTATAGTACTCTATGTGTTTGATCATACTAGTAGCTAAATAGATATATTATTAAAAACATTCACTTATAAAATCACTATAAATATACTTCACTAAAATATTGAACTCCACTAGATTATGATAATCATTTTTAAAATAATAAATTAATATTATCTATTTAAGTATAATTAAATCTAGCCCTAATTAAAAGTGAAAGTTCAATATATTGCTAAGATCATGTAGAATTTTTAAGTTTAATCTGTGAAGAAGATAATGATGAAGAGAACTTACCCGGCTGAGTTATGAAGAGAGAGGGAAGACTGAGATAAAATAATATATTTAAGAATAAAATGCATATATTCTCCCAATATGCCACTAGATCCTGTATTTAGGAGTATAATAGAACAATTTTCAAAGCAAAAGCCAGATATGAGTAGAATTACGCCGGAAGAATTTAGAAAGCTTATGAATACGTTACTGAGCATATCCCCTCGAGAGGACGTGTATAAAGTGAAAGACACAGTAGTAAAGGGTTCTCAAGCTGAAATACCTATTCGCCTCTACTATCCTAGTGAGAGACCTAATGGTATTCTTGTTTACTTCCACGGTGGTGGGTGGGTTATTGGAGATATTGAGTCTTATGATCCTCTATGTAGAGCAATAGCGAAGTCTTGCAATTGCATTGTAGCTTCAGTAGGATATCGTCTAGCACCTGAACATAAATTTCCTGCAGCCGTTATAGACTCGTTTGATAGTTTAAAATGGGTCTCAGAGAATGCAGAGGAAATAGGATCTAAGAAGGAATTAATAGCGGTAGGTGGGGATAGTGCAGGGGGAAATTTAGCTGCAGTTGTAAGTATACTAGCTAGAGATAACAATATACCTCTAAAATATCAAGTACTAATTTACCCTGCTGTAGGAATAGACGCAACTTCATATTCCATGATAGAGTATAGATGGGGTTTCTTCTTAGAAGCTGACATTATGAATTGGTTTTTAAGAAATTATATAAATAGTGTTAATGACATGCTAGATCCCAGATTTTCGCCAATATTAGCTGATGACCTTAAAGGGTTACCTCCTGCATTGGTAATTACTGCAGAGTATGATCCTTTAAGAGATCAAGGAGAAGCATATGCCTCAAGACTTAGAAATGCAGGAGTTCCAGTAATTTCGGTCAGATTCAACGGTGTAATACATGGGTTCCTTTCATTCTTTGGTATCTCAGGCGCTGGGAGGGCTGCAATAGAACTTATAGGCTCTGTCTTAAAAAGGACATTTAAATCATAGTATATTCCTTCTTTGCTTCTTCTAATACATTATACAATTCTTTAGAAGCATAATCTATACTACATTTCTTCACAGTCTCTTTTGCAAGACCTTCAAATTTCTCTCCGTATTTAATTGCTAATTTAATTTTTTCCTCTAGATCTTTATGATCTCCTCTCTTAAACGTATAACCATTACCGCCTTCTATTACTAGTTCACTTACCCCTGCACCGTCACTTACCACAACCGGTTTTCCATAAGTCCATGCCTCGCATATGGTTAATCCAAACCCTTCTACTTTAGACGGTAATATTACTACATTAGACCTTTGGTATAAGGCTTGAAGTGTTTCGTGCTCTACGTAACCAGTAAATACTACTTTATTTTCTATTCCCAATTCTTTAGATAAGTTATACAATTTCCTTAACCATACGCTAGACTTATCGTGGCCTAACGTCTTACTAGTAAAGCTACCGTTACCAACTATCAATAGTTTTACGTCAAGATTTTTAACAGCCTTTATTACAACATCTTGACTTTTTATTGGGTCCATTCTTCCTACAACTAATATTACAACATCTTGACTTTTTATTCCAAACTTATTTTCAATATTTTCTATTTCATTTTTTGACACACTTTTAAATTCTCTCGGATCTATAAAAGGATAAATTTGTTTCACTTTCACCCTAGCTCCAGACCTTACTAAACCTTCTAAGTCTCTCTTTGTACTTACTACAACATAGTCAAAGGCTTCAAAGGATCTGACTATAAATTCCCTAAGCTTAATACTCAGATATTCGGGAATGAAAGGTATATGATACCATAAAACCACAGGTGCGGAAGGTCCTATTATTCCACCTACGAGTAATTGTTGAAAATCATTTACTAGGTAAACATCAGTATCATCATAAAACTCTAGAAGTTTTTGGGCTGATATCCAGTTATATTGCGCGTAACCTAAATATTCTCTGCTAGAAATAATATTACAGCCTGTTAAACCATGGCTTTCGTTATATATGCATTCCTTAAATTTGGTATATGCTGAGAGAATATTATTAGGTACATCTACAAAATGTACTTCACTATCTAAATACTTTACTGAAGGGGGATACCCAGGCCCTAGACATACCCACCTAACTTTCTTGAACTTTATATTCTTAATTAATCCAATCATCATCTTAGCTACTCCGCCTACAGCAATTTGATAATCAGAAGGATCTAAGGAGTTTATATCAATTGGTAATTCTAAATATCCGTATTTATCTAGAAGATCTCGGTAATTTAGGTTAAATCTAAACGGAGGCGTTTGGGTATTAATAGTGAGTGAAATCATTTTTAAGACACTATCAAGTCCTTTTTTATACTTATAAATTTATATGAATTTGATCATTAAAATAATTGAAATATTTACTATTATATATCAGTTTTAATAGAAGATCTATATTTTTAATATTTATATTAAATAATTATTAATAAATTTAATTTCTAATAACTAAAAATTTTTGATATTATTGAGAATAATTGTAGTTAAGGAAAGTATAACTATTATGTTATAGTGTTTACCCATGGCGTAACTTATGATTACTTTTAATTACTTCTAATTCCGCCATAGGCACCTATAGGCGGGTCATAGGACTCCTTCGAGCCCAACAGCACGGGACTCACACTTCTGCACTCCTCACCCTCACCTCCTACGGTTGCGAACTTAGATCTGTTAGAGGCGAAGCATGTGGTGCTTTTTTAGGCATAGTCCACATCGGCATTAGGGATCATTTTTATCAATAAATGTAACATAAACGAATATAAAAAAGATTTCTATAGATAGGAAAAAAGAATTCAGGCCTTTTTAATAAATTAATAGTTTTGTTCAAAGTTAGAAATATATTGATAATGAATAATAGTGTTACAAATGGTAATAGCATGTACAAGGGATTGTTATGATACGTGTATATTTGATGATAATTACAAACCTTTAAATATTTTTCCAATAAACGGCTTTACCTGTTCTAGAGGATTAAAAGACCTAGAGAGGAATGGAAAAAATAGAATACTTAGTGCTATAATCGACGGGAAGGAGGTTTCTATAAATGATGCAATAAATTACGTAGCTAGAAAATTAAAGGAGGTTCTAAAGAAGGGTAAAGAGAGGATAATCCATGTTGATTACGATGGGAATCAAGGGTTGTTAACCTGGTATTATCCTAGAAGGTTATGGAATTTATTAGGAGTTAGTTCTACTGATTACAGTATTTGTTCGGCTGAGGGGCATAAGGCTATAGAGTTACATTACGGAACAAGTATGGGTGCTTTACCAGAAGAATTTCTTAACTATGACTCCTTCGTAATATGGGGATCCGAGGCAAGCATTAGTTTTATTCACGGTTGGAAGTTGATGAGTAATAAGTACAAAGTAGTTATTGATGTAAGATTAAGCGAGACTGCGAAAAAGAGTGAGAAGTCTTTTATTATAAACCCCAGTTCTGATGTTTTCCTAGCTATTGGAATTATTAAGAAACTTTTCGAAAAAAATTGGGTTTCACCTAAGGCTTATGAAATTCTTGATGACGTTAATAAGCTTAAATCTTATGTAGAATTATTCGAAATGTCGAAGATAGTTAAATATGTTGGAATAAGTGAGGAAGAAATAGAAGAGATTGCTAGAATATATTACGAGAGAAAACCCCTAACTATAATAGGTTTTGCATTAGGTAGGACTATAAATGGAGGTGACGCCATTTCATTAATCTCATTAATACCTGCATTAGTAGGAAATAGAAGGGGTTTCTTCTATTCGAATAGTCAGGGGTGGGGAATCGATTTTAGTTATTTAGTAGGACTTCATTTAGGGAAACCAGTAAGGATAGTCGGAATGGCGGAAGTTGGATATGAGGTAGAAAAGGGTAATATTGAGTTTATGTTTGTATGGAATTGTAATCCCATTCATTCATTACCTGGTTCTGATAGGATAGTTGATGCTGTTAAAGATGGCAGACTATTTTTAGTTGTTCATGACCCTTTTAATAACGAGACAACGAAGTTGGCTAATGTAGCAATACCTGCACCTACGTTTCTTGAGAAGTATGACGTAGTTTACAGTTACTGGCATAATTATTTAGTCTATAACGAGCCTATTCAAAGAAAAATAGGAATTACTGAAATAGAGCTAATGAGGGGTTTAGCAAAAGAGATCGGTATTATTCACGAGGGTATTTTTAAGGACGAATGGGAAGAGCTTGAGTACGCTTTAAGAAATACTGGTATTTCAATAAAAGATTTAAAGGAAAAGAAATTTATAAAAATTAAATCAAATATAAATGCTTTATACTATAATAAGATAAAAGTAGAACCTTTACCACCACCAAAAAGTTTAAAGATGCCTAGTAAAAGGGTATTAGTTTTCTCCTCTCACCCTAATTATACTAATAGTCAATTTAAGGAAATCTATGGGGAAAGGAAATTGATAATATATAACAAGTACTATGAAGGAGAGGGCTGGTTAACTAGTAGGTATGGTAGAGTTAAGGTTTATTTCGTAAAAGATGAAAAAGTTCCTGACAATGTTGTCTTTACATTTAAAAGTAACTTAGTTGGAATTGATGGAAAACCGCTAAATGCTCTAATAGGTTCAGAAAAAGGAAAATATGGTGGTACGCCATTATTAAATGGAACTGAGGTCGAGATTTATGTTGAAAAAGGTAGTTGATGCACATGTTCATTTGGGCTATTTCTCAATGCCTAATCACTGTTATGATTTCGTAAAAAGAATAGGCTTTACTAGAGTAGATATTCACCCATCAGAACTAACACTTAGAGATGAAGAAATTGAGATAGAGAAAATTTTACTAATTCCTTCATTTCCATGTGGAAATAATTTATGTACTGATGGATTTTATGATCAAGTTAAATGGAGGAAAGGATTTGAGGATACTTTTTTACTTGTAGCTACTGTTAATCCTAATTGTAATATGGATATTAAAAAGGAATTAGAAAATCAGTATTCTCTAGGTGCAGTTGCTATCAAGCTACATCCAGTTCATCATTATTATAAGCCTAATGACTATAGGCCAGAAGAAAAGGGTTTAAAGAACTTGATTGAAATTTATAGTTTTGCGGAAGATTATAAGTTACCAATTATATTTCATACTGGAACAAGCATTGCAACGAATGCTAGAAATAAGTTCGGAGATCCGATTTTTATTGATGATGTAGTTAGAGATTTTAATGTTAACGTAATTCTAGCTCATGCTGGAAGACCTATATGGTGTAATACGGCTTTTTATATGGCTAAAAACTATAGTAATGTTTATATAGAGATCTCATCAATACCCGTACATAGAATAAGAGAGTACATTCCCAGAATAAATGAGATATTAGATAAGGTTATATACGGGAGTGATTTTCCCCATTATAATGGGCAAACGTTGATTCAAAATGCTAAGGATATTGGAAACTTTTTTAAATGGGATAATAGAGTAATGAGGGAAAATATTATAAAACTAATAAGAATTCATTAATTATTTTTATTCTTTATATTTGATTTTCTTAGATAAAATAATAGGTATTACTGCTGTTAAACTAATGCAGCCTAATGTAATGTAAGCGGTAATAAGGTTACTATATGAGGAGATTATCCCTACTAATGCGGGCCCTAAAGCACCCCCTGCTGATATTCCTATTCCCCATACAATGCTATTAGCTGTTGATAGAAACCTTTCTGGTATCATTTCTGCTACATATGTTAAAAGTAAAGTGAAGGCCTCAAAACTAAATAATCCAAATAATAATAAAATCAAATACGAAATTATAGGGATAGTATATAAAATAGTATAAATTATTACTGCTAATGAACCAATTACCGTAGTAATTATCATAGTATTAGCCCTCCCCCACTTATCTGATAGAATACCTAGCAATGGTTGAGAAATTACAGAGCCGATTAATGCTATACTTGTTAGAATTCCCACATCAATTCCATACGTATAGCCTGCTACAGTAGATAAAAAGGTTGGCAAGAAGGTAATAAAACCTTGAGGTAACATACCCTTCATTAATGCTATAAAAGTTAATGCTACTATTGGTATAATAATCCTTTTCTCTAATCTTCTATCAGCAGTAGGAACACTTTTACTAGTCTTAGGTATTCTATTAGCAGGAATAGAATCCTTTAACATTAGCAAGATAAGAATACTTACTATTAATGCAAACGTGGGTAAGATGAAGAAGTTATTCGAATATATAACTGTCCCGCTAACTATAACAAGTGAAGTGATTACGGTAGGATAAACACTCCTTCCAATAGCGCCTAGTGCACCATTTATTCCGAAAGCAAATCCTCTATTAGACTGAAAATATTTGGACATTAATGAGGCGCCCAGTGGATGATAAAAAGATGCTGCAAATCCGCCAATTGCTGCAGATAATAATAGTATTTGATAATAAATTGTATTAGGTGATAGTAGTGATAGTCCTAATAAAAATAAGGCTATTGACCATAGTAGTATTCCTATGCCCATAAGCTGAGCTGTTCTTCCAGTAATATCAGCAATTCTACCTATTATTATGCTAGAAATTGCAGAGGTTACTAAGAAAATTACTGATGCAGAAGTTATTTGAATATAGCTCATATTTCTAGTTAATACAAATATAGGGTAAACTGTTGAATAGGCAATTCCACTTCCATCATTTATGAAATGTGCAATGGAGCTTAATGTGAGTACTCGTGTCTTCGACATAATAAGAGAATCGAGTGACTACAATAAAAATTTGTTTAATGTATTTTTTAAGACAATATTTATTTAAACCGTTTCCTATACTCCATCATAGCTGCTATTATTTGAGTAATGTTTTCTATCGGAGAAGCAGGTGGATTTCCTAGTAACTCTGAATAAGCTCGTGCAATATTTCCAATTATTCTCTCACTGCTAATCCAATTTTTATATTCCCCAAGATCTATTTCGAAGGAGGCCTTTATTGGGTCTTTAATACCTTCCTTAAGCTTCTCCCTAGCCTTCTCTCTCACAAAAATTAGATATTTTAATTCTTCATAAAGTCCCTTATTCCCAAAACCTACTTCACCATGTCCAGGGACATATACTTCTGCATTTAAACTAATCAAGTATTCTATTGCCCTTATATAACCACTAATATATCCCATTAGTGCAAATGGTGTACAAGGTGGAGAAAAGAATAAATCACCACAAAATACTACTTTCTCATCAGGGAGATATACTATTACATCACTAGTTGTGTGTGCAGGTCCAAGGTACTTTATCTCTATCGTAATGTTATCAAGATATATATACAAGGTATTTTCTATTACAATATCTTGTGGGGTATACTTTGAACCTTCGAAGCTTATATCTTTAAAGACCTCTTCATATATTACCCTGCCATATTTACTTTTTTCTATGGTCTTCTCTCTCGCTATTTTATGAGATATTACAATTGAATTAAATAATTCTTTAAACATATAATTTGTAAGAATGTGATCCTCATGTTCATGTGTATTAATCAAAAATAGCACAGGCTTATCAGTGACTCTTTTAATCTCTTTAATAAATTCTTTAGTCATCCTACTATTTGTCAGAGAATCTATAACGACTGAATAATTTCTACCTACTATTAATCCTGCGTTACTTATAAACCAATCTCCATTTTGCTGGATGTAAGCATAAACATTATCTGATATCTGTTTGAGTTCACCTATTATATTCTGCATAAAGTAAAAAATGATTATCACTTAAAAAATATATCTTAAAAAGTAAGAATTTGATATCCTTGTTTTATATATAATGAAACTCTTTCTCCTGCTGGAAATAGATTTATCCCTATTCTTTCTAAATTTGGTTTTATTTTCATAGCTTCAGCAACTCCTATACATGCTGAGTCAACTATTTTCTCTTTTATTAATTCTTCTAACATGCTTTTTTGGTCTCCAGTAAGTTCTATTAACTTTTTCTGACTAGGTCCAAAGAAAATTATCTTAATGTCATCAAACCTTTTATTTTTATAAGAATTATAAGCCATTCTTAACGCTAGGTCGAATTTCTCATCAGATGACATTATTAGAAATACTACCTTACTCATAGGCTATTATATAAATTAATATTATTATATGTTTTTCTTAAAATCTGATAACTACCGTAGTCTCTTATACATTATATAATCTAATTTATGATAAATCTAAAACTGAGTTTTTTATAGACAATCTTTTATTTTACAATCGGTTAACGATATCGGGAATATGAAAGTATTTCGTAAGTTTTTATTATTAAATTATGCATTTATATGGGGTAAACCAAGAGGTTTAAGAAGAATAATATTAACTTTACTTTCTAGAAAGGAAATGAGTGGTGCAGAAATAATTGAATCCATCGAGAATATGACATGGGGTTATTGGAGACCTTCACCCGGTAGCGTCTATCCCCTATTAAAAGAATTGGAAGCTGAAGGGTTAATCGAACATAGAGAAGTAGGTAATGTAAAAGTATATAGACTTACAGAGAAAGGTAAGAAAGAACTAACTCTTTTTTACCATCCAATTTGGTTTGGAGAAATGCCTAGAGGAATTCCAGAAATTATTGAAGTCTTAGAAGGTTACGCAGAATATCTAGTTGAGAAAAGAGATGAAGTGTTAAGAGATGAAAAGTTAAGGGAAAGGATTAAAAAAATAGTTGAAATATTAAAGAAAAATTTTGGTGATTAAAATGAAAGAAATAGAAGTAATTAATTTAGTAAAAAAATATAATGATGTAATAGCATTAAATGGTATTTCCTTCTCAGTTGAAAAGAAGGAAATATTTGGATTATTGGGACCTAATGGAGCAGGTAAGACTACGACTATTAAAATTCTAACGGGTTTAACTAAGCCTACAGCAGGAGAGGCATACGTGGCTGGATTTAATGTTGTTAAAAATCCTAAGGAAGTTAAAAAGAGAATAGGTTGGGTGGCTTCGGAAGTAATACTTGATGACGAACTGACAGTATGGGAAAATATAGAATTACAGGCAAGACTTCATTCATTAAAGGGTTGGCAAGATAGAGGAAAAGAGTTACTAAGAGTCTTCGATCTTCAAAACTACTCTAATAAGCCTGTCGGTAAACTTTCTACGGGGATGAGAAAGAAGCTAGAGATAATTACTGCTATTTTACATTCACCAGAGGTAATATTTATGGATGAACCGACGATAGGCTTAGATGTTAATACAAGAATGTTAATATGGTCGATGATAAGACAAATAAACAAGGAATTTGATGTGACGATACTACTTACTACTCATTATATGGAAGAAGCAGATCAATTATGTAACAGAGTTGCTATAATAAATCAAGGGAAGATAGTTGATATAGGTTCTCCATTAGAATTAAAGTCAAAAATTAGTGGTGATGTTATCGAAATTGAAGTAAATGAGCTAGGTAATGATGTTCAAAAATTAAAGCAAATTGAAGGTATTGAGGAACTTATTATAGCAGATGGTAAAATAAGAATTAAGGCTAAGAATGCTGAAAAGATAATTCCAGACCTTGTTAAGTCTATAGACTTTTCTAAGGTAAAGTCAATGAAGATCGAAAGACCTACATTAGATACAGTATTTATGATTCTTACAGGTAAAAGAATTGAAGAATCTAATGTAGATTTCAGAAAGCTATATATGAACATAAGGAGGGTTAGAATGTAATGCTAAGTGAGTTTATTGGTTTGTTAAAGCGAGAGGTAATGAGATCCTTTAGGAGTTTCGTAATAGTACTTATAATGATTCTTCAGCCTATTATGTGGCTAATATTCTTTGGAAGTAGTCTTTCTGGTCTTCCTAATCAATTTTTAAGGAACTTCTTTGGAGTCGATAACTACATTGCATACCTATTACCTGGACAACTCTCGGTTTCTATGCTCTTTATAGGCTTTTTTAGTTCAATGAGCTTAATTTGGGACAAGAGATTTGGTTTCCTTAAGAAGATATTAATTACTCCAGCACCGAAAGAGGTTGTGTCTATATCTAAGATATTAGGTGCAACAATTAGAGGTCTATTTCAAGTTCCTATAATGATATTAGTTTCAATTCCATTAGGTGTTAAAATTCCACTCGATCCTATAGGAATATTATGCTGGATACTTGGCCTCTTTATGCTGGGAGTAGGATTTTCGAGCCTCTTTATGATAATTTCGATATCGTCATCAGATTGGCAAGTTCCACAAATTGTTTCAAATGCAATAAATCTACCATTAATGTTTACAAGTACTACACTATTTCCAAGAACGTTCTTTCCAGAGTGGATGAGAGTAATTAGCGAATATAACCCAATATCCTATGCGGCAGATTTAGGAAGGTCTGTGATAAATGGAGAACCAATTTCGAGTTATATTAATGATCTTATTTTCCTTATTATATTCGCATTAATATTCTTAATATTAAATATCGTAATCACGAAGAGATATCTTCAAGCAGAATAGTTTCTTTAATAATTTTATTTTTAGTTGATTTTGGATTCAAGCTTTTAAACTACAAGAAATTGGGTTAATAGTCATGGATAAAAATAGATTTATAGTTATAGGCATTTCAGTTATGCTATTTAATTCTCTTTATCAATATTCATGGAATGCATTTTTACCGCTTTTAGAGAATGGTCTTGATGTAGATTTTGTTAAAATTCAAGTAGGTTATACTTTGTTTAACATTTTTTCAACAATTTCTCAAATGATAGGAGGTAGTATAGCTGATAAATACGGTCCCAGATTAATAGGAATAATAGCATCTATACTTTCTGCTATAGGATTCTTAGGTACTAGTCTAATTCCAAATTTATTCTCTTTCTATATTTTTTGGTCATTAGGAAGTATAGGTGAAGGCATATTGTATGGAATAGCTACAAATTTAGCAATAAAATGGTTCATTGATAAGAGAGGATTTGTAGTAGGTATCGTCTCTTTAGGATTCGGTTTAGGTGCAACTATTGCAAATCCGATTCTATCTCTATTTGTGGATCATAAACTTCCCTTTCTAGTAATAGGCTTAATTGAAATATTTATATTACCAGTTTTAATGTATTTTTCTGAATACCCTGCAGCAAATACTAAGGGAAGTTCGCCAAAGCAATTAGTTTCAGATAAGTTTTGGTGGTTAGTATACTTTTCATTTACGTTTAGCTTAGTACCACTTATGATAATGTCCTCTTCTCTAACAAAAATAGCATCATACTTACCTAAAGAAATAGTAGTGTGGCTTATTAGTTTATTTCCCCTACTCAGTGGAATAGGCAGACCGGCACTAGGTAGGATTTCTGATATTTTAGGAGAGACAAAAATGATATTAACTACAAATCTACTGCTAGTTATAGCTAATGTACTTCTTATATTTAAATTGTATATATTTTCTGTACTAATGATAGGATTATTTGGTGGATCATTAATAACACTTTATTTTTCCTTCTTAGGAGAGATTTATGGAATAAAATACTCTACTACAAATACTGGAATATTATACACGGGAAAGGCGATATCGGGATTTCTAGGTAGTGTTATATTCAGCTATCTTTATTTATATAATCAAATGCTAGGTATCAGTTTTTCTCTAATTTGTTCAGTTATAGGGTTAATATTAATCTTAATATTTTCTAAGAAGAAACTTAGAATCTAGTTGCTCTGCTTATATTATTATTACCATTTAAAATTTTAAATTTAGATACAACAGAATTAAAAATCTTTTAATTATATCGAGTTTAACATTAAAAATATTTAATAGCACCAATACTTAGTATTAAAATGTCCGCTATAGTAGATGCGTCAATAATTAAGTTTGGAAAGAGGAAGGAAAGCATATTTGAGATTTCAATTAATGTGTGTAAAGATCTTATAAGTAAATACGAAAATGATATAGATTTTGTAATAGTTTCAAATACATATTCTGGTGAATTTAATAATATTTCTGGATTAAATAATCTCATAACAAGTTATTTAGGACTAGATAAAGTTCCCAGTATGAGGATAGACAACACAAGCGGAAGTGGTGGTACTGCAATAATTACTGCTGATCTTATGATCAGAAGCGGCTTAGCTAAAACTATATTGGTTTTAGGAATAGAAAAAATGTCAGAGAAGCAGACTAGGGAAGTTACAGAAATAATATCATCGTTATTACCGAAATCAGAACGTCTCGCAGGACTTTCATTACCTTCACTCGCTGCATTTATGGCTAAAGAATACATGAGAAGGTATAATGTACCAAGGGAAGCTATAGCATTAGTTGCAGTAAAGAATCATGAACATGGCTATTACAATCCTTACGCACATATTAACAAAAAAGTAACATTAGAAGAAGTTTTATCTTCACCTATTATAGCTGATCCTTTAAGATTATATGAGTATACACCAATAAGTGATGGGGCAGCTGCAGTGATAATGACGTCTAAGGAAACTGCTGAAAGTTTTACAAAAAAACCGGTTTACATTAAAGGATTTGGAATTTCTTCAGATACCTCTTTTATAACTAGTAGAAGTAATTTTATAGAAATTAATTCCACTAGGGAAGCTGCAATTAAGGCATATAGGATGGCTAAAATTACACCTGCTGAGGTTAATTTTGCTGAGGTTCATGATATGGCTACTATTTTAGAAATAGTGATTACAGAAGAACTAGGATTTTTTGAAAGAGGGAAGGGTTGGATGGCTGTAAGGGATGGCAAAACTTGGCTTAATGGAGAGAAAGTAATTAATCCTAGTGGAGGATTAAATTCTAAGGGACATCCTATTGGTGCTACTGGTGTAGCTCAAGCTTATGAAGCTTTCGTACAATTAAGAGGAGAGGCTGGAAGTAGACAAGTTAAAAATGCTAGAATAGGACTAACTCATAATATGGCAGGATTTGGTAATTTAAGCAGTGTAATAATATTTGGTGTTGAACCATGAAATTCTACTTTTGTAAGAATTGTGGAAGACCTTTCCTAGAGAGGAAATTAAAGTGTAGCTGTGGCTCATTTGAATTTGGGGAAAATGAAGTAAATTCTGGAAGGATAGTGTATTCTGTTATGCTTAGTGTTCCTCCTAAGGATTATCCAGATAAGATATATCTTAATTTAGTAACTGATGGTAAAATTAAACTATTTTGTTTTTCTTTAGTTGAAGTTAGTGAGGGTGAGGAGGTTAAAATAATTGAGGAAAACGGTAAGATATTCTGTGAGAAGAAAGATAGGAATATTTTATAGAAGAATAAGATATAAACTATTTTTCGATATAAGATAATGATGCTAGTTGATGGATAAAAGCGAAGTAATAAGCGTATTAAAAAGGTCAATTGAAGTCTTTGATACTAAACCTTTATTGCTAGACCTAGGTGAGGCTGAAAGAGTAGTATTTGTAGGTGATACACATACTGCAATTGAGGTATCTTCATATGTGGTTAAAGAATATATCGATAAGGTAGATAGGATAATATTCTTAGGAGATTATGTTGATAGAGGATATACTGGAGTAGAGAATCTAGTGTATCTGCTAAAGAAGATGTTGGAAAATCAAAATAAAATAGTACTTTTGAGGGGGAATCATGAAAGTCCTATTACTAATAAGTATTATGGATTTTATGATGAGGTTATTTCTAAATACGATGACGAAATTTATTATCTATTTGTCGAGATGTTTGCGAAAATGCCCTATGCAGCAGTAATTAATAAGTACTTATGTGTTCATGGGGGTCTTGCAAAGGGATTAAAAAAGGTTGAAGAGATTAATAACTTACCTAAAAATGATTTAGAGCCTATTAATCCAATAGCATTGCAACTATTATGGAATGATCCTAGAGAGGGCTTTGAGGGGTTTTTACCAAGTCCTAGAGGTGATGGTATATATTTATTTGGTAGAGATGTTACAGAGAAGTTCTTAAATGAAAACAACCTAATTGGAATAATAAGAGGTCATGAAGCAGTAAATGGAGTTAGGGAACACTTTAATGGTAAAGTAAAAACTGTATTTTCTAGTATTTATCATGGTTACCCACCAGCTATACTTGTATATAATAGAGGAAATTTCGTGAAGTATTTAATAGACGTACCTATAAGTGATCAGGATGATTTCTCTTAGGTTAGATTATAGTCATAGATTTTCAACGGATAACGAGGTGAAAGGTTTCTTTAGAATTATGATAATTCCAGAAAAATTGTGGACTGCAAAAAATTTACATCATATAATCTTAATAGACACAAGTAGTTCTATGAAAGGAGAAAAAATTGAAAAGGCTAAAGTTGCTGCAGAAAGGTACCTACAAAAAATTCCAGAAGGTAATATAATTACCTTAATAGCTTTTTCTACTACTGTTGACGTAATAGTAGAGGGATCTAGGAATAAGGACGTAGTAAGGAGTTATTTAAATAACCTCATAGCATCTGGAGTTACTGCACTATATACAGCAATATCTACAGCAATAAAGATTGCAAAGTCTAGTAGTACTACTGGAATAATAGTATTATTAACTGACGGTATGCCAACTGATGTGACGCTAATTGATGCGTATAGGAACCTTCAATTTCCACAAGGCTACAAATGGATACTATTAGGATTAGGTCAAGATTATAATGAGGAGCTACTAAAGTTAATTGCTGATCAGTCAGGTGGGGTTCTATTTCATATAGAAGATCCTGAAGTCCTGCCTAACATATTTGATCAAATAGCAATAGATAGAATTGCAGCAAAAAATCTAAAAATACATATTATTGGAGAAAATTTTAAAATATTAAATTACAAATCTAATCCAATATTTTTAGGTGCAGTAGAATCTATAATAAAGATTTATGGTGAATATATTATTCCACCAAGATATAGCGGTGATCTTATTAAGATTAAGGCGGAGTTTCTATCTGAAGATGATAAAAAAATTTCTTTAGAAGAGAGAATTAATATTTTATATAATTCTAATAAAAACGAATTTTTATCAAATATAAATAAGGAAATAATTTATGAGTATAATTATCTTCAATCCATAGTTAAATATTACGAGGATATAAGAAGTGGAGATTTCATAGAAGCTACTAGAAGAATAAAAGAAGCTCTCGAATTTGCAGAAAGGACTAGAAGAATAGATCTTATAGAAGCTACTAGAAGAATGTTAGAATCCCATGAACAGACTATAAGGCTCCAAAATCCCGAATCTACAAGAAAGTTTCAGAAAGAAATTACTAGTGAAGTTACAAAGAAATTAAGATCATCTTCCTAAGGTCTAAGGGATGAAAGAAATTTCGATCTTAAGTATACGATTAAAAAGATTTTCAATTTTATTTATGATATCACAGATCATTTTTCTTTCTTTATCTTTATTTTTTAGTATTATATTTGTTAATATATTTAATTATGATTTAACAAATTTAATTAAAGTCAGATCATATTTTTTTCTTTCAGTATTTATATTAGGTGTATTATCATCAATATTTGCTATTCTTTCTTTATATGAATTAGAAAAATTATATAAATATTTATATTTTAAAATTTCTAAATCTTTTTATTACCCGCATCTTGGAACACTAATGTTATTATCTTCATTATATTCAATAATTGGAATTTTTATATTTATAATTCTATTTTCATATCTCACGAATTATATAAATATCTTAGAAGGTTTAACGATTTCATTACCAATAATTATAATTATTGGAATTTTAGGAGTTATTGGCCAGATTCTCTCTTTATATCTAGGCTTAAAGAGATTAGCAGAAACTATAAAGTTAAGTAAATTATTAAAAATTGCAAAACTGTACTTAATATCAGCACTTCTATTACTTTTCCCCTTATCTATAATTTTTCCTATTAATGAAGTTTTATCCATAATAAGCAGTATCATGTTATATAAATTATTTAAGAACAAGAAGGACAACAATTAAAGCCTAAATGTAAGATATTTCTAATAGAACAATGATCAGGGAAATTTTAAAGTATATTAGAAAATCAGATCTCGTAATCGAAGTCATTGATTCCAGAGAACCAGATTTAACTAGATCTAGGTTTATAGAAAATTTCTCCATAAGGGAAGGTAAGAAATTACTAATAGTATTAAATAAGGGTGACTTGATACCAGTAAACATACTAGAGAGCTGGAAGAAATATATTGAAGAGAAAGAGGGAATAAACTGTGTGTATATATCTGCAGTTAAGAGACTAGGTACCAGAGTCTTAAGGAGAAAAATAAGAGATTTAATTAGCCAAGGTAAGGTAATTTTCGTTGGCTACCCCAAGACAGGTAAATCTTCTATAATCAATTCGTTAAAAGGTAGGCACTCAGCATCTACTTCACCTCAACCTATGAGTCCAGGTTATACGAAGTCTGTTCAATTATTTAGAATTGATAGTAAAATATACGCTTGGGATACTCCAGGAGTAATACCACCAGATGGAAATAAGTTTGAAAGAGCAATTAGAGGTGCGAATCCCGATTATATTGAAGATGTAGTAAAAGTTGCAATAGAGTTAATTTCAAGAGTTGAGACTTATAATCCAGGGATTTTATCCAAGATTTATAAGGTAGAGTATAAGGAACCATTTGAATTGTTAGAGAAAATTGCAATAAGAAGGGGATGGTATTATAAATTAGATAAAGAGCCAAATATAGAGGAGGCTGCTAAGGTTATAATAAGGGACTATCATGAAGGTAAGATAGTTTATTATTATCCTCCTCCTTTTTAATAAGTTTCAACTCATTTATTAATTATTATTATTAATACATTCACATATCTTTTTTATTGTATCAATATTTAAATTATTCTCCAATTCACATATCTTTTTACTACGGATAAAGAATACTACTTCCATAATATCATCTGTTTTGAATTTCTCTAATAAATATATCGAAAATTTACTAATGAGTTTATTCTCCTCAGTAATATAAATATATCCTAAAATAAAAGATTGTATTAAAATTAAAATTAGTAAAAATATTAAATTAAAATTAATAATAAAAAATATTAATAATGTAGACATAATTAATATAATAAATATTTTTCTTAAGTTTATTAATTGATATATCTTTTTCAAGATATACTTGTCACACACTAGGTAGAATTAGATCTTTATAATAAAAAATAATTCTCCTTTCAAATTTTATTTTCATCTGCTCACAGTTACTTTTTCTTTTGTTTTTCGTATTGTTCTGCTAGCTTTATTAGTTCTGGTGGTGCATCCTTCTCGCTAACTGCACCCCTTCCAGTCTTTCCTCCACCTTCATCATAAGTGAAGCTTATCATTTTTCCAACTCTCCACGCCTTCTTTATTTGACTTGTATCGATCTCTTTCTCCTCACCCTTATACTTGAACTTTACCTTAGCCATATGTATAACTTTTAAAAATGAATAAGAAAGATTACGGCTATAGTTATGGTATTATCTAATTCTAAGTTAATTAAAAAGTAATATTGATAATACATTTTAAGGTTTGGATGTGTAACATCTAAATTCGATTTTTAAATATTTAATTCTGAAGATCGAATTTCACTTTATTGAAGATCGAATTAGATCTTTATTATACTATAATAAATTATTTTTAAGTAGATCTTTTGCTTTAAAAGCGAAAAACTATAGTTTCTATATAAAAGACTTTCTACCGTAATACATACTCTCTGTATTTACTTTGCAATAACTTTAGATAAGTAATAATATTATATGTATTAGAAACTTAAGCTTGAGACTTAAGTATTACCATGCATGAAGGTAATACTCGGGGTACCGGATACTCGTATACCAGTATGGGAATTTGGAGTGCCTATAATGATTAATCAATTATTTTGGGATCTAGTGCCCTGGGATAATGAAACATGGGTAGATTCTGGTGGATATCAGATTCTTATGAGGAAAATAAGTATAGATATATTGAATGTTCTTAAAAAGTATAAAACTCTAGATGCTGAAGTATACATGAGTTTAGATATACCATCTGAACCTTGTAAGAATATGGATGAGCGAAATATTAAGAATTTTGAATTTCTATATTCTAATCTAGGCAAGAAGGTTATTCCGGTAATTCATGGGTATTTGCCGAGTGAAATTGATAAGGCTCTAGATTTCTATAAGAGTTATTCTGATACTATCGCTTTTGGCGGAATTGTTCCACCTTCTTTAGGCAGGGTTAGCGGAAGAAGAATTATGATGTTAATGTATCACTATCTGAGAAAAAAAGTAAAGTTTATTCACGTATTAGGCGCAGGTTCGCCCTTTATGAGAAAGGTTTTCTTTAATGCAGATAGCGTTGATACAGCGAGCTATAGGATAAAGGCAGTAAATGGATTAGTGATAATCCCTGGTAAAGGTGAAAGATATGTAGGGGATAGAAAGATTATTTGGAAAGCTAGAAGAGCGAGTAGTGAAGAACTTGAAGAATTATTTTCGTTTCTTGATAAAACTAGATTTCCTTTCCCTATAAATATTAATAATTGGATCAGTAGAGCATTAATTAATGCATGGGTTATGTTAAATAGCGAGTATAGTGATGATGAATATTTTTTAATAAGAGAATCAAGAGCTTTATCACGATTGAGTGAAGATGAATTAGCGGAGGAGATAATGAATGAGTGTATGTCAAGAACTAGAAAGAGAATTAGGAATTAAGGAGAAAGTAAAATTAGTCAAGTCTAGAGATATTGATTTATTTCAACACCCTATTGTTAGGTCTTGGCATAATTATATACTATATAAATGGTTCTCAAATAAGCCATATGCCTTACTCTTACCTTGTACTTCCATAAAGCCTTATTCACTTTCACGAACCCATAAAGCAGCATACTCCATATTAAAAAAGTCAGGAAGAGAAAGCGAGGTTCAAGTATATTCAATTTCGGAACCTATGTTACTAGTTCCTAGAGAGTTCGAGGAGTGTTATCCATTTAATAATTATGATTACCCTCCACATCTTATGAGTGATGAAGAGAAAGAAGAATTCATTTCATTATTAATAGAACCATTAAAGAGGATAAGTGGTATGCATAAGAAGGTTTTGGGAGTACTACCTAAACATCACTACGAAATAGTAAAGAAGGCTTCTGAGATTGCTAAATTGAACATAGAATTAATAGCCTATGGTAGATTACCCTTTAAGAGTATATCATTAGGGATTCGAAAGCTTATTTTTGAGTAATACTAATTAAATTTTTATTGAAACTCTAGTATTATTAATGTAAAGAATTTTTATTTTAATGTTAAGAGGAAAGTAGTATATGGAATTAACTGAAGGAGAAGTAATTGGAATTATATTAGAAAAGACTGAGAGCACTTCAATTAGATGTTTAATAAGCGGTAAACATGAAATAAATATAGGTCAACTATTAATAATACAAGACGAAAATAAAATCTCGTTAACAAGGGTAGAGAGTTATGAATACCTAAATGAATTTTACGATGAAGAAGCAGAAATTACAAGAGCGCTAATAAAAGATAGTATTTATTTGAGTGAACTATTAAATACTAATACAGTTATTAAGGCTAATTTAAGTTTAATTAAAAAATATAATCATTCATCTTATCCTAAACCTGGTTCTTTAGTGAGGAAATTGCCAGAATACTATAGCCAGTCGACTCTTCTTCTGAAACTTTATGATATTTCAACCTTAGATGGATACATAACATATGGTACATTAGCAGGATCTAAGATACCCTTGTTACTAGATCTAAATGCAATTAGCATGCATGTTGGAATTTTTGGAGAAACTGGAAGCGGAAAGAGTTATAATACTAGATATCTAATACACCTTCTATCTAATATAACTGTTAATTCTAAGATAACTGCATTACCAATGATAATAATAGATGCTAATGGTGATTATATCGATTTAGTTTATAATAATAGAGATCTAGTAAATAAAGGGAGAAAATACATAAAGAGGTTTGTTATAAGATCACAAAATTCTAGATTGTTAGAAAATGATATAAGACTGACTTTAGACCTATCATTATTCTCTCCAAGAGATTTAGCAGAGTTTATACTCTCTCTAAAGTATGGCGAAATTTCTAATGCAAGCTTACAGATAAACTTATTGGAATACGTATTAAATAATAAAGACCCTAGGGAGTATAATTATATTTTAGGATCTGAACAAGGTATTGTAATTCTACAGAACGAGATCACGGAACTAGTAAGGGATAATAAAGAGCTAGGTTTTACATACTCTACAGCTAGGGCAGTAAATAGTGCTCTAGAAATTTTTAAAAATAAAATTATAAAAAAATTAAATTTAATTAATTATAATTCAACATTTAATGAAAATTTTTTAGAATTCTTATGGAGAAATAGAGGTTTAGTAATAGTAGATTTTTCAGCAGATGGCTCACCGGGGGTAGATGTTACAGTTAAGCAATTTATTGTGAGCTACATATCGAGAATATTATTTAATTATCTTACTCTTACGAAGTATTCAGGTTCGCAAAAGTATATTGCCCTAGTTATAGAGGAGGCTCAAAATTATATACCATCTAAAGATTATCCAATTGTAACAAATCTTGCAAAGGATTCATTAGTTACATTAGCGACTCAAGGTAGGAAATTCGGTGCATGCTTATTTTTAGTAAGCCAAAGGCCTGCATTCATAGATAAATATGTGCTCTCCATGTTAAATACATTCTTCTTTCATAGAATGTATCATGAGGATATAAGATACGTTATTTCAGCTACCGGTGGTATTTCTGAATCTTTAGTAAGGATATTAAGTAATCTAGAAACTGGTTATGTAATAGTTTCAGGGGTTATGAATGCTTTAAGGTCCCCAGTCTTAGTCAAAATACCTTGGATGTATAACCTGGGTAATTATACTGGTGCTGTGGAAAGGGTAGAAAAAGTACTTACATCAGATTAATTTAAAAATTTATGATAAGAGAGGGAACTGTGGTTTGTAAAAAGAGAATAAGTGAGACTTCTGCAATTAGTGAAACTATATATAGGATATTTCAATGTGTTAGCTCTTCAACTAGGTATATTGATAGGCTAAAATTTGTAAGAACTGTTCTAGATGAAGTGAAAAGGCTCGAATCGAATAGAGAATCTCCAGAGATAGTAGTAATTAAGGCAGATTGGGGTGTTGGTAAATCGACTTTTCTTAATTTAATACAAGAATTTATACAAAATAAAGTAAATTATAGAAAAATCGAGTTTTTAGAACTTTTAAGAAGATCAATTAACGTGAGGGAGTTCACAGATGGAATATATTTAATAGATGAAGTAGAGAGTGCAATTGATGATGCTGTAAAGGAGGAATATAAGGACAAGATTGTCAATTTCTGGCTAGGGTTAAAGGAACTCTCTAATTCTAGAGGGGGCTCAATTATTTACCTCTCCATGACGCCTACCGCTTACTATAAAATTTTTGGCCCTGGAGGTCTCTTACAAACGTTATTTACTGAAACATACCCTGCTTTTAGAGAAAGGATTAGGACAATAGAAATTGACCCACCAAATAAATTGGAATTTATATTAATAATTAACTGTTTAATGAAATTTAACGAAATCTATGATACTAGATTTTTAAGATATCTTGACCTTGCGTATTTTGTTACAAGAGTAGATAGAAGGAGATATATTAGATTATTTAACGATATAATATGTAATACGTATCCGGATATTCTAAAATTTTTTAATGAAATAGCAAGAGGAAAAGTTGATTTAAATGATGAAGGAGAGACTGTTAAGATTAGTGAATTAGCCAAGTTAGAAAAGTTGGCAAAATCTGATATAGAAGTTAAAAAGCTCTATTCCGCCCTTCTTGCAAGAATCATTAACGATGATGAAGTGCCTAAGATAATGGAGGGAAGCTTTATTAAAGGTGTAATTATCCCATACTCTGACTGGATTGTACTTGTGAGGGAGTATAACATAGATCCTAGAGTTGAGGATTTCCTTATTACAATTGTTTGTGAAGATAATGAAGATGAGATAGAGAGTTGTATTAAGGTTTTTGTCACTGATAGGATAAGAGAAATTTTACCAGAATCTATTGAATATGAAAATTATGAGCTAAAGTTTAAAGATATACTTAATATAGTAAAAAGTAAAAAATACGTTTATGCTTTAAAGTGGTCAGAGTTTAGTAACCTTGTGAATACTAATGTAGAGGAGTATATAATTGAAGTTAAGGATAAAAATTTATTGGAAAAAATAAATAAATTTATAAATCAGTATTTATTAAGAATTGATAAAGAACTGGAAGGAATCTATCTATTTATAAGATATATTACTGGGAAAGATGTGAAATTTTACAAATACTCAAACTCTTCAATAGAGATTAGGCTTGATAAATATCGTATAATTTTAGCGGATATTACTTCACGCAGTGAATATGAGGATTTATTAAATAGAATAATAGTAGATAACGAGATAATAGATGGTATTTTACTAATAAATAATGAATTTATTAATTCAAATATAGAAGTAATTAATAAATTATCAAAAATTTGTAACGAACTATCAATATCCTTGAGGATAATTAATATACCCATTTCTAAAAAGAAGCAGATACTTTATTTCCTAATTTTAGATTTTTATAAAGATAAAATAATATTAAAAGATAAAAATGTAGAAAAAATATTAGGTAAAATAAAGGAGGAGATAATTAGTTTTATAGAGGATGTGGAGAAAAAGAGGAGAATTATAGAGTTACCCCTTTTAAAGGGCGGAAAGAGAATCGATTCTTCTATTAATTGGATCTTATTTTATCCTGGACTGGCGATGGCTACTATTGAAGATGTATTCAATACTGTTAACGAGATAGTAAACGAGAAATTTAGAATTTATGGTTCTAAGCAATTTAGATTAGAAGATTTCGAAACGGAGAGAGTATTAAAGGACGAACTGATTCCCTATTTTTCAAAAAATGGTATTATAAAATATTACAATGGTCTCTTAGATTTCCAAGACCTTCTGGGAGAAGATTTTAAAGTTTTTACAAAAAACTTTGCAGGATATTTAAAGCAGGTCTATAAATCTAATTTAAGTAAAATATTATTTAATTACATATTATATATTTCTGGTCTATCGCAAGATAAAAGTTTTAAGAATTTTGAAAATACTGTAGAGAAATTATATTCAAAATCTGCAACTGTTGAGTTTTTATCTTATTTAGCAATTGCCTCTGGTGAATTAATAAGAGTAATATTTGATTTAGAGGTTGTTCAGAGGCTAAAAGACCACATAGATGGAATTGTTAAAAAAATTGAGTATGTTAACGAGAGATTTGGTATCTTCCTAACTGTAAAGAAGAGGGACGTAGGTTTAAGAAGTCTTAAAGAGATGAGAACTGTGCTATTAACATACAAGCATTTAATAGATGAAGCTTATTCAAAACAAGATATTCAAAATTTTGTAAGATTATCAATAGTATTTTTATATTTATATAATTTATATAATGAGCAAATAATTAAAACTGAAGAATCAATAATTAAAATTAATAATATAATATCAAATATAAATAGAAAATTCTCTAATTTGTCAGAGGTAAAGAAGTTTTTGGGTGTTAATGATGAATTAGAGGAGGAAAAGAAGATAATGGAGGTTTTAGAGAAAGTTAGTAAATACGATGCTGAAGATATTAAAAGAGTTTTAACAAGTTTAGAACCAGAAGATTTAAGAAGTAAATTAATAGAGAAAGTGTTGGAAGGCGAAAATAACAATACTAATTTATTTTTGATAATTTGTAAATTAATAGAGAAAGTGTTGGAAGGCGAAAGGTTTGTGATACCAAAAGGCTTAAACGGTACTATATTTAGCGAAATTAGTAACTTAAGCGATATTGGAAATAAGATTTCTCAAGTTTTTTCATTATATGAAGAGATAAAGTTAAATAATCCTAAAATAAGAGAATTAATGCTAACAATAGAATTGAAAAAGAGAAAGGTGAATGAATTAATGGAAAATATAAAGAGAAAGGTGAATGAATTTGAATATTGACTATTTAAATTACAAGCTCTCAATGTTAAAGAACGAGACAGACTTTTCAAAATTAAAGGAAGAAGATAGTAGACTTACTCTAGCTATAGATAAGCTAAATAGATCTATAGAACTAATAGATAATATTAAGCAACTATTACAAGAATTAAGAAAATTTGTAAAAGAGTTATATAAAGTAGATCCAAAAGTGGAAGAAGAGTATAAATTCATTCTTTCCGACCTAAAGGGAATCTTGAATTATAATGATCCCGAAGTTATATATTTAAAACTAGATGAAATATATAATAAATTAATAAAAAATTTAAAATATTTTAAAGATTTAAAAGTTAAATATTTAGATAATATTAAATCTGAAATTAGGTTAATAAATCAAAAACTTCTTATTTATCAGAAAATATATATAAAAATAATCAATAAGGAAATAGATATTAAGTTTTTCAGTGAGGAACTTGATAATGTTGAAGATTTGTTAAGGATTAGAGAAGAGGCATTAAATAAGTTGAAAGAGTTACACTATTTGACTGTTCAAGAATTAAAATCGATATCGGATATGAACGAGGAAGAACTCGAGTTAATTATACAATTATTAGATAAAGGAGAAATAAAAATAAATAAAAGAAATATAAATAAAGTAATAAAAGTAATAAAATTATTGATCGAAAAGGGGTTAAATTTACAGGTGAAATTATGATCAAAGATATCGTAGAAAAAATAGAAATGATTGCAAAAAAAGAAGCAGAAAATAGAAGAAGTATTTTATCACAAATTGAGTTATTATATGATGATATTACTAATGAAAACCTTCATCTTAAATTTATTGAAATAAGAAATGAGGACGTAAGAGATCATATCGCATGTGGAGTTGATGGGAGTAAATATGAAGTTGAGTTAGAGGATGTAACTATCGTATTAGCAAAATCGGTTATAGTTGAAGGTGATTATACCTCTCGGAGGGCAGTTCCTAAGCATCTTAAGGAAGATTTCAAAATTTTAGGAAATCATTACGGTAAAGTCAATATTACTAATAGCTCTACATTGTTAATGTTGGATCTAGAGACTAACATGCTTGAAAAGTGTGAAGAATGTAATGTCATATTTATTGATGGACCTATTATTGAGCCACCGTACTATAACTCAAATGAAATTAAAATTGAAGGATTTCCTAATTTCAATGATTTAGTAAAATATAGAGCGAAAATTATAAAAAAATTAAAAAATACTAAAAATATAATAGGAATAGTTAAGAATTTTTATCATAGGTTTCTCATTAATCTTCTAGTGGATGAAGGGTATAGAAAATTAATGCATGCAAGGGAATCATATTTAGTAAATAATTTATTTATGAAGTACAGAAATGAAAATAAATATCAAGGTACTTTATTATTAGGTATAATAAATTGGGATGATGTAAAACAAAAGATAAAGTTAAGCGATCTAGAATTTTTACTAGATGTATACTTGAAATATAAGAACGAGGATATGAGTATTAGCGTAAGTAGTTTATACTTTCAATTAAATACAATATCTCCTATAGTTAGGATAGATTTAATACGAAGTAGTAGCGATGAGGAGATTATTTCGCAATTAAATTACGTAAAGGTATGGAGTGTTAGTGGAATTAGGGAAGTTACGCTTCTCACTAAATTAGCTGATGAATATTCTTCCATAACTTCTAAAGATGCAGAAAATTATATTAAATTATTTAAATTATTTTATAACAGTGAATATAATAAAAATATCAATATTTTAAAAGTTTAATAACTTAAATCAGTTCCAGTTTTATCTTTATTTACTATTGCTCCTATTAAGCCTACTATATAGCCGGATATTATCAAGAGAAAGTAACCTAAAACATCTCTAGCTATTATTGGTGCTAGAATGAGGGCTACTGCTGAGCCAATATTTGCTGTATTCCATAGGAATCCTACAGCGGATGCTCTAACTCTTGTAGGGAACAATTCAGATATATGAGCTAACATTATACCACCTGAAAGTCCTACAAGTCCAACTAAAAGACCGCTTCCTAAAGTTACGAGGAAAATATTATTACCTAAAAGGAGTATTATTGAAGGATAGCTAAAGATTATACCAATTGCGATGTATAGTATAAATGATCTTTTTCTACCTAATAGATTACTTAAAGTACCTCCGATGATAGTTAGTATTGCACCTATTATTGATGCAAAGCCTAATGCAGTCAAAACAAAGTCTCTAGGATATCTTAGAAAGCTTATTAAATACGTTGGCAAAAAACCTAATGTTGAATACGCAACCCAGTAAATTCCGCACAATAAAAGCAAAACCTTTAAGACTTCTTTTCCGTGTTCTCTAAATAATGTTGCTACTGGAATTCTCTCAATCCTCCCCTTATTCTTTATATCGGAGAATAATGCAGATTCTCCTACAGTAATTCTTAATAATATTCCAACTATAGCTACTAATAAACCTATGTAAAAAGCGTATCTCCATCCTATACTACTAAATGCGGAACCGAAATATGCAACTAGTCCTAAAAACGTAAAAGCAGCTAAAGAGTAACCCCAGTAATAACCAGATTGTAATATTCCGCTCGATAATCCTCGAAATCGCTTTTCAGATTCTTCAATTGCTATTAAATGAGAACCAGAAACCTCTCCTCCTACAAATATTCCTACTATTAACCTTAATAATACAAATAAAATACTAGCTAAAATTCCAATCTCTGAATAGGTAGGTAATACCCCAGTAAGCGCAGTAGAAATTCCTAACCCTAATAATGTTATCATCATTATTATTCTTCTTCCTAGCCTATCTGCTAGGTTACCAAAAACTATTCCGCCTACTGGTCTAGCTAATAATGTTAGTGCATAACTTGAAAAAACTAACAATAATTGTGCAGTTGGAGAGAATGTGGGAAAAAATGTGCTAGAAATTATGTTTGTGATAAATAATATTAACGTTAGATCAAATACG
The DNA here is from genome assembly GCA_038893355.1 of Sulfolobaceae archaeon. GTDB lineage: Archaea > Thermoproteota > Thermoprotei_A > Sulfolobales > Sulfolobaceae > JAWARQ01. Next base: position 221,717 of record JAWARQ010000002.1, read on the forward strand.
TCTACAATCCAACCTATTGTGCCCCCTATTAATGCTCTTATGTTCATATTCTAATTTTTTCTCGTTCTAGTTTAAAAGTATTAATTACTCTAATTAGTTTTTAACGAATATTTAACATATCCATTAGAGATGCTTTCTACATATATTGGATAGCTAAATATTCCAAAGTCATTAATATAATAATATGCTGGTATTGACAGATAAAAGTAGAAGCCATTAGTAAACCTATCATAGGGCCATAATCTAGCAGTTTTTACAAAGCCATATTCCCAATACCCCTTTAAATTTATCGGAGCCCATAATGTTGCATTATAAAAACTTCCATTCTGTATAGCAGAGACTTTTAAGTAATTGCCTGTAGAGTTAGTAAATATGTATAAATTCACTTTCCATGGTAAATATGGATATATTTTAGAAAATACTGCCACTATAGAATACCCACTATGCCTTTCTTGTCCATCGAAATAAGCACTAACTATAAATCTTATTACTAAACAATGGAAGCAAGAATTATTAGGAATCCCATAACCAAAGTTAGTATTATCTCTAATCTCTATTAAGAATGGCCAATAAGTTACATTATAATAATTATTATAATACATTATCATAGATTTTTCATAACCAAAATCTTGCTGATTTGAATACCAAACATTAAGTTGATTTGGATTAATACTAAGCCTTCCAGTTGGGAAAATTAAGAGCAGCATGTATGGTTCATCCATGTAATAAGAAGGAGTGCTTTGAGTTCTCGGTAAGCCGAGGGAGGAAATTATTATGCTCGTATTATAGTATGGTAAAGCTAATGTAATATTATTTATTCCGAGCGGAGTCATTTCAGGGTAATATATTTTACCCTGAAAGATGTAATCAAAGTATGTTTTACTATTACTAACATAGTAATACACGGATGAGTAAATATTAGACTCTGGGATTGGTGCATAATATTTTAAATCACTAAAACCTAAAGAGTATCGTAAAGCATCGTTTTGATTACCTTGCTGTTGTATATTGGTAACATTTATCCAATACCCATCTCTAGTAACTAAAATAGCCCATGAGGCATTCCCTAAAATCTCCTTAATAGGAATTCTAGATTGTATAGGGATATCTAACTTCTTAATAGAGTTATTAGGGTAAATTATGTAAGATAAAATTGTTGATTTAGTAGAAATTATATAAGGTTCTCCATTTATTAGTAACTCGTTAAGTATTGGTTTATTCATGGCATTATTTATCTCATTTATTGCATCTTGCTGCAAGTTATTTTGATTATTAATAATTATATATACTAAAGCTAATGAAGAAATTAAAATTAGAATTATTATAATGCTACCTATAACTGTGGATACTCCTTTCATACCAGCTAATTCATTAAAAGAATTGAGAGAGATTTCCGAAATTGAATTAAAGAGTCTTTTACGTAATGTAGGTTTCATAAATGGTTTTTATTATATGATGATTGAGAATATACATTCTTTTTAATTTCTTAACGACTAATATATAGTAGTTTAAGAGATAGAGCTATATAGTTCGAACTGTCGAAATTTATAAATATAAATTTCGATGTAAAAGTTCAATATATAAACTATAATCTACGATAATTTTTCCCATTAACAAATATATAGTTACTTTTACACAACTTTTCGAGATAAGATTGCTTATAATAAACAAGTATCTTCAAGTACCAAAATCGGCAGATAAAGAATTTTGGGATATAGAAAGAATAGAGCATATTAGAAAACTAGCATTAACTGGGAAGCCGTATAAAATCTTTGAAGTTAGAAACTCGTTAAGGATTCTAGATAGAATTCAATTCAAACTTAATGGGGATATAAAAATCTCTGATAATCCAACTGCTAGTACTTCTACTACAATAGCAGGAATTTACATGTCTTCCCCATTATATCTTGGAGACATGTCTTATGGTGCACTCAGTGGAAATCCTAATATAGCTATTGCAAGGGTAGCAGATATGGCTGAAATACTAGCTGGTAACGGTGAGGGTGGATTACATCCAGAAGTAGGCAAACATAAGAGAATTTTTATCCAGTGGGCTTCTGCAAGATTCGGAATAGATATTAATGTACTAATGAAAGGTATGGGTGTCGTAATAAAAATAGGTCAGGGTGCAAAACCAGGAATTGGTGGCCATCTCCCTGGAAGTAAGGTTACAGAACCTATTTCTTTAACAAGAAGAATACCAGTGGGGATCGATGCGATTTCTCCTGCACCCCATCATGATATTTACTCGATAGAGGATCTAGGTCAAAGGATAGAAGCATTAAAAGAGGCAACTGGTAAACCAGTATTTGTAAAGGTTGCTGCAACAAATTACATTCCATATATCGTTTCTGGAATTGCAAGAATGGGTGCAGACGGTGTAATTATAGATGGACATGGTGCAGGTACTGGTGCAACTCCTATTGTAGTGCGAGATAATGTAGGAATACCTATAGAATTAGCTGTAGCTGCTGCTGATAGCATACTAAAGAGAGAAGGACTAAGAGATAACTTTACGATTATAGCAGCTGGAAGAGTTTCAAGTGCTACGGATGCTGCTAAACTTATAGCATTAGGTGCAGATGTTGTAAGTGTAGGAACTGCTGCCTTAATAGCAATGGGTTGTATTATGGTTCATAAATGTCATATTGGTTCTTGCCCTACCGCACTTACTAATAAGATTGATGGAACTAGAGAAGTAGAGCTAGACTTTGCAACAAGAATGTTATATAATTTTGTTAAAGGTTTTACTTTAGAACTTAGCAATATTTTAGATAATTTAGGTTTAAAGAATATAAATGAGCTTAAAGGTAGAAGAGATTTATTATATGGTAAAGGTTTATCTAAGGATACGTTAGATGTTTTAGGGATAGATGGAGAGGTAGTTGAAATTCCACCTAAACTAGGAGAATTATGGACTAGAAGAAGGAAAGTTTATTTGCACGAATTAGTTAATAAAGGAGATTCAGTTATAACCAGTATGGGCAGTATTGCACCACCTGACGTTGAGGAACCTGCTAGAATTATTGATTGGTTAAGGATAGATGGTGCACAGGTTACAAGGCCTTCTATAGATCCATATAGAGAAGAAATTGATACTAGCTTTTTACTGAAGGGTGGGAAGTTGTACATATCATTACCTATAATATTTGATGTAAGTGATGTCAAGGAAGAATATAGAAGGGCAATTTCATGGGCCTCCTTTGCCTTAAGTACGATGATATTTTCAGAATTTACAGAAGAATCATATCGTGAAATAACTATCTCAAGAGACGGTAAGGGAATTGCTAAATGGTCAAAAAGACCAGAATGGGACTCTTACTTACTTATTCCCTCAGATCTTAGCTATTTAGATGAGATTACAGAATTTGACGGAATTGTTGGAGTTATAATAGATGAAGACATAGGTTCAGAAGATTTAGAGGTTGTAATATCTGATCTTGATACAGAGCTAAAGAAGGCCGGAATAAGAAATAGGTATGACATTTTAGCAAAGTCATCTAAAATACGTGATTCTGCTGATGTATTTAAATTGATTGCCTTAGGTGCTGATGCAGTTATAATGTCATCTAAAATACTAGAAATAGCAATAGGTGAGGGATCAAAAACTAATTTGAAAGAAAAAGCATTTAATTTAATAGCAGGATTTAAGAAGGAGATAGCATTATTAGCTGGTGCTGCAGGGGTATACAGTCTACAATCCACACTTACTGGTAATAGAGAATTATTAAGGGCAGTTAACCTCAATAGTAGAATAAGAAGCAGAATTAGAGTTAAGGTGGCTGGATCCTTATGATTCATCCATCTGGTTGCGGTATTTTAGGAATACTTAGGAGAGAAAACTCTCCGAAAATTCCTGGTTATAAAGTTCTCAGAGCTATTGAAAGGGTAAGATATAGGGGTAGTGATAAAGGGGCAGGATTTGCTGTATTTAATCTTGATAATAAAAATTATTATATTGTAAAAATGTTTTATTTTGGTGACAAATCAGAATTATTAGAATATTTAAAAGAATATGATTTAAGAGTTAAAGATTTTGAAATAGAATTTCAAAATAATAACTATTGTAGTTGTAAATTTTATATTAATTCTGATGATATTATTAAATTAAGAAAATCATTTAGAAATATAAATGAAATTCTATGGAATATTAATATGAAAGGAAGAATTTACAGTATTGGTTCTTCCTTACAAGTTTTTAAAGGAGTAGGATATCCTTCTGATGTTGCAAAATTATATAATATAGAAAATATGGAAGGTGATTTATGGTTAGCACATACTAGACAACCCACAAACTCTCCTGGCTACTTTCCCTACTGGTCTCATCCATTTTCTGGATTTAATATAGCAATAGTACATAACGGTGATATTAGTTCTTTCGGAGCTAATATGGAATTTTTAAGTTCTAGGGGCTGGGGTGGTTTCGTAGGTACTGATAGCGAGGTAATAGCTTACTTATTTGAAGAATTAATAAATGAAGGGCTAAGTGTAGAAGAGGTTGTAAAGATTCTTGTAAATCCCTCTAAAAGAGTTCAAATACTAGAAAGGGAAGTTGAATATTTTTATCGCGGTGCCAGACTCGATGGTCCATTTACTGCTATAATTGCATATGATAGTGGTGACGATTTATACTTAATAGGAATAGCAGATAGGTCTAAGTTTAGGCCAGTTATAATTGGAAGAGATGATAATTACTATTATATAGCTAGTGAAGAGAATGAAATAAGAGAAATTAATCCTCATGCAAAGGTTTGGACATTAAAGCCCGGTTCTTATTTCATTGCATCTATGAAAAGAGGAATTATAAGTTTAGGTAGGAGTGAAGAGGAAGTTAACTCCTTTTCCTCACCGGCTGTAATTATTCCTGAAAAATACGATATATTAGCAATAAATATGAGTTATAAAGAATTAAATGTTAAAATTGCAGAAATGTTAAAGTATAAGGACGAGGTAGTAGTAGCAGGAGTAATGGGACATAGATTTATAGGTATTAATTTACCACGACTGGGAATATCTAATAAGAGAATTGTATTATATGGAGTAGTAGGTAATGCTTTAGCTAATTTAAATGAATCAAATGAATTTTATGTATATGGAAATGTAGCAGATGACTGTGCAGATACAATGCATGGAGGTAAGATAGTTATTATGGGGGATGCAAGAGATGTCTTAGCTCAAACTTTCCAAAATGGTAAGATCTTTGTTCGTGGGAATGCAGGAAACAGAGTAGGTATACAAATGAGAGAATATAGAGATAAAAGACCATATTTAATAATTGGAGGAATGGTTGACGACTATCTAGGAGAATATATGGCTGGTGGTGTAATATTAGTATTAGGAATTGGTATAAGAGGTGAACCAGTAGGTAATTATATAGGAACTGGCATGGTAGGTGGTAGAATATATATTAGGGGCAAGATTTCACCATCTAGAATAGGTCTTCAACCGAATAAATTAGAGTTAGTAAATTTACTTCGGGCATTGTTACTAGAAGGGTATCTCGAAATAGAAGAATTTGAAGAACTTAAAGACAAGTCCTATATTGATATTATGGATAAGCTTAAAGGAGAGGCTAAGAGATTTGCAATGAAATTATTTGAAGAGAAAATAGGTATACCTAGATATGAATATAGAGAATTAACTGAAGAGGAGTTTAAGGAACTCTTGCCGATTGTTAGAGAATATAGTAGGGATGTAGGTATTGATGCTACTGAATATCTAAAAGAGAAATTTACAGTAATTACTGCACGAAGAAAGTAAGTTTATTATTTTTGACAATTCCTTTTAATTTTTAACAGTATATCTTGTTTTCACAGCTAATATCATATTTTAAAAACTTTTGAAAGAAGGTTTTTATCATACTATTCAAGAATATTTAGTAGTGAATTAGAATGACATTAAAGGATGTTATTAATAATATACTACAGCTAGATAAGGACTGGGTTACAAGAATAACAATGGCAATGATAGTAATGTCATTAATATGGGGAATACTTGGAGTAATTGACGGTTTAATGATTAGAATTCAAGAAGCCTCATGGGGTCTTTCTGCAACATTGCCTTTAACTCCACAAGAATATTATGCTGCAGTAACTCTTCATGGTGAAAGGACGTTATTTGGTTTTGCACAACAATTAGTATTTGCAGTTTTTATATATTTTACTTTCAAACTTTTACCAATTCAACCCAAATTTAAAAAAGTGCCAGAGATAGCATTCATACTTCTTAATTTAGGCATGATGCTAATGGAAGGCCCTATATTACTAATAAGCGGTCCTGGTTTTGATAACTACTTTCCAGCGACGTCTTGGTATTACTTAGCCCCACTAGGATTGCCAGGATTTTCTAACTATGTTGTAACTCCTTTATTCTATTTAGGTTGGTTACTTAACGATGTTTTCGTTTATTTAGTTGGGTTATGGTTAGTATACCATTATTATCTTTTCTCTAGTCAAATTAAGGAAAAATTACCAATACCTATCCTATTCTTCTTTGTAAATATTTTATTATTCTTATTAGGTTATTCTGGAGTTTTTGCAGCAAATATTTGGGACATACTCGCCTTTTATGGAATTTTAAGCTTTAATTCTCTAGCTAATCAAATATTATTCTGGATTTTTGGACACGCGATAGTATATATGCTATGGCTTCCTGCAGTGAGTATTCTTTATTTACTAATACCAACACTATCTAATAGGCCTTTATTTAGTGAAAAAATGGCGAGAATCTCCGCATGGCTTTATTTATTCTTTTCTGGAATAGTACCTATTCATCATCTTTATATGGTTAACCTAGACCCTACCTTAAAATTGTTACAAGAAGTTATGACTTATGGTGTAGTTATACCATCCATGTTGACATTTTTTAATTTATGGGCTACTACTAAAGGTGCAAAAGTAAGGTGGAATATTATTTCTGCTTTTACAGTAACTTCTTTTGCAGGATCAATAGGCGCGGGTGTAACAGGTATTTCTAATGCTACAGTAGCATTTGATGCTATAGTCCATAACACTTTATGGGTAGTGGGCCATTTTCATACTATGATCCTCTTTGGAATAGTTCCAGCAGCAATGGCACTAATATACTTTACGATACCCCTAATTGCTGGGAGAAATTGGTTCTCATCTTTCCTAGCATGGTTTCATTTCTGGGGCTATATAATAGGTGCAGGAATAATGGTAGTATTTTTTGATCAATTAGGCTTAATAGGAATTTTAAGAAGGACAGAGATCTATCCTAGAATACCTATAGTGATAAATTCTGAAGTTATGTTAACAATAGGTGCATTTATAGCTAGTATTTCTACTTTATCCTGGTTTATAAATTTAGTATTTACCCTACTTAGAGGAAGACCAGTAAAGTTAGAAGGACTAGGAATTGGAAAAGTTATAGAAAGAGTGGCATTATCACTTGAACCAGTTCAGCTACCGCCGGGCTTACTTAGGGGTATTTCTACTAACTCATTATTTTTAGCGATAGGCGTAATTCTACTAATTTCTGGCATATTAGTGCTTTTCTTTAGTGTAGAGATAACTTGGATAATTTTGCTTACAATTGGAGCATTTCTAATTACTTACTTTGCACTTAGATTAGTAAAGGGGGTGTGAGTTATGAAGAATGAAGATCTTGAATTTATTTGGCTTGCTATTGTTCTTGTACTATTAATAGTTTTAGTAATCTTAACTGCAGGTCCAATATTTAATGACGTAGGAGGTGTTCCGACCTCTGTTACGCAAATTCCTAATAATGTTCCAGTGATAAATGTCAAACTTATCGCAAATCAATATTATTTTAAAGTATATGAAACTGGTTTAATTGAATCAAAAGTTATAAAAGATAATATAAGCCTACCTTACTATAATAATATTATAATAGCAAAGATCGGATCATGGTTAAACATAACAATGATCTCTAATGACGTTACCCATAACTTATATGTACCAATATTTAATACAAAAGTAATTAATGTACAAATTTTACCACAAATTAAACAATATGCATCAATGCCAGTACCATCCATTCCCGGATTCTATACCTTCCTAGGTGGAGAATATAGTGGGCCCTGGTACGCTTATGAAGTGGGAGGCATCTTAGTGTTGCCTCAAGATGGACAATATTATAGCTTAAATGAATTATCTAAATATATTCAGACTACACAGGCTGCACATAATGGGCAATTAAATGGTGATCCATATAATCCGCCAATTTTTGTTTATAATACTACTTCACCTATTATATATTTAAAAGGTAATGAATATGGAATTTTTAATAATTCAATACCAGGCCCTACTATAGTAGTTAATAAAAATTCGGATGTAAGGTTAAAAATATTTATTCCGAGACCAAATAATGATTATAACTATTTATATAACTATACTAACGGGGAACCAAATCCTATAACTCTTAGATTAGGAGTATATGCAGTATGGTGGAATGGTACTATTACTGAGGTTAAGGAATTTAGTGTAAATTATGATAGTGAAATGGAAATTTCATTTAAGGCAATAGCGCCTGCCTATATCTATGGAATGATAGAACCAGTGTATTATGTATATAATGTTGCAAATATGTCGAATTTGTTTAATGGAATTCAGAAGGGGTATATTATGGGTTTATGGGGTATAATTTTAGTTACGGGTGATTAATATGGCAGATTTATTTAAGTTACTAGGAATAGGATATTTATTTGCAGTATTGTTATTAGTATGGGAATTAATAAGTATAACATTGAGTAATGCGGCAAGAGAATACACTTTACCATTTACCATAATAGCATTATTTGGAATGTTAATATTCTTTATAATAGTTTACTACGCAGGTTTAGTTTATGATAAAAAGTCAAAATAATTTTTTAAAATTATTTTCTATTATATTTATTATTTCATTATAATCCATGTTTTTTATTTCTGCCAGTTTTTTAATAGTTAGCATTACATTACAAGGCTCATTTCTTTTACCCTTTTCTGGACCTAGAAATGGAGAATCCGTTTCTGTAAGTATATTTTCTATATTAACTTCTTTTGCGACCGCTAGCCTATACTTGTCTCTAATTAGTACTGGAGGAAAGGATATATATCCATTCATATCTACTATTTTTAATGCATCTTTTATACTTCCTTCATATGCATGGATTACAAATTTAACATTATATGAGGATAGTATTTGAATTAAATCTCTAATACTACCTCTATTGTGAAGTATTACTGGCTTTCTAGTCTTTTCTGCTACCTCCAAGAATTGATGAAGTACTTCTTTTTGTTTTTTCCTTAATTTTTCATCTTTAATCCAGTAGTAATCTAAGCCTACTTCACTTATAGCCCTAGCTTCTTTTACTAACTTAATACAATCGTCAATTTCATTATCTGCTTTTTCAATAAACTCAGGATGAAAACCTACAGCAGGAATTATATTCCTATACTTTCTTGCCAATTCGATTGTTTTAATATTACTATTTTTATCAACTCCCGCATTTACTATAATTATATCACATTTTGAAATTACTAATTCTCTATCACTATCAAAATCTTTTAAATCGATGTGAGCATGAACATCAATTAGTGTCATTGAATATTAAGTACTTTCAAAAACAATATAACTTTATCTCCAAGGTTCTCTTAACACTTGAATTTTAACAACATTTTCGTTTTCGTCAAAAATTACTTTTACTAAATCCCCCTCTCTTATCTGAAATTTTTGCCTTATTTTCGCAGGTATAGTAACTTGATAATTTCGAGATACTTTTACTATTTCTTCAATTGGCATATTATCTCTATTATTATATTACCACATTACTAGAATATAAATCTTCTGTCGAAATTGTTATTATCTCTTTACATTATTAAATGATAAAATTCTTCCTACAAAAATTAAAACTGAGTGGAATTATTTAGGTTTAAATTCTATAAGAATATAATATAATATAATTTATACATTAAAGCTGATATTGAAATACATTTCTAGCTATATATCACAAAAATTGCTTTATACTTATATTGCTTTATACTTATTGCATTTTAGTATTACAGTAGGCTATTAACATTAAGGAAAAAATTATATATATAACAGATACTGAATTATTATTTGTGAATAACTATGTCCCAATCCCAAGTTTCTACAAGTGGTGTAAGAATTAAGTTACCATCTGGTAAGGATGCAGGACTAGTTGATATACTTTCGTTCTGTTATGGTCTTTCAGAAACTGATGTACAAGTATTAATGGCGTTAACTAAAGGAGAAGCAAAAGGTACCGAAGATTTAGAAAATGATTTAAGATTATCGAAAGCTTCGATAAATAGAAGTTTAAATAAATTAGTAGAGTTAGGGTTAGTTACTAGAATAAAGGAATCAGGAAATAAAGCAGGAAGGCCAAGGTATTTATATAAGGCCAAGGATTATAAAGAGCTTAAAGAGAAATTATTAGGAGATATAAAATCTTGTGCAGAAGAAATGGCAAAATTAATAGAAGCAGAGTTTAAACAGATGTAAATTTATTTTTGATTAAACCTCTTTCATATATATGATTGTAGAAGAATTAGAAAAAGAAGGTTTAACAATAGGTGACAATAACAAGTATAAAGAAGATATGGCAAGCTATAAGGTAGAACCAATAGCAGTTGTTATAGCGAAGAGTACTGAAGATGTGGTTAAGGCTGTAAAGATAGCTAGAAAATATAAGGTTCCTATTATTCCATGGGGTGCAGGAACTAGTGTAACTGGCGCATTAGCTGGAAAAGGACTAATTATTGATGTTTCTTCTATTAGGTTTTTTGAGTTTGATGATGTTAATTGGGTTGTTCATGTTGGTGTTGGTGTTGTTGTTGATGAGTTGAATTCTTTTTTGAGGTCTAGGGGTTTTTTCTTTCCTCCTGATCCTG
>JAWARQ010000003.1:0-190786 GCA_038893355.1 Sulfolobaceae archaeon
ACTTGGGCTGTACTGTATTATAATAAGCCCTTTGATGCTGACGAGTGATAAGGAGAGTCTTGTTTTTCATAAGTAGTGTGGACTATGCTTGATTTTTGATGGAAAGGCTTTTATACCGGAAGCTCCCTGCTATCCTTGCACTCGAAGACCTTGAAGCCTTTCTCTAAAGCCCTACTTATTACCTGAGGGTTTATCTCTTCGACTATCTCTATATCATAATTTCCTAAGTAACTAATGCCGTAAATAGCCCTCTTTATTGTCCCATCTTCAGTAATCTCATAAAACTCGTCCACGCCGAATTTTACTGTAACCTTTCTCATCATTCAAAATACTACTAATGGAATAAAAAGGTATATTTCAAAAGATTACGCTACTACAAATCCCTTAATTATGTAATTAGGTATTCTATGGCACTAGTCTTATTGGAGAGAATGTTAATCTCAGAACTTGTAGCTTAATGACAAAACAAGGGGCAAGCCTCGCCCTTCAGGGTGGAAAAGGTCAGGACATTATTTCCGGACTGAATACGGAAAAGTATTCAACTCAGTTACAGAATGCAAGACTAAGAGAACGGTGCAAAAAATTACAAGGTCGAATAGCTTTAGGAATAAAAACAAATACCTAGACTCAGTATGAGGGCCTTTCTTCATTTTTCAGTCCATACCCGGATTCCTTCCTCATTCTAATTCTTTTTCTGTAAGCCTCTTCTTAATAGCTTTATCAAATACTATCCAGTTTCTGTAGTACTCCTCATTAACGCTCTTCAACTCAGTGAGGATAAACTTAGTTAAGTCCTTTGCCGTCACTTTCTCAGCGTCCATGAACTTACATTCGGCCTTCTTAGCAATCCTCCTAGCAACATCTATTGGTGCCCCTGCTTTAAGAATGCTAACCACTATCTTCTCTATTATGAAAGGCTCTTCTTTACCATCTCTTTTTATAACAATAGATACCATATATTAAAGAATTAAGACCTAGCATAAAAACATTTTGATCATAAAAAAACATTATATTTTACATGAAGTAAGTCTGCTTTAACTTCTCTAACATCTGAATCCTCTTAGCGGGGTGTGGGTGCGTACTAAATAAATCAGCCCATACTGGGACTTTAGTGTTTTTCCAAATCTCTACTAATTCCCTAGCCTTATAATCTGGAACCTCCTCTACCGGTGTTACAAAGAAGAGCATCGAGATTAAGCCCTTCTTATACCTCTCTACAGCATTAGGGTCAACTGCTAAAACTAACTTAGCTAGAGCCATCTGTAAGTTCTCAGCTGCATTAGGGACAGTCTGGACGGAGTTTATATCAGCATAGGACTCCCTAAGCCTATTTATATAAAGCACTAGGAGCTGGAATAAGAAGCTCACTGCAAGTAAGGCTAATCCTATTAAGTAAAGTAGTGCAAAGTTATTACCGTTCCTCCCACCATTACCTAAAATCCCGCCCCACATTATCGAGTAGCCCAGCCAGTATATTAAAGTCGGAATTAGGCTTACTGCCATCATTACCTCAACGTCCCTATGCCTTAAGTGCCCTATCTCATGGCCTAAAACCGCCTTTAGCTCTTCCTTGTTCATTATCCTCAAGGCAGGTAGAGTTACAGCGACCCTCTTCCCTGCCACAAAATTACCATAAGCGAAGGCATTGGGGAAGGGTACATCCGCAATGTAGACCTTAGGCGAAGGAATTCTGTTATAAGCTGCGACCTCGTTGACTAAATCGTATAGCCAACCGTATTGAGGGTCTTGGGGGGTTACTTCGACAGCCCTATACATTAGGTTTATTAAGTAGGGCCCTAATAGCCACTGGAAGAAGGTCATAAAGGCTAGAAATATTAGGATTCCAGTAACCATATATGGTGCATTCTTAAAGCCGAACACTAGGCCTGCTACGCCTAAGGCTAATGCAAAGCCTAAGAGTAGAACTCCAAGCACTGCAGCCCACATCTTTAATTTGAAGCCGACTACACTGAAACTCATATGTAAAAACTCTAATTTGTAAGTTATAAAGTTATTAGTAGGTCTTGATGCTAAGGCTCTTACTTTTTATAATAAGGACAAGATTTAGTAAAATATATTTAATATTATACTTAACAATAATTTTATTATTACTATTCTTTATAAAATTTCTGAGGATTAACGGTGGTGAAATAGTATACTTGATAATATTCTTCTCCGGAATTGCCTCCTTACAGATCTCGAAATCAGATGTGGATTACCTCTTTATACTCCCTATAAGCCCTAGGAAAATCTATTACGCAGTTTTCCTAGTGACCATGATGGGCTTAAGCCTAATCTCAGCTTTCATTTACCTATTGACCCTCGACGTCGTAACTGCCCTAGCTTTTACTATAGGGATCCCCTCGATAAGTATGGTCTCTACACTCTTCATAAAGAAGTTCCAATTACTAGTAAGGCTAACAATCTCTGGGCTACTATCAGTAACTTACCTACTTACACAGCAGCAGGGTAATAATACGGGTATTAGCCTATTCCTTTTAGAATCATTAGGACTATTCGTTACTTTCCTAGTTCAGGGCTTCAGAGTAAATACTACACACTTCACCTTAACTGTTTTAGACAATGAAGAGAAGAAGAGGAGAGGAGGAGAAGAGCCTACGAAAATAAGGACACCACTACACTTCCATTTCCTTACGTTCTCTATCATAATAACCCTAGCCTCTATGGGCTCCCCAGGGGCCTATAGAATAAGGGTAAAGTTGCGAGATGCACTAACAATTTCAGCATTAACTTCACTATTACTTTACTTCATACCTTATAAGGGACTACTAATCGGCTACTTAATCCTCACTGCACCACTAATATTCATTTCAGGATTCTTTATAATATCCCTCTTAGGGGAGGAGAGGCTATGGTTAGGTTTTCAAGACTATAGATATGTCGTCAAAGTTATATTATTGAGGGGTATTGTAATTTCCCTACTACTAGTCCCTTATGCAATAGCGTTATGGCTAAATGGGCTAAGTAACTACGCAATAGCAATGATTCCAATCAACTTCTTAGCCTACATACTATACCTAAGGATAATCCCGTATTCCTATCCTAACGTCCAGAAGATATTTAGCGGAGAACAGCCAGTCTACATTTCACTCTCCACAATAATTAACCCTTTGATAGTAACGTTACTGATAGCATCATTAGGGCTAATAATATCAGTGATGCCTACTTACCTCGTAATTATATTAACCGCGACCATTATGGCAGTATCGATATTGTTCTCTATAAATAAGAAGTTCATAGAAGGTTACATAAATGAACTTGCAAACTTAGGATACGAATAAGCAGAGTCCTAAATCCGACGTCTCCCCTCTCAGAGTGCTCATCATTTATTCGGGACCACATTTGAGGGGAATTAGGGGGTAGACAGAATTCCCTCATATAGAGGAGAGGGACTTTCACCCATACCTCCTAGTCCTTAACCTCAATCGTAGTAAATAAACAAAATACCCAATACTATCGGTGAAAGCTTATATACGTTATTATCGTATACATAATTATGTCAGACGTCATAAGTATAAGAGTCAAAAGAGAGTTGAAGAAAAGGGCAGAAGAGCTAGGGATCAACATTAGGGAAATTATTGAAGAAGCCTTAGAGAGGGCAATAAGGGAGAAGGAAAAAGAGATCCTTAAGGAAACTGCTATGAAGATTAAAGAACTAATGAGGGATGTAAGCGAGGAGGACTGGGTAAGTGTAGTTAGGGAGAGTAGAGATGAAAAGTAAAGGGTTCCTCTTGGACGCTTCAGCCATATATCCGATCCTTATCCATATTGATAAAATAGACTTGAGCAGGACTTACATACTCCCCTTAACTTTTTATGAAGTCGGAAACGCAATATGGAAGGAGTACTATTTCCGTAGGAGAGTCAAAGATCCGGTAACACTCTCAGTCCTCTTCCAGAAGCTACTAAGGAAATTTAAATTACTAGAGAACCCTCCCATGGAAGAAGTAATGAAAGTTGCTGTCCAGAAAGGTTTGACCTTCTATGATGCCTCATATGCTTACTCTGCTGAGGTGAATGGACTTACTTTAGTTTCTGAGGACAAAGAGTTAATAAAGAAGGCTAACGCTATTCCAGTAAGAGAGCTAATAAAAACTTGACAATTCGTATTTAATACTAAAAGTCCTTGTTACCTCACTATAATTCTTAAAAAGGTAATGATTGGCTAAATCCTCTTTTACTTTTTCGCAAAAATATGGGCTTTAAAAGAGTTTGAGGCTATACTAGTAATTTTAGACTTACTATATAGAACCGCTTTGAGAAGGGAAAAAAGAAACGAAAAATGAATAGGGAATTAAAAAAAGTAATCACTTTACCTTCCTTAATAGCTGAACTAATGCTACTATTGCTATTATTAGTGCTACTATAGCAAGACCTAATGCAACATATACTAGAGTTAGTGAACTAGATAGAGAACTCTGCAAAGTGCTTATCTGGCTATTCAGACTACTCACAGTAGCTTGTAGACTATTAACAGTAGTCCTTAAACTATTTAATGAAGAATTTAATGCACTTATCGAAGACTGTAAAGCTGAAATTGTTTGTTGCTGGGCTGTTATAATTTTTTGCTGGCTAACTATAGTAGCATTTAATGATTGAACTAAACTCCTTAACTGCACTAAGGTCTGATTTAAACCAGCAACTATACTTGTAAGCTGGTTAATCTTAGAAGTTAGATCTTGATAAGCACCTATAACTACCAAGATACTCGTTGATAGAGAGCCATACTTTGCAGTGATATTTAGTGGTAATGTTGATATCATGCTCGATAACGTGGGTACTTGTAAGGAGATAGTATAAGTCCCATCACCATTATCCTTAACACTCAAACTCTGGGATCCAGAAGGTGTAGATAGCACTGCGCTTACCTTAGCACCAGGTTGGGGTTTACCACTATTTAGTAACTGTACTACTAATGTCGCATTTACACCCATTGCTAAATAAGTACTATATAAGTTACCAAAAGCTGAGAATGGAACTGCAACAGAACTTACAGTAATAGACTTTAGTATAAGCTGTAATGTTTGAGGTATTAATTGTAAGGTTACATTATAGACACCAGGTGCAGATATAGTTAGACTCTGAGTCTGAGATAATAACCCTGGATAAGTTGCAGTTATTATAAAGCTATATGTCTTACCAGTAATAAAGATAAAGCTATATGATGCTAAACCCTGCGCATTCGTAGTCAGAGTCGTTAAAACCTGATTATTAGAGGCATTTACTATGGTGACAGTAGCACCTTGTAATGGTAAACCGAGTTGATTAACAACCTTAACGTTTATTGTAGCAGTTGCTGGAACAAATTGTACGGTAAATGACCCTGCCACAGGGGTTTGGTCGGGTGGTGCTACATTAATTGAAACTATATAAGTCCCAGGCGGAAATCTGGGATCGCTTGAATTCCATGTAAATAGTACTACACTTAATTTCCCACTAGAATCAGTCTGTGCTGGGAATGGATATGTTTTGTTAGCAGGAGTTAATAACGATATTAGTACAGGTGCATTGGCATATGGGGTTAAGGCAGTAATATTAAACTTATCACCATCATGATAAACGAAGTTATTACTGGGTGGATTTATTATAGTTAGGTTTCCTGCTTGAAACGCTGAGTTAGTTATTAATAATGGGGCTACTAAAGAGAGGAGAATTAAGGAAACAAGAAATATACGAAGATTCATAATCTCACACCCCCTTTAGGAAATAAAATATAAAAAAACTTACCTTTTATCATGAAGGTTGAACCACTTGCACATTAGTTACTACCAAGAATGCCGGAAAGTCACTTATTGGTGGTGCTAAAACACTAGCATAAGGCACTGCAACGAATACTACAGTGTAGTAGCCTACTGTTAATGGGGTAGTTCCAGCTAACTGCACTGGTACTTGAACTACAGTGTTCGCAGGTAATACTGGCGATGGTACAACCGTCTGGAAGTTAACTAGTAACGGTTTTGACGAGGATGGATTAACGTTCTTACCTGGGTAGACAATAGTCATTATATAGAACGGGAACGGATAGTCTATTGTACTCAGTAGCTGTAAGTTGATGTACTGCGTAGTACCAACTGTAGTTAGAACTATACTCTTATTATAGAAGTAGAATACCCTTTGGGCATCGCTAGCAGTTATTGGAATTGGCTCACCAACTATTGACAGCCTTATAGGTGCTATCTGAACCGGCTTGATATACAGCGTTACATTGAATGTTAAGCCAGTAATAGAGTCCTTCATTGTCATTACTACCTTACTCATGAATGTCGCTAATACTGTAGTACCATTTATAGACTGTATAGGCGCCCTCACGAAGTATGATGAGTTCCCTAGTAATATGCTCGCGTTTGCAATATTCACGTACAGCTTACCAAACGGTGCATTAATATTACCAGGTTCTACACTAAATGTTACTGGTGTACCTACGAATAAACCATAAGTACCGGATATTGATGGGATTGCGTTAATCGGGACAGTCTGAGTTAAGGCATTATTTATATAGACTTTGACGTTACTTGCAGTAGCATTAATCACTAGACTTACCGTATACGGGGAGCCCGATGGATACTGCTGGCCGTAAATATCTATCCTAGCAACTTGTAAGCTAGACGCCGAATAACCTGCTAGATCTGGCACCGTTATGTTAATAAACGGTTGTTGAACTACCTGA
Source organism: Sulfolobaceae archaeon (assembly GCA_038893355.1). Taxonomy (GTDB): domain Archaea; phylum Thermoproteota; class Thermoprotei_A; order Sulfolobales; family Sulfolobaceae; genus JAWARQ01. The sequence goes on from JAWARQ010000003.1 coordinate 6,689, forward strand.
TAGGCAATTTCAACTGGTACTCCTTCTATTGCACCAATATATCTAGCAGTTAATACGTGGAATACTGTAACGTTGCTTAGCGCATTCACTTTTGCACCAGATATCAATAATTTGGTAATGTTCCATACATATTTACCAGAAATTGTATCATATACCGTTACGTTCAGTATTGAGCCATTTAGTGCTGAAATCGAGGGCAAACCTAAAATGCTAGCTAGTTGCTCTATATTCAAATAAGTCCTATACTGTGCAGTACATGCACTTGTCTCTTGCCATTCTAAGCCTGCATTTCCAAATAATGCTTGTATATTAGTAGAGTTAAGTGGAATAACTTTAACAACATTACCTGGTAATATTACAGTTATCTTAGTTAAGTTACCTACCGGTATATTACCCGCACCAGTAACTAACGCTAGCTGTACTTGGTTAGTTGCTAACACATTCATTAATATTACCGTTAATGGCTGGGATAGGTAAGGTTCATAGTATGTAATATTAACGTATGGGCTAGCTAGGCTTGTTACTGGAGGCATTAATAACTGTGCAGTAGCTGGTGGTAATTGTATAGTTATAGTAGCATTTACTTGGTTCGGAAAGTCATAATATACTGCATAGTCACTAGTTGTGAACGTTATCTGGATCTTGGCATTAGCAATCTGTGAAGGTGATATTGCTACGGATATTACATTACTAGGTTTAATAGATATCGAAGTCGTTGTACCTAATGCTACACTTAACTGGAATGAGTATCTGAAGGAGAATGGATCAGGATAAACTGGGGGACTTGCCGGTGAAGTTGAAGCACTAGCTATTACATTATTACCAGAGATCACTTTAACGGTAATTCCAGAGAATGGAACTGCTGTACCTTGTAAGAAGGTATTGATTGAAGTAACATCATTACTACCTGGGCCTGGCGTAGTTATATCTACAGCTTGTAGACTAGATGGTAATAGAGGGGTAGTTGGATTGAAGGTAACCGTTACTACACTAGGATTGTAACTTCCAGTAACTGAAGCTGGATATAACACATCATCTGGTGAGGTAAAGTAGAATGTAGCAGGACTACTACCGCATAATAAGCTTAATATGTTTGGAACATTTGGTTGTGATGGAGAAGGTGGAGATATTATTGCTTTAAACGATTGAGTATTTATAGCAGCTTCTACATTACCACCATTATAAGAATACGGTGGTGCTGAGATATGAGTACCGAGCCAGTATGCTTTTACTTGTACTACAGTAGTTAAACTCCATAATCCTAACTGCACTAATGCAACATAGGAGAGGGGACTTGGCACATATAAGGTAAAGGTTATTGGATAGTTTGCATTATTTACAGTATAAGGTAATTGAGAAGGAGTGGCTGCTATTAATATCGGATTTGAAGCACTTGCGAATGTTATTTCACTCAGTGTTGTTCCACTAAACTGCATTGCAGAAGGCGCTATTACTAACAACGATAGTGGACCAAGTAAGTTAGGATCTACCTCTAATCTAACAGCTTCCTGATAGACTGTTGCTACAACTCCATTTAAGTTAGGTAGTTTTGGAGTAAGACCTATTATACTAAAGTTATTATAGTGAATCGTCGTAGAATTCGTTAAGATTTTCATAGAGTAAGATGACGTAAAGGGACCTATTCCTACAGTAGCTGTTAAGGTGAAGAAGGTACCAGACTGTGCTAAAGTCTCAATATAACTACCTTGAGCTTGACCAGTAATTGATAATGGAGTATTTGGAGTAGTCATTAGGAAGCCAGTATAATTACCACCAACTTGTGTCATGACTATTCTCTCATAGGCAACAGCAGTTAAGCTTAACCTTATATTTCCAGAAGGTAAAGTTGAAATTAACTTTATTGGAAATGCGATATATATCGTACCTGCTGCACCAGAATACTGAACTACCAGATATTTATAAGAACCTACACCAGATATTGTAAGAGTAGTACCAGGAGCAGTAGATATATAAGGTGATGTTACAGAGGTATCAGTAACTAATGTTATTGTCATTGTTTGGGAACTACCTACACTCTGGGAGTTCACTAGTAATATATAGATTCCAGCAGCTGGATTATTGATAGCAGGACCAGCTACTGAAGTGGAAAGGTCATTTGTTAGTGATGTTGTAGTCTGCAACGTATAAGTATTTGCACCTATTTTGATCGTGGAAGGTAAATAGAAACCGCTTATTGGATATAACCCACTCGTAATCCCATCTTGTGCATATACTGGTAAAGCCGGCCCTATATATCCAGTCCCACCAAAGATCGTGGTTTGAGATCCACTAGTTAATTGAGAAGGACTCAGTGATGTTACATTTGCAAACTGTAAGAATGGTATTAATACGTTTGGTGCAGAGAAAGTTAGTTGGAATAAAACATCAGTTGGATTTTGACCAGCTGCAAGCGCATAGCCAATTATTGCGGTTACATTTAATAAGCTTCTTCCTACACCTGCTTGTTGCCCATTTACTGGATTAAATATGTAGAATACGAATGGTGCCAAAATTAATGTATTTAAGGAAGATAAAGTTGCTACCACATTACCGCTTGCATCCCTAACTTGAGTATTAACCTTAGCATATAATTCGTAGCCCGAATTAACTATATTATTAGGATTACTAAGATAATTCATCCAAATAGGAGTACTAGATAATAGACCATTACCTACAACTTGCATTTGCCCTGCACCAGCACCGGATAATGCAGTTGCTAAAGTGATCTGATTTCCATTTTCATCATATACGGTAGCTGATGGAGGAAGCCCTAAAGCGCTTAACACTGGACCATTATTAGTTAATGTAGAAGTTGGATTATTACTATTTAGGAATATCAGGAAGAAGATTAGTTTATTCCTTGGGTTTGTAGAATCGTTATAGAAGTAACCAACAAGTGTTGAAGTAGTAAACTGTATAGTTACTGGGTTAGGTGAAGTAGTAGTGATCGGATTACCATTAGTATCTGTTATCGTTAGTGTAATTTGTGTACTAGATAGTGTATTGGCAACTGCGCTACCAAAGTTTGCTGCAGAATATCCTGCAGTGTTTATGCTACTCGCGTTTATTACTACTAATATTGTAAAGAAATTACCGTTATTAGTTGATAGTGTTCCTAATGGTATAACTTTAACACCTTGGCCTGCAGGTGGTAAGGGTACTGAAATTATTGCTGATGGTATTACTCCTAATAATATTGAAGCAAGAATTAAAGATACAATAGATAGAGAGAGGATTTTCTTCATGTCTTTACTCACTGTCTTACCCATTTGAGTATTACATATTAAAGAATAATTACTACATATGTATACATTATGCTTTTAGGTGCAGAATCTTTTTTGCGTTTATATTTGTTGCTTATTGATAATATAATAAAGATAATCCCTCATTCTAATGTGAGCTATGCTCAAAAGAGTGAAGATAGTAAAAACTGATCAAGCTGCAGTTTAGCTAAAGGAGTTCCATTACTCGCCTGCTATTAAGCTAGGCAGGTGGTTAAGGGCTAAGTCCCTGCACTAGATCATGATCGAGTGAAGAGACAAATGGCAAATAGTGAAAGCCGTCATAAGGAGAACTAAAACTCTTTTTCATTATTTAGAAATTTTTCTCTATTAAGGACTAGTTGAAATGTGGAAGAAGCCTTTAAGTCCTAACTAAACCTCTATTCTAAGCCTCTACTACCTTTAATAAGTCATGTTGGTCTAACTTATGTACTACTAAATAACTATTTGATATCCTCCTCAAGTCGGCATTATCTCCTCTCACCATCACAGTAATTAACACTGCGTTTGCCTCCTTCAACGACCTCCTGACTGTACTCTCTGCTATCTTATCCTCACCGTCTGTTATTAATATGACCTCGCTGACCCCCTTAACGTTCCCGTCCTTGATGTCTTCACAAGCAGCTATTATAGACCTACTTATATCAGTTCCTCCACCTCCCCTTATTTTCCCGATGTATTCAATCATCTTTATGACGTCTTTACTCTTTGCGTTCTTCAAGACTTTTATTAAGGGGTACGGGATGTTGTCGAAGAACCTTAGGTAGAAGTCCCTGTTCTCCCTCCTAGCCCTACTGTATAACGCTAGGGAGACTGCCTTAGCCCAAAGTATTTTCTCACCGTCCATACTCCCTGACTTATCTAACAGCAAGTAAATAGGCCCCATGCTTTCCTTTATCTGCTTTTGGTATAGTAAGAGCTCAGACTCAGCCAACTTTACATAAAAGTAGTCTTCCGGCAGTGCTAGTTCGGAGTGTACTATCCTCTCTACGTCTGAACCCTTCTCGTACCCGAAGTATTCTCCTTTGGAGAACCTTACTGTCTTCTTCTTGGTGAAGGCACCTAGCTTTGGTATCCCGCTTAGGAATTCTAATATTTTCTTTATCTCAGCATTTCTGGCCAGCCTTAAAACTTCCGTAATTTCCCCTTCGAAAGTCAGTACTGAGCCAGTCCCGGCCCCCTGCCCTCCTACGATCTTCTGCATATTCCTCACAGCGTTTGAGTCTTCTACTGCCTTACTCAAGGCCTTCTCGTGGGCCTGCTTTAGTACTCTATTCATTACCTGCTCTTCTTCAGCGTTCTTAGGTTTAGGGCTGGAACCTTTAAGTAGGCTGTTTATTAGCTGTTCAGCGGCTTCCCTTTCCTCTTGGCTCTGGGAAGTCCTCCTTATCCTCTCAAGCTCTTCAATTAACTGCTGGACGTAGCTTACTGATAAGGCCATGCTTACTGCTGAGTTTGCTATAGAGTAGCTCCTATTCTCCATTACGATTTCTGAGTCTAAAGTCATGCTCAGTAGTCTATACATTATGCTCTTCCTCTCGTCTTCTGGCATCGTATTTAGGATAGGTAAGGGCAAGTAGTGTACGTAAAATACGTCTACTAGGAAGTTGGGGTCAATCCCGAGTTCTTTTCCGGTTATTTTCTTTATTGACGTAGCTATCCTTTCCCCTCTGTATTTGACCAGGGGGTCTTCATAGTCTATTCCTCTTAAAAACCCGGGCATTTCTTTAACCTCACCTATGCCCAAATCCTAATTTTCTAGCTACTTTTTCCAGCAATTTATCTATTTCGCTTATAACTTCTTGAGAGTAAGAGATCACTTTTTCGTCACCGCTCTCATTTCCTAAAGCTAAAACCCTGTCCCTAGTGGCCCTCAGGCTCCTTATTAGTTCTATTAGCCTTGGGTCGTTTTCATTTGCTGCATCTACGTATTTACTAGCCTCCTTTATATTGTTGTATATGTCTGTCAGCTCCTTTAGGTACTTTAATGGCGTCTTCAGCTCCTCTGAGAGTAGTGCGGAGACTTTTTCGAAGTCATCGATTTCCTTGGGTGCTATGTACTTTAATACTATTAAATCCTCCTCTACAGCCTTAAGCCTACCGTTTAGTACTGCATGTGCTGCTATTATCTTGAGGGCCTTCCCTTTCCTTCTGTCAGTTAAGTGTATTCCCTTCTCTTCTAGCATTATATATAGCTTCAAAAGCTTACTCTTAATCCCCTCAAGGTCGACTTTGCCTAGGTAGCTGTATAGCTCGTCGATGTCGCCTATTGTCATTATAGGCTCCTTTACAGCCCACTTATTTGTGAATTCTATGTCCCAAGACGCTTGTAGTAAGTCCTTCCATAATTCCTCCCCTACGGGCTTTGCGTAATGCCTTAGTAATAGCCTATCGTATAGTGCCTCTAGTTCCGGCTCGTCGGGAACCCTATTACTGGCACTTATCAAGGTTCTTAGGGGAACCTTTATTATGTTATAACCATCGTATATTACCCTCTCGTTTAGTAGGCTCAGTAGGGCGTTGAGGATTGCTGAGTTTGCATTGAATATTTCATCTAAGAAGGCTATTTCAGCCTCTGGTAGCCTGTCCTTTGTAATCCTCTTATAAATTCCCTGCCTAAGCATGTTTATGTCTAGGGCACCGAAAAGCTCTGCAGGCTCTGTGTACTTTGTGAGTAGGTACATGAAGAATTTGGCGTTGAGTAGTTCAGCTGCCCTCCTAGCTAGGGCTGATTTTGCGGTACCGGGCTCGCCGATTAATATTACATGCTCTTTTGAGAGGAGAGCTAATGTTATTACCTTAGCCTCTTCCTCCCTACCTACGAAAGGGCTTGCTAATGATTCGAGGAATTTCTTAGGTAGATCTAATAATCTACTATTAACAATATTATTACGATCCACTTATTGTTCCCTAATATATGATCAGATTTAGGCTTAATAAATAACAATTAAAAATGATTTTATGAGATAGATGAAAATTTGGATGAAAGGTTAAAATTTGAGGTAGTCCAAAACTATTTTTTCAAGTAGTTTAAACTGCTATAAGGGATGTTCTAGATAGCATTTTACGGAAGACTGTAGTATATCTTTGCATAACTTTTAGCTGCTTTTTACTTAATTATTATGATTATTACCTTTACGTGGACGTTTTAATGTAGGTACTACATGCTATACCTCTTATATAGGTGCTCGTGGCAGAATTAGAAGTAGTTAGAAGTAAGCATAAATTACACCACGGTAGACACTAGTTTTAAAAGAGGGTATTCACGGTTACACTTTCTGCCTTATCATCTATCTTGGATTAATATTAACGAAATTTCATGGGATCATAGAATGTGAGTTCCCGATAAGTGAGTGTTGTGGTTTTAATAGTTTAAGGCTAAAAGTGTATTCAATGTCAAAGAAGGATATCATCGACGCGTTTAAAGATAGGGCATTAAGGTTCTTCGAGGAAGCAATGTCAGATAAGAGAAGGGCTGGTACGACTTTGCAGTGTTTCACCTAGAACAGTCCTTACAATTGACGCTTAAGGCCGCCCTTCTTGAGACTAAGGGAAGTTATCCCTTTACTCATGATATAGATGAGTTAATAAGCTTTCTCAGAAACTCTCAACTTGTGGAGATGAGGAATAGGAATAAGGAATTAGTAGTGCTGTTAAAGAAAGCTTGCATATACTGGGTATTTTCCTAGCTACTACGATAAGGAAATTACGATGAAGTTAGCCGAACTCGTTAGGGAATTCCTTAAGGTATTGGAACTATGGAGAGGGTAGAGTACTTTATTAATTGGAGGAAATATGCTGAGGAGATCTGCATCGCTCTTAAGCGAATCTTACCAGACGTAATGGTGGTAGTTTTTGGTAGTGTGATTAAGGGGAACTATGTCCCTTCACTGAGCAACATTGACGTCCTGATAGTATCTGACCATATAGGGGACGTTATGTGGAAGGCTAAGGTAAGCGTGTATATTACCTCAACAACAGTATTTAAGGGTAAGTTTACTCCCTTCGAGTTCCATTATTCTAATTGGAGGAATTATGATGAGTTCTATAAAGAGTTTTTGAAACCTCTAGTGGAAGTTAGATGTTAAAACTCTTTCCCTATATATTTAAAAAAGTATGTTATTTTCGCGAAGCTTTTAAGGAGGACAAGTAGGATTTGATGAAATCTAGGTCTATCTTTAGATCATCTACCTTCTCTTCTTCTAGCCATAATAGCCCTCCTGCAGCATCTACGACATTTCCTTTAACCTTTAGTTCATTAGTCCTGTCCTTCCAGTTAAATACGTCCTTATTTATGACTAAAACGTATATTTCCCCAGTATCCCTCAAATGAACCTTTCCCCAGAACAGATCCCCTAGTTTGTATTCTACTTCTTTCCCAAATGGTCTTCTACCCGGCCTTTCGGAGACGCTTACCCAATTCCCTACTTCCGCACCTAAATCCTTTAATACTTTTACTATCTCGTCCTCAATCATTAGATTACACCCTTTATTCTGAGGATTTCTTGGGATAATTTACTTAATCCTAACTCTTCTGGGGTAAACCCGAATGCTATTCCTAGTAATTGGGTTATGTAGATTGCAGGAAGAACCCAGGATATGTTAAATTCTGCCTTTATTTTATACTGTGTTGCGTCCATTTGTAAGTGACATAGGGAGCATGGGTGTACTAATATATCTGCACCCCTATCCTTTGCTGCCTTTAAAATATTGTAAGCCATCTTTAGCCCTGCCTTAGGGTTACTTCCCATTAGTGGGAAGCCACAACATGAGGTAGCCTCAGGGAATGAGATCGGAGTAGCGCCGGTCACTTCAATTAGCCTTTCTAGGCTGCTGGGCTTATATGCCTTCTCAAAGCCCATTATCTGCTCTGGCCTTAACATCTGACAGCCGTAATAGGCAGCTACTTTTAGCCCGGTTAATGGTTTCTTTACGTGTTTCTTTAAGTTCTCAACTCCTATGTCTCTCAATAAAACCCATACTATGTGCTCAGCCTTTGCCTTGTTGGAGTACTGTAACGAGGCCGACTTTAGTCTTCTGTTAACTTCCTTCCTTAACCTCTCGTCTTCGTTATATTTATAAACAGCTAGCCTATGGCTATGTAAGCAGACGCTACAGGGCGTGACCATTTTTTCTAGCCCTAAGCCCTCTACCTTAATTAAGTTCCTTAAGTTGAGCCCAGTGTGTGCTATTTCGTCGTATTCGTCTAGGAACCCTCCACCGCAACAGTTCCAGTCCGGGACTTCTACTAACTCTAAGCCTAATACTTCTGCTATTTTTCTGGTAGCAATATCTACGTCTTTCGATAATCCGTGGGTTGCACACCCCGGGTAATATGCTACTTTCACTACTCCTCACCCATTATTTTTTTGATCTCATCTATTCTCTCTACCTTCTTCTCCTTTACCAATACTTGGTTTAGTTCCTTAACTTTTAGTATATAGACCATGTCTGTTAATGTCCTTAATAACCCATAAGTTTTTACATATACTTTAGCCTCTTCAAGGATCCCAGTATTCCTTATTGATTCGGCTATTGCTTCGCTATGTTTTATTCCAGTTGTAACTACTTCGGTCTTCTCTTTTAAGTACCTACTATACTGTCTAGTCTTCTTTATTGCAGTCACGGGTTCAATATCTCTGGGGCAGACATGGTAACATTGGTAACAATAAGTGCACCTCCACGAGCTGTCTATTAAAATCTTTAGCCTCTCCTCAAATATTGTGTCCCTCGGGTCCGCTAGGAATCTAAATCCTTTAGCGTGGGCTGCAGGGCCTAAGAAATTCTCATCAATCCTTATTGCTGGGCAAGCGGAAACGCAAAGGCCACACCATATGCATTGCCCAAACTTCCACAGAACCTCTTGGTCTTCTGGCTTTAATCTATGCTCTGCCTTACCTTCTAAAACTTCCTGTGCGGGGTATAATCTGGGCTTTACTTTAAACATCCTATCATAGAATTCATCCCAGTCTACTACCAGATCCTTAATTACCTTAAAGTAGTCCATGGGCTCAATTGTTATAGTGTTACTACCAAACTGTGTAATTATCTCTTTAACGTTAGTTTTACAGGCTAGCCTAGGCTCACCGTTTATTCTCATCCCGCAACTTCCACATATCGCCATTCTGCATGATGCTCTATAAGCTAGTGAAGGGTCTATTGAAGTCTTGATTTTCCTCAGCCCTTCTAGTACGGACGCATACTTATCTAAAGTTAGCTTATACTCCTGCCACCATTCCCCCTTTTCTGGGCTATATCTCCTAACCTTGAATATTACCTCAAATTCTTCTGCTGTTGCCATTAATAGACCCTCGCTTCTGGCTTCCATTTAGTGATCCTAACCGGCTTATAAGTTATTTCGACCGTATTCCCCCTTAAATATGCTAAAGTATGTTTTAACCAATTATTATCGTCCCTCTCGGGATAGTCTGTCCTATAATGTGCACCTCTAGATTCTTTTCTAATTAAGGCTGAATAAGCTATTACTGTAGCCAAATCTAGCATGTTTCTGAGTTCTAATGCGTTAAAGAATTCCATATTATAGATTCTACTTTTGTCAGTGACATACATTCTCTTTGTCATTTCCTTCAGCTCATTAATTCTACTTAATGCTTCTTTTAGTCCGGATTCATCCCTAAATATTCCCACATAGTCCCACATTACGTCCCTCAGTTTCTCTAAAATCTCACCAAAGTGTACTCCGCTCTCGCTCTTTACAAAACTATACGCGCTATCAACTATTTTTTCAGCTTCACTTTCTACAGAGCTGGAGGGTTCTGAAGTCTTCTTTAAGAATTCAACAACAGTCTTTCCAGTTATTCTACCAAAAACTAAGCCTTCTAGAAGTGCGTTTGAGCCCAGTCTATTTGCGCCGTGTAGTGAGATACAAGCTGCCTCACCTGCCGCAAATAGCCCCATTAACTCAGAATTGTGACCGTCAGTCTCAACGTCTATTCCGCCCATGTAGTAATGTTGTGCAGGCCTTACTGGGATTGGTTCGTTAAATGCGTCTACACCGGCAAAGTTCTTTGCGACCTCTACTGCTAAGCTCAATCTTTTCTTAATATATTCTTCACCTAAGTGCCTTAAATCAAGGCCTACATAGCCTCCGGGGAATCCTCTACCTTCTCTTATCTCAGTTACTATTGCCCTAGAAACTATATCTCTGGGTGCTAGTTCCAGTTTTTTAGGAGCGTATTTTATCATAAATCTTTCTCCCTTGGCATTTATTAGCCTAGCGCCCTCTCCCCTCGCTGCCTCACTTATCAAGACGTCATTGGGATACAGAGCTGTAGGATGGAATTGGACGAATTCTGGATCTTTAATTGGGACTCTAGCCCTCAATGCCATTGCATATCCGTCCCCAGTATTAATTAACCCGTTGGTAGTATGTCTATATAGAGTACCCATTCCTCCGGTAGCTATCACTACTGCCCTAGCTTTAAAGAAAGTCGGTTCCATGTCTTTCATTCTCATTGCAATAACTCCCCTTATTCTGCTCTCGTCCCTAACTAGATCTAAGGCAAACCATTCGTGATAGAAGTCTACGTTTTGAGTACCGGAAACTCTTTCGAATAGTGTGTGTAGTAATGCCATCCCAGTTTTATCTCCGACAAATCTAGTCCTCGGATAAGTTTGGCCGCCGAAATATCTTAATGCTATTCTACCGTCTGGTTGCCTAGTAAATAACGCACCCCATCTCTCCATTAGCATTGCTATGTTTCCAGATTCATACGCTACTATCTCTGCAGCGTCTTGATCCACTAGGAAATCTCCGCCTTTAACGGTATCATAGGCCATTAGCTCTGGGCTGTCATTAGGGTCAGAATTTCCGGGAATGTATGCCGCAATTCCTCCTTCGGCTGCAGCTGAATGTGATCTAGTTGGAAATACTTTTGAAATAACGGCAACCTTAAATCCTGCAGTTGCTATTTCATAAGCAGCCATTAGTCCTGCTAATCCAGCTCCTAAAACTACTGCATCATAAGAAGATTTATCCATGAGTCTAAATTAAGTTACAAATTTAAAAACGTTTGTAAGTGCATCATTAAAACAATTTTTAATATTTATCCCTTTAGTTCTCTTAAATAGATTTATTGTCTATAATTCTAAATTAATTCTAATAGGTCTTTGACCACATATGTTGGCTTGATCGCGTTTTTCTCTAGATCTTTTAGGGTAGATATTCCGGTTAGTACTAGGGCTGAGTCTATCCCTAACTCTTTAGCCATCTTTATATCAGTTTCTAGCTGGTCACCAACTATTATTACCTTCATAGAACTAGGAATTTTATCCATCCCTACAGCCTTTAATGCTACTTGAATTATCCACGGGTTCGGTTTTCCCGCAATAAAGTCTGGCTGCCTATTGAGCGCATAAATTATAGCACTTGCTAACGCTCCCGCACCTAACTTTAATCCGTTCATAGATGGCCATAGTCTATCCATATTCGTTACGATAAATTTAGAACCCTTAAAGATACATCTCATTGCAACCGATAGTTTATCATAGTTACAATGCCTATCTAGGCCTATAACAACGGCATCTGGCACCTTCTCCTCAGCCTCTACAGTTGAAAAGACTGTAAATCCAGATCTTTTTAATTCCTCTATCAACCCCTCCTCGCCGACTGGATAGACTGTCTTTATGTTAGTCCTTTCTTTCATATATTCAATTGCGGCTACCCCGCTTGTAATTATATCTTTATAAGAAATGTTCAAGCCTAAATAATTGAATTTCCTCGCTAAAAGTACCCTATCAAATCCTGAGTTATTCGTTAGGAAGATTACTTTTTTCCCAGCCTCTAAGAATTTTCTCAGAGCCTTTATATTATTCCATATCGGTTCATCTTCCCTTATTACAACACCGTCTACATCGCTAATTACAAGGTCATAGTCTAGTAACTTCATAGCCGTTGTATCTTTTCATTAATCTTACTTATTAATTCTTCCTTGGATCTTGCAAAACCGAAAAGTCCATAAGGGTAATATAGTATAGAAGTACAATTCCATTCAATTGCTTCTGCCTTCATAACTTTGAAGTAGTAATAACCACTTTCTTTTCCTTCATTCTCCTTGAACAGTATTATTAAGTATTCATCATTGCCCTTAGAGGCTATATATAATTCACATTCCTCATACTTCCTTCTAATTAGCCTGTTAAATCCTAGCTTAGATGCATCCAACAAAGTTTATACCCTACTCTTCAGTATAATCTTCGTGGATTCTGAAAAAGTTGTGCGCAGATATTACTCTAATATAATTAAATTACCAAATGAACGAATCTTAATATTCACAACTTTACTTATAATTTTTCTAACTTTTTTAGAAAATAACCTTTCAAGGCTGTTTTTCGCAGAAGCTATTTACTTTTCTATAATTTTTCTTCTATTTATAGATAGAAGAAAACTTGGCCTATTCTTTATAACAATTTCTGGAGCTGCTAGCTTGTTATTTAACCTACTAAACTTTGCAATATATGCATTAATATTCTTTACACCATTATATACATTTAACTTATTAACTAAATATTCAGAGATAAGAGCAGTCCTACTCTCTTCCTTACCCTCAGATTCTTTAGTCATCCTTTATCCTTACCCTTACTATATAGTTTACCTTTTTACCGTAATTTTAACCAGCTACTTCTACTTACTCTTAATAAACAGGAGGGGTAAGAAGACAGTGGGCATTTCCTCTTTACAAATAGCTAGGCCGTTTCTAAGGGAAATACTACATAAGGATGAAAACCCTTTAGAGCATTTCCTTGAAAGATTGTCCTATACTACGTCTATTCATGTTGGAGTATTCAAGTTTGGTGATTTACCAATCATTATTCCTAAGATCCATTTTGGAATATTTGGTAGAATTGGGAGCTCTATGTTCATTTACGATATAGAGGATAAGGTTAAAGGTGCAATGGTATTTCATGGTCCGGGCAGCCATGAACTGGATTTACCGTCAAGGAGGGAGTCTAAAAGGATAATATCCGAGATCGTGGACAAGCTTAATATCTCAAAACCGACATATTTGAGATTATACTCTATAAAAATACAGAGAATATCAAACTTTACTGTTACTTCCCTAGTCTTTGATAAGGCTTTAATCTCGTTTATTGAAAGAGAGAACGGAGGAATAGATGACTTACCCCAAGGATTGTGGGAACTAGCTAGAAAAAGTAACATCTATGTAATAGACACGCATTCCCTATCAAAAGAAAAGGATATTAATGTGGACGAAATAAAGGAATTGAAGGCTGAGTTAAAAAAATTATTATCATCATCAATAAATATTCAAAGTACTGAAAATAAGTTGTTGTTAGGGTACGCAGAAGATTTTCTAAATAGGGATTATGCTGGATACTGTAATAAGAGGATAAGGGTATTAATTTTGGGTGATGGTGAGAGGAAAGTTGGGATAGTTTATATCTATGCTAATAATGCAAATCCAGAATTATACTATTCGATAAAGAAAGAGACTAAAGACTTAGTCGATTATACAATACTAGTAACTCCGGACGATCATAGTTGCACTGGGATTTCATTCGGCTATCTTTATACTCCAGCAACTTATAACGAGGAAATTATAATGAAAGTTAGAGAAATGATAAGAAGGGCACTAAACGAGTTGAAACCAGTTAACGTAGAATTCTACCCAGTTGAAGTTAAGGGAGTAAAGGTCTTAGGTTCGATCGTTTCGGTTTTTGTCCACGGGTTAGAAAATGTAGGGAAGTATGTATTAAAAACGTTTTGGATACCTTTCTTATGCCCCATACTATTCATGATAATTATAATGACCTTGAGAATTCCTCTATGATGTTATCAGTCTCCATTTTCCATCTCATTAATTCTTTAGAAGACTTAGGATAGTTCTTATAATGAGCTTTTATCCTAGCCATGTACTCTGCAACAGTCTTTAATTTGAAGAGAAGTGATGGCTTACCTAGTCCTGCAATTATTCTCATAGCCTTTTCAGCTACTGATAGGTGAAGGTCACCTTGACTACTCACAACAACTAAATCCTCCTCTTTAATAATTCTCTTTCTCATTCCATAATTTATCTCATCATTAGAGAGCTTTTGTAAAAATCTCCTAAATAAGTCTAGCCCGGCCTGCTTTGCACCATATTTTTCAATGTAACATTCATTGGCCTCCCATAGCCCATCTGCAGAAAAGTCACCGCTTTCGAAAGCCTTAAGTATAGCTTTAGCAATGCAATAACCGGAGATCATAGCAGAGCCTTTACCACCACCGTGTACTGGATTAACTGTAAATGCAGAGTCACCTGCTACTGCTATTCCATTCCAAACTAGTGTGGAAATTGGCCTCCTAGTGGGTACTAATGCACCTCCCTTAACTATTAGTTTTCCCCTATCAATATCCGGCCCATATATGGTATAATATTTCTCGTAAAATGTATGTATGCTAGGGTAGCCCATTCCAGCCTGGATGCCTAAACCAATATTTACCTTATCCTTACCTTTGGGGAAATACCACCAATAACCCCCTGGAGAAGTAAATTGGTCTATGAATATTTTTAGATATTGGGGTTCTTCAATATCATCTTTTGTGTATACTACTTCCCTATAAGCAATATCAGAGTCCTTCTCATCGAGTGGCTCAGAAACTGGAATTTCTGATGGTAATTTGCTTCTTACGCTCATTGAATAGCCTGTAGCGTCGACTAAAACTTTTGATTTTACTGTTATAGTTACATTCTTCCTTCTATCAAATATTACAGCACCCTTAACAAAGCCGTTCTCAAATATTGGTTTCATTGCAGTTGTAAGATCCATAATTTCAACGCCTTTGGATTGTGCTTCTCTCAATATCCTCTGAGTATATGCAGGTGCATTAATTTCAAATCCCTCTCCAGTTACGAGCCAAACAGTCTCCATGTCTGGGCTATACAACTTAATTCCGCTAATCTTTTGTTCTAACTCAATCCCACTTGGGTATGGCATTCCTAAATCATCAAAATGTCCTTTACTTATTGCATCACCGCATGGTTTATCTCCTATTCTCCCCCAAGGTTTACTATCAATTAGTAATACCCTTAATCCTTTACCTGCTAAATGCCATGCAGCTGATGCTCCTGCAAATCCTCCTCCTACTATGAGAACATCATAGCTTAATTCTATGAGAACCACCTTAAATATTCTTAATTCCTTCTCTTATAAAAATCCTATTTACAATAATCCCTAGCTATCATTGCTAAAATTTGGTTAGGAAGACTATCTACTAATTTCCTAGTTAGGTATCTATGCTCTTCTGAGCAATATATTATTATTTTTTCAATTCTTTTTTCTAAAATTATTTTTTCAATTTTATTTAAATTCTCTTTATTTACAATGATTATTTCAATTCCTAATTCTATGTTATCTAAAATTGCCTCCCTCGAGTACTTTACTACTTCAGAAAAATTTTTGTCAGTAATTATAAATAAATATAATTTTTTTGATCCAAGAATCTTTGCATCTTTAAATACCTTCCTAAAATAATTACCTAATTCTTCCTCCTTAACATTAATAATAGCACCTACTGGCCTTAGATTTTCCATATTCTCTACTTCTATATAAGTTAGTATTAGCTTTTTCGCTTGAGTGGGGATAATACTATTATTATTAAGATAGAGCATTTAGTATGTGAAGCGATATGAATAAATATGATAGCACAGATAATTTATGATAAAATTGATGAAAATTTACCGATGATTTACAAAACGTTAAGGAGAATTCCTTTAGTTACTGACATTATATTTACTAGGGGAAAAGAGCTTGCAGTGTACATTAACGGAATTAAGGTATGGGACTCGAAGCGGAATAGCTTGAAGGAATTGAAGAATGAAGTATATAGTATAAAAGTTGATGAGGAGTTATCAAATTTTATCTTTCCTTTCAGCTCCTAAATTGCCTTAAGTAAAAATTAGACTCTGTTATTACTAAATATCCTCTAACTTCTTGTGGAAACTCCCTAGTAATACCGCCAGTATAAATTACTCTAGCTAACTTATCAACTTCTAACCTCTTATATTGACCAATAACTAACCAATCCCAAGGACCTACATTCATACTCTTCCTAAGTTGATCTATATCACCTTGATATCCATGGATAATATAGAATTTTCCAGAAGGGGATTCTGCTATATACATTGTAGTTGCAATTATTTCTTCCCTATATCTAGGCTCTGCCATAATACACTTTATTGCATGGGGATCCATATCACCTTGAATATAAACTATTTGAGCCCAGGGTGCTATACTCCTAATGACATAAATTACATCAATTACTCTAGGACACTCATAATCCCAATAACATTGTGTAGTATCACCATTAAGTATTATTACTTCTGGTTCTTCCCTCTTTATAATACTAGAAAGCACACTTTCTATATGAGGTTCTGGAAATCTTATATTACTCATTACTAGATACTTCACTAGAACTCACCCTCAAATATGTATATTTTAACATTATCTTTATCCATAACCCCGCGAGCCATTCCAATAGTATTGTATGCAGCTCCAATATTCCCAAATCTGTCAATTCCTATCATCCCGATATTTCCACTTCCAAAAATCCTCGTAACCTTCATAACTACTGCATTTAACGCTGATTTAATATCGTAACCCATACTAACGAGTATATCCACCTCCTTAGCAGGCAATATTTTTAATATTACCTCACCTATCCCCGTAGACGAGACTGCAACATTTTGAGTTGCGTAAAATCCAGCCCCCGGAATTGGAGAATCACCTATCCTTCCTGGAAGTTTACCTTTAACTCCACCAGTACTGGTTCCTGCTACTAAATTCCCTTCTTCGTCTAACGCTACTGCACCGACAGTATTACTACCCTCTTCTACTTCACCCTTACAACTTATTTCCTCCCTTTTTATTCCTGCCATTATTACATGCCTTCCTTGTCTTAATACTTCATAAGCTAACTTAATAGGATTTCGTACCCTACAAACAGCTACTGCACCAACAGAATAGGAATTTCCATGCATTATCCCAGCATCCATTTCAACTTCACCTATAGAATTCTTAACACTCCCTACTCCAGCGTTAAAGAATCCAGAATCTTCCATGATTGATATCGCTTCTATTACAGCTTCTATCGCTGAGCCTTTTCTAAATGCCTCAAAACCGCCTTTTAATGCTTTAAATATTTCCGCTTTAGCCCTCTCCTCATCTTCTTTTTTCCATTCTCCTGCACCACCGTGAACCAAAATTATTGGTTTCTTATACTTCATCACTTTTACATATTCTTTTAATCCCTTAATATTCACTTATCTTATGAATAAACTTCAAATAGGGCTTCTAACGATAGTACTCTTAACACCGTTAGTGCCAGCAGCTATTAATTCTTTTACAGCGTTTTTACCAACATCTATGATTTGCCTAGGAATTCTTCTTTACCTTTTCTATCGATATAGACCTTGGATAGATTTAAGATCAGCAATTATAACTCTTTACTTTTCTACAGTGTTTACCCTGGGCATAACACTTGGAGTTTTCTTAGTCTTACCTGCTAATCCTAGACTCATATCAATAGCTGGATTAATTGAAATTATTCCATTTCTATTTAATTTAATATTAGTTTTAAAGAGTTTTATAAGAAACCTATTCAATAAAAAGGTCTTTTTCATAAATAAAGGATATTTTACTTTCGTTATTATAATATTAATTGGTGCATTAATAGGGAGACTTTTCCCTAACTTTTATCAACAACTAGTCATATACTCTGGAACTCTCGTAATTGCAGTGCTATTTTTAGTATACATAAGGCAACAGGTGAATAGAAAGTGAGGATAGCTATAATTGGTGGGGGTCCTGCAGGGATCTCATTAGCGTATTTTTTGAGGGGGTATAAAGGACTAGATGTCACTGTTTATGAAGGATTAAATAGGCCGGGACT
The DNA here is from genome assembly GCA_038893355.1 of Sulfolobaceae archaeon. Taxonomy (GTDB): domain Archaea; phylum Thermoproteota; class Thermoprotei_A; order Sulfolobales; family Sulfolobaceae; genus JAWARQ01. The sequence goes on from JAWARQ010000003.1 coordinate 24,881, forward strand.
AAAGCCTTGTGCTTGGGGTTTATTGAGAGGATTAGAAAACTTTATTGATATCCCTAAAGAGAGTATAATTACAGAGATAAAAAGATTTAGAATATTTTTAGATGGAGAATTAGTTTATGATATTTCTTATAATGAGAAGCTTGGATACATAATAGATAAACCGTTATTCCTCGAAAAGCTAGCAGAAAAGGTTAATATTAGGTATAATTCTAGAGTAATACTACGAAATAAAGAATATTTTCTAAATAATGAAAAAATAGAAGCAGAAAGAATAATTATTGCAAATGGTCACTATTCCCTTTCCTCTTCACACACAATTCCAGCAATACAATACCTAACGGATTATAATCAAGAGCCAGAAACGGTTGATTTTTACTTTTTTAGTAATCTTTTAGGATATGGTTGGATATTCCCCGATAGAAAAGGGGCTAAAATAGGTATAGGCGGATGGGCTGAAGTAGATTTTCTTAAGAACTTACTTGATAAAAAGTTAGTCAGAGGACGAATACTATATTTTCACGGCGCTAGGGTCTCAGACACGGGAATTATAGAGGAGAGGCTTATGAATGGTAATTATGTGGGAGAAGCATTAGGAGCTGTCTATGCGATAACGGGAGAAGGAATAAGACCATCTATTTTATCATCAAAGATTATGGCAGATGCAATAGTTTCTGGAAAGCAATTCTCCGAATTATTTAGAAGGAGTAAATTGTATTGGACTTTGCAAGTTCATGCTAAGATAATTCAGATAGCTAAGAAGAGTCCTAATGGAATTAAGAGACTTTCAGAAATACTACTTAAGACTGACCCAAGGCTAATACTTAAGTTAGCAATGGGTGAATTTGATATATCTGATTTAATAAATATATTTGGGCGAGTGATAATTGGGAGTATATTATCTAGATGATGTTGATAGAAAGATACTAAATATATTACAAACAGATGCAAGGACACCTTTCTCCAAGATAGCAAAGATGCTTAACTTAAGTGAGTCAACAATACATATAAGGATAAAGAGGTTAAAAGAAGCTGGGGTAATAAGAGGATTTTACGTAGACATAGACCCTGATAAAATAGGAATGAACGTACTAGCTTATGTGTTAATAAAGGCTGATCCTAAAAAGTATGAGAAGGTTCTAAAAGTAATTACGGAAATCAAAGAGGTTCAAGAGGTCTATGATGTGACTGGAGAATATTATTCCTTAATTAAGGTAAGGGTAGGGAGTAAGGAAGAATTAGCTAAAGTTTTAGACGTTATAGGAAACTTAGACGGCGTAACTTCAACTTACACTATGGTCGTACTAAGAACGTTGAAGGAGAATAAGACAATAACTCTTTAATCAGTGCGAGAGCTCCTCCTCATCTTTCAGACGGTTTGATATTCCTCATCTTTTTATTCTACTGACTAAAAGTTCTATTATATATTTTGCAGGATTAACCCCAGTAGCTGACATTAATCCTTTCCACAATGGTGCTGCATTTACTTCTAAAACCATATATCCTTCCTTACTTTCAATTATATCAATTCCTGCATAATCTAGCCCTAAAACCTCGCAAGATTTTATTGCTATTTCAACTAACTCCTTATTTGGCCTTAAAATTTGAGCTATAGCACCTTGTGCAGTATTAGTTTTCCAATTGCTCGGGTTTATCCTATATATTGAACCAATTACTTCATTGCCGACTACAAAAATTCTTATATCCCTATCCCCTGGCTTAGCAATATATTTCTGAATATATACTGGTTGATTTACTGAGAGAATAGATTTTGCAACCCTAAATGCAATATCTGGATCCGAAACTTTAACTGAGCCTAAACCTAGGCTTCCAATTAACGGTTTTATGACTACTTCTCCCCATTTTTTTGCTATCTGTAACGCGTCGAAAGGATTTTCAACTATTGTTGTCTCTGGAACTAGGATTCCGTGTTTTTTTAACCTTATAAGGCTAGCGAATTTATCCCTAGCTAACAACATGTTCTTCGGGTCGTTAATTAGGACAGAGCCTTGTTCTTTCATTTCAATTAATACATCTATTCTCTTTATTAACTGCTCCGTTGATGATATAAAGCCTAAATTCCTTATGATGCCACCATCAATATTAATTCGTTTAGAGCCATAGTATAATGCTATACTATCCTTATCTATAGAACACGTTAGCCTTGATGGTCTAATATAATATGCTTCAAATCCTTTCGCTTTCATCTCTATTAATAACTGCTTCGAAGATTCCGTGATTTTTGGAGACTCGTGGATCACTGCAGTCTTTATACCCATTAATCAATCCTCGAAAACTATGACTTATAATTTTTCTATCTTAGCCTCTGCAAGAAGACCGTTTATTAAAAAATCTGGCACATGATAGGCATGTTTTTCAAATTCGTTCTTAATTGGAATCTTTTTTAACAAGTTAGCATACTCCATCTTCTCCCTATCTATAACTTCATGAAGATATTCTCTATACAAATTGCCCTTAAAATCATAAAGCTGTTTTGCAGTGCCAGTAAGTTCTTGTATTTCCCTACTCTCATACCTTACAATGTCTATATAATCATCAACTAACTGATAAATTATCCCCAGATGCTTCCCTATCTCCAACATTTGCTTCACCAATTTCTTATTCCCTGACGTAAATGCACTTAACATCGTAGATAGCTTAAATAGACTACCTGTCTTTAGTTCAATAACGTTTAAGTACTCCTCCGGTTTACCAAAAAGTTCTTTTAATGCACCTACTGCAGTATCTCTCCATAGTAGAATACTGAGTTTTAAAGCTTCTTCATCATAACTAGAAATTATCTCTAGAGCCTTAGGTACTAGATAATTTGTGATGTATATAACCTTTCTGTTACCAAACAAAACCCATGCTGCTGGCTTATTTCTTCTTACTAAATCATAATCTACAATATCATCTAACGCTAGCGAAGTAGAGTGGAGGATTTCAACAGCTAATGCTGCTGGCATCGAATGGTTTACTGAACCCCCTAAGGCTTCAGTAAAGTACAATAATAAACTACTTCTAAACCTCTTACCATCCTTCAAAATATACTTACTAACTTCTAAGATTTCCCACTCGTTTATACTCTCTAAAAATTTAGAAACCGCAATGTCAATTTCCTTCTTACTATGCAACCAAAACGTCATGAAGTCCAATTAAATCCTCCCGCTAATTTAGCATATGATATCAAAATTATTAAATAAACTGGTGCTAAAATCGGGTCAACATCTAATAGAAACTCTTTAAACTTCTTACCCCTCTTTAAAGCTCTCATTTCATACCTCCTAACTAAAGTCGATTCTGCGGTAGTATACACGATAATCAGTTCATCTTGCTTAGGTTCCCTATCTAGGCTAGAAACTTTTAATCCTATAATCGAATCAATAAAGATCTCTGCAGGCTTAAAGATCGGTGAAAGAACTATTTCTGTATTATTAGATATTGAAAAATTATTTAACTTACTAATAATCCATTCTTCTAAATCTGATAAGTTACTTATTTCTTCTCTTAATCGGATTAGCCTCGGATTTTGTGAAGACCTCGCTAGAGAAAATAAGATTGATAAAGAAATATTTATCTCACAAAGAGGTTCGTTAAAACTGTTCACTATCACCTTGCCCTTTATACCCTTTATCTCACTGCAAGAAAATATTATCGAGCTCTGCTCTAAAGCCCAATTAGTATCAATAAATTCTTTTATCTCATTAAGATCGTTTGAAAATAAAAAAATATTTCCCTTCACTTCTAGATAAGGCAATAAAGAAAACAGCCCTTCATAAAGTTCAATTATGTGAACCGTATTACTATTAATCAAGGGCAATACTCTGTATAGAGTATAGGCTGGTAATATACCCTCTCTAGAGTATAGTATAAATGATATATCTAGGGGTATCTGAACTTCTGTTATCTTTATTGACTTTATTAAATCAGAGCTGTTTTTAGGGAGTTGCAACAAGAACACTTCCTTTCGTCTGGCTTCTCTGGTAATCTTTTTATTATCTCTACTAATAATAATTTAACTTTAGCAATATTGTTCTTCATTACCCTTTCCACTTCTTCAGCAGTAACTGGATGTTCAGCCCATACATCATAATCCGTAATCATTGCAATATTTGCATAACACATCTGCGCCTCACAAGCTAAATTTATTTCTGGAACAAGTGTCATACCAATAATATCAGCCTTAAATACTTCTTTCCAAATTCTACTCTCTGCCCTAGTTGAAAATCTAGGTCCTTCAATACATATATATGTACCAGATGTATGAATGGGAATAGATAAGGACTTAGCAGAATCTATTATAATACTCCTTAAATCCTCACAGAATGGATCAGCCATACTAACATGTGCAACAGTAGGACCATCGAAGAAAGTGTATTCCCTACCCTTTGTCATATCGATAAATTGATCTGGGACTACAAAATCTCCTGGCTTATATTCTAACCTTAAGCTTCCTACTGCAGAAACTGAGATTAGCCATTTGACTCCTAATTCTCTCATAGCCCATATATTCGCCCTATAGTTAATCTTATGGGGTGGAATTCTATGACCCCTACCATGCCTAGGTAAAAATGCTACCTTCTTCCCTGCTACTGTGCCTAAGAATACGAAGTCGCTTGGCTCTCCATAGGGTGTATAAACCTTTAACTGCTTTACATCACTAAAAATCTCTGGATCATATATTCCAGATCCTCCAATTATACCTATTGGGACTTTTTCTTTGTATTCTATCATCTTAAATAATGGTAAGAAGTCGAAATATATAAAACCATAAAGTTGATAAGGGAGAAGTCGAGATGTATTAGGGAAGTGCTTGCCCAAAATACCAGTTAGGGTAGTTACATGGGAAAATATAGTAGAGTGGTCTACAAGTTTAGCAGAAATAGTAGGAAGGAATTTCTTACCAGATATTATAATTCCTATAGCTCGAGGAGGTTTAGTACCAGCTAGAATAGTTGCTGATAGATTAGGGATAATAGACATGGTTTGTATAAAAGTTGAGCATTGGATACAGACCGCAGAAGCCGAGAGGGTTGCGAGAATAAAATACCCTTATAAATTAAATTTGAATGGGAAAAAAATATTAATAATAGACGATATAGCGGATACGGGAGATAGTTTAGAAGTAGCTAAAAGGTTTGTAGAAGAGAACTTCTCACCAGAGGAGATAAAAACAGCTACGATGCAAGTAATAAAACCAGTAACTAAATTCTGGCCCGACTTCTATGCGAGAGTCGAAGAGGAATGGGCATGGTTTATGTATCCTTGGAATTACTGGGAAGATGAAATAAACTTAGTAAAGAAAATTCTAGATGAGAGCAAGAAATTATTACCTATTAACGAATTGGAGAGAATTTATATAGAGAGTTACGGCTCAAAGCCACCAATACCATTAGATAAAATTATAGAAGAGATGAAAAGAAGAAAAATACTCTAGAATAACTTGTACCTTAATTTTCCAATAGCACCTCCAAAGGTTTTTTTAATCCATTCGCCTTCTGGTAACTCCTCTCCGATTATATACACTTTAGTACCCCTATTCTCCGCCATCTTTATCAACTCTTCCATGCTCTCCTCATCATAAATAATCAAGAATTCTACAGCACCCATATCTAAAGCCTTCTTTATAAGGTCAATCCCATAAATTACTAGCCCAGTATCCTTAGCTAAATTGTACTTTATATCTTCTAGCACCTTCTGAACTTCTATATACTTATGCTTAGAAAGTATATCTGATGCACGGCTAACTAGCTCTCTTAACCCAGCTTCCCCTTGATATGGAACATCAAATAACGGTTTTAGAACTAAATTCTTAAGCCTATAGTCCATGAAATCCCCCTCATAAAAATCCTCCTTTGCATAGCCCGGGCCTCCTAATAGAATTCCCTTAAGCTTCTTAGACTCTAGATAGGGCAATAGGTATTCATTAACCTTCTCGCCGACCTCTTTTAAGAAATTCTTATACATTTCCTCAATTATCCTTTCCATTCTCCTCTGACTCTGACCGCCCATAGTATGCTTCCCCGGCACAAAACCCTCAAACTCGTCTAAAACTTGAATTCTCGTCCCTTTTAATATTCCAATAGTAGCTTGGTCCCTCTCCACAATAATTAGGCCATAAACATCACTTTCTTCAATCATATCCTCTAAGAACTCAGTGTGAAACTGCTTATCAGTCCTATAAAAGAAGATATTAACTGGCTCTGGAGGCGAAAAGACATAACACTTGAATTCTTCATTCTCAAAGTTTTCACCACAAAATAACACTAGACCATTGGGCGGGGTCTTAGGTATCTGTAACAGCCTCTCTATTGCTGAAGTTATTGCAGATTCTACGGCATCTCTAGTCCTCTTTAACTTTATATTTTGAGCTATAGAAGCTTCTTGTCGTAATAGCGATACTACATCAGAAATTGGCCTTCCTGGTGGGATATATAATGATAATAAAACAGTAGCCGGTGCCTTCCACTTTTTCAGTTCTTTTATTAATACCTTTAATTCCCTCTTACTTATCGTATACTCACTAAAGACTCATCCCTAATCGGCTATTATTTAGTTATTCTCCATTTATATTTCTAACCGTTTATTCCTACAGCCGCAAACTTAGGTCTGTCACTCCCAGAACATAGTGAGTTGAGTCCGTTATCAGTAGGAAATTCATTAGTATAAAATACTAAGAGAGATGTTATTATATATATATATTATATATAAACACGCCCGTAATAAAAGATTTAATGAGAAGTGATTAAAAGTAGTTAAAAGTTATTCAAAAATAGTTACAGTCTTTCTTTTTAAGTCTGGTAGAAAAGTAATATATATTGCGGGGGTGCCCGAGCTAGGTCAAAGGGGACGGGCTCAGGATCTATAGATGAGAGCCCCGTTGGCGTAGGCCTGCGTGGGTTCAAATCCCACCCCCCGCATTACTTTAAAACCCTCTTAAATATTACTTAGCATGGAAGAATTACTACGGGTCGTAGAGAGCCTTTTATTTGATATAGCTGACCATTATAGAGAAAAACTAAATGGGGTCGTTATTTATATCGAGGACGAAAGGACAATATATTTATTATTATTATTAAAAAATGTTAGAAAAATTTCACTAGCAAATAGAGGAATAATCTTTAATTATTTTTATAATAAACTTAAAAAAACATATATTTTTAAAAATTATTTAGAAAAATTTAGGCAATCGCCCAAAATTTATGCAATTATACTCGAGGAAGAGGAATTAAGTTATAATATTCCCTTCGTACTCTATATTATCCTTAACGGTAAAATATTGTTCCAAAAAAATAATGTAGTGTCTAATGCAATAGCAAAGACCAGTTTACACATTATAAATTATAAAGGAGAGTATTTATTGGATTTTGGGAAAATAAGGAAGGGTGAGGTTAAAGAGTTATGAATAACAGCTCTTTAGCCTCAGAATTTCTGGTAAGGGCTTTTAGGAATATTAAAGAGGCTAAGATAGCATTAGAAGACGGGGATTATTATCACGTATGCGTTAGATGCCTAGAGGCATTAGATAACATTGCAAAATCTATTCTAGCACTTTATGGAGTATATTCTGCATCTGACGACCCAGTACCACTACTTGAATACTTAAAAGAAACAAGAGAGTTAGATGAAGAGCTTAATAAGTTAATAGATATTATACAAGATGAAGAAAGGAAGCTTAAAATTATAGCAAGGATTGATGAAGCTTCATTGAAAGGAGATACAGTAATTATAAGGAGAAAAGAGGCAGAGATTCAGTTAGCTGAAATCGAGAAGGTTTTTGAGAAAGCCCAAGAAGAATTTGATAAATTTCATTCTTAAGATTAAGAAGATGAAGAACCTAGCAGAGTATTTTTATATGTTCGCAGAGATTATTAACGTAGTGTGAAAAGGAGAATATTAGTTGCAGTAGTGCTTGCTATAGTAAGTATACTTTACGTTAGGGAAATTGCTTTTATATTTCCTCAAGAAGGTGTAAAGATATTCAATGCCTCACCACTATTCATTACCCCTATTTCTTTATTAATAGATTTAGTGCAGAGTATGAGAATTAAATTCCTAGCCTCTCTATTGCTCTTTTTCCCTATTATTTATATTTATTTAATTTATATTGGGTTTCAACTTCAATTCTCAGTTAGCCTATTGTTAATAATTTTAATATTATCCATATCAGCATCACTAATTTCAGCGATCAATAAGGGTTCGTTACTTTTAATACTTGCCTCATATTACTTACCGACATTAGTATTAGTTTCCCCACAAATATATAACTACTCTAACGATCCTACTAGCTACTTCTCCTCACTAATACTAGCCCTAGCACTTGGTACTTCAATAATAGTAATAAACCTCATCATACTCGGCATCTCAAAAGTTTCATCTATGCCTAGCCCTTTCTCGCCATCTACAATTTCAGCATATATATCGCTTTTTATTTCTCTAACTATATTAAAAATTATAAATAGTGGATTTAAGGAGCAAGTTAGCTTTCCTGATTTTTCTACTATAATCAACCTTTTTTATCCAATATATATATTAACAATGATAGAAGGGATATTGTCTGTAATAATATTGAGAATAAGTTTAATAAGAATAAAAAGAGAAAAATTAAAACAAAATAATTTAACTCAAAAATTTACAGTTAATGTGATTACTAAAGGGAATTTATCTAATGGAAACGAGATTGAAATCGTCGTAAATACCCTAGATCCAAGTGGAAGAAAAGTTGAAATTAAAGACGCATTCCTTGAAATTATTACACCTAATAAAACGATAGAGAGATTAAAATTAAAAAATAGAGACAACGTGAAGTCAGCAAAGTACAGACTAAGAGAGAGCGGAGAGTATAAGATAATAGTTAAAGGAAAGAATGGGCTAATATATTCTGAGTATAGAATTTTCGTTACTGATAAGACACAATCAGAGGGTTTAGACCCGAAAATATGGGTAGGAAAGGAACTTTATGGTTATAGAATAGTTGAAGTAATTGGAATTGGCGGGACAGGATATGTATTAAAGGGGGTAAAAGAGAATAGACAAGCTGCAATAAAGGTATTGAAATTACTTGATAAGTATAGTATTGATGATATTGCTAGAGAGATTAGTAATGTAAGTATCCTAACACTGAAAGAGGGTTCTGAAAAGTATCTTGTTGGGGTATACGAAGTTCACTATAATAGGGACATCCTAAAGCAATCAATTGTCGAGAATAATCTAGCAAGATACATTGAGAACCCTCCTGCAATAATAATGGAATACATGGAAGGTGGCACTGCATATGATTTAATTAAGAATGATCAATTCTTCTATTCTAATTATTGGGATGACATAGTTTGTAACATCATAAAAAATATAGCTCATGGAATCTTTATCCTACATGGAGAAGGTTATGTTCACCTAGATATAAAACCGCAAAATATATTCTTTAATTCTAAGATCCCATCATCGCCATTTGAACTTCTCTCTGACTTAAAGTCCGGGAGAAGGAGGGTAAAGTTAGGAGACTTTGGTTCTACAGTTAAGGAGGGGGAGAAGTATTACTTTGCGACACCACATTATGCATCAGGGGAGCAGATAATTGAGGCTATAAAGATTTATAAGGGAATTCCTTCTACGGGAGCTAAAAAATATATGGACGTATACTCACTAGGCTCTACAGCATACACGCTACTAACTAGATCTTATCTTAATACGCCTAATTTAATTAATATATTTGAAAACGCTTTTACTTCTAAAGATATCGAAGTTGTCAAGAAGGCCTGGGAGGAATTTGATCCTAAAGCAAACCTGGAGAGAATTAAGAAGAGTAAGCTATATTACATAATATCGAAAATGGTGGAGAAAGATCCATTAAAGAGATTAACTATTGAAAAGGTAGTTGAGGAACTAAATAGAATATGCTAACTTGATCCAGTACCACATCCACAATATCCGTATTCGTCTATCTCTAATCCACATACTGGGCATACTACTCCAGATGATTTAATTGATGTCATTTCCTTTCCAAATTGCATATAATGAAGCTCAGTTATTGCCTTAACTAGATCCCTTATAGAAATAATACCCTTAACTTCTTTGCCGTCAGAAGAAAGAACTGGTAAGTGCCTAAATCCGTTTACTAACATTACCTCTACCGCATCGTAGACTCCTGCGTCTTCTTTAATACCCTTTACATCCCTAGTCATATAATCCTTTACCTTAGCATTAAATTTTCCATCAGAGAAAGCCCTAACTAAATCCCTCTCAGTAATTATTCCTACAACTTTTCCCTCATCATTTATTACCAAAAGTGAACCTATTCCATGTTCCCTCATTTCTTTAGCTGCGAATACTAAATCGTCATTCTCTTTGATAACATGAATAGGCCTTGAAACGAATTTTGTAAGAAGTTGGCTCATAATATAATTATAGTATAAGGAGTTTAAAAAGTATATCGTAATACTTTACTTTCAATAAACTAATATAAGAAAAGAAATTAAATATTTTTATCTAAAAATCAGATCTATCATCCCTCATAATATTAGAGATACTTTTAATATTAGTTAAAAGAAATTAAAACTGAATGTTAGGGGCCTTTGACTTTAACACGATAGAAACTACCTATCTTAGAGAAGAATTTGATACTATACAGAACCGCGCGAATAAAGAATTACTTTTTTTAATTAATAAAGAATTTATTCAAAAATTTTCTAAATCTCTTTTAATAATCTTATCCGAAAAATTAGATACTGAAGTTTATAATTTAAAACTAAAAAATATTGGTAGTTTAATATTCTTAGTAAATGATAAAAAGGAAGTTTCACTAGCTGAGTATAGTAAATATGCTACAACGGCAGAGTATATAGCGAACTCCTACCCTCATGTATTTTCACTAGCAGTAGACTACCAGTTTATAAATAAATGGGAAAAATATTACAAAAAAGTTCTTAAAAATAATTATTTTAAATCTATTTTAGACTATATCGAGGGTAAGAAAATTTCTAGAATAAGATATACTGATGCAGTTTATTTATTTATATTCTTAAAATTAACTGAAAATTAAAAAAATTTTCTAGCGAAGCAAGATAAATCAATAACGATAATACTGGAAGGCGGATTGGAGCCAAGAAAGGAGTTTGATAATATATTATACTTATTAGGTAATATTTCTATAGATGAAATAGTCAACACAATTGTCTTTCAGAAGAAATATTTAACTGAGCCTCCTAGAAAAGGAGAATATGTAGCGTATAATTTCCAAGGTAGAGAAATTTATATTTCACTACAAAGTATAAATGATATAGTTGAGGGTAGATATAAGATAAAATTTACTGTAGAATCTTATTATTAACTCTTACCCATTGCTCTTAATGCTCCCCTAATGAAGCCTTCAACTACAGAAATAGGGCTACTTGACTTCATTACTGCACTAGCAGCCCCAACACCATCTGCACCTAGTTTAATGCTTATATATACATCCTCTTCATTAGTTATACCAGCTCCTGCTATCAGATAAACCCCACTCACCTTTTTAATCTCCCTTACTGCATTAGTAATCACTTCTGGCTTAACCTTCGAAACAGCCTTTCCGGTGCCTATTAATTCTGGTGGTTCAATCAGTATTGCGTTAGGACTTAACAGTCCTATAGGATAAACTAAGCTATAATTATCAACACAAACTATACTTTCTAGTCCCAAGCCCTTCATTCTAACTAGTAATTCGGGCAGATCATTTAACAGAATCCTCTTTTCACTATGATTTATAAGAGATCCTTTAGCTCCTGCTTCCTTTATTAGCTCTGGTGGAATAGAACCGGTATAAGCTCCTAGGGGATTAGAATCTACATGTTGAGAATATACGGAAATATTCTCTACCTCAGCTGCTATCCTATTTATCATTGTAGCAGGCACTGCAACTATAATATCAATACCGTATTCCTTACTTAATTTATCAATTCCCTTAGCAATTTCTATTCCTACTCTTCCAAAGGAATTCTCATATACTTTATAATTAATTACTATAATAGGAGGTTTCATGAGAATCGTATATGGGGGACGATTAAATTATTTACTGTGGGATTGATCTAGCAGTAAAGCGTTTAACTTACGTCGCGGTAATGAATGAGGATGGAATAATTAGTGTAAAGAAGTTAATGAGTGATGAGGAGATTATTAATGAGTGTAGAAATGCATTAAGTGCAATAGATTCTCCGCTCCTACTTTCAAACGGATTTAGGAAAGTTGATATTGAAATGATTAGAAAAGGTTATAGAGTTTTGCCTCCTTCGTTTATGAAGAGTTTGGTTGAGAGGGCAATTAGAATTTCAAGAGAAATAAAAGTTATAGAAACCCATCCCACCTCCTCTGCTAAGAACTTAGGCCTAAATTGGAGGGAATTTACGAATATAAAAGATGAATTTGATGCAGTGCTTTGCGTTCTAGCTGCTTTCTCTTATCATATTGGTATAGCACAAAAAGTTGAGGCAGAAGATGGTGAAATCTATCTAGTACCTAAAGATTTTGATTATAAAATAAAGAAATTAAATAATGAGAGATATATATTAATTAAGAAGAGCTAAAGATCCTTCCTATTTCCCTACCTAATCTAACCAGTCTCCTATAAAATAAGACAGCAAGAATTACTGCGGAGAATAATATTATATATTCTGTGTAACTAATAGGCCTATAATATCTAAAAACTATATCCTCTACTATAAGTATTGTATAGGTATAAAGTAACAGAATTACAAAGAGTACGAACATTTTATTTCTTTCATTCCTAATACTCCTATAAATTTCATATACTAAAGGTAATATTATCAAGGGAATACTAACACCTATAAAAGGTGCTATGAAGGGAAAGAGCGTAGGTGAGTTTTGATACGTTATTTGTAACGAGACTATGCCAGCTGAAATTATTGATATTATGGCGAGTATTAATTGAAATATTCTCGAAATCTTTATACTTCTATTATTAGAGTAATTAGTAGTAATAATAAAAGAGGTTCTTAATAATTTATTAATCTTAGGAACTTTATTCTCAAATTTCAAAATAAATTTTAAAATTGAATTTTCATTCCTTAAAAGCAAAGAAGTTGTAAAAACTCCAATAGTGGTAGTTAATAGTGCAATTGGGTAAACTATTCCTATATCAATTCCTCTTTCAATAGCAAGTAAGGAAATTATAATTCCTATTTCGCTAATAGAAGTCATATAAACCCCATTCCTAAATGCCCTAACGAAATCTATTCCACTTAACCATGAACCAAAACTAAATGCAAAAAATTTGTTTATTACGAGAATAAATGCAATTGGTAAAGATAGTAAAATAGTATTATCAATTTTTATGAGAGAACCAGCATATATGAAAAAGAATATTAGCATAAAGTCTCTTAAAGGCCTAAGTATATATAATACTCTTGATGTATCTTCTAATGCTATTGATGTGGAAAATCCTAATAATAGGGAGCCAAAGGTTGCGGGAAATGAAATTTGATTGCTGATTAAATTAAAAATTATTATACTACCTACAGATGCTAATATTATTAAATCATCAGTATACTTAGTTGAGGGCTTTATTAAAATTCTGGATATGATAAATCCTAGAACAACTATTGCTAGAGACGATAATCCTATACTCAAAATAGATTCAATAGAAATTGTACTTGTTGATAAGATTATTAAAATTCCTAAAAATACAACTATATCTTCAAGTGAAGTTACTGCTACCATAAGTTTCCTATCCTCTTCATCTATCCTACCCTCAGAGAATTTATAAACTAACGCAGTACTCGTATTCACACCAATTAATGAAAGAAGGAAAGACTTTAAAAGATCCAGACCGAGTATGGAGCCTATTATTAAACCTATATTCAATGAAAATATAATTTCAATTAATAATATAAATAATCCTCTTAAAAAATATTTATCTAGAGTTCTTCTATCAAATGAAACACCTATCTCAAATGCTAAGACATTAATAGCTAATGTTCTTGCGAGGTCAAAGATTGAACCTTGAAAAGAAACATTTATGTAAGATCCTATAGTACCTGCAGTAAAGTAAGCAAGAACTGGATTAATACCTAATCTAGCTAATATTAAGCCCAAGGATACTGCAATAATAATTATTATTATTAAAGACTCTAACATTTTTACCACAACCTTATTAGGTTATTATGTGAACTTGAGACAAATATATTTCGAAAGTGAAATACTTAAGGATAATCCATTCAATGACCCACATCAGAGAAAAATTATAGCTATAGAGATAGAAGAGAAGCCGATTAGTAAACCGGTAATTATATACCTAAGCGGTTATTTCTCCTCAAGTATAAGTTTATTAAACTATACGATAACTCATCTTAATATAATAGATAGAGTTAAGAAACTTATTGCAGAGAAAAAGATGAAAAATTCGATAATAGTTCTTCCCGATACGATGACCAAATTAGGGGGAAATCAGTACCTCGATAGCAAGGCTGTAGGGCTTTATGAATCATTCTTAGTAAAAGAACTTATCCCATTCTTAAAAGAAGTCTACAAGACTGATAGAATAGGAATAATTGGAAGGTCTTCTGGGGGCTTTGGGGCATTAAATATAGCAATGAAAGGTTATGATATAAAAGCTATTGCCGTACACTCACCAGATGTATATTTCGAATACATTTACTTACCCATTTTACCTATTGCCTATAAAGAGTTAAGAAAGGTGAAAGATGTTAAGGAGTATATAAATTACTTCTGGTCAAAGGAGGAGAAAAGCAAGAGAGAAATGATTACAATGATGATAATTGGACTTTCTGCATTTTACTCGAAATCAGAAGAAATCGAACTCCCATTTGAAATGGATACTGGAGGAATCAATAATGAAGTATGGGAAAATTGGATAAGAAAGGATCCATTAAGGAGGCCTATAGAGGAATTTAACAACCTTAGAAGGTTAAAAATGATATATATAGATGCAGGAAGCAAGGACGAGTATAATATAAATATAGGAGTGAAAATATTTCATAAAAAACTTAACCAACTAAAAATCCCGCACTATTATGAGGAATATAACGGAAAGCATAACGCACCTAGTAGATTAAACATTTCATTACCTCTTATTGAGAATTCATTACTTGAGTAAGCAATATCCACCATTATACTCACTCCAATCCTTTGAAAAGAAAAATTTACACTCTACTTTAAAACCTTCTAAAACTAATGGTAACCATACCCTATCACAGGGCCACATCTTATCATACGGTGGATCCTTTAGAATTATCGGCTCAGCTTCTCTAGAGCCACGCAACTCCCCTGAAAATGAACTTGAAAGAAAAACATACATTATTTCCTCAGAACCGTCATCTAGAACGAAAAATATTTTTGCAATATTTTCTAAATTATCTAATCTGATTCCGATTTCTTCTCTAACCTCTCTCATTGCACACTCTTCTGGAGTTTCATTACTCTCAACCTTACCGCCAGGGAAGTTAATTAGACCAGCACCAAGTCCAGTAAGCTTCTTTATGAATACAATACCATCATCTCCTTTCTTTATTATAACCAAACAACTTTCTCTCTTATTCATTTCTCACTTGAAAATAGTTTATTGAAATAAAGTATAATTAAATAAACTGCAACAGAATTCATTATGACAAACATTATTATCCCTAAAGTATAATATTGGTCTGCAGTATAGGGATATCTAACATAAGGCTCAGGAAATGCCATAAAGAGTATTGATAGATAAGTATCACCTAGCATCCATAAACCCAATAAAGAAAATTTTAGAATTGAAGAAATCAAATCCACTATTGAACCAATAAGGTAACCAGAGAATATGAGGAGTAAATTATCTAATATCCTAAAATAAATATTTGTTCCCCCAAGGTAAAAGATGATAGGATAATGGAGAAGAATTATCATAGAACTCGAAAAGACTATCGAGAATGTTGGATTTAAAATCCCCAACCTTCTTTTATAGCCTAATAATGCACCTGCTGTAAATAAGGAATAATGGGATAGCATGTAAGGTATTACATTTTTAAAACCTAAATCCTCTGTGAATGGATTTATTGTTATAATTAATAATATAATTGAAATTAAATCATAACTCCTTAATCTAACTTGCATTTCTCACTAACCCTTCTTATTGATCTAGAAATTAAGTATAAAGCAAATATTGAAATTAATGGTAAGAGATAATAACTAATAACAAATCCTATCCATGAGCCTAAAAAATTAGCTAATATTCCAAATAATTCTAAATTAGATGAAAAGAGCATAATTGCAACTAACGAAGGTAAAGTAAGGCAACAACTTGAAGCTGAGACTATAGATAAAGAAGTTATAGGAATAAAGTAAGTGAGACTTCTAAATTTCCTTAAATAAACAAGTCCTGAAACTGAATAGCCTATAAAACTCGCTAAAATAACTCCATAAATTATACTTAGAGGTGTAAAAGAGAATTCTACACCATGTACAAAAACAATTATAGAAGGACTCGATGTTACAACAAAAGGGTAATTGATGGCAGTAAAGGGTTGAGAATAAGAAAAGCTAACCAGAATTAATGAGAATGCTGGAAGATTAAACCCAGTTGCAAAGCTTGTATATAACCCAAAAATTGCTTCATGTACAATAAAATATGTTATAAATACTATAATAAAAACCTTTATATCTTTAGATTTATAATAAAAAGTTAAAATATAATTATATAATATGAGCAAAATAGGAAACCAAAAAAGAAAACTCTCAATAGTTGATGTAACTAAATTTGTACTTCCAAGAAGGAGAAATAATAAGAAGGATAAGAATAAAAAAATTATTACCTTTATAACTTTTAATTTCATTTTTTATACGAATAGATGTAAATAGAACGTACTAAATACTACTACCCACACAGCATCTACAAAGTGCCAATAATAGCTTGCAGCAACCGATCCGCCGTATGGATAAACTCCTTTAAAAGCTCTAGCTAGTACTACAGCCCATATTACTAGTCCCATTATAACGTGGAATGCGTGTAGATTAACAGTAGAATAGAAGAATGCAGCAAAAGCATTAGCTTGTGGAGTAAAGTGAATGACATGAGTGAATTCATAGACTTGCCCTAATAAGAATGTTAGACCCATTGCAGAAGTCAGTATTCCAAGAGTCTTAAATAACCTTACATTACCACGCTTCATAGCTTCATATGCAAAATGTGCAGGGATGGAGCTCGAAATCAATATCGCACTCATTATAGTTGGTAGCGGGAAGTATTCAATTTCAGTTGGTGGCTTTGCAAGTGTGTAAGCTATTGGATTAGTTAGAGGACTTGCTACGAATAAGTAACCTCCTATGAATGACCCGAATAAGAATATCTCGGCAACAATGAATAATAATACTGCAGTTCTCGTATCTCTTATCGTTAACAAACCAGATACATTACCATTCGGATCATGATTAGGTAAACCTGCACCGTCAAACATCTTGGGCGGCATTGTAGTAATTCCTCTAAACCACTGCGAGTAAAGCCAGGCTACTCCTACACCCATGAAGGATAATAAGAACGCAAATCCTAATGGTAGCATTCCTAAGAAGAAGGCCTGGAACCCTAATGGGACAAATACCATAAACATTCCCAGAACAGAGTAATACGGAAAGCCGTGATAATGTTCTTCATGAGCACCATCTATTGATTTTCCTAAAGATAACGGTAATGCTATTGGCTTTATATAGAAGTCTGGCATTCCTAATGGCTCTACCTCCCAAGGATCAGTACTAGTTACCCTAGGCCCTCTTATCCAAGCGTATATTAATGCACCAAAGAGCATTATAAGTCCTATTCCTATCATTATTCCTCCAACATTTGCCATAAACTGGAATGGTTGATATATTATTGAAGGATCTTGGGCATATCTCCTAGGTAAACCTAAAACTCCAGCAATAGACATTGCAGTAGCTAGCATTAAAGAGCCAGCCAATAATAGTATTGATCCGCTCTTAGCAATTTCTTCATCATACTTCTTACCAGTTAAATATGGGAAGTAATAAACTACACCTGCTAATAATGCTGCTAGTATTGCAAAAACTACATAGTGAAAGTGACCAACTACAAAGTATGTACCATTTAGGGCATAATCTAGGGGTATTAACGGGAAGAATACGCCAGTTATTCCACCGAGTAAGAATAGAATAACAAATGAAAGTGCTAGCAAGAATGGTGCAGTAACCCTTATCCTTGCATCATATAACGTAGCAGTCCAATTGAAGACTTTTACTCCAGAAGGAACTGCAATTGCTAAGGTAACTGAACCTGCTAATATTCTTATAGTATCATTAGCAATAGCAGTAAACATGTGATGCATCCAAACACTAAATGCGCTAAAGAATGCTATTGCCATTGATGATAATGCAACCATTTTATAGCCATAAATGGGTCTACCAGCCATTCTAGGTAATATTTCTGAAACTAGACCCATTGCAGGTAATACAAGTATATAAACCTCTGGATGTCCGAAGAACCAGAACAAGTGTTGCCACAGTATTGGGCTTCCACCCAATGCTGCATTAAAGAACGGTGTTCCCCAAGCCCTCTCTAAGAACGCCATTACCAAACCGCCAGTTAATGGCGGCAATGCAATTACTAGTAATATTGCTGTAGCAAAAAACGCCCAAACAAATAACGGCATTTTAAAGTAGGGAACTTTCCTTAGCTTTACTATAGTCATAATAAAGTTAACTCCAGTTAAAGTAGAAGAAACACCAGCAACTGCTAATGATATTTGAAGTAAGTTTACCCCTATCCCGTAATTTACTTGTAAATCAGTAGAGAGTGGGGCATACATATACCAACCAGTATTTACTGGACCGAAATACGGGGCTATTGCAGCTAAAAGTACTGCAGGCGGTAATATCCAAAATGATAGGGCATTTATCCTAGGCCAATACAAATCATGGGCTCCAATCATTCTCGGAACCAGATAGTTAGCGAAACCTGCAGATAATGGCATTACTACAAAGAATATCATGAAAATTCCGTGTAAAGTTACTACATCATAATAATTTACTGCACCTAAAGTATTATATGTAATCTGGTATCTAATCAGAAACGCGTTAATAGATCCTATTATTAGACTAATTAAACCTAATAATATATATAGCTGCCCTATATCTGAAGCATTAGTTGTTCTTATAGCAGTACCTAAAATTCTAATTATACGATTCTCTGACATTACTTATCGGGTAATAGTTATGTTACGAAGATATAAATGTAACTATTAAAACTGACAATTTATATATTCATACGATAAACTTGTTTATATAATAGTAATATATTAATATAAAAAATATATAGTAACTTTTAGAAAAATTAAGAAGATATTACAACATAAGGTTGAGTATAATTACCTACTATAACATCAATCCACATTCCACTCTGTGCATGACCTGGTACTCCACATAGTATCATATAATATCCAGCTTGAAGAGGTGGAGAAGAACCACTCGTAGAAGCCCCACCACTTACTAAATGTGTAAGATAATCTGAAGGTGACGCGCCAAATACCGTTATAATTGTCCCAAAATTCTTAATATCGGGATTTGTGGGAGTTGCTGTAGAGTTCTTAATTAGAACCGCATTATGCGGCTGTGAATCATAATTGGTATACTTTACAAATAAGGAAAAGCCAGCTGGGATGTAAACTTTCATCTTTCCAAATCCAGTGCCGTTATAGGTATATCCCCCGCCGCTTGTTGTGACTAAATATAGGTATACTGTTTTTGAGGCATTATCATAACTTAAAGGTATCTGTTTAGGTCCAGTAGTTGTAGTAGCCGTGCCTGCACCAGTGGAAGGTCCAGAAACTAATTGATTATAATATAAATATGTATATATTCCAACTCCGATACTAACAATAGCTACAATTATAGCAACTACAACGGTAAACATAGGTGATACTGCCTTATTCATTTTCATCGCAATTTAGAGTGGAATCAGAGTTTTAAAAATTTTCATTATATTTCGTAATCATCTATAGAATATTTTATACATAAAAATTAAATTTTTAAAACAATATAAAATAAAATTAACCTAAATGAAAGATATAATTAAAATTTCTAGTTAAGCTCATAAAAAATTTAAATACTTGAGATACTAACTTGACAAGAGATTATGGATAGGAGGACCTTTCTAAAGCTCTATTTAATAGGAGGTGCTGCAATAGCCATATCCCCGTTAATTAAGCCTATATTGGATTATGCAGGATTCTTCTATGGTGAAATAGTAGAGACATCAAGAAATTATTGGGTTGCTAACAATACTAACGGTTTGGGAGGATTTCCGAAGTATAAAATAGCAAACTATTATAGCGATGTTGCGCCAGTATTTAATAAGGGATGTCCAGTATACTTTTTTGCATATCCTCTCCAAAATGAACCTTGCTTTTTAGTTGACCTCAAAGTCTTAACTGGCAAAGAAGTTCCTGAAATACAGAACCCATATTATGGGAAGTATCCTGGTCCACTTGGTTCATTAAAGACTATTAAGGGAGTTGGCCCATCGAATTCAATTTATGCCTTTTCAGCTGTTTGTGTACATTTAGGATGCCAGCTTCCAGCACAGGTTAAGTCGAATAATCCAGATTTGCCGGGGTTAAATCCATCAACCTCAATATTGCATTGCCCCTGCCACGGATCTATGTTTAAGTTAGATGAAGGAGGAGTTGTTGTTGGTGGACCTGCAAATAGGCCATTACCAATGGTAATCTTAGATTATGACCCATCTACCGGTGACATATTTGCAGTAGGAGACAATGCACCATACTTTTCAGCAGGACTTCCAAGGAATACTCCTAGTGATAACTTACTGTATGATCCTAGATATAGTTATAGTGTTCCTTCTAACCCTGCATGTCAAGGGTGAGATTGAATGGCTGGAGAAGGAAAGAAGGGAGGACTATTTGAGAGGTTTTTAAGATGGCTAGATGAAAGAGTAGGAATTTATGGTCATGTTGCAAGACCTGCTCCTAAATATGCTTATAGACTTGATTACTGGCTGGGCGGATTTGTTTTAGCATCATTAGTTTTTGAGATAATAACTGGTGCTATAATAGCATTATATTACACTCCAAGTGACCCCTATAAGTCTACAGTATACTTAATAACTCAAGTACCATACGGTGCACTTCTCTTTAGCCTTCATAGTTGGGGAGCGTATGTAATGGTCGGTGCGATGCTTATTCACATGACTAGAAATTTCATAGTTGGAGCATATAGACCTCCAAGGGAAATGATGTGGGTTGTGGGTACTATACTAGCAGGTTTAACATTAACTGAGGCTTATTTAGGCTATTCATTACCTTATAACTTAATATCATGGGTTGCAACTACTACTGGACTTAATTTATTTAGTTATATGCCATTAAATATTGGATCTTTAATAACGATATTTACTTTAGTAGACCCTAACCAACCTGGAATAATGTCAGGCGTAGATCCATTGGTACATAGATTTTTTGTATTTCATTGGATAGTAGGAGGTCTACTTCTCTTAGTCGTTGCTATTCATCTTTACATTTTTGAAGTTCACGGAATAACACCGCCATTAAGGCAAGTAAAGCCTGGAGCACCAGAATTAATAGACTATTATACTGATAGAATTGAAAGATCTCCAGAATGGAAATTGCAGCCTCTTATAAGGTCAATAGGATTTGTAGTAATGATATTCCTAGCAACTTTTGCCACAATATTCATAATAGCATCAATATTCCCATTTGATATTGCAATTCAAAACGGTAAAATAGTGTACTTAAAGCCAGAGTATAATCCAGTAGAGGCTGCAAACACCCCACCTTTACCAGATTGGTACTTCTTATTCGTTTATTTCTTCTATAAGGCTACTAATGGTTATAATGCGTCTATAATATTCCTAGGATGGGTAATTGTAACAATACTGTTCCCATTTATAGAAATATACATATTTAGACATAAAGGACCACATCCTGCATTAAGGCCTGCAGCAATCTCATTAGGAACCGGATTCATAGTTGCATTTATTGTAAATAGTGTTTGGGCCTATTTAACGCCAGGCGTTGAAATAGGAACTATAGGGCTTGTGGTTGATGCGATAATTTTCATTGCTTCTTTTGCAGTTTTATGGCCTATTTTAAGGTATAAGATTCAGCCGAAGTTAAAGTTTATAGAACCACCTATGACCGATGGAGGTACATATATAGGATTAGAAAGACCAAGTATCTTGGATAATAAATTAGTATATCTTGTAACCAACTCTTCATTAATTCTATCGATAACTATTGTCAATTACTTCTTACTACAACTATTAAGTAGCTTAACATTAGGCTTATTAAGTGCGCAGTTTGAGATAGGTAAACTTATAGGATTAGAGTTTTTATTAATCTCAGTATTCCTTTACGTTAATATAAGGAGGTTTGGGAGAAAATGAAGATGGAAAGACTTTTTGAAATTTTGACCATTGTTTTTTCTATAACTGTCCTAGTCATCCTAGGATATATGGCCTACTCTTATTTAATAGTAATAGATAATGGATTATATAATGGACAGCCTCCTACCAATGTGACCGTAATTAGGGTAATAGCATTCCAATATGGATGGAAATTTATTTATCCTAATGGTACTGTGTCAATAGATACATTAACTATTAAAGCTAATCAAACTTACCTATTACTTTTAAATTCAACTGATGTAATACATGCATTCTATATCCCTCAGCTAGGATACAAGTTTGAAGCAATCCCTGGCGAAGAATATAAGATTTACCTAGTAGTTAATAAGCCAGGAACATATGATATTTATTGTGCAGAATTCTGTGGCCCCGGACATTATTTAATGTTAGGAAAGTTAGTGGTGGTGAGTTAAGATGCCCAAGTTAAGTGGTACTGATTATGTATTATGGATTTTAATAATACTAGTCTTGTTCTTCGTTTACTTATGGATAGGAAATTTTGGAAATTTAGAATTCTTAACCACCTCACCTACATCAACCTATGTAGAAACGTTATGGAAATTAACCTATTTAGCGTCTGGAATAATATTTGCAGTATTCATGGGTAGTATAATATTCTTAGCAGCAAGGTTTAGGTTAAAAAGGTCAGTTACTACTGAGAGAAGTCTAATTGAAGAACAGAGAAGAGTAAATAGTTATTATGCGTTAGGCCTCGCTTTAAATCTTGTTGCTGCTATATTCATAACCTATATGATATTTAACATTTCGTATAGTTCATTAACGAATTTAATGCAAAACCAATTTTTAATAGGATTATTAGTCTCCGCCGATTTAATGGTATTTGCGTCAATAATATATTTAGTTTATAAACAATTTTTTGATTGATTTTTTTAAACTGAAAGAGCACCAATTATTTCTTTTTCGCTTACATAACCCTCTAAACCAAATGGACTAACGGCAGGAAGAAATCCTATATTTCTCTGGCTCATCAAAAATCTCGCGTATTCTAAATTTGCGTCTACATTAACTACAATTACACTCGAAGACATTATATAATTTACCTTTATCTCTCTTAAATCTCTTCTTGAGAGAAGTATTCTTCCAATATCCTTTACAGATACGACACCTACTGGTCTCCTTTCCTCTACTATTATTGCATGCCTCTGCCAATTGCTTTTTAGAAATTCAATCACCTCTAAAACTGAGGCATCTCTAACGGTGAGTAAGGGATTTTTACCCATTATGTCTGAGACTTTTACGTTTTGAGGCGCCTTAACATTTCTTACTATATCCCTCTCAGTAACTATTCCTATTATATTATCCTTACTACCTACTAGTAACGAGCCAATCCCCTTTATTGCCATGAGCTTTATAGCCTCTTTAATGTCCGCATCTGGAGAAACAAAATACACTTCTTTACTTGAAATTTTTGAAACAGGCTCATTAAGATTTTGCCAAGAGTATACTATATCCCTTATAGTAACTATCCCTTCCCCTTTACCTATTACTAGCCTTCTAATATTGTTCCTAATCATTAACTCTAGTGCTTCTATTGCCCTTGTTTCGGGTTTAACACCAATTACATCTTTTGACATTATTTCATATACCTTCATATTTAATCATATAATATTTAACTTGAATAGGTTAAAGTTTTCTAATCCCTTCTTCACAAATTTTCATATGGTTAACTTAATAGAATATGTTGGTGGAATAAGGAATAATCCCCTAAAACTCACATTTATACTAATTTTAGTATTCTCATTTACAAACCCTTGGGTAGAGGATTTGATGTTTTATAAACCCTATATATTCATGACTTCCCATTACTCATTAATATTCTCTGGAATACTTACTGGTAGTTGGTTCTTTAAGGGTAATAAGTTCCTAATAATTTTAGGAATAATTCCAATAATTTTATGGCATATACCATTACCATGGTTTTTATCATCTATTAATTACTTTTATAGAATTTTAAGTGAAATCACATTATGGCTTGGAGGTTTATTAGTCGGGATTTCCATTAAGGAATTGAAGTTAGTGTTTAAGATTGTTCTTTTAGCCCTTTGGATGCTGGGGGATACTGGACTATCTATACTTTTCCTAGTAGGAAATAATAGTTATTTGACCCCATATTATAATTTAGGAGACTTGCAGATCACTGGTGCAGTCATGTTCGTACTTATGAATTTGTTTCTAATATATATCCTTGCTATTTGGTTTAAGAAGTATTTCCAGATTTAAAATTAAATTTACATAAATTTTTATAATTTATCGATAATGCTATTAATGTAACGATAGGTAAGAGTATGTATAATAATAAAAGGACTGGGCCATATGAGGATAATATAGCTATTTGTGAGAGTGGTAGATAGCTTAAAAGAATTGAAGGAATACTTAGACAACAACTAGCACCACTGATAACCCCTATAGTAGGTACTACTACTATCATTCTGAATTTTTTCGAAAATTTCCAAATTTTCAGAATCTCTAATATACTGGAAGTAACTAGAATGGAGATAATAGCACCAGTAAATATACTAAAGAAGGATAATTCTATTATGAAAATAGGAGGAATAGTAATTAATATTGATGGTGAGAAAAATATATTTATTAAAAATGTTTGAAGGTCTGCAGGAAAGGGAGATGTCGTAAGAAATATTGAAAAACTACTTGTTATTACTGTTATTAAGTTTATATTATAAATCCAACTTAATATTCTCTCTAAAGCAATACTGTATATAAAGTAATGAGTTATTATATAAGGTATAAAAATAGACCAAGTAATCATTTTTTTAGAATTAAATAAAATTTCTTGAATGGATTGCTTAAGAGGATAGTATAACAAGAAGGTTACTAGACTAATCCAGAATATTAAACTTCCTATTAAATCTGAAAATGCTCTTATCATAAACCCTGCAATCATTAAGGTTATTAAAATTCCTCTAATTTTCATTAGTATACTCTAACTTTTGTAAATTTAAACTTTTCTTTTAAAACTGAATTCTTTTAAGCTTTCTCCAAATAGTTCATATAAGCGAAGTTTTGAAATTAATAATATGGAAAAGATAGCGATTGTAACTGGGGCTTCAAAAGGAATAGGATATGCAACTGTACTTGAACTTGAAAAGCATAATTACATAACTGTAGCAATTTCGCGCACTGAACCTACAGTAGGGAAGGTAAGTTATAAGTTAGATGTTACTGAAAAGGATAAAGTATTTGATGTTGTAAATGAGATTATAGAAAAATTTGGTAAAATAGATGTATTGGTAAATAATGCAGGATTTGGAATATATGGTGAATTTGTTGAGACTTCGCTAGAAGAGGAGGAGTATATGGTTAAGACTAACTTTTTAGGAGTGCTCTATTTTACTAAGGCCGTATTGCCTCATATGATAAAGAGAAAGCAAGGAAATATTATTAACATTGTTTCTGAAGCGGCTTACATTGCTCTACCTAAACTTTCAGTATATTCTGCAACAAAGGCTGCAGTAGCACACTTTACTAATGCCTTATGGGCGGAGGTCAAGAAATATGGAGTAAAAGTATCTGGAGTTTATCCTGGACCGGTAAATACTAACTTCACTTCCCACCCATCGTTCAGAAAGTCAAAAAATACGTTATGGAAATTATCAATCTCTCCAGAAAAGGTTGCTAAAGCTGTTATTAAGGCAATAAAAACCGGTAAGAGAGAAATATATGTGCCCTCAAAACTTTTAGTTGATCCTTATTTCCTAAAACTAAGTTATACTTTTCAATCTTTAATATATACAATATTAAGTAAATTCTAAAATTTTTTCTTCTTGAAGAAGTAAAGATAATTTTGGTGGTAAATCTTGAAGAGAAGTAAAGATAATTTTAGGCTTTGAGTAATTTAATAAAGATTCTAGACCACCAGAAAGAATAAGTTGATAAATAAATTCAACACCAGAGTTAGTGAAGGCAGTGATGTAGAGAAAATTTGGTTCTCCCTTTATTTGAATGTTTTGATTATATAATTTAATTATATAAGAAAATTCTGAATAAAAATTAGAGTAATTTTCATTACCGAAATTTAGATACGGGGGAAGCTGGATATACTTTAAATTCATTCTATCAGCTAAGGACTTGTATGTCACAATAAACTGAACCCCATTATTCTCTAGTACTGTTAATGCCTCTAAATCGGATGAAAACTCTATTGCACAGCTATTAATAAGGCATCTTTGTAGGTAATAAGAAGAGTTTTTATAAAATATTTCCCCAGCAGCCTCTAATATTAGTTTGAAGTAAATTCCAGTAAAGGATGATAAAGGGTTAACACTCCCAATTTTTACTAGGCCAGATGTTATATAGTCAAAGAAACCCTTCATAGAGAGATTGCTATTAATTAAATAATTATATTCTTGACCATTAGTAGCAAATACCACTTCATCAGTACCGAGTAAAATTACCCACTTCACCTTTTTAGGATAGATTAGATCATAGAATCCATTTGAAATTATAATATCTGGTGTAAAATTGACTAAGCTGTTTAATAAGATTATATTATTTAAATTAATAAAAGTATAATTTTTTAATATATTACTTAATAAAAGTGAGTAGGGCTGAGAGATATAAATGGTTAAGTTTAATCTCGGATTATTCTTAAAAGTTGTAGTAGATGTTATTTGAATTTTAGAATTTTGATTATTAAATAAACTACTAAATATTGTCATATCAATCACAGCTAATAATATAATAAAAATTAAGATTAATATTAAAGTTTTATTTTTTATTATTATCATTATCTTCTTATAATTCACTTTCTCTTTACACCTTCTATTATCCAATATCCTTTTCTCTGTATTATTTTAATTACTTCAAATTTATAAGAGAGAACTTTTATAGCTTGAAGGGGATCTGCCCCACCTTTTATAATATCCCTTAATATTAAGTACACCCTTTTACCTCTCTTTAATATCCTATTAACCTCTCTTATTATCTCATAATCAAGAATTTCAAATATAATAACTCCATCAAAACAGTTATCTCTAAAAGGGAATGGGAAAATTCCTCTTACGGTATTACCATCATTAGTATCAGTTCCAAGATATATCCCATTATTTAATAACTTATATCCTATTTGAAGAAGCTTATTAGGATTTACGATAGGCCTAATTTCAGATAGAAAGTTCATTATATCTTCTTTTTTTAATAATATTTCATTATTAACACTATTTCCAAATAAAACCACTTCCTCTGCAATTCCCTTTAATATACTCAATTCCCCAATAAGTGCTTTTTCGACTATTAGTCTTTTAGGCCTCATTTTTAATAAGGAGGAAATCTTATCTGGAAGTATATCGTATTCTCTTCCTTCAGAATCAATAGCCTTAATTGCACCAAGGATCGTATTGCCGTATTCGTTATTATAGAGTAACCTTAACTCATCCACAACTTAAAAATATATTCTGGGAAAATATTTTTAGCTGGAAATATCAAATAATGCTTTTGATATATCTGTTATGGCAAACATTCCTATAATTTTACCATCTTTCCCTCTTACTGGTAAATGTCTTATCTTATGTTCTGCCATAATCCTTATTGCTTCAAAGACGTCAGTATCTTCATCTACAGTTATTATATTGCCTATCGTTGAAGCTAATTTCACCTCATCATTAGGATCAAGACCCATTGAAATAGCTCTAACAGCATCTCTATCAGTAAAAATCCCTATAGGCTCGCCCTGCCTGGTAACTATTACTGAGCCAACCTTTCTCTCTATCATTAATTTGCATACTTCTCTCAAACTAGTATTCTCCTCTACTTGAAATATAGGTGATGACATATATTTTTTTACTTGCCTCATAACTTAATTTAATCAGATTTTTCCCAATAAGCTTTCAATTGAACTCTTTTAGGTTCACCATACTTTATTACATCTTCTATGACATTGCGTAAAAACTCTTCATCCTTTACTCCCCTTATTAACCAATAATCATTTACTATCATAGCAGGAACTCCCTTTATTCCTTTAGCCTTAGCATCTTCTTCGTCTTCAATAACAGCAAATTTTGCTTCTTTAGACTTTAGATCTTTAGCAAACCTTTGAACATCTAATCCTATTTTTTTAGCAATATCTAATAATACGTACTCATTAGTTATATCTTCACCCTCAAGGAAGAATCTATCTTGAGCCTCATCAAAAAATGCCCAATGCATATCATCACCGCCCTGGAATTCTGCAGCTTTGCAACCTAATTGTGGTGGTAGTGACCAGATATATGTAAATTTACTTTTCCTTATAACCTTCTCAGGATCGTAATCACTAAAGTACTTCTTTACAATTTCGAATTCTCTCTTTATAACCTCTTTAGCGTCTTCAGGTGTTGGTGCAATTTCTTTTATATCTTGAAGGTCTGGAATTATCATAAATGATTTATGTTTTACTCTTACTAATCCATTGAAATCCTTTATGACCCTTCTTAATCTTTTAGACATTACATAACAGTAGGGGCATATTACATCATGATAGAAAGTGATAGTTACTTGCACAGAATATCATTATCCGACTTCGAAAATTAAAATTAACCTATTAAGTCTCATCCCTTAACCTCTTTGAGATTCTATCAGCTTCCTTCAATACTCTAGGATATCCAGAGCTTTCATTAGCAATACGTAATACGTCATCTAAATCAGTTTTATGCCCAATACTATAATAAAATTTATTTACTTTTATACCAACTTTAATATTATTAACAATAATATATTCAATATTATTTTCAATTTTAATATTACCATATAATTTAGATTTTGCGACACCAATAGTTGGAAGATCTTGTAAAACTCCTATAACTGTAGCAATACCAGCCATTCTAGGATGAGCTAAACCATGCCCATCAACTAGTACTAAATCACACTTTGAATTATCTAAGAGGGAAAGCATTAATGGCGCTTCTCTCATAAATAGATAGCCCGGAATGTAAGGAAATTTAACCTCACCTTTAACGTACCTATAAGTGAAGCTATTACTAGCCAAATCATGACTGACACATACTGCATACCCTACTTCACCCTTATAAGCTACATCCAATCCGCAAATTACCTTAACATTCTCTAGGCCTAGGTGAGAAATTTTTACATTATTTCTTATTAATCTTTGAATTTTTGTAGCAAAATTTATAATATACTCTTCCAATTACCCTTCACCATAGACCATAATCTTATTAAAAACATCTCTTGTTCATAAGTTTCTATTGCTCCAGGCCTATAACTTCTTACTTCTTCTATTGCACTAAATGCATCAAAGTTTTCAGTAACCATTAAATACCCTGCAATAATAGTCCCAGTTCTTCCAATTCCGCCTACACAATGTACTAGATTTCCATGATCTTTTAATAACCACCTAATGATTTCCTTAAACTGCTCTAGTGTAGGGGGATAGCCATTAGGTATTGGTTCATGTAAAACTTCTAGACCTTTATTTTTAAGGATTGAAAAGTAATAATCTCTATCACCCCATGCTTCCTCTATCTCCCAATCCTCTGCTAATACTAATACTCTCTTAACCCCATTACTCTTCCACTCCTCAATATCATACTCAGAGTAAGGCATAGAGGAACCACCTATCTTCCCCTTCCTTACCCAATAAATCTTTCATCACCTCTCAGAAGATCCGCTGAAATTCACCTAATCAATTTATTAAATGTTAAGAGTAAAATATAAAGTTATGAAGAGATTATCTACTGGAATACCAGAATTTGATAAGCTAATACAAGGCGGAATACCCCAGAACTTCTTTGTAGCAGTGACCGGAGAGCCAGGGACTGGTAAGACTGTATTCTCACTACATTTCATAGCTAAGGGTTTAAAGGACGGAAATCCTTGTATTTACGTAACTACTGAAGAGAGCAGAGACTCAATAATAGCTCAAGCAAAGCAGTTCGGCTGGGATTTTGAAGAACATTTAGAGAAGAGGTTAATAATAATAGATGCATTAATGAAGGAAAGAGATGATAAATGGTCCATAATTGATTTAACTCCAGAAGAGCTCGTAAATAAGGTTATAGAAGCAAAACAATACTTAGGAAAAGGCGAAGCAAGGCTTGTAATTGATTCAGTAAGTGCCTTATTTTTGGATAAGCCTGCTATGGCTAGAAAAATTACCTAT
This sequence comes from Sulfolobaceae archaeon, assembly GCA_038893355.1. Taxonomy (GTDB): domain Archaea; phylum Thermoproteota; class Thermoprotei_A; order Sulfolobales; family Sulfolobaceae; genus JAWARQ01. The sequence continues at coordinate 55,435 of JAWARQ010000003.1, forward strand.
TATCTTAAACGGGTATTAAATAAATGGCATTTCACTATCTATGCAACCTCTCAGTATGCTATAACCACCTCCTCGGCGTTTGGATTTGGAGTAGAACATGTAGCTGATGGTATAATAAGGTTTAGGAGATCTATAAAGGAAGGGAAACTTAGGAGATTCATTATGATAGAGAAAATGAGGCAAACAGACCATGATAAGTACTTATGGGAAATAGATATTGTAGATGGGAAAGGGATTATATTACTCGGAAAGGTAGAGAAAAGAAGAGAAGATTTTGCACTACCAGAAAAGGTTATGGAAAGAATAAAGAAGTCACAAGAAGAAAACGAAATCACTTAACTAGACTCCTAACTATTATAAATATTATTATCACTATCATTATGAGAACAAAAGAGGCTCCCCATGCTACTTCATTCAGATTAGAATACCCGCTAAATGCATAATTATAAATCAATACTGGAACTCCAGTAACTGGGCTAGTGAATGATGTAAGATATAAATTAGCAGTTGAGGTAGTCACTAGAAGTATTGGTGCAGTTTCACCTATAATCTTTGCAAAACCTATTAGTAAACCAGTAATTATACCCCTCCTGCTTGCTGAAACTATTAATTTCATGACCTGCCACGTCGAAAGCCCTAAAGAATATCCAACCTCCTCATATAATCTTCTTGGAATTCTTAACGATTCACTTATCTGTATTGTAGAATATGGTAACATTACAATAGATAATGCTATTGCACCACTTATCCCATTCAATCCTATATTAAAAGTATGATTAGCTATTGAAAATCCTACCACGAATACTGAAAATACTACTATACCTACAACAATAGTTGGAAATTCAACAATTAGTTCTAAACTTGCTCTAATTATCTTGGCTATTCTAGACCTTTCATAAAAGGTTAGGAATATTCCGCTAAATATTGAGATAGGGCCAGAAATAAGTAATGCTAAAGCTACCATATACAATGAACCCTCTAATGCAGGACCTATCCCGCCTAATCCATTTCCTGGAATTGGAGGCAGATCTATAAAGAACCTAGGACCATATCTGAAAATAACAGAAAGTCCATTTCGTATAATATCATATAATAAAAAGAAAATTGGTAAGAAAAATAATATTACTAAAAATGTTATTAATGAAATTATAAATAAATCTTTAAATCTCATAATTTCACCTTAATATGATTCTCGATAAAATTACAAATGATATTCCTATAACTATCAAAAATAACGCCAATGCAAACATTGCATTATACTGTAAGCCGTATGCAGTACCAAATTGACTAACTATTAGCGACGAGATAGTATAACCTGGTGCTAGTAAATTCGGGGAAAGGTTTAGTATATTGCCTATAGTTAAGCTCACGGCAACAGTTTCCCCAGTTGCTCTACCGAATGCTAGAGCATAAGCCCCTAAAAAAGATCTCTTTATATAGGAAATCTTTATTCTAATTAACTCCCACTTCCCAAGACCTAAAGAATATACAGCCTCCTCAATATATCTCGGAACTTGTGAGTAAGTCTCCCTTAATAAAGAAGATGCAAATGGTGTGATCATAAAGGTTAATACTATTGCTGCTAATAGTATGCTAGGGCCACTCGTATTCCTATAAGAAAATAAGGGTAAGAAACCTAGGTAGTTATAAAGAAAATTGAATAAATTATCAGACAAGAATGGACCTAGAGACAATAAACCCCAAAATCCATAAACTACCGTAGGAAAAGATGCTAGGAGATCCGAAAGATTAGTTAAAAAGCTCTTAAGTCTTACTGGTGCAATATCATTTATAAATATCGCGAGAGATAAGGAGAATGGAATGGAGAAAATTATACTTAATCCTGCAGTTATTAGAGTTCCATATATCGCAGCTAATCCCCCATATTTGTCATCACTTGGATTCCAAATGTTTGTAGTATATATTGATATACCCAATTTCTGAAATGCGGGAATGGAATTATACAATAAGACGCTAATTAGTAATAAAAAAGTACCAATTGCAACCATTGATGGTATTAATAATAAATAAAAAACTTTCTCTCTTTTTCTCTTAATTTTAGCACTTATCATATCAACTCACTTGAGAATAGATCGGATTACCATTATATGTAATTTGCTTTAGGTTGTCCAAAACTAACTGCTGAATATTTGAAGGTAAAGGAATATAACCAGAGGGTAATACATTTTGGCCATCTGTAACTATGTATTTCAAGAAAAGATAGATTGCCTTAGCCTTTGACTGATCAGGATAGTCTGCCTTAACTATTAGCCACGAAAAAGATACTATTGGATATGCATCTTTAGCCTTTACATTTAAAAATACTGATAAGTAATTAGATAAGTCTTGAGTAAGTGAAGGAAGTGCAGAGAGATTTGCATTTTGAACTGCTGATTTAATTGAATTAACATCGGGTAATACAAATTCACCAGTTGAAGGATTTTGAATACTTGCAGCCTTTAAATTATTAGCAATTGCATATTGAGCCTCAACATATCCTATTGAATACGGGTTTTGAGAAACATAAGCTGTTACACCATCACTCCCCTTCCCTCCCAAACCATTTCCTAAAGAATCTACTGGCCAATTCACTGTAAAGCCATATCCTATTCCCGAATTCTTCCAAGCGTTAGTAGATATGTAAAGCCAATATGTAAATATATAAGTTGTCCCGCTTCCGTCACTCCTATGTACTACAATTATCTTTTGATGTGGAAAATTATAGTATGGATTTAATGCCTTTATTGCAGGATCATCCCAATACTGTATTTGACCTAGATATATCTTAGCTAATACATCTGCTGTTAAATTCAAAGTGCCAGTAAAACCTGGTAAATTGTAAATAATATCAACAGCACCAACAACATCTGGGATAGTAAGTATCTTGCCGTATTTTTGGACTAATTGTTGATATAAACTACTAGGAGGCGGTACATCTGAGGCTCCAATATCATACACTCCTTGGAGAAAATTATTTACACCAGTTCCACTTCCAACAGCACTATATGTAACTTGAATTCCAGGGTACCTAGATTGAAATTCTCTTGTCCATACTTGCATTGCAGGATTTATAAATGTAGAACCACCTGCTATTATGCTCGCAGAAATTTGAGATACTGGATTGGATGTCTGTGAAGTTGGATTAGAGGGCGTTGTTGATGATTGTGGATTAGCTACTACTAAATAAACTACTACTCCTACTATTACTATAATTACAATTATTACTCCAATTAAAAGTCTAGATATGCCTTTCATGTGATATAGTGAATATTTATACCTAAAAGAGTAGTGAATATATTATATATAACACTTTATAGGCTATATAGAATCTGGAAATCGATTTTTATACTCAAGCAAATAGTATAAATTGAGTGTAATGAATAATAATGAGAATAACGTAGAGAATGTATTTGAAATTTACGATCTTAGGCTTTCGATAAACGGAAAATTAATTTTAAAAAATATCTCATCCCTTAAAATCCCGAAGAATTCAGTCTTTGGAATAATGGGACCTTCTGGTTCTGGTAAATCTACATTATTAAAGGTTTTAAATAGATTAATCGAGCTTTATGATGGAGTAAGGGTAGAAGGAAAGGTTCTTTATATGGGTAAGAATATCTTCGAGATAAATCCTATCCAGTTAAGAAAGGAAGTCGGAATGGTGTTCCAACAACCTAATCCTTTCCCACATATGAGTATATATGATAATATTGCTTATCCATTAAAGGCTCATGGCATAAAAGATAAGGCAGAGATTAGAAGAATCGTGGAGGATTCTTTAAGAAGAGTAGGACTATGGGATGAAGTAAAAGATAGATTGAATTCCCCTGCATCCCAATTATCAGGAGGTCAACAGCAAAGGTTAACTATTGCTAGGGCTTTGGCATTAAGACCAAAGGTGCTTTTAATGGATGAGCCCACATCTATGATAGATGTAGTTAGCGCGCAAAAAATTGAGAACTTAATTATAGAATTAAAGAAAGAGATTACAATTATTATCGTATCCCATAATCCACATCAAGCTGCAAGGGTTGCAGATTATGTTGCATTTATATATTCTGGTGAACTAGTAGAATGGGGCCCTACAAAAGAAATCTTTACATCTCCTAAAAGTGAACTTACCGAGAGGTATGTGATAGGGAGGTTAGGATAATTGGTTAGATTAATAGATTTAGGATTAGAAAAACTTCATGAATTATTGGACAGAATGATAGAAGAAACTATAATGACGATGAATGAATTATTAAACCTAAAGACAATTAATGTGAGTAGATTAGATGAAATTTCTAAGAGAATAAGAAGTATAAAAGATGAGGTTCATGATTTAGTTATGGAGATTATAATTAGATATCAACCAGTAGCCTCAGACCTAAGAGATCTTAAGTCTGCGCTAGAGATTTCTTATGGATTATATAGAATTACTCGTTATATAAGGGATATAGTATATACTATTGCAGATTCAAAAGTAGACTTTTCACAGTGCAAGGAAGCAGAAATTGAAAGAGTAATGAAAATAGTTAAAAACATGCTAACTCATACTTTAAGAGCTTATAAGGATAGAGATGAGAAACTTGCAAGGGAAGTAATTGAAATGGATAAAGAAGTTGATGAGGCTTTCAGAAGATATTTCAATAAAGCTCTATCTTCTGGGAAAACATGTGATATTATTAATTTACTAATTTTAAGGTCATTAGAAAGACTAGCAGACCATTGCGTATACATAGCTGAATCTACATTATTTGTATTAGGTAAAAGAAGTGTTTAGACTAGGTTCTAGCTTCAGTGAGAATGAAGCTGGAACAGAATTTGTACTATATTCAGAAAATGCTAAAGATATAGAGCTTTATATTTATAAAAATAATAAGAAATATCCAAAGGAACAAATAAAGTTAAAGAGAGTAGGAAATTTTTGGTACGCATTCGTACCTGGAGCCGTGCCGGGTACACTTTATAATTACAGAGTTTACGGAGTATATGATCCGAATAAAGGACACAGATTTAATCATAATAAAGAATTAATTGATCCTTTTGCAAGAGCTATAAATGGAATAATCAGACTCAGAGACGAGCATTATGGCTACAAGTATGGTAGTGATTTAGAAGACTTATCTTTTGATGAGAGAGATTCTAGTCAATTCATGCCTAAATCAGTAGTTATTGATCCCCATTTCGAATGGGAAGACAAGAATTTTAAGAGAATACCATGGGAAAAAACAATAATTTATGAAACGCATGTAAAGGGCTTAACTATAAACAGAAAGGATTTACCCCATAATATTAGAGGTAAATATTCCGCTCTATCCTCAAAGAATATTATAGAATATTTCACTGAGCTTGGAATAACGACAATAGAACTAATGCCAATTTCCAGTTTTGTTGATGAAAGGTTCCTTATAGAAAAGGGATTAAATAATTATTGGGGTTATAATCCCATAGCGTTCTACGCGCCAGATTGTAGATACTCAAGCTCTAGCTGTAATGGAGAGCAGGTAAAAGAACTAAAAAAGGTTGTAAATGAATTACACATAGCAGGGTTTGAAGTAATTCTTGACATCGTATTTAATCATACTGCAGAATATAATCATTTAGGGCCAACATTATCGTTTAAAGGTCTCGATAACAGAACTTACTACTTATTGGATCCAAAAAATCCGAGATTTTATCTAGATTACACTGGTACTGGTAATACGATAAATTATACTCACCCAATTGTGGCTCAAATGATAATTGATTGTATGAGATATTGGGCGTTAGAATACCATGTTGACGGATTTAGATTAGATTTAGCAACAGTTTTCTCTAGAATAGATTATAACAGAATAGATTTCGAGAAAAGCATAATTGGACTTATAAGAAAGGACCCCATACTTTCTGGGCTTAAAATTATAGTTGAGCCTTGGGACTTTGGACCAAATGGTTTCCAACTTGGTAAATTCGGAGAACCATTTAGAGAATGGAATTTAAGCTATAGGAACCTCATTCGAAGGCTCTGGAGAGGAGAGATGGTAGATATAGTAGAGCTAGAGAAGAGATTAAACGGTTCTCTTGATATTTTCAGTTCTGAATACAGAAGTATAAATTATATAACATCGCATGATGGTTTTACCTTAGAAGATCTTGTAAGTTATAATAAAAAACATAATGAAGATAATTACCTTAATAACAAAGATGGTGAAGATGAAAATTATAGTTGGAACTGTGGAAGTGAAGGGGAAAGTGAGAATGAAAACGTAATACTATGTAGAGAGAGAAGGAAGAGAGGGATGATGTTAACATTATTACTTAGTAAGGGAATTCCGATGATCTTAGGAGGAGATGAAATAAATAGGACTCAGAAGGGAAACAATAATGCGTTTTGCCAAGATAATGAAATAAGTTGGTATAATTGGATTTTAAATGATAGAAAATTAAAATTTTTAAATTTTGTAAAAAAAGCTATTAAAATTCGAAAGAGTATAAAATTTAACGAAATAAAGATAAGATATTCACATAATAACTTCATAGTCATAGATATAGATGAAGGTAAATATATATTTTTAATAAATGCTAAATCTGGTAAAAAAGAAGAATTTGAATTTAAAGAAAATTATAAAATACTGTTATCGTGTGACGATAATGTGAATATTAAGGAGAACAAGATTATAATAGATGAATTTTCATGTGCCTTACTTCAATTATCTTCTACACACTGACAGAAAGTTTTTATAAATCTCTACACCATGTTGAGTATGCTTTACTTCTGGATGGAATTGGACTGAATAAAAGCCTTTATCTTCATTAACCATAGCCTGAATCTTAGCACTCTCGCTATACGCTATTACCTCAAAACCTTGCGGTTCTTTGATAACTTCATCACTATGACTCTCCCAGACTACCAACTTTCTAGGTAAATTCCTAAATAGAGTGTCCTCCTTTATTATATGAATCTCTGTAAGACCGTATTCTGGTTTCTCAGCCTTCCTTACTACTCCTCCCAACACATGGGCTATTAATTCATGACCCAAACAAACTCCCATTATAGGAATACTTAATTTAGTAATATATTCCTTAGCATAGCCCATTTTATCAAGATCTTGATACACTGAATACGGTCCACCACCTAAAATTAAACAGTCAGTATTAATATCTTCAGGCTTAACAGTTGGTTCAATAGAAGTAGCATCTATTCCCAGGTTCTTTAGAAGCTTTAAGATCAGATGATTGTATTGTCCTCCAAAATATACTACAGTAACTTTCACGAAAATTTAATGTTATAATGAAATTAAAAAATTAGTCTAACCTATATGCTAATCTAGTTTTTGATACTGCTAATCCAAAAATTCCTAACAGTAAGAAAAGTGTAGGTAGATAAAACCTAGGCTCTGGCGCTAACCAATTAAAAACGTTAGTAAATATTACTAAATAGAATAGAACAAATGAGATAAATAATGAAATCACACCACCAACGCACCATGATTTATAGAAAGTATAAGTTAAGAATACGTTATGCCAATCTGTCTTAGAATTATCAACTACTAGTGCAGTATTCTTCATGAAAATTAATGACCTTTCACCACCTATCATTATAAATGCCCTAAGCTTATTGAAGCCTAACTCATTAGCTTGTTCATTTCCTATCTTTAAATTCTCTAAAATAATATTTTTTATAGCCTCAGGATCTTCAATACCTCTGCTTTCTAAGACATTACCTTCTTTAATTGTTAGATGCCCTACATAGCCAGGAACTTTTTCATACTTACTCATCTAACCACGACCTCCTTCATGGCTATCTTAATGACTTTATCCCAATCAGTCTTTAAAGGGTCAACAAAGATCACTAGATCCCTTAAGTAAACTATACCAAGGTCATCTAACACCATTGCAAAGCCTAGAAAGGGTTTCAAAAACTTTATTTTCTCCGCCTGAGCTTCACCAATACTATAATCTTTTTTTAGAAATTCATATAGCCTAGTTAAGTCAATCCTAACATTTTGACCATAAATCTTAACTAATTTATCATTTACAACCTTATATACTGCAATTAACCCAGGAATTTCGTCCCAAACTTCCATTATATATAATAACTCGTTTATGTTTAAATACCTTATTGTCTATTTACTGTTTTAATTTTAAAATAATATTAACATTTAGAACGTTATAATAAAATAATTTTTAGTAAATTTATATTAATTTTAATTAAAAATAGAAATATTTGTGGAATTAGAGTGCTCAACATGACGTAAATAAGGTTAAGTCTTATTCAAATAATTTACAGTGCATATTTACCAGAAAAGCTCAAAAACATTTTTAGATTACGAAAAGAATAGTATAAGAGAGTGAAATGAATATAAGAGATAAAATTTTAGCGTATCTGTATCAGAAGATAGAAGCTAGCATTGAAGAGATATCTAATTCTATAAAAGAAGAAAGAGATGAAGTAGAAGTAATTGTAAATAGGTTGAAGGCAGAAGGTTTAGTAATTAAAAAACAAAAGGGGCTTATAAGGAAAAAGGAAGTGATTGCACTAACGCCAAGTGGATTAGAGGAGGCAAAAAAGGTATTCGAAAAACTTGAGATGAAAGCTAAAAGAATTGAAGAAATGATTGTTAAAAATGGTAATGATATATCAGCATTACCAGCAGAGGTATTGGAAATTTTGCCATTACTTGCAGCATTATCGTTAATTGATTTAGCTCTACTTCAAAGTATAATCACGATTGCTGAATTAGATCTAGATAACGAAGTAACTGATGCTAATGTTGATGGAGGAGATTTCTAACTTTTAAAGCTTTATAACATAAATATTATTTTCTAATATTTATAGTTATTATATTCACAAATTAATATAAAAATTTGTAGGAAAAATGATAATATATTGGAAACTTAAAATAATGGCGCCGGGGGTGGGATTCGAACCCACGCAGGGAATAATCCCTACTGGCTCTCAAGGCCAGCCCCTTAGTCCGCTCGGGCACCCCGGCAATAATAATTATTTACTAACCAGTTTTAATCCTTAACGGCTATAAGTATAGAATAACCCTTAATCCTCTTTATCAACTCATAATTTCCGAAAAACTTTTTTAATAGTTCTTTAGCATTTTCCTCACCCTTATAAACTACGATTTGGATAAAACCACCCTTCTCTAAATACTCATAAGATTGAATAACAAGCTTTTGTAAAAATTCTTTACCTCTAGATAGTGGAGGATTAGAATAAACTGCCTTAAATTTAATCTTTGGAACCTTCTCGAAAATATCACTCTGAATTACAATAACTCTATCCTTAACCCCATTTATTTCAGCATTCCTCTTAGCTAGTTTTATAGCTAAAGGCTCTATATCAACCATGTAGACTATTAAGTTAGGATTTTTCTTAGCTAGAAAAATTCCTATTGGCCCATAACCACATCCGACATCAATTACATTAATATCTTTACCCTCTGGAATTTTGATGTTCTCTAAAAGAACTTTAGTCCCTAAATCTAGTTTACTCTTAGAAAAGAGGCCTGATGAACTTTTCAGTACTAATGGTATCCCATCAATAACCTCTAGTATTAATTCTTCACTCATTTCTACCTTTAGGATATACGTCCCTAGGCATTATAACCTTTTCAACTTTAGCTATCATACCTTTACTCATATTAGGAATTGAATTAGAATCGACTAACGCCTTTCCTAACGCTACAATCTCCCCTTTTAAAGTGAGTATTGCTATAGTATCATTTGCTTTAAATTCTTGAAATGCAACTACACCTGGCACATATAAAGGTGCACCATGAGCTAGTGAATTTACAGTAAAATCGTCTACTATTACCTTAGGGATTCCACAGCATGCATATTCCATTGGTAATAATATTCTTCTTAATTCACTCTCGTCCTTACAGTTTTTCCATAAATATAGTGCCTCAGAAAGTTCATGAAGCGTAACGAGATTTTTTGTCTCATCAAATATTCCAGTCCTTATTCTTCTTAATTCTCTCATATGTGCACCACAACCTAAGATTATACCAATATCATGACATATTTTCCTCATATAAGTTCCAGATTCTGAAGATATTTTAAGTAGATATAATCTTCCTGAGTTTTCTAATAGTTGAATATCATAAACTGTCTTGACCCTTAATCTTCTCTTAACAGAAGATCTTACCGGGGGTCTTTGATATATCTTTCCCTTAAACTGATTAATTACCTCCATTACTTTCTCTACTGGTAATTCCTTATGAATTTCCATTAGACAAACATATTCCTTTATTGACTTTACGACCAGAGGCATTAATTTCGTAGCTTCCTCTAAGCCCATAGGTAGTACTCCTGAAACTTTAGGATTTCCCCGCCCATTTATTGGGCTCTAGGGTCCCACCATGTCCGACCTTATTTAAGCCAAACATTTGCTTTACCCAAAATGCTACCTCATGACTTGTGGGACCTGGGGGCTTATCTAGGTTTATTATTGACCTTCTTATAAGAGATTCTATTCTTCTTTTATCTGGATATTCACCATATTTTTCAGAAGTTTCCTCGTCCTTCCTTATTATCCATTTGCTAACATAATTACAAAAATTATCAATATCATAAATAAAAGGGTAGAACTTCATTTAGGTCACTGGTACTTTTAATTTTAATTCTTCCTTCATCCAGTCTAAAATACCCGCCTCTTGAAGCTTCCTCTCTACTTCCTCGTCACTAGCTCCTTTACTTATTTCAATCTTCTTATCTGTTGGTTCTATATGTAGAATATTTACTCTCCTTCTTTTAACACCATTTACTTTCTTAGGTCCAGTTATTAAGACAAAATTATCATCTATAATATCTACTATTACACACTTTTTACCAGCTTCCCTACCCCTTGTCTTAATGCATATCCTGCCTATCTCGATAACTGGCATAATTATCAATACATCAACTTTTCTGAAACTTATAAAGCTTATACTAGACGTAAATCATATATTTGCTTTAAGAGAAGTAAATATTATGAAGTTAATAACGCTCGGAATAGTATTAACACTTTTAGGATTTCTATTGATTATATTATCTTCCATATCCTTAATTCAAATAAGTAGCAGCGGTAGTAATATACAGTATGGTGGGGTAATATTAATTGGGCCTTTGCCTATATTTTTTGGAAATATTCCTAATGGGGATATTTCTAGTTTAATAACATTTGGAATAGTATTAACAATAATTTCGATATTATTATATATAATTTCGATACTGCTGATCAGAGGAAGGCAACAACAACGTTGGTAATCTTTATTTAAGTAGAATTTTTCTTAGTAAATATGAGCTATACTAGCAAAGCTAAATCTCTGTTTATGGAAACAGGTACGAGATTTCCCAGAAGAATAATATGGGCTATGGGATTGATAAAGTATGCATGCGCAAGGGCAAACTTAGAATTAGGATTATTAGATGAAAGTATTGCAAAAGGAATAATCCAAGCCTCTAAGGAACTAATGGATGGTAAGTATGATAGTGAGATAGTACTAGATGTTTTTCAAACAGGATCTGGTACTGGATTAAATATGAACGTAAATGAAGTAATAGCAGCTAGAGCTACAGAAATCGTAGGAAAGAAGGTTCATCCTAACGATCATGTAAATATGAGCCAATCTTCGAATGATGTAGTGCCTACAGCAATAAGAGTAGCTAGTGTCGCTGAAGTAAATGAGAATTTAATAAGAGCGTTGGATGCTTTTATTAAAATACTTCAAGAAAAATCTGAAGAATATAAAGATTTAGTGAAGGCAGGAAGAACGCACTTAAGAGATGCATTACCAGTTACATTAGGCCAGGAATTAGGAGCTTATGCTGATAGTTTTATTCATAATTATGAATATTTACTAAAAATTCTCGAATATGTAAAAGAATTACCTATAGGAGGAACTGCAGTAGGTACTGGATTAAATTCGCATCCAGAATTTAGACAGAGAGTAATTAACATTATAAATATAGAAACTGGTTTAGGATTTAAGGCTGCTAATACTTTCAGAGCAATGAGACTTCTAACTGATTTATTACTACTTTCGAGTATTATGAGGAATATTTCGGTAGAATTATATAGATTAGCACAAGATATAAGGCTCATGTTTTCTGGACCTTTTACTGGTTTAAATGAAATAGATCTTCCAACTCAAGAAGAAATTGCTGGTAGCTCAATAATGCCGGGAAAGACGAATCCAGTGACTGTAGAGGCTACATTACTTATTGTATCTCAAGTATTAGGATTAGATTATGCTAATCAAATTGCATCTACTCTTGGAGAGTTTGAGCTATCAATGGGTATTCCTTTAGTTGGATATAATATAATTACTCAAATATCTCTACTATCAGAGGCATTAAGGAAATTCTCAAGTCTTGTAATAAAGGGAATGAAACCAAATGTAGAAGTAATGAGGAAATATGCAGAAAGTTCTCCTGCTCTAATAACCGTCGTATCGCCTAAAATAGGCTATGACAAGGCTTCGGAATTGGGTAAGAAGATAGCAAAGGGATTATCAATACGAGAGGCATTGAGGGAATTAGGATTTTCAGAGGAAGAAATAAATAAAATATTAGACTTTAAGATCTTAACTAAACCAGGTATATTGAAATAGACAAATGTATATAAATATACACTTCTTACTGAACAAATGTAAAGTAATATATAGATTAACATGTTTAATTATATAACTTTTTAAGTTTGAATTACGTAATAGGTATAGGTGAATTAGGAATGAATATAAAAATAAATCTTCCAGATGGAAGGGAAACTACAATAGATGAAATTATTCAATTCCTATACAACCTATCCAAGACTGATATAGATGTATTAAACGTGCTAGCAAGTTCTGGAAAACCAATAACTACAGAAGAAATTGCAGAAAAACTAAATGTTACTAAGGCATCTGTAAGTAAGGCTCTAAATAACTTAATTTATAAAGGTCTAGTTCAAAGGAGAAAGGCTATATCTGAAGAGAAAAAGAAGGGAAGACCTAATTATGAGTACTGGATAGTTAAGGAAGAACTATTAGAGAAGATAAAGAAAGACTTAGAAAATATACTTAATCAGATTAAAAGCGAAATAGCTGCTGAGGCTAAAGCTATAAGTGCATAAAAGCTATTGATTCTGTTTTTGTTCAGTCTTATCCTCTTTTTTCTTTTTTAGTCTTATCCTCTTTATCTCAATCTTTACTACTACCTTTTCGTTTTTACATTCAGTAATATATGTATCATCTTTAGTTGTTAAATTTCCACAGCTAAGATCATACTTTAATTTTAATTCTTTTATAAACTTTCTAGCATTAACCAAATGTCTAAAGTTTCTAGTAATTATTTCTTCCTTACCACCTTGATTTATTATACTCGCCTTAAACTCATACTTTACTACCTTCATTAAGCTTAAAGTAATATGAAAAAACTTAAATCTATTCCCTACCTTACCTCGGAGAAAGCTAATTTATATATTAATTGAACTCTCCTTGCAGGATGGGGGTGTGTCATTAGAACATCAGCAAATGGTGATACATTTTGATTTAACCATTTATTTAACAACTCATTAGGATCAGTTTCTCTTATCTTCATAGGTGGTACAGTAAGTATTATTCCAGTAAATGGATCAACTCTAACATTTTGCATATAAATTTGAATTTTAGCCAACGCAGTTGCAAGATTCCATGCCTGTGATTTAAATAATGTCACTGCATGATAATCAGCATACGACTCTCTAAGCCTATTAAACCATAATACAAATATATTTATAAGAATTGTAAGGGCGAGTAATAAGAATCCTACAGCAATCATTATTATTCCTAATAGTAAGGCGTATTCATCTACAGCGAAAAGTAATGCTATCCATCCAAAATTAAGGAGTAGATTACTGATAAAACCTAGGGCTGATGGTATTAGTCCAATAGCCATTCCTATCTCTACATCAAAATGTTTAATATGACCTATCTCATGTGCAATTACAGCCTTCAATTCCTCATCAGTTAATATATTTAATAGAGGCCTAGTTATTGCAACTCTTTTTCCAGTAATATAGTTTCCATAGGCAAAAGCATTAGGAAACGGGTCATCTGATATGAAAACTCTAGGAGGTTTTATCTTAGACTTCTCAGCTATCTCCTTAACTATATTATAAACCCAACCATATGCTACATCGTTTGGACCTATTTCAGTCGCCCTCCTACCTACTAAGTAAGGTCCTAATATCCACTGTACTAACCAAAATAACGGTAAGAGGATATAGATTAGAATAAAGGGGAGATTAAAGAATGATAGTAAGAAGTAAGTTATTATACCCTCAGCTACAGCTGCTAGTATTCCTGCAATAATCATCTCAAGTTTTATTAATGTAGACAGTGCCACGAGTAAAATAAGCTGAATAAAAATAAATCTATTTTCCACCTAAAATGCTCCTTATCTTGTCCAAATCGCTTTTAATCTTCTCATATTCACTTTTAATCCTATTTAACTCCTCCTTTAATCTAGCATTTTCTTCTTCCAACTTCTTTAATTCTTCACTACTTAAAGCCTTACATTCCTCTTGAGTATAATATCTAGTTATTCTGATATTATCGAATTTCAACTTCTTTTCTTTTTCATCGTAAAATACATCTACCATTATCCTTATCACATCTAACTTACCAACTTTCATCTTATTTACGAGCTCGTCATATAATTTAGAATTCAATTCGCCGATATCCCTTACTATTATCTCTTTTGGCACGATTTTACCTAATGCCACAAATGCAACTCTTCGCAATTTATCTGCATACCTTGCAGCTATTATTAGACCAGTACTTAATTCGTATTTATTCCCACTAATTGCAGTAGCTCGAGCAGTTAATTGCTGATATTCTTCTGCCCTCTCCATATCACGTGAAATGTCTTCTTCCTCAGTACTCCAGCTACTCATAAAATATATAAATACTTAAATAACTTATATACTTTTTCCCCTATAAAGATTCTTCTTTACCATCAAGATACTTAATATAAAACCTCCCATTCTTATAATCAATACTCATAACCCTCTTATCATAAAAATTAAATAATTCTGGAAAGTTAATTTTTAGTGTATCTGAAAGAATTTTCGATATTTGTTCTATAATATGCAGACCTATTCTCTCTCTATTTTTACGGGAATTTGAAATAAACTCGAATAAATTACAAACCTCTCCTAAATTTTGGATTCTACAAATCTCGATAACATCTTTATCTCTTAATGGAATAATATTCAAATTTTCAACACTTATAAACCTTATTAATGCTCTAACTGTCTTATAAAAATTATTTAGTTCACTTATTTCATCCCCCCTTAATAATGCATTTATCCCCAAAACATAATAAGATATAATGTTATTTTTTAATATAATTTTAGTTCTTTCAGTAATTTGGAATTCAAATTTAGGTAATTCACCACATACTAGTTTAGAATCATAAAGGATGTAATAACAAATAACTTCACCTTGTTGACAAAGCAGCTTTAACTCAAAATCTGCTAAGACTACAGGAGAGCACCCGGAGCTCGCCAATTCTAATAGGTATTTATTTTTCATATTATGATTTTTTAACACTACGAAAACGTTTATATCAGAAATCCCTTCAACATAGTCCTCTTTAGAAGTATAAGATCCAAAATAGCCTATACACTGTACAATCGAATCACAACCTAATGATATATTCTCACACATGGAGTAATACACCATCTTAAAGCTTACTTTCCATTTACCGTTTTCCTTACACTTTTGATTTGCATCTCTAAGCCCTTCGGTTCTTCTGTTATAACCTAAACTACTATTAGAGATCGTCTTCTATAAGGAAATTTATATAACAAACATAAAAAGATTTTTGTTAACGTAGAAAGTTAGTAAGAACTGTAAGTAACTAGATTTTTAGTCTTAGGGGTTTGGGCTTCATCGAATTTTCATGAATTTATATCTAACTCTCAGCCCTTGGACTTCACCGAAGTCACGGGGCATTGCCCCTTTCATCCCTCTCCATCCCCTTAGCGGGATGACCCCAAACCCACATCCGCAGAATATCGCGGATGTGGAGAACCCGCATATCTTGTGTAACGTCTTGCTATTTTTCGGGAAAGTGTGTCCACATCTGATAACAAGCTTTTTAATAAATACTTTTCTCATATAAGATAATATAGACTTTACAATTTATCGGAAACTACTGACAACGACGAGTCTTCAAAATCCAAATTTGCTAAAAACTAAAACTTAGTATAAGTGACGTTTTAAACTTTCTTATAAAGAAATTTAAGTCTATCGTAAAGCATGAGGCTCCATCTATAACTTAATTTTCGTAAATTCGTCTATCGTCTTATTTATAAGTTAAAAGTTAAATATATTCCTCATTAATTATGAATGAGATTAAAGAGGCTATCGAGAAGAACGATATTCAGACTTTAATCAAGTATAAAAAGAAGTTACTTTCAATGCTTAAAAGTCCGAATGCTGAAATAAGAAAGTTAGGATGGACTGGGGTAAGGTATATAGTTGAAACTGGAAATTCTGTTAAACTCGAGAGTAATAAAGGTTACTTAAGATCGTTATTATGGCACAAATTACAAGGAATAAGAGATGATGCATGGAGAAATTTAGATATATATAAAGAGCTTTTAGTTGAAGGAATTGAAAGGACTCTTACAGCAAGTTCTGATAGGATAAAATGGCCTGCATGGAGTAATGTATTAAAGTTGATAGATTTAAACTTAGTTCCAAGGGATTACGTAATTAAGGTTAGGAATTCTTTTTGGAGATTATTAAGGAGTAGGTATGGCACAATTAGAAAGAAGGCGTGGAGGTTGTTTGTAGAATTAGTTAAGAGTGGGATATTCTCTACGAAAGATAAATATAGATTTTTTGACTTTCTAAAACATTCAAGACCTAAGGTAAGGCTATATGCATGGTCTTCTGTTCCTAAACTTTTAGAACTTAACTTTTTAACAAAAGATGATATTAAAAACAATTTGAAATATTTACAAGAAATGTGTGAAATGAAGGGAAGTGTTGGAAATAGAGCTAAAAATATTTTAGAAGTTATTAAGAAGCTTATAGAATGAGAGTAGGTATAATAGGTGCGGGAATTACAGGCTTATTTATTGCCTACTACCTAAAAAGGGAAGGAATAAAGGAAATAACGATATTCGAAAAAGGAAAAGTAGGAGAGGGTTCAGTTCATGCAGCAGGATTAATTGAACCATTTAGATTTGATAAGATAAATTCAAATTCGATGATCATTAAAATGATTAAATATTCATTAAATGGTAATACTCTGATTAAGGAGTTTGATAAAAAGTGGTTGGAAGAATTAATAAAATCTCTAAATAAAGATCCACCATTAGATGCATGGGAAAGGGTAAATTGGATGGCTAGATTCTCATTGAGGGAATATAAAAGATTTGCTGAAGAGAAAAACGATTTTGATTATTCAGAATCGGGAATTGCTGAAGTTTATAAGAGTTATGCAGAATTGGAGAGGGGAATAGAAGAAGAAGAGAAGAGTCCATTTAAACCTAAATTCGAGATAGTTGAAATTAAGGGATTTGCGGGTGGAATATATTTCCCAGAACTGGCTAAACTTAATACAGAAAAGTTTATAAATAGAATAAAAACTGAATTAAATAATAATATTAATATTATAAATAAAACAGTAGTAAATGTTACAAGGGAAGGAAAGGTTCATATAGAAGATGGAAAAATCTATGAATTTGACGAGATTGTAGTATCTGCAGGGATATGGTGTAGGAGATACGTACCAGTAACATCCTTTAAAGGATATGGCATCTATGTAAAAGGTAGTGAAATTAAACTAGATTATCCAGTAGTACTTGCTGAGTTAGGAATAGCAATTGTGAAAAACTCTGACCATGTTAAACTAACTTTTGGATTTGATGCTGATTTTTCCACTAAAATCAGAGATTATAGTTACGTTTTAAAAAATTCCTCAAAACTAGTTAAAATTGAAGAAATCTTAGAGATAAAACTTGGATTTAGACCTTGTTCACCAGACGGATTCCCTATTATAGCTAAGAAAGAAAATATGACTATCGCAACTGGTGCATGTAGATTGGGCTGGAGCTTTGCCCCAGCAATAGGTAAGATGGCTACGGATTTGGTACTAAATAGAGTAAAGGATTATGGATATCTATCTAGATATTTTTGATTAAATGTTAATACTTCATAAACATTAATAACTAATGTGTCTCAAACACCTATAGATATTCAGAAGACATTAATTGAGGTAAAGGTTAGATTATTGCAAGGACTACATGATGAAGGATTTAGATTATTGGACTCTATAAAGGATAAAATAGATTTAAATCAGCATAATTGGTTGCTCTGCAATATTATTGATATTGGTGAATGTGATGTAATATTGAAATTTCTGGAAAAGTTTGGCGAATTATTTAATCTAGCCAGATGCAAAAATTTAAAAAGATTAGTAATATGTAGTATTTTAAATAATGGAAATATTAGTAAATATCTAGAAATTGCGATAAACGAAATTATTAGACGAGGTGAGGAAAATGTTATTTTCGACATAATAGTCCAAACCATATCAGAAAATGAAAAAATTAATTATAATAACTTATTAAAAATAGCAGAGTCTTATAAGTTACTAGGATTTTATAATAGATACACCCAATTAATTGATATTGCATGTAGAAGTGGAATAAAAGAATTATGCAAAAAAATTTAAAATCTATATATAATTTAATAATTCGCATAAATTTTCTATAATCTTTAACCTAGTAAAATTTCTTAAATCATTGCTAACTATCTTATCATTTTTTAAAATAAAAATCATTGCTAAACCGGCAGAATGATATGCTAATAAATCATTTATAGTATCACCTACACCTATTACTTCATTAGGTCTTAAACCCATTTTACTTATAGCCATAAGGATAGGAAAAGGATCGGGTTTTCCCTTTTCTACGTCATCACCAGCAATTAAGATCTCTGGAAGATATCCTAGAATTTTAAGCGTCTCTATAGCTGCAGCTCTACTAGACGATGTCACAACAGCTATCTTTAAGCCTTTACTCATTATATGATTAATAACTTCTATACTACATCTTACTGGTTTAGCATATTTCCAAACAATTTCCTTGAATATCTGTGTTTTTCTCTCTGCTAAAATTCTTGCATTTTCCTTCCCAGCTATAATTTCTGCTATTTCAATAGTTCTTAATCCGAATAAATTTTTTATATCTATTTCTCCTCTCAATTTAATTCCAAGCTCTTCTAATGCAATGTACCATGCCTTAAGGTGTGCAATTTCTGCATCTACTAGCGTTCCATCAAGATCAAATATTACACCTCTAATCATCTTCTACACCTAATAGATCAAGAATTATTTTAATTGCCTTCTCGGTACCACTATTTATCACTTTCGGTTCTTTTACACTCTCTATAGCTTCTATAATTAATTCGCTATTCTCCCAATCTGCAGGGTCATCAAGGAATAATGCGCCTAAAACCTCTGCATATTTTTTAGAATCTTGATATGTTGCGGCTCTAATCCAATCTCTATTATAAACTATTATTGTGGGTTTTCTATACATAACTACGGCCTCCATTGCAGTTTTTCCTTGATGGGTTATTACTAGCTTAGAATTTGCGATCCATTTCTCCAGATCACTATCAAAGCTGAATGCAATAATTCCTGCAGTTCTATAAGGTTCTGGATTTACCTTACCAGTTTGAATAACAATCTTATCTTTTATTCTTACAGTTAAGAATATATCGAATAATCTCTTAAAACCATAACTCCCTGCAGTTACTAAAATATATTCGCCATCCTTAGGTTCATATTTTGGTTTTTCAACTATTGGGCCAACTACTATACCGTTTTTATATAATCTCTTTTGCTCTTCCCAATGTAAAAAGATATACTTTGCATAATATGATATAATACTAATTGCTTTTCCTTTAGTAAAGAATCTGTCTTGGCTCTCTATTCCTATTATTTTTGAACCTTTTAATTTTTGAAAAAGAGACGGTAGAATAGAGTGATTAGAACCTGTGGCAATAGTTAATGTATACTTACTTAATCCAGCGCTTTGAAAAAGAGAATGAAGAAAACCTCTTATTGAAGTTTTTCCTTCAGGATCCCTCCATTTAGGAATCTCAAATATCTTGTTAGAAATATTTTTTAACATATCTTTCGAAAAATTATCACCTTTAGGTATAACATAATCAGCCTTAAATGGTAAGCTAGTTCCAATTGCACGTGCAAAACCCGTATGACCTCCACCACTAGCTATTATTAATAACTTTCTCAACGAAACGTTATATATTACTGGGAGTAAAAAATGCTAAGCATGAATTTCGATAATTATAAACCACTCTGGCTTAAGGCTGGAATACTGTTTGCACTAGAATTAGTTGATAAAGGTTATAAGCCAGTTGAAGTAGGACTAGGTGAAAGGGATTTTTATGTTGATATAGAAAGTAACACATCTATAACCTTAGATAAATTAAAAAATATTAAATTAACCCCAAAGAAGTTCTCGATAAATGAAAATAATGAGGTAGAATATAATTCAGTAAAGATAAGGATAAGAGAAAGTATTAAACCTTCGACTATTGATCCTAGCTATATAGAAATCTTAAATATATCAACTCATCATCCAGATCCACAAGTTCAATATGTTAGGATTCGTGGAGTTGGATTCTCTACAGAGGAGGAATTAAAGAAGTATCTAGAATGGTTAGAAGAAGTAACAGAAATAGATCATAGGGTATTTGGCGAAAAGTTAGATTTATTTAGTTTTCATGAGGAGATAGGCCCAGGTATAGTGCTATTTCATCCTAATGGCCAAATTATAAGGAAGGAATTAATCAAATACATGGAGGAAATTAATCAATCTTTAGGATATCAGGAAGTTTATACTTCACATGTTATGAGAAGCGTATTATGGAAAATAAGCGGACATTATAATCTTTATAGAGATAAAATGTTAATATTTAAACATGAAGATGAGGAATTAGGAGTAAAGCCAATGAATTGCCCAGCCCATATACTAATTTATAAGTCACGAACTAGGAGTTATAAGGATTTACCAATAAGATTCTCTGAATTTGGACATGTATATAGGTGGGAAAAGAAAGGTGAGCTTTATGGTTTATTAAGAGTAAGGGGCTTCGTACAAGACGATGGCCATATATTCCTTAGGGAAGATCAATTAAAGGATGAAATAAAATTACTAATATCTAAGGTTATAGAAGTATTATCGAAATTCGGATTCCGTGGGGATGATATAAAAATTAACTTAAGTACTAGACCAGATGAGAGCATAGGAACAGATGAGCAATGGGAAAAAGCTACTACTGCATTAGAACAGGCTCTTAAAGAACTCAATTTGAATTATCAAATTAAAGAAAAAGAGGGTGCGTTTTATGGACCTAAAATAGATTTTGAAATAAGAGATAGTTTAGGTAGATGGTGGCAGTTATCAACCATACAAGTAGACTTTAACTTACCAGAGAGGTTTAAGTTAGAGTATATAGACAAAGATGGAAACCCAAAACGGCCAGTGATGGTTCATAGGGCAATTTACGGATCTATAGATAGATTTATGGCGATATTGATAGAGCACTTTAGAGGAAAACTACCTACTTGGTTGTGCCCCATTCAAGTAAGGATAATCCCAGTGAGTAAAGATAATATTGAATACGCTAATAAGATATTTGAAGCTTTAAGAAGAGAAGGAATAAGGGCAGATATTGATTCTGAAGAGGAAACTCTCTCTAAAAGGATTAAGAATGCCTATGATAAGGGTATTCCATACATAATTATAGTGGGAAGAAGAGAAGAAGAATTATCAAAAATTACGATAAGAGCAAGGGGTAATATTGAAATTAAAAACGTAAGCCTCGAAAACTTCATAAGAGAATTAACATATGAAATTAAGAATAGAGAAATAAAGCATGTTGCAGTAGAAAAGTTAATGAAGGCAAAATAGTATATAAAATTTGAGAAGAAAAATGTTAATTTATGGCTTATATAATAGCCCTTTCGGGGAAATAACTGTTGCAAAAACTGAAAAAGGGTTTGTAATGCTAGATTTTTGTAATTGTGTTGAAAAGGATCTTCGTGATGATTCACAGTTTTCGGATTTCTTTTATAAATTAGATAAATATTTTAGTGGTGAAAAAGTGGATTTAACGGAACCTATAGATATTTTTACTAATAATTTTAGACTTAGTGTATATAAAGAAGTAATGAAAATAAAGTGGGGCACTGTAAAAACTTATGGTGAAATAGCAAAGATCCTTAAGACTTCTCCAAGAGCGATTGGTGTTGCATTATCTAAAAACCCCCTACTATTAATAATACCCTGTCACAGAGTAATTGGAGAAAATGATATTGGTGGTTATAAGAGAGGAAAGGAATTAAAGAGAAAACTACTTCAACTAGAGGGAATAATTAAGGATTAAGAACTGTCCTTGCCTTAGATACAACCTTCATTTCCTTTAATTTCTCCATAAGTCTAAAGTAATACTCTTCAACAATATCTAATCTAACAAAGTTCTTGGTCCAATCAATGTAGTTACCTTCTAAGTCTATGAATAATTTCAACCTACCTATAGCATATTTCGTATTCACACTATAAAGGTTATTAGTTATCTCCGTACTGGCATAAGCGTTTATACATTCAAGGTAACTATTTCCAATGTCATATACTGTAGAATCTGGCTTCATATATTCTAATGCGACCTCAAGCTTTGCTTTTTCGATTATATCCTTAAAGTTCTTAGGGTACTGAATGCAATATGACATCACTTCAATTCTCCAATGCAATAGTCGCTTTACTTTATTAGCTTCTAAAACTCTTAGTCTCCTCATATGAGAAATTTTCGGTGTCGTGGTATATAAATGCGTTGCAAATAGAATATAAGTATTACGTTAAAATTGCGTTATTAAGCTTACTGTATGCATTAATTATCTTAGAAGGATAAATCTTTGAATTAATAATTTCACTACCTTCTCCAATAACTACATCATCCCCTAATACACTATTAATTATTTTAGTAGGCTTCGAAATTGAGGACCTAATCTCAACATGTCTACCTAATATAGAATTCTCTATTATTGCACCATCGCCAATATAATTTCTATCCATTATAGAACTCCTAATTATTCTTACTTTTTTACCTATAATCGTAAAGTTATCTATAGAGGATTCTTCAACATAAGTCCCACCACCTATTTGACAATGCCTTCCAATAAGAATAGAACCTTCAAAGTGCAATTCACCTCTTTGATACATTCTCTTTATTCTTTCTCTTCTCTTTTTAGAATCAGGACTAGTACCTTGGACAAAAATCCTTCGATCTTTATCTATTCTTGTAGCATTGATGTCCTTATCATCTAAAGTATCAAGTAAGGTTTTCATAGCTTCAAGATATCTTTCTGGAGTACCAACATCAAACCATATATCCTTAGTTATATACGCCCTTATCTCATAACCTTTCTTAAGGAGATACGGAATTATATCCTTACCAAAATCTCCCTTACCAACTTTGAACATTTCTTTAACCTCACTAGAACTAAATATTTCTCTAATTTTTGGATTAATAATATAAATTCCTGTATTTACTAAGTTTGATGGTGCTAAATGTCTAGGAGGCTTTTCTATAAAATTTATTATCCTATCACCTTGAAGCTCTGCAACTCCAAATTCTTCAACATTCTCGACTTCTTTTAAGACTATTGTCATAATTGCACCAGACGATTTATGAAACTCAAATGCCTTCCTAAAGTCTAATTTAAATATGTTATCTCCTTGGATAACTACAAAATCTTCCCTTATATCATAATACTCCAGATTTATAAACACTGAATGTGCATTACCAACACTATCAATCCTAGGCTGATATTTAAAATGAAGTCTAGGCTTTATCTTATATCTGGCTGAAAATCCTATTCCTTCCTTAAAAGTATCAAATAAAGAGCGATAATTAATATATCCCCTAACCCCGAAGATAAATTCTCTAAAGCCTTGCTTTGCCATTTCTAAAATTGGAAATTCCAATAATGGCCTATTTAAAATCCTTACGGTGGCCTTAGAAGTAGTAACTGTTAATGGCCTTAGCCTCGTAGCTTCACCGCCTATCGGAATTATTACTTTAGTTGAAGGATTACTCATATTATAAATTCTGAAATTTAACAAATATAGTTTATGGTAGAAGAAATAATAATAGGCTTTGAGGTTCATCAGCCGTTTAGAATAAGGAAAGATGCTTTTTGGAAACCTAGATTTAGAGGAAACCTTTTAGATAAATACTTTGATAATTCATTAAATAGAGAGGTATTTGAGAGAGCACTTAAAAAATGCTATCTGCCCGCTACTAAAATTATCATGAGAAATATTGAAGAGGGAGAAAAGGAGGGTAAAGAGTACAAGTTCTTTTATTCGATTTCTGGAACTTTCTTAGAACAGGCAGAAAAATGGGGTAAGGAATTAATTGAATTATTTAAACAACTAGCAAGTACAAAGAAAATTGAATTTTTAGCACAAACATACTACCATTCAATAACTTCTCTTTGGCCCGATAAATCTGAATGGAGAGATCAGATAAGGGAACATGTTCAAGTCATAAAGGATGTAATAGGATTTACTCCAATAACCTTTGAGAATACAGAATTACTTACAAGTAATGAAATTATAGATGAAGTTGAAAATCTAGGATTTAAGGTTATGATAGCTGAAGGAAGGGATTATGACCCTAATAAAATATATAAAAGAAAAAAAGTTACAATTTTATTAAGAAATTATAGACTTAGTGATGATATAGCATTTAGATTCTCTTTGAGAACATGGGATCAATATCCATTAACTGCAAGGAAGTTTGCAGAATGGATTAAGAGTTCTATAGGTAATTTAGTACTAATATTCGTAGATTATGAAACCTTTGGAGAGCATCACTGGCCTGAAACTGGAATTTTGGATTTCTTAGATTGGTTGCCAAAGGAACTTAGTCAGAAAGGTATAAAAATGAAACTTCCAATGGAATATGCCGAAATTAATGGGGAAGAAATATCTTTTAAAACAATAGTTTCATGGGCGGATATAGAAAAAGATCAGTCAAGTTGGTTAGGAAATCAACTACAATATGCATATGATGAGGCAGTAAGAAGGGCAGAAATGTTAGCAAAAGAATTAGGTGGAGAATTTCTTAAAGTATGGAGATATTTTACTACAAGTGACCATTATTATTATTTATATACTGGAAAAGAGAGTCCTATGGAGGTTCATTCATATTTCAGCCACTTTGAAAGCCCAATCCATGCATTTATTGATGAATTTTATTCTATAAATAGATTTACTGAGGAAATGTTAAGGTTGCTCAATATTAATAGAGAACCATTCTTTGTAGTAAAGGATGGTAGAGAGTTTGCTGTAATATGGAACGAGAAGCAGTATAATGAGATTTTAAAGAGGAATCCAGAGTTAAAATTTATAGAGAGGTACGTTAAAGATTGGCTTTAAAGAGAATTCCTAGCTTACTCATACCCGATAGTATAGATAGTGTATGGATGTTAACGGTAGAATTGTGGAAGGTTGCGAGTGTTGGAGGGTTAGGAAAGGTCGTATATAATTTAGCTAGAGAACTCGCAAGACAGGGAATTGACGTAAAGGTAATAATGCCGTCACATGGAAGACATCTCAGTAGCGAGTATAGAAGTCTCCTAAATTTGAAGGAGATAAATATAACAGCGGAAGGTGAAAGAATAGGAGTCAATGGTCAATACTATCATTATAAATTAGGATTTGAGGAAGGAGGACTCGATGGGTTTAAAGTAGTCTTAGTTAAAGGATTAGATTATGAAACTGGTAAAATAATAGATAATTGGGTAATATATTCTGAAATTGAAGAAAAAGCTTCTTTATTTGCAAAAGCAGTAGAAATATATTCTCTACACTCAATACCGTCTAACATACCATCACTAATTCACATTCACGATTGGCATACTGTTTTAGCTGGAGTTAAGGCAAAACAAGTTTTTGAACTTAGGAGAATTATAATTCCATTAGTATTCTCCATACACTTAATAAATCAAAGAGGTTTTCCATGGCATTACGCATCTGTGGAATGGTCCGGAATAAGAGATGAGTCGCATTACGTTTGGTTTCCGTTTAGACATGTGTTGAAATCTTATAGAGAAATTTGGGATGTATATTCAAAAGGTGATATAGAGAAATTTGGGATGTATGAGAGTGATGTAATAGTTTCAGTTAGCAAAAGTTATTTAGAAGATGAAATCCTAAAGAGACTAGGAGATTGGTATCGCGAAAAATGCTGTGTAGTATACAATGGAACTGACTGGTATTTAGATGATGTCCAGGCTTTATTGTATAGAGTATTTAACACAATTGATAGAAAAGTTATAAGAAAGAAAATATTAGAAAATTTATGGAGTATTAGAACCAGTATAGAAGATTATATTTCTGCAAAAATAGTATGGGATAATAGATGGAAAATAGGTATTAGAGATGATTCAACAATAGAACCGTTATCTGACGGGAATTTGATATTATATGCAGGAAGAATATCCTATCAGAAAGGTCTTGATATATTGATTAATTCATTCAAAAAAGTAGTAAAAATATTTCCTGATACTAAATTAATAATATTAGGAATACCTACTGGTGATTATACGTATTTGTATAATATTATAGAAATGATAAGGGATCTAAGAGTAAACGTAAGATTGATAATAGGCAAAATTGATGAGATAATTTATAAGGCATTATTCTATTCAGCTGACGCGTTAGTAGTACCATCAAGGTGGGAGCCCTTTGGAATTGTTGCTATTGAAGCAATGGCACTAGGTACCCCAGTAATTGCTTCAAGAGTTGGGGGACTGAAAGAGATAGTAGTTGATATCAGAGAGGATAAGAAGAATGGAAATGGATTATTGGTCGGAAATAATGAGGAAGATCTAAGTAAGGGGATACTAACCTTATTAGCTCTATCGAAATTTTATGATACTGGAGATGAAGAATATTTAAAGTTCTCAGAAATAAAAAATATAGAACGAAATTTTTGGGAAATGATTAGGGAGAATGCAATTAGAAGAGTAAATGAAAAATATAGATGGGAAATAATAGTTAAAGAACTAATAAATGTCTATAACAAAGCCTTAAAAATAGCCGAAAATAGGGCATTAGCATGGGGATAACATTTATAATCAATTAAATTATAATAAAAATATATAATCTTTAATTAATATTTAGTAAAATAAATTCTTTTGCGAAATTTTTCAGATTTCAAAGGAAAATCAGATCTATAATGCACTCCTCTACTTTCCTCTCTATATAATGCTGAAAGCGCTAGTAAAGAAGATACTAATGCAGCATTAGAACTCCTATTATTACCAATAGTATTGCATTCATGATAATAATTTAATGCTTCCTTTATACCACTACCATTCCTTATTATCCCTAAATATCTCCAATTTATCTCCCTTATCTCTCCTAAGTTGCAATCTTTTCCGTAGTGAGGTGTATAATAATATATTTCACCATCGTTAATATATAATCCTTCCCAACTATCTATATATAAAGGTAATGAAAAACCTTGAACTAAACATTCAGTTAAAGAATTGCTAGCAAGCCTATTAGAACCATGAAAACCGGTATCACTTACTTCGCCAATAGCATATAATCCATAAATATTACTCTCGCCCCTATAATTTACTCTTATTCCACCAATAGTATAATGTGCAGCTGGATATATGGGAATTAAATCTTTTAATAAGTTAATTCCATTTTTTAATAAAATATTATAAAGATCTGGAAATTTCTCTTTAACATCCTTTACTTTTCTTGCATCAATAAAGACTTTATTTCCCCTTAATATTTCCTCATATATTGCCCTAGCCAGAATATCTCTAGGTGCTAATTCTCCTC
Source organism: Sulfolobaceae archaeon (assembly GCA_038893355.1). Taxonomy (GTDB): domain Archaea; phylum Thermoproteota; class Thermoprotei_A; order Sulfolobales; family Sulfolobaceae; genus JAWARQ01. The sequence continues at coordinate 83,333 of JAWARQ010000003.1, forward strand.
TTTTATGATATTTAAATAAAAATCTCTCACCGTTCTGATTTATAACCTCAGCACCTTCACCTCTTAATGTTTCAGTTATTAAAATAACTTGATTGTTAACTATAGCTGCAGTTGGATGAAATTGAACGAATTCCATATCACTTATTAAAGTGCCTTCTCTAAATGCTATTGCAATTCCTTCCCCATAGCTCGAATTTAAATTGGTAGATAAAGAAAATAAAGAAGAGTAGCCACCAGTTGCAATAACTACTCTAGAATCCTCTACTTGAACATGATTTTCAGTTAAGATACCCTTAACTTTAGCGTCTTTAACAATTAATTTAATAACTCTATCTTGAATTAAAGGTATTTCTAATTCTCTAACTTTATTAATAAAAAAATTAAGTAGAGCTCTTCCGGTACTATCACCTACACTATGCACTCTCCTTCTAGAATGACCACCCTCTAATCTTAACTCTTTATCAAATTTAAAGCCAAGTTTTTCTAATTCCTCTACTACCTCAACAGCCCTTTTTGTAAAGTAATCTACTACCTTAGGATCACAAAGCTCCTCACAAACGGATATGGTATCAAGTTTATGTAGTTCTGGTGAATCATCAGGGGATCTCGCTGCTGCTATACCGCCCTTAGAGTAGTAAGAAGAATTAAATAAAGTCTCATATATAACCTTCACACTATATCCTGCCTTCCTTAATGATATCGCTGCAGATAACCCTGCTATACCGGCACCTATAATAATAACCATAGACCTCTCTGTTGTCTTTAGATTTTAAAGTATTTTCTTCATGTATATTTAATAGTTAATTTTTTATTTTAGTTATCGAACTCAAGTTCGATGGACAAAACAAGCCTATTAGATACTGTGAATAAGTTAAAAAAGGAGAAAAATGCTATAATATTAGGCCATAATTATATGGATTATTGGGTTCAACTTGCATCAGATTTTGTAGGAGATTCATATGAACTGGCAATGAAAGCTACTAAGACTAATGCTAACATAATTGTATTTGCAGGAGTTTATTTCATGGCAGAGCAAGCCGCTGCATTCAATTTGGATAAGAAGGTGTTAATACCAGATCCTAATGCAGGCTGCTCCTTATCTGATTCTTTACCACCAAAACTTGTTGAAGAATATAGAAAAAACTATCCTGACATTCCAATAGTATTGTATATAAATACAAGCATCTATGCTAAAGCCTTAGCTGATTACATAGTAACTTCATCTACTGCAGTTACAGTTATAAAAAACTTACCATATGACAAGATAATATTTGGACCAGATAGAAATTTAGCTAATTACGTTGAACGTAAAACAGGGAAGAAGATAATAAAAATTCCAGAGGATGGTAGATGCATAGTACATGCTAATTATACTAAGCAGATGGTTGAATTTGCAAGGAAAAAATATCCTAAAGCAATATTAATGGCACATCCAGAGTCGCCCTTAGAAATACTTGAAGAGGCAGATTTTGTAGGATCCACTAGTCAAATGATTAAATTTGCAATAGAGAGTAATTATGATGAATTCATAGTTGCAACAGAGCTAGGTATGATTAATTCTCTCATTCTTAAAGTAAAAAATAAAAAATTTTATCCATTAGTAACCCTAGAAAGTTGTGCTTGTGCAAGATGTCCCTATATGAATATGATAACATTAGAGAAAGTCAAGGAGTCGTTAGAGAAGGAAATATATGAGATTAAAGTTCCAGAAAAGATAGCTGAAAGTGCTAAAGCCGCTTTTCAAAATACTGTAAGGTTGCTAGAAAGAATCTCTCCGCAATATACAAAAACTGCATTTAAGGGTTCAGAATAAAATAAATTTTGAACTTGAGAGGATTAATATCTGAATGAAAGGGGTATTTGTATCTCATGGTTCTCCTACAATTCTAATTGAAGAGAATAGATGGAAAACTACATTTAAAAAGATAGGTGAAAGGATTAAGACTGAAATAAGACCAGAGACTATAATAATTCTAAGCCCGCACTTTTACACATGGTCTGGAATTCATTATGTAGAAATTGATGAAGAATTAGAGTGTATTCAAGATTATTATGGATTTCCAGACGAATTATACAAATACTGCTATTCAGCTAAAAATGATGTTATTTTAGCTAGGGCAATAATAGAAGAAGGTAAGAAAGCAGGCTTACAGATTAGAGAAGATAATACATGGGGATTAGACCATGGTTCATGGATTCCTCTATTTTTCATGTTCCCTGATAGAGATGTAAAAGTAGTGACATTATCTATAACAGATGCTAGCTTTGAACAACATTATAAGTTAGGTGAGATAATTAAAAAAGCAGTAATAAAAGAGAATAAAAAAGCAGTAATTATAGCAACGGGTTCTCCGACACACAGATTGGATTTGTATTTTCTTAAAATATCACCAATTCAATCTAATTTTGATAAAATCTTAATTAATATTTTATCTCAATCAAAATTCGAAGAATTATTTGAAATAGATAAAAAATATTATAAAGAATATATTTCTGCTCAACCAGAAGGTGATCTAAAGACATTATTCGTATTACTAGGTGCTGTAAAGCCTAGAAGATGTGAGATAATAGACTATGATATACCGTGGGCAGGAGTAAGTATGTTAGCTGCTTACTTCGAATAATAAAACTAATAAACTATCTTATATAATTATTTTTTATCTCTAAATATATCATTTAAGAAACTTAATGTAACTTCAGCAACTTTTTCCCATGAAGAATGTAATTCGAGAAATTCTCTAGTTATAGGATTTTCAAATAAGCTAAATATCTCTTCATCAGACATGTTTAAAAACTTTAATGAAGTCCTAGAGAAATTAGGAATATCAAATTCTTTGACTATCTTTACTGGTGGTAAATTGCCATATACGCTATTAATTGCAGGTATATCGTATGCAACTACTGGCGTCCTTAATGCTAAAGACTCGAGTACTACTAACGAAAAACCATCTTGATGTGAGGGATATAACAGTACCTTTGATTTAGATACATATTTATAAAGCTCTTCTTCAGATACGAAGCCCATATATTCTACGTTTTTTGGTATTGATTTAAGAAACAATCTTTTCTCACTTTCCCTAAAAAATTTTCCAAAGACTAATATCTTATAGTCTTTTAATAATTTAGCTATTTTAGGTATTTCTCTAATTCCTTTCTGAGGCACTAATCTAGCAAAATAAACTGCATAATCTTCCTTATAATTACAAATATATTTCTCAATATTAGAATCATAAGCATTAGCAGGCTTTAATACTTGAATTTTAATTTTGTATTCTTTAGAAAACTCTCTAAATCTAGATAAATATAGAGGAGCTTCAGATACTGCAATTACCCCTCTCAATATACCTTCACTTAAAACTTTTTTGTAGAACATTCTATCTATAGTATAGAAAAACCATGATGATAAATCATAAATAAAACCTTCGACACCCATAAATTTTCTGTATCCCCTACCTAGAGAAAATCTAAAAGGTTCGTCATGGAATAGTTTTACTATAAATGTTTTAAATAATTTTGCTAAGGAATAAGAAACTTTTAAATAATCTATATTTTCATGCATATCATATATTAAGTTAATATTTTTATAATTATTTATACTTAATTTTTTTAAATATTTTAAATCAATATTAGGATTATAAAAATGAGATTTTATAAAGTATTTAAACTGTGTTAGCGAATTACTTTCTTTTTCGATTAAATCATATATATTATCTTGTATGAAAATTATTTTAGCTTGTTCAAGCTCCTTTAGAACAGGTAAAATTTCACTTTTAGAATATTGTTGAATGGTTATTATAGGGATGTATAAAAGAACCTCAATTCCATATCGAGATAGTAATTTTAAGACATTCAATACATGTTTTCTTACGCCAGAAGGTGCCATAGGATTTGCAACAACTAGTATTCTACTAATTTCGCTCATCATCATTATCGTATTCTATTATATTTATTAATCTTATTCAAAGAGTGCTCTTATGTTCATTATAATTTTATTTTTAAATATAATAAATATAAATAGTAATTAATATATTCTTTAAAATGATTTTAATTTAGAACACTCCAGTTACATATAACCTTACTATTTTTCATCAACTAGGTAAACCGCAAGTAAGATTTGCATTAATAAAATATGAATAAGTTTAAAAGTATTAGTTTAAGTTAGCAATTATGAGCATTCTACAGCGAATACGTACCTTAGAAACTTATAATAGAGTTATTGATGCAATAATAGTAGCCTCGCTTGCCCTAATTTCTATGCTTATTAGAGCTGTAAGTATTAATTGGACTATCGGATTGGGAGAATTTGACCCTTGGTATATATTCTATAATGCAGTATTAATAGTACAAAATGGTGGTAATTGGTATGCAGTGCCACCAGATGTTCATGCATGGTTCCCTTGGGGTTATTTTATAGAGTTATATAACACCATTGGATTACCATTTTTATTGGCAATAGCTTCTTTACCGATATATGGAATATATGGTATAAATGGAGTATATACTGTAGCAATATTTTCTAGTATTTTTTTAGCTGGAATTAGTGTTCTTGCAGGATTTTTAGCCATAGAATCGATTACGAAATCAAGAATAGCTGGATTTTTTGCAGCTGCAGCAATAGCAGTATCACCGTCTTTAACAACCAAGAATACGATAGGTACGCTACCTAAAACATCATGGGGTGCAACATTTATACTTTTTGCAATTTATTTCATTACTTTAGCTATAGAAAAAAGAAATCCCTTATATGCTATCCCTGCTGGTATAATGCTCTTTCTAGCAAATATAACTTGGGGTGGATTATATTACATTAACCTTAGCCTAATAGGTGCTGTCTTCTTCATTATACTATTAAATAAAAATGATGAAATTACTGCAAAAACTTTTACATTACTTGTAGTAACAACTGCACTTCTAAACTCAATTTCCCCAAATAATATTGGATTTTTATCAGGATTATCTCAAGGAATAATAATGCTTCTAGCTGCGCTTTTTATAAATCTTGATTTATATTTAAAAGAAATTTTGCCCCAGAAAATAGCAGATTCTAGGTCATTAATAGTAGCCTCAGTATTCGTTGGAATTATAGCATTAGGTATTCTTAGTTTAGGTGCTTTAGGAATTACTAGCCTAATTCCCTTAAGATATTATGCATTAGTAAATCCGTTATTCCAATCTTTAGTTCCAATATTTCAAACTGTTGCTGAGTATATACCAATTAGCACTCAAGGTATTATACAAAATTTTGGAATAGCATTATTTTTAGCAGTTCCGGGTTTATACTTTCTGCTTAGGAATCCTAAATTAGGTTCATTATGGTTGTTACTATTATCGGTAATAAGTATCTATGCTACTTCACTACAGCCTTATCTCTATAACTACACTACTTACATGATTGCAGCTCTAGCGGGAGTAAGTGTAGGGGAAATAGTGAATAAATTAAAATCAAGTTCAAGAATCTTAGGAATAGTCTTTATCGCATCTATTAGCCTAGGCTTAGTAGCTGATGCTGGGCTAGCAATTAGACTTAGTAATACACCTCAGCCTATAGTTAATGCTGCAGCACCTTATGCTTTAGAAAATTACGCATGGATTTCTACACTTAATTGGTTAAGAGAATATACACCGCCTAATTCCGTAATATTTACATGGTGGGATTATGGTTATTGGATTCAGGTTGGAAGTAATAGATACGTTATTGACGAGAATAATACCTTAAATGGAACGCAAATAAAACTTATGGCTACTATGTTCTTAAATAATGAAAGTTACGCAGTTAATGTGCTCGAAAATAAATATCACTTATATCCATATGGGAACCCTAACTTCACTGTCCCAGTCTATTTTGTAGCGTACGACGCAGTAACTGTATTTTATTATTCAGGGATATACCCAATACAATATTTAGGATACCCAACAAATTTCCCTGGCCCATTTATTGGTTATACTACTAGCTTTGGAGATATAGCAAAGGCTATGGGCGCGATGACGATAATTGCTGGATATCCCCAAAGTGACTATATAGATTATGCTAAAATTAATCAGACTATTCAAAGAATAATTTATGAGTATTCCTCAAATCAGCAGTTTGCTACACAATTGATTAACCTTGTTAGCCAATCCTCCGTTATGGCATTTACTCCAAGGGCATATAATTCTCTAATAGTTCAAATGTTCCTTGAAGCAATGTGGGTATTAAGCTCAAGAAATGGATTTGTCAATGCGCCATTTACAGCAGATATATTATCAAATAATATCTTTGGCCAACTAGCACCTTATGTACAGTTAAATTACTTCCAACCAGTTTATATTGCACTTTTTCCATTTAACGGAGTTAGCAGCATACCTTCATCTAATGGATATTATACAGTTTACGTAATGGTGGTAGTATATCAGTTTGTAGAACCAGGAACTATAGTAGAACCGCAGATCGTAATTAACACTTAATTCCTTTTTTTAAGAGAATTCTATAACTTACATACTTATCAACTGGAGAGAATCTGGCTGGATGTGGAATAATTGTAAAAGAATTACATTTAGGACACCTTTCTCTTAGAGTATAAGTTCCATCAATCTTGCACTTTCTTATTTTCCATGTCATTTCTTAGACCCAGTAATTACGAGAAATTCTATATTATCCTTTTGGGCTAATTGTTTAATTGAATTAATTAAATCTTGAAGAACTTGTGATGCAAATTTAGGATCACCTGCAGTTACATCAATCCTATATCTCGGTGCGCCTACCGTGTATATTTTAATATTGTATATTTCATCAGAACCTTCGTATAACTTATGAATTTCCTCCAATGCAGAATCGAATACTTGCCTTATTTTAACTACACCTTTAGGTTCAGTCGTTCTAAGCGATACTAAGCCCGAAACTTTAATCTTCTTTTCTTCAATATGCTTAGAAACTTCCTCTAAGAGAATCTTTATATATTCTTCATTAACTCCAGCATCTAAGAGAATCTTTGAACCTTCCTTCGCTGCTCTTTCTAATGGGGAATAAAAATCTCCGTACTTATCCTCTAGTTTCCATATGATATTTGCCCATACTTCTTCTTCCTTTTTATTAAGTTTTTGTGCAATTATTTCAATTAACTTATCTATCTTCTGAAGTCTCTTCCATTGTAACATTTTTTTCCTTTTCTCATCTTCAGTTACTTTCTTTAGAGACACATCCACATTCCCCTTTCTCTTATCAACCCTTATCACTTTTGCTACTACTTTCATATTCTCTCTTAGGAGATCTCTTATGTTTCTAACCCATTTACTACTAATTTCACTCCATGGTAAAAAGGCCTGGAGATTCCTGTATTCATCTAATGTAACATATGCACCATAGTCAAAAATTTGCTTTACAGTTGCTATTACTACTTCTCCTACTTCAGGTAATTCTTGCTTTTTATATATCATGCTATCCCAAGATTCTAATAATTTCTGCAACTATTTTTGCTTTGCCTCCAGTCGAATAAGCAAGCTGAGTACCACAAGATAAACATCTTACTGGAAATGTTGCATGGCTAAAAATTACTTGTTCATTACCACAATTATTACATCTTACTCTCAAAAATCTGCTTTTAGGCTCAGGTACAAGAATTTTAGTCTTCTTCATTATTTAGCCACCTCAACTAATTCAATCTTCTTAATTCTTATTCCCTTCTTATGGAATGTATAACCACATTTTGAACATTTTAGAACTAGAGTTTGTTTCTTTGTAACTTTAGCAAACCTTTTTTGTTCTGGTTTTCTCTTACTACCATATCCTAAATTCTTTCTCTCATACCTCCTTTGACCCTCTGCTAAGGTCCTTCTTTTACCGCCCTTATATAATGATACTGAATGTTCTGTATGAGACTTACATCTTGGACAGTAAGTATTAATTACCTTAGGTACTTTCATCTTTACTTCGTTATATTTGTTTCTATAGGATTTATAAAGCCTGCCATTGTTAACTTTAACGCGTTCTCTATATTAGTTATGATAATATCACCAGGATTTAAAGTAAAGTTATCTATTGTTATTGCCTTTTCCACTCTACATAAAATTTTTTCATTATAAATATTATATTTTCCTGTTAATAAATTAATATAAAATTTTCTTATTTTTATTATTATTTCAAAAAATATTGAATCAAAGCCCTTTATAGTCTGACCTTCAATAACTTTAGAGAGTCTAAGGTCAAAAAGAGATTCTGCAAGCTCCTCATAAATTGATATCTCTTTTAAATGGAGCTCATCAGTATACTTACTTCTCATTAGAGTTATAGATCTTATGAATTCCTTAATTTCATCAAATGATATGTCTTGTAATTCTGGTTTGTATAACTCTAGCTTAACTTTTTCATCTAACATACGCCTTCATCTCACCTAAGCTTTTAAGATGTAAATATACTCCTATACTCGCTTCAACCCTTATGGGAATATTTTTATTCATCTCTAAAACTCTATCGAATATATTTATTTTCATACTAACTTTTGGAATTATAATAACATAACCATTAAAAGGTGATAAGGATTCATCAATAGTAAAGTTCGCCAAATCATTTACTCTCTTTACTAAAAGTCCTGATTTTCCATTTATCGAGTTCTCTACCCTTTCTAATCTTCTCACATCTATTGTTACTTGTTCATCTAAGACTACTGATTTTACCCCCCTTACTTTCCGCCCTATCCAAGAAGGCGAATCTGGCGTTACATTTATTTCAGGAACTTTTTCTCCCTTTATATAATCTACTATTTCTTTTCTCTCTTCTTGGCCTAGCAATCCACACTCATCCTTACACTCTACTCTAACATGAAAACCTCTATTACCAGAAAATGTGACCACTCCTAGGAAACCAAAATCATTCTCTAGTATCTCAATTAAGGTAAGAGTATTTTTTATTGTAGACTCTAGACATTCTTTATTAATTTCTACATATTCTACGACCTCACTACCATCAATAGGACACTTCCCAACTCCTTGAACTATACTACCACAAGTTGGGCAGAAGTTTATCCTTTTTAGATCTTTACACACTTCATCTGCATCTACATCAAATAGCAAATCAGAACCTAGCCATCCTTTTTCCTCCATTTCTTTTGCTGCTGGAATTGCATATCTTGCAGAGGAGTAGTATAAATGAAGAGGAAGGTTTTCTAAAATAAAGGACTTTAATTCAGTAATACTCGTAAACGATAAATGTCTAATATAACTACCGTATCCTATGGGCTGAATAGCGAACTCTCTCATTTCTATATCTGACGGTTCTACCAACTCCGCCTTTGAATAATATGATTTAAAAAGAGATTTAAGTAGAACATTACTCGATTCTTGGTGCAATATAGAAGTCCCCATAACCACCTTGTGGTAATTCATACCTTAATCTTAGAGGTAATTGAGTTCCAAATCTTATTTCGACAGTATCAGAAGAATTTCTCATTTTTATAGTATTATAAACATATTTTATACTATAAATAGATGAAGCATCGGGACCTTCAGACTCAAGTAATCCACCATTTTCTGTAGAAAGTTCTATGATAGATGATGAAATATCACCTTCTGATTTTATATACAATTTACCTTCCTTAGATTCGAATATTATACTTTCACCTAGCTCAGATAATTCATCTATAATATCCGCAAATACTGCTGTAAGTAATTTTGATCTAAAAGGTAACTCAATTGTTAATGAAGATTTCTCCACTTCACCTGCGGAAAGTATAGGAATTTCGAATGCTCTCTCGTACTCTCCATCTAATATAAGCCTTACTCTGTCTTTTGTCGTTTCAAGTTGTATACTATCATCTTTCATCACCTTTTTAAGAATATCCGTAAATTCCTCTAGATTAAAGCCTACAATCTCCTCATCTTTCTCTAGTTCATAACCTTCGAAGTATCCTGCCGGTAAAAATATTTCTAGGTATACTGCCTTTGAAGGATCCTTTCCACTTAATAATATACCTTCCTTATTTGCCCTAATTACTGCCTCATCTAAAAATTCATACACTACTCGGAATAAGTAACTAAATGATCTTGCATCTACTACTCTAAACTTCATACATATTTTACATCATGTTTCTATTTTAAATTCATATATGCGATACTACATACGAGAGTTAAAGGAATGTATTATACGCCATATTTAATATAAATGAAAGAGCTGTTATAGCCAAATTGTGTGAGGATAGTAATACTGAAGGATAATAGGGTGTATTTATATGAGAATAATAAGCTTAGTTACATTAATGAAAAGATAAAGTTTAAGTATCCCGTAGTGGGCTATATTGAAGAAGGTAGTAAAAAATCAGATTTAGTAGATATTAGAAATCTTAAAAAAATAATTAAAGTAAAATTAGTCGAAATAATTAAAGAACTAAATGTTTCTATACTTAAAGATTCTTTAGATAATTATTATCTAGTTAATTTTAATTTATCTAATATAAAAAAAGAAGAAAATTTAATATATTTTAAGGGAGAATTAGTAAAGGAAACTCAAGAATTTTATTATAATTTAGCCGAAAAGTTAGGAGGAAAGACCCTGGATGAAATTGATGATGAGGAGATCTTGAGAAATCTTGTTATAGTATTAAGTAGAAAGGAGATGTGTAAAGAAGCTATTTATGCTTATAGTAAACTAAGTAAAAAGTTTCCAGAAGAATCATTAGTTGTTGCAGAATGCATGATAAAATTAGGTAATGAACTTGAAGCGTTAAAAATATATTCCTTCTTTAATCCATCTAAATATAAAGAGTTAGAAATAAGATTAAAAGAAAAAGTAAATTATTTAATTGAGCAATTCGAATTAACTAAAAATTTAAAGTATTTACATGATGCTTTACACATACTACCAACCTATGATGCAGCTGCATTAAGACTTGGTATCTATTACTTAGAGAAGAAAGATTATAAAAACGCATTAAAATATCTTGAGGAAGCAAATAGGAGGAATAGTGATTATAAAAACTTACTCGCATTAGCGAGGGCATACCTCCATATAGGAGAAGGTAACAAAGCACTCGAGATCATAGAGATTGCTGAGAGAATAAGAAGAACTCCAATTTCAGCGTACTTAAAGGCATTAGCTTATGAAATACTTAATTCGCCTAAACATGCTGAAAGAGATTTCTTATATGCATGTATTAATGGTGTAATTGAAGCTTGTGCTAAAATTAGTCCTAATCTGTTAAGCAATAGCGAGTTTAATCCAGAGCTATTAATAGGTCATACAATCTATGGATATAAAATTGAAAAACTTCTTGGGACAGGTGGAATGGGTTATGTCTATCTGGTTGAAAAAGATAATAGAAAATATGCAATGAAAATTATGAAAAAAGATTTCAACATTTACGAAATGTTAAGAGAAATAAGTAAGGTGCAAGAAATCTCAAAGGGTTCAGATTATATCGTTAGAATATTTGCGACATTTATTGACGAAAACTGGAATGGAGACTATTATTCCACTCCGCCTTCCATAATAATGGAATTTATGAGTGGTGGTAGTCTCCAAAATCTTTTAATAGATTCTGAATATTCATCATTAAGATATTCTGAAAAATGGAAGAAAATAGTTGCACTCGTTTTCTACATGATTACTGAAGGATTAATCCACATTCATAAAAACGGATACGTACATTGCGATATCAAACCTCCTAATATTCTCTTTAACAATCAATTACCTAAGTTATCAGAGGACGCAGTAAGAGCTCTTACCGCAAGGAGTGTAGTAGCTAAAATTTCTGATTTGGGGTCAGCAGTAAAACTTGGCTCTCCAGTAATTCATTATACTCCTTATTATGCACACCCCTTACAAAGGTTTGGATCTTATGCAGAGTACCAAATGGACGTTTATTCATTTTCAGTATCTTTATATGTTTCTCTAGCGAGGAATTATCCTTATCCAGAATGGTTAGAAAACGAGATCGAGAAAGCGGTTACTAATCCTCAACTTAGGCAAGATGCATTAAAAGATTTTTACTCGTTTGAACCAAGGCTAGATTACATCCCAGTTGAATTTAGAGAGATAATTCGTAAGGGATTAAAATCTGAAGTAACTATGGAGGAAATTAAGTATAAGTTGAGGGAAATTATTGCGAATGAATATTCATTATTAGTACCTTCCCCATTGGCACAGCAAAATTTAAACGAAATAGGATTATAATTTTTATAACTAAAATTCATTTATCAAGGTATGGCATTTAGGGATTTAAGAGATTATATAATCTACATGAAGGAAAAAGGAAAGATAATAGAAATAGAAGAGGAAGTCAGTGTAGATTTGGAGATAGCTGAAATAACCAGAAAAGCATGCTATAATAAATTACCTCCACTATTATTTAAAAATATAAAAGAGTATAAGAATTGGAAAATAATTTCTAATATTTTTTATTCTTTAGATGGAATTTATGAAATTTTTAATACAAATAACTTAGAGAGTATTACAAGTAACTTCTTAGATATATTATCCGATATACCCATAACATTTTTAGATAAGATAAGATCCTTTAAAGATGCTTTAAAACTAGGAAAGTTCTTTCCAACTTCAAAAAAACCTCGATTTGTAGAAAGAGAGGATATTAAAATTCTTGATTTACCAGCAATAAAAACTTGGCCTAAAGATGCAGGAAGATATTTTACATTCTCGATTACAATTACTAAAGACCCAGATACCGAAGTTCATAATTTAAGTGTATATAGAATCCAAGTCTTAAATGAGAAGGAAGCAATAGTACATTGGCAGGCTTTTAAAAGAGGTTCATTAACTGCGCAAAAATACAAACATAAGGGTATAACTAGGATTCCAGTCGCAATAGTTAATGGAGTAGATCCAATAATAGCATTTACAGCCGCTGCTCCAATACCTCCAGGATTAGATAAATATCTATTTGCTGGGTTATTAAGAGGAGAAGGCGTTGATGTTCATAAATTAGATAATGGTATACTAGTTCCTTCACATGCAGAATCTGTATTAGAAGGTTATGTTGACTTAAATGACTTAAGACTAGAAGGACCTTTTGGAGATCATCTAGGATATTATACTCCCCCAGATTATTATCCAACTTTTAAGCTAGAAAGAGCATTTCTGAGGGAAGATCCAATATTTCATGTAACTTCCGTAGGCAAACCACCCTTAGAAGACGCATGGATCGGTAAAGCTGTAGAAAGGATTTTCTTACCATTCCTTAAAATGTTAATTCCAGAAATTGTAGATATGAACTTACCAGAATATGGATTATTTACAGGGATTGGAATTTTCTCTATTAGAAAATATTATCCGGGTCAGGCAAAGAGGGTTATGATGGCATTATGGGGTTTAGGTCAATTAAGCCTTACGAAAATGATAATAATAGTAGATCATGATGTAAACGTTCATGATATAAATCAAGTTTTATATGCTATAGCGTCAACAGTAGATCCACAAAGGGACATTCTAATAATACCATATACTCTTACCGATTCTTTAGATCATACTACTCCTAATCCACCACTAGGAAGTAAAGTTGGTATAGATGCCACACGAAAATTTAAGGAAGAGCTAGGTGGTAAAGAATGGCCGGAAGAAGTAAGATCTGACGAAAAAATATCTGAAAAAGCTGAAAATATACTAAAAAAATATAGAATCTTATTTTCTAAATAATCTTAAAATATCAAAAATTATTAAATTGTCGTATGGGCATGCTTCAATGCAATTACCGCATCCTATGCATGTAACTCTATTTACATAACCCTTAGTAGAAGTATCGTAACTTACAGGTATTTTAACTGGGCAAGCATTATCGCAGCTCTTTACGTCACATTTAGCACATACCTCTTTGTTTTTTGCTTTAACTTTAAATAATATTTTATTAAATAACCCTATAAAACTTCCAAATCCACACCAACCCTGCCTTACACATGAGTAACTTCCAAAATACGGAGTTAAGAAGTAAAAGAACCACCATGCATAATTTAGGGTTAGCATTCCATAGAGCATTAATACGTCACTAGGACCTAACTCTACATGTATAAAGATTGAAGTATTAGATAAATATATTCCAAATACTACAAATATAGGTATTATTGAAATTAACCTAATGTAATCCCAGACTTTACTGCTTTTTCTAGCTCTAAATTGATCATAAAATGAATTATTATACATATGAGCTGCCATACATACTACCCCACAATATGCCCTTCTACCAAACATTATACTTGCAACTATTATAGCAGCTATAGATGTTAGAAAAGGAATATATTCTACAGGAAATATCATTCCGCTCATACCAAATATATAGTAGGGTGTATAATTAGGGACTAAAACTGAAAATATAGGTACACCTAATATTACAGCCCATAATAGTGCCTTATTTGATTTATACCTTAATGACCTTAATTTGTCATAAACTAGGAAGGACATCTCAGAACCCATCATTATTAAGTAAAAGGGCGACATTGTAGTATACATTATTAGCATAAAAGATGCAAGAAATAATGAATAGGGTAAACTATTTGTTAACATTAAGGCAGAATTAAATTCATCTATAGTTACATCCCAAGGGTTAAACGGAAATATCCACCAAAAAGGATTAGAGAAATCTATCATCATTCCATGATCATGAATGTGATACATGTTAGACATAACCATTTCAGTTGGTTGAGTAGTAACGTACCCAAGAACACTCTCACCGAATCCCATCGTAAGTTCTGCAAGATTTACTAATATCATAAAAATAAAAATTTGTTTAAATTTTGGTATCAATTTTTTATCTGGCAATTTATATAATACTAGAACAAAATAAGAGAACATTGAAATTATAGTAATTATAGATAAAATCGAAATATCATATGTAACGCTATATATTGCAAGACCTAACATCATAAGAAAATCAAATGATGCTAATGATAATGTTAAAATTTGGAAATCTAGGGAGAACATTCTTCTTGTATAAACTAAATAGAGTAGCACTATATTAATCGTCATTAATATTGACGCTATAACTGATGAAAAGAGTATTAAGTACTGATGATACGTGTAAAAAATGTTAGGCATAAATGCCATTGACGAGGCAAAAGTAAATAAAATCCAGTCCCTTATTCTCCTAACTTTAGAAATAAGAAGGAAGAAAAGAGCATCTACAGCCATCATTACTCCAAAAGCTATATTACTTACAGCTGCCAAAATTGGGTTTAAATCAATAGGACCGAATGTTGTCGAAAAAGCATACCCCATAGCCATTTCATCAATAAGAATAGTAGCAGCCAATGTTAGGGAAGTAATTAAATCTTTTCGCCATTCCACCATTTCATCTTTTACCTTAGCTGAAAACACTAAGGGAATAATTGGTATAATTGATAAAGGTAGAATGTAGAGTATTGAAGTTTCTCTAAATATAGAAGAAATAAAAATTGAGATTTCCACACTCATAAGTAAAATAATAAATGATAGTAAGAATACTGTTTTTCTTCTTATTATTGAAGTCCTAAATATTCTATAGATTAATAAGAATATTACACTCATCATTGATACGATATATAGTAATATTAGCACTTGTATAAGATTCATAATAGAAAATATCAATAGTGCTAAATAAAGTTTTATTTATATTCCTAGTAATAACATGATCTAAATTAATAAATATATTATTCTTCTTTATATAGCATTTTTAATTTCGGAAAACTCACTATTATTTTTAAAGTGGTAGTACAATATGGACGAAATTAACAGAATAAGACTTATAATAGAAAGTATAAAGGAGAGACTTCCTGATGATTGTGCATATTTACTGGATCAGATTTTTAAAGAAATTCTAAAAGATATGAAAAAATATGGTATAGAAATTACGGTTAAAAAGTGGTACGGGGAAGTAATAGACGAGAGTGAAATAGAAGTTATTTAATGATTTCTATTACCTCTTGAGATGCTTCTTCTAAATCTTTATGACTATCTATACTTCTCCAGTAAGAATCTGGGAATTTAACCCCTTTAATTAATCCTTTTTCAGCAAGGATCGGAAATGTTAACCTTTCTAGATCTCCCTTATCTGGCAGGAACTCAAAAATTTTTGGTTTCATAAGATATACACCAGCATTAATCCAATACTCCTTTAATATTGGTTTTTCAACGAATGAAATTACCTTAGAATTTTCATCTATTTTTACTATTCCATAAGGACTTCTTAATGGGACTAATGAAAGTTCAATAATAAAATCTTTCTCGTCTTCTTCTATCAGCTTTGAAACATTAATGTTCGTAATTATATCTCCATTAATAACTAGAAACTTATCTTCCCTTTCTAAAAAGTTCTTAGCTCTTTTTAATGCACCTCCAGTGCCTAATGGTTCATCTTCAAAGATAAATGCAAAATTAACGTCTAGCCTAGAAGAGTTTTTACTAACCCATTCTACTAGTTTCTCTTTTCTGTAACCAGCTAAAATTAAGAATGATGAGATCTCATACTTCTTTAACCATAGTATTTGCCATTCTAATATGGGTTTACCTCCAACTTCTATAAGAACTTTAGGCTTTTCATCAGTAATTGGCCTAAGTCGTTTGCCATATCCACCTGCAAGTATAACACAAAACATAGTAGAGAATGTAAGAAAGTAAATAATAAAATTATCTTTCTTTTTTATTCTAAGATATGCGGGGGGTGGGATTTGAACCCACGCAGGCCTACGCCAGCGGGGCTCTTACCCTTAAAGGTCCTAAGCCCGCCCCCTTTGACCTAGCTCGGGCACCCCCGCACTATCATATTTAAAATAGTAAGTTTAAAAAAGTATTAGTCTTTAATCGTTTCCAATATCGATACAATATTCCAGATAAAGATTCTGGTATGGGTTGGCATATTGGGATCCTGACTTATTTCCTCTAAAATTCCCACAGCATTTGCTGCCTTCACACCAGGGCTTGTACTAGTATCTTGTAAATACCTAATTGCTTCAGTAGCAGCCCTTCTTATATTTCTAGGAACTGTCGTATCATTTATAATTCTCTGTAATAGAGTTATTACTTGTTTTATTTTAGCCTCGTTATCCTGAACCGACATCTTACACTCACCACACTTATAACTCTCTAAGTATTAGATTTAAGTGGTAAATTTAAAATGAGCAGTGAAAATGGGATTAAAAAAGCTGCTGAACTTTTAAAACAAGGAGCAATAATGCTTGAAATTGCTTGTCCTATATGTAATTATCCACTATTTAGAACTAAAAATGGTGAGGTATTGTGCCCAAATCATGGGAAAGTTTATATTGTTAAATCTGAAGAAGAAGAGAAACAGATTAAAAGTAATTATATACTAAACGAAGTTGAAGAAGTATTAATTCAGAGTTTATACGCTGTTACGGAAAAGTTAAGAAAAGATCCATCAGATCAAGATTCTATAAGGCAATTAGTTTATTACTTAGATGCAATAGAACGTTTGAAAAAAATTAGGAAAGAATATTTTTCCGTACAATCTCAAAAATAGTCTTAATCACCTCATCTAGTGGTTTACTTGCATCAATAACATGCATTTTAAATTCCTTTGCTAG
This sequence comes from Sulfolobaceae archaeon, assembly GCA_038893355.1. Classification (GTDB taxonomy): domain Archaea; phylum Thermoproteota; class Thermoprotei_A; order Sulfolobales; family Sulfolobaceae; genus JAWARQ01. The sequence goes on from JAWARQ010000003.1 coordinate 100,823, forward strand.
TTCTAGATATATTTTCCTTACTTTGTACAATGAACTTAATTTTTCCTTATAATTAAAAATATCATTCTCCTTAATTCTGCCTAATGCAATTTTAGGATCTATATCTAATAGAAAAATTATATCAGGATTTGGAAATATTGAATTTACACACTTTAACCACTTAATATCGACTCCCATTGCACCTTGATAAGCTATTGTAGAGTAAAAATACCTATCCATTATTACAATGTCGTATACTTGATTTTTTAGCCAACTAATGTGAAGTGCGCGGTCTGCTGAAAACAGTAAAGCTAAAGCCACTGGATCCTTCCACTGAACCTTATTTATTAAGTCTATTATCTCTTGAGTAAATGGTTCACTAGTCAAAATTACCTTAAGATTTTGATTTGACAATAACTCGTATAGCTTTCTTGCTACAGTAGTTTTCCCAGCACCGTCTATTCCTTCAATAACTATAGTTCGTGGCATTTTCTCAACTTAACCCTCCTTTCTTCAAATTTATCATCTAATGCTATCTTTCCAGTTACTATCCCATCAAATTCCTCTATAGGTGAAAAAATCTTTACATGATTTTTATTAATCTCCTTAATTAGTCCAGCACCTATAGTCTTCCCTCCTCTTATTAAACCTACTATTAAGCCAATTAGCTCTGATCTGTCTATCATTATACCACTGCATGGCTCTTCTAATGTTAATTGTACAGTCTCTCCCCATGCATCGAAGAGAATATCAGTAATACCAATTCCAAAAACTGATGAAGAAGGTATTGAAACTTCTTTACTATCTTTAAAATAGTTCATATAAAGATTCCTTCTTCTCATCTTCCTTCTTTCCCTACTTCTCCCTTCTACTACACTAGGTTTTTTAGGGACTATAATCTTCTGATTATATTTATCTATAAAATATTTCTTTAATTCGTTATCTAAAATTATTATATAATCTGGATTTATATAATTTAATAATGATAACTTGTGCAGATATGCTCTATAACCCCTTACCCAACCATCAGTATCAATAATATTTAAGTTACTCCTATTTCTCTCATATAAGATTCTTAATAAATTCACATGAAGTTGGGGATTGGTAGAAGGAGTTATATCACCTAAAAATTCAATATCACTTACTCCTCTACTTGAGATGTTAAGTGTCTTTAAAGAGCTTTTAGATAATGCTATAAAGGTAGGGATGAATAAGGAAGATTGACCCACATCGCCATCAAGTATAACTACTTCGTTTTTATAACAATTTGCTATTAAATTTGAAAAATAAGTTTTACCTGAATCTATATTTCCTAAAATTACTACAGTACCCCCTGTTGCAGAAATCATTTCGGCTATTTTGTGCCAATTCGTTACATTTTTTGTCTTATCTAAAATATTACAATCTAAGAGTATTTTAGATACGTTGTCTATGGTATAAATTGTAAAGGAGTTATCATATGGAATGTTAATTTCGTCTAATATTTTTAAACCTTGTATGAATACGTTTCCTTCTATAACCTTAATGCTGCAAGGACCTTTTACTATTATTTCCTCATCTTTACTAAACTCTACATAACTCATAACATTGCACTTAAAGCTATCTTAACTGCTGCTCTAATATCTTCATCTTTAATCGTAATATAAGGATTAAAGCTACTAGTTCTTTTCTCGTCAACTAATTTAACATTATCACCATATTTTTCCTTAATTAATTTATATACAATATCTCCATAAATATTACCATTTCCTACACCTATCTTAAGTTTTTTATAATTAAATAAATCTATTATATCTTTAATTTTGTCTAATATTTTTTCGAAATTTGTTTTTTGGATTAGTACTATATTACCATCAGCCATAACTACTAATATTATATCGCTCAAAGTATTAACATCAATACCTACGAGAAGCTCATTAAAATATTCCTTCCCGAATATTAATGATAAAATCTTACCTAATTTTGATTTTAACTCATTATTATTGTTTAATTTTATTTGGCCATAATTTGTAACAATATCTATTTTATCTAAAATCCATTTAAGATTATATTCTTCTATTAATCTTAGGAAACTTTTAAAAACCTTTACGTCAGTAACTTCAACACTAACTCTTTTATTCACATTTATAACTATTTTTTAAGGAATTTAAGGCTTGAAGGTCTCAGAATTTGTATTCACGGGCAATAATTCTCTAATTTCAATATGTGGCACTAGTGGGTCAGGCAAAACTTCAATCTCTCTACAAATCATAAAGGAGCTTAAATCTGGAGTATATTTTTCACCTAGTCTACAAAATTTCTATGGTAGGGTAGAGAAAATAATATTTGGACCAAATATTAAATTCAGCATAGCTTATACTACTATTCATTTAATTAATGGCATAATAAAATCAATATCTGATGTTAATAGTCCTAAAATACTCGTGGTTGATCCAATTAACAGATATTATAGACAAACTAGAAATGAAGTGGATATCATTCTTCCATTAAATCTGCTTAAAAGGATTGCAGAAATAATTAAAGTAGTAATAACTTGGGATATGCCATTAGACAAAAGAATAGAATCAAGGTTATTATGGAAGTATTCTGATGAAGTTTTTTTCCTTAGAAATAATTATATATTTGGTCGAAATAAAAAATGCAAATATAGTATAGGCTATTATGGTGTCGAAATTTGTACGTAGTATATAATGAAATAGTAACAACGATATTAATCTATCTCCCTGCATTTGCAGCAAATGGAGGTGCAGTATTTGTAAGTAAGGGTACTCCGATAGATTTTAGAAAGAATTTTATCGACAATAAAAGAATCTTGGGAGACGGTAAGACTTTTGAAGGTCTTTTATTATCATTGACGTTTGGAACTAGTGTGGGTGTAATTATTGCTAGGTTTTTAGGTACTGATTTTATAATTATATCAGCTGTAGAATCTTTATTTGCAATGTTAGGTGATATGTTAGGTGCATTTATAAAGAGAAGATTAGGACTTCCAAGAGGTTATAGAGTACTTGTTCTAGATCAATTAGATTTTGTGTTTGGTGCTACTATTGGCCTTTTAATCATGGGGGTAAACCTAAGTATTTTAGGCATAGGAATAGTAGGTATAATTTCTTTTGCATTACACATAGTAACTAATTACATTGCATATAAGCTAAGAATTAAAAATGTACCTTGGTAAATATAAATAATGAGCAAAAAGAGAAATGTCTCAAAAATTGAGAAAGATTATATAAATATTTTAAATTCATATTTAATTATAGTATTAATTGTTGTTGTTGGAATTGGTATTCTAGGAGCAATTGCACTACCATATTACCTTTCGCCGATAACAAGATCGCAAGGATATCTTGCAATTAATAGTAATTTAATTTACTTTATACCATCACTTATAGCAATACTACTCCTACTATGGGGTGTAAGCATTTTAGAAGAAAAGGAAACTAATATTGGACTGGGTATTATATTATTTTCAATTATAATAATTTTAATAATAGTATGGTCTATAAACGGAATTTCAAGCGTTAAAGTTATATTTAATATTACATAAGTGGTGAATAATGGAGTTCACAAAGATTAGATTATCTAGCGGAAGAGAAGTCGTAATAGATGAAAATACCATAAAGATCCTTAACAAATATGTGAGGACTGAAATGACGTTAGAAAAATTAGCAAAAGAGTTAGGCTTAACTGGATGGGAGGAAGCTTATGAACTAATAAAACTAGTACCTGCATATCTAATGTGGACACCATTACCATTACTAAAAAGAAAGATTCAAATACAATAAATTCATTTCTATATAATAACTTAATATTAAAATAAAAATTTTGTTTTATACTTTCTTGTAGCAATCTGTACGTACTTCATAAATTAATCCACTCTTTCTCATTTCAACTAATAATCTATCCAGAGAACTTCTATCAATACCATTACTTTCAGCCTCCTTAGTAATATCTTTAACTCTAGCACACTCTCCATTACTCGTTAAGGTTTCTATTATTTCAAGTAGCTTAGCCATTTTCTCTCTAGTACTTTTAGGCTTTCCAGTCATTATAGTATCAATATCTACTTTACCAGATTCTACATCAATTCCTACCTTCTCTAAAAATATCCTCATAATATTTATAGCCCTCTCAGCATCTTCTCTCGTAACTTCTTGCCTTAGAGCCATCCTAGCATAGGCCTCACTAAGCCTTATTAAAGCCTCTAATTGTCTCGGTGTAATAAGAATTGGAGAATCGGGAGTTTCTGAACTTCTCTTTCTCATTTCAACAAAGAATTCAGCAAGAAGTTTCTTTGCTTCCGAAGTAAGTTTCGGAACTACATATTTTCTAGCATAGGCAATATATTTTTTAAGGAGATCGGGCTGAATTACATCTTTAATTACTTTACCACCATGAAAATCTAGAATATGAGATGCCAAATTAATGTCCTCTTCCCCTGGCCTGTCAATTAAGATAAATATTAGATCAAACCTAGATAGAATAGTTGGTGGAAGATTTATATTATCTGAAACTGATCTCTCTGTAATATATCTACCTAATTTAGGATTACCAGCAGCTATTATAGTTGCCCTAGCATTTAATTTAGCAACTATTCCTGCCTTAGCTATTGATACTGTCTGTTGTTCCATTGCTTCATGAATTGCTACCCTATCTTCTTCTCTCATTTTATCTATTTCATCAATAATAGCAACACCACCGTCAGCTAGTACTAGAGCACCTGCTTCAAGATAATAGTCTCCCGTACCCTTTTCTCTGACTACTGCAGCAGTTAATCCTGCTGCAGTTGAACCTTTACCAGTAGTATAAACACTTCTTGGTGCTATTTTTGCTGCAAACTGCAACATTTGAGACTTTGCAGTACCTGGGTCACCTATAATTAAAACATGTATATCTCCCCTTATTCTAGTCCCATCTGGCATTTGTTTAGGAACACCACCAAAAAGTGCAAGTGCTATAGCCTCTTTCACTTCCCAATGACCATATATTGAAGGTGCTATTGAAGATATAATTCTCTCTCTTATCCAAGGATCTTTTGCTAATTCCTTTATCTTCTGCTCGTCCTCATCTGAAATTATTACCTCATCTAAAACTTTTTGTGAAACTTCAACAGAATTAACTCTTAGTTGTACATCAAATATTGCTCTACTCCCTCTTCTAACTGGAGAATCATGCTTTATCTCAAGTATCCCATAAACTTTAACTCTATCACCAGGCCGTACTTGATCTACTAAATCATCCTCCAATATTGCTTCAATTTGCCTTGGAAGTTGACCTGGAGGTAATTCCTCTGGCCTTTCTTGAATTACAGCTTTTTGCCAATCCTTTAGCTTCGATTTATCCGTAATAAGTTTAAACTGACCTGCTTTACCACATATTGGACAACTAGTTGGTGCTTCTAATATGTCACCCATTTCTCCTTCTATAGGCCATTCAAATTCTCCGTTACATTCTAGATTAAGATGCTTAAATTTTGCCTTATATATTCTTTGTTTTACAGGCGTAACTCTTACCACTATTCCTTCTATTCCAATTAACTTACCTATATCATCACTTCTAATCTTTCTTAATTCTACAATTTTAGGTAAATTAATAATTCTTATGTGAATTTTATCTATCTCTTCTAATGTTGGTTCTCTCTCTTTAATATAATTCGTAAGCCTCTCTTCCAGTAATGGTAATATTTCTTTAGGATTATTTACTACTCTTGTTGCAAGTTCTTGATTAAAAGAATAGAGGTCATTAAAATCTATAATTATACTTTTTTTCCTATAAGCTATAATATCATTTATCTGAATTATATATTTCAATCTTTTTTTATCATCAGTAAAAGTATTTATAAATTCTATAAACTCCTCATCAAGTAGCTGAGATTCCAAATATTTCACCGTATATTGATCTAATTAAGTCTTTTATCGAATAATAAATTAAAAGTTCTTCTTCCGTCATATTTGATATGAATGACTGATCATTAGTTTCTAGTAACGCTAATCGTATTATCTTTTGTAACCTAATACTTATTATTTCTTCTGCCCTACTTCTAGTCTTTCTAATTTGATCTAGGACTTCTAACCCCTTATTACTATCCCTAGAAAGTTCTTTTAGCTGTTCCTTAATTTTCATATAAAAGTCTTTGGGTATTTTCGCTAATACTGCGGGTTTATTAATATTTTCTCTTTCTTGGAATAGAATTCTTCCTAGCTCCTCTAATGTCAGCTCAGATAATTTTTTCACAATACCTCTTTTTTCGAGTTCAAGAGCCAACCAATTTGGCAGCTCGTCTTCGCTACCCCTTACTAAGGATATAGAAGACTCGCAAAATTCTACAGGCCCCCAGTCCTCTATTACTTCTACCCTCTGCTTCGATAACTTATATATCGCCCTTATTGCCCTTAATTTTAAATTGATTGTTACCATACAATCAATTAATTATATTTTATTACCTATACTTTAAACTGTGTCTGCTCCTAAACTTATAGTTACTGCTAAACCAGGGAAGACTAGAAAATGTATAACTGAGATATTAAATGTGTTATTAAAACATGATCAAAACTCTAGTGTTGAAGAAGTAGTTAGTAACGTATTAATAGTGAATTCCTCTCTAGACGCTAATTTAGTTTATGGGATAATAATTTCACGACCGCCTAGTTGTATGAATAATATTTACCCTATTCATTTAATATTAGATTCTAATTCGGAAAAAACAATTATTAACTCTATTAAAGAATATTTTTTAAATAACTTTAAAGAAATTAAAAATATTTATTGTAGATGTTATGCTAGAAATGTTAAAGTAGATTGTAGAGTTGTAGAAATAGGAGTTGGTATTGCTTTAAAAGATAATGTTATAATAAACTATAAAAAACCTGATATTATAATAATTGTAAATATAGTTCCAAATCGTACTTTTATCTCCTTTATAAGAAAGGGGCAAGAAAAAGTTTCGGTTTAGTCTCTGGATAAGTTATATAATATTACCAATAAAGTTTAAGGTAGGGGCAAAAGTAATGGTTTCGAATACTTTAGAAGAAATCTTCAAAGCCTCTTCAGTATTTAAAGATAAGTCTAAGTTGTCTCCAGATTACATCCCTGCAAATCTACCTCATAGAGAGAACAAAATAAGAGAAATAGGTTTAGCATTTAGAGAAGTAATACTTAATCCAGGGAAAATTTCAGCAAGAGTAGTAATAGCAGGGAGAACTGGTACTGGAAAAACGGCCGTTGCTAAAGTTTTTGGTTTAAAATTCACTGAAATTGCTAAGAGCAGAGGCATAAGGGTAGAATATATTCATTTAAATTGTCATAGAGATAGAACTTTATATTTATTAATATCAGAGGCTGCAATTCAACTAAAATTACCAATACCATTTCGTGGATTATCTTCACATGAAATACTAAAAGCAATTCATGAGTATTTAGAGCGTAGGAATTCTTACCTTATAATGACATTAGATGAATTTGATTATTTTCTAGATGCAGCGCCAGCTGATGATATTTATTTTTTAGTTAGAATTTATGATGAATTACCATCCTTAATCCCTAGAATAAATTATATATTCATTGTAAGAGATTTAAGTAAAATTAGAACATTGGATCCGATAGTCAGAGATCATATTGCAAGGCAAATTATAGAATTTCCACCATATAATAGTAATGAATTATACGATATACTACAAGATAGAGTACAATTAGCATTTAATGAAAATACAGTATTAGAGGACGTTTTAAGATATATTGCAGATACCCATGGTTATGACAAGGGTGGTACAGGCAATGCAAGAGTTGCTATAGAAACTTTAGAGTTAGCAGGAGAAATTGCGGATAGATATGGTTCTCCGATAGTTACCTTAGAATATGCAAAGGAAGCTAACTCTAGACTAAACCCACATGTAACCGAAATAATAGATAATATTAGATACTTAGAACTTCATTTACTTCTAATACTTAAAGCAATTATAAATATGATAAAGAGAAAAAATTCAGAATATATAACAATGGGAGAATTAGAAGAAGAGTATAATAGAATTTGTGAAGAATTAGGAGAGAATGCTAGGAGACATACTCAAGTGTACGAATATGTTAGAAGAATGAAACAAATAGGTATAATAAACTCAACCCAAAGCGGTAAAGGAATGAGAGGGAGAACAACCTTAATTTCACTTACAGTACCAATTAGTCCAGAATTAGAAGAGTTAATTAACAAAGAAATAAGAGGTAGAATATCATCGAAAACTTAATAAAGAGAAATAGGATAAAAATATTATTAATAGTATTACAAGAAGGTGAAATAAATATTTCAAAATTAGCTAAAATATCAAAGATAAATTATAAAACTTTAAGAAATGAAATCGAAATTCTTAAAAATAAAGGATATATTGACGTAATAAGTCTTGGTAGATCAATAATAATACGGCCGAATCTATCTAATCCGAAACTCCTACTTATAAAAAATCTTTTAGAAGAATTAATGGAAATATAAGTTTATGATAAAAATTAGTGAATCTGGAACAGATTTAAAAGTTATAGATATATCAGAAAAAAGTGTCGTATATAGAGAAGCAATAGCCGAGGGATATATAGAATTAAAACCGGAAACCATCGAGAGAATAATAAAGGGTGAAATAGAAAAGGGAAACGTAATACTAACTGCAAAACTTGCAGGTATACTTGCAGCTAAAAAAACCTCAGAGCTAATTCCACTATGTCATCCTATAAATATAGAAAAAATAGATATAAAAGTAGAAGTTATTGATAATAAAGTAAAAGTAACGAGTATTGTATCAGCCCATTCAAAAACTGGAGTAGAAATGGAAGCGCTTACTGCCGTATCAATTGCATTACTAACTATCTGGGATATGGTGAAGAAATACGAGAAAGATGATACAGGGAACTACCCTAACACAAAAATAACTAACATAAGAGTAGTTCTGAAGCAAAAGAAAGAGAGAGAGTAAATTAACTTTTCTTACTTTGTGAGAACGTACTAGAGATATTTTTTAGATATTCAATTTCAGCCGAAGTTAAGTTAAGACTCTTAATAATTTTCTCTTCATTTGAACGGTAGTACTGTACGAAAAACGGAATAACATCATTATTTACTTTTCTTTTAGACGCATGAATTATTTTACCTATTCTCTCTAACAATCTATCCCTTCCTTCTCTTAAAGACTTTGTCCTTGCTAATTCTCTAACATATTGTGGAAACTGATACTTCTTCCATTTAGGCTTCCATCCTGGCTTGAATTTTCCACTCTCTGCAACTGCAATCCCTGGGCCCATAAGATCAAAAACATAACTTAACAAATCCCATCCCACAAGCTTGGCTCTCGTTAAGAATATTGAAGCTCTAGATAGAGAATTATAAGCCTCTGCAATATCATATAAATTTTCATATTGAAGTGGAATATTCTCAGAAAACCATCTTAACAACAATTCGTAATCTATTTGAGATGAAGTAACTGCTGCTTTAGCTTGCCATGCATACTTAGCCCAAAATACATTTCTTAATGTTTCAAAAGGATCTAGCTCCCTATCTTTTCGCCTTACTAGTGTTTTAACCAGTTCTAATGTAACTCTTCCATATCCTTCAGAAACTGCTTGTAGCATATTTATAGCATACCTTGCATCACCTTCACATTGTTCTACAATATAATCAATAGCTTCATCATCACACTTTATGCTTTCCTGATTACAAATCTTCTTTAATATTCGCTTTATTGCATATTTACCCAGTTGTGGTACTTGAATCATTTTAACAGCATTTCTTAATTCACTAAGCTTAGGATCCCATGGATCATTTGCAGCAAGAAGGACAGGATGTTTTGTATTATTTATCAGTTCTAGAATTGCTTCAATAGCACCTTCATCTGCCTTAACATTTATTCCATCTACTTCATCTAGAAATATTAATTTACTTTTTTTCCCAAATAAACTTCCACTATATGAAGCTCTTTGTGCTATATTCCTTATATCTTGTAATCTCCTTGAATCACTCGCGTTCATTTCAAGTAATTCCAATCCATAAGTCCTTGCTAATGCTTCAGCAAGAGTAGATTTTCCAACACCAGGGGGTCCATAGATTAATAAAGCCTTCGTAGTCGGCTTACCATTTAACCAAGATTCAATCCAATTCTTAAGCTCTTGTTTCACTTCTTCTTGATCCTCCACTTCATCTAAAAACTTTGGTCTATATTTTATTACCCAACTTAATTTTCTATCCACATTTCCTCACTTTAAAAATTATTTAGTATGAGTCTTAGCCTTTTCCTCAGCACCTTCCAGATACTTACTGCCTAAGATTGCTATTTTAGCTAACATAGCACTTAATTGTATCTCATCATCTGCACCTTCCATCAATCTAAATTCGACTTCACCTACATAGTCAGTTAATATTACTCTTAACTCTTCTGGAATTTGTAACTCTGTAGACATCAATTCCCTATGAACCTGTTTTACAATATCTTCCCCAGAAAGCCCGTGCGTTATAAGTAAGCTTCTTAGCTTCTCTCTCGCTTGCAAAAATTTACCTTGTAATGCAAGGTTGAGCATCTCTCTAATTTCCTTTGGTTGTGCTAATCCTAAAACCTTATAAACAGACTCAACTGTTACTTTCCCATATATAGAGGCGGCTTGTAATAAATTAATTGCCTTTCTCATATCGCCTTGTGTAACATCATAAATTGTCTCTAACCCTTTCTGATCATACTCTACTTTCTCATTCTTAGCAATCATCATTAATCTAGTGACTACATCCTCTTTTTTTAGTGGGTAAAACCTAAATAATGCAGTCCTTGATTGTATCGGTTCTATTATCTTGCTTAAATAATTACAAGCAAGAATGAATCTAGTAGTAGATGTATACATCTCCATTATTCTTCTTAATGCTTGCTGAGCATCCGAGGTCATATTATCAGCTTCGTCAAGTAAAATCACTTTAAACGGTATATCTCCAGGTAAAACTAATCTAGCGAACTCCTTTACTTTCTCTCTTATAACATCAATACCTCTCTCATCACTTGCATTAAGTTCTAAAAAATATTGTTTGTAATTCTCACCATATAATTCATATACTAAAGCTAAGGCTGCTGTTGTCTTTCCAGTACCAGGTGGTCCAGCAAATAATAAATGTGGCATATTTTTTTCCTCAACAAATTTCTTTAACCTTTCTACAATTTCCTTTTGATTTACAATATCAGATAATCTTCTAGGCCTATATTTTTCAGCCCAAAGTATCTCTTCACTATATTTTGACATATATTTATTTTAGGATCAAATACTATATCACTTTTTCCCACTTCGCTTATAAGTTCCCATAACATATCCTTCATCAATTATATGACCTTTCATCATCTCTCTAAGCCTTTCTGCATTTATTTTAGAGTACATTGATAACTCTGTATCTAATGCATAAACTCTAAAGAAATATCTATGTGCAGGATGCGTTCTTGGTGGACAAGGACCATTATAACCTATCTTCCCAAAATCATTTAATCCTTGTATCCCAAAATCTGTTATTTCTTTTTTTGGGATATTTTCAGGTAAATAATTCGATTTTATATTATAAATTACCCAATGTATAAATATACCCATTGGTGCATCAGGATCCTCTACAATAATTGCATAAGTTTTAGCATTATTAACTGGAGACCATTGTAATGGCGGAGAAACATCTTCCCCGTCGCAAGTATACTTTACTGGTATCGCTTCACCGTTTTTAAACGAACTACATTCAACTTTCATAATTAAATTATTATAAAAATTACTTATAACCTTTTAGGTGGTGTAATATAATACTCCTCTTCCTTATGACCATTTTTAGTTATTTTTGCTACAATTACACCAGTACCAGTAAAAGAATCTCTTTTTATTGCAGACATTATAGCTCTTTTAGCCAGATCAGCCGCTTCATCAACGCTCATATCCTCTCTATATTCGTCTTCAATTACTCCAATAGCAACTGGAGAACCAGAACCAGTAGCTATGTATTTTTCCCTTGTAATATCGCCAAGATAGTCCAGATTGTATAATTGATAACCTTCACTTTCATCATATCCTCCAATTAATATTTGAACAATATATGGAAAATACTTTGATAAAGTTAAAATTGCGGAAAGATATGAGGCCAAGGCTTTAATAGTATATGGTCTCCCCACTATTTTATTATAATGATATAAGTTTTTTAAAATATCATAAATATATTGGAGGTCAGCTACACTTCCAGCTGTTGTTATTCCTATAGTATCCGTAATATAAAGTACCTTTCTAACATTCTTATGTGCTATATAAGTTCCAGCAGTAGCTCTTCTATCTCCAGCCAATACAACACCATCTTTTGCTAAAATACCTACAGTAGTAGTACCTTTCAAAGTTTTTATCTTCATATTTACACCTAATTATAGACTTAGAATCAGAGTTATTTGAGATTTATCTAAGACGAATTAGAAAACAAGATAATAATCTTGAATGTACTTTAAATATTTTTATTAAATTTATTAAAATATTTATTCTATTAAATAGAATATTGAATTAACCAGCCATCATAATGCTTAGTAGTTTAAGGAAATTCCTATATAGGGCCTACGTGGCAATCTTAGCTGGCATTATGCTTGAAGTTCAACCGAAAGGTTTATTGCTGAATGCCCTTACCATAAAAAATCATAATATTTGCTCATGAACTAATAAATACTTTTTACTCCCTTATTTTATTGCTTACTAGGAAAAAGAAATCTCCAGTTAGTAAGAAGATTTTTCTTTTATGTTTTTAACGTAGTGTAAAAATGAAACGATTTTCCTATAAGTGCTAAATGCTAATATTTTTATGGTTTCTCAAGAATAGAAATATATGAATGCTAAAATAATTAAGTATACTGTTACTTCGAGTGAAATACCTCGTAAAAAAAATGATGAAATTAAATTATTAAATTTATGTAAAGAAATTATAAATTATTTTGAGAAAAATATAAATAAAGCCGAAGTTGTAAAAATAGATATAGCGAGCTTATTCGCAGCTAGTATACTTTCAAATAAAATGGTTAATGGTATTATAGAATCTATTTATGAATATATTTTAGGAAAGTGGAACGGAAAGCAATTTTCTGGTGATGTATCTGCAGTAATAGGGCAGAGTATAGGATTTGCTTTATTAGAGGCTTTATTTGACATACCTATTACCGAAATAATTCCCCTACGTAATATTAAGTATCTAGGCTTAACTACTGACGCGATAATCGAAATAGAAAAATACGAAAAATTAAAGAAATTTTTGAATGTAGATAAAGGAGTATTATTTTTCAATTCTAGGGCAACCTCCTCTTTTAAGAAAAATTATATAATTGATAAATTAATGAAAAGTATTTTAAATATAGAGATTATGAGATATCCCTCACATTACGGTCTAATCTCCTACTCAGTACTTACTAATCAAGATCTATTAATCCTTCTTACACTAATTAAGCCTGAGTAGGTGATATTATGAATTGTGTGAAAGAACTACCAACACTTTACATTTATTCATGGATAGGAGATTCAAAACTTGTAAATTCAGCAGTTAGAGAATGCTTAAAGGATTATGATAATATAAAAGAAATTCAGAAGACTATAAGAGAGATTCTAATTAGCATCGATTCTGAGATAGAATTACCAAAGGCCCTCAGGGATAAGGGAATAACTTATGTAGAATTATTTAAATTAGGTTTATATAAAATTTTAAAATCTATCACTAAAAACCAGATAAGTCTGGAAACTGTAGAAGAAGGGAAATTAAAGTACAGTATAATAGATTTAGAGTATAAGAAAATAATTAGAGGATTCTGTGGAGAATGTAAGGGAAAGAAGATAGGTACATTGAAAAGGTCTAATGGAATATTTATTCAGTACCAACAAATGATTTATGCAGAGATATTTAGTAATGATATCAAAAATGGAATAAAAGAATTAATAGAAAATTTAGAATAATTCAGCCCTTGTAAGCTTCATCACAGATCATGCAACGGCTCCTTCATCATTCCCTTAGTCTTCTGGTCACTTCACTAATCACTTCTTTAGATATTCTCCTAGTCTGTTCTGGAAGCCCAATTCTTCTAGTAGTCTCAATTATACTCTGCATTCTTCTAGTAGTCTCAATTAAATCTATTCTTCGAGTAAATTCCGAAATCTCTTCTAATTTCTTTAATGTCTTAGTTGCCTCTACTAAATTTTGCAACTGTACTTGCTCAGCGTATTTGATTAATAATTCATAGTAATTATATTCATAAATTAAATCTTTATTTATATTACTTAAAAAAGTTACAAGATCTTGAGTATAACTTATGTTTACGCTCTCTTCTAACTTACGCTCATCTTCCATTACTGGATCATAGTATTTTATCATAACTTTAATTAAATTTCCATTGAATTTTGGCGGAATTATGACCTCACCTAAAATCCTTACAGTACTTTCGACAGCTCCTAACTTAATTGGTGGACCAGGGTAATTTAATATTTTTAACTTACTACTACTCAGTATGTCAACTTCTAAATTCTTAGCAGCAACTTCAGTAACTGCAGCCTTTGGCATCTTATCTTCTATTTCTTTCGGATCATTAATGTGATAATAAATTCCTCCTGACTTATCAGCTAAAAGTTTAAGTATATCCTCTCTGTATTCATCACCTACACCAAAAGAATATATTTGAATATTAGTAGGTAATTTTAATTTTTGATAAGCCTCAAGACTAGTTTCATCAGTAGGCTCACCATCAGTTAGTAGTATATAAAACCCTGGTAAACCACACATTTCCGAAATTTCATTAGCTTCAATTAATGCGTGATATAACGGTGTAGGACCGTCAGCCTTGAGGGTATCTATCAAATCATATTTAACATCAGATAAGTTCTGACACTCTATTAAGCGTTTTACTTCAGTTGAAAATGATATTAGTGAAACTTTATTATTTTTTGGAATTCTAGATAATAATTCTTTTGCAGATCTCTTTGCTATCTCTATTTTTAAACCTTTCATCGACCCACTATTATCAATTAGTACCACATAATGAAAACCTTTAGCAAGACTAACCTTTTCTGGTACTAGTAGTATCCTAAATACTCCCCTTATCTCCTCGTTATAAGACATACTATGTGATACTTCTAACTTTAAAGAAATAGTCATAAGTATGTACCCTAATTTACTCCTTTATAATTTTTATAATAGTATTATTTCCTAATTTAATTATTGTATTTTCTTTTATTTCTGTCCTTTGTTTAATTGGAACAAATTTTTCACCATCATATATATATGTCCCGTTAGTACTGTTCAGGTCCTCTAAATACAACTTCTCACCTTCCTTTGAAATGACTGAATGCCGTCTAGAAACTTCAGGATCTGGGATAATTATAACATTTTCAGGACTTCTTCCTATTGAAATTTTAGGAAAATTCACTAAATCTAACGGTATTTTACCCCCAATAAGATTTTGGTTTGGTGTTGAAATTATTTGTAAATAATATTTACCCTCTAACTTTTTCTCTTCATGTACCTTAACCTCTTGTTGCTGAACCTGTGAGGGTTGTGTTAATGGCTGAGAAGAAGGAGGTGGTAAAACGTTTTGCTCTTGTTGGGCAGTGGAAGGTTGTTGAGGAGGATTAGAGGACGATTGCTGCTGAGTTTCTTGCTTTTTCACACCACAATTAATACAATAAATTGCATCGTCTTCATTACTCGTGCCACATACTGAGCATAACCATGGCATAGTTTTATAATACAAAAACGTACATATTAACTTTATTCATATAATATGAGTCCTACTCTTCTTAGAAATAATTTATTTTAATATGATCTGGGATTAATACTCGATACATTAACACACTTTTGGTAAATTTTAAATTTGCTCTTAAGTTATGAAGAAATTTATGAGATATATTTATATACCTTTTTGTATCTCTTAAAAATTTTTATAAAAATAATTATTAATTACTTTATTTCTAATCAAATTCTTCTTGAATCTTCTTCTTTCCTTCTATTAAATTTTGAGGAAAAGGTATTTTTTGTACATCTTCTATTTTTAAACCCTTCTTCCTTAAATTCTCAATCGCATTCAATATATCTTCTTCATGTGTAGCATATTTAATCGAATCCCTAATTTCTGATAACTCTTTATCATTAGTATTAAACCTCTCTGCACTTACAGTAACCCATCTACCATTATTATTATAGATAAAAACAACATCTTGATAATATCCTGGAATAACATGAGAAACTCCAGCAATATAATACTCCTTAAACTTAAACACCCTACTCATACGTAAATATATTTATTCTTATTTGGCTATTAAAAGTTATGAATAATCTAGACTTTATGATTAAAGGAATGGCAGAGTTACTAGATGATGGCGAAATAGTGTATATAGGGTTAAACTCTTTTCTACCTCTTATTTCTTCAATAATGGCTAGAGACTATTATAAAAAGAAAATAAGAATAGTTGGAGTGGCAGAAGCGTACAATCCCGTATCTATTGTATTAAAAGCATCTACTGGAGACCCCTCCTATGCTGAAGGTACACCGATCTTTCCTACCTATGAAGCATTTGATTTAGCCCAAAAAGGTAAATTGGACGTAATGTTTTTTGGACCAGCACAAATTGATAAGGAGACGAATGTAAATATTTCAGTAATAGGAAGTTATGAAAAACCAAAGGTAAGATTACCTGGCGGTGCCGCTACTGCTTTCTTAATGCCATTAGTTAATAAACTAATATTATGGAATACCAAACACTCGCGTCGAACGTTAGTAAATAAAGTTGACTTTGTAACGGGTACTGCTAAGTACTCACAAAATAAAGTATTTTTAGTTACTAATAAATGTATTATGGAATATGATAGGATAAAGAAAGTGTGGAAGCTAGTTGCACTATATCCAAGTTCTACAATAGAGGAAATTATTAATGAAACTGAATTCCAGTTTGCAGTTGAGAAGCCAAGAATTATTAAGATAAGTGAAAGTGAAAGTGAGTTTATTAAAAATATCGATCCTTATTCCCTTAGAACAGTTCTAGAATTTTAATAATTCCCTCGTAATCTGCATCATATAATCCAAACATACTAGTAGGTTCTGCACCCCTTGGTATATGAACTACAGCAGTAACATATTCTGCACTAATTGTTGGCCTCTTTGAATTAAAGTAAGTTTCTGGTACAATCTCCTCTGCAGTAATTATAACCTTTTTCGATGCTCTTGCTTTAAACTCATCCTCATAGACTGGACCTAAAATCTCTGCATTACCGTACTTATCCGCCTTATGAACATGAATTATAGCAACATCTGGTTCTATTGCCTTTACTACAACAATTTCTTCTCCACTGAAAGGGTCTTTAATAACTTTCCAATCACCTAACTTTTCATGTAGTTTAACTAAATCAGAGCCTATTAGTCCCCTTACTGGCATAAAAGGTAAACCAAAAGCACCTGCTCTTATTCCTGCTATAAAAGCACCACATGAATCTTCTATATACTCTACCTCACCACTTTCAACCTTTCTTCTGAAATAAGGAGGAGTTCCACTAAACCATTCTAAAGTAGGCATCGCGGCTCTTATCTTTCTTATCATATTTTTCTTTAATAAGAACTCTAAACCAACGCCGGGTTCTCTATCTATAAAAGTTAAGTCCCTTATTTCTGTCTTACTTAACTCAAATAAAAACTTCATAGGATTTCTATGTATTGAGATCCCACTAATAGTTATTGAAGATCCAGAACTTACTAACTTAATAGCTTCTTCTAATTGCATTAACTTTGAATCCATATGTTCATTAATGTGAGAAGAAATATAAATTATTATTAGGAAAGTGCTATAATTCACTTTTAATCCATAAAAACTATTCATTTTATAGTCTTATATATTAATAAAACGTATATATTTCATGGAGCAAACAGAAAAGTATTCAGGGGCTAGACTAGTTCTTAGGTGGCTAAAGAAGATAGGAGCTGAAAAGCTCTTCATAGTTTCAGGGACAGATTATGCAGCATTTATTGAGGAATATGCAAAGGGTGGAGAAGATTTACCAGAATTAATAGTAGTACCACATGAAATAACCGCAGTTTCAGCAGCTATCGGATATTCTTTAGGTGGAAAAGTAGGAGTAGTAGCTGTCCACACAACGCCTGGTACAGCAAATGCATTAGGGGGCATAATGAATTCGTATACCTCAAGAATTCCTTTAATCGTAATTGCAGGCAGATCTCCTTATACAGAAGAGGGTCATAGAGGTAGTAGAAATCTCAGAATCCATTGGACTCAAGAGGCTAGGGATCAAGGAGAGATGGTAAGGCAATGGGTAAAGTGGGACTTTGAAATAAGGAGAGTAGAACAAATTCCTGAGGTTATGTACAGAGCTTATCAGATTATGATGAGCGAGCCGAGAGGACCAGTATATATAGTTATTCCGAGAGAAGTTAGTATAGAGGAAGGAAAAGATAAAGACTTTCCACTCTCATATTGCGAGCCTGGAGCAACTACTGAGGCAATAGTTAAGGCTCGTGATATGATTAATGAAGCAGAAAATCCAGTTATCATAACCTGGAGAGCTGGTAGGAGAAAGGAATGGTTCGAATCTTTAACAAGATTTGCAGATAAGTTTAATATACCAGTAATAAATTACGTAGGTGAAGTCGTTAATTATCCTTCAACCGGACCAATGGCGCTCGATAAAATAGATCTAAGTAAAGTTGACTTAGCGATAGTAGTAGAAGCAGAAGTACCATGGATACCTAAGAGAACTAAATTTAAGGGTAAGATAATTAAAGTAGATGTTGAACCGCTATATACATATATTCCGTATTATGGATTTTATTGTGACTTATGCATACAATCTACAGTTTCGGATTTCTTTGATAAACTTGTAAAAATAGAGATAAAAATTAGAGATAAAAATTGGATTATAGAAGAAAAGAGGAAACAAGAGGAGTTAAAGGCGAAAGAAATCGAGAAGCTTAGGGATAAGAAGCCTATCCATCCTAAATATCTCTCATTCGAAATAGGTAAATTAGGGCTTACAATATTCAACGAATATCCATTTAACCCAAAATATGCTAAACTCGATGATTATGGTTCTTACTATCATGACTTATCTGCAGGATATCTTGGATGGGCATTAGGTGCTTCAGTGGGATATAAATTAGCAACGGGAAAGGATGTTGTAGTTACAATAGGGGATGGATCATTTATATTTGGAGTTCCAGAAGCATTCTATTATATTGCAAGCCAATCGCCTGTCCTAGTAGTCATTTATGATAATGGGGGATGGCTTGCAGTACAGGAAGCAGTAGAAGAAGTATTTCCAGAAGGAATAGCAGTAATGAAGAGACTATTTCCAGGAGCAAATTTTAGAAGGTATAATATTGGTGAAACCGTGAAGGCATTTAATGGCTTTTATAAGTTAATAGAGGAACCTAGTGAAATTGAGTCCGCGCTTCATGAAGGATTAAAAGAAATGCGAAAGGGAAAAATTGCAGTTATACAAGTTATTGTGGATAGAATAAGATAGTTATTTTTTATCAATCTTAATTTTATAATAAATAATTGAGGCAATCCACCCAATTCCAAATATAAGCACCGCAATGTATCCTAGTCCTTCAAAGTTAATGTTATTAACTATATTCCAAATACCACCTTCCAAATTAAATTCTTGAGATATAATCTGTAGAAATTCTATTGAACCAATAAATAAAGCAAGGATTACTGATATAATAGTTATTGTTAAATTATAATATAATTTCCTAAAAGGGTCTATAAAAGCCCATGCGTAGACTCTATTCATAAATATACCATCTAAACTATCTACTAAAACCATACCAGCAGTAAATGATAACGGTAATAACAATACTTCAGATATTGAATAATTTTGAATAGAAATAAATGCAGATAGCCCCAATAGTGCTACCTCTGTTGCTGTATTAAAACCTAGACCAAATAATAATCCTATTATATACATATGATATTCTTTATTAATAATATTAAATATTCCTTTTAATAATTTAGTCATAAAACCAGTTTTTATATCCTTTATATTTATTTTTCTATTAATATACTTCTTATAAATATCTATAAAAATAAGAAAATTAGCTATTCCTATTATATAAAGGATTGTTGCTGAAATAAAAGTACCTAATAATTCTCCTACTTCTGATAACTGTGGAATTACATTACTTAAAGTCTCTGCAGATACTGAAACCATAAGAGTAAGTATAAAAACCATTGTTGAATGGCCTAATGCAAAAAAGGCACCTGTATATATAGAAGATTTTCCCTCATTTATTAACTTTCTAGTTGCATTATCTATTGCTGCAATATGGTCAGCATCTAGCGCATGCCTAAGACCTAGAATGTATGATAGTATACAAAACTCAGTTAATCTTGAAGAATAAGTTAAAAACATAATAAATAAGTTAAAAACAATTATTGAGAAAATTAAAAAATAAATTTTACGGCTGGATAGGCTATCCATATATGACTTTTATTGGTATAATATATAAATCTATTTGTCTGATATATTCATTTAACTTTAATCAAAATTTTATTTATTTTAAATCTATTATAATATAAACTAATAAGTATATCAGATTAAATATTTTAGGTCTTAAACCATTTCTATAGCTATAGCAGTTGCACCACCAATACCATGACATATACTTGCAATGCCTCTCTTACCGTTATTCTTTTTGAGAACATTTAATAACGTTACAATTATTCTTGCACCACTTGCACCAATGGGGTGACCTAATGCTATTGCACCTCCATAGATATTAAGTTTATCATATTCAATTCCTAAGTACTTCTTTAATAGTACACTATTTACTGCGAATGCCTCATTATTTTCAAAATAATCAAATTCACTTAACTTCATATTTAATTTGTTTAAAAGCTTTTTTATTGCATATATTGGTGCTTCTGGAAACCTCCAACTTTCTATACCAACCCAAGTATAGCCGAGAATCCTTGCAACAGGCTTAAGTCCAAATTCTTTTATAGCTACATCATTTGCAAGGAGCAATGCAGCTGCACCATCAGATATTTGTGACGAATTACCTGCAGTATGTAATCCGTCTTTAGAAAATGCAGGAGGTAATTTAGATAACTTTTCAATAGTCGTATCTTCTCTAATTCCCTCATCATCAATAAAGACCTCATTATTGTTGAGAGGAACCTCAACTATTTCCTCCCTAAATAAGCCTTGTCTACGAGCCCTTGCAGCCCTTCTATGACTCTCAAAAGCTATCTCGTCTAATTCCCTTCTCGATATATCATGAGCTTTAGCAACCATATCAGCTTCCATGCCCATTAACTTAAAGTTAAAAGGATCTGTAAGACCGTCAATAAGCATCGTATCAATTAAATTTATACTTTTATTCATAAGCATCTTAACACCCCATCTTACTTCTGAGCCTATTAAGAATCCTGCTTTACTCATACTTTCCATGCCTCCTGCAATAACCACGTTAGAATCACCAGACCTTATTGATTGTATTGCATTTATTACACTCATCATACCAGAAGAGCATACCATATCTACAGAATACGCATCAATATCATAGGGTATTCCGGCCTTGATTGCAGCTTGTCTTGCTAAATCCTGTCCATGTCCTGCCCTTAATACATTTCCCATGATTACAATGTCTACTTTATTAGGCTCTAGTTTAGCTCTATTTAGAACTTCTTTAATTACGATACTGCCTAAATCTGCTGGATGAAAGTCTTTTAGTTTCCCACTGAACTTTCCTATAGGTGTTCTAGCATAAGAGATTATATATACTTCGTTTCCTTTCATCAATTAATATTTAAATTAATAAATATTTAAACTATTGGAATCCCTCTTAGGTCAAAGAAGGAAGCTTCAGTAATCTTCACATTATACCACTTTCCTAACTCTACTGAATTTGGTAATACTACTGGAATATAATTCACTAACCTACCAATTCTTGAACCTTTTTTACCATCCTCAGTAACTAATACCCTACTAGTTGAATTTACGTATTCTCTATGAACCTCAAGAGCAATTTTCTCGTATACTTCATTTGCTATCTTCATTCTTTGTTTCTTTACAATATCAGGGATCTGTGGCATTAAAGCACTTCTAGTATTAGGTCTTATAGAATACATTGCAAGATGAACTCTTTCAAATTTAAGTGTCTCCATTAGCCTTATCGTATTCATAAAAGCTTCTTCATCTTCTCCTGGATGACCTATAATAATATCAGTTGTAATATTTATTAAAGGTATTTTTTCTCTAAACTCTTTAACCATACTTATGTACTCTTCAACAGTATATTTTCTATTCATTAATTTTAAAACCTTATTATCACCACTTTGAACTGGTAAATGTAAAAATTTATAAACTTTTTTATTCTTTAAAACTTCAATAATCCCATCTATATCTCTCATCGCTTGCTCAGGGGTCATCATTCCTATCCTTACCATGAAATCACCTTCTACTTCGACAACTTCATTCACAAGATCTGAAAGCTTTATTTTAGCGCCAAAATCTAACCCATATGCAGCAGTATCTTGACCCGTAAGCTCAATTTCTACTGCACCATTTTGTACTGCGTACTTTACACTTTCTACTATATTCCTTAAAGGATAACTTCGTAGCTTATTCCTTGCTATTTTAGTAATACAAAAATTACAATCCCCTGCGCATCCATCAGCTATTGGTATTATTGCGATTTTGCCAGAAAACACTTTAGGAGTAAGGTAAGCTCTTTCGCTTTCTAAAAATCTAGTAGGTGTAGTAGACTCCACCGCATCAACTATCTTACTCACAGCTTGTGGAGAAACTAGTGAGGAATTCGGTGCTAAAGATAATACAGTTGCTGGTTCCGCACTAGCCATGCATCCTGCAACGATTAGTTTTTTTCCCAATTTATTATATTTAATTATTAATTGTTTCATTCTTTCCTCAGTCTCAAGTCTTACTACGCATGTATTTAATACTATTACATCAGCTTCATTTGGGTTTTCGACTATTAGATGTCCCCTATCTCTCAATAATGTCATCATTATATAACTATCTCCCTTATTTAATGCACAACCATAAGTTTCAATATATACTCTACTCATTTTATCCGTTTAATTTTAATTGTAGAATCCAATAAAACTATTCTTAGGGTAAGTAGAGTGTCACAAGAGACTTATCTTAAATTGTTAGATAGGCTTTACACTAGATTACCAGAGAGAGTAAAGAAGATGGGAGATCAAACATTACCTGCATTAAATATACTGAATATAGGTGCTAATACGATTATTAGAAACTTTAATGAATTCTGCGATAGAATAAGAAGGGAGCCAAAACTCGTAGCAAAATATTTACTTAAAGAATTGGCAGTAGCAGGCTCAATAACAGATAATGGACAACTAGTTATGCAGGGAAAGTTTTCTTCATCAGTTATAAATATATTAATTGAAAGATTTATAAAAAATTATGTAAGATGTGCAACTTGTGGTAGTATAGATACTATATTGAAAAAAGAAAAAAATATATGGATAATTAAATGCTTGGCTTGTGGTGCTGAAACTTCAACAAAGCCATTGTGATGTAAGATGAAAGTCATGTTAAAGATTATTAAAAGCAATGAACATATTTTTATAAATATATGTGAAAAACAATATTTGGGTAAAAAATATAAAAAAGGAGATATAGTAATAGATGTTAGCAAAGACTTTTATGAAGGAGAAGAAGTAAGTATTGATTATGCTTTTTCCCTGATAGATCAAGCTACTATTGTAAATATTGTAGGCAATGAGATTATAGATAGGGCTATAGAAAGAGGTTTAATTTATAAGGATAGTATAATAAAAATAGGAGATGTAAAATTTGCACAAATTTATAATCTGTGATTTATATGTCAAGAAGATTTTGTATAAAATGTGGTAAAGAAAATGTTGAACTACTTCCGAACTTTCTATGTGTTGATTGCTATATAGAAACCAAATGGGAAGAATTAGTTAGATTACCAAGAATTATAACACAAAAACGGTGCAAAGTTTGTGGTGCAGTATATAGAAGTGGAAAATGGGTAAACTACCCGCAAGGCACTGATTTATCTACTATAGTAGAAGATGAATTATATGGAATTATAGAACCAGATTCTCAAGTTAGAGAATATTCTTTAAAAGTAAAGGGAATTTCATTTAGTCCACAAGGTCAATATATAGCAGAGGTAGTAATAGAGGGAAAAGTATTAGATAGAAATCTTCAATTTGTGAAAAATGTTATTTTAGATTTAAAATCTTCAATTTGTGAAAAATGTTTAAAGAGAAAAACAAAATATTATGAGGCAATAATACAGCTAAGGGGAAAAGGTAGAGTTGGAATTGATAGTGAAATAAAAAAAGCATTCGAAAGCATATTAGAACCGGAGGAAGTTAGTAATATTAGTGATATAGTAGAAAGTAAAGAAGGAATAGATTATTATTTCATTAATAAGTCAGTCGCAAGAAGAATAGTAAATAGACTGGCTAGTAAGTACAAAATAGAAGTAAAAGAAAGTTTTTATAATATCAAAGTAAAAGATGGAAAAAGGAGTGCTAAATTAATAATTTCGGTTAGAATGTGATGTTTCTAG
Organism: Sulfolobaceae archaeon; assembly: GCA_038893355.1. Classification (GTDB taxonomy): domain Archaea; phylum Thermoproteota; class Thermoprotei_A; order Sulfolobales; family Sulfolobaceae; genus JAWARQ01. The sequence continues at coordinate 125,395 of JAWARQ010000003.1, forward strand.
GAATTGATGAAGCAGGACGAGGATCATTAATAGGTCCTATGATAGTTGCAGGGGTACTTATTGATTCTAAATCATTAAGAGTCTTGAAAAACGTAGGAGTAAAAGATAGTAAGAAGTTAACTAGAGAAAAGAGGGAAAGATTGGCTAAAATTATTTCAGAAAATAGTATAGCTTATGAGATAGTTGCAGTGCAGCCTTGGGAAATCGATATTAAGAATTTAAACATGTTAACGTATGAGGCCGTGAATAAAATAGTTATGTCAATGATAGCACTTAAGCCAAGGATTGTAAGAATAGACAAGGTAGGAGAAGAAAAAGAGGTAGAGGATTTATTAAAGAAATTAAATATTGAATATCAAATATTACCCAAGGCAGATGAATTATTTATCGAGGTTTCTGCTGCAAGTATAATCGCAAAGGTTTTTAGAGATTGGATAATTGATGAGCTGAAGAAAGAATATGGTGACTTTGGCAGTGGTTATCCGTCAGATGAAAAAACTATTAAATGGATACTAAGTATATACCAGAAAAATAAAGATAAACCGCCACGTATTATAAGAAGAAGCTGGAAAATACTCAAGAGAATCTGTCCAGAATATTATATTAAAAAAGGTGAAATAAGAGATGGTAACTAACTTACCGGCTGAAGCTAGAGCTAAATGGCTAAAAGTTATGGATGCTAAAACGCCAGAAGAGAAACTTAAGGCTCTACAAGAGTTCTTAAGTGCTGTACCGAAGCATAAGGGTACGGAAAACCTAGTCTACTGGGCTAAAAGAAGAATGGCAGAATTAAGAGAGGAGTTAGAGACTAGTAAAAGAAAATCTGGTTCCTCAATATCATATTATATAGAAAAAGAAGGTGCAGGCCAAGTTTTGTTACTAGGAGATGTGGAAATGAAAAATGAATTAATGAGAAAGCTAACCAATGTAAAAAGTGATCCTAAAGAGTATCCAGTCCCTGGCATGATGGAATATGAAGATGTAAAGATCCAATTGGTAAACCCTCCAATACTTATTGGCGGGAAATTAAATAGTAGAATACTTGGTTTAGCTAGAAATGCAGACGTAATACTATTTGTCGTAAAGGATCGTAATGAATATGAGGATATAAGAAAATACTTAGAAGATAATGGAATTTTAATAGGGAAGCCAAAAGGGAAAGTTATAATAGAGAGAAGCAGATATGGTATTGCTGGAATTAGAATAGTTAATATTGGAAAATTAATTAACACTAGTGAAAATGAAATTAGGAAATACATCGAAAGTTTTGGAATAAAGAGTTGTATGATAAAAATTATAGGTGAAGTTACTTTAGATGATGTAGAGAAGGCCCTATTTGAATCTGTGACGTATAAACAAGGATTAATTGTAACTAGGAATTTATTTGAAGCAGAAAAAATACAAGTATTAAGATTTGATGATTTAGAAAATATAAAGAAAACTATATTTGATTTATTAGAGATAATAAGAGTTTATACAAAAGAGCCTTTAGAAGAACCGTCAAAGGATCCATTAATATTAAAGAAGGGTTCTACGGTATTAGATGTTGCTAGGAAATTACATAGTGAATTGGCAGAAAAATTAAAGTATGCGAGGGTATGGGGAAAATCTGTAAAGTTTCAAGGCCAAAGAGTTGGACCAGATCATGTACTAGAAGATGGTGACATTGTAGAATTACATGTTAAATAATAGATAGACCTATTAATAATAGTAAAATTGCAGTGAACCACTGACCATAGATTGCATTCATAAATGACGAGAAAATAATTATATAACCAATTACCCTTAAAATTTCTGGAAATTCTTCCTCTGTCTTCTTAAATTTAGGAGTTACCTTCCATGAATACTTACACTTAAAGATTCCTTTTAAATATCCTATTAAACTTGCAAATGTTGTTACTAACGCTATTCTAAAATTACCACTTACTTTAGAAATATTTTGATATATAGCTATGCATATAAAATAAATTATTAAAGAAGTAAAATATGTAAAATAGCTAATATTTAATATTGGTTGAAATATAGCAAAAATTAGTAGTACAAAGAAGAATAGACTATTGATAAACCATTGTGAAATATAAAAAAATGCCTCTATCCCATTTAATCCCCTCTTAATTAATTTAAGTGAAGTAAGAAATAATTCTCCAGAACCATAGGCCCATCTTTCAATTTGTCTGTAAAGATCTGAATTAGTATAAGGAGCAAGAACACTCACTTTTACTTCGTCAATATAATTAACTTTATAATTATTATAAAAAAGACGTATCCCTAATTCAAGGTCTTCTGTAACTTGACTCTTCCAGAACCCTATATTTTCTAAAACACTCTTTTCTATAACTAGAGCTGAACCATTTGGAAAAATAGGCAACCCTAATACATGTCTACCCTTAAATAAAGAATTCATTACAAATTCATTCATTGAGGAATAAATCTTTGGAATTATGCCCTCATTATGATTTCTTATTTCTAATCTTAATGCATTAATTTTCTCAATTTTATTAGTTAGTTTTATTAAAAAATCTTTTTCAATTCTAGCATCAGCATCTAAAAATACTAAATAAGTACCCTTTGCCTCTTTGCATCCGAGGTTCAGTGCACCTGCCTTTCCATCTTTCGGATTATCTCTTCTAATTATTTTAAAATTATATGGAATAGAAATACCATTAAAAATTTCATTAAATTTTTTTTCATCATCATCAGATATAATTATTACCTCATATTTTTTCCAATTTAGTTCTTTAAGATTATCAATTAACTGTTTTATTACATCTCTGTTCTCATTTTTTATTGCAACTATAATACTATAATAAATATCATCTTTCTGTTCCTTTTTATTATTATATAAATTAATAAATCTATTATATAAAAATGAGTATTTATAATAAATAATTTGAAGGATGAGCCATATCGATGAGATTATAGACGATAAAATTAAAATAAAATCAAAAATTTTCATTTTTTACTTGCTCTCTCTATAGCTATCTTAATTCTTTGCTTAGCATCTTCAGCACTTCCCCATCCAGAAACTTTTACCCACTTTCCAGGCTCGAGTTCCTTATAATGTTCAAAGAAGTGAATTATTTTATTCTTTATAGATTCTGGAATATCCTTTACGTCCCTTATATTAGAATAAGTCGGATCTACTTTATCCTTTGGTACTGCAACTATCTTTGCATCTTCACCTTCTTCATCTCTCATAAATAATATCCCAACTGGCCTAACCTCTATTACAGACCCTGGCATTAATGGATAATTACCAATTACTAATACGTCTAAAGGATCACCATCCTCTTCTAGCGTGCCTGGAATAAAACCATAGTTAAATGGATAGAACATTGCAGTATAGAGTATTCTATCTACCTTTACCACACCTTCCTCCTCATCGAACTCATACTTTACATTAGATCCCATTGGTATTTCTATTAATACATTCACGATATTTGGAGCCTCTTTACCCGGGCCTAATTTCATTTATCACACCTATTCCTAACTATTCTCGGTGCTTTTTATTATTTCAAATACTTTCTCTTTAATAGAAACAAATACTCCATCATTTAAAATCTCTTCAATTTCTCTTATACTGGAAGAAATAATGTCATCAACATTAAAGCCCATCTTCTTATATCTAATAGCCTGTAAGCAAGTGGATAATTTATCACTTAGCCTTGCTATTCTTCCTTCAATGCTCAAGCCTTTATAATATTCTTCATATAATTCGATATTAGCATTAAGTTCTTTGATTGCTTTGATTTCCAAATTTATTTTCTCAGTTTTATTCATACTCTGAGTAGTCCATCTAGGAAGATCACCCATGATTGATTCAGCTATGTCATGAAAAAGGGCTATCACAGAAGCTCTATCTGGATTTACCTTAACTCCTAGTTTCAATAACTCGTTTGAAATCTCATAAGCTAATATTGCTGCTTCAAATGAATGAGAAGCAACAGTTTCCCCTATCGCTGGTGGTATGCCATGTTGCATCCATCCAGTTCTAACTAAATTCTTCGAGCTAACTAAGATTTTCTCTAGATTCATTATAATTACCTATAAGTTATTGCATAATGACTTTAATATATCCATCATTTCATATATATTCGAAGTCCATAATCTTATCATCGCCTCTTTACCCTTTGCGCCTTTATCATATATTACGTTCGGAAAATTTTTCCCATACTCTTCATAAACTTTCTCAACAATCCATTGCATAGTCTTACCTTCACCATGAGGTGGTTCTAATTCTCGATTTATCTCAACAACTTCATACCCATATGTCTTTAAGATATTTATTATTCTCTCATCATATCTTATATTAATTAAAGTATTTGCATTTACACCCTTAGATATTATTGATAATAATAATCTTGCAGTGTGCGTTGGCTTTCCAAATATTGGTGGCATTCCAACTCTAACTTTATTATCCCACTCTCTCACTATTCTCCCCTTAAAAGTTGCTATATCCTCTAGTCCTTCAACATAATTAGGATTAATGCTATGAGCTAAGTTAGATTGAACTTCAGGAATTAAAAGATAAAACTTTTCTAAAGAATTTACAAATTCTGAAAATTCAATCATTTCTTGTATAACATCATACTTCATTGACTTCTTCTCGAGAATAACCATAGGGTCAATAGGACCAATCCCTTGACCTATTTCTAATCCATATCTTATTGCATTATAAACTAATTCCTTAGACTTTAAGAATGCAGCTCTTATATCAAAACCTTTAATTAGGTATCCTAAAATTGCAGAGGCAAATACGCTTCCCGTACCATGTGTATGCTTTTTATTAATTCTCGGATATCCTATTTGATAAATTTCGTTAGATGAAGATATTAAAACATCAAAGCTCCATTCTCCTACTAAATGACCACCTTTCACGATAACACTATCAACATTATACTCTTCCTTAATTTTCATTCCTGCTTTTATCGCATCATCTATACTCTTTATATTTATACCAGAAAGTAATGAAGCCTCTGGTGCATTTGGAGTTACAACAGTAGCTTCTTTTATTATTAACCTTTTATAATCATCCAGATCTTTAATAAGTTGAGTACCATCCTTTGCATAAATTACTGGGTCTACAACAAAAGGTTTTATATCTTTTAATAATCCACTAACTACTTCAAACTGAGATTTGTCATAAATCATTCCTAATTTTACTCCTTTTATTTTAAAGTCCTCTCTTAAAGTCTCTATTTGCCTTTTCAGAAATTCAGCTGGAATTGGTAAAATTTGTTTTATACCTTGTGTATTTTGTGCTGTTATTGCAGTTATTGCTATTAAACCATGAATACCCAAGATTTCAAGCGTCTTTAAATCTGCTTCAGCACCAGCACCATTACCAGTATCTATCCCTGCCACACTAAGTGCCACTTCTTTCCTCAATTCTCCTCACCCTAGTACTTCCTGCTACAACCCAGTATTCTCCATCATCTCTAATTTCTAATTTCCATATCCCAGTAGTATGTTTAACTAACTCAAGCGCCTCTTCTACAGCCTTGAAAGTTTCATGTCTATCTTTCCCAATTCCTATAATAAGTATAACATCTTCTCCAGGCTTCATATCGCCTATTGAATGAAAGATTTTAATGTTAGTTATAGATTTATATTTCCTTTTAATTTCTTCTTGGATCTCAATGAGTCTCTTTCTAGTATATTCTTCGTAACTTTGATATCTTAGCTCAAAAACTCTATGATTTTCAACAACACCCTTTACAAAACCAATGTATATAACCATTGAACCAGAATCAATAGTTGCTTCTTCTCTTGCCTTCCTTATCTCTTCTAGTACGTCTAGTTTTCCATAAACTATCGATCCGCCAGATGGTGGTGGTAAAAATGCAATCTCATCATTTTCGTTAATCTCATCCACATTCTGCTTGCCATTTATCAAAATTATAATTTTTATACCATTATATCCTTCTTTAATTATCTTACCAAAATTCTCACCATATCTCTCAGCTAATTGTTCTACTAGACAATCAATTTTCTTACATGTTGTATCTATGTACTCCTCGCTTTTCCTTGTAAAATCTGTAAGAAATGCAAAGTATCTTACTTTTACTTTCATTAGCTCCCAGTAATATAATAATCTTTCAGCATAATATGGATGATTTATTAGAAGTATTAGAAAGTTTAGAGCATAGTAAGAAGGTTAATGATAACATTAGATATGACTTTTTGAAGAAACTAGATGAGATTAATTCTAATCTTCAATTTTTAATAAAATTATTCTTATCTAGTAATAAGAAAGATAATGATAATACTTCTAATTTATGTAATAATGTTCTTGAAAAAGGTTTTATCATTACTAATAATATAAAAAAGAATTTGCATCCCAATTATTTTATATTAGAATTAACTAATAATGAATATTTTGTAACATTTACAGAAATTATTGAATTACTCAAATTCTATTTCGAAAAGTATGACGACGAGGAAGAATTAATAAATAATATGCCTAAAAAATTATTAAATTTATTTCATTTTTTAAAAAGAAACGGTCTGGTATATTATGATAGGGAAAAAAGGAGATATAAGTTAGTTTAATACAATTCATTTCATGGTTGATATCGAAATAGTGGTTCCAATAAGTATTTCAGGAGTATGGATTCCAAGGTTCCATGAACTACCAGAGTATACTGGATCTTTAGGTATTGCATTAGTTTTAGAACCACCAATAATTGCTATGCCAAGAAAATCAGGATTAAAATTAATTTATAATAATTATATTATTAGTAATTTTCCTAATTTAAATATATTAAAGAATTTAGGTGAGTTAAGCCTGATAATCGAATCTAAAGTTCCTTTAGGTTATGGATATGGTGTAAGTGCATCAATAAGCTTAGCTTATGCATTAGCTGCTTATGAATATGGATACGCAGATCTTAAAAGGGCTTTAATTACCGCTCATGTCAGTGAAGTAGTTAATAAAAATGGTTTAGGAGATGTTATAGTACAGTGGGCTGGTGGGGGTTTAGTTTATAGGAAAAAACCAGGTGCACCATTTATCGGAGAAGTAGAGAAAATAGATACTAATTTTAAAGGATTAATTTACTCAAAACCCTTAGAAAAAATACCAACTTCAACTATAATCAGAGAAACACCTGCAGAAGATTTAATTAATGAGTTCTTAAAATTTAAAAGCATTGAGAAATTCTTTGAAGTTGCAAGAAAGTTCAATGAGAGATTAGGATTTATTACAGAATATCCTAATTCCTTTAGAAAGAAAGGAGTAATAGTTATATTAGGTAATCCTACACTATCAGAATCATGGATAAAACACAATCTAGCAAAGTATGGAGCATACGTTCGTTAATTCCTGATAATCACCCAAGGCGAGAATCTTTACTAGTAAGAGAAAAGATTGTAGAGGCTATGGAAAAAGGTGTAGTTATTCCACAAGGACTTATAGCTCACGGTAGAGGTGAATGTTTTGATTATTTAATAGGTGAGAAAACTCAGCCATTTGCGGAGAAAGCGATCTCAGCAGCTGCAGCTCTACTATTACTAGCACAATATCCCGTTATTTCAGTTAACGGTAATGTTGCTGCATTAGTACCTAAAGAAATTGTCAAAATTGCTGAAGAGTTGAATGCAAAAATCGAGGTTAACATATTTTATAGATCGTTAGAAAGAGAAAAAGCCATAGAAAGTGTATTAAAGGATGCAGGTGCAAAGGAAGTCCTTGGAGTAGGAGAAGACGCTTCAGAAGTAATTCCAGAGTTATTTAGTGAGAGACGAAGAGTCAGTAAGAGAGGAATTTTTAGTGCAGATGTAGTCCTCTTAGGATTAGAAGACGGTGATAGGACTCAAGCTCTAGTAAAAATGGGTAAAAAGGTTATAGCGATAGATATAAATCCCCTTTCAAGAACCTCTATAACTGCAAATATAACTATAATTGATAATATAATACGGGCAATGCCAAAGTTATTGGATAAGATAAGGGAGTATAAAGGAAAAAGTAAAGAAGAATTACAAAAAATTATAGAAAATTATGATAATAAGCAAGTATTAAGGGAAAGTATACTATTTATTAGAGATAGATTACTTCAGCTCTCTAAAGATCTATAATTTTCTTTACTTGGGAATTTACCTTCTTTCACATCACTTATAAAATTATTGATAGCATCCTTAATTAATTTATAAAGTTCTAAATACGCCTTAGCAAAATAAGGTCTATTTTCACTGAATCCTAATAGATCATGTATTACTAAGATTTGTCCATCACAATATGGTCCAGATCCAATACATATAGTGGGTACTTTAACGGTTTCGGTAATAGTTTTAGCAACTTCTGCATAAGTATTCTCAATTACTATTGAAAATACTCCTACCCTCTCTAAAGCTTTTGCGTCCTCAATAAGCTGATCATAATTCTCCTTTCCCATAATTCTATAGCCTCCTAATTTTAAATATCGTTGAGGAGTAAGTCCTATGTGCCCCATAACTGGAATTCCTGCCCTAATAATTGCCTTAACTACATCTAAAAATTCTTCACCACCCTCAATTTTTACAGCATCTGCACCATTTTTCACCAATTTTCCAGCATTCTCTACTGCTTCCTCAACGGACTTTTCATAGCTTAAGAAAGGCATGTCGGCTACGATTAGCTGTGGAGGGTTAGCCCTAACTACTGCCCTTAGGTGGTGAATAATTTCACTAAGCTTTACTGGCAAAGTTGAATTATACCCTAACACTACCATTCCCAAAGAATCACCAACTAAAATTCCATCTAGTTGTGTTGTTGAAATTATCTTTGTAGTGGGATAATCATAGGAAGTTAGCATTACTATCTTCTCTCTTTGAGACTTCTTTTTAAGAAAATCCCTTATCGTAATCTTTTTCATTTATAATAGTCTAAAGTATAGTGAATTATAAGTTAAAATGTATTGTGGAGAGCTCTCAGAGACATGCTGGCTAAATTTTTATCATCAAATTAGAAAGATTTTCGGATTTAATTATATACAAGATTATAAAGCAGCAGAAATAGCAAATATGTTAATTTCAGAAGATTTGGAAAATGTTTTAGAAAATAAAATTAGTGGAAAAACTGTTGCAATAATAGGTGCTGGACCTAATCTTGAAAATCTAAAAGAAAGGCCAAATGAAGAGGTTATCATAGCTGCTGATGGCGCATCGAACTATTTGGCTAATAAGTTAGGAATTTTACCAGATATAGTAGTTACTGACCTAGATGGTATAGAGAAGTTTTATAGGGGAATTTTATATATAATTCATGCACATGGAGATAACATTCACCTTTTATTAAGGTTAGGAAGGTTAGATAATGCAGTAGTAACTGCGCAAGTAGAACCTTTTGGCAAATTAAAGTTATATGGGGGATTTACTGATGGTGATAGGGCGGTTGTAATTGCTTATCGCTTCGGCGCTTCAAGAATAAGAATATATGGAATGGATTTTGAATCTGGATTAGTTGGCAAGTATTCGAAACCTTATTTAAGGGAGCATACCCCCGCAAGTTACATTAAGAGGAAGAAATTAAAAATAGCAAAGTTAATTATAGAGAATATTATTGATAAGTATAAAACTAATCCCTAAGCTAGATTTATTAATTATAAGTAATTAATAATAATAACGAGTAATGGGGTATCTAGCCCTCGGACTGCCTAGTAAGGCTGTATGATGAGGGTTTCCTGCCGTGGCTTCACGTTACATTTTTATTGCTTCTTTACAACCCACATTAGAAAATGAATTCAGATTTAATTTATCCCATGCAATTACTATACTCTTTACTAATGTTAACACATACTTCAATTCTTGATATTAAGTATAGGGAAATAGAGCCAAAAATATGGTTAATCTATTTACCTTTAATAATTTTTTTATATTTTAATATTCAAAAACTTAATTTAACGATATATTTAATTTCGTTAATAATTACTAACTTATTAGTTTATATATTGTATAAACTTTCAATGCTAGGTGGAGCTGATGTAATAGCTACAGCTTTATTATCATTAGGAAATTCATCAGTATCACCATTAATATATTTAAATAATTTGGTAACTATAGGACTAGAACCATTGGTCTTACTACTATACTCATCACTTATCATTGCAATAGTAGGAATTATAAACTTTGCCAGAAATTTTAAGTATACGAAGAATATGAAAATATATGATAGAATATTATTAGCATTTAATGGTAAAAGAATGAAAGTAAAAGATTTTATAACTAGTAAATTTTATTTCCCACTAACAATTATAGATGAAAAAGGAAATATTTCAATAAGAACGAATTTTTCTATCGAAGAAGATGATAAGTACTGGAGGGATATGTATAGAGAGCTTGTTAAGAAAGGTATAATAAGTGAGGATGAGTACATTTGGGTATCTTGGGGAGTTCCAGTATTGCCATTTATTAGTATTGGTTACATAGTTAGCATAATTATAGGATTCCCTATATATCAAAAATAAATTAAAGGAGTGAGGTATATATAAAAATAAATTGTATATTTCAAAGATATTAATAGTAGGTAGTAAGAATACGAGAACTAGAAAGATATTAGAAACCTCTTTAAAAGAACTAGGTTATTTTGTAAATTATAAAAATAGTAACGGAATTATATATATAGGGAATTTAAGTAAAAAAATATTATTAAAATTATTAAATAATAAAGCTAAGATTATAATATTTGTAGATACTAACGGAGAGTATGTTATTCCACTAACTGGCGAAGAGAGAGGTGGGAGTATTATTGGTGGTATAATCGCGGATATATTAAATGCACAATTAATACTGACCTCTAAATTCTCGGAAAAAGGTTTAATTAGCATAAAGGAGTTTTGTTGGATTAATGCATTGAAACCATTAAATTCCTATAAAATAAAAGAAATAAATAATAAATTTATAAGAAATAAATTAATTAAAATATACAATGATGATTTAACTAGAGACTATTACATACCTGATGGATATGAAAGTACAAATTCCCCTGAAAATGCAGATATAATTATCAGCGAAAAAAACTATTGGCTAAAAGAGAAGTTAATTCTAAAGCCTATTCAAGTAATAGTTGGAGTATTATATAAGAAGAATGTACCAGAGCAGGTTATAAAAAATGTCATAGAACTAACAAATAAGTCAATTGGAATCTCGCCAAGAAGAGTAGATAAGATAATTCGTAAAGAATTTGAAGAGGATATAAAATTAAATATATGTAAAAGTTTGTTATTAACAAATAATGCGAGAATAATACTTAAACCCAGTAAAAGAGCACTTAACGTATATACATGCCTAGGAGTTAGTTCTTTTTAAACATCTAACGAGATTTTATATAGTTTAATATTATTTTGCAATTTTTATCTCTTCATTTCTTATTATCTACTTAGATAGAAAATAAGCACTAGAGAAAAGGTTTATGAAGATCATGAAATTTAATTATTTCCCGATAAATACTTTAAGAGAACATTGACTTAATATAAAGGTTTAAAATAACTTAATTAATTATATATTATTAAAAGTAAAATTAAATAATAATTTCTTATAAATTTTTAAACCCTGATATTTACTCTAAAAATTCTTAAGGCTAAAGTTTATTTTACGTATACATGCCAATAGAAGAGTATTTAGGTAAAAGACCTAAAATATCTCCAAGAGCATGGGTTCATCCTACTGCTTATATTATAGGCGATGTAGAGATAGGAGAAATGAGTAGCATCTGGCATTATGTTGTGATAAGGGGTGATAATGATAAGATAAGAATAGGAAAGTATTCTAACATTCAAGAAAATTCAACTGTACATACAGATTTAAATAATCCAGTAGAGATCGGCGATATGGTAACAGTTGGTCACAATGCAGTGATCCATGGAGCAAAGATAGAATCTCATGTGATAGTAGGTATGGGTGCAATTCTCCTAAATGGATGCAAGATAGGAGAATACACTATAATAGGTGCTGGTGCTGTTGTTACACAAAATACAGAAATACCACCCTACAGTTTAGCACTAGGAGTACCAGCTAAAGTTATAAGAAAATTAAGGGAAGATGAAATAAAAATGATAGACTCAAATGCTGAAGAATATGTAGCTCATGTGAGGAGATTTCTAAAATTATAAAACATAACTTAAATTCTCTTACAAAAATGAATTTAGGGATAAAATTGCATAGGGATCTAAAAGCATTTTATTGGTTTTTTAAAACTCAAGTATTGAGAGACCCATTTAGCCCAGCATATGTAACATTTAAAGTGACATCTAGGTGTAATTTAAGATGCACGTTCTGTAGTCCTTTATATTATAATGGCGAATTAGGAGAAGCAAGCACAGAAAGAGTAAAGAAAATTATTGATAACATGAGAGACTCTACTGTAGTTGTGCTTTCATTTGAAGGAGGAGAACCCACATTAAGAAATGATATTATTGAACTATTAAAATATGCACACGATGGCTCCTTTTACGTAATGTTAACTACAAATGGTTATAGATTAAAAGATGAAGATTTTCTGGTAAAAATTGCTGATCATGTTGATTTTTTACATTATTCTATAGATGAATATCATTGGAATTTAAAAGATTTAGATAATTTATGTAGATTTAGAAGATATGGAATAAAAGTTAATGTTCAAACTGTAGTAACTAAATATAATATAAATAAACTTGAAGATAAAGTAAAAAAAGTGGCTGAATGTAGATATAAAATTGTAATATTACCAGCAATAGATTATCCAGAATCAAAGGTAAAACTAGCACCAGATTTAAATGAACTCTATAAAGTACTATCAGAATTAAAGAAAAAATACGGTTCAGTAATAAATAACTCTTGGGGATTCATAGAAGCATTAAAAGGAAAGCACCCAAAGAGGCTGGTAAGTTATGCATTAACTGTATACCCTAACGGAGATTTACCATATCCTGACGATATAAATGGTATAATAGTAGGCAATTTAGCAGAAGAAAAATTAAAAAATATTTTAAAATCTAAAAAAGTAAAGGAATTGCAACAAAAAATGCTAAGGGAACAGGCAAGATATGAGTACTTACATCTTCAGACTGCCTCTTTTAATAGCCTCTCAGATCTAGCAAGTTATGTTTATGAGATGTTGAAGTGGAGATTCTTGGGTAGATCTTATTAGCACAACTTCCTTGTATCTTAATCTTCATAAATATCTATTTTATCAAATTTCCTAACAAAACCTCTTTTTTAATATTAACTCAAATATAATTAGGTCAAATTATTAAAAAGTCTTTAAACTAAACTCATGATAACGAGATTATGAAAATAAGGTTTCACATCTAGTGATATCAGAATTCGTGAGGTTAAGGGAAAGTATTATATTTACTTTATAGAGAAGGATAAAGATAGTAAGAGAAGGGATAATTACGTAAGATTTTTAGACAAGGGTACTGGAATTCTACATTAATGGGAAAGTATGCGGGGGGCGGGATTCGAACCCGCGTAGGCCTACGCCAGCGGATCTTGAGTCCGCCCCCTTTGACCAGGCTCGGGCACCCCCGCTCAATTTTAGATATAATGTTTACTGTTTTATATCATTTATCCACATTATGCTTACCCTAATTTACGCACAGATCATAATTTAGATTTTATAAGAATAATAAATTTAAATAATATATAATATTTTATAATTAATTTTAACTTATAGGATATACACAGGCTTTAATTTAGTCCTTACCTAGTTTAATATATGACATACTCGATTGTTGCATACGATAGAGATACAGAGGCATGGGGAGTTGCAGTTGCAAGTAAATTTCTTGCTGTAGGTGCAATAGTACCTTGGGCACGTTCTAAAAGAGGTGCTATAGCTACGCAAGCTAGAGCTAACGTTAGATATGGTATAGAGGGTATCGAGTTACTAGCTACTAAAACTGCTAAAGAGGTTATAAATATCCTAACTTCTAATGATCCACTTAGAGAAGAGAGACAAGTAGGTATTGTAGATAGGTACGGAAATGCTGCTGCTTTTACTGGAAGGAAATGTATAGAATTTGCAGGTCATCTTTTAGGAGACGGGTTTTCAGTTCAAGGTAATATATTAGCTAGTGAGGAAGTGATTGAGAGAATGGCAAAAGAATTTGAAACTTCTAGAGGAAAATTTTATGAAAAGCTTATAAGAAGTTTAGAAGCAGGCGAGAATGCAGGAGGGGATAAGAGAGGTAAGCAAAGTGCTGCAATTTTAGTAGTTAAGGAAAATGCAGGATATGATGGTAATAATGATATTATGATGAATTTAAGGGTTGATGACTCAAAAGAACCTTTAAAAGAACTTAGAAGGTTAATTGAGATTTGGGAGGCTCTATTTTTGCCAGAGGAAATGATAGATATTAAGGATTATGAGATATATATAAAAGAGGCTCTCAGAAAATTAAATTATGATTCATTAGAGAAATGGATAAATATTAATAATTTTGAAATGAAATATGATGGTAAAAGGCTTGGAAAGAGTGTTTTAAAAATCTTACTAAAGGAAGCTAATATAGAAATAAATTTATTCTAAATTTGCTTTATTTACATATTTTCTAACTATGCTAACACTCTCTAGGAAATTTTGGATATTCTCTTTACATGAATTAAGCATGTCCCTTACTATCTTAAAATCCTCTTGAGCTAGATATTTTCTATACCTATACACTAAAAAACCAATGTCAAAAAGCATTGAAACAATAGCCTTAGTATTGGGATCAACTGGATAAACGTCCCTATATTGTTCTCTCATCTTATCTAACTCTTCCCTACCTAACTGTGTAATTTCATAAATCTTCTTCCCATCAACCTCTCTAACTTCTATCATGTTCCTCTTTATCATATTTTTCAAGATAGGATATATAGATCCTGGACTTGGCTTATATAATCCATTAAATTTCTCATAAATGTATTTTATTATCTCATAAGCATACATTGGCTTTGTAGATAATGCTTCTAATACCATAAACTTTAATACTCCGCGCTTTAGTTTTCTTATGTTTAGCCTTGTCATTTAGATACATATAACCCTAATTTATATATATATTTAACTGTAACAATAGTTCTTAATAATTTATTTATTAAGTAATTATTTATTATTTTATTGAATTACAAACTTTTTTAGCTTTTTCAAAAAGTTCTGGGTACATTTGTTTAAGTCCTAGTTCTAAAGCCTCTTTAGCAGTCTTACTTATCTTAAAGCCGGGTACAGTGGAATATAAATATTGGAGGAGAACAAATGCGGGATAGCTCCATACTCCTATTTTTGGCTGCTTTTTAAGAAATTCTTTCATCTTTTTCTCTATCTCATCTTCTGGTCCATTCATTATGTTTTTGCTAATATAATTAATTTCTTGTTGAATCTTTTTATTATTATTGTTATTAAATAAAAAATCCAATTCATTCATTAGTAATCACCTTTAATAATTCTTCAAAAATATTTCTTAATTTATGAACCCTCATCTTTACTTCCTCATATCTAAGTGCCGGAACTCCCAATTTAGATGCCTCAATAAATAATTTACTCGAAGGAATACAAATTGATAAAAATTGAATATTCTGTAATTTAATCTCTATTGGCTTTCTCGACATATTAGTAAGACTTATTGCTTTTTTCTTTAGAGTATAGAGTCTATAATCTAGATTTTTTGAGGCCTCAATGACGAGTGGGTGCGGAGTTACTGGTGCTAATATTTTATCTGCCACAATCATTCCAGAAACAGATAATTTCCCAAAATTAGGTGGAGTGTCTATTATTACTACCTCATATTCTTTAGAAACTTCTTGTAGGCTACGAGTTATATCTTCGATATTCCCTGAAACCTCTAATTTTATAAGGGAAATATTAGAAGGAAATATATCAATTCCAAACAAATTTACAGAAAAACTTAAAAATGGTATTTCCCTAATATTCCTTCTCATTCCAAAAGATATTGTAGCACCACCTTCAGGGTCTAAATCAATTAATGCTGTCTTTTTAGTTTTTGAAGATAAATAAGCTAGATTAACTGCGACAGTAGTTTTCCCTACACCTCCTTTCTGATTAACTACGGTTAATATCACAATCTTGACTCTTCACTCTAGAGTTTTATAAAAAATGTGGCGTAATATTACTCTAGTTAAAATAAAAAATATTAAATTAAATTTCCTTTTCCTCTAACATATCATCTATTAGAGTAGTATACTTCCCGTTCTTTATTATAGGATGTTTAGCTGGAGGATTCTCTGAATAGGATGGAGATCTTTGAGCTATTCTCTCTTCATAAGATGGAACTAGATCATTTACGTAAAATATACCAATTGGTATTCTATCCCCCCATTCCATCGCTTTCTTTGAAGCTTTAAGCATCTTTTCCTCTACTTCCTCTGGCTTTCTAACTACAGGATCCCATAACGGGTCAGAATCAAGCTTATACACTCTCTTATCAAAATACTCTTTAGTATAGATATCATTATATGTTGGACATGGCTGAAGAACATCAATCAGTGATAAACCCTTATGCTTTATAGCACTCTTTATTAGCTCCTTTAGATGTTTAACATCATAAGCATAACCTCTAGCTATAAAGGTATATCCTGCAGCTAAAGCTGTTAGTATTGGATTTATGGAATCATTAATATTAGGCTGTGGTAAAGACTTCGTCTTTATACCTCTAGGTAAAGTTGGTGCAGCCTGACCCTTTGTTAAGCCATATACCCCGTTATTATGAAGTATTATAACTAACCCTACGTTTCTTCTTCCGATATTTAGAAAGTGTCCAGCACCTATACCTAAAAGATCGCCATCCCCTACGTTTAATATTACAGTAAGTTCTGGATTAGATAATTTTATACCCATAGCAAATGATGGTGCCCTACCATGAAGAGTATGAACACCGGAAACTGGTATTCTTAAATAGAATGGCGACTTACCAGAACAACCAATACCCGACACTATAACTACCTTTTTTAAGTCTAGACCCAACTCTTGTATAGCTAATTGCTCGGCTTGTATTATTCCGAAGTTACCGCAACCAGGGCACCAATCGTTCCAAACCTTTTTAAGCGCCGCCATTTAATATCACCTTTTTCTCATTATTAATTATAACTGACTTTAATGCATTACTTAACTCATCACGGAAAATTGGTCTACCATTCCATTTGAGTATATAGTTAGTAGGTTCAATGCCAGTAAATAACTTAGTTAACATTCCCGCTTGTGCCATATAATTATTTTCGATATCAATTATCATCCTTTTATTACTAAGCACCTTTTTAACAATATTTTTAGGAAACGGACTAAACATTCTTATCTGTAATACACCGAACTTAATCCCTTCTTTCCTTAATTCTTCATATATATCAAGTAGAGCACCCTTGGGAGAACCCCAAGTAAGTATGAAAATTTCTGAGTCTATATCACCAAATATGTTAACCCTTAATTCTTCTGGAATTTCTCTATCTGCGACTTCTAATTTTTTCATTCTCTTTTCATATATCATTAGCCTATTTGTAGGAGCTTCTGATATAAAACCATCCTCATTATGCTCATCACCAGTATAATATACTATAGCCTTACCTAATACAGCCCTAGGAGAGATTCCATCTTCTACAAATTTAAACCTTTTATAATCTCCATTAACTTCGTCTAATAATTTTCCTCTATCTGGTTGATATATCTCTTTTAACTCTTCATCATCAACTATCCTATAAGAGTTAGCTATTGCCTTTTCTACTAAATGTATTACCGGCGTCTGATATCTCTCAGCTAGATTAAATGCCCACATTGCATCATGAAAAGCCTCAACATGATCACCAGAGGCTATAACTATCCTAGGAAATTCTCCATGTCCTGCAAACATGGAGAAGAGAAGATCAGCTTGACTTGTTCTTGTAGGTAATCCTGTCGACGGTCCTCCTCTCATATAATACGTTATAACTATTGGAACTTCATTCATTCCTGCCCATCCTAAACCTTCAACCATTAGAGAAAAGCCAGGGCCAGAGGTCGCAGTACTCGCTCTAACTCCAGCTAATGCAGCTCCAGATGCCATATTTATTGCTGATAACTCATCTTCTGATTGAACAACAACTATTGTACCCTTTCTCTTCTCGCCGGTTTCAGGATCTATCATATATACCTCTTGATGTGCTTCAATATACATACTCTCATCAGCTGCAGGAGTTATTGGATAATAACTCTGAAACCTAAGTCCGGCCCTTATTTTCCCTAAAGCAACTGCAGTATTACCATCTAACTGATATCTCTTCTTTTCCCTTTTAATTTCCTTTAATTCATAATATGAATCTACAAGAGAATAACTTACCTCAGCACCAATTACGTTTAATTTATAGAAAGTTTCATTCTTAAATGTTCTCCTTAAAGCTGTTAATAAGTACTTAATATCTAAACCTAGAATCTTAGTCGAGACTGCAACAGCAACTATATTCTTAACTCTCTCTGCTACTGAAAGTGGAACTTTCATCGCGTCTGCAGCCTTTTTGGCAATCTCGTCATAGTTTATCCCAATTACTTTTATACCTCTATCCTCCAAATATCTAATAACTTCCTTCACTGTAGTACCATATCCTTTCTCTCTTAAGAATTTCTCAACCTCTTCTGCAATCTCAAACTCCATACTCTGAACGTTATCAATTTTTGTAGACTCAACTTGTTTATTGTATATTACAATCTTATTAGCCTCCCTAAAATGCTGAAAAATTGTCTCTGCATCATAAGAAGCTATTATATCCTGCATTAAGGCTATACTATATACCTTCTTATCACTTATTGATAGTGAAAAATAACTATGCCTACCTTTTATGTTAGAATGATATTCTCTATTCCCAAATACGTAGTACCCTGCTAAAGCAACGGCATTACCAAATATAGAAGCTGCAGTATCTATACCAGTCCCCTGAGCACCACCAATAAGCCAGGATACTTTCATCAAAATATAAACTAACAAAACGCCTATTAAAATAAAACTCTTTACTTCTATATAATCTTACTAGGTTCACTTATACTATATATACTCAATTATTTTCTAAATTATAGACATATCTTACTTATACAATTTTAAGTCGACGTTTTTAATCCCGATACTTTAAAAATTCGAATATGAAGGATTTAATTACCGTTAGAAATTTATGGAAGATTTATAAAGGGGGCATAATTGCATTAAAAGACGTTTCTTTTAGTATTGAAGAAGGAGATTTCTTTGCATTACTAGGTCCTAATGGTGCAGGGAAGACGACATTAATTAAAATACTTAGCTGTGTAATTAAACCAAGTAAAGGAGAAATAATAATAAAAGATTATTCTGTACCAGAAGAGTGTAAAAAAGTAAGGAAAATTATTGGCGTCGTACCACAAGATTTTCATGCTTTTGGCTCTTTAACAGTAAGAGATATTATCGAATATTTCGGTAAATTATATGGCTCAGCAGAGAATGTAGACTCAATCATTGATTATTTCGGACTCAGAGATTACGAGAAAGTAAAGTATGATAAACTTTCTGGCGGACTTAAAAGAAGAGTTGGAATAGTATGTGGAATAATAAACAATCCAGAAATTCTCTTCCTAGATGAGCCAACTATAGGTCTCGATGTTAGATCTCGAAGAGATCTATGGAAGCTAATAAAAGATCTTAATATTAAGAATAAGACCACAATTCTTCTCACAACCCACTATATGGAAGAGGCTGAAGCGCTAGCTAAAACTATTGGAGTAATTTATAAAGGTAGTTTAATTAGGATAACAACCCCAGAGACGTTAAAGGAGGAATTCAAAAGTAAAACTCTTGAGGACGCCTATCTAGAACTAATTAGAGAGATTGAAGAGGAGAAATGAATGATGAGAATCCTCCAGACTACTAAAGTTATAATAAAGGACAACCTAAGCTCACCGTTTGTGGTGTTTTGGGTAATTTTATTTCCAGCCGTATTATTAGGAATATTTTATGCAGTTTTTGGAGGAATTTCTACGCTATATAAAGTCAATGTATACGTAATAGGAAATCATAATTTTGCAGAGTTCCTTAATACTACCGAACTATTTAATGGAATAGATGGGGGAAATTTAGGTTACGTGGAAAGGGGTAATGGTATTTTAGTTAATTTCAATAACTTTTCAATATACTATAGTCCTCAATACGCTAACTTCTTACCTTCCCTAGAAGCGCTACTTATCGAATACCTCCATCACGAAAACCTTAGTAATTTCAGTATACTCAGTATAGGTAACTATAATTATATTTCATATCTAACTACTGGTGTAATTGGAATATTAATTTTCTCCAACGGAATACTTGGAGTTACTGGTGTAGTTTCCAATTATTATAGAGAGAAAATTGTAGAAAGATTAGCATCTACCCCTCTCGAGAATTATGAGTGGAGTATATCAGTAATACTTTATGAGGTATGTATTACATTCCTATCCGCATTAGTAGTTTTTATTTTAGGATTTATTTTAGGATTTAAACCAATATTTAGGCCAATATTTCTATTGCTATTACTATTAGGCTCTATAATATCTTCTGCCTTAGGTGCGATAATTTATGGTATTTCACCAAAAGAAAAACCTTATATATCACAAACAATAGCTACAACTATCATATTTCCGTTAATGTTATTAAGTAACTCGTTCTTACCTTCATTTTCATATCCGAGTATACTTAGAATATTTGTAGAATACCAACCAATATCTCTCTTAAATTATTTATTAAGGGAAATTCTCATATTTGGATATAATATTGATTATTTCGACCTGACAATATTAGGCTTATTTGCAATAGTAAGTATTATTATTTCTACATTTACATTAAGACTTAGAGAAACGTGAATACCAGGGTGGATGGGATTTAGTTATTGAAGATACGATCCCATCACTAGCTTCTTTAGAATGTAAAATAAGTGAAAGCTGCTCAAATGCTTCATCGATTCCTTTTATGATTTCGGAAACTATTATCCTCCTCATTACAGAAAGTGCTAATGGTGATGAATAATTTAAGGAATTGATTAGCTCCTCTAAAGTCTTATCTAAATCGTCACTTAACCTAGAGACTAGACCAATCTTTAAGGCTTCTTCTGCAGTAAGTTCCTCACAAGTAAATGCTAACCTAAATACGTTTCTATATCCTAATATTTTAGTACCTAGTGTTATTGTTAATGGTGGAATTAATCCTAACTTTGCAGCGGGAATTGAGAATTTAGACTCCTTATGAGCTATTACATAGTCCATAAGTAAAAGCAACTCTAAAAACGCACCTACTACAAGACCTCTAACTACTGCAATAGTAATTTTTGGTGAATTGGCAAATTTATAATATAACTCCTTTAATAAATTTACTAAAGTTACAGCATACTCTTTATCCTGAGTTGCCCTCAATAACTCACCATAGTCTATTCCTGCACCAAAGTCATTTGACTCACTCTGAATAACTAAATACTTTGAATCGTCTTTATAGATATTATCTAATTTATCTATTAGTTCAATAATACTATTTTTATCTAATACATTATACTTTTGTGTTGGTATGAAGGAAAGTATAGTCAATGGAGGATTTTTCTTAACCGATATTCTCACATTATTTTAATCTAAATAAAGAAATAATAAGTCTTTTACTAAATAATTGTTGAAAAGACTTTGACTCCTTACTACCTTAGAGAAGCAAGACTTTTTCGCTCCTTATCTAATTTTGTTTAAAAAAAATTAAACTGCTTTAATTAACTTATTTATTTCTTCTAATACCTCCTCTGAAGTTGGAAATCTCCCTAACTGATACCTAGAGAATTTGAGAGTCCCATTAATATATACATCAAATATACCTCTAGTCCCTTGTTCTAAAGTTACTCTAGCCTCTTCATATTTAGCTAAAATATCCCTTGCTAAATCTAGTGCTCTACCTAAGAAGTTACATGGCCTACAATACACTATTTTAATATCAATTGGCATATCAATTAACTTTACTGATAGTTAATAAGTTTTTGTAATGATTTTTATAAACCTAAGGAATAGAAGGATAATATGGAAGACTTAATAAAACTAATTTCCGAATTAGTCAAAATACCTACAGTTAACCCATCAGGAGAAAATCTCTATGAAGGGGCAACTTTTATTAGAGATTGGCTTAAAGAAAGAGGGATAAATGCTTTAGTCATAGAGTATAGTAAGGGATGGCCTGTTGTAATTGCAGAGAAGAAGGTAAGTGAAAAATTAGTTCTCCTAAATGGTCATTATGATGTAGTACCGATAGGTGATAAAAATAAATGGAACTTTGATCCTTTCTCGGGAAAAATAACTCAAGACAGAATTCTTGGTAGGGGTTCTACAGATATGAAAGGTGGGTTAGGGATTTTAATGAAAGTTTTTGAAGAATTGTATGATAAAATCAATTATTCAATTATATTTACTGCAGTTCCAGACGAAGAGATAGGTGGTAAGAATGGTTCGTATTTCATCGCACAAAACTATAATCCAGAGCTTGTACTAGTTGCAGAACCAAGTACATCAAGGGCAATAAATATTGGCGAGAAAGGGTTATTTCAGATTAAATTAATAACAAAAGGTAAAACTGCACACGGAAGTCTACCATCACTAGGAGATAATGCAATAATGAAAATAGTTAAAGACCTTATCTCACTTTCGAGAATTTCTGATATAGAAATAAAAATTCCTGAGGAACTTTCAGAGTTAGTTAAAGAAACTTTAGAAATTATACCACACTCAGAAGTATTCAGAATTTCATACAACCCTGGAGTAATTAGAGGTGGAGTAAAAGTTAATGTAGTACCGGATTACTGCGAGGTGGAAGTAGATATGAGAATTCCACCGGGCATTAATAGGGATAAGGCCCTAGAATATGTCAAGTCCTTAATTACATATAGTGAAATTGAATTTATAGACCATTCAGAACCTAATTATACTGACCCTAACAATAAATATGTAAAATTATTAGAAAATGTTATAACTAAAACTTTAGAATATAAACCAAAAAAATATATAATGACAGGTGCTACGGACAGTAGATTCTTTAGATATAAAAAGATTCCAGCAATAGTATACGGACCAGGAGAGTTAGGCACAGCACACTCTTATAATGAATATGTAACAATAGAAGAGGTTAAAAAAGTTTATAATGTATATAAAAATTATTTAATTGAACTTAATCAGATACTACTTCCCTAACCTTTACAATAAAATCATTAATTATTTTCAATGCATAATTTATGTACTCCTCATCGACATAACCTTTTATATAAAAATCATAGTGAAGCTTAAATGCGACATCCCACGCAAAATCAACCCATTCTCCTAAAATTTTTGACAACTTACGAACTGCCTCACTAATTGTCTTATATTCTATGTTTAGATAATTAGATAATGCCTTAATACCTTCAATAGTAGTCATATATCCGAATTCTGCTTTTAGCAAAATATCATCAGTAAAATTAGCATTATTTAAATAATAATTTGAAATATCTACTATTACTTCAGAAAATGTTTTACTTGTTTCTACTATCACAAATATCTTCTTCAAGATAAGTTTAAAAAGATCTAAGGGTTAGTAAGATTGCTAATGATAAAAAGACTGGCCCTAATGATTTTATCCTCTGCATTGCTAGCTTATTCGGCATTCTTAGCTGAAGAGTTAATACTCCGTTCTTTAGAACTACTTTCACTTATATTAGTAATACCATTATCACTAAGCCTACAGGTTTTTTTCTCTACATTAAGAATAAATAAGGTTCATGCTTCAGTTGGAGTGGCATTTGCCATGATTTTTTTAGAATTAATTTTGTTTTCATATTTTTCATTATTAAGTAAAATTATATTATTAATTGGAATATTATTGGAGATTCAAATAGCAATATGGCCGAAAAAGATATTATATCAGAGTCTTCCAATCTACTTTATCACATTAATTTATGCAATAAACCAACTGTGGGGTGATCCGAGAATATTCTTATTTTGCATACTATTAGCAATATCATTATTATTGAATTCTGAGAGCAAGGTTACTAGTCTATTTTTATTCATTCAAATACTAATAATTTCTTTTACAATATTTAGTTATAATATATTAATATTAATAATAGGTACAATCATTACCCTATCAATTTCACTTACCTATAGATTTCTTAAGGTGAGAAATAAATGAGATCTTTAATTGTTCTAATACTGGTATTACTATTTTGTATATTTGTATTTAATAATAATATAATTAATTCAGAAATAACAGGATTCTATTTTTCGCCTATTACTAATTCAACAAATCTATATTTATTAAAAATATATAACGACTCAGGAATATATAATTATATACTGAAAGTTGATGGAGAGATAAAAGAAGAAGCATTTCTTAGCATTATTACTGGATTGACTCAGATTGAAATAATAACAAATGCAAGTAATGTGCTAGGCATTACTCTACGGTATGAAAATTACTCTTACTTATTATGGGCCGGCTTTCTCAGAAATGGCGGAAAAATTAATATAAGTGCACCAATATTACCTAACTCCACATTAGGAATTACCTTGCTCGTAGGTGATACGGTTTCAAAATTTTATTTTCATAATATATTCCCATATTCCTACTATAACAATACGCTGATTTTAAATACATATAAATATGAAATATTAAATGTAAGTAAATTAGAAATAAAGTATATATTAAATTTTAAAAACATAAATACGACTTTCTTCGTAAAACCTATTATATTACAAAAATTGGGATACTTATTACAGTATAATAAGAACTATACTATATTAAGAGCTTATGGTATAAATTCTACTTTAATTTATAATTTTAGCTATTACGAGATTAATGGAGTTGCATATTATAATTTGAGTTTATTTAATGGAAAGTTTTCAGAAGTTAAAAAAATTATAAATATTAATAATAGAACAATTATTCTAACAGATCTCGGATTTATTTATATCCCAGATCAAGAAATAGTTCAATATCACGGAAATTTAATCTTGATGGAAGATCAGACCCCAAAATATTATATATTTAGAGAAGATGGTGAAGTTTATGAAATTCTTAATCTAACTAACCCAGAATATCAAACTTTTCTCGTTAGAGGTATATTAATAACTGTATTTAAATATTTTACTAGTTATCCCTCAGTTCTCATAGTTCCAAAATCCCTATTTTTAAATATATCACCATCTTCTTTAATATTTTTCAAAAATAATAGCATAATAATATTTCTAGAACCTAATGTTACATATTATCTTTATCTTAAAAAATTACCATACGTTAGTTTTTCAGACATGGATATTATTATTACAATAACATCAATATTTACACTTATAGCAATATTGTTTATAACGAAAAACAAATTAAATCCAAACGAGAAGAAGTAAAAATAATGAACTATATAGATCCGTTATCAAGAGTAGCCGATTTAATTGGATTGTTAAGCATATTAGTTAATACATTTAATGGTAAGGCAGATTTGTACGAAGTAGAAAGAGAGTTTAAGGTTGACATAGACGACTTAATGGCAATAGTATATACTGCAGAATCTTTAGGCTTTGTAACATTAGGGGAAGGTGATATTATAATAACTGATAAGGGTTTAGAATTTCTTGATGCAAATATTAAAAAGAGGAAAGAAATGTTAAAGGAGGCTCTAGCACGTGTTGAACCCTTTAAAACAGCATTAGAATTACGAGAATTCACATTAGAAGAACTTTATAGAAAAATAGTAGATAAAGGTTTAATTAAATACTCAGGCCCTTCTGGAATGAGAGATTTAGAAATAATACTTTTAGAGTGGGGAGTATATTCTGGACTTCTCGGATATAAAGAAGATAAGTTTTACGTACGATGAGTCGTAATTCAAGATATATATTAAAATGGAAAGTTCGAAAGAAATCTCAGTATGGATAAAGAATTAACACACTATACTAGAGAAGCAGATGTTTTTAGAACTAAAGTTTTTGGTATTCAAGATGGTACAATAGGAACTGGAGCTATAGTATTAGGAGCGGTCGGGTATACTAATGATCCTATATTCATATTAATAGCAGGCTTACTTGCAGTAATAGGCCAGGCTTTTTCAATGGGTGTTGGGGAGTATATTTCCACTAAAGTGAGATTAAGAGTACTGCAAAATGAGATCAAGAAGGAGGAAATAGAAATAGAAAAGTTCCCTGAAAAAGAGAAGGAGGAAATAATAGGATTTTATATACAAAAAGGCCTTTCTAGGTTGGAAGCGGAAAAGATCGCCGAGGTGCTAATGAGGGATAAGAAAATTATACTATATGAAATGATGATTCATGAACTTAAAATGATTCCAGAAGAGTTTGAAAGTCCATTAAAGTTAGCAGTAATAATGTCATTTTATTTAATCATAGGTGGAATAATTCCATTAATACCATTTATAGTAAATTTGTTCTATAAATTCAGTTTAACCTATGCTATAACTATATCAATTATATTAATATTATCATTACTTGGTTTCTTTGGAATATTATCCAGTAAATATACTGGAATCTCGAAAACGAGATCTGCACTTGAGCAAATAGGAATTGGGGTATTAGCACTCATAGGGAGTTTCTTAGCAGGACATTTATTATCGGTATTCTTACATACTAGCTTCCTTCTTGGGATGCCCTAAATAGTCTAGCTAAATTTCTTGGAATCTTTGCAGGTTTAGGATCCTTAGAGTATAATTCTCTTCTTTTTGCTTCTAATTGCTCAATTTCTCTACCTAAATATTCAGCTGCAGTAAGTATCCGTATCCCTACATCCCTTGATAATTCGTATATGGGGCGAAGTACTTCTCTATAATTGAGATCCCTTAATACATGATGATCAATTATTATCCTTTCTACTCCACTCTTAGCAATCATTTCTAAATTTCTTATACTTGTCTCTAAATCTTTCTGTGAAAGTACCCTTCCTAATAGATAACTTAAAGGACCATCAATTATAATAAAATTAGGTTTCATTTTAAATGTAAATTCAGTATGCTGCGGTCTAACAGCACCTTCGATATCAGATGTGAATAAAACACAAGAATCACCATCTTTTATTGCAACTTGAACAACGTAACCTAACCTCTCATCCGCTCCATGTGGAACAGCATTAGAGAATGAAATAATTGTTGATCCTATCCTATACTCCTTACCGTCTGCAATTTCGATAATTTTAGGAATATTTTTTATAGATTTTAAAAAACGTGGGGCCCTCCTATACCTCTGACTGTTATTTATATTATTTAAAGGGTCCTTTATGATAACTATCTTCTCTTTATACACATCCGTAGGAATTATAAATCCTGGATCATGATGATCATAGTGATAATGAGTTATGATTAGAACATCAGCACTAGAAGCCTCTTTAGTTATAACTTCAGCCAATTCTATAAGCCTCTTAACCTCAATTTCATGAGGAGGAAGACCATATCTTATTGGAGCTAAAGAAATTGCAGGATCTATTACTATTCTTAAATCTTTTGTTTCTATTAATGTAGCCTGCGACCTTACACCTATACTCTCAAATGCTAAAGGTTTTATTTCCACTATATAAAAAAAGTTTTAAAAATTAAAAATTCAGCTATCATCGTTTATAGTAGACTTAAATTAATTTCTGCCTTCAATTTATATAACTCATCAAGTTTACTTCTAATCTCTAACTTCATCATTCTTATTCCGTAATTAGTACTTCTTTCTCTCATTTTCCCTATACCATAAATTACTAACCCAGTAAATGTGGTAATATGAAATGGATCATCCAGTCCAAACGCTATAAATTTCCCCAAAATTTTTAACGATTCCCCTTTCTTATCGTAATCACCTAGCAACTCCTTAAACATCTCTAAAACTACATTTCGCTTAAATGACTATTAAAGTGTAGAACATAATATTACGAGCTATGTATAACTATTCTAAATAATTATAGCAGTTGTTCTACTTTCCCTCGGTAATACAAGATTTTCAGTATTACCGATAAAGTTTTTAGTCTAGCGTTTGGTTGATTGAAAAGTGTGAAGTCCGAGGAAGAGCTGGACATTGCAAGGAACGAGTTCTAAGTCCTTCAATTCCGTAGTCGGGATACTGAGGATGAATGGATTGAGCAGAAAGGTCGCAGTAAGTTTAGCACTCATGGCCTTGATAGGAGGGAGGGCAAGCATTAGGAACGCGGCAATCACGTTCGTGTTAAACTACGCCAACTTGTTAAAAGTACTGGAGAACTTGGAAGACGCTTGGAGTGACTACCTTGAGGCGTTAAGCAAAGTGATAGTTGGGCTCTGGTGGTTATAGTTGACGACATATTCGACCACAAACTCTATTCCAGAGTAGAGGGAGTAGTTAGCAGGTACGGGAACTACTTCGCGTGGTGTTCCGTGCATAAGAGGTTCGAGCGGGAGTGCAAGTCCTCACAATAGCCTTATACGACTTAGCTACAAGGAGGAGCTATCTGGTCGGCGCGTTCCCCTACGCCACGAGAAAGATGTGGGAGAGCGGGATGGTGAACGAGTTCAAGGTTGAAATGTCTGCGGAAATTATCGAGATCCTCAAAAGACGTTTCCTTTTATATAGGATCGTTTTTGACTCTTGGTATTTGTCGGAGAAGCTGGTGAAGGGTAGTGTAGTTTCTGAGTTGAAGTCTAATAGGAGGCTTCTTAGGGTTAGGTCTTTGGAGGGAGGGAAGGCGTTGGGGGTGGAGGGGAACGCCCCCATGTTGGAGGTCTCCCTCCAGGGTCTTACTTAGCTGATTTGACCCTAGGGGATCGAGTTATTACAGTAAAATTGTTAATACTGGTATATAAAGGTAATAGGCTTAACTTGTATGCTACTGACCTTAACTTGAGCGATGAGGAGATAGAGGCAACTTGGAAGATTAGGTGGGAGATAGAGAAGTTGCACAGGGACGTCAAGACCTTGGTATGCAAGATTCCTCTTTCCTCAAAAGGAGAAGGCTTCAAGGTTATCTACTCCTCTTCGTGATGGTGGTTAACACGGTGAGAGATTTGATTAGTTCCCTTAACCTGAAGAGCGTGGAGGAACTTCTCCGGTTCGTTGAAATTCGTTTAGGAGGTGCTCTAGGTTTGATGAAAATTTTTAAGCTGCGTTAAAGTAGAACAACTGCTATAATTAGTTATATAAAAATTATAGAAAAGATAGAGCAAAATATTCATTTTTTAATCTATCAAAAACTTTCAGTATTGATAAATTATATGAAGACTTACCTAATAAAATAAAATTTTTTATAATTCTATAAAAATTTAGATTTGAACTTATTCTATATAGAGTTCCTTTTAAAATACCCTTACTACTTTCTAGAAAAGCCTCTATTCTATCAACAATTATATACCTATTTTTAACAAAATAATTATCTATATCAAAGAAATTTAATAAAGCTGGGCCATTTTTATATTCCGTATAATCTCCAACTTCTATATACTTCAGAAAATATGATTTAGCGTAAATATACGCATATGCGCTTAAACTATATCTCCTTTTAGAATCAAAGTATACTTTAACTGCTTCTCTTTTATAAAGATCATCAGGTGAATCATGATATTCTTCAACTTCATCTAATAATCTTAAAGTTTCATTAGATACTCTATAAACTTCCCCCCATACTACATTATCACCTTCACTTTTAATTATCCCGGGATATTCACCTATATCAACCATTTTATAGCCAGTTATATATCCAAGGCCTATATAACTACTATTATTTCTTAATAGTAGTGAGCTTAATGGAAACCCATATCTCAAAGTTCCGTAAACAAATACGTAGTTCTCCATAACTAGCTTCCCGCTATTTCACAGTTAGTTAATTATTAAACACTAAAATTTTTACCATTGATTTTGCTGCTATATTAACTCAACCTAAACTTAAATACTCTTATTAGAATTTCTTAATAGTAATAAAAATCCAATAAGGATTATTACTGGCGCAAATATACTACTTATTATATCTAATTCAAATTTATTATTTAAATTATTGTTTATAATACTACTTTGATTTCTTGTATAAACTTGAATATATATTGAGGTTTCCTTATTAACGTATATCTCTGTATTATTTGGTTTTATAAATACTCTGGGATCATAAGAGAATGCAATTATCTTTACTGTTCCATTTACATTAATAGTAGCGTTTGAATAAACGATAATCGGAGTAGTAGAATTTTCTTCTAGTACCATTATGATCAAATTCTTACCGTTCGTGTAGATATGTAAAGGATATGCTACAGCTAGTTTTTGACTATATAGTTGGGACAATACTAAAAACACTAATATAGCAACCCTAAGGATAAGGAACCTCCTTTCGTACATTATTTTTATAAATAACTGCTTATAAAAATATGAGTAAAATGAAACTTTTTATGATGAAGTTAAAGAAAAAGGATATTGATGAATTATCCTAGTCCATCTGATTTACTTGCCCTTCTCCTCAACTTTCTTCATTGCCGCTAACGATAATGTGGGGTAAAGATCATTTGTAGCAGGAACTACTATTATAAGGTTTCCCTTCTGCGAAATATCTGATAACAATTCTAAAAATCTAATTTGTAGTGCTAAAGGATTATTTTGATAGTACTTTGAGGCCTCTGCTAATATAGATGCTGATTGTCTTTCACCCTCACTTAAAATAATCTTTGATCTTCTTATCCTCTCAGCTTCAGCCTGTTTAGCCATTGCTGAAAGCAACTCTTGAGATAATCTGATATCCTTTATTGTCACAGCAGTAACTTTTACACCCCACGCTTCTGTCACCTCATCTAAAATTGCCTGTAGCCTCTTATTTACTTCCTCCCTTTTCGTTAATATCTCATCTAGTTCTAATTGGCTTACAACATCCCTTAGAGTAGTCTGTGCATAGTTTCTCACAGCACTGTAAAAATCTCTTACTGAAACTATAGCTTTTAATGGATCTATTACCCTATAATAAATTACTGCATCAACATTTACAGTTACATTATCCCTTGTTACAATCACTTGAGGTGGGACATCGACATTTACTACTCTTAGATCTACCCTTAGGGGTTTATCTATAAATGGAATTATCGCTATTACTCCAGGGCCTTTAAGTCCAATAACTCTTCCTAATCTCAGTACTACTACCCTCTCCCATTCATTTACTATTTTTAAGGATGCTGCAAGCAATATTATTGCTATTAGTATGATAAATGCAGTTATTATGTATACTTCGTAAGCCATATCTAGTCTTTCAATTCAATATTTTTAAAGTTTTCTTGATAAAATCGCAGCAATAAGAAAACCAATTAAAAATGATAAAATAATTATAATAATAGTTAAATTAAAATTATTCTCGTACTGAAAATTCATAGACTGTTGCTGATTTGAAACTTTTGAAAATATTGATATTATATGCTTTGATAAATTTAAATTACTTATAAAATTTGATATTGAATTATATTCATCTTTTAAATATCCATAAATTCTTTGTAACAACTCGCTACTGAATACATAAGAATTTGATATTGTAAAATTGCCTGGATAGTAAACGATGTATGTAAGAGATGAAATATTATCTATTCTTGCAATACCACTACTATTAGTTATACCATATCCTATATCTTGGAAAAATACATTCTTAACTATAATCTTTTGATTAGGTATTGGTTTTCCATCTAACGTTAAACTAACATATAAAGTATCATTAATTTTCTTCAACGAGATTTGTGGCGGTGTAGGCCATAAAATATTTCTAGACGGAACAGCACTAATAGTTAACGCATAAGGTGAAAAAATTTCACCAGACCTAACTGTATTAAGGTTATAAACACCCTCGCCAGTATCAAATCCAAAACTATAAGCCACTGGGGGAATTTTAAGTGAGTTTGTGCCCTCGTCTAAGTAGTAAATACCCATAGTAGAATTTACATTCATATATACAGAACTTCCTTCTCCTGGACCTCCCCATACAAGTTCTAAAGAATTCGGTATTCCTATTCCATTTGAAAAACCACCGATAATAATACTCCCACCTATTTGAAATATGTAATATATTCTTTCTTTATCATTATTAATTTTATATCCAAAAGAAGTTGATGTCATATTAGACTTTATGAATAGAGTAAGAGATAATGGTAAACTTACATTAATCGTAGGTCCAACATAAATTAATACACCTAAGCCTCTGTAACTCGTAATATTTTTATCATTAATATAGAATTTCCCACTAAGATTCCATATATTAACTATAAACGTAATTCGTAAAGAATCTTTACCTTGTTGAAATAATGCAACGTTCTGAATCCAAAACTGATTATCTAGTACAGCATTTAACTGAAGTGAAGCATTACCTTCTTGATAAACTTCTAATCCTAAATATGATTTACCAATGCTAATTGAAGTGATATTTGCAACACCAATCACAAAATTTGTAATAATTGTTGGAGTAAGAAAGAATGTAGATATTCCTATAGGTAAAGGATCCGATAAATCGGCGTAAGTAATTATAGATAGAGGTTCAAGTATAATTAAAAGGAGAAGTGAAACTATTATTAATAATGACTTCATCTTATATCAAATCATTAATTATACTAAAATCTTTATTTGATAATTTCATAATAAATCTTAAAGGGAGATGGCTCATCATATTCCATTAACAATTATAGGTATTTTAGTAATAGTGTTACTACTTCTTGTTACTGGTTATATTACAGATCCTATTATTGATGGAGTAGCATTTAGTATAATTGGTTATATTACTTATAGGACTTTGTATGTGGTAATTAAATTCAGAAAAAGGAATATATTTTCAGAAATTGGTAAAAGGGCTAAAGCATTAGAAGATATTAAGCCAGGATCATATGGTTATGTTCTATTGGATGGAGAGTATTGGAAAGCTAAAGCATTAGAAGATATTAAAGCAGGGGATGAGGTTATAGTTATAAAAAGAGATGGTCTAACACTTTATATTAAAAAAGTAAAAGAAGGTGTTAGTGAGGAAGAAAGTAATGAAAATAAAGGTACCTTATAACAAAATTTTGACGATATTCAGTGGGCATGAAATAGAACAAAATGGAGATGAAATAAAGATAATATTTAAACCACCTTCTACAAGTGAAGCAGCGAGTTCTAATGATATTGAGTATGAAGTGAGGAGGTATTATGTAATAGAGGGGAAGATTGAAGGAGATGATGTAGTTATATATAGAGTATATTTGAAAGACGAAAATTATATAAGGGATTTAGATGAAGAAGAAGTAAAAATTTGGTTAGATTATTTATTATCATTAGAAAGTTAAACAAATAATTTTAATTCATTAAAATTAAAATTAGATAATATTACTAACTAATAAAGATATTAAACTAAAATTTAATTAATATGATACAATATATGAGTAGGGGGAAGAAGATTAGTAGAAATGATAAAGAGTCACTAATAGAGCTAATGAGGGAAGAACTAAGGAGAAATTACTATATCAATGTTGATCTTAAAATAAAGGAAGGTTATGTTAGTGGTGCAGGAGATTCTTATGCTGCAGCACTATGTATTGAAGGTAAAACGAAGGGTAGATTTAGGGCAATAGACCCTTATGAGGGGCAAGAATACGATATTAAAAAACCATTAATTGTTGTTTCCATTTCTGGAAGGACAAAAAGCAATATAAATTTAGCAAGAAAATTTAAATCAAAAACTGAAATAATAGTAATAACCGCTAATGAGAATTCTGAATTAGCTAAAATTGCAGACTACCTTATCTTACTACCGATTCAACCCAAGCGACTGCCTGGAATATCTACTTTCTTAGCATCACTTAGTGCATTATACTCTATAGCAGGTGAAAAGATCGATGAAGAAAGTGATGTTCCAATTATCTTACCTAAAAACCCTTTCTTTATAGGTAAAGGGGAGAATTATGGTGTAGCATATTACGCTTACCTTAAATTGGCAGAAATCTACGGCGAATATTCATATTTTGAAAGATTAGAACAGTTCTTTCACGCACCAGTATTTATAAGTAGGGGTTCTAATATTGTAATCTTCGGATCGAATGATCCCCGTGAAGAATTAGAAATCAATTTTGCAAAAGTTTATAAGTCAAGATGTAAAGGGGCGTTCTGTAATACTAAATGGTTTCTTGAATCTTTAATAAAAAGGATGGAAATAGAAAAATGGGAAAAAATATATTTTTTAGAAGATAAAGAGATTCTAGAATTTAGTTCATTAAATATTTATTAATAAAAATAAAATAATTTATTGAATCAATTTTTTCATTAATTCGTGGAATTTTTCATAAGGATGAATTGCATATACTTCAACTGTTATTGAGTGACCTAGCTCTTTCATTATTGGAAGATTTTCTAGAATCTCATCTAATTCTTCATGAGTATTAACATCGAGTATAGCTACAACCTCTCTCCTCCCAGAGACTTTATAAAGTCCCTTTATCTTACCTGTTTTTACTGCATTAAGCGCAGCCTCTGCCTCTTTATTCCAAATTTCCATTAATCTTCTTTGAGAAATGGTCTCAGGCTGTTTAACTTTAAACCATAGCAGGAATAGCATAAAATAAATAAGTATTTTAAATATTAAAATCTTCTTGATAATATCTATTACTTAGAATTTTTAAACTAATTCCGTAGAGATTGTATGATCAGAATTCTTAAATATTCTCTTTCTAAAATATATTATCCTTTTAAAGAATACTAGATTCTCTTATTATATCACAATTATACCATAAATATATCTAAAGAAAAATATATATAACTGGATATATTTAATCTAATCCATGAATAAGTGGTTAATTGTAGGTTTAATTATAATATTTATTGTAATAATTTCTATAATTTATTATTTCTTCTTCCAAAGTGGCCAGAGTAGTTTTACTCAAAGTACTACTACTATAACAAATACCGGTAGTACCAGTGGTGGTATAATTCAATTATATGTTGCAGACGCTTATACTGCAGAAGCACAAGACTTTGCAAATAACTTTGCTAAATCAACTGGAATTCAAGTTGCAATTAAGAGTGCAGGTTCTCTAACACTCGCAAGGCAAATAGCTCAAGGAAGTCCAGTAAGTGTCTTCATGCCGGTTGCAATAGATGCAGTAAGACCAAGCTTTTTAGGAAATAGGTCACCAGGCTGGGCAATAGCGATAGGTGCAGATCAATTAGTCCTAGCTTATTCAAACCTAACTTTACAAAATCAAAACGCAAAAGTTGCATTAAGTTATGCAAATAAGAGCGATTGGTATAATTTCTTTCTAAAGATAACAGACGGTAGCTTAAAGATAGGAATTGCAGATCCTACGCAAGATCCTGCAGGATTTAGGGGCTGGTTAGTATTACAACTCGCAGGATATGTTTACGCGAATGGTGACCTAAAATATTTTGTAGACAGGATAATAGCTAATAAGGGGAATATTTCAGCTGCGCACGCTGCAGACCTTGTTGCACCATTAGTTGCAGGCAACATCCAATTTTTATTTATATATAGGTCTGCAGCTATTGCGAAAGGATTATACTATGTCCAGCTACCACCTCAAATTAATCTAGGAGATCCTAATTATACAACTATTTACCAAAAAGCTTCTCTTAATATCTCAGGGACTATAATACGAGGTGCACCAATCTACTTATACATTACAATTCCTAAAGATCCAGTTAATCCTGACGCTGCGGTTCAATTCTTAATTTTCGTAATTAAGAATAATAATATACTTAGTAAATACGGCATCACACCACTTAAGCCTGCATATTTATATAATTCTACACAAGTACCAAAATATCTTTTAGATTTAATATCCCAGAATTATCTTATAATTAAGGGGAGTCTATGATATTAAAATTTTTTTCTATTATTTCATTAATAATTTTAATTTTACCAATTCTTATTTTAATATACTTAGGACTTTTTGTATATAAATCTCCTCAAGTCCTCTCCTATACGTTCTTTTCGTCTTTAATTTTGACTTTAGTTTCGTCGTCAATCGCAATGTTAGTAAATATATTCCTCTTTACGCCTTTAGCTTATTTTTTATCTAGAAATAATAATAAATTAATAGAAAGCATAGTCGATTTACCCGCAACAATACCACATCCCATTGTAGGTATCGCATTAGTTTTTCTTACGAGTCCATATACACCGATTGGAAAAGTACTCAATTCCTTAGGAATCTCATTATTTGATAACCTTCTTGGGTTGGTTTATGCCCTAGTAATCGTATCCGCACCAATATATATTAAAACTCTAAAATCTTATTTTGATGCACTGCCCAGTAGTTACGAGTATTTTGCTAAAAGTCTTGGTACAAACGAAATTAAGTTATTATTAATGATAGTTCTGCCTCTTTCTATACGAGGTTTAATAACTTCTGCATTAATCTCAATGGCAAGAGCAATGAGTGAATTTGGCTCAGTAGCAATAATTGCATACTATATCTTACAACCGCCTTTTGAACGAGTCTCTCCAGTTTCAGTTATTATATTTGATTATTATACTTTCTATGGTCCGGGCCCTGCGATAACAGCATCTTCAATAATGGTTCTAGTAGGATTAGCTTATAGTTATATTGTAAGAATTATTGAAAAAAGTAGATGATCAGCGTCTAGCGGTTTCTTCACCATTCTACCCTGCCCGGTATAATTTCTTCATCCTAGGATTTAAATAGGCAATTTTGAATTAATATTTGTCGACGATATGAAATATAATAGGTACATTAAGAGTGTATTTTTAATAATAACTGTTATTTTTTCTTTAATTATTGTTATTAATACTATATTCACTAATTCGCAAACTGGCAATGATATTCAAGGTTATGCTAATTGGGTATCACCAACTATAGTAGCACCAGGACAAACTAATGCTGTATTACAGATCTTTTTAATAAACACTCAGTCCTTCGCAATATACAATGCACGCATATTCCTATCTAATTCACAAGTATTTACATTTCATTATACCCCGATCTATGTTAATAAGTGGAATCCAGGTAATGTAATCTCCTTCCAAGTTCTAGTCGACGTTAATCCTAATATCGTGCAAGGTAATTATCAGATTAATATAGTAGTATCAAATACTACTTCAGTATTCTACGGCTCAATTAATGTTCCGGTTTCTGGTTTTATTAACTTTAAAGTTTATGCAGTATGGGGGAATCAACAAAACCCAGTTGTTCCATATCCAGGTGCAATAAATTTACCTTTAACAATTTATATAGCTAATATAGGAAATACAATTGCAGATAATGTAACTATTTATCTTAATTCAAAATCTCCATTCAAATTTACTCCAGATAGTTTTGACATAGGAGTAATTCAGGCAAACAGTGCAGTAAATATTTTGACATTAGTTTCAATAGATCCAAATGCAAGTGTAGGTAAATACTCTATACCAATTATAATTCATTATTTTAATAAAAATGTTACTTATAATTTAAGCCTGGAAATAACGGGCAACCTTACAGCTAGTGTGTATTTATTAAATGCATATCTTGGAGAGAACGCTTCACCTATGCAATATGCTACACCATTATACTTAAGTTTAATTTACATTAGCCCGTCACCAGTGTATTTGATCCAAATTATTGGTGAATTACCTAATGGCTTTACTAATTCTACTGGAGGTGAAGAAATATTTTATAATCAGCCTGGGCAGGGAAGTAGCGGAATTATAAATGCAATTTTCCTAATTAATATAGGTAATGTAAGCTTAGGGAAATATTCGATTCCTTTTATCATAAAATTAAATACAATCAATAATGGTATAATGCAGGAGTATGTAAGGAACTTAACGGCCAATGTGTATTTAAATGGTTATCCGGTTATAGAAATTTCTTCACTTAATTCTTCATTAATTCCTGGACTAAATCATGTTATGATAATTATAAAGAATAAAGGATATGGTAATGCGTATAATTTAACAATAACTCCTCTACCTTCTCCACAAGTATCAGTTCTTAACTTAACGGCAGTGAAAATACCTTTACTTCGTGCAGGAGAAAGTAAGAGTTTCTTTATAAACCTTTTTGTACCGCAAGAACTTCAAGGCTTAACTTTTACACTTTCATTAAATATTAACTATATTTCACCTTCTTTATCGCCAGTTTCCATAACTTTGCCTATAAGTTTTTATGTATCGATAATTCAAGCCGACGCTTATTTGCAAATATGGAGTGAAAGTACATTAATTCAAAATCAAGTGAATAATGTTAAAATATATATTAAAAATATAGGAAACTTTAATATATATAACTTAACATTAATTTTTAATCCGCAAAATATTGCTATATTAGGTCAAAATCAATTTATTATCAAAACTTTGGCACCAAGTGAAATAAGGGTTATTAATTTAAGTATATTCCCACCTCTTCTTAGTCAAGGAGTGGGTATTTTACAAGTTATTGCACAATACTTTCTACCTTCTGGCCTGTTCGAATCTAAAACCCAAGTTATTACATTCATGATTAATCCCCAAGAGTTAGTAGCTAATCCAATAAGCTTTACAGTATTACCTAATATCCTAACATCTGGAAATTTACAAGTGATAAAGCTAATTATCAAGAATAATGCAGATTATCCTCTATATAAGATTTCAATTTCTCTAAATTCACAAACGGGCTTTATAAATTCTACCTTAGAATATATTTCATCACTATTTCCAAATCAGAGTTATGTAATACCATTACAAGTTCTTGTCCCATCAACCTTAAACTTCTTTTCTCTAAATATTATAGCTACCTATTATTCTAATAATCAAAATCAAGTGCAACAAAACTTAATAAATTTACCAGTAACTGGATCGATTAACTTCCTATTAACTCAATCTTCTGTAGTTCAAACTAGTGTTAATAATACTATAATAATTTCTGTTACTCCTACAATAGTTAATTACGGAACTGGAACTGCAATAGGCGTAATAGCAAAACCAGTCTATCCAGCTATCGCAATCCCTGTAATAAATGGAAGTGTATATGTAGGGAATATTGCCCCTTATACTCCTACTACCTTTACAATTTCATTTATGATCAATTTGAATTCTGCGAGGCTACTTAATTTTACTCTACCAATAACGCTAATTTACACTGATAGCTTAGGAAGGATAGGAAATCAAACTATACAAATCCCAATAAGTATCACATTAGCTACACAAACTTCCTCCTTAAGACATTCTTCTTTTCAATTTTTAACTTATATTCCAATATTAATCATAATAGTTATTATTATAATAATATCTACTATAATAATATTGAAGAGGAGAAGAAAATGAAACTAAGGGATATAATACTACTTTCTATTAAAGACTTATTTTCAAGAAAAGTTATAACTATTTTAACAATATTCAGCGTAACTATCGGAATAGGTAGTATGATAATATTAGTATCGACAACCGAGGGAATTAGTGAGAGTATTTCAAATTCTTTATATTCATTAGGACCAAATACTATAATAGTATTACCTGGCAGAGGCGTCCCTTTAACACAAAATGAATTAAATATTATTTCCAGCTTACCATATGTCGCATCAAAGTATCCTGCAGTAGAAGGTTCTGCAGTAGTTTATGTTAATGGTCAACCATTTCCTATAACGATCATTGGAATAGATAACCTATCAGTAGTTTTAGGATCTTATCAGTTAATTGCAGGGAGAGAATACCCAAAGGGTAAAGTTCCGTTAGCCGTAGTAGGCTATGATATAGCTACTGGAAATTCAAACAGTCTAGTTATAAAGCCAGGTGATCCAGTAGTAGTGCATTTACCAAATGGCTTAAATTATATACTTTACACCTCTGGAATTTTGTCACCTTCAGGCTTTACACCATTAGCTGATGCTGATAACTCAATATTTCTTCCTTTTGATGAGGCTATAGTTATACTAAATAGATCTACATATTCTGCAATATTTGTAAGAAGCACGAGTGTAGAAAATGTAAACGTGCTTGCCAATTTAATTTCTGCAGTTTTAGGTAATTCTGTAAGGGTAATTACAGTAACGCAGATAGTAAATACTGTACTTCAAATTACGTATAGTATTTCATTCTTATTAACGGCAGTGGTCTCAATTTCTCTCTTTGTCGCAGTATTAGGAATAATGAGTACTTCGATGATTATAGTCTATCAAAGAATTAGGGAAATTGGAATCATGAAGACTTTAGGAATGAAGAGTAGAGACGTGCTTCTGGTATACCTAACTAGATCTGGAATTATAGGATTCTTAGGGGGAATTTTGGGCATAATTACTGGAATACCAATAAGTTATTTACTAAGTACTAGCGGATTTAGAATAGGAGGAAATTTAGGATTAATTTTAACTTATCAACCCATAATATCACCTTACTTAATAATACTTGCAATAACAATATCTGTGGTAGTTGGAATGGCAGGAGGTAGTTATCCAGCATGGAGGGCATCGAGACTAAATCCTATTGAAGCCATAAGACAAGAATAAAAGCTAAGGAGAGAAATATTTTATAGATGACAGAAAAAGCCGTCTGAAAGATGAAGAAAACTCCCATGGGTGGAATTTAAGAAAAAAGTATACTCTCCTCTAGCTCTATATGTTTTTTAAATAACTCTAACGCTGCGAGATTTTTAATTACGAACTTAAAATCATCTTGAATTGTTTTCATTTCAACTATAAAAGATTCAAGCAATTCGTGATACCTTTTAAGCCCTTGTAAACCCTCAAACCTTTGATCCTTTAATACTCTATGGTAGGGACCATTTTCTGACTCTTCTAATAATCTATGAATTGAAACTCTTTCCCAGACGTTTAACAACTCTTTTTTATGCTCCATTAATACTTCTTTATTCAATATAAAATATTGAAAAATCTTATAAATATTCTCTTCTAATTTACTCAATATTTCTTTATGAATTTTAATATGAACTTCCTTTTTATTTAAATTCAATGCACTCATCAATACTTAATTGCTTTAGATCAAATAAAAATGTTAGTATCAATGCAAATTTTGTATTATCAATTAATAGATAAATATAGTAAATATTTTTTATTAAAATATATTTTTAAAATTTATTTAATATTAACTTATAACTACAGTTAAAGGCACATTTATTACTTAATAAGAAGAAAGTGAATAGTAGGAAAAGGATGGAAATTATAAATGAAGTTAACGAAAAGTTAAAGTCCTATGGTGCTGAGGTTGCATATGTTCACACAGAAACATATTTAGAGCCAGATTTTGGGAGCTACGTAGAGGAGCTTAACATAAATGAGGATCTAAAAAGAGCACTTAAAAGGATTGGAATAACTAGATTATATAAGTATCAAGAAGAATCTTTGAAATTAATCAAGGATGGTAAAAATGTTGTAATAATTTCTGGAACTGGAACTGGAAAGACTGAAGCCTTCTTAATTCCTTTATTAGATCTGGCTATGAAGGGAGAACGTAGTGTATTGATATATCCCACACGAGCCCTTGGTAGAGATCAATTCGGAAGAATTAGTAAAATAACGAATGAGTTGTTTGGAATTAATGTAGGAATATTTGATGGTGATACTCCTGAAAAGGAAAGGATAAGGATTTCAAGAAATCCTCCTCAAATACTGATTACGACTCCCGATATGCTTCATATAGGTCTTGCACTAAGTGAAAGGTATAGAAGAATTATTAGAAGTGCACAACATTTTGTATTTGACGAACTACACGTATACGAAGGCGTGCTTGGTTCGCATTTAAAAATGCTAGCTGAAAGATTAAGAGATGGTAATACTAATTTCCATGTCATAGCAGCTAGTGGTACCATAGGGTTTAGTAAATTTCTCTTTAGAGAACTTTTTGGGGTTGATGGTGAAATAGTTCAAGGATCTAAGAGAAGAAAAGGTATGGCAATTCATACTTTAGTAAAATTAAACAGTATTAGCAGATGGACTTTAGCCGCTTACCTCGCCTCAGTTTTAATAAAGAAGGGACTTAAGGTATTAGTATTTGTAGATTCGCAACAAATGGCTGAAGTAATCGCTAAGATAGCCGATAAGTTTAATATTAATCTTCAAGTTCATAGAGCAGGACTTTTACCAGAAGAGAGAATAGGAGTAGAGGAGAAACTTAGGAGAGGAGAAATTGATGGTGTTGTAGCTACACCTACATTAGAACTTGGAATTGACATAGGATACTTAGATGCTGTAATCTTAGCAGATAATCCACCTAGTTATACTAAATACTTGCAAAGAGCCGGAAGGGCTGGAAGGAGGAATAATATAGCTTATATATTTACCCTACTTGGTGAGGACCCAATAGATCAATATTACCTTAGGAGACCAAGGGAATTCTTTAATAGAGAGCTCTTACCTTTAACTTTCGATTCAGAGAATTTAGAAGTAGCTAAAATACATGCAGCTGCGCATGTGTTAGAACGTAGCAAGTTAAATCTACAATACTTAAGCGAAACCTGGAAGAAGGCGTTAAATGATCTTTTTAGAGAAGGAAAAGTAAGGATTAACGCAAATTTTGTATATAGTACTCTAGAAACTCTAAATTTTGTTAAAAATACATCATTAAGAAATATGGGGCCAATAGTTAAAATAGTTGAAGGCGATAGGAAAATTGGAGAAAGAACTTTACCAGAAGCGTTATTAGACCTCTATCCTAACGCAATATATCTTATCTCCAAGAAGAAGTATGTTGTAGAGAGCCTAGATTTAAATAAATTAACTGCAAGGGTTAGGAGAATAAATGATGATTTAGATTATTATACTAAACCAATTTATTATATAGATTTAATAAATTTTAATCCAATTTCGGAAAGAGATGTACTAGGATTGAGAGCTAAATATGGTGAAATGGAACTAAAGATAGTAGTAACTGGATACGTAGTATATGATATCTTCAGTAGGAGAAGGAAAGAACTATTGAGAGAAGAATATTCTAATTCGCCAATAGAATTTAAATTTAAGAGTAAGGGCATCCTAATTAAGCATCCTATATTAGAAGAATTTACAATATACGATGCCGCAGAAGCTTTTCACGCTACAGAACATGTACTAATATCTTCTGCTAGAGTAGTAGTTGGAGCTTCACAGACTGACTTATCTGGAATAAGTTATCCAAGTGGACATATAGCAATTTATGATTCGGGGATAGGTGGAACTGGTGTGGCAAAGAGTTTATTTGATAGACTAGAAGAAGCTTACAGGGTATCCTTAGATATTCTATCGAGTTGTGATTGTGAAGATGGTTGTCCTAAATGTATTTACAGTCCGTATTGTGGTAATAATAATAAAGTACTATCAAGACGAAAATCGTTAAGATTAGTAAAAAAGATACTAACTGAAGGTGAAATTGCAAGAGAAGATGAAGAAAGTATCTATGGTACACCTATTGTTTAAGATCTTATTAAATGTAGAAAGTGTGGGATTTCTGGTATAATTAATTCTTTTAATGCTAATTTTACCGCATCAGGCGAGCCTGGTAATAGAAATATTAATTTATTCGATATTATCCCAGCAGTAGCTTTTGATAGATATGCAGAAGAGCCAATCTGATGATAACTTATAGTTCTAAAAAGCTCGCCAAATCCTATAATTTCTCTATCAAAAAGTGGCTTAATAGTTTCAATTGTCATATCAGTATTAGAATACCCGGTTCCGCCAGAGGATATTATAACATCTACCTTATCATTAATAATAGCATCAGCGAATGCTTTTATTATGTGAGGTTTAGAATCTGGAATGAGAGTATAGCCGATTAATTTATGGCCAGCCTCTATCATTAATTGCTTTATTATATCACCAGACTCATCTACTACTGGTTCCTTTTTAACCATTTTTTCGTACCTAGATGTACTTATTGTAATAACATAAAAGCCAACGGATTTCGGCCCACTTTCTTTATGCAACTCATGTGGTTTCATAATTAATTTTATGCACTTCTAACTAAATTTTTATTATTTCCACATATTCTGCATGATCTAGTGGAAACTCTATAATATCTTCACGAATTAGAATATTTCCTTTTACTCTTAAAATACAACCCTCATTTAATTCAGTAAATCTTGTTCTAAAGCTTGTTAAATAAAAATTATTATCAGTATAA
Organism: Sulfolobaceae archaeon; assembly: GCA_038893355.1. Taxonomy (GTDB): domain Archaea; phylum Thermoproteota; class Thermoprotei_A; order Sulfolobales; family Sulfolobaceae; genus JAWARQ01. Next base: position 169,329 of record JAWARQ010000003.1, read on the forward strand.
TAAATTATCGGTAGTGAATAAGGCTTTATTGGATCAATAATTCTAATCATACCTTCAAAGTACTTATTCCCTATTACCTTACCCATTTTAACGCATTTTACTATTTTAAAAGTATATGGAATGCCCTTAAAAATACCTTCTAGTACTCTTCTTTTCTTTAATCTCAAAAAATCTTCAGAATTCATTACCTCAATTTCATCCTCTAGAACATAATTAATAGGTCTAGTAATACCTTTTTTCCTCAATTCTACTAATATCTCGTAATTCTTCTCGTCTTCTGAAATCAAATCAATATCATTACCGACTTCATTAGAATATAAATAACTTCCCGTTATTCCTACATTATTAAAAAACCTAAGAAACTCTAAAATTTTCTCGTTATTTATTACCTTCTTATAAGGATCTAATATTACACTAAGCTCCAAAGGAATTAATGGAACTTCTAATCCTATTTCAGGAATGTACTTAAGTAAGTTAGGATAACGAGTCCTTACGATTTCCATTCCTTCTTTCATTTTCTTTATCTTCCTGCCATTTACTAGCCTTGGTAATGCTACTGCATAACCTTCTGGATGATAGCAACCCTTTACCGCCCATACTACATTATCATAAATTAGCATATATCCCTCCTTAACCTGCATCAAATTTTTAATCAGAATATAGGTTCAAAAATTATATATTCGTATGAAATTTCTAATAGTAGGTCGTGGTATAGTAGGTTCTGCATTGTATTATATACTAAAGAAAAATGGATTCGAAGCTATGGTAATAGAACCAGGAGAGAAAAAGGTATTTCCTACTCTAATACATTCTCTGCTCTTGAAAGGAAAAGATGTTGAATTAGCTTACCGAAGCTTACAATTTTATAAAAATATAGGTATAAAATTATATGAAATACCTTCATTCACTATAGGGAATATTTCTGAAGATATCATAAGATTATGGGAAGAATATGGTGTAGAAATTAGTAATAAATATTTAGAAATTCTAGAAACTGAAGGAATTCTAGCAAAGAATAGTGATAGGCTTGTAGATATTGGTAGCATGATTAGAAATGTTCCATACCTAAAGGGAAGGGCTAAGATAATAGCTTTAGAAAAGGAGGCTAAGATAATAGTAGATGGGAAGGAGTATAGAGGAGAAGATAATATTATAATACTTTGTGCAGGTGCATGGAGTAAATATCTTATAAATATTAATTTGCCTGTAAAATCATATTATTGTTGGGCATCATTAGGAATTTCAAGGAGAGAGTTTGACAAGCTAATTATATACGACTATGTACTAGGTTTTTACTCTAGACCGTTCTTAAATAGAGGATTACCATTAATAATAGCAGGGAATGGTAAGAGTATCGAAGCAAAACCATGGGAGAAGATAGATATAAAGAGTGACGAGAAGGAAGTTTTATTTAAAGTAAAAATTAGGCTAAAGGAATTTACTAAGGTACTTAGCTTAGGAAGCTACTGTGAGGCAACTCCAGATATGAGACCAACATATGGAAGAATTCGTGATAATTTATATTATATAGGAGGACTTAATGGCTATGGTGCAGAAGTAGGGCCGGGTATTGCAGAATTATTATTTAATTTTATAAAGGGTAAGGAAGAAATTAAGGAGTATAATATAGAAAGATTTAGTAATTGGGAAGAGAATTTTGAGATCGGAAAAGAACCTCATGAGCTTTAGAAATGTTATTAGTCTCTATTGCTATGTGGTATTCTATAACCTCCCTTTCACTATGTCTATCTTCAGATATTTGTAAATGTAAATATTGTTTTTCTCTACATTCGGCTTCGTAACACTCATATAATAACCATCCTCCCACAAATTCATTATCAACATATTGAGAAAAACCTCTCCATTTATTTTTGATTATTAAATTTTTATAAATATTTTCACTTAATGTTGGTATTATAACATAATTAGGAAACTTTATAAATATTGGTCTTAAAATCCTTAAATATTTAGGCTGTACTAGAACTGAAGCAGAGGAATAAAATTGTTCTACATCGCTTACTTTTATAGAACTTATTATACCATCTTTTTTATTTACATATACCGAAACGCAACGATAATCGCTAAATATCTCATCTAATTCCCTCCAGCTAGGTGGTTTAGAGCCTAAAAGCCAATTTAACATCTTAACTAGGCTTATATTTATGTAAATGATTTTAAAAGTTGATGATGAAGCGACGGTTTACGGAGTTATGAAGAGCGCAACCCTTCCTGATAAAAATTTCTAATTAAAAAATCAATATAATTTTGATGCAATTATAAGAAATATAAATGATGAAAAAGGCACTGTTATATTATCATCGATTTTTTCGGATAATTCAGCAATAGTAGCAACAACTCCTGAAATTAAACCTATTATCCCAAATAGATAGAAGCCTATAGTAGTACAGAGTATAAGCATCCCTATGCTACCCCAAAATCCCTTTCTTCTTCTCTTATAAACGTAATTCCTTATTATTCCAGTTATACCGTCTCCAAAAGACATATATACCAAAGGTAAAATTCCGATCCATACCTCATTAGTATACCAATACTCTGGAGAAATTATCCAAAGGATTAGAAGAATAGTACCAAATGAGAATGAAAAGTAAACTTCACCCTTATTACTCTCATCTTGAAACCATTTAAGAAATTTGCCATATTTTCGAGTAACAAGCAAATAGGACATTATTAAATAAGATGCAACGATAGGTACTAGAGGTGATGAGAAGAGAAAAGGAGATAGTATAGCCACAACCCCGCCTCCCAGAATATGTATACTCTTTCTTGCTACATAACTATTTGTTTTTAATGAAATTATTTTTGAGATATAGAGGGTAACAAAGGCTACCCATATGGAGAGAATTAGACCCCAAATAATGTCGCCTAACGTTATTATAGGAATCGGCATGAGTTACTACTATACATTCTAGATTTTTAATTTGTATATGAAATTGAGAGGAGAATTAATTTTTTAAATTTTTTATATAAATAAAAATAAAATTATAAATTTAAAGGAAAAAGTACTGAGAAGAATAAATTTAAAGGAAAAGTATACTAATTAATATAAGACGGCCATGACCCAGTAGACGCCCAAGAATGGGAGAATGATACTGGGGCCTTATTTAATTATTCTAGAAAAACTTACAAAATATTTTAGAGGTATTATATTCAAATTATTTTTAAACTATACTGAGAACTTGATATAATGCGTATAAGTAAAATAGTCTTAGATAATATTACTCATAAAGAGATAATAATAGTCAGTGAAGGTAGAATGACTTTCCTACTTGACAGTAATTTAGAACCAGTAAGCGAAGATTTATTAACTTTTAATAAAACAATTTTAATTAATAAAATTAATGAATTTGAAAAGAGAACTGGAATAAAGATCGATTTAACACCTATTCTGGCAGAGAAAGATTTACTAAAGAAAAAGATTTTAATTAATCAAATAATTGGAAAATCTTTTGAAGATTATTTATTTAATATTATTTCAAAATTTTTTAACGTTAAAAGAAATCAAGAAATATTTAAAAGTATTTCAAAATTTGATAAAAGAAAATATCATAATAAACCTGATTTTATTATTGAAAATAAAGTAATTATTGAAGCAAAACTAAATAAAATAAATTATAATCAAATAAAACAATATTCTGAAAAATATAGTGGAATTGTAGCATTTCCTTGGAGTGGTGAATGCAGAGTCCCTAAAAATTGGTCATGTAACTTTTACACAATATACGATCCAATGAAGCTAATAGAAAAGATAAGATTTTACTTAAATAAGTAAATAAAAATGGGAAGTAGCATCAAATTTTTTAATTTATTCAAATAAAGGTTACACATGGAAATTGGAACACCATTATTCTCAAATAGCAGAAAAATATTACTCTTAGGGAGCGGAGAATTAGGAAAAGAAATGGCAATAGAAGCCCAAAGGATGGGGGTAGAAGTGATAGCAGTAGATAGATACGATATGGCACCAGCGATGCATGTTTCCCATAGAAGATATGTCGTAGACATGTTAGATGGTGAAGCCTTAAAAGCGATAGTAAAACGGGAAAAACCAGATGCAATAATAACAGAAATAGAAGCCATAAATACTGATGCATTAATTGATATTGAAGCTGAAGGATATAGAGTAGTACCTAATGCAAATGCAGTTAAGATATGCATGAATAGAATAGAATTAAGAAGACTTGCTGCAGAGAAGTTAAAGTTACCTACAACTAAGTATGGATTCGCAGATTCAGCAGAGGAAGTCAAGAAAATTTGCAAAGATATCGGATACCCTTGCATAATAAAGCCAGAAATGAGCTCAAGTGGGCATGGGCATATCGTTATAAATAGTCAGCAGGATGTGGAAAAAGCGTATGAGTATTCAATAAGTCATGCCAGGGGTAAAAGTAAGAGAGTTATAGTTGAGGAGTATATTAACATAGATCTAGAACTCACAGTATTGACTTACAGATATTTCGATAATGAGAAAATAAATACCTCTACTATACCGCCTATAGAACATAAGAGGCCTAAAGGCGTTTATCATTATATCGAATCTTGGCACCCATATACAGTTAGTGAAGATATAGCATCTAGAGCTAGAGAATATGCAGAGAAGATTGTAAATGCTTTAGGTGGTATAGGTATATTCGGAGTTGAATTCATAATTTCCAATAATAGAATATATTTTAATGAGGTAGCTCCTAGACCTCATGATACCGGATTAGTTACATTAGCGAGTAGTGACATTAATGAATTCCAAATTCATATAAGATCAGCACTAGGTCTTCCTACACCTAAAGTTAAGATCGTAAGTCCTGCTGCGGCACATGTCATTTTATCTCCAAGAAGTAGATGGGCTCCTAAGTATTTAAACATACATAAAGCATTAAGCATACCCGGTGTGCAAATAAGATTATTTGGAAAGCCGTATAGTTATGAACATAGAAGAATGGGCATTGTATTAGCTACTGGTGAAACAGTTGATGAAGCCAGACAAAAGGCTAGAGAGGCAGCATCATTAATAATAGTAGATTAAATGTTTCCTAGCTCATGAATCTCAAATTCTCTATATTCTCTTATTCTTTCACTCCTTAAGTGAAGATATGAAAGAGGGTCTATGTCTACTACTACATAACCTTCATTAGTACCTAATTCCGAAATTATCTTTACATCAACATATTTTCCAAATTTTATCGGTTGCAAAGCAATACTCATCCCAGGAAATTCTGGTGGATCTATTGCATTAGCATTTACTATTGCTATTCTATTCTCTAATACTCTAGCCCTTAAATAATCCCTCCACATTCTTATACCTTCTATATCTACTTTTGATGGAACAAGAATTATTTCAACACCTTTCAAAAACATAAATCTTGGTATCTCTGGAAAATCCATATCATAACATATTACGATACCAAACTTTATACCACGATAACTAAAGACGACTAACTTATCTCCTGCTATAAGCCTTTCTTTTTCTCTCTCAAAAAGGTGAATCTTTTTAGCAATTCCTACAATTTTACCATCTCCATTTATAATTGGTGAGACTACAGAAACACCATCTTCAAAAGCGCCGGGTATAATTACTGCAGTATATTTCTTTGCTAATTTCTGAAATTCTGATAAAGGCACTTGATCTATTGTCCTAACCCACTTTTCTGGTAATAATACTAAGTTAGCATTATCTCGTAAAGCTAATTCAGTTAATCTTACTCCACTTTCTATACTTGCTGGCTGTACTATTCCTATTTTCAATTTTACTCTTCCTTAGAACCTTTTTTCTTACTTTCTTGAATTTTCTTTAAAGCCTTAAGAATTCTCTCTTCTAATATATCAACAGCCTTCCTTACTGCAAATATTGGGTCACGATCGCTTTCCTTAGCTATAAAACTTCCGATTTTTGTAATAGCCCTTGCTGTAACTGTATAAATTTTACTTCCTTGACTTTTAGCCTCCTCTTTAAATGAAACATTAAATTTTATTACCTCAGTTATTCTCTCTAATCTAGCAACATATCTATCCAATATACCATCTATCATTGATTGTAATTCTGGCTTTTTCAAATCTTGCGTTAACTTTGCTTCTATTGGCATTGATATTTCAAATTGCTTCGCTACTGCAGAGATTATATCAATAGTGCTAATTACTCCTACAAGATTTTCCCCTTCAAATACTGGACCACCAGAAATTTTATGGTTTAGTAAATTGGATGCAATTGATATAAGATCGTCTGTAGCTTTAAAGGAATAAACTGGATAAGACATTATTTCCTTAACTGGTAATGCCATTATTCTTTCTTCTTCTCTCAGTATTGAAGACCTCTTTTTGCTACTAATTGAATATAACTTATCTACAATATCCTTGGTAGTAACTATTCCGGCTAGCTTATTACTATCATCAACAACTGGGAGTCTACTAATATTTTCTCTAATCATTATCCATCTAGCTCTAGCCACACTATCATCAGTTTTTATTGTGGTAGCGGGTGACGACATAAATTCTCTAGCTCTGGTAGAAGGAACTTTTCCTTGACTCAAAAGATAATGTAATAATGACTCTCTAGAAATTATTCCAAGTAATCTTTTATTATCGTCAACTACTGGCAATGCTCTGGCTTTAGTGGTATAAAATCTTGCCACAATTTTAGGTATGTCGTCCCTAGGAGAAAGAGTTGTAGTAGGTTTAATAATATTAAGAATTTTAGATTCTAGACTAACTCTTTTACTTAATAAATCTTTATATGAAAAAATACCTACATATTTCCCATTCTTTATTACTGGCACTACCCATTGTCTACTCTCTTTCATCTTGCCAATGATAGTTCCTATCTTATCATCAGTAGTAGCTATAACTTCAGGGGTTATTGTTACTTCTAATGCAGTCACATGTATTAATTAGAAAAGAGATTTAAAAACATGAGAAGTAAAATCTAATTAACATTCTATCTCTTATAGTATAAGTATCTTCCTCTTCTACTGATCTTTTCCTCCTTTAATAATAACATTAATGCATCAGAAATAAGAGGTGCTGGATAGGGTAAGTATTTCAATAACTCACTATACGTTATCCATTCCCTCTCTCTTAGAATCTCCTCTATCTTTTTCTTAACCTCATTAATAGTAATTTCACCCATTATCACTCTACTAAATATATTACACACTTCAGAACAAATAAACCTTACGAAAATAAATCTATAGAATTTAACTATAATATAATACAATTTTATAAATTAATCTATAGAATTTAAATCATATCGTATTACACTATCGATCTTGCTTTCAATTTCACTTAATCTTAAGAAAAATTATAATATTCACTTTCTTATACGAACGATTAGATTTAAATTCCCTAAGATATATCTAATGTCTTATGAGAAATATAAATGGATATATTATATTATTATTAATTTTCTTATCTAACATATTTATACCTCTAATTACAATTTCAGAAACAGACCCTTATGTCAATATAACTGCATATTCTAGCTATGGATTAATAGCCCCTGGAATGACATTAGTACCTATAAACTTCACCATAATAAATACTGGTAATGTAAATTTAACGAATGTATACATCTTCCCGGGTTCTGTTTCCTATATAGTAATACCAGTTACAACAAACCCGATTAAGATACCTTACCTACAAATAGGTAAGCCATATACAATCGTATTCCTATTTAACTTCTCTTCTAGAGCAGGCATAGGACCATACCAAATTCCATTATATATAGGCTATAGTGTAATAACACAGTCTGGTATAATATATGGTAATACAACCGTCTATACACCGATCTACTTATTAGGTAAAGTAAGCCTGACAGCTAGAGCATATTTTGGCACTCCTAATAATCCATTAGTTGTCGTAGGTGGGGAAAAAGATATACCAATTACTATAGTTCTAACAAACATAGGTAATGTGATTGCAAATAACGTTACTATAATATTCCCTAAAAACGCATATCCGTTAACATTTTTAGAAAGCAATTATACAATAGGATACTTGCCAATAGGTACGCCAGTAAGTATAGTTACTTACGTTAATGTATATCCTAATGTTTCACAAGGAATTTATGAAGTTCCAATAACAGTGAGCTTCTTTAGAGGAGACAACATTCAACTATATTTAAATATTAATATAAATGGCTATGTAAACTTTATTATTAACGGAATATTTGGCTTACCTAACTCTACAATAAATGTAGCCCCAGGAGAAACTAACGTACCATTAACTATATACGTTATTAATACTGGAACTACAACTGTTGCAAACGCGACACTTTACTTTAATTCTACTTACCCATTAAAATTCTCAGTACGTAATGTAAGTTTAGGTTATATTTCACCAACTAGACCCGCAATTACCACAGTTTTAGTCGATATATATCCGAATTCCTCTACGGGGGTATACAATATACCAGTTATGATTTCGTATAATAATGGAGTGAAACAGAGTTTAGAGATGAGAGTTTATATTACGGGACAAGTAAACATTAGCGCTATAGGAATATTCGGTTCACCGCAAAACCCCCTTACAGTTGCAGCTGGAGAAAGGAACGTGCCATTAACGATAATACTACAAAATATTGGAAATGTTCTGCTTTCAAACGTTAGCGTATACTTACCTAATTCTACTTATCCATTAGAATTCTTAGAAAGGGTAATAAATATTGGCTATATCCCCATAACTACACCAGTCCAGTTCACAACAGTAGTAAATGTAAGTGATAATGTAACTACAGGGGTTTATAACATTCCAATGAGAATAAAGATATATAATAATGAATTTATATCAGTAAACTTAAGAATATCAATTTTAGGCAGTATAGATTTTACAGCATCTAGTATCTTTGGAACTCCAAACAATCCTTTAGTAGTAGCAGCGGGCATGGATAACGTACCATTAACTATAATACTACAAAATATTGGAAATACTGTAGCTAGCAACGTAACAATTATATTTAATACTAATTATCCGTTAGAATTTCTAGAAAGAAATATAAGTATTGGATATTTACCACCAGGCCAACCGATACCTATTACTACATTTGTTAATATTCCGAGTAATTTAACATTCGGAATATATACAATAAATGTAATAATAAAGTATTTTAATAATATTAAGAAGGAAATAGAAATACCAATTAACATAAATGGTTTTATTAGCCTTCAATTGAGTTCGATTTGGGGTAGTATCTCTAATCCAATTACTGCATCACCAGGCAGTAATAATATTCCACTTACTATAATAATTAAGAACTCGGGAACAGTAACTATAACTAATACTACTCTGATACTAAATTCAGAATATCCAATACAATTCCTAGATAAGATAGCTAATGTAGGTTTCGTACCAGCAGGAAGTAGTAATTATGTAACAGTTACCACGAATATATACAAAAATGTAACACCTGGTGTTTATATTATACCTATAAAAATAAGATATTTCCAAAATCAAGAAATTAATACCACTTTAAAAATTATAATATATAATCCAGAAATTGCTGCAAACATATTTATATTTCCTCCTGAAGTATACACCAATTCAGTAAATCCATTCGTTAGAGTAAATGTCCTACTTATAAATTATGGTGAAGGTATAGCTAATGATTTATATATAACATTAGATAGTAATCTTACAATAATTTCACAAAATAATATATCATTAGGTAGCTTACCGCCAGGGAAGCCAGTAAATGTTACTTTCCTACTGAAAATCCCAGAGTATTATGGAACTTATCCCCTCAAATTTATCATAAAATATGATGGAGGAGCTCAAATGATAATTTATCCACTAGAGGTAAAATCTAGTGCATATTTAATTGTAACTAAAGTAATTTACCCTGCTCTAAATCCTGGTGCATCTTCAGTACCAATAACTATTATTATAGAGAACGTGGGAAATGAAACTGCAAAGAATTTAAATCTTGTCCTTTCGCCGTCTAGTATCTTATCACCACATGTAAGTTCATCAAATCCATTAGGAGGCCTTACTGCAGGAAGAGTATATGTAGGGGATTTAGAGCCGGGGAAAAGTATAAATATTACATATCTAGTCGACGTAAATAATGGTCTATCTGAAGGAATCTATCCTATAACAATAATTGCAACGTGGAATCAAACTGGTTCATTGTATCCTTTCATACAAAACTTAGTAATATATGTTCAGATCACACAACCATTTTACGTTAAGCTATTCTCCAGTTATATATTTTATATAGTAATAGCCGTAATAATAGTATTAGTAATAATTATACTAGTTATATTTAGAAGGAGAAGAAAATAAAACTTATTTTAAGCTAACTATTATACAATGATAAACACTATTCTATTATTCCTTTTCTATTTTAGAGGAATTTTTTCTGGTTTAAGTCTAGTTATTAGTATACTCTATTTAATAATATGCATTTTATATAGAATTCTTCTATTAATTTTTAAGAAATATTAAATTTTGATATTTAAAGTGTTAAAGAAATCTTTCTAATACTCAGATAGATTTAATAGTGTTAAAGAAGAAGTAATTACTATGAGAATAGCAGTAACTTACGATAAAGATCATATCTTAAGACCTTTAGATGAAGCAGAAATAGTAGGAATAATTGATGAAGAGAAAAGAGAAGTTGAACAATACGAAAATGCTGGAATAGGAAGTAAAGAAGCAACAATGGATATAATATTGCAAATTGGAGCTGATGCTATAATAGTGAAACCACAATTTCTATGTCCAGGTTCTTATTACATGTCATACGGTAAGTTAAAGTACATAGTAACGAATGCGAAGACACTTGAAGAGGTTTTGAATAATTTAGAAGAGATAAAGAAGAATGGTATAAAAGAGGAGTTAGAAGAAGAATTTTATGCAGAAAGACACATTCACTATTAAGGAATTTTTGTAATAAAGGACTCGAATATTGAATCCCTAAAGATTTTTTTGGATTTAAAATCATAATATAGCTCTGCCTTTGAAAGTATTGTTAAGGTATTACCATTTATAACATCGTCCTTCCTTGCCCTTCCCTCTATTATCTCATAATTTAGAATATCATTGTTACGCTTAATTATAACTCTATTATTCCACAGTTCTACATTCATAGAAATTATGGATGGTATAAGAAAAGTAGGTCTAGTTGGTGTTAGTAATACTATATTATTTTTAGAAAATATAAAATTTTTAACAACTCTATAATCCATGAAAATATTTCGTTTTATTTCATAATTGTACAAAATTCCATCTTTGTACTCAAGTATAATATCATCCTCATTCTTACTTTTTATACTCTCATCTAGATCCTTAAAGCTCTTATAGGATGAAAAGCACAGTCTAATCTTGCCATTAATTATCTCACATGCTACAGGTAACCAATTATTTGTTACAAAATTTACTTCTAATTTTTCGCTAAATGGTATTGCGTTATATATAAAAATTTTTTTATTATAATATTTAATATAATTATAATTTTTTATAATAGTTTTTATAAAATTTTCTCTATCAAATTTATAAATTTTATAAAAAGAGTCAAACATAGATTCAATATTTTTTATTAAATTTTCTAAAAGTTCCTCCTCAAGATAAAACGAAATTATTCCAATAAGGTTATTTGCCTCGACATAATTCTTTGCAATTGTATATACATCATCTAGTACCTCGAATTTCCTGAGAGAAGCATAAATCACAACAATAGCTGAATACGGCAAATTATAAATTTGTCAATAATTCTGACTCGATAAAGTATAGTAAAGGCTTAGCTAATAAGGATAAATTAAAAGTTACCACTTAATTAAAAATAGAACCTTCTAGATAATAAATCAGAAACAGCTAAGAAATGAAAAATATATGATAGGTAATTCAGTAATTCCAACTAAATGGTTAGAGAGTCATAAGATTGATATTGATTTTGTTTTAGACAGTAGTTCCTACTCTTAAAATTACAGTTTAAGGTTCGAATTTTAGAATAGAATTCTCTCTTATATCTGAAATTATATTGGAAGGTTAAGTGTGAAAAAAGTATATTGAAATTCTAAGAAAAAACCATAAATTGTAATACTAATTACCGAATTTGATGAACGATTAATAACGATATTACCCTAAAATTCAGAGTAATATTTCTTATCCCCTAAAACAAAAGTCACATATGGCTAAGGTAAAGTTCAAGTATAAGGGTGAGGAGAAAGAGATCGATACAAGTCAAATAAAGAAGGCGTGGAGAGTTGGAAAAATGATAAGCTTCACTTATGATGAAGGTGGAGGAAAGACTGGAAGGGGTGCAGTTAGCGAGAAGGATGCACCACCAGAACTAATAAAGCTAGCAGAACAATACGAAAAACAAAAAGGCAAATAAAAATAATTTTTAATTAAATATAAAAATAAAAATAATATGTTTTTTATTGATAATTCTATAATAATGGCAGGTGGATTAGGAACTCGTTTCTCTCCATATAAAGTGATATATAATATATGTGGTAAACCAATGATAAAGTGGGTCTTTGATACTCTAATTGGGATCTCTAGGAAAGTATATATTGCCCTTTCTCGTGATAGAGTTGTTAATAAATACATCTTAAACCTCTTCCCAAAAGATAATATAATCTACACTTCTGGTAAGGGATATGAAAATGATATAGTAGAGGCTATAAAATTAATTGGTACTCCAGTATTAGTAGTACCTGCAGATGTACCCTTTATAAGTAAAAGTCTTATTCTAAAATTAATTTTAGAATGTGATAAAAGTATATGCACTTTGCTTTGTAAGAACGGCTATTTAGGTATTAGTGTATGGAGAGATTTAAATTTTAATGAGTATAAAGATATTATAGTAAATGAAGAATTGTTGAATATAAATACTCTCGAAGACTACATAAAGGCTAATAATATTTGCAAACAATTTATTAGTTAGAGTAACTTGAAAAGGATAATGTTTTTATTGCCGTTTAGAAGGATACTATTACCCATTTATATACTACTAGGATTTTTATTAGCAATAATTTCGATAGATTATTTCAAGAACGTATTTGAAAATGCAGGATACCCTCATGAGTTATCAATAATTCTCTCAGTTTTATTACCTTTTTTAAGTTTATTAACTAGTCCTATTAATATAATTATTAAAAAAATACCAAGAAAAGATATTTTAGAACAAGTAGATGTAATCTATTTTTTCGGAATTCCTTTCTACTTTCCAAGAATCAAGATCGTTGATGATTTTACAATTATAGCAATTAATATAGGCGGTGCAATAGTACCTCTTTTAGTTTCTTTTTTATTATTATCAACATTTAAAGAATTTAATTTATTAAAGATTTTAGTTATAATAATTTTATCTACAATATTTTCAAATAAAACTTCTAAAGTTATAGCAGGGTTAGGCGTAATAGCGAATCCCTATCTTTCGCCAATACTAAATGGAACTTTATCATTTATCTTATTCCAACAACAATTATCTCTAATCCCAATCTCTACGTATATTGCTACTGTAATAGGTGCAATAGTAGGTGCTGATTTACTAAATTTAAAGAAGATAATTGAAACTAGACCACAATTAATTAGTATTGGTGGTCTAGGTACATTTGATGGAATATATGTATCAGGGCTAATTGGAATGTTTTTTGGAGAACTTATTATATACTTAAATCATTTATTATTATAAAATTAATTATTAAATTTTGATTTTATATAAAAATCCCGATAAGAATTTATAGTGGTAATTTAAAAAGTAACATCATGGAACCCATACCATTAAGCGAGATCATTTATCTAATTATAGCATTTGTCTTAGGTCTCCTTATTGGTTTGTTAATTAAGAAAATAATACAAATAGGTGTAATTTTACTTGCAATAGTAATAATTTTACTTGCAATAGGTGCAATATCTCCATCAACAATACAGAATGCCCTGACAAATATTGGAGTTTATATCTCACAGGCAGAGTCATTAGCAAACACTTTTAAAATATACTTACCTTATAACTCAATAGCGTTTATTATAGGCTTAATAATAGGTCTAATAAGAGGTTAGAGGGATATTACTTCATTGAGTCTTATCTAAACTTACTATTGTAATCTCACATAAAAGAAAGTTAGTTAGAATAATTCACTTCTTACATGATATATTTATTGGATTAAGAATTTTATAATAATTTTATATCATTATTATCATTTTAAATTAATCATTTAACTAACTTAAGATGCTCGAAATTTTAGAAATTCCCATAAAACATCTATTAATATGAAATTCATAGAAAAACCCTACTCTCTACTTCAATGATCAATACTTTTTATATTTATGAAAATGTTTATCTACTTCAATTCTCAGCTAACTACTAATGATTAAAGCTTTAATGATGTTAACTTTGATTTTATTTAATTATGGCTTAGTAATAATTAACTTCAATAATTACTTTAATAATAATTCTAATAACTATAATGATAGTTTAATAATAACTGCTTCAATAATTTTTGAACCTAAGAATTTACAGCTATTACAAAAATATGTTCAAGAAAATAAAATATTAAATATTTCAGAAATAAAACAACTATTTATACCAGAGGATGAAATAGATAGCATTTATAATTATCTAGTAAAGCGAGGCATTAAAGTAGAGAAAATACTTAACGTACTTGTTCTTACGGGAACTATAGGAGAAATAACTAAAGCATTAGGTGGTGAACTTCAAGTATTTTCGCTACCTGATGGATCAAAGTTTTATACAATAATAGGCAGTAAAATTGTAAGTAATGCAATAGTCTTAGCAACTAATTTTACTTCATTATTCACTTCTAAACCATATCTAATGAAAAATTTAACACAAGCACTAGCTTATAGTTATATAGAACCTAAGGATTTATGGAAAGCATACAATACTTCTACACTCTATTCAAGAGGAATAAATGGGGATGGAGTAAATATTGGTATATTAGCATTTGAAGGTAATCCCTATATAAGAGAACAATTGACATTGTTTGATAGAAGATATGGTTTACCTGATCCCCCATTATTCAAGATTGTGCCTATAGGAGCATATAATCCTAATGATGGCTTATCTAGCGGATGGGCCTTAGAAATTAGCTTAGATGTAGAATATGCACATGTTATGGCACCTAATGCGGGAATAATATTATATGTAGTAAATCCTAATTATCCATTACCGGCTGCAATAGCTAAAATAATTAATGACAACGAAGTTGCAGTAGTTTCTCAGAGCTTTGGAATTCCTGAAGTATATGTAGCCTTAGGATATTTACCGCTTTCGTTTGTTCAAGCTATGATTTATGAGTATTGGTTAGGTAGTGTAGCAGGAATAACATTTATAGCAGCTTCAGGTGATGCAGGGGGAATTGGTTATAACTTTTTCTTATCACCTTACGGTTCTCAATTACTGCCAGCCTCGATACCCTATGTACTAGCAGTAGGCGGTACGTCTCTCTACATTTCGGGAAATGAAAGCTTACAAACTGGTTGGAGTGGACAAGGTATACTAGGTTCATCAACTGGCGGTTATAGTATACTCTTTCCTTCTCCACCCTATCAAGGACTATCTGGATTTAGAAGAATTCCCGATATCTCTGCGGTTGGGAACCCATATACTGGAGTGCCAGTATTATACTATGATAATAAAACCTATATCGTCGGTGGTACTTCTCTAAGTGCCCCAATAGTAGCCGGGATAATAGCGCTAGCTATCCAAGCATATGGAAGAATAGGATTTATTAATGAGTTAATATATCTACTTAACGGCACTAAAGCAATAACAAAGATAGGCGGAATTTCGTATAATACCCCATATCAGGGTGAACTTGTAACAGGTTTAGGATATATAAATGCAGGATATTTTATTACAGAATTAGGTAAATTACTAAAAAATAAATCTGGAATTACTAAAGTTGTAGTTTTAACTTCTAATTCTACATATCCTTTAGATTATAAAATAAAAATTATTGCTAATATCTCACCAGTACCGTACAATCCGCCTAAATATTTGAATGGATACGTATATGACGGAGATAAAATAATCCAACAGTTTACCCTTACTTATAACGGAAGTAGTTGGATTGGATACGTTAGTATTAAAAAATCTGGTATATTTGAAATAGTAGTGAATTATTATAATAATTTTGGATATACTTATGTAACTGTAGGCTATCAGGCAGTTTTCCTTTTACCTTATATTGCAGTCTATCCGTTTAGAGGAAATTTACCAATACTTGCAGTAATTTATTCGGTAAATGGTAGTTTTACTATTAACAATATTAACATAACTCCTGAAGCCAATCTCTATAAATACGATCCTCTCAATAATACATTAGTTTATTTAAAGACGATAAATCTAGAACCAACTTTAGTAATAAATATAACCCAATATGGAATAAAATTGAATAGAACATATTCAATTATTAGTGGTTATTTAAATTTATCTAACGTTTCCCGTTTTGGAGGAATTTATATATTATCAATACCGAATATATTTGGATTTGTAGAGTTTGTTCTCGGAATATATCTTGTACCAATAGTAATACCAACAATATTTACATCACCAAATTCTATATCTACAGAAAGTGGTGGAATATTTTACATATATACGTTAACCGTTGGTAATCCAAATATAACAATATATCTAATAAATAATAATAAAGTTTTATATAAATTTACAATAGATGGAATAATATATAATGGTAACTTATATTATATTAAATACGTAACATTACCTAAAAATCTACCTTCTGGCCTATATACTGTCTACGTTAATGCAACATATGATAATGGAAATTACATTTCATACGGTTATGGTTTTACTCAAATTTACATATCTAATACAACACTCTTAGTAAATGCATGGACAAATTCGTCAGTACTATATCAAAATCAGTATTTAACTATTTACTCCAGAATATCCTATCCTAATGGAACCGAAGTAAAATTTGGTTCATTCTCCGCTATAATAGTCCCATCATATATGTATTATAATATAGAGAATTTACCTATAGATTTCATAGTGCCATTAAGGTACAACGGAAGTCTATGGATAGGTGAATATAAAGTACCTAATTCTACTTCACTCGGACTTCCTATTACTGGAAGTAGTGACGTTTTTAACATTTATGTACAAGGAATCTCGAGTGATTTAATACCTTCAAGTTTTAATGTAAAGTTTGATATATCTACGCTTTCACTATTACCTCTTTCCTCTCCAGTAAAAATAGTAGTTTTACCACTAATCTATACAAATTATTTTAATGGGACTCTAGCATACAATCAGTATATTAAAACAGCAGTTATAGAGAATTCTAACTCCACATTTATAAATTCACTTATTGAAAATTTAACTGCAATTAACTCTAAAATAATTTTAATCAACTCTAAAGTCATTTCACTAATGAATATCAATTCTACCATTATACAATATAATAGTACTATAAGCGAGTCTAGTATTCTATATATAAATACTTCCAATAGTAATATTATGAATAATACTGCTGTTATTACTCAAAATCTTAATCACTCCTTGATATTTATAGAACCTACAACTACTTTAATCTTACTGACTATATTTATAATAATAATTATTGTTATTGTGGCGATAATTATGAGAAAATTATAATTTTATTCTATATCAGTAATCATTCCAATCCATCTCTTTTCATCATAGAGCATATATTGCACTAGTATCTTTATTCTCTTTATTATATTCGCAGACGTAATAACCTTTATAGGATACGAGAAATAATATATATCACCTTCTATTTCAACTTCTGCCTTTTCAGGAAATTCAACCTTATAGCCATATTCTTCTGCGATTTCTTGTATTTTTATTGTTAAATTTGCTGCAATTTCTTTTATTGAATTGCCATATATTGGCTCAAAAGCTAAGGCTTTTAATTCTTTTTTAAACGCATCAATTCTTTCTAATCTCTTCTTCTTTTGTTTTTGTTGTTTTCTTCTTGTAGTACTACTCTCCACAAACATAAGCTTCATTTAATGGTTTATAAGCTATTTTACTAAACCTTAGTAAGTCAAAGCAGCAAAAGTCTTACAATTCCGAGGCCAGAACTGAGGCTAAAGTAGATAATAATGTTCATATACTTAAAATTACTCTTTTGAATAATTCACTGTGGCTGCATCATAGTGCAATCATTACGGTATAAATTTTTTGCTAATGTGAACTTCTATAAGGAGTATATGCTAAAATAAGGTTTTGTATATCTTATTTATAGAAATATAAATACCCTAATGATGACACTATGTGGCCACTCTATATTGTTTTGCGAAACGTCTAAATTTTCATAAAAACTAATGGTTAACTTACTTTTAAATGATTGTTTTTGAATTTAACAAAATTAATCAGTCTAACATCTAAAAAATTGAAGTATTCAACAAAACACTTATAAACTGAAAATAAATTAGTAAGAGGTAAGAGAAATAAAAAATTAATTCGAAATTTTATTACTAATAGATAAATATTATAATTTATAGCTAATTGAATATACATAAATTACTATTGGTCTATCTCTCGAAATCGGGGAATAGAAAGTATTTTGAGATTTCAGGGAAATTCTTAACTCCATTTAACAATTTCTCATCTGCCGTCAATATCACGTCGTTGAGTCTTTCTGCTAACACTATTAACGATGAGTCATAAGTAGTTAGATTGTACTTTAAGCTTAATTCATAAGCACGTTTAGCAAGTTCCTTTCCGCTCACTACTCTACATAGTTCAATGTAAGAAAAGCCCCTAACCAATATTTCCTCTCCCTTCTCCATACTAAGCTCCTTTCTTACTACCCTTTTACGGATAGCGTTAGGGAATTCAAAAAATATCAGATCTAAGAAATAACATTCCTCTGCATTTTCTATTTCCTTCCTTACGAAATTGCTCATCTTTTCTGGTACATAAAGTGCAAAGAGCGCAGAAGTGTCAATTATCATCCCTATCCTCTCTGATCAATTCAGCAGAGGGGGAATAATAACCGTGAGATCTTAAAAGCTCCTCTCTTATCCTATCTGCCTCCATTAATTCCCTCCTCATCTTCTCCTTCCTCACCAGCTCCTCTAAGTACTTTCTAACTAGGTCAGCATAATTTATTCCAAGCTCTTCCAACTCCCTCTTCAATTTTTCATCAATCCTTATAGATATAACTGTACTAACCATACCATTTTATCCTTTTGTAAACATTTAAAGTTTACTATTTTGTCAATGTAAAAGATTTTCGGCAATACAAGAAGTTTAGGTAACTTGACGGTAAAAACTACATCTTGACTGCTAAGGATTTTGAATACTATTCAATTAATTAATTTCCATAACAACTCTATTCATAAAAGATAAAAGAGACAAATCTTCCCGCGTTATAAATTCAGGAATGTTAGAGGCTTAACGTATGTGCTCTAACGGATTCTACGTCATTATGGGAATCTCTTTTTTCTGAGATAAATGTAAAATTAATCAAATTGAACTAACTGATATTTATTCAAATCTAACTAAATATATTTCATAAAATTGATTGCAAATAAACCAGTTTTTAAAAGAGTAGAATATAGAATAACACTTATAGGAAAATCGTTATATTTTTTACGTTACGTTAGAAACATATAAGAAAAATATCTTCTTATTAACTGAAAAATTCTATCTAATAAGTAATAAAAATAAGGGAGTAAATTCAAAATATTTATTAGCTCATGAGCAAATATTATAATTATTTTATGGTAAGGAAATTTCCTTAAACTACTAATAGAATTAATTTCAAATAGTTTAAGAAGAGATGCATAGAGTTGGCTGGTCGGATTCTTTTTTATGTTGATAGAAATTTTTATATTTAATCATGTTAAAATTTTGCAATAAGGATGATCCCTCATGCCGATGTGGGTTATGTCCAAAATGATGAGGGTAAGGAGTGCGAAGATGTGAGCCAAATGCCGTTTAGCTGAAGGAGTCCCATGACCCACCTGCTATTAAGTTAGGCAGGTGGTTGAGGGCTAAGTCCCTACATCAGATCATGAATGAACATGAAATGATTAAATTAAAATGAAAGTGTAGGGATAAACGGTTAAAAATAAAACAACTTATATATAAGATCATATACTTAAAATAGATACAAAAATGTATTCCGACATTTATTATTATTCTGAATTGAATATAGTAGGAAGAAATGATATTAATGGTTTTGGTACTTATGAACACAAAAAGGAATTTAAGGTAAATAGGTATTTAATAAATAATAAATGGATAATTTCTAGTAATAATATTAATCTATCTAGAGAGGATTTAAGTGAGCCTAGGAAGCCTTATGAAAAATGTGAGGGTAAGTATATTCACGAGAGTGTAAACTATTGGAAAAATATAAGCGAAGAAATAAATAAAATTATTTCTAATAATATAGATTTAAATCTTTTAATAATAAGTAAATATATTAAAAGAAATATAATTAGTAACGAATTTGAATGTCATGAAGAAAAAATTATAAATTACATAGAATTATGTAGATATAAATTCTCTTATCTAGGTAATATAGCGGAGCTAAAAGACATTATAAATTTCTTAAGAGAGAAATGTAGGGAAATCATAACTTTAAGTACTAAAAGAGTATGGGAGATACAAGGTAGGGTTGAGGCAGTTATTGATCCAGAGATTTTTGCTACAGTACTTCATTATTTTATAAGAGATTTCTTAAATGGAAACCTTCCAAAGTTTCAACTAAATCAGAAAATTTTAGGAGACATAAGTGTTTATGATAATCCTTTAAATACTTATTGTGCGGGGTTACATTATTTTGATGATGAAGGTGTTAAGACAAAAAGAAAGGAAATTTTAGGAGATGGATATGTTATAGATTATTTAGGAACTAGAACAAGTAAATACGGAGAACCAGGTAATGCTAGGGGTATAATTCCAGAGCCAGATTATTTCTGTATGGAGATAAAAGGCGGTGATTGGAGATTAGAAGAATTATTTGAAGAGAATAAACAAGGTATTTTTGTGAGTGGTGTTTTAAGATCAGAAAAAGTAGACAACAGTGTTAGAATTATTCCAAGATATGTTAGAAAGGGTGATAAGGAATATTTAAAGGTGAGAGAAATAGCTATACCTTTTACAGAACTATTATCGATTAATGGAATATCTAGAGAAATAATGAACGTAAGTGTTGATGAATTTCATTTCTCAATAGCACCATTCATAAAAATGCCGATAAGAATAATTTTGTTTTAGATATTATTTTTCACTAATTAAAAAGTTTTTATCCTTAAGGATCTAAGAATGAATGAAATAAATTTTAGTAACTCATGTATAAAAATACTAAGATTTAAACAGTAAAATAAGCTTTATATTCTGGATTTATATCACTATAATTATGCGTAGGAATTTTAAGGCTGCAATTCTTGGGGCTACTGGACTAGTTGGAATCGAATACGTTAGAATGCTATCAAACCACCCATACATAAAAATAGCTTACCTAGCTGGAAAGAACTCAGTAGGA
>JAWARQ010000004.1:0-186576 GCA_038893355.1 Sulfolobaceae archaeon
CAGACCACAGACTAGAACCAGACATACCACTAACAATACCAGAAATAAACCCAAAATCACTAGAAATAATAGAAAAACAAAGAAAACAAAGAGAATGGAAAGGAACAATAACAACAACACCACTATGTGCTGTACAAGGTATTGCTATTCCAGTAGCTCCAATATATTCTAGTTTTAAACTAGATGGAATATTCGTAACTACTATGCAATCTGTATCTGGTGCCGGTTATCCTGGAATAGCGTCACTTGATGTAATAGATAATATCTTACCTATAGGTGATAATTATGATAATAAAGCAATGAAAGAACTGTTTAAAATACTAAGTAGCACACCAAGAAATGTTATGGAACCTAAGTTAGAGGAAATAAAAATGATGGCCACTACACACAGAGTTCCTACAATTTATGGGCATTATACTGTAATGTATTTAACCTTTAGAGAGAATATAGATTTGGAAGAAGTGAAAAATATTCTAAGTGAATTTAAGGGAGAACCGCAAGAACTTAAATTACCTACAGCACCAGAAAATCCGATAATATTAATGGAGAATGATACTAGACCTCAAGTATACTTTGATAGATGGGCAGGTAATCCACCCGGTATGAGTGTAGTTGTAGGAAGAATATCTAAAGTTGGTAATAATGTTCTGAGACTCGTTTCAGTAGTTCATAATACAGTAAGGGGTGCTGCTGGTGGTGGTATACTATTAGCAGAATACTTAATCGAAAAAGGATATATAGATTAGAGATAATGTATTATTATTATTTTTTTATCTGGCTATTCACTAATTTTATAGATGGATTATATTAAGCTAGCTGAAGAATTAGGTATAAATAAAAATATTGCTATAAAAATTTATAAAAGTTTTAATGGTGGATATTTTATTCAAATTTATTATTCAAAACCACCTATTTTATATAAATTAAAAGATTGGCCTAAATTATATTTAAATTTTAAGAATTACTATCTCTTTAATAATATCGAGTCTGAAAAAGCGTTCTCGTTATTAGTATATATTGATATCTTTTCAATATACGGTATGTCGTATTACCTAAAACGGGAAAATCTAAACATAAATAAAATTATAAATGAAACTAAAGAAATTTTTAATAAAATTGAAGATAAAGCAAGTGAAACTAAAGTAAACTTCTATCCCAGATTCGTTGAAGATTTTCCGTATAATCTTAATATAAATCCTCTTATAAATGATCTTATCAGAAGAAGAGCTGAGGAAATTAATGGCGATTTAAGGACGTTATTGAACGAAATCGTCTATGATAGTAAAGTTATGGAAGAAGTAAGGAGAAAGTACCCATGGGCTAAAAGTATAAGAAGGGAAAATTCTATAAAGGCTATATCATTAGCGGGGATGCTGGATTCTTTAATTAAGTTCGAATTTAATACCTTCCTATATTTAATATTCTCTAAATCACTATACTTTGATGAATTAGTAACATCAACTTCAATTACTAATACTATAAATATCATTAACAGCATAGATATTAATAATATATCAAGAATTAATAATGAAAAGATAAAAAACCAAATAGATAACTTATTAAAGACAATTAAGGAAATTGCAACATATTATTAATTTTTACTTTATCTTTATAATTACTGGCGGATTTCTCTTGTGTTCAGAAGTTCTAACCATTAGATCTACTTTTTGGACAACGCTTTCAGATACTCCTAATTTTCTAGCAGTATTTACTACACTATAACCCTTTTCGTACCTTAACAGCAAAATTGAATCAATTAGTTCATAACTCATTCCTAACTCTTCCTCAGCCTTATGACCTGGCCATAATGCAGGAGAACTAGGCTTTTTCACAATTTCCTCTGGTACTCCAAGGTACTTGCCTAATAATCTAACTTGAGTCTTATATAAATCTCCAATCGGTAAAACATCGACACCACCATCTCCGTATTTTGTAAAGTAACCTATCATCAATTCACTTTTATCGCCAGAACCTACCACTAGATAATCTAAATCATGTGCTACAGAATATAATAAAATCATCCTAGTTCTTGCCTTTATATTTCCTATATTTACTTTATCATTTGTTTTAACTTTTTTTGATATCAAATTTACAATATCGTCTATCTCTATTACTTCATACTTATCTTCAGCACCTATCATTTTTATTACTTTTAAAGCATCTTCTATATCTTTTTTAGGTGTACTTTCACTTGGCATTAGAAGTATTTTATAATTTTGTGTTGCTTTACTTAGCAAAATCGAAGTAACTGTAGAATCAATACCGCCACTTAACCCTACAACACCGCCCTTTTTTCCACTAATTTTTATATATTCTCTTAATTTTTCCACTATATGATTCGTTACTTTTTCGAAATCAAGCTGAAACTCCCTTAAAACCTCTTGAGGTATATTTATACTAATTACCATGACAATCTTTATAATCACTATCCTTTTTTATAAACTTAACGAACTATAACATTGAATAGTGTTTATTCATATATTTTTTCTAAAATATAAATTTTTAAAAATTTACGTATATAGATTTAAAAATTTACCATTTTACTCTTTAAATAACTTATAAAAAGAGATATAAGAGAAGCTATTATATGCCTCAATATATATACTACCTATTATGATCGAACTTTTAAAATATGCAGAATCACAGGGAGCTTCTTTTGCAGACATAAGAGGTTATAATATTAAAACGCTTACGTTAATCTCTACCGAGAATAGAGACATAATAACTAACTATGGTAATTCAATAGGATATAATATTAGAGTACTATATAACGGAAATTGGGGATATTCTTCTGTATCAAGAGAGCCTACAAGAGAAGATATAATTAATGCAATAAAAAGTTCGATAGGTGATGAAAAGGTCAATATTGCATTCTTACCACAAAAAAGAGATAAAGTTAAAATATCACAAAAGATACCAATAACAAAAACACCACAAGAAATACTTTTAGATATAAAGAAATTAAAGAATACTATAGTTAACTCAGAAAGAAGTATAAAATCGATAACAGTAAGATATTATCAAGTTGAACAAAGGAAGGAGTATTATAGTTCAGAGGATAGAGAGATTGAGCAAGAGTATACTCTATCTGGATTATCCGTCTCGGTAGTAGCAAGGGAGGGAGACAAAATTGTCTCAGCATATAACTCAGTAGCAACTTATTTAGGATATCCGATAGAATTTTTTGATATGAATGATTTTATCGAAATAATAATAAAAAGAGTTAAAAATCAACTTAAAGGAATTATTCCTAAATCTGGTGAATTTCCAGTAGTACTTGCCCCAGATGTCTCTGGCGTTTTTGCTCATGAAGCTTTAGGCCATCTCGCTGAAGCTGATTTAGCAGTCAATGGTATATTAGGAAAAATAAGAGGAAAAAAGATAACTAGAGATTTCGTTTCTGTTTCAGATTCTCCAAATCCAAATCATCCAGAGGCTATTGGAATAACTATTTATGACGATGAAGGTGTTGAAGGAAGAACTGTGAATATTGTTGAAAACGGAATTGTTAAGGAATTTTTAAATGATAGATTTTATTCTGCATATTTGGGTCTAAAACCTTCAGGAAACGGTAGGGCAGAAGATTTTAGAAGTAACATTTTAATAAGAATGAGGAATACATACTTTAATCCAGGGACTTTTAAATATGAGGAATTATTTGAAGGTATAAAGGAGGGATATTATATGGTTTCGGTATTAGGTGGACAAACTAATATCGATGGTACATTTCAGTTTGGAATTCAAGAGGGATACAGAATTGTTAATGGAGAAATTAGAGAACCATTAAGAAACGTAGGAATAGCTGGATACACTATAGAAACATTAAGTCAAATAACCCGTATTTCTAAAGATATAGAATTTAAGCCAGGCTATTGTGGTAAATCTGGACAAAGTGTACCAGTAGGTACTGGTGGTCCTTACGTAAGAGTTGAAAGGATGAAGGTAGGTGGTATTGCATGAATATTCATAGTTTAGTTACTCTCGCGAAGCAATTAGGAATTCAGGCTGAAGTATTTTATATTAAGGTAAAGAGTACTGAATTATCTAAAGAAAAACAATATTATGGAATGTTTAATTATGAAGAAGGATTAGGAGTCAGAGTTATAAAGGATAAAAGAATGGGATTTAGTTACGGTAATAAGCTAGACTATAGGTTATTAGATATGGCAATTGAAGCTTCTAAGGTAGTTGAGGCTGATGAAGCAAATCAATTACCTTCTCCAGAACCTATTCAAAGTGATACTCAATACTATTACTCTGAACTTGAGGAACCTACAGAAATTTTAAAGGAACATATGAACCATGTTCTTTCCTATAGCGATCAAGTTAATTTAACTAGTGTAAAAGTAGGTGGAGGAATCGTTGAAGTAAGTATAGTAAATACTGAAGGAATCGATGTAAGCCAAAAATTTTCTTACGTTTATGTAGGAATAGAGGCAAATTATATTAAGGATGTAGTTACTCCTGAAGTTTACGAATATATAGAATCAAGAAGACCTGTAAATAAGGAAATCAAAAAGATTATGGAAAAAATTATAAATAAAATTGAAATGATAAAAAAGAGAAGAAGATTAGAGAGAAAAGTCGATTTAGTTGTCTTAACGCCTAAGGCAGTCAATGAATTATTCTCTCCATTATTTTCACATGCAATTTCTCTTGAAAATTTATATAGAGGAAAAACCCCATTAAGAGAAAATGAAGATCTCGGGAAAAAAATAACAATATACGATGATCCTAAATATCCAGACTCCACATATAGTAGACCATTTGATGGTGAAGGGCTTCCTACTAATAAGATAGAATTAATTAGAAACGGGATAGTTAAGAACTTTTTATCAAATACGTATTGGTCTATAAGGGCAAATAAGCCTAATACTCATTCATCAAATAGAACGTATATGTCGATTCCAACAATCTCTACATCAAATATTATTATCGAATTAGATAAAATTTCTGATTTAGGCGATGCTATATATATCGATCAACTACAAGGTGTCCATACCAGTGATTATGATAGCGGATACTTCAGCGTTACTGCATCTGTGGCTTGGGACAAGGAAGGAGGACTTAGAGAACTAGTAGTAACTGGTGACCTAAAAACTTTGATAAGGAATATCTTAGGCGGATATGGCGATATCGAAAGATATGGTAAATGTGTAGTACCAAATATTGTGGTATCAAATTTAAATGTCATTTAAATTTATAAATTATTAAAAGAAATAAGTTGTCTATTTCTAGAAAAGTTTTTATATACGTTTTAATAAAGCTATATCATGTTTAAACACATTTTAGTAGCATATGATGGTTCTGAATATTCTAAAAAGGCATTAAATGTTGCAATAGATCTAGCAAAAAGGTATGGGGCTAAATTAGATATAATAGAGGTAATAGATACTGCAGCTCTTCTAAGCCTTGGCATTGCGCCTATTCCAGATAATGTATTACGATCAATACAAGATAAGGTAAAGGCTGATATAGAGGAGGCTGAAAAGAAAGCCAGAGAAGCGGGTGTTGAGGCTAAGGGATTAGTAGTAGAAGGAGAACCTGCAGCTAGTATAATAGAATATGCTTTAAAAAATAATGTAGATTTAATAGTTACTGGTAGTAGAGGTCTTTCAACGATTAAGAGAATATTTCTAGGTAGTGTGTCTACTAAGATCTTAAATGAGTCTAAAGTTCCTGTGCTAGTAGTAAAATAAGATCACCCTTTTTCCCTTACTCTTAATACTTCTTCAACTTCATATATCCCACAATCTGTAACAAGCCTACCAAAATAGTCAACAAAAAGCGATATACACTCCTTTTCACCGTTTTTAAGCTCTAGTATAATTTTTCTATTTTTTATATTTAAATATTTATTGATTTCTTCTATACTTCTCTCATTATCCATATTTAAATATTTATTGATTTCTTCTATAATTTTATTAAATATATCATCTATATCATATAACTTCCCAGTCTCTAAAAATAATGATGTCGCATTTATCTCCCTCGGGAAATTCTTGATATTTATGTCAATACCTACCCCAATAAATACTGTACTATTTTCACCTAGGGAAATAGCCTCTATTAGTACACCCGCTATCTTTTTATCATTTACAACAATATCATTAGGCCATCGAATTTTCGCGTCAATGAACTCTGATAATACCTTTCTAATTGCTAAACTAACCTTTATCGTAGACATAGGCACTTTTTCTGTAGGATAATTCTTTTTAGCATAAGTAAACCATAAACCGCCTTTTGGGGAGTACCAGAATCTATGATAACGACCTCTAGCCCTAGTTTGTTCTTCAGCTACAACTATGAAATCCTCATATAGCATATCGTGTATACTTTCAGCAAAATCTTGAGTAGAAGTTACCTTAGGTAGTTTTATTATTAACATATTTCTCTAAATCTTCTATTTTATGTACTATATTATAATTAGCTGCCTTCCTTATTCTATTCATTATCGCAAGTCCTATCCCCTTCTCTGGAAAACTTTGTATAATTCCTACATCTACATTAAGCTTATCTAACTTTCTAAAAGAGTCAAATAAATTTTTTGCTATTTCATATAAATTCTCTTCACTTCCAAGTATTATCTTTTGATAAGAATCATCAATTTCTTTGGAAAGTTCTCTACTACATAAAATAGCGACCTTTAATCCTTTCTTTTTAATATCTTCTAATATTTCTCTTATTAATTTTTTATTTTCTATAACTAATAATTTTGTATTTGGAGAATAATGTCTATATTTCATTCCTGGCGCTATTGCCTCCTTAAATTCCCTTAAACCTTTTACCTCTTCTGGTACTATAATTTCTCCAAAAATCTTTGTTAACTCCTCTACAGTAAATGGGCCAGGCCTTAATAATACTGGAGGCTTTTTTGTCATGTCAATTATTGTTGATTCTACTCCAAAGAATGTTTCACCTCCATCAATAATTAGATCCACCCTATCCCCTAAATCCTCAATTACATGTTCTGCCTTTGTAGGACTCGGTTTTCCTGCTAAATTAGCACTTGGCGCAGCTATTGGAACTTCACTTCTTTCTATTAATGCCAGAGCTATTGGATGTGCTGGCATTCTTACTGCTACAGTATCACGACCTCCACAAGTTATCTTCGGTAACTTTTCATTCCTCTTAAGCACAAATGTAATTGGACCGGGCCAAATCTTTTTTACTACCTCAAAAATCTTTTCGTCGATATCTGAAGCAACTTCCAACAATTGTTCTATTTTATGAATATGTACTATCAGAGGATTATCTATAGGTCGTTGCTTTGCTTTATAGATTTTTTCTGCAGCATTTGGGTTAAATGCGTTCCCACCAAGACCATAAACAGTTTCTGTAGGAAATGCTACTAATCCCCCTCTTTTAATTATCAATGCAGCTTCGTCTATCTTATTATAGTCGATATTTAAAGGATCAATTCTTACTATCCTTACCATACCTATAATTATCAAAGAAGGATTATAAAAGAAACCAATAGTTGATTAACTTTTCGAGATTTTCAGTCAAAATATCCTCAATTTCAGATACTTGCTTTACTATATCTTGACTAAGATTATACTTTTTCGCCCACTCCTCAATTAACTCATTATTAACTTCCAAGTGAAATTGAACAGCAAGCATCCTCTTGTACTTGAAAGCTTGATAATATTTCGAACTATATGCCAATAATTCACTCCCTGTTGGAAGAGTAAAAGTATCATGATGTAGTTGAAATACAAAAATTTCATGAGATTTAAACACCTTTATAAAATCGCTTAATAGAGAGATTTTTGAAACTCCTATTTCTGGCCCAAATGAACCTTTTGATACCTCACCACCTAGAGCATATGATATTAATTGTGCACCAAGACACACACCTAATACTCTTTTATCATTAAGTAAAGCCTTTTTTATTAACTCTATTTCTTTCTTTAGATAAGGGTACTTTTCTATTTCATAAACACTCTGGGGGCCGCCCATTATTATTAAGCTATCAAAATTCTCATCACCTTTTATTTCTTCAGCTAAAACTTCCTTAACCTTATATGGCAATAACCTCTTTATATTACCGAGATTTTCTATATCAATATTATAAACTGCAAGTATCATGAAGGCTCTAGTACTAATCATAGCTTAAAAAGCTTTTTTGCATTATACCTTAAAGCTTTATCAAACATGGATTGAATATTTATCATTACTTTTATGTAAGTTTATATTTTGTAACTTACAAATTTGGAATCTTTCTATCTAATTATACAGCATAAATCTTATAATTTAATTTTTAAATAAAATTTAATATAAAATATTTTAAATATAAGCTAATTGTGAGATTCTTACAACAATCTCCTAAATGATGATATATGTATAAATAGCTCTTTAAAAAGCAAAATATTTTTAATTTATAAATATGAATTATAGTTAGTGTGAAAGATGAAAAATGGTGAATATTCTTTTAAAAGAATAAATATTGAATTCAACTCCGAAGGAGTGAAATTAAGAGGGTGGTTATATCTTCCAGAGAGTGAAACTAAGTTACCGGGTATAGTAATGGCACATGGATTCTCAGCAGTTAAAGAAATGTATCTTGATAACTTTGCAGAAGTCTTTGCTAAGTCTGGCTTTGTGGTTCTAGTTTACGATAATAGAAATTTTGGAGAAAGTGAGGGCGAACCCAGGCAAGAAATAGATCCATGGCAACAAGTTAAGGATTATAGGTACGCAATATCTTATTTAAGGCAACTACAATATGTTGATCCAAACAGAATTGGAATATGGGGGACAAGCTATAGTGGAGGACATGTTATAGTAGTTGGAGCATTAGATAAAAGAGTAAAAGCAATAGTATCTCAAGTTCCTCTGGTAAGTGGGTCTGAGAATCTAAAAAGGCTAGTAAGGAATGATATGATACCTCAATTAAGAGCTATGTTTGCCGAAGATTACGAGAGGAGACTTAGAGGTGAAAGTCCCTTAATGATCCCAGTAGTATGTAAGAGCCCGCCTGAAGTTTGTGCTTTACCTACTTCTGATTCTTATGAATGGTTTATAGAAACTAGTAAGAAAAGAGCGCCTAATTGGAAAAATGAGGTTACGTTAAGAAGTGTAGAATATTTATCTATGTATGAACCTATTAACTACATAAAACAAGTTAGCCCGACACCGTTAATGTTAATTGTAGCTGAAAATGACGTATTAACACCTACCGATCTCGCACTAGAAGCTTATGAACGTGCATTACCCCCAAAAGAATTGTATATACTTCCTGGTGGTCATTTTGATGCTTATGTGAAGGAATTCGAAAAATCAAGCAAAACTGCATTAAATTTCTTCTTACAACATTTAGCTAAGAAATAATTATTATATTTTTAGAGTAATTTATTATAAAAAATTAAATTGAGATTTATTTATACAGATTTTATAGTTCCAAGCTTTCCATGCAATATTTCTTAATAAGTTTTATTTACTTATGAACTGATTTCTACTTACTCTAAATTACAAGTTTATCTCACAAATTCGAGTTTACAACTCATCTGAAGAGCCGTCGATAGAGTTAAGAACCTTCTCCCACTGTTAAAGAGACCTAAATCTGTTAGAGCTAGGCAAGTAGTGCCTCTAACTAAGGTTAATGATCACAATAAAATCATGATATTCTCATATAACTGTAATTATACATAATTAACCATAAAAATATTTAATTTTGACAATCTTTTGCTTAGATTTAGTGCAGATTATGAGGAGTATTTAAGATTAACATATTCGACCATATGTTCCTAAGCTTTAGAGAAAGGCCCTTAATATGCTTAATCATTTCCTTTAGGTTCTCTAACTTAATAGAATTAGCCTTAAATAACTAGAAATATCGATAGCCTGTAGAATTTAACTAGTATCTCTTGAGACCTTGATTATTGTTTTGTATAAAATATATGTTTAGATTATATGGCCTTAAAATGGTTTTAACATATGCTAATTATAAAAAAGAATAACACTAGTGAAACTATTAAATATATTTGACCAAATTAACCTAGTTCGATATGAGTGAAATTTATTTGCTCTAAATCAAATTAGGATAAGAGAGAATGTATAGAAACGAGTTTGAATTAATATTAAAAACTACTAATTTCGATAAATTGCTTAATATCTTATCTAACCCTTTATATATAATAGAAAAATTAATAAATATTAAAGAATTTTTTCAGATAAATATTAATAAATATAAGGCAAAAATTGGTAGTATTGGGTCTATAGAAATTGAAATTGATAAGGAGCTTATAAAAACCGGAAGATCTTTTATGTTAAGATACTTATTAAGAAGAGAATCTTTTCCTAAATTATTTTGTAAAATAGAAATTTATGGAATAATTAAAGGAAATGATATAAGTTTAAAAGTTATTTACGAAAGAGAAAATTCATTATTTAATTTTTTATATGATTTAAAGGATTTAAACGAAGATATTATTAAGAAATTGTTTAATAATAATGAGTTATTATCTTAATAATTTCAATTATTAGTCTACTAAAATTTATATCTCGTCTATCTAAATCTATAATTATGATTAAGATTCCAGAAGATGGAGAACCCATCTCATATAAATCAGGAAATTTGATTGTACCTAATAAGCCGATAATATTATACATAGAGGGTGACGGAATAGGACCAGAAATAACACAGGCAGCAATAAAGGTAATAAATAAGGCTGTTGAAAGGGCGTATAAATCTTCTAGAGAGATTAAATGGGTTGAAGTACTTGCAGGTGAGAAGGCAGAAAGGATTTTAGGGAATAGGTTTCCAGAAGAAACTCAAAAGTTATTAGAAAAATATAGGATAGTTCTTAAAGGTCCTTTAGAAACTCCAATAGGTAAAGGATGGAGATCAATTAACGTTGCGATAAGAATGATGTTAGACTTATACGCAAATATAAGACCTGTAAAATATATTCCTGGACTGGAAAGCCCGATTAAGAACCCTGAGAAGGTAGATATGATAATATTTAGAGAGAATACCGATGATCTATATAGAGGTATAGAATACTCTTTTGATAGTGAAGAAGCAAAGAAGATTAGGGAATTCCTTAGGAGAGAATTAAAAGTAGAGATTGAAGAAGATACTGGAATAGGAATAAAAGTTATAAGTAAGTATAAAACCCAAAGGATTACAAGATTAGCAATAAAATATGCGATAGAAAATAAGAGAAGAAAAATTACTATAATGCATAAGGGTAACGTAATGAAATACACTGAAGGTGCATTTAGAGAATGGGCTTATGAAGTAGCACTTAAAGAATTTAGGGATTTCGTAGTAACAGAAGAAGAAATACAACAAGATCCAAAAAAAGGTGAGGGTAAAATAATTATAAACGATAGAATAGCAGACAATATGTTCCAACAAATAATAACGAGGCCAGATGAGTATGATATAATTCTAGCGCCCAATGTTAATGGTGATTTAATCTCAGACGCTGCAGGTGCATTAGTTGGTAATATTGGTATGCTCGGCGGTGCAAATATTGGAGATACAGGGGGAATGTTTGAAGCAATACATGGTACTGCACCAAAATATGCAGGAAAAAATGTAGCTAACCCAACTGGAATAATTAGAGGTGGTGAGTTAATGTTAAGATTTATAGGTTGGAGAGAAGCCGCTGACCTAATCGATAAGGCAATAATGGAGGCGATAAGGCAGAGAAAAGTAACTCAGGATC
The DNA here is from genome assembly GCA_038893355.1 of Sulfolobaceae archaeon. Classification (GTDB taxonomy): domain Archaea; phylum Thermoproteota; class Thermoprotei_A; order Sulfolobales; family Sulfolobaceae; genus JAWARQ01. Next base: position 11,679 of record JAWARQ010000004.1, read on the forward strand.
TTGCAAGATACTTTGGCGTAGCTCCATTAGGTACTAAAGAATATGCTGAAAGTCTATGTCAGATAATAGATACTTTATAAAGTTTTAACTTTTAAACTCCCCAGTTTTGGGGAAAAGAAAACTATGAAACGTTTCATCTATACTGTAATATTGTCCTAGAGACACTCTGTAACAACAGTGTTTCTATTGTTTCAAAAGCGTATTAGTATATTGTTATCAATATACATTATACAAATACAATAATTTTTGAAGATAATTTACTAGATTTGAAACATTGCCTGTATGCACTCTGTCTATTCGCCTTATGTATTACCTAGTATTCTTGTACTACTATTAATTGGTAATACAACAGAGATATTATTTAATTCAAAATTTTGTTTTAAAAACGGAAAAATATTACGGAAAAATACCGCATGAAACATTGCATCTATACCGTAATATACTGTATTCCCATTATTGATTTGAACTAAGTACTACCATTGCATAGTGAGAAAACACCCTTTATTTCGAAAACGAAGCAAACAAATGTGATTAAAGAAACATTGAAGGGTGGAAAAGGAGAGGTTATAAAAAATCCTAGAGTATTTATAGAACCTTTAAGTGTATTTAGGGATATCCCTTTTAGAGAGGAGATACTTAAGGAAATAGCTACTGCTATAAGATATTTTGTGAAGAACGGAGTAAAGTTTTCTATGTTACTCTTAGGTTTAACTGGTACTGGAAAAACCTTAGTTGCACAGTACTTATATAATGAAATTGAAGCTGTAAAAAATGAGGATGAGCATTATTCTCTTTTAAGACAAGCATATGTAAATTGTAGAGAGGTTGGAGGTACTCCTCAAGCGGTGCTTTCTGCACTAACGGAAAGACTAACTAATTCTAGTGTGCCGAGACATGGAATAAACCTAGGAGAGTATGTAGAGAAAATAAAAGAATATATAAGGAATAAGAAGGCCATAATTTACTTAGATGAAGTAGACACTTTAGTTAAAAGAAGAGGTGGTGATATAGTTTTATATCAGTTATTAAGGGCTTCAGTGGATCTTTCTGTAATTATGATCAGTAACGATGTAAATATTAGGGATTATATGGAACCAAGGGTCTTATCATCGCTAGGACCTTCCATAATATTTAAGCCGTATGATGCGGATCAGTTGAGGTATATACTTATGAGATATGCAGAATATGGGCTTTATCCTGGAACTTACGACGAAGAGGTACTTAGTTATATAGCAGCTATATCTGCAAAGGAGCACGGTGATGCAAGAAAGGCTGTAAATCTATTGTTTAGAGCAGCACAGATTGCATCTGGAGAGGGCAGGATAAAGAAAGAACATGTCGATAGAGCTATTGTTGAATATGAGCAAGAAAGATTACTAGAAGCAATTAAGGCTCTTCCATTTCATTATAAGTTAGCATTAAGGGCTGCAATTGATTCTGAAGATGTATTATCTGCACATAAAATCTATAGTGATCTATGTAATAAGTTTAAGCAGAAGCCTTTATCTTATAGAAGATTTTCTGATATAGTTTCTGAGCTGGATATGTTTGGTATATTAAAGATTAGATTAGTAAATAGGGGAAGGGCAGGAGGCATTAAAAAATATATTGAAATTGAGGATAGAGAGAAGATTATTAAGGCTCTGGAGGAAGCTCTAAATTCTGAAAATGTGTGAATTTGAATGATATGGGAGAAGGTTAAGGCTCTGGAGGAAGAATTACTTAGACTTAAATCTGAGAGAGAGAAAATTATAGAGGAACTGGGGAGTTTACCGAATGGTCATATTGATGTTAAGGTTATTAACGGTCATAAGTACTATTATTTAAGATATTGGGAAGAGGGAAGGTTAAAGAGCAAGTATTTAGGTAAGGATGCAAGCGAGCTTATTCAAAAGCTAAATAGGGCTAACGAATTAAAGAGAAACCTATCGCTGATAAAGGAAAGAGAAAAGAAACTTGAAAAAATACTAGAGAAGATTAGTAAAGCGTTAGAAGAGTTTAAATAAATAGATACTTTTTAAACCTCGCTCTCTTATATTTTATATAATGCTTGTTCAAAGATTTAACTATAGTCTAATTTTAATCTTATTGTTGATAATATTTACAATTCTAAGTATTTTCTATTCTCCATTATTTTTATTACCAACATTAGGAATTTCTTTAGCTTTAATATTTAATGGTGAAAAAGGATTAATACCAATTTCATTAATTCTCTCACTAATTCTCTTTCTTAATGAATCTATATTTTATACATATGCATTAATTATAATTTTGATATTCTTTATATACATATTATTTAGAAATATAAGATTGTTGTTTTTATATAAGTACTCATAATGCAATTATTACAAAATTTCTAACTGAATTTTTCTTTTAATTCTATTTCCATGATAATTCTAAACATTTTTACTAAGTAAAACTCTTTAGTATTAAGTAGATGGATGGGAAGTTCTATTTATGCCTATTCTAAAATTAGAGGATATATTCTCGTCAAAGGGCTGGGATACGCGTAAAAGAATATTAGAAGAGCTCTTAAAATCACCAAGTACTGCATATTCACTATCTAGACGCCTGAATTTAAATTACTCCACAGTAAGATATCATTTATATTTATTGGAGAAGTTCGGTCTAGTAAAGAGTGAAAAAAACGGAAAAGGAGTTTATCGAATAACTAAGCAGGGAATACAATGGTTAAATATTTATAACAGAGAATAAACGTTAATATGAAGTGTCATCAGTAATTTTATTTTTAATATTATACGGAATAGCTATATTGATTGGAAAAATTTTCAAAATTAAAAATATTTCAATCATAATGAATTTTTCAGTTTATTTATTAATATTATTCCTCTCTTTATGGGCTGGGAGAGAAATAACTTCTTTTAGCGCAGTGTTCCATATTCTATTCCTTTCCATATTCTATTCTATATTAATAATAATTGTTACATACTTAATAGGATTTATAATTCCCTTTAAAATTACTAAGAATTATTCAGTTTCATCAATAATTAGAAATTATAATTTTTCAAATTTTTCATATTTATTTATATTAATTATTGGATGGGTTATTGGATATCTTTTTGAGTTTAATATAGAGTACTCATTACTTATAGATGTTTTACTCTACCTACTAGCATTTGTAGCAGGGCTAAGTATTGGAGAGACTATAAATCTAAATCTTATTAAAAATAGTTTAGGAATTGGATTAAAAATAATATTTGTAGTCATTTTAAGTGATATAATATCATCAGTAATTTTATATTTTCTTAGTATTAGACCTTATTCTTTGTCCCTTTCAATTTGCTTAGGTAGTGGTTGGTATACTTATACAGGTTCAATAATAGCTTCATATTATGGAAGTTATTACGGTACTTTAGCCTTCTTAATAAACTTTTTTAGAGAACAGTTTACCTTTATATTAGTACCTATTCTATTCAGAGTATATCCTAATCCTATATCGATTATTGCAATAGGTGGTGCTACTTCAATGGATACAACTTTAGGTTTATATTCATTAGTGTTAGGACCTGCTAATTCGATCAGTGCCCTAATTAGTGGGGTTTTACTTACAGCAATAATTCCGATAGTTATTCCATTAGCAATCTATTTAGTTCCGATGTAGTAATTGACTAAATTTAAATTCGTCATGTAATATGAATGTATAATGATTAGCATAGATAGATATGAGATCTTCTTAGATATAGATTATAAGGGACTTAAGTATAAGGGTAAGGAGAAAATATATTTGGAATCTGATCAAGAGATTATTGAAATAAATTCTGTTGGTCTAAATATAATTAATGTTTCTTTAAATGGTAAAGAAGTGCAATATAAGCAAGATAATAATAAAATTATTATAACTAATAGAGAAAAAATAAATGGATGGATAGAAATAGAGTTTTCTGGTGAAATTCCTGAGAGGCTTACTGGAATATATAAGGCCGAGTATGAAAGCGGATACATTATAACTACACAGTTTGAGTCTATTCACGCTAGAGAATTTATACCTTGTATAGATAATCCTTCTTATAAAGCAGAATTTGAGTTAGTAGTAAGGGTAGATAAGGATCTTGACGTGATATTTAACACACCTCCGATAGAAGTTAAATATGAGGGTGATAAAAAGATTATAAAGTTTGAAAGAACTCCTAGAATGTCAACTTATTTGTTGTATTTAGGTATAGGAAAATTTGAGGAGATATCAGATAGGTTAGATAATATTAACCTTTACTTAGCTACAACACCGGGTAAATCAAATAAGGGAAAATTTGGATTAGAAGTTGCAAAGAGGGTGCTTAAATTTTATGAAGGCTATTTTGAAATACCATACAAACTTCCTAAACTTCATCTCATAGCGGTTCCGCAGTTTGCTTTTGGTGCAATGGAAAATTGGGGTGCAATTACTTTTAGAGAAACTGCATTGTTGGCTGATGAAAAATCAAGCCTTAGGCAAAGGCAAAGTGTTGCTATAGTGATAGCTCATGAAATAGCACATCAATGGTTCGGAAACTTAGTTACTATGAAATGGTGGGATGATTTATGGCTAAATGAGAGTTTTGCAACAATAATGAGTTATAAGGCGGTTGATAATTTGTACAAAGACTGGTTAGTATATATTGACTTCCTTAGGGGTGAAATGGATCCAGCGATGACAAAGGATTCTTTGTCTACTACTCATCCTATTCATGCAGTTATAAATAATGAAGAGGAAGTAGAGCAAATATTTGATGATATAAGTTATGGAAAGGGTGCTAATGTATTAAGAATGATAGAAGCCTATGTAGGTGAGGAGAAGTTTAGAAAGGGGATCTCATCTTACTTAAAGAAGTTTTCCTACTCTAATGCTACTGCTCAAGACTTTTGGAATAGTATTCAAGAAATTTCAGGTGAAAAAGTATCTGATATAATAAGAGAATGGATAACTAAAAAAGGTTATCCTATGATTTATGCTTCAATAAAGGGTAATTGTATTGAATTAAGGCAAGAGAGATTTATGCTATATGCTAGTGAAAATGAGTTATATCCTATACCAATTACCTTAGCAGTAAATGGTAAGAATTATACTTTTCTATTAAATAAGGAGCAGGATAGATTATGTCTGAACGAGGAGGTAAAAAGGTTAAAAATTAATTTGAATAGAACTGGATTTTATAGAGTTTATTACGAAAATTCTGAATATATTGATTTTAATGATCTTAATCAATATGAAGGATGGGGGATAATTAATGACTATTTCAACTTTTATTTAGCTAATAAAATATCATTTAAAGTATATCAACAAATTATAGATAAATTTATTGATAGAAATGAACCTTTAATAGTCTTAGGTATATCTGATAACTTATCCTTACTATGGTCAATAAATCGTAATAAATATGGTGATTTGGCTAAAAACTATCATGAGAGAAAGTTAAAGGAGTATTCTATCTATACTAATGAAATAGGTAAAAAAGTTTATGGAATTTTAGCAGAGAGATTAGCTAGAATTGATGAGGCTTATTCGCTAGGGTTATCAGAACTCTTTAAAGAGTATCATAATATAGATCCGAATATGAAAGATGCAGTAACAGTAGCCTTCGCAATAGCTTATGGTCATGAGGCATATGACATTCTTTTGGAGAGGTATAGGAAAGAAAAGTTTGATGAGGATAAGTTAATTATTTTAAAAGGCATGTTATGGTTTAGAGACGCTGGTTTAGTTTCAGATACATTAAGCCTAGCATTAACGAAAGAGATAAAAAGGCAAGATGTTGCAAGGATGATACCTATTGTAGCATCGAATCCTTTTGCAAGAAGGAGTTCATGGAAGTGGTTAAAGACTAATATTGAATTCATTAGGTCTTTATACAAGGGAGTTGGTACTTTAGGAAGAATGTTAGAGGTTAGTATTCCATTATTTGGTTTAGAGAATCCAGATGTTGAAAAATTCTTTAGCGAGTATAATATTCCTGAAGCTTCTATTGGTATAAGAAGTGGTTTGGAGTTACTGAAAGTTTTTAAAAGGATATACTAACTAAATTAAATAATATATTATTTTTTCTTTAATATTAAAATAGTTAATAATGCAGCGGTTATTGACGCTGAGAGGGAGTACATGTAAGCGTAAAATTGACTTGTTTCAAATAAAACTCCCATTAGAACGTTAGATATAAATAATCCTATACTACGACCAGCACTTACTAGTCCCATTGCAGTTCCCATATCCTCTATTTTAGATAAGGTAGCAACGAGATACGGTTCTAAAGTTTCAATAACTCCTGTTGATAGACCTAAGAAGAAGGCACCTAAATACAATAATTCAACTGTAGTTGAAGTAGCCATAAGTATGCTCCCAACTGCTGAAAATCCGTACCCTAAAATTGCTAGAGTATTAACGCCAGTCCAGGTAAATTTAGAGATAATTATTCCAGACGTTGCCGAAATTGTTAGGAAAATTCCATAAGATACTATCGATATTATATCAGAGTTAGATCTTGTAAATATTGTTAATATCGGGAATCCAAAGCTAAATGAGGTTATCCCAAACAGTGAAGAAGCAATACTTAGTACTAAAACTTTTGAGCTTATTCCTTTAGACCTAACTTTTATCTCAACTTTATTACCAGCTCTTACTAATATGAGAAAGACGGTTGATATGATAAAGAATGGTATAGATACTAAGTAGATCTCCTTAAAGGATAATCCAAGATTTAATAAGATTACCATTATTCCTACGGAAGCTACCCCTCCACCTATATCAAGAGCATGAAGTATACCAAATGCTAACTTTAGTTCACTAGAACTACTTACCTCACTTAGCATTGCTCTTCTGGGTGGTGTCCTAAAGTTTCTCATCCACCAACCTAATATGAATAGCAGTGGAGTTAGTATTTCAGAGTAAGGTAAAGCAGAAATGGACATAAGGATCATTAGTGAGTTTCCTATAATAGCTATTTTCTTTCTACCATAACGATCTCCTAAAAGTCCACCTAGAAATCCAAATAATGCACCTAAACCGTAGCTTAGTGCCTCTATTATCCCGTATACAGTATATGAAACATTAAGCTGTATAACTATTAATAATGGGAATAATGAGATTAAACCTTGATAACCTAAATCTGCAAATAATGCTGAAAGCGATATTTTGATTACTTCTTTATTCATTATCGTTATAATAATTCTAGATTATTTAAGAATAACTACGGAAGGATACATAGGTAAGGCCTGACCTTTCATTCCTTTTATATCTGGTGCAGTAGGATCGGACGATTTATAAATTCTTATTTCCTCAATATTCAGTTTATTTATTAAATAATATGCATACTCACTTAATGTTTCCGATTCTTCAATTTTTACTCCTTTTTTAATTAATTCTTTAATATATTGTGGTAATTTGTTGGCAACTTCAAATAGTTGTTTAAGGCGTTCTTCATTTCCCCTCTCTGAGTCTATAAATTCTCTCAATGTTAATCTTTTCTCTACTGCAATAATCGCCTTCTTTAAGACTTCTGTCTCCATCTCATCATCGTTAACGTAAATTACTATACTATCGGCCTTTCTCTTTAATTCATCCTCTACCTCCTTAATTCTATTTATTATGTATTTTATATATTCTATTTTATATAATGCTATTTCATCTTGTAATAACTCATTCTCGTCCGGGAATTTTGAATTAACTACTAAGCTTTCATGAGTCAAGTGCCATAGTTCTTCTGCAAGGTGAGGCACTATTGGAGAGAATAATATTATCCAATTTTCGATTATTTTTCTTATTATTTTATAATTTGGTTTTCCATTTGTTAATTCCAAGTAATCCTTTATATCGTTATATATTTCATAAAATAATTTGTTTGATAATTCCCTTAATTTAAAATTCTCATAAAGCTCTCTTATTATCCTAATATACATCCGCATTTTAGTGGAAATCCATAGATCTGCTGTTGTTAAATCTGATACTCCTTGCACCTTTAAGGAATATGTTATAATATCCCTAATTTTTAATAATTGTTCCCTTATTCCCTTTACATTACCTTCATCAAATTCATTATCGTAATATAAATCACTTGTTGTTGCTAATGCAACTCTTATTGGATCTACACCATGTTCTCTTATTGCCTTATCTAAAGGATATATATTCCTAAAGCTTTTACTCATTTTCTTTCCTCCAACTTTTACAAATCCATTAACTACTATACTTCTAGGTAAATTATTTTCTCCCAATAGTTCTATATGATTATAAAGATAATAGGGTATGTGATTATATAATAAATCCTTTCCAGTATGCCTACTATCAACTGGATACCAATATTTAAATTCATTCTTTATTTCGATAAGGGTTTGAATATTTATATTATTTTCTATTGCAACTTTTTCTGGATTTCCTATATCTAAAAGAATGTAATCCCAAAAGCTATCGCTTAACTTCATTCCCCTTATTTTATGAATTATTGTATATAATACAGTATAAATTGTAGAATCGCTTAGACTATCAATTATTTGAGTACTATCCCATGGTAATGGAACACCTAATCCCCTCGATCTTGTGAATGCCCTCTTCTTAAGATCAAAGATAACTCTTTCTACTTCTTTCTTAGAATCTGGTGGCATAAAATCTATCTTATTGAGAGATTTTAAGACCTTACTTTTCCACTCTGGTATCTCGTAGTCTATAAATGGTTGATCATGAATAACTTTAACTACTATTTCACTACCACATCTGCAAAATATAGGTCCATTATATATTTCAAATATTTGTAAATAAGTTCCTAGTCTTTTTAATAATTCTCTTACTGTCTGTCTAGCATCTGGAACCCTTTTACCCACTATATTCCTCCTTACAAAATCTTTTAGATAATGAGGAACTTTTTCTACTACATCTTCCCTTATTGTACCCTTATGGAATTCAATCCTATATAGCGTATCAATGTATTCTTTTAATTCTGCAGGATTCTTCGTCCTAGATAAGTCAAAGTAGTAAACACCAGGTAATTCTGGGAGTTCTGGAGTAGAGATTACGGGTATTAATTCAAATTCTATTGACTTTTCTGCTAGTGCCATAAAGTGGATTGGTTCATGAGAAGGAACTGCCATAACTACTCCTGTACCAAATTTAGGATCTACTAGCTTAGTGCATACTACCTTTAACTCTGTATTAGTTACGGGATTTTTTGCTGTATAATTCTCAAGATCTTTACAACTGAATTTACTAATTCTAGTTAAATTCAATTGATGCATTAATTTTTCAGTAGCTTTAGATGAGATTATTAACTTTTTATCATTTATTCTTACAAGTTCGTATTCAGCTTCAGTATTTAACAGTATAGCTACTGCACCGAAAATAGTTTCAGGTCTTATGGTAGCTGCGGCAAAATAAAAGTCACTAGACTCAAATAAAATTACATCAAGGCTTTCTATTTCTGGTTCCACATCACCTCTAGTATCATGCATTCCTACTGGAAAATTATCATTCGGGCAATATCCTACTGGACTGGTTTGAGTTATAATTTTATTCTTTTCTTTTAGTTTTTTAAATTGCCATTGTATTAAGGAAATAAATTCTTCATCTATAGTAGTAAATTCTCTTCTCCAATCGATGCTTAATCCCACTGCCCTTGCTGTTTTTTTCATTTCTTGTCTAAAATATTCTGCTAAAATTAATGGATTTTTAAATTCTTTAATTTTTTCTTCATTAATATTATAAATATTTTTAAATGTCTCTATAATTTCTCTATCTCCTCTTTCTATAGCTTCAGAAATTGATAAAATTGGTGTTCCAGTAAACTGAAATGCAAAAGGGAATAGCACGTTATAACCATTTAGCCTCTTATATCTTGCATAAATATCTGCTATAATATAAGTTCGTCCATGACCTATGTGTAGAGGGCTATTAGTGTATGGAAATGCTACTGTAATAAAGAACTTTCTCCTATTAATATCTGGATTTGCTTCAAATACCTTATTCCTCTCCCACTCTTCTTGCCATTTACTTGCTATTGAATTAAAGTATTCTACTGAGCTACTCACGATTAATAATCGATTTTTAAGGAATATAAAGAAAACTTCTATGCTAAGGTATTACTTCAGTGGAATCTAGTATAGGATCATATTTTAAAGACTCTTTAGATATGATACCTTTCTTTATTAACTCCTCCAATTTGGGAATTATACCTAGTACTTCTCTAATGAAAGATTTAGTAACGTAATCTATCTCTAGAAATCCCTCCTTACCCCAGTTTCTCTCTATCATAAAGTATAAACATCTCCCACCGCAGTATCTGTAAAATTCACAGTTAATACATTCAGGGAAAACTATTTTCTCATGCAATACTAATCCAGAATCTAAATTACCGATGTTAGCCCATTTTTCATAAACTGCTATAGGACATGATAGAATTCTTCCATCTGGTGTTACAGCAACACTTCTATATCCTGCACCACATGGTGGGCCGTTATAACCATTAAAGAAATATGCAGAAATTATGCCTAAAAAAGGAATTATTTTTAATACTGAACCATTCTTTATTTCATCTAAAAATAATTGCAATAACTTTCTTACGCCTGGAAGATAATTGTTATCAGCCCAACTTTTTAAATCCCATCGTTCTGTCCAGTCAACATTTAATTGCCAATGAATTTTATCAAAAATTTTTAGAGAGAGAAGATGAGTTACTTCTTGAAATATATCACTATCTTTAGTAACGGTCATTCTTGCAATTAATTCTATATTACTAAATCTCTTTAAGTACTTGGCAGAGTTGATTACAGACTTGTAGACACCCTTACCTCTATACTTATCAGTTATCTCCTCCCTTCCATCTATGGATAATAGCACTACATTAAATCTTTTCCAGTACTCACTAGGCAGAAGCTTTATATTGAGTCCATTCGTTTGTATACCCCATCTTTTAGCTTCAATATTATCCATAACATTCATAATGAATCTGTAATTTAACAGTGGTTCTCCACCATAAAAGAATATTATAGGGTCAGGATCTTTTTTGATAATCTGCTTTAGGGAGTCTATTGAATACTTTATACTCCATGGTACTACATTTTTATCAAATGACCCTCCGCAGTACTTACACGTGAGGTTACACTTGCCCGTAGTAATTATAAACCACAACATATATATTATCCTCTTTTCCTCTCATGTAATGATAAAACAGGATTAATTAAGTCTTCTAGATTTTGAATAATTAAATCCTCTTGTTCTCTTTTTATTCTATTATAAATTCGTAGGACTTCTAAAATTAGCTTAAATCCTCTTATTACCTCATTTTTATCCCTAATATCCCCTATTCTTACAGCTAATTCAAATTCACAATCATCCATTTGCTTAAGTAAGATTCCATACTTGTTTAAACTTTCGCTTATAATATCAATTCCATGGAAATAGTTTATTTTATACTCTCTTCCAAGTATTAATAAATTATTAACAAATTTGAAAGTTAAGGAGGATAGCCAGATATAGGGAATATTTATTACTTCTCTATAATTATCAAACTCTCTTATTTTTTCTGAAAAAATATTAAGGAATGATTTGTTTAAATTTTTTATGGGGTACAAAAGTATCGAATAACTATCAAATTCCTTTCCTATCATTTCATGAGGATTTCCAATTAAGTACCAGTTCTCGAATTTTTCTGATCTATATTTATTTAAAATGGTTCTAAAGGAATTCTTATCAAAAAATATTTCAATGTATACTGCACTATCAGACCCAGTTTCGTAATCATTATTCATTAGTGCCCGGCCTCATCATATTTTTACTTACATAACCCTTAACTATCTAATAACTTTTCCCACTTTTAATACATAAATCTTATAGAGGCATTAGCTACTAAATTCTATATTTAATAAAAAATAATTGTTTATATAAAATCTTAATAGGTTGATATATGTATTTTATACACTAGAAGGTTTTTCTCTTTTTCATATTTAGCTGAATTTAAATATACTTTAGGAATAATTTTATATATTACTCTAGGATATATCTTCTTCCTCTCCATTCAATTTCTTTATTATTCCAATTAATTAATAATAAGAAAAAACCGAAAAATATTGCAAATATCGAAAATATTGCAGGCAAGATAGACTGCTTTAAATAAAGTTTTCCTCTAAGAATATTTTTAAATATCCATAATAATAATGGTATAAAAGATAAAAATGTATAAGCTGACAATAACATATTAATTATTAATAAAATAACAAAAATAATGAATATTTTAGCCCCGCGCCTAGAATGTTTAATAATCATTAAAACTTCTCTACTAGCCCACTTCAATAAATTAGTTTCATGAAATAAATTAAGCGGCATTGCACTCCATATAAAGCCTATCCTTCCACCGCTTTCTTTAATTAATCTAGTTAAGGTACAGTCATCGCAAATTTCCTCTGACAGTTCACTTATTACCCTAGTACTAAAGAATTCTCTCTTAAAAGCCATAGATCCACCCCATAAAAATGTCCCGCCTACTGCTTGAGATTCGAATCCTAAAGTCCAAAAGCCTGCTCTTAATAAATTCTTAAAGGTAATCTTACTCGGTAAAGGCCATGAGAATACCGTAGTTGCATTGTAAATAGACAGAAAGGTTACTAAATATCTTAGCCAGTGCCTAGGGTATATAGTATCTGAGTCAGCAAAAATTATCACTTCACCTCGTGATTCTAAAAATCCAGATATTTGAGCCATTATTTTCCCACTGCATTTTTTACAATTATAGTTAGATTTTATAAGTTTTATAGGATATTTTTTTAAAATATTTACTATAGGATCTTCAAAGGAGTCTACTACGTATATAATCTCATAATTTGGATAATCTTGGTTAATTAAAGAACGAATGTGATCCTCTACTCTAACATCTATCCCTCTTATGGGGACTATTATTGATGCAAAGGGTAAATTAGCCTTAATCGAGATTAACCTCTTATCTAATTCTCTCCATGAACGTTGCTCCTTATAAATTTGATATACTATCGCAAGAGATAGAAGGATAGGTATTATACTAAATGAGAGAAAACCTAACGTTATCATATTCTTTTTTAATCTTTTTACTAATATTAGAAGTTTTCTAACTTATGAGAATCCTATTATAGGATTTTCTTGGAATTTATTGTCTAATTTATATTCTAATTTAAAGTACTCTAGACCCAGTTTTTCTAATAATGATTTAGCATTCTTTGAAATTTTAGGGGCAACTATCCCAGCTCTTACGTTCTTCATGTTTTCCTTAAAATATATGTAGTATCTATAAAGTTGTGATACTGCTTGTAAACTAGCTATACTTCTTTTAAATTCTAATATTAAATAATTACCATTCTTATCTATACCTAATAAATCTAAGATTCCGTATGGAGTTCTTACTTCCCTTTGTATTGGCTTAAACCCCTCTTCTATTATCCAAGGATTACGATAAACATAATCTATCATTTCTTTTTCACTTCCGAATAATTCGAATTTGCCTGAATTTAATATTGACGAAGCTATATAATATATTTTATTTAAATATATCTCTAATATTTCTTTAGGTCTTTTTCTTTCTATTATCATCTCTAAATATTTAAAAGAACTTTTTAAGGTAATTTTACAACCAGCAGGTTGCCAGTTAACTGGTTCCCTTTTTGTTCCTTCATGAATTATTACCGTATTATCAGTCTTTATTAATATAATTCTATCTGCAAAATCTGCTATTGAATTAGCCCTACCGTTATAATGGATTTTACAGTTTGCGAATATTACTAAAAACTCTCTACTAATCCTCTCTATAAGAAAACTGTAAGCTTCATCAAAATTAGGTTCAAGTATTACTGAATACACCGTAATACCATTTTAACTCTTAGACTTAAATCTTGCTCCACCATCTGCAGGAATTACTACTCCATTAATCCATTCTAAATCTGGATTTAAAAGCCAGACAATTATTTTAGCATAATCTTCTGGCGGAGCTTTACTATCTCCAAGCTTTCTTAACTTCTTCCAATCCCTATTTGGTTCAAAGTCACCATCAATAACGCTCGGTGCTATTCCTACTACCCTGATCCCTTGATCTATTAGCTCTGATGTAAGTATTTCTACAGCTTTAGTTAGACCGGCTTTCGCTATTGCATAGGAAAGTTGTGAAGGGTCAGCCTTATCAATAGCACTCATTGCCGAAACTAATACTATTGTAGAACCATAATGTAGGTATTTAAGTGATGTAGAAATTACATTTATTGGAATTTTTATATGATTATTCAACATTTCTTCTAATCCTATAGGATTAGACACAGTATCTTCTATATATCCTCCTATCGTAATTACTAAGTCATCCAATCCTCCCATTAATTTAACTGCTTCTGATATAACACTTTCTGCACCTTCCTTAGTTGACACATCACCTGGTACTATATATACTTTCCCGCCTAAATTATTTCTAATTTCTTCCAATTTTTTCTTATTCCTAGCATTTAATGTAACTATTGCTCCTTCATTTATAGAAAAATATGCTATAGCATAGCCTAATCCTTTACTAACTCCTACTATAAGTATTTTCTTATCTTTTAAGTTCATACTTATCTTATAAAACTCTTACCTTTAAGCAATTCTTTAAGTTTTTCCTTATCAGAAATTGGCATGCTACATGTATTTCCTATACATACATATGCTCTGCTTCCTCTCTCCTTACCGGCGTATATCATACTTCTCACTATTGGGTTTACAAAATCTTTTCTATTTTCATTAACAACCTCTACAATCTTAAATGGATAATAAGTTTCTAGTGCAGCCCTATGTAGAGATTCTGCTTTACCATCATTCTCATTTATTATTACTATATGTGCAATACCCTTAATTAATGATGCTAAGTTATAAATTAATCCTGCAAAGAATGATGCTCTCTCTAATACTATACTTGAAGCCAATCTCTTTATCAGATCATCTGGAATTTTAAACTCGTCTGGGTTTATTATTGCAAGCTTAATTAATGCCCTTAATGCCAATGAGTTTGGGGACTCGTTTGGGGTATCAGTTACACTTATGTTGTCACTTATATCACTATCCTTAAATCCGTAATCAGTTCTAAAATCTAACAATTTCTTGCCAATTTCTAAGAATCTATCATAAAACTTAACATCACCACTTATTTCATATGCCTTTATTAATAATAGTACTGCTGAAGCATGATCTTCTAAAGTTCCATTTCCGCCTCCATCTAACCTTCTAGAGACATTTTTACCTATCTTTCTAGCAACTTGTAACCCTTCATTTAACCCTTTTCCAATGATTATTGAGGACGATAATAATGCTTCAGCTACTCTGCAGTTTGGTAACGTGTATTTATTATCGTCTCTAAACGGTTTCTTTCTCGTTTTTTCTCTATATTCTAATAACTTTCTTCTAACTTGATTTAACCAACTTATTGCACCTTCTCTGTTAGTATTTAACATTCTCGATAACGTATCTAAGTCCACAAATCTTTTCAAAACCTTTCTACCTTCTACGATGCCCCCTTGTTTGTTTAATCCAAATATTTTCTCTACTAACTTAAACTCGTTCTCGTTCTTCAGGGCATCCCTTATTTCATCTAATGTCCATGTATAATACTTTCCTTCTATACCCTCACTATCAGCATCTAAACTGTTTGCAAATCCATCCTCGAGTTTTAATTCTCTCAATATAAAATCAATTGTAAGATTTAATGCATCAAGTTGTTCAATATTTTTAGTTAGTAAATATGAATTATAATAATCTAAAGCTAATTCTGCATTATCGATAAGTAATTTTTCAAAATGTGGAACCCACCATTCTCTATCTACAGTATATCTATGAAATCCTCCACCAACCTGATCAAATAATCCACCATAATACATTTGCTTTAAATTAAATTCAACTATTTTTCTTTCTGTTTCATCACCACTCCAGAAATAATGGGATAGTAATAACTCATCTATTGTGGGGTGTGGGAACTTAATCGTAGAATTCAGCCCACCGTACTCTAGGTCTATTTCTCCAATTATTGAAGATATGGCGTTTTCTATGAATTCATTATTTAGCTCATTATTTGTTAAGTTTTTTAAAGAAAGTATCCTACTAACCTCATTAGCTAATTCGAGTAGCTTATTTCTATCTTCTTTCCACAATCTAATTATCTCAGTTAATAATCTTTTAAAACCAGGTCTTCCAAATTTATCTTCAGGCGGAAAATAAGTACCACCAAAGAATACTTTTCCATCATAGGTCATAAATACTGTTAAAGGCCAACCTGACTCTCCAGTAATTATCGATACTGCTGATTGTAATCTTCTATCTAAGTCTGGCATTTCATCTCTATCAACCTTTATTGGAATAAAGTACTTGTTTATTAATTCCGCTACCTCAGGATTTGAGTAAGTTTCTTCATCCATTACATGGCACCAATGACACCACGAAGCCCCTACATCTACTAATATAGGCTTGTCCTCATCTTTAGCCTTCGCAAAAGCCTCCTCAGACCATGTATACCAATTTACTGGTTGCTTTGCTGCTTCTCTTAAATACGAGCTTTTACTATTTAATAATCTTTCATTCATTTCTTTAATCTATACTTTCACGTTAATAAGATCTTGTTCAAAACTTTTATTTCGTGTCTTGAAGATATAAATGAACTGTGAAGAATGAGGTGATCGCTGATTTAATGATGAGTTTATTATTCCTTTAGGGGATATATATATATTGGGTGAAAATGTTTGGCTGATTTAGTGTTAGTTGGAAATTTGAATGAAGCTGCTAAGAAAGCGGCACAGTGGCTAATTAATAAAACTCCTATAAGATCAATTATTGATTGGGGTATCTCTTTTGCATTATGGCCACCCCACTTAACTACTAGCTGTTGTGGGACTGAATTCGGTGCTTTTGCTGCAGCTAGATTTGATGCAGAGAGATATGGAATGTTACCTTTCTCCTCAGCTAGGCAAACAAACTTACTAATATTAGAGGGCACGTTAACTAGAAAGATGGGTAGAGCTGCTAAAATAGTTTATGATCAAATGCCAGAACCAAAATATGTGATATCATTAGGGGCTTGTATATTAGATGGTGGAATATTTTGGAATTCGTATAATACGGTATTACCAGAAGATTTAGGTATTCCAGTAGATCTTTACGTACCTGGTTGCCCCATAAGGCCAGAGGCAGTAGCTAGAGCTTTATTAGCTCTTCAAAGGAAAATCAGAAGTTCTCATTCTACTAATAATAAATAAATATTATTAACATTTGTAAAAGTATAACCAGTTTTTATAACAGCGTTATATCTTTCTAACAGCTCATAACTAGAATGGTTTGATAAATATTCCTCTATAGTCTCAACTGATACGTTAAAATTTTCATCAATTACTCCTCCAGCATATTCGCTATTTCCGTCTATTCCATCAGTCGCTATAGCGTAAAATCTAAATTTACCTCTAACTCTTTTTCTTTTAGCGAAACCTAATAATGTTTCCCCGTTTCTTCCACCCTTTCCTGCCTTACCTAGTAATTTTACTTCTGGTTCTCCTCCTGCTAATAATAAATAAGGCTTCTTAAATGGAATTCCATAAATTTCTGTAGAATTATATATTGATGCGAGGAACTCGCCTAATGATCTTGCATCTCCACTAATTTCTGAGGACAGTATAAATGAGTTTTTATGGAGACTTGCTAGTTTCTTTAGAACTTCAAAATTATTTAAAATAATATGATAATAAGAATTATTTAAATATTTTGGAGTTTCTTTTAAGTATTTTAAGTAATTTTGAAGATTAAGTCTAATTAGAATTTTTCTCGCATCCTCTATACTACTTAAGTCTGGTACCGTAGGCCCACTTCCGATGCTACTTATTTCATCACCTGGCACATCGCTTACTGCTAATGTAAGTATAGGCGATTTAGATTTTAGTGCTAATTTTCCCCCTTTTATTTCAGAAACATGTTTTCTTACAATATTTATCTCATTAATTGAAATTCCGGATTCGATAAGTTTCTTATAAAGATCTCTTAGCTCTTCGAGCGTCATATTACTCAATTCTAACATGGAAGAAGCTCCACCAGATATTAAGAAGAGTAGTAAATCGTAATCTTCATCACGTAAGGTTTCTAGTACAATCTGGGCAGCCCTTATACTATCTTCATCAGGGATGGGATGTGGAGCTTCAATGATCTCTGTGTTTTCTAAAGTAACTTTTGGACTTCCTTTAGGTTTTATTAAAATACTTCTTCTAACCTTTATTCTCTCTATAAAGAATTTCGCCATTTTAAAAGAAGCCTTGCCTACTGCTATTAATAATGGCTTTTGAGCTCTAAATTTTCTATTTTCGGCAATTATGAAATTATTCTTTATCCTTATCTTCTCTTTCAGAGCATTATAAGGATCAGAGAATTCTAATACCTTTTGTATATAATAATCAGTTTCTCTCAAGTTCATTATTAACTATGATTTGCTCTCCTATTCTGTTATTTATACTTTTTATGGAATCATTTATCATAACATCAATTCTGTCTCCAGATTTCTTTAATATCTTAATTTTTACACCTGGCTTTATACCTATTCTATCTAACTCTCTAAGGATATCTTCACGTTCTTTAACGATCAACATTACATAATAATCTTTATTTTCCTCTGCCTCTGTAAGTGGAATTCCTTTAATTTTTATCCTTCCCGGTATTGGATGACCATGCGGACAGGTTTTAGGTCTTCCTAATATTTCATCAATTCTATCGAGTACGTCATCTGGCCATATATGCTCTAATTTATGTGCTATCTCATGTGCCCTAATCCAATCAACTCCTAAAATATCGGTTAATAATCTTTCAGAGATCATATGCGATCTTATAAGCTTTTGAGCTATTTTCTTTCCGTCCTCAGTTAGTAATATTTTTCTGTTTTTTCTCTCTATTAATCCTAACTTTTCTAATTTATCTAGTATTTTGCTCACAGTTCCAGGGGATATATCTAATGTGTTAATTAAATCAATAACTCTTACGTAACCTTTAATCTCTTCGAGTTGGTAAATTTCTTTTAAATAATTTTCTATGGATTCAGATAACTTTTCCATCATCTAAATTATTCTTGACGACTATTTTAGTATTTATCGTTTGAATTAGTCTGGGTGATATATCATCTCTTGTAAACACATTTACTGATGCATGGAATTTTCCAATAATCCCATTTTTAGAAAGATAATTTCTTATCTTATTGAGTACCTCATCTACTGCATTAGAGATATGTTCATGAAAATCAGATTTAATTATATTTTCTGGGAGTTCAAGTTCATCTATGTTCGCTATTGCATAATACTTACCTTTTCCATTATTTAGCCTCACAGATTTATGATAAGTATTACTCTGTTTAAAAGTTGAAGTTTTGAACTCGAATTTCTGTAACTATTTATTGATGTACAAAATACTAATTAAAGTTAGGTCAACCACTAATAAGGGGAACTCATTAAAGGTATTAGTTAAACATAGATTTATTCCTATATATTTTAATAAAAAAGATAATTATGAGTATTATCTAGTATTATATAATGGTAACCTTACAGAACTTAAAGAGAGTTTAGCTGACCTTGCTTACTCATTAAGTCTAGAAGGTAAAATAGGTGGGAAAGATTATGCAATAATATATGAGGTTAACGATAAATACATAGGTAAAATGTTAGGGAGTGGATTAGGGAGTTTATTAGGATATTCCCTCTTGGGTACCAGCGGATTAATTCTTGGACTTTTAGGTGGTCTTTTAATTGGTGAACTTATAGATTTAGAATTAGGAGAAAAATTTATAGGTGTAATGGAATGGCCGATGTCAGTAAGAATTTAAAGAATAGAATTAAGAGTTTAGGCTTAGGATTATTAATGACAATATCGGCCTTTTGGTTAATTATTTTTGGTAGATTTGATATTTCACAAATAATATTTGGATTTAGTCCATATCCATTTTATATATTGAGTTTGATTCTTGGCTTAGAGAGAATAATATATGCAATTACTGGTAGTTCAAAAGTCTTCAAGTTTCTAATCGGTACAGGCGAAATATATGTATTCTCTATTTATATACTCACTATAACTTTTTTAGGTTTAGGATTGTATATTCTAATTTATACTTTATTTTTAAGAGATTTTATTTTAATTCTAATGGATATCCTAAATGGTATAGGATATATATTATTTGCATATTATTTAATAAAATTATAAAGTGTTGGGCATGAAGTGGTATACGGGAAAAGGAGATGAAGGTTTTACTTCGCTTCCCCAAATTGGAGACATATGGAAGGATGATATAATCATAGAGGCGATTGGCGATTTAGACGAGCTTAATTCTGTTCTAGGAATTTTATCTTCATTGTTTCCTCAGCTAAAAGAGGTAATAGAGAAGATACAGTCTGATATATTTTCCATTTCATCAGAAATTGTAGGCTTCGATGTCGGATTCACTTATGAGAGAGTGAAATTCTTAGAGGGAGAGATAGAAAAACTCTCTCAAGATATTCCACCATTATCTAACTTTATAATTCCAAATGGCCACCTTGCGGCATCTTTTGCACATTTTGCAAGAACTGTATGTAGAAGAGCTGAGAGAAGGGTTGTTAGTCTTTATAGGCAGAACAAGTCTAAAAAAGTTCACGTAGTATATCTGAATAGATTATCATCATTACTGTTTGTCATCGCATTATGGATAAATAAGATTACTAATAACCCTGAAACTATTTGGAAAGCTAGAAGGTGAACTCAATTCCTACATTTCTCTTTAGAGCCTCTTCATATGCAAATCTAGCAGCGAAATTATCTTCACTAGCTACTCCAACGGTCTTAAAAATAGATGGTCTCTCAATCTTAATGTTTTTAGCTAGTATTTCGCCTATCTCTAAGACTTTAACACTTTTTAATATTCCTTTTTTATAAGGTTCAATATAATCTCCTGTTTCTTTAGAAACGGCTTCTAAACTATCAACAAAATATGTTTTACTCCGCATTATAGTATCATCGTCAATTTCCCTAGCTTCGGGAGTATGTGCGCCTATGCTAGCTACGTGAAAATCGTCTTTAAGTAATTTTCCTAAAACTACTGGTGTTGTAGAAGAAGTAGTACTAAATATTACATCAGACTCTCTAAGGAGTTTCTCTAATTCAACAGCTTCTCCACCAACCTTTTGGGCTAGTTTATAATGATTTTTCCTTGCTGTTATTAATAATTTGTTAATTTTAAAATATTCCTGTGCAAGTATAGCATGGTACTCTGCTTCCATTCCAGCCCCAATTATTCCTAAGGTACCAATATTTCTTTTACCTAGTGCAATTTCTGTGGACAGAATACTAGCAGCAGATGTTCTTATTGCAGTTAATACTGTTCCATCCATTATTGCTAAAGGCCTACCGTCCTTTACGTCCAGTAAAACTACTATACCTTGTACTGAGGGAAGATTCCTCTTCTTATTTTCTTCAATAACATTCACTATCTTAGTAACTAGATATTCTTCAGTGTGAGATATCATAAAACCCCACCAATTGTTACTAACACTAAGAACTAGTCTAGGAACTTGAACTACCTTTTTTTCATATAAGGAGATAAAAGCTCTTTTTACTGCTGCGACAGCAATCTCTGGCTTTAATAACTCCTTTAAATCATCTCCGCTTAATAATCTCATGAAATATTATTGAATAATACACCTTTTAATCTTATCATTTTTACTTTAATTACTGTGAAACTAGAGCTTGGTGAGTCGCCAAAAGATGGTGACCCTTATAATAATTTCGTGTTAGCGTTAACTGCAGCAGGGGCAGGTGAAGGAACTATAAAGCTTTATAGTACTGCAGTTAAAGACTTCTTAAATTTTATAAAGAAAGATCCTAGGCTAGTAACATCAGAAGATTTAAATAGATGGATTTTGGATCTTCTTAATAGAGAAGGAAAAATAAAGAATTTAGATGATGCGAGGAGGGCAAGAAATACTACAATAAGAAGTTATGTTATTGCAGTTAAAAGGTTTCTTAAGTGGTTAGGAGTTAACGTTAAGCCAACATTACCCAAAGTGAGAAGAAAAGAGCCAAAGATAGTAAGTGAAAGTTACATAAGTAGTTTATTAAGTGCATGTAGGTCTCTAAAGTATAGAGTCATTTTAAGCCTTTTAATAGATACTGGTTTGCGCTCTAAAGAATTACTTACACTGAAAAAGAGTGATATAGATATTGAGAGAAGGATGATAGTAGTAAGAAATACTAAGAACGGAGAAGAAAGGGTTGTTTTCTTTACAGATAGAACTGCAGATCTTCTTAAAAAATATTTACCAACTGTTAAAGGCGAGAAATTATTCGATATTTCTTATCAAGCTCTATATAAAGCTATTAAACGGGTAGGTAAAAAGGTAGGAGTAGAACTAAGACCTCATATATTAAGGCATACTTTCGCAACCGTTGCAATTAAGAAAGGAATACCACTTCCAGTAGTTCAGAGGCTTTTAGGTCATAAGGATATAAAGACAACTCAAATATATTTACATTTGATAACAGATGATATTTTTAAAATTTATAAAGAAAAATTTAATAATATTTAATATTATATTTTTAAAATATTTTTTAAGATTAGTAATGCTCTTTTAAACATATTATTTAGAAGGGATTTATAAAATTGGTTAAATATGTAAAGTATGATTAAATATATTGATACAGAAATTAAAGGCGGTAATATGCTTGGAGTATTAAAAAACATTGTGAATATAATTGAAAGTAAAGACGTTGTCAAAGTAACAATATAGCATTCACTCCTGGGTAACTTAAAGTTATATTTATCTCTTAATGCAGAATAAACACTAATTATCATAAAAAATGATGTTATTAACAGAGGAACGGATGCCACAATTATTGTATATAAGATATTATTTTGTAATTTAAATGTTAAAATAATTATCATAGTGGTTAATGTTGCTGTAGCTGAGAAAAACATATTCTTCCTTAGAATCCTACCAGTAACGCTCTTAAAGGGATCGGATTTCTCTATAGAGAGTTTCTCATCGATTGCTATTAAATAATTATATAGCGTCGCATAAAAAACTCTAAATGAGGTAGATATTGTGAGTAGATATACTGCAGGTGTTATAATTGAATAAACTTCTCTTATAAGATGAATTAAGAAAGTTGCACCAGTAATAACACCTAATGTAACTATTCCTATTATTCCTATTATTAATTTTATTAAATCATAAAATCTATTATCTTTATTAGTTATAGCGCTTTTGATTACTCCAACGTTAGCTGCTCCTGACAATGTTGCAACACTGGAAACTACAATTGCGGCCTCATAAAATGCTACCAGATAAAATCCACCAATAAAGAGGAGGAATAATACTATTGTCCCTTCAATTATATACTGAAGCCTTTCAAATATTATAACTATTGAATTTTTCAAAGTTTTAATAGCTATTTTAAAATCTATCTTTAAATTACCTTTAATATTTTTTAGAACAAATAATATCTGCAAAATATAACCTATAGAATATGCAAGTGAGGGTGCTAAAATTGAAAGGTTATAGATATATAGAAGAATGACTGCAGACACTAATCTACCTATTTGAAACATGATATTACTTAAATTGACCAATAATGGTTTAGTACCTTGAGTAATCGCCAATACTGTTCTCAAGATGTAATAAGATATTATCATTGGTATTACTGTATTCATTCCTAAAAAGAGGGCTAATATTGTAGAGATAGTAGCAAAGAGTAGTTGTAAGATAATTACCCCTCCCATTGGTTTTCCTTCTGCAGTATATCTTACTGATATTATTGATAAAGTATCTGCAGGTATCGTTAGAAATGAAGAAAATATTACGTAATAGGTTTGCCATTCTCCAAAAGCTTCTATTGATTGATGAGATAGTGATGCAGCTATTAAGAATGCAAATAGTAGTGAAAAAGGTGTGGTGGCAAGTCTTGATAAAAACCCTAGCAATGCATCTCTTATAATCCCCATCTTTTGGAATGTTAAAAGGATAATTTTTAAGTCTTATCCAATTTCTTTCAATAATTTTATACAAGGTCTATATTTAGTTCTTGATAATATTTTATAAAAATCATTGTAATCTATATTTAACCATTCTTTTAGCTCCTCAAGCTTTTTAAAAATTTTATTACAATCAAAATTTTTTAATTTATTAATTTCTGAAGCTGCCCTAACTCTTGCTTCTCTTTTAGATTGTACTTCTTTTATCGCTTTCTCTAAGTTATTTAATTCTCTTGTTTTCACTATTAAACTAACTATACCATTTATGGTGTTAGGTACACCTAATCTAGACCCTCTTAATTCAATTTTTCTAGATTGTACATTAGGTAAACTCATTCTCGTTAAGTAAGTAGTTATTCCTTTTTTAGGCGTTTTATCTACTATTCCGCCGATTATAATTCCATTAAAGTAGTAGAGATCCTCTTCCTTTAAAGTTCTTAATGCATAGGGATCTAGAACGAGTGGTCTAGTTATACCAAAGACACTTAAAGAGTATTTAAGACTTCCTCTAATTAAGAAAATCTTTGTATTTTCTATCCTTCTTATTAAATAATCTAGATATTTGACATTCTGGTTTATTGATAAGACTAGTTTATACCCCCTTTTATTTAGAATACTGTAGGCTTGTATAATTTGCAAGGTGAGGCTCTTTAATTCCTCCTCAGTATGAAATGGAAGGTAGTTAAGATCAATGATGAATATCATTAAACTCTTATGCGATCTTATCCTTAAAAAATTATTTGAAGATAATTTTATAATAAATAAATTTCAAGTTTTTTCTCTCATAGTAATACTTTAATATTAGTTAAGAGAGTAATAAATAATGAGCAATAAGCTCCCATTTCAAAAACCTCCAGCAATGCCGGCAAGTTATCCTACTCAATCGTGGCCAGTTGCATATGTTATAGAGGTTCTAGTAAAGTGTAAATTAGATGGAGAAATAATGCCAATTACCAAAGCCTTAGAACACCAGAAGATGCATGAGCAGAAAGGCGAACAGCCGTGTTTTACTATAGAGGGTCTTTCAACATCGAGGCCTAAAATAGAGAAAAATATAATTGAGTTCATTTAAGTAAAACTTTTCTTAATTCTTCTAATGCCTCTACTTCCTCTAATGTAGATAGGTCTCCTAATACATTATTAGTAAGAACTGCTCTTAGAACTCTTCTCATTATTTTCCCTGTTCTTGTTTTAGGCAATCTTTCTAAGAAGAAGACATTCCTAATTACTGCAATGGGTCCTAACTTTTCCCTAATACTTCTTATTATTTCATTCTTTAAATCTTCAGAAGGTTTATAGTCTTTCTTTAATACAACAAATGCTACTAATGCATTTCCTTTTTCTACATCTGGTACACCTATAACTGCAGCCTCCGCTACTTTGTTATTTTCTAGTATAATATTCTCTATCTCTGCTGGGCTTAATCTATGACCAGCTATCTTTACTACATCATCTACTCTACCGAGTACATAAACGTATCCTTCTTCATCAATATAACCATAATCTCCAGTAAAATACACACCATATTTACTAAAATATTCTCTATATCTTTCATCGTCATTCCATAACGAGATCATGAATGCTGGTGCAGATCTCTTTATAACTATATAGCCCTTTTCATTTGGTGGTAGCTCTCTTCCGTTATCATCCACTATTGTTACCTCTATACCAGGTAATGGATGTCCTACAGAGCCAAGCTTGTAATATATTCCATTAATAAAGAATCCGCCAGGTGATGTTATAAATCCACTGTTTTCTGTCTGACCCCATGTTTCTATAATATAAGTCTCTTGATTAGTTAGATTTACTAACCACTTCCAAGGTTCTATTCCTAATATTTCGCCTGCGCTAACTATCATCTTTAAACTACTTATATCATAGTTGACTTTCTCGTAATATTTCATTAATAGCCTAACCGCAGTTGGGGCAACCCACATATATGTAACTGAATACTTCTCTACAAGCCTCCACCAAATTTCTGGATCTGGATAATCTGGTGCACCTTCATACCATAATAATGTAGCTCCGTTTAAGAGTGGACCGTAAGTACTGTAAGAATGTCCATTAATCCACCCTATATCTGGCAGTGAAAAGAAGATATCATCATTTTGAAAGTTAAATAACCATTTAACATGAAAGTAAGCCCATACTGTATAAGCCCCAGTGGCATGTACTACGCCTTTTGGTTTTCCAGTAGTTCCAGAGGTGTAAAGTATGAACAATGGATGTGTTGATTCTACTCTTTCTGCTTCTACTTTCTTATTTCTTTTTATTAAATCTTTAAAATCATAAAAATTTTTTGACCTTTTATCAGCTCTATTTAAAATTATGACGTTAACATTAAGTCCCTCTATCGCTTTAATAACGTTTTCGATATAATTAATTTCCTTTCCTCTTCTATATCCAACATCTGAAGTAATAATTAGTTTTGAATTTGAAGATACAATTCTCTCTCTAAGTGCTTGATATCCAAATCCTCCAAAAACTACATTATGTATTGCACCTATTCTCGCACATGCTAGCATTGAGACCATGGCTTCTGGTATCATTGGCATATATATTGTAACTACGTCACCTTTCTTTATCCCAATTTCCAATAATGAGTTAGCTAAAGACATAACTTGCTTATACAGCTGGTCATAAGTAAGGATTTTACTCTCACCAATCTCGCTTTCCCAAATCAGTGCAGCTTTGTTTTTTCTTTCAGGATGTGCATCAAATATGTTATAAGTAATATTAATTTTTCCATCAGGAAACCATTCGTAATAAGGATGATTAGATTTTAAGACTTTAGTATATTTATTAAACCAAATTAATTCTGATGCAACATTATCCCAGAACTTCTCATTATTAAGAACAGAGAATTTCCACAACTTCCTTATTCTCGTTAATGTAGGATTCATATATACTAAATTTTGCTTTAAGGAAAAATAAATTAAGCTACTAGTGCAAAGGATGCATAATTATAATTTTTCTCGTTATGTATATATCTCTCTACAATAGTAATTTAAAATAGCGCTTATTAATTATTCTAGATAACTAACATTATGCCAAATAAGGGAAGTAATTATAAATTTTCTATTTTTATATTAATAATAACAATAATTATAGCTTTATTATACTTTATCCCACAAATAGTTAATAATGTTGAACCAAGGCTGGCTGGCTTAAGTTTCTTCTACTGGTATCAAATACTTTTACTATTCGTTGCAGCAATTGGGTATTTTATTGTTTCTTATGTTTCTGAAAGAAAGAGGTGAGTAATATGTTTAATGTCAGTATATTAACGCTTACTGTATTCGTAATTCTTTTCGCCATATTTACGTTTTTAGGATTTTATGGATCTAGATGGAGGAAAGGAGATCTTAATAGGCTAGATGAATGGGGGCTTGCAGGTAGAAGATTAGGAACATTAATAGTGTGGTTTTTAATGGGTGCAGATTTATACACTGCATATACTTTCGTCGCAGTTCCATCAACTGTTTTAGCTTCTGGACCCTACGGTTTCTTTGCAGTTCCATATGTTGCACTAACTTTTGGAATTGCATTACTTACAATGCCTAGATTATGGGTTGTTAGTAGAAATAAGAATTATGTTACCGCTTCTGATTTTATAAAAGATAGATTTAATAGTAGGGCATTATCTATAGCAGTTGCAATAACTGGTGCAGTAGCTGAACTTCCTTACATTGCATTACAAATAGTAGGTATGCAGGCAGTTCTTGCTATATTACTTTTAGGTCTTAATCTTGGAAATTCTACACTAGTATCAGATCTAGCCTTACTAATATCATTTATAGTCTTGGCTGCATTTACTTTTACGAGTGGGTTAAGGGGTGCAGCTTTAACTGGGATCTTTAAAGATATTCTAATATGGATTACAGTACTTGTACCAATTATATACGTACCCTTATCTACGGGAGGGTTTTCATTAGCCTTTCAAAACTCTCAAACCCTTAGCGCTCAAGTAAATCAAGTTATTAATGGAGTTAATAGGAGTATAAATTATGCCCAACTTAATTCCCTACTATTCTCTGCGTATATCTCTACTGCAATAGGTAGCGCATTAGCATTATACTTATACCCTCACTCAATAAACGGCTCATTAAGTTCTCAAGACGAAAAGAGATTAAAGTATGCAACTTCCTTCTTATCAATATATGGAGTTGGGTTAGCCCTTCTAGCGTTATTTGGAATCTTAATATATGCAGTTCCGGATGCATTAAATTTAGTTCTTCAGAATCCTTTACATGGTCTATTGACTGTTCCCGGTTTAATAGCATATACTATGCCAGATTGGTTTGTTGGAATTGCGCTTTTAGGAATATTTGTAGGTGGATTAGTTCCCGCAGCAATAATGGCAATAGCAGTAGCAAATCTATTAGCTAGGAATGTTATAAAGGAATTTAAACCTAATCTCTCTCCAAGTTCAGAAGCGAACCTTGCTAAATGGATTTCTACAATATTTAAGTTCATAGCTTTAGCTTTCGTATTTATAGTACCTCCGACCTATGCAATACAGCTTCAATTATTAGGAGGTATAATAATACTACAAACTTTACCATCTATATTCATAGGGCTATATACTAATAAAATGAACAGTAAAGCACTTCTAGCAGGCTGGGCTGTTGGATTAACTTCTGGAATAATACTTGCACTTTTTGCTAATAATTTTGGACCACTAAGAACTTCGCTGTTCTCTACACCTTTAGGTCCTTTGTATATAGGTATGATAGCGTTGGGGATTAATTTACTAGTAGTACTAATAGGGACTTTAGTTTCAATAGCTCTAGGATGGAAGCCTATTTCTAAAATATCTGAAAAAGACTTTAGTATAGTACATTAATTGTAATTTCATCAGTGAAATGATTTTTAATACGGTTAGATATATAAGGATGAGATTTTTTCAGCATCATATGAATTCAATGATAGTAAGAATATTGTGTATGCTTTCCATTGCATTAGTATTAAGTTCTATTACGCCGATAATAATATCGAGCTCTGCAGTTAGTAGTACAGGGTATCAGGTTCTATATCAGAAATATATTAGTGGAATTTTATCTCAACAAACTAATGTAGGATATTCGACAATATATTACGTTTCGAATACTACTGCTACAGTTAATTATACTTCTGATGAAAAGGGAGTGATAAAGTCTCTTCAACATCAAACACTATATACTATTACCTCTTTAGGTAAGTCTCTTCAACATCAAGGTTACATAAACATTTCAATAGTAAATGGATTATTATTCAGTCTGAAGACTAACTTACCCTATCTGGCTAGAGTAATATTGATCGAGGGTAATTCTACTCAGCTAGTTTGGGCAGGTTTTAATGCAACAAAGATAAATTCCTATGTATATATTAATTCCTCTGCAAACTTAGTCCTACAATTTCTAAATGGGACAAAATTCGTTAATATTAGCTTTACAGTGACACTTTCCTCAAAAATATCTAAGTCATTAAGCATTTATCTTCAAGAGATAACAGTAAGTAGTAAATTCTCAAGAGATTCCCAAACTGTTATACAATTAAATTATCCTAGAAAATACGCTCCATATATTTCAAGTAGTGAAATTAACGGATCTTATGTAAATTTAAGTAGTAATAATATGAATGTAGTTGAAGCGTACTTTAATGGAACTTTATTACCTGCAATATTATGGAGTGGTGAGGGTAAAGGCTCATTTTCGTTACATTTAGGTGTTTTACAGTCAGTCTTAGATATCGATACTAAGTTTATAACTATATCATTTTATGGAGTTAATGGTACACCAGTAGCTTATGTTCACGATGTTTTCTTAAGCGGAGTATTATCTCAAAAAGGCCTAATAAAGGCAGTTTATGGAGATTTAAAGGCTGGAGAGTTAAAGATTGTTAAGGTAATAGGCGCAAAATATTCGAAGGCATCCTCTTCAGCTAAGGCATATGTAAATGGAAATCAAGTTATAGTTATTATTAATGATAAGGGAGAAGTAGAAAGTACTGGGGATGTAGAGGTTATACATAATGTGTATGTAAATAACGTAGCTGGAGTAATAGTGAATATTTATATTAATGGTAGTGGTAAAGTAGTTCTCGTAACTACTAATAATCAAGCACATAATGTTAGTATTGTAGTCCCGAAATCAGTAAAGGTGGTTAATATAAATATTAATGGTAAAACGTTTGTTGCACAAAACGTTACTGTAGAAATTCCTAGTAAGTATATAATGTTTAACATCACTTTATTGAATTCATCAGCAAATATTCAAGTTTATAAGATCGTTAATGGTAGTTTAATCAAATTGAATGATAGTAATTACTTTATCATGAATGGTAAGCTCGTAGTATTTGATGACCCAGAGTCTAACTATCTAATAGTTTATGGTACTGTGCAACCACAAACTACTATAACAGCACAGAGTGGAACGTCTAGCAGTTTACCACAGCAGCAAAGTTCTATTCCTTCCCCTGGTGGAATCTCTAGTAATTTACTCTATGTCATAATAGGCATAATAGTTGTAGTTGTAATTCTAGCCATAGCTATAGTCCTAACGAGGAGAAAGTAAATTTATATTTTTTTCTTCGTATTTTTTCTGTAAACCTAAATGCGGCCGTAGTCTAGTCAGGTCTAGGACGCCGCCCTGCCACGGCGGAGGTCCCGGGTTCAAATCCCGGCGGCCGCATTCTGTAAATTTTTCTATTATCTTTTTATAGAGTATTTATATAATTATTAAATATTTGAAATAATAAAAAATTATATTAAATAAAAATTAATATCCTTTTGCTAATAATGCGAAATATATTATAAATAGTATTGAGATTAGTATAATTCCTGGTTTTATTTCTTTAAATCTTCCTAATGCTAATTTTATTATTAAATACGAAATGAATCCAAATCCTATTCCTGCAGTAATACTATATGTAAACGGTATTGAAATTAATGTTAAAAAGGCAGGAACTACTTCGCTTATATTATTGTTAATAACTAGCTTTCCTGCTAGGGATAAGAATAATAATCCTACTAAAATAAGAACACCGCCCGTTGCAAATGACGGTACTATGGTAAAGAGAGGTGCTAGTGGAACTGAAATGAAAAATAGTATTGATGTTATTAGTGCAGTCAGACCACTTCTTCCACCTTGTTCTATTCCCGTTGCGCTCTCTATATATATTACAGTAGTTGAGGTGCCAAAGAAGGGAGCTAATATAGATGCAGAGGCGTCTGAAATTAGTGTTTTATTTATATTAATAATCTTATTATTTGTATCTACTAAGCCAGCTTTAGTTGCAAGACCACTTATTGTTCCTAATCCATCAAAGAAGTCTACTAAGAATAGTGAAAATGCAATTGGAAATCCAATTCCAAACGTAGTAAAATATAGGTAGAATGATGTAGGTAAATCATTAATAATTGATGTCATAAATGTTGGTGGCGTAATTATACTTGCTGGAAGGTTAACATAACCTAATACTCCCCCTATTACTGTAGTAGTTATTATTGCTATTATAAATGAACCTATAACTCTAGCTATTAGTAATACTGCAGAGATAAAGAAACTTAGCATTCCTAAATAAAATGTAGGACTTGCTAGCGCTTCAGTATTAATAGTTATAGGTGTCGCCGACCCTGCCCTTACTATACCAATATTAGCTAGACCTATCAATGATATGAAGAGCCCTATTCCAATTCCTATTCCAATTCTTAAGGTTTCTGGTACCGAATTTATTATGAACTCTCTTATTCCACCAATAGAGAATATTAAGAACAATATTCCATTAAAGAAAACTGAAATTAAAGAAAGGTAAACTGCAAATATTGCTGCTGATTGTCCTTGTAGCGAATGAGTTGATATTAATACGTTTGTAAATGACGGAATAACAGTAAATGCAATGAATGCATTTTCTCCCATTCCAGGTGCTAGTCCAAACGGCATCTTTGCATATAATGACATAATTAAAGTAGCTACTGCAGCAGCTAATGCGGTAGCTATTGTAAAGCTAAGCCTTATTAAATCGACAAGGCCTTGGTACGATTGAGGTAATGGTGAAGAAGGAGGTATTCCTAATGCAGTTCTAAGCGCGATTTCAAAGCCACTAGTTAATATTAGTGGGTTAACAAAAAGGATGTATGCCATTGATAGAAATGTAGTTATTCCAGCTACTGTTTCTATCCTAATATTAGTCTTTCTTTTATCTAATTCAAAATAACTTGATATACTCATTACATAAGAAGACGTGGATGGGATTAAAAGATTAAATCTAATCTATCATGCTGTAAAGATTATAGAACAGAATGTACTTCTTACTTTTTCCTCTTATATTTTCATCTCAATCATTTTATGTCCATATATCGTCAAGCATAGACATTAATCCTTAACATACTAGTTAGGTCTATGTAATACACATCTACTACTCAGTTAAATGATGGGTTATAGAATTCCTTCAAGCGAGTTTAGATACTTCTGGCTCATGTCCTTGTAACCTTCTTACCCTTTCGGGCATAGCGCATACTAGGCTGAGAGGTCATCTTTATCAAGGATAAAATCGATATAAACTTAAGTATTTATTACTGTAAAAGGATTTATCTCTTATTAACGACTTAAGTCTATATTGTTTAGCAGAATAAGTGTATTAAATTAACCGGTAACTTTAGGACTTATACACTAGTCTTCTTTATAATCTAATAATAAATTATATAACTCTTTTTTACTAATTTTCTTATTATTTAATAATATTAGATTTTCTTTTATATTTAATAACTTTTTTACTATAATTTCATCATTTCTTATTTCATATCCTATTTTGTATATTCTCTTTATAATTTCATCATTTCTTATTTCATATTTGCATTTTAGCAATAAATATAGTATAATATCAGGGAAGTTTTCCTTAATAAATACATTACAGTTTTTTTGAAAATTAAATAAATATAAATTTTTTTGTAGTTTATCAATTATTTCTGAAATGACATTTTCAAATAAGTTCTTTACCAATTTCAATCTTATAGTATTATTCACTAAAATAAATTTAATTAAAATAAAATCTTTAAAAATATTTATATTAATATTTTCATTAAAATTTAATTTATTTAGTTCTTCAATTATAACTTTATAAGCTGGAATATTATGAAATTCTATAGGGATCTTGGACTCAATATACTCCGAATTCTTATATATCTTTTCTATCTCAGATAAAGACAGTCTGTTAAGATTAAGTACTACATTTTCTGCTAATGAGATTCTTAAGGATACTTTATTAACCTCCTCTACTATAACCTTGTAATTTATTGCTCTAATATTAACTCTACTTAGAAAATCAGCAATTTCTTTAGCCTTTTCTTCTTCTATATCTCCAATGATTATATAATTTGAAATAATATACTTTCTCCTTTTCCCTCTTCTCTCCATCCTAGACTAAGAAAAACTATTAATATCAGATTATTTAGTCTTTCAATCATGAGAACAGAGTCGTATATTCTCTTATCGAATGGATTAGCTTTACTAGAGCTAATCGTAGGCTACATAGTTGATATTTTTGGCTTTGGTTATCAATACATAAATTTAGGAATTCATGCAGTAATTGGTATTCTATTATTCGCCTTCACTCTAATCTCTTACATTCGAATTGAAGAGAGATTCATGAAGAGGCTTTTGCTAGGCACTATCGTGTTAATAATAATTGCTGCAATTCTTGGTTTTGTTTATATATTATTCGGAAATATTATAATTTCAATAATTCATTTTATCTTTGCATTAGGTGTTCTATCAAACCTTTCTGTAGGCTACGGCTTTATGATAGGGAAGAGATATAGATAGGGAAGAATTCTTTTAAATTTTAAATATAGGCTTTCCATCAAACTCACTTAAATACTTATCATTACTATTAGTTAAGCTTACTAAGGTTGGTGCAATGTCTACAAGCCTAGGGCCGGAGTAAGGTAATGTTTCTACTACCATTCCTTTTGGAACATTAGGTCCTCTAATAATTATCGGAATATTTTGTACTAGCCAACCCGCGCCACCATGATTTCCTTTATAACTTGGATATGCACTCATTTCATCTCCGAAGAATACTATTATATCGGGCCCTTGTTCACACAACATAGTTTTTAAAAGTTGAACATAATTAGATCTACCGTCATCCTTTACTGGAACGTAATTTTCAATAATGTTCCCTCCCACGTTAAACCTTGCCTTATAGAACACTGCTATTACGTTAGGTATATTCTCCTTTAAATAATTTGCTGCAGTTCTCTTTTTATCGTTATCTTTAAAATCTGGGTTACTAAGCCATATTGTTAAGTAACCTGAGGCACCTCTAACGAGATCTGTATTGATTCCCTTATTAGCAAGATCGTTAGATATTTGATTAGGGTCTATATAATCATAATTTGTTGAAAATCCATGATCTGCAGTAATTACAATTAGGGATTTATCATAAATACCCAAAGTCTTTAGTTTATTAATTAATTCACCTATAACTTTGTCTGCATTCATTACAGGCTGATACATACTATCAAGGCTTCCGGGACCTCCGTTTATGTGGGCGTTTAAATCTACATCCGGAAGGTTTATGAGCATATATCTAGGTCTTAAGTTTTCTAAAATTCTCTCTACAACTTTAATTACCCAGTTATCTCCCATCGTAAGCAAATCACTACTTTTTATTGTTACATCATTTACTAAACCGTCTGCCTTGCCTAATTGATAATAAGGCACAATATACCCATCTTGTGTAGTTTTTCCCATAATTCTAATATCCATGTTTGCTAGATACGTAGCCATATACTGCTTTGTTGAAATTCCTACAGTTAGGGCGTCTTGAAAGGTCGATTTTAACCAAAGTGGAAATGATGGTAAATCATATTCATAATGTCTCCTTATTTTTGATGGTAAATCATAATTTACTATTAACGAGTAATCTCCAGGATTTACCGCTTTATATTCCGGGACTATTTGATTTAGATCTGGATCATCATATATGTTTCTCCAACCATAATCTACGATCCCCCACCTTGAAGGGAATAATCCTGCATTACCTACCGCATGGCTAACTATAGTATTTGATGTTAAGTGTCCTACGTAAGCATTAGGGAAGTACGTCCCTTCACTTATTATATTCATTATATTTGGGGGATTGAACTTCTCTATGAATACTGGAGATAAACCATCAACGTATATTAGGAAATAGTATCCAATATCACCACTGTCTATAACTTTCTGGATACTATTATTTGAGGAGTCTGTAGTGTAGTTAGTAAAGTATTCTCGAAAAGTTTTTATACTTACGGTAGCCGAGAGGATACTAGAACCTAAAACTAGGGATGCTATCTTTAAGAATTCTCTCCTATTCATGCGATATTTGAAGAAGATTATATTTAAAAAGATATTCTACATAATATATATAATATCTGATAATTATATAGTACTATATACAACTATATATAAACTGAATCAATGTAATTGTATCTCCTAAGCTATTTTATTATATTTTCTAATTCATGTAATAAAGTAGAAGTGATATTTTTTCTATTCTCATATGTAACGTAAATTACCTTATATTTTCTAAATTTCTCTACTAGGCTTCTATGCAAAACTGCAATCAGTGGCTTACTAGAATTTATTGAAAAATCTATAATATTTTTTAATTCATTTATCTTTAATTCCATTGGACCTATTTCGTCTATAATTATCAGTTCAGAATTTTGGATTGATACAAAAATTTCGTCTATAATATTTTTAACTTCGTCAATAAGAATATGATATTTCCCTACTTTAGGAAAACCCTCTTCTTCTTTAGCTAGCCATACATCCTTACCACTAGAAATATCTACTATTTTAAATCCTATTCTCTTTTCACCTACCCTCACTTCTGGGCAATAAAATCCACCGATCTTGACTCTTTTGTTCTTCTTTAATTCTTCTATAAGCTTAACTATGATTGTAGTCTTACCTACACGAGGAGGTCCTGTTATAAAAATTTTGTTCATTATGTTTTTAATTTTTAATCAAGTATATAGAGGTAGTGTTGTCAATGTCTAGTTCAGTGTATATGTATATAAGCTCGTTAAAATTTAATAGTAATTGGTGGAATTTATCATATTCCGAGAAGAAGGGTATAATTAGTAATTTATTAGAGGTGGAGAAGGCTTTTTCTGAAAAAGTAGTTTTAAAGAGATATATCTCTCTTAGGCATAATTCAGATCTCCTATACTGGATATCTTCTTACAATACTCGTGATTTTATTGAATTTAAGTATAATATATTATCTATTGGGAAAGGGTATTTTAAGGAAAATATTGGATTAATTTCTATATTTAAACCTTCGCCTTATTTTGAATATTCGGAATCAAAGGACTTATTATCTTATATTAAGAGGGAACCATTAAGATACTTCGTAGCCTATCCTATGAAAAAATCCCCTGAATGGTACCTACTACCTTTCGACGAGAGGAGAGAATTGATAAAAGAGCATGCTGAAATTGCTTCAAAATATAATAAATACGGTATTAGATCTTATACCACTTACTCTTTTGGAATTTTAGATGATGAATTTGTAGTGATATATGAAGTCCCAGACTTAGAAGGCTGGAGTTTTGTTGTAGAGAAACTTAGGGAAGCAAGGGCTAGAAAATGGACGTTAAGAGAAGAGCCTATTTTATTAGGGGAGTATATAAATTTACAAGAGATTATTAAGTAGAAATAGTATTGCTACTAACGTTTTACCATCTTCTATTTCTTTTCGCTTTACTAATTCCTTAATCTTAGCTATCTTAATAGGCATTAATTCTATTAGCTCGTAAGATTCAGGTTTGCTTCCTATAAATTTAAGTTCATTAGCTATTGCAATATACATCTTCTCAGTTGATGTACCAGGGGATACGAAATACGAGTGTATTATTTTTATATCCTCTGCGAGATAACCAGTTTCTTCTATTAATTCCCTCTTTGCAGTTTCTTCTACTTTTTCATTCTCCTCTATTGTCCCTGCAGGAAATTCCAATAGCCATTTATTTACAATTGGCCTATATTGCCTTATCATTAATACTGTCTCATTATCTAGAAATGGTATTATTATGACTGAGCCTCTATGCCTTATATAGGCAGTCTCATATTCTTTTCCGTTAGGTAGGAGGAATTTTTCTAAGTGAACACTAAACTTCTTAGACTCAAATATTTTCATATTTTCAACCTTTTTTTAAAGTCCCTTAATATTTCTTCAGCCCTCGTATAATACTTTTCCCAATCTAACTTGAATAATAGAATACCCAATATTACAAACACAATAGAAGATATTATTCCTAACTCAACTTCTGTTATTCCAAATGCTCTAGTATGCTGTGCTATTACTATTAGTCCTGCAGCCTCTAAGGCTATTTCTATTGCACTTTTACTTATTTTTGATATTATAGTTATAGATAGCATTTTAGATAAAGGTGCCTTTACTATTCCACCTCCTAAAAATAAATAATCATCTATAGGTAAAATTGGTAATAATGCCAATATAAATAAAGTAACATAAAAAGATTTGTTATTGACAAATCTCGCTAGGAACTTCATATTCTTTGTATCTTTCAATGGTTTTCTTAATCCTAAGCCTATCCCATACATTACGATTTTTGATACTCCAGCACCTAATCCAGTTACGAATACTACGATAAGATAGTCTATTAGGTTAAATCCAGCTCTAAGTAAAACCGTAGTCGCTATTATAGTGTATGGGGCTCCAAAGAAGGGTGTTGCATTAGATACAAAACTAACGATAAAGAGAAATATTATTTCGTAAACATTTAGTCCCATTCAAATATTATCTGCCCTATTGTCTTATTAAATATTAATGTATAACCATCTATTCATGAAAATAGAGTTGAATAATTTGAATCTTGAGAAGAGCGAAAAAATTATTGCAATCAGGGTAGATGGAAAAATGAGCTATAATTTTTCACCAGACGTTATTCCTGCCAGGGTAAAAAACTTTATTATTGAAATTGGTGATGTAAAATTAGATTATGCATATAATAAAAAACACATAATAGAGATAATAACATATTCTGGTAAATACTTTAAATATATAATTTAAATATTTTATTTTTATAATATAGATTTTATAAATTAATAAATTTTAACAGCTTAGTAGAGCATTTTTATTATTACTAAACGTATAAATTCATTATACTTTGTCTACTTTAATATGCGATTAATAGTAAAAATTACTATTCTCTATTTGAATAAAAATTAATAATAATTAATATAAAAATAAAAATTTTTAAATATATATAAAATTCTTACAAGTTATATTAAGATTTAA
This sequence comes from Sulfolobaceae archaeon, assembly GCA_038893355.1. Taxonomy (GTDB): domain Archaea; phylum Thermoproteota; class Thermoprotei_A; order Sulfolobales; family Sulfolobaceae; genus JAWARQ01. The sequence continues at coordinate 49,934 of JAWARQ010000004.1, forward strand.
AATACTTATAAATTTCTGCATATAGCTTTACGAGTCCATAAGCTAAGAAAGAAAGTTATGAAAAATACTAATCTTTAGGAGAAAGTAAATTATCCATAGTAGATATCTTCTATCATACGGCATAAATCTTAAAGGTTATAACTTAGTGTAAAAATCTTATTATAAATGTGCGTCTTCTGTAAAATTATTAAGAGAGAAGAGGAAGGATATATAGTGTATCAAGACGAGTACTTTACCTCATTTTTGGATAAATATCCAGTAGCACCTGGACATACTTTAATAGCTACCAACAAGCATTTTGAGGACTTATTAAAAGTAGATGGGATCTATTTGCAAAAAATAGGGGAAATAATAAAGCTTATTGGAAATGCAGTTATTAGGGCAATGAAAGCTGATGGAATAAGAGTTGTAAGCAATATAGGAAGGAGTGCAGGGCAGGTAATATTTCATACTCACATACATATAGTCCCAAGCTGGGAGGCTGGAATCCCAAAAGAGTTTTCGGATTTTAGACCTAGAGTAGAGCTGCCTAAATCTTATTATACAAAAGTCCAAAAGATGATATCTGAGGAAATTATAAAACAATTAGGAAAGGTTAGTGATACATAATGGCAGTAAAAATTTATCTAGGACCAGCAGGAATTCCACATGCAGCAGCTAAAAAAGGAACTTTAGAAGCACTATCGGTTATTAAGGAGCTCGGTTTAAATGCAATGGAAGTTGAGTTCGTTCAAGGAGTCAGAATGTCAAGGCAAATGGCCGAGAAGGTTGGTGAAGAGGCTAAGAGGCTAGGTATAAGGCTTTCAGTACATGCTCCTTATTTCATTAATCTTTGTTCTGAAGACGAGTCTAAAAGAAAAGCATCTAAACAGAGAATACTTGAATCTGCAGATAGGGCAGAATTAATGGGTGCTGATGCTATAGCAATTCACGTTGCATTTTACGGTAAATATTCCCCTGAGGAATGTTATAATATGGTAAAGGAGTCTTTAATTGAAATAGTAGATAAGGCTAAAGATGAGGGTATAAAAAATGTAAAGTTTGGAGTAGAAACCATGGCTAAGGAGTCTGCGTTTGGGTCATTAGAAGAGGTAATAAGAATTTCGAAGGAGGTAGAGAATGTTATCCCCTATATTGACTGGGCTCATACTTTTGCTAGGCAAGGTGGTAAAATTGATTATGGATATATTTTAGATTTATTAACTAAAGAGTTAAAATTATCTCATATTAATAGCCATTTTGAAGCACTAGATATAAGTAAAGGTAGGTATGTTGATAGACATTTGCCGATATCTTATAACACTCCGCCTTTTGAACCTTTAGCTAGAGAAATACTAAAACGCGATAATTATTCGATAACGCTAATATGTGAAAGTCCAGAGTTGGAAAGGGATGCGTTAAAGATGAAGGAAATTTTATTGAGGCTTAATTATAACTTTAACTTGTAAATGTATTTAATATTCTGCGATTATGACGGAACTTTAAGTGATAAGAAGGATAATTTTTTCATTAAAGATAATGTTAAAAATTTTATAAATGAATTTAAGAAAAAAAATCCTATTTTTATAGTTACTGGTAGAGAAGAGAAATTTATAAAGAGATTAGCAAAGGGACTAGAACCAACTGGATGGATTCTAGAAAATGGGGCTATTTTTATTTATAATAATCAGAGAATATTGAATGTTGATGATGACTGGTTCCAGGTTAGGGAAGATGTGGTGAAATTTTTAGAAGCTAATAAAGTTAAATTTTCTTTAGGGGAAGTTATAATTTATGTAGATGAAGCTTCCAAATACTTTGATGTGTTAAATAAGGTATCTAACGCTAAGATAGAATGGAATCGTAATAATTTAATGATATTGCCAAAAAATATAGATAAAGGTAGTAGTATATTAAAATTTATTAGGCGTTTTAATTTAAATGGAAAAATAGTTGTAATAGGTGATGGAGAGAACGACTTAAGTATGTTTAAAGTTGCTGATATTAAAGTTGCAGTGAAAAATGCTGTTGATGTATTAAAGTATAATGCAGACTTTATTACTGATAAGGAAGATGGTGAGGGAGTTGTTGAATTCTTACGTTTTTTATCAAGTTTTAGTAAATAGATATATATCAACTAAAAACTCGTGGAACTTTTTCTTATGCCACGGGTAATAGGCTTTTAGTTTATACTTTGTTGAAATTAGATCAACGTTATATCCCTTCTCCTTTGCTAGTTCTAAAATAATTCTTCTACTTTCCTCATTAGATTTATGAATCGAATATATTACATTTCCTATCTCCATAGCTTTCCTTAAGAATATAATATCAATTCCTCTATTCACAACTCCGAATGGTGGATTTTGAAATACAACATCCACCCTTCTCAAATGTAGATTTTCTACATTTGCTTGCAAATAATCGATTCTTGATAAAAGGGAATATTTACTTGCATATTCTTTTCCCTTATGTATACTCTCTTCATCAATTTCAACACATATACAGTAACCATTCAATATAGTTACTGCAACGCAGAATGGTCCAGTTCCACATCCTAATTCAACCACCCTTCTGCCAACTATCTCACCGCGTAGATATGCAAGCCATACTATTGAAGCTACGAGTTCTGGTGGAGTCATGTATTGTTCTAGAGTATACTTTGGGTTAGGATGAGGTGGCAATTTCTCTATTATAAGTTCCAGATCTTTCTTACTAATTCTATCGCTTCTGATAAATTTTTCACCTTGTTATTAATATTTAAGTCATTATAAAAATTAAATCTGTCAAGAAGAATAGGAGTTATGTGAGCCCTTTTAGCACCTTCTACATCTATTTCATAAACATCGCCGATGTGAATACAATCCCTTAAATCTACATCCCCAATACTTTTGCATGCTTTATAGAAAACTAATGGGTGTGGTTTCATTAATTTAAGGTCACAAGAAGCTATAATTTTATCAATATACTGTGAAATTCCCAATTCTCTAATTATTTTATAAACTCTCCTAGTAGCATTAGTAGTTAGTACGATATGAATTCCCAATTCTCTAATTGATTTTAAGAAGTTTAAAGAGTCTGGATATAACTCATAAGATTCTCCTATGATTTTTGTAGTACTCAATTCCTCTATTATTTCCTTTCTAGGAATTATATTTAAAGTATAGAGAAGTTCTTTATAGTCTGGCCTAGCTAAGCCATCTAGCTCTGCATCTGGATATAATTTATTTGCTAGATTTTTAACTACTGCTCTAAACACATATTTTTCAGGAATATTATATCCAAATTTTTTTAGAGTTAAATAAATATTTTCATAAAATCTTGGTCTAAAAGAAACTAATGTCTCACCCATATCAATACTTACTACTTTCATACTACTTTCACTGCATAAAATCTTGGTGATAATATTTTATTAGATTTGCATCTTGGACATCTGCTGGGCATTTTAATTCTTTTATCTGTATTGAATACAAATCCACATTCTTTACATACAGCTGGAATTATTATTACTTTATAACCTCTTCTCTTTGAGGATTTAAATATATGAGTAATATGTTCATATACTTCTTTTTCTCTACTTATTTTTAGTATACTCTTTATTTCTTTTGCAGAAATAGGTTCGGAGGAATTTATTAGGAGAAGAAAAATCTTTTCCCTAGTTGTTAATAAAGCTTTAGACAAGCTCGCTCGTATTAAATTAGGAATTAGAACTTAATATTTTTGAATATATTTCTTCGACTCTAGAAAGGAGTTGCGAATTAGTAATGCCTCGAGAGAACGCTAAAGATGCTAGACCACCGGCTCCTACTCCTTCCTTTACATAACCTTTTTCATATAGTCTTAATCCATCAAATCGTGAATTAGAAAAGTTAATCATTGAAACTATTAATTTTGCATTTACTTGCTTAACTAAATCTAATATATTTGATGACTTGTCCTCTAGTATCCATCTAGTAGTACCTATAGCTACAGATTTTATTTTATCACTATCTAATTCCCTGATTATTGCTGCTGCAGCAGCCATCTGAGTACCTCCTGCAAGAAGAACTTTACCCTTAAACCCTGTTGCTATTGCTGCTATCGCTATTAAAACTGGATCAGAAACTTTTGAAAGCTTCCCTATAAAATCTTTTGGTAAGTCTTTTAATGCTTCTTTGACGATACTTATTTTTAGCTCCATTGGATTTATAGGCGATGCAGAACTTACTTTTCCAATTGCATTGTATCCTAATGCCTCTAATACCGCCATCGCGGTAGTAGTGCCTGCAGGTATTGATTCTCCAATAATTATAAGTTTAAATAAGTTAGATAATTCCTCTCCTAGCCTAATTCCGTTATCAATAATTCTCTTTACTACTTCTTCGCGTAATGATCTTTTTCTAATATCTCCACCAGGTTCTCCACCAAGTGAAATGTATGGAATATTTGGCTTTATTGATGAACCTGCATCTACTACAAGCTTCAAGGGATTTAACATAGATATTACTGCTCTACTAATAATTGCTGGAGTAGGTAAACCCTCTGGTGAAACTGGGATAGTATTAATTACTTTACACTTTTCATAGTAAATAAACTCAGCATCTGCAGCAGGCGTAAAGTGGGTTAGTTCTGGAGTGGCTCCTGCTATTGTAAGTCCTGGGATCTTACTTATTTCAGTAGTTCCTATTACTAGTAGGTAAATAAATGGTTCTAGTTTTAATTCATCAGCAAAAGAACCATTATACTCCTTAATCATAAAAGCTTACTTTTATGTAGGACTTTTAAATATTGATGTTTTGGGAATATTATAGAAAGGTTGAAAAGGGCCTAAGTGTTCCAATTGAAGATTTTAAGTACAACATAATTATTAAGGAAGAGGTTAAGGAAGGGATAAGAGGTTTAATGAAAATATTAGAAGAAAAAATAAAAAAAATTACAAATAAGAATAATATTGAAGAAGGATTAGTTGAGTTACTTTCTAATTCAAGAATTTCTCCTGCACTATATCAAGAAATGGTTGATATACTAAGGTTATATAAAAAATTGGATGTAGTTGAGGATGAGATATTGTACAGTATGCTAGTGAGAATTTTAGAAGATATTGAAGAACTGTATACAATCATAGGTAGTCATTAATAATTTTAACTATAAGTAAAGAATAAAGCAAAATAATTAATAATTTTAATTATAATATTTAGATATTATATTAATTGTTTTCTTAATCTCCTCTTCTGTATTATAGAAATGAGTAGATATCCTTATTCCACCACCTCTAGCTGAAACTATTATATTCTTCTCATATAACTTTTCAACTATGGCTTTAGGATCTCTTGCTGATATAATTACAATTCCTGCCCTTTTATCAATCGGGGTTATAACTTCAAGACCTTTAGATTTTGCCTCTTCTATCACTAATCTAGATAATCTTAGTACATTTTCTTCAATCTGTTCAATATTTTCGCTTAGAATCTCGCAAGATTTAGCTAAACCAGCTATTGCAGAAACGTCTAAAGTACCAATTTCAAATCTCCTAGGCCCTTTCTCTAATTCAAATACAGTCGCATTAAAATCTAAATAATTCCTAGTAGTTTTCCAACCATAAAAAGGAGGATCTTTTATCATACCTTCCCTAACATAAAGAAATCCAGAGCCATGTGGTGCCATTAACCATTTATAACTTCCAGCTACTGCAAAGTCAACATCTAGGTCTTTTACGTCGACCTTTATTGCACCAGCACTCTGAATAACGTCTAAAAGAACTAGCGCTCCTTGACTGTGTGCTTCCTTAGTAATCTTCTTTACATCGACTTTGAGGCCAGTATTAAAACTTACATGACTTATTGCAATTAATTTAGTCTTTTTTGTTAAATTATTTAAAATATCTTCTTCAAAATTATTAATTTTTACATTGATAATTTTAACTAAAATTCCTTTATTTTTTAATTTTAGAAATGGATAAACAACTGTTGGAAATTCTAGATTATCTGTTATTATTTCATCACCTTCACTAAGTTCTAAACCATGTGCAACTATATTAACTCCATATGAGGTATTAGGGATGAAGGAAACTTCTTCTGGTGTTGAATTTATTAACTTTGCGACTTTTTCTCTTGCCCACATTAAGTCATCCTTTTCTAATTCATTTACAGCTATACTTCCCTTCATTGAGATTTCCATTTGTACTCTAATGCTCTCCATTAAGACTGGAAGAGGGGGTGGCGATACTGATGCATGATTAAGATAAATACTACTACTTATAGCTGGTACTAATTTTCTGAATTCTGAAATATCAATCATGTTTATTCTCCTTTATTTTATCTTCAATATCTTTAATTACTTCTGGATCCTCAAGGATACTTTTATCTATTGGCTTATTCGTTAACAAGTCCCTAAGTATCTTCCTAGTGATTTTCCCACTTCTAGATCTTGGTAATTTTTCAACTCTATATACTTTATCGATTACGTATATACTACCTAAACTTTCCCTCACTTTCCTTATTATTTCATCTTCTTTCACATTTCCTACTACAAAAACTACTAATTTTTCCCCTTTTATCTCATCAGGAACTCCTACTGCAGCAGCTTCAACTACTCCAGGGATTTTAGTGATAATATCCTCTACTTCTCCACTAGTTATTCTATGTCCTGCAATTTTTATCATATCATCATCTCTACCAACAATTTTTATATAACCATCTTCAACTAGCGCTAAATCTCCAGTGTTATGACATCCAAATTTTTCGAAGTATTCTAAGTATTTTTGGTAATTGTTATAAATACCAATAAATTGTGTAGGAAATGGCTCTCGTGCAACTAAATAGCCTATTTCTCTTTCTTTAACACGATTACCCTTTTCATCAACAACTTCTATAACTGCACCAGGCAGAGGAACTCCAGAAAAACCCTTCTTTGGGCTTACATTATCTAAGGAGTATGGTATTCCTATTACATAACCTAACTCAGTTTGACCATATATATCTGTTACCTTATCAGCATGCTTTTCTGCGTATTCCCAACTCTTCTCATCAAATATTTCCCCTGCAGTTGCAATAAATTCGACTCTAGGTATATTTATACCATATTTAATTAATAATCTTAAAAATGTAGGAGAAGTGAAAAATACTTTAGGCTTTAAAGTGTCTATAAGTTTAACTATTCTATCTTTTGGATGATCGGGAGCACCTTCTATGAATGCAAAAATTGATCCATGTAGTAAAGTACCATAAAATATCCTAGAAAAGGTTATCCATCCAACATCTGCAGTGGTAAGTACTATATCATTTGGTCTAAGGTTAAATATTACGTTAAATACAGAATAATCCCCTACCATCCATGCACCGTGAGGTAAGATTGCTCCCTTAGGCTTACCAGTAGTTCCTGAAGTATACATGACCTTTAAAGGTTCATTAGCTTCTATAGGTACTGGTTCAACTTTATCTTCATATTTTATTATTTCATTCCTTATCTTATCTCTATCCAATATTACATTTCCTAATTCTGTATAGAGGGGTATTTTAGTACCTCTCCTTATTGTGTAGTTAGTAGTAACTACTAGATCGGGAGAAAAATCTTTTATTCTATACCACACCGCATCTCTTCCCAAACCAGCAAATATTAGATTGTATACTATACCTATTCTTGCAGCCCCTAGGATTAGAAATAGTGTTTCTGGAATATTAGGCATATATAAGCTTATTTTACTATTTTTACGTAAACCCTTATTAATAAGAAAATTTGCTGATGCTTCTACAAATTTTTTTACTTCTTTATAGTTAAACTCTTCTAACTTTCCATCTTCTGATTGCCATATTAGTGCAGTTCCATTATTTCTATCAACTGCATTATAAGAGATATTTGTTAATCCTCCTTCGAACCAGATACCCTTAAAGCCCTCCTTTCTAAAAGCCCTCTTCCATCTTTTAAACCAATGTAATTTTTCAGCAACTTGAGACCAGTATTCTTCTTTTTTCTCTATCGAGAATTTATACAAAGTATAGTAATCCAACTTATAAAATTATTCTCGCTGAAGTTTCAAAAGTTTTCCGCCACATATCGGGCATTCGTTGTAATATATAATATATTCTCTTTTACAAGATTTACATATATATTTATATGTTTTTTGTTTAATATTAATTTTCCTTAATTTTACTGTTTTATAATTTATTTTTAAATAATTTAATATATTTATTATTGATATATCATCCGTAATTACAATTGATGGTTTTAAATCGATAGCTAACGCTATAATAGAAATATCAGCTCTTGATAACGAATACTCTCCTATTAATTTTGACACACTAAGTACTAAAGATACACTTTCCTTAGAAGGTTCAATTACTTTCACTTTACCTGCTTCAAGTGAATATGATAGTAAAGTGTTTGATAGGTTATCTTTAACTTCATCAAGTACTTCATTTGTCGTATAGACTTCTTCATAAAGGTTTTGTAAACCAGCTAAAAATCCTGCTGTATCAAATATTACTCTTTGCATACTAATTCTTTAAATACATTTATCTGATTAAATCTATAAATTATTCCTTTATGGTTTTTGCTAACGTTAACTTTTAGGAACCTATCACGTGATACTAATACGGAATTAATAATTTCACCGTCAGAAATTACTCTTACGATTTGTGGTCTACCTTTTTCTTCTAATGTAATTTTAATCTCAACATCACTAGGGAATATTATTGACCTTAAGTTAGATTTTACGGGGTTTAGTATAGTTAGCTGTATTATAGGTAATATTTTATACACGACTGTACTAGTAATATAGAATGACCACGCCCAATTACCTTGTGGTGTTGAAACTATAACACCATCTCCTTCAAAAGATAATATCTTATCATTATTTACAATTATGTTACCTAATATTGTCTGCGGTTTCTCATAAACGATTCCAACTTCATTAAATGCTAAACCTCTTACCCCATTAAGCTCATATTCTAATAATGGAAATTCCTCTATAGAATAATTCAGATTTAACAATCTTTCTACAACCTCTTCCAGTTGTTCTGCTTCAACGTCTAGTAAATACGCCTTTCTACCGGCCTTTATACCAATTATGGGTTTGCCAAGCTTGATAGCTCTAATTAAAGTCCCATCTCCACCAACTACGAAAACTACATCTGGGTTATTTCCATCAATTTCTATTCCCTTGCTTTTTAGAATTCTAATTAATTCTTCTTCAATTTTTCTAGATCTTTCCGAACCACTACTTACTATCTTTGCCTTAACCATCGGCTATTATAGAGTTGTTTTCGATCTATTAATACTTAACTAATCTGTATTACTTCAAGCCTTTCATTTGCCCTTAATATAACATTTACACTAAAAAATCTACTATCATTAATTATCTCTATTTGTGTATTATTAAAAGTCAATAATCTTATTTTAAATATTTTAATATATATATTGTTATATTTTAGAGTTATCCAATTATTAGCACCTTCTACTACTATTACACATCTTCCACTAATTCTTAGTTTAGCCTTACCCTTAGGTCGAAGATATATTCTAGTTTCTTGATAGCTTTCACCAACAAACTTCAAGCCTTCATTTATTATCTTTTTAAAATAGTATATCCATAATATTACAAGAATTATAAAAGGAAATAGTAAGATTATTAATATCGTAGGCGACATACTAATACTCGGTTAAATATTTAGAGTATAGGTTTAAATAATATAAGCATAAGTAACTATTGGATAGTGAGAGTATGAAGGAGTATGATATAATTGTAATAGGCGGAGGACCTACTGGTTTATTTGCTACTTTTTATGCAGGCTTACGCGATATGAATACTTTATTAGTAGATGCACAAGACGAATTAGGTGGACAGCTAGTAACATTGTATCCAGAGAAAATGGTTTATGATGTAGGTGGCTTTCCGGGAATTCTTGCATATGACTTAGCACAAAGATTAGTTGAACAAGCAAAGATGTTTGGTCCAGATATCAGAACTAGGGAATGGGTAGATTGGATTGAAAGAGATAATAGTAATGGAATTTGGATTGTAAAGACTAACAGTGGAAATGAATTCAGAGCTAAGACAATTTTACTTGCAATGGGTATAGGGAGAATAGTTCCAAATAAATTAGGAGTTAAGGGGGAGAGTGAATTTGAAGGTAAAGGAGTGTATTATACTGTAAGAAGAAAGAGTGAATTTGAAGGTAAAAGGGTTTTAATAGTTGGTGGCGGAGATTCTGCAGTTGATTGGGCTCTTACTTTGGCTCCTATAGCTAAGGAGGTTACTCTTATTCATAGGAGAGATCAGTTTAGAGCTCATGAAAGAAGTGTTAGAGAATTATATAAAGTGGCTAAAGTTTATACTTGGCATGAATTAAAGGAAGTTAGAGGTGATGGTAATAAAATTACCCAGGCAATAATATTTGATAACAGGACTAAAGATGAAAAGATTCTTGATGTAGATGCAGTTATAATAAGTATAGGTCATAAGGGTGATTTGGGAAATTTACCGAAATGGGGAGTTAATATGAAAGGTAGAAGTGTTATAGTAAATCAAAAAATGGAGACAAACTTGCCAGGAGTTTATGCTGCAGGGGATTTAGCAGAAATTGAGGGCTCTCCTAAATTAGCCCTAATAGCTATAGGTTTTGCACAAGCTGCAATAGCTATTAGTGTTGCTAAAAAATATATTGATCCTAACTCATCATTATTTGCAGGTCATAGTTCAGAAATGGAGAAGCTAGTTAAGAAATGACTTTTTGTATTAAAGTAGAAAAGAAAGATTATAATAATATAAGAAAGATTGTAGAAATTGATAATAATTATATTCCTATTTTTTCTAAAGAATTTGTTCTAGTACCAGTGAAAAATATCCCAGAAGGCTTTGAAGTCGTAGAATGTAATCCTATTAAAAAAGAAAAGAAGCCAAAATTAAGGGATTTAGTGAAGGGGGTTAGTAGTTATTATATCATAGGAGATATTGTAATACTCTCGCCAAAGGTAGAGGTTGATAAGAAGAAGTTAGCAGAAGCTATAATGAGTATAAATCCTAATGTAAGATCAGTCTTTATTAAGAAAAGGGTAAGTGGCGAATTAAGATTAAACGAGTTAGAGCACGTAGGCGGTATATATAATACTAGAACAATATATAAGGAAAATCAAGTTAGATTTGTTGTAGATATTTCAAGAGTATATGTAAACATATCATTAGCTGGTGAAAGGCTCACATTAGTAAAAGAATTGAAAGATTATAAGAGAATTCTTGATGCGTTTTCGGGATATGGTGCAATTGCATTAAATATTATTCATAAAAATAATAGTTACGTAGTAGCCGGGGATATTAATATTGAAGGTTTGTACTTAGCTAAAGAATCTATTAATTTAAATAAGTTTAAGGGCACCATAGACCTTATTCATTATGATGCCCACTTTCTTCCTTTTAGAGATAAGTCATTTGATGTTTCAATTGGTGATAATCCTACCGTGATTAAAGAATTTATAGAAGAGCTCTGTAGAGTTTCTAAATTTTCGATAATATACTATCTTTCTTCTTCTCCTCCACCTCAATCCCTTTCACATAATATCCTCAATTGGCGCATTGTTAATGAATATTCTAAAAATCTCTTCATCTATAAGGTATTCATTACCTGCAATAACTGAAACTAGAAAACGTGGTTTTTCAGTTCTAAGTTTGTTTATTAAATCTCTTCTCAAGTCTCTTGCTGATTTATTAGACCTTATTGCTATTGTAGCATCTGATATGAAGTCGGATTTTCTCACTATTATTTTATTACCATTAGTTAAAGTCAGTTTACTACTTCCCTTACCTTTAACTATTTCATAAAGTTCATTAGATAAATATATTACAATATAAACATAAGTTTCTTCTCTTATTATAAGTCTTTTTAATTCTTCATCTAAATCTCTTGCACCTTTATTAGCATTTATTCCAATAATACAATCTCCACGTAGAGTTAAGTAGTTATCTTTAGTTATTTCAAAGGTAGTTCTATGTTTAGCTCTAATATTTTCATGACCTTCAGCTATTAAGTGATCTAGTCTTATCATCTTTCTTCGCGAGAATAAATGTATAGCCCCTAACTTCTATGAGCTTTGAATTAGTTTTTTCTGCAACCTCCTCTGCAAATTTTCTTCTATCCTCAACTTTTAACCCTATTCTAACCTTTATCACCTTGGAATATTCTAATCTCCTCTTTATTTCATTTATTACTCCATCCGTAAGACCTTTTTTACCTATTCTTACATCAGCATGTCTAGCTTTTGCCTTCTTCACTTTCATTCTTATATCTTCTGAGGACATACCTTCTAATCCAACCACAACATATGCAAGTTCTAATTAAAACTTTTCCTCTTATTCTTCTCCTCTCTGTTAGCCCAGGAATGAGTGGGGTTTTACATTTTCTACAAAACTTCCTTTTTAATTTTAGAGGAATTTTTACATGTGTTTTAGAGGAATAAACTAGTGCTAATTTAATGTATTCTCTACTTAATTCTAACTCGCCACTTCTTGCTAACTCTTCTGCCTGTAAGATTAACTTTTCAATTCTTTTTAAGTACCTCATTCTTGTGAAGAAGTTAAAGTTTAACTTAATATTGTTAGAGTCTGCATTGGAATTAGTGCCCAATGAGATAATTAATCATCCTGCTGTCCTTAAGAATGCAAAAAAGAGAAATAAAAAACCAAATGAAACTATCCTAGATATTTCACTTCACTATTTTGCAATGAGGAAATTAAAAGAATGGAAAAAGAGAGGAAGACCAGATATAATTCATCAAGTAATGTTATCCTTTCTCTTAGAATCAGAAGCGATTAAAGGTGAATTTTATATACATACGTTTGACTCGAGAATCATAAAAGTAAATCCTATAATGAGACCACCTAAGAATTACTATCGATTTATAAGTCTAATGGAACAATTATTATTGAAGGGAAGAGTTCCGCCTAAGTCCTCTACACCTTTAATGGAGGTTCTCAATATTTCGTTAAGTGATATTAAGAAAAAATATAAGCTATTATTAATGTGGGAAAAAGGAAAGAAAATTCAAGGAAATGAGTTATGTAATTATTTAAATGAAGAGTGGATTATAGGTATAGGTGGTTTTCCACATGGAGATTTTAGTAAAGAGATATTAGATATTGCTGATGAAAAATACAGTATAGCAGATGAAACTCTTGAGGCGTTTCAAGTTGTTAATAGGATTGTATGCTATTGTGGTTATGCTTTTTCAACTCCATAAAACTTTGCATTAATGACTATAACGCCTCCAGGGGAAGCTGTTGCAGAAGAGATTTTGAATCCGTAACTTTCTAGCACATTAATTGCTACTTCTTTTGCACATGTAGTAGATTCCAGACTAAATCCAGTACCAGTTATTCTCATCTCAATTTCATCATTACCCCTTTTCCTAACAGCTATTTCATTTATCGGTAATATTGACCGCATTGTATTGTAAAGTAATAGAATTTCTTCGAGAGTATTTGCCTTTGTTTTAAGGTATAAGGCTAATTGCCTACCAGTAGATTTACATAATTCAATAAATTCCTTTTCATTATTTTTATATGCTAATCTGGATAGATTATCGAGAAACCATGAAGTAACTGGTACTAGATCTAATCCCTTTGATAGTAGATAGAATTCTATTAAACTCTCGAGTGAAGAGACATCTTCACCTTCCTTTAGCAGTCTTGCTAATGACTTTAATGCTGTATTCGTCAAAGAATATAGAGTATAACCTCTCTTTTTAGCTTCCTTCTCTAATTCATCAACTATTACCCCATCTGCTGCAATGTTAACTCTTGGCATATAATCCTCAAGAGAAAAGTAATGTATCAAAAATTTTAATATTTATCGTTTTAGGTTTAAGGGAATATAATAAGAAGGTTTGTTAATGAGCGAAATATAGTTCTATTAACACATCAAATAAAATAAATACTATTAATAGAATTATAAATGTACCTATATACCAGTTTTCTTTAAATAAAATTTTAAGCAGTCCAGAGTTTTTTCTCATATTATTTCTTTTTCTTTAAATCCTATTAAAACCTTTCCTGCCTACTTGAAAGACAATTATTTAAAGTAATAATTAAATATCTCTTTTAATTATATTAAATCAATATTTTTAACCTTAGGCAATATGGCTTTTTCTTCAGTTACTCTATAAAAGAATCTTAAAGCTTCTTCTACTTTCTCTAATGGTAACCCATATTCCTCTATATCAACGAGTATAGTCCTTCTCACTATTTCTTCATCTATTTTCTCTCCATGTGCCTCTCTCATTAGTTCTATATCTTTTGGTATTATTTCTTCAATATTTTTTTCTGCGTATTTTTTACTTTTTAAATAGAACTCTTTAAATTTAATTGCTATCTCTTTTCCAAGATCTTTACTTACCACAACCATTCCCATTGGCATCGGTAGCCCATTAGATAAATTTTTCCACATTTCCCACATGCTCCCTATTTTAATTGCGTTAATACCTAATTTCTTTAACGCATACATAGCCTTTATTTCATGAACCGCTATCAATATATCACCTTCTCTTCCCAGCGCTTTATATTCATCTAATATCTTTCTTACTATTACTAATCTTCCATATTTCCCGAAGAATAATTTATACAGGGTAAATGCAGTAGTGTTCTGACCATGAACGATTAATCTTGATCTCCTTATTTCATCATATGACATTTCTTTTAAAGCTAAAATTGGCATTCCAGTAATTCCATCTATAGCACATGCTACCGCATTACCTAAAATATAGTAGTCATCTTGAATGTATGGATACATAGCTACTGAAGGTACTGATACATCTACTTCTTTTTTAAGTACTCTCTCATTAACCTCTTGTACGGTTGGTATTATTTCAATTTCTACATTAAAACCTTCCGGTTTTACCTTACCTTCAATTATAGGTATAAAAGGATAGAGATCTCCTGAATCTGCTAATGCTCCTATTTTTATTGTAACCATGAAGTAATATAATAATCTCATGCTTATTAAGGCATTATATGTATAAAGATCAGATTCGAGATGGATAACTAAAATACATTAGATATTCGTTATAAACTATTTGTATAACAACGATATTCCAAAATTCCTAAAACAGTTATTAACATAATTTTAAACTACTTTAAGTACGATATGCTGTAACCTTTTAAATTAACTTATCTACATTATTCTCGTGGATATAAAATTAATTTACTCAACAGCAGACCCGGTAGGGATTACTATACATAAATTGAAATATAAGGAACTAGAGCCTATTGATGAAGACGTTGTCGATTTCAGATACGAAAAGGGTAATGCAATAGTTATGTTATGTAGGCATGAAAGTAAGAATAAGGTTCCTGCTATAACACTACATTTCCCTGGAAATCCTACCTCGAGTATACTAGGTGGAGAACCTAAAAAACTTGGTATAGCATACCCATCTCTATTGTCTTCAATATATAGAGAATTATTGAAAGTAGATTTTAATATACAAATAATACTAGAAGCAACTCATCATGGGCCTACGTACCAGAACGTACCTATACTCTTTGTAGAAATTGGCAGTAGTTATGAATATTGGACGAATGAAAGTCTAGTTTCAAAGTTTGTAAATGCTGTAATAAAGGGTGTTAATAATCTTGAAGAGGTAGAATGTAATAGTAAGATAGCAGGATTTGGTGGGCCTCATTATGCACAGTATTTTACTAAACTTGCGAGGGAAAATTGTATAGGTCATATTATATCTAAGCATTATCTTAAAGAATTAGAGGACTATGTAGTATTTGAGGTCGTAAATAAAAGTATAGAAAATATAGATACTGTAGTCTTTGATAATGTTAATTTAGAGATAAGGAAGAGAATTTTAAGATTATTACCCGAAAATATAATTATTAAGAGTAGATAGTATTGAGTTAGTTATTAATGGAGATCCTATAGAGAGTAATTTGCATGTAGTATTACATATAGCAATAGTCATGCTTGCATTAGGTATACATAGTCCCCATGCTTCTATATCATCAAGGTTTAGTATATTAGCCACGAATGCTCTTATTGGATCATAATGACTTACTGCGATGATAACTTTTTTATCGCCCTTTACTACGGCTTCTACGAAATCAGAAATTCTTCTTCTTATTTCTTCCCAACTTTCAATATCTTTTATATCAATTTCTCTCTTATATAATTTAATTTTCCAATGCTCGTTTATATCAATTTTCTGATTATTTAAACTTCCTAATCGACGTTCTCTTAACCTTTCATCTATAATAGGTGTTAAGCCTAATTCATTCCCTATTATTGTTGCGGTTTGATATGCTCTAAGTATAGGACTGGTATATAGATAATTAATCCTTATTTTTCTTATCTTTTTCAATTCTTCTGCAACCCTCTTTACTTGCTCTCTTCCTTCACTTGTGAGTGGATATTTATCTATATCATGTGATAGTACTTTCTCCACATTATTATAACTTTGGCCATGCCGAATAAATATAAGAACACTCATGGGAGTATATTATTTGCAACTAGCTAATAAAAACTTCTTGTCATTTAATAATTAGTAAATTATTGTTATTATTATTATTTGTCAATAAAATTATCTTACAGTCATTCTAACATAAGTTTTTAATATATGGAAGGTCATATACTGTATATATGATAATATTTTATGCCGTGGGTGAAAAGGAAAGGGCTAAAGAGTTAGTTAGGTTAGTAACGAAAACTAGATGGAAGACAGTTTCTAAGCATGCTATAAAAATAGCTTCCTCATCAATAGGCCCTACGGTAATAGTGTTTAAACCAACTAAGGCCTCTTTAGCTATAGCATTTTGGTTAAAAGCTAAGGCCGAGGAATTAGGAATGATAGCATCCGTAGGATGGTTCCTCCCAATTACGGAAATCCCTCCTGATGTAAAGGACGCAGTAATAACGGATCTTAATAAACTTCTGATGAGGAGACTTGAGACACCTTGGGCACCACAACTTTTTCAACAGTCTCGTCACTCTTAGTTATTATAATATACTCAGTCATTGAGTTTAATATTTTTACTAATTTATCAAATCTAATTGGATCGAAAGTCATAAAACTTTCATCAACTATGAAGAATGGTATTGACGTATAATAGGCTTTTAATGCAGCAAGTATTAGAATTAACGCTATTGAGATTTTTTCTGAAGTTGCAAGTTTTCGTATTTCTAACTCTACATTATTTCTGTATACTCTTATCTTATTATTACTATCTATTTCTACATTTAGATCAAAATCCAGCTCTTTTAAAATAATTTTAGATAGTCTTGTAAATTCTTCTCTAACAGAAGTAAGTCTTCTAATGTACTCTTTTTGGAGTTTTTCAGCCTCTTCTTCTAGGCTTTCAATTTCCCTTTTCTTCATGCTAATTTTTTCTAATATAGAAGTCGGCATGCCAAGCATTTGTAATTCATATATATACTTATCTCTTGCAGCCCTTAACTCTTCTATCTTCTTAGTAATTACATCTTTCTGCATTTCGAAGCTAATTAAAGAATCAGATCTGCTAAATCTTTCTTCCATTTCTCTTTTTTGGCGTTCTAGATCTCCTATCTGATACTTTAAAAGTTCAATCTTCTGTAATAACTCTTCTCTTTTACTTCTTAGTTTTGAAAGTTCACTCTGACTTTGTTCTAAATCTTTTAAGAGTTGTTCTATCTGTGTTTTTCTGGACTGCAATTCATAGATTTCTTTTGATATTTTATCATAATTGCCTTGTTTGATTCTTAACTCTTCTGTTATTTTTTCAATTCTTAATTTCCATATTGAAGGGTCTACAGTATTTCCGCATAAATAACAAGTTGTTGAATGTACTTTATCAGCCTCTTTAAGATCTTCTAGTATCCTCTCTAATAATTTTGTCTCTACTTCTAGTGAATTTCTGTCTTTTGTTAGTACTTGTAGTGTAGAGTTTATCTTTTCAATTTCATTAAGAAGTGAATCTTTATTTATACTGGAGATTTTACTTTCTAAATTTTCTATTTCTTTATTTATTTTTTCAAGTCTTTTCTCAGTTTCTGTTAGTTCTTCTCTTTTTAGTTCTATTTTTTCTCTTAGCTCATCTAATCTATTCTTTCTAGTTGTTAGTAAAGTAGTATCAACTTTGTTTAATAAATTAATACTTTCACTTTCTTTTTCTAATCTCTCTAACTGCTCATCTAATATTCTAATTTTTTCTTGAATCTCTAATACTTCCCTATACTCTTTTTCTAATCTTTCTAAATCTTGCTTTGAAATTTGAAGTCTCTGTTCAATTTCATCTTTCTTCTTTTTTAACTCTTGTATCTTTGAAACTGAGGATATAAACCATTCTATATCACTATTATTTCCAATAATATGATTAACTAATCTATTCTCTGGGGAGAAGTATATTATTAAAGGATAAACTTCATCTTCTACTATCAATTTCTTATCTTCTACTATCTTATTCTTAACTCTTCTAATCCTTCTATAATATTCCTTTCCATCAATTTTAACTTCAACATATCCTTCATCTGAAAATACATTTAACAAATCTTCTGCCTTAATGGATGATGTTAATAACGATACTAATGCTCTAGCTAGTGAAGTCTTACCGTAGGCATTTGGTGCTTTATATATTGTTACGGATTTTGGAATTTCTAACTCAAGCTCTTGTCTAATCCCACCTATATTATATACTCTTACTTTCATTACAATTGACCTTTTTCTTATCAGCTAAAAAATCTTTCTATGAATTTTCCAATTATCTTATTTTATTCTTAAATATATTAATTAACTTGATATCTAATTATATAGTCTCACATTGATTTTATAATCACGTTTTAGAATGAATTATTATGTCAAAAATAGATTTCGAAGAAGTCCTAAAAAGATTAAAGGCTCTAGAGGAGAGAGTAGATGAGTTAGAAGAGGAAATTGAAAGATTAAAGGAAGAACTTGAGGAGTTAAAAGAGGAGAGGGATAGTGAATAGACCGGTGATTATAGATTCTGACACTGCAACTGATGATACTATAGCTATTTTCTTAGCTTCAAGGTTATTCAGGCTTTTGGGTATAACAATTGTAGCTGGGAACGTTCCTTATGAATTCGAATTGAGAAATGCACTATTTACAGTAGAATACTTTAATATCAAGACTGAAGTATATCCGGGTGCAAGAAGACCTATTTTGGGGAAATGGAGATATGCTACTGAGGTTCATGGAGATGATGGCTTAAGTGGTTGGGAAGTAACTCCAAAGATCTCATATACTAATAAATATGCACCAAAAGCCATAATTGATTTATCAAGAGAATATAGTGGTAGTTTGGAGATTCTTGCAATATCTCCTTTAACAAACTTAGCTTTAGCATTCTTAGAAGATCCTGAGATTGTAGATAGGATTAAAAGGGTTTGGATAATGGGAGGCGCATTGTATAGAGGTAATGTAGAGTTTATATCAGAATATAATTTTTGGGTGGATCCAGAGGCAGCTAATATAGTAATTTCAGCAGGTTTTAATACTGTAATAGTACCATGGGAAGTTGCTGAAAAATATGCAGTAATAACCATTGATGATTGGGAAAGAATTAAAAAATTAGAAACTAAGGCATCAAAATTTTTTATAAATGCCAATAAGAGGCTATTAGAATATTCGGTTAAGGTTCAAGGTGCTAATGGGAGTATTCACCCTGATTCTTTAACAGTAATAATAGCAGCATTCCCTGATATTATAAAGAGAAGTGTTAAGAGAAAGGTTGTGATAGAAACTTGTGGAATTGGAAGGGGTGGTATGTTTATAAACTGGTATGAAGCTTCAAATCAAAATTTAGAGATAGTTTTAGATGTTGATGGTAATAAATTTAAGGAGCTGATTTTTGAATATCTTTCCTCATACTAGAACATTCTGCATATGCAACTATATTCATACTTTTTACTTCTATACCCTTTTTCCTTATCTCATTATATATTTCATTTAACTCAACATCCACATCAATTATTTCTTCAGTATCTATACAATAAACGTTAACATGTGGAACCTTTCTCATTTCATACCAAGTAACACCGTTAAGTTCAAAGGAATTTATTATCCCTGCCTTTTTCAATGTCTCTAGGGTATTGTAAACCGTAGATAAGCTAATACTTGGTTCTTCTTTTTTTAATATTTCATAAATTTGTTCTCCACTGTAATGTCCTCCCTTACTTAATAGCCTGAGTACAGCTAATCTTTGTGGTGTTACTTTAAGTCCATTTTGCTTTAGGACATTTACTAATTCTTCAATCATCGAGTAACTATTAACACGGAAGAATTTAAAATTACTTTCTCCTCACTACTTCGGGTAATAACGAAAAAAGATTTTAGTAGTTTTTTTCCTTTAATATTAATATAAATTAGATTATAATAATTTATCACAAAAATACAACTCATTAATAAAAACTCGTATCCATAGTTAACTTTTTCCTCTCCCCTTATTAGTTTAAATCTTAAAAGTTTTTTAATAATTAGTTAATAAGTTTCAGTGAATTACAATAATAATAATGGCAGAAAGTGCTAGAGAACTTATAATCTCAGCAGCACTCTCAACTAGGATTAAGAAATTTGATGAAATTGAGTTAGAGGGTAGAAGGCGCAGAAATAATTGTGCATATTTTGACGGTAAATCATGTTGCAAGTTTAAGCTACCGAGTAAGAACACATTATTAGCAAGCTGGGTTTATGATAATCATTTTATTCCACATCCAGTTCTTTGCTTTATTTGTCCCTATTATTCGATAAAGAAAGAGGGAGGTAATGAGAATAATAAGGTTACTTTAGATATTATAGAATTCTACTCATATTATTCTTCCATAAAAGATAAGTTAGAGAGAGAGGTTAATATACTAAGTTCAAGAGTAAGTGACTTTATTTTAGGAGGGTCAATATTATTTAGAAGGCGTAGAGAAGAGATTTTAATATATTTAGAAGACATTAAACGAAAACTTGAGATTTTGAAGGAATTAATAGTATTTGAACAAACTTTAAAATAGCAGTATTTCTAACCAATTTATAGAATGAGACAAGTATTAATTTGCTTTTGGACAGTTACAGTTATATTATTTATCTCTTTTCTATTTTATAATAGTATTACAATATTCGGAGAATTTATCCATTCTATAATTGATGCAATAACGGTAAGCTTTGGTTACTTCGCTTATAGAATTTCAAAATACTCAAGTCACGTATATACTTATGGCTTACACAGATTGGAAGTATTTTCGGCGATAGTTAATTCTATTGCGATTATTGGTGCGATGTTATTTATAACCTTTGACATAATCTATAAATTAATATTTCCATTTAATACTACGAATGGATTATTTATAGCATTAGTATCTTTTGTTTCTTTAATTATATTTTTGCCAGTTATTAAAGATAAAGAGGTTATTATAAGGGGCAAAAGTAATATTAATATTAGAAGTATTTTTATTCATACACTTTCTGATATTATCCAATTTATAATAGGTGGTATAATTGGGCTTTTAATTGTCTTTCTAGGTCTGGAATACTTAGATATAATAGGTGGTGCTATAATAGCTGTTATTTCCCTATATTTTGTAATGCCATTATTAAGAGAGTCTTTTTTAATTTTAATGGAAGGGTCTCCCGTGGAGTTAGAGAAGGTTGAAACTGAACTTAGTAAAGTTGCAAAAGTTCATCATATTCACGTATGGTCAATATGTTCAGAAATAAAAGTTGCAACGTTGCATGTAGAAGCATCTCCCGAAGCAAGACTTAAAGATCTAGAAGTAGTAAGAGCAAAAATAGAGGATATATTACGAGAGAAATTTGGTATAAACCATACTACAATACAATTTGAAGTCAACTCAACTGATCAGGCCACCAGTTAACTATCCGCTTTTGGTTTAAGCCTAAAATTTCAATTATTCTTCTCTTATCCTTACTACTTACTTTAACATCAGAATGCACCTTAAGAAGTGGGAAAGGATAACCTCTGATACTAATTGGCAATAGGGCATTTATAATCTCCTCTATGAATTTCTCGTCCTTCTTTCCAAATATATCAAGCCTTAATACTTTTTCATTAGAAGCTAACCTAACATAAGTAGTAGTTATATTAAATTTTTCATTATCTATTCTAATTTCACTTATTTTCGGGACAGTATATCCAATGGAATTTGTAAATGTCTCTAATATTACTATATCTGGTATTGAAAGGTTAAATAATTTGGTAGACCTGCTTATCTTAGAAATCCATAAGATTTTATCACCAAATTTAGTTACTGCTTTTTTAATTAATTTCAATTTTTCATTTAATATTAATATTCTTATTTCTTCTTCATCGTCAACTAACATCTCTGAGAGTAGAGTATATACATCGTTACCCTTGTTTTCCTCATTTGAAGATATGTCTATAGACGTCTTCTCAATCTTTTTAAAGGGACTACCATCCATTAGTATATAATCAATATTGTTTTCCTCTTTACTACTACACTCCGTCATCATTCTAATTTCTAGAAAACTCATTATTTCTCTTACAAGTTCTTTTCCATGATTTCCAGGCCTTAATATTCCTACTATAGAATCTTTTAGTATAGGCTTCATATTATTACCTGAATAGAATAATGCTTCGGCATTAACTACATAAAGTAATCCTACTCTCAAATCTTTGCTATACATTCCACCATCTATTGCAATATATCCCTTCTTAAGGACGGGTTTCGTTAAATTTAACTCAATCCAATTTTCTTTTATTTTTTCCCTTAATTCTTGTCTTAACATTAAATCGTATTTATTTATTTTTTCCCTTAATTTTATATATTTATTTATTATCTTAGTATAAACTTCTTCAATCATTTTTCCACCTCAACCACACTACCTTCACCCTTCTTTTCTACTCTTATTACATAATCCGCAACATTTACTACTTCTTGATCATGTGATACGATTATTATTTGAGGTATTACCTGTGATGAAAGCCTTATTATATTTAATAGTTCTTGCTTTCTATATTCATCTAGATGTACGGTAGGTTCGTCCATTATTATGAAACCTATTTCAGATAGTATTGCCCTTGCGATGCTCATCCTTAGTGCAAGTGATAATGCAACCTTCTCTCCCCCACTTAATAAGTTAACTGATAATCTTTCCCCTGAATTCATAATTGCATTTATCTGATACTTATTTTGAACATCTATTTCAGCTCTAGATATAGAAAGATCGAATTTTGAGAGAATTTCATTTAAATTATTTTCTATTATTCTTTTAGTTGCACTAATTAGATAAGCTTGCAAAGAATTTTCACCTAGTAATTCTCTGAGTTTTTCCAATTTTTTAATTGCTTGTAAAATTTTTGTTTCTTCTTTAATATTTTCTTCTAATTCTTTAATATTTTCTTCTAATTCTTTAATATTACTCTGGACTTCTAGAAGTTTTCCCTGAACTTCACCTAATTTTGTAGATAATAAATTAATATCTTTATTTATTCTTTCTAGTTTTTCTTTTAATTTTATATATTCATCCTCGTTAAAATTTAGTTCCCTAATTCTTTCCTCAATTTCTTTCTTTTCGGAGTAAAAGTCTTCTAATTCTTTTTTCAAATTCTCTAGTTCCATTTGAGCCTTCTTCTTTCTCTCTAATTCCTTCTTCTTCTGCTCTAAATCCTCTAATATTCTTTCAAGCTCCTTCTCATCATAATTCTCGATATCCTTAAACTTGCTAATTTCTACTAGCATCTCCTCTCTCTCTTTTACTATTCTTTCAAGCTCCTCTTCATACTCTTTAAGTTCTTCTCTACTATACCTATCTACTTTTAAATAATTCTTATAGTTTTCCTCTATCTTCTTTAAATAATTTTCTATCTCGATATAATTCTTATAGTTTTCCTCTAATTCTTTTAATTTCTTGTTAATATTCTCGATCTCTCCTTTTCTTTTATTTATTTCCCTTTCTAAATATCTTCTCCTTTCATCTCTTCTTCTAATTTCTTCTAACCTTAATTCTAGATTATTAATAATATTATTTATTAAATTTCTTTTTGAATTTAATTGTGATATTTCATTAGAAATATTATTCAATTCTTGTGTAATTTCAGAAATTATTTTGTTTTTATGTTCTATTTCAAGATCTCTACCACAAACTGGACACTTATTTCCTTTAAGCGTTGATAAGTTACTTTTAATTTTCTCTAACTCCCTCTTTCTTCCATTCTTTTCACCTATTAATCTTTCAATTTTTCCAATTTCTTCCCTTAAATTTCTTAACTCATTTTCTAACTTATCAATATTCTCAGAAATTTCAATTTTTCCAATTTCTTCCCTTAAATTTCTTAACTCATTTTCTAAATTTTTCAAAGAATTATTAAGTAATAAATATTCTTCATAATATTTCCTAAGATTCTCTAAAATTTTAGATTTTTCCAAATATTCTTCATAATATTTCCTAAGATTCTCTTTTTCATTTAACTTATTCCTATACTCTTCTATTTTTCTCTTTAGTTCTTTAATTCTTCCTTCATACTCTTCTATTTTTCTCTTTTTTCTCTTTAATTCTTCCAAAAATTGCTTTTTAATTTTGTATTCTTCAAGTTTTTCTTCAAGCTTTTCTAGATATTCTATCCCAGTTACTTCTTTTTCTAATTCCTTTTCTCTTTTTTCTCTTTTATTTATTTCATTAATTAAATAAATATATCTTGAATTTAACTTAATATATTCCTTATATTTCTCTTCCAATTCCTTTATTATTTCATTTAATATATTAAATTCTTTTTTCTTCTCTTCCAATTCCTTTATTATTTCAGACTCTTCTTTTACTAATTCTTCTTCCTTCTTTCTAAATTCTTCTCTTCTCTTCTTCTCTTTATCATACTCGTTTTTATAAACTTCAATTAGTTGATACTTACTTTGAAGCTGTTTTATGAGATCTTTAATGGGTCCCCTTGAATCAACTAGTTTCTCGAGTTTGTCAAGTTTAAGAACTTTTTTCATAATGTCTGGCAAATTATCAATTATTTCCTCGATTTTGCCCTGTGGTATTATGATTGTATGCAATAATACATCTTTAGGTATTTTTATATAGTCTAAAATTTTATTATTTACCTCCCTTGCCCCTCTTACTACTGTTTTTGCTGCTTGTTGAGTAACTTCTATGAGGAGGTCATTCGATGATGCAGAGGAAGAGGTTGAAATATTACGTTTAATTATTAATCGAGAATTACTTAATTCTAAGCTCAGCTCTAATGTAGCTTCTCTTTTTCCCTTCTTTATTAAATCTTCAATTCTATTACCTCTATTATTCTCTCTAAATAATGAAAATATTATTCCATCTATTATTGCACTCTTCCCTGCACCATTAGGTCCAATAATAGCGTTTATATTCCCTTCAAATTTTATTTTAGTGTCACTATGACTTAGGAAATTCTTTAATTCTATGCTATCTATTCTCATTCTAGACCACTAAATAATTTTAATAATCTTACTGTTTCTTCCTCACTTTCAGAATTGATTATTCTTAACACTAACTCAGCCTCACTTTGATTTAGTCCATTCTTCTTCAGAAAATCAACTATTAAATCGTCTATAGTACTTTTCTCTGGTATTTCTAATCTCTGTGTCCCAATTTTTATTTTTGTATTGTCTTTATATATTCTATAATATTCAGCAATTTGATATAATTTTCTTAACTCTTTTTCAATAACTTCTCTCTTAGCTACCTCACCCTCCAATATTAGATGTAGTATTGGTTTTTTCTTTTCACTGTTTTTATACTTATTAATAATCCTTTCAATCTCTTTATTTAAATCATTTACTAGTATTTTTTCAACTTCTTGTCTTCTAATTTCTAAATCTATCTTTTGTAAAGAAACTTCGTCATCTTTACTAAAGTCTAATAAGAATACCCCTTTGCCATCTTTTTTATAGCCTTCTATTTCTTCTTCTCTGAATATTTCTGGAGAACCTGCTATTCCTATAAGTGACCCGTCACTATTCCTGATTACCCTTCTAGTATGAAGATGGCCTAACGCATAATATCTAAAGCCTTTGGGTAAATCACCTAACTGAATTTGCCAAGAGTATTGGTATGGCAAAAGTTCTTTGTATCCTTGATGAAGTAACAAGATACTCTTTTTACATAAAGGTTTTAGCTGTTTTAGTGCTTCCTTTAACTTTTCTGCTGAAACATAAGGATAATGTTTAGAACCATGTACACAAATTTCATCTCCATCAAATTTAAAACTATAATAATCAGTTAATGGATTAAGAATAAGTCGAATTAAGTCTAATTCTCTTAATAAATATAAGGGATAAACATCAGTTGATCTCTTAGGAGAATCGTGATCTCCAGGGATTACTACTAATTGGATTCCTTTCTCTTTAATACGCTTTAACTCAGTATATGCAATTAATTCTGCCTTATTTGACGGATTATTAACGTCGTAGAAATCTCCACTATGTACTATCAGCTTTACTCTTTCCTTAATTGCTATATCTATTATACTTCTAAAAGTTTGATACACATCTTCTTCTCTAAAATCTAAGTTATACTGCCTTTTTCCTAGATGTGTATCCGAAGTGTGTAGAACTAGAATTTTAACTCACCCATCTCTGCAATCAAATCTGCTATTTCCTTTTGCTCTTTTGCTTCTCTCCATTCTTTCATTAAATCTGGATCTGAGCCTGATAGTTTACCTTCGAATTTATCAATTTTTACTATAGCAGGAATATTTACTATTTTTCCAATTACTATTGCTTCGCCTATATCAAGACTAGATAGTTGCTCTACTAGATCCTCACTTAAATTATCGCTAGCTTCTAGTATGTATTTTTTATCACTAGGTTCGATTATTTTAAGTATTATTTTATTAGTCATTTGACTTAGAATATTTTCATCAAGACCCTTTGGTCTTTGACTTACTATTATTAAACCAACTCCAAATTTTCTTCCCTCTCTCGATATTCTAGACGCCCAGTATTTAGTTAAAGTATTTCTATCTCTAGATAGGAATACATGAGCCTCTTCTATAACGACTAGTACTGGATACCTTAAACCTCCTCCTCTCCATTTATTTTCCTTCCTTGCATCTAAAATTCTCCTTAAGTAATGTGAAATTACAGCATCCATTGCTTCTTCGTCGAGTTGACTAATATTGACTACATTTACCATTCCTAGCTTTATATTATGAATTATATCTGGTGCTAGTATATCTATTACATAACCATATCTATCCTGAAAATCTTCAATTTTACTTTCAACTTCATATCTTACATCTTTATCCCTAGATATAGATTTTTTATTGTCAGATACTTTAGATAATAGAGTTTCAAAGAACTTTTTCTTTAATTCTTCAGAGTTAAGATAACTATTCTCTCTTATAATTTTTTCAATCTCCTCTTTCGTGTCAAGGAATGCTCTTCTAAATACTCTATACTGTTTAAATGCATTTTCTCTAATTTCTAAAAGTACTGCAAATTCTCGTGGATTTAGATGTAAAGGATTCAATTTTGGGTTTATAACATTTAAATATTTCATATTACTATCATAATATTCACCGTGAAAATCAAAGATTACCACACACCCACCATTTTCTGCAATTCTTTGTGATAGAACTGCTACTGCGTTAGATTTTCCAGATCCAGTAGCTGCAAGTATTGCTAAATGTCTAGTTAAATAATTAGGATTAATACTTACTTCCACATCACTTCCAATAAGCTTACCTATCTTTATATTTCCATTTTCGAAAATTCTCTGTAGTTCTTCCTTCGTAGCTAGCCTAACTGGCGTCCCTGGTGGCGGGGGCAGTTCTACTCTTTCACATGAATTATTATCTATTAATTTACAAATAATTTTTATTTTTGCCTTAATATACTCCTTAATAGATTCTGGAACTTGGATCTCTCTCATTTTTTCGATTACTTCCACATCTGTTACAGTTTCATTAATTATATTACTACTAGAATTTAATGAAACTATTAAACCAAGGACTTTGCTATTATCATATTCTAAAATTACATAAATACCACTCCTAATTTTATTTCGATGTTTTACTATCATTAAAGCAGATTCTACAGTTGATGAACCTATAGTATATCCTACTATAACTTTTGTCATTCGTTTTCAGAATCGCAGAATAAGGTTATAAAAGAAACTATAGATAATACGGTAATACAATGAAGAAATAATAAAAATAATTAAATTCCCTTTAAAGGGCTTTGCTAACTTTCTTAGCAGTTTCTGCTATTTTTTCTTCTTGTTCTGCGAATTCACATAACATTTGTTCTATTTGTGGATATCCTTCTTCTTTTGCCTTCATAGCAATTCTATTGTACTCTTCAATATGCTCTCTATTCTCTTTTTCAGCAAAATCACTTAATAGAGACTTAACCTTAGCTAAAGTTTCTGCTATTTTTTCTTCTTGTTCTGCGAATTCACATAACATTTGTTCTATTTGTGGATATCCTTCTTCTTTTGCCTTCATAGCAATTCTATTGTACTCTTCAATATGTTGTTTATTTTCTTCATATAGGGCATCACTAACTATATCCGTTACATTCTTATATTTTAACAGAGTTTCAAATATTGCCTTAGCATGACCTAATTCCACCATTGCTTTTTCCCTTAGCATTTTGGCCTCTTCTTTCTTACCTAATTGTTCTAATTTTTCAGAGAGTAGTAATAATGTTAAATAGTCTTCTGCATTTGCTTTGAAGAGTTCCTTTAAACCTATTTCGGTTTGCCTACCTAGGCTCATATTAGAGCCCTATGTATATTATCTTTTCTCGTATATAAACTTTGGTTAAATATCAATTTGATGTACTTTTATATTTCCCGCTGGATAAGAATTTAAGAGTAGTGATGAATGACTCCAATAATGAATGGTGATTATAGTAACCCGCTCCTGAGGTTTTATTTATTCTAGTAACAAGTAAATTTTATGATATCAGTAAAATCGATGAGGATTTTAGAAACTAACTGTGAAGCTTTAGGTTTGTCAACTTTACAACTAATGGAAAATGCAGGTAAAGCTATAAGAGATGAAATAATTTCTAGGTTTAATAATATCGAAAATAAAAAAGTTTACATATTTATAGGTCATGGTGGTAAAGGTGGAGATGGTGCAGTAGCTGCTAGACATTTAGCAGCTGATGGAGCTGATATTACAGTATATATTGTAGGTGAAAATAAGCATAAGGATGCTATTATTAACATCTCTTTATTAGAAGAAATGGATTATAGTGTAAAACTTATATCAATAAACGAACCTACAGAGATTAGGCCAGTAGAAGGAGATATTATTATTGATGCATTATTAGGTATTGGATTTAGAGGAAGACCAAGAGAACCATTAAGATCTATTATAAGAATTATTAATCAGAGTAAGGGCTTTAAAATATCAATAGATGTACCTTCAGGGGTTGATGCAGATACTGGGGAAGTTTATAATGACGATTATGTTAAGCCAGATTTAGTAATAACGCTTCACGATATAAAACCCGGACTTTTAAAGCATAATTTTCCAGTAGTTATTAAAAAAATAGGCATTCCTAAAGAGGCAGAAATATATGTGGGTCCAGGTGATGTAATATATAATATTAGGAAAAGACCAATTACTGCGAAGAAAGGTGATTTTGGACGGTTATTAGTAATAGGTGGGAGTTACACTTATTCTGGTGCACCAGCATTAGCTTCCTTAGCTGCATTAAGGACTGGAGTTGATCTAGTATATACTGCAGCACCTGAAGATACTGCAAAGATAATCGCCTCTTATTCTCCAGCACTAATAACAATTAAAACTAGAGGAAGATATTTTACAGAAGAGAATATTGAAGAAATAAAGCCATGGATTAGCAAAGTAGATGCTATATTAATTGGGCCAGGGATGGGATTAGAAGAAGGTACGATAAGATTTGTGAGAAGTATAATTGATTATATAATTTCATTAGAAAAACCAGTAGTAATTGATGCAGACGCACTAAAAGCTATTAAGGGTAGTAGATTATATAAGAAGGCAGTACTTACGCCACATGCTGGAGAATTTTACATATATACTGGCGAGAAGGTTCCGGAAGATCCTAAAGAGAGGATAAATATTGTTGTTAGAAAGGCTAAAGAGTATAATACTATAATAGTACTGAAAGGTTATTTCGATGTAATTAGTAATGGAGAAGAGTTTAAACTTAATAAGACTGGAAACCCTGCAATGACAGTAGGTGGAACTGGCGATACGTTATCAGGAATAATAGCAGCTTTAATTTCTCAAAAAATAGAACCATACATTGCAGCATACTTAGGTTGCTTTATAAATGGTCTTGCAGGCTCTTTAGCGTATCAAGAGAAGGGAGAGAGATTACTTCCAACTGATGTAATTGAAAAAATTCCATTAGTATTAAAAGATCCAATGGACGCATTTAAGAAAAAGGTATATAAAAGGGTTATGTAGATATCTTTTTTATAATTTCAAGCGCCTTATCTACATGTTCTTCAGCATTTTTCAGATTTTTTAAAATTTCGACTATCTCTCCATTTTCATTAATTATGAATGTTACTCTCTGTGCACTAGATCCAGTAGGATTAAGAACTTCATAAATTTGTGAAATTTTTTTATCTTTATCACTAACTAATGGAAATCTTGCATTGCATTTATTTGCAAACTTTTCTTGAGTACTAAGACTATCTACACTTACTCCAATAACTTCAGTATTATACTTTTTAAACTCGTCATAAAATTGTGCAAATCGTTGCGTTTCTCTTGTGCAGCCAGGGGTAAATGCTTTTGGAAAGAAATAAAGCACTACTTTTTTACCTCTAAATTGAGATAATTTTATTTTACCATGTGTAGATTCTGCTTCGAAGTCAGGGGCTAAAGAACCTTTATTAATGTTTCCCATGATTGTCAATAAATTTATTAAGATTAATAAGAGTTCTTAAGAAAATGTATCGTAGAATTCCAAAGACTATGGCTACCCAGCATCCTGATAATGCTAAAGTACCAGAATGGGTTAAAGGTGAAAAAATTCAAGGAGAAGATGAAGTTATCGAGGCATATCTTGCTTATAGTGAATATGGCGTAGAAGAGGTAATGTGGGATGCAGAGGGAAAGGATGTTGATACTCATGTAGTTAGAAAATTATTATCTTATTATCCAGAGTATTTTAAGTATAATATTTTAGGTAAGGATATTTTTCTTACCTATAGACTTCCTAATCCTAAGATAGAAGGGGCTGATAAGAAAGTTTTCGCTGAGACTATTGAAAGTATTCCTATTATCTATGATGTGATGGAGAAGTTTTATGGTAAGCCTATAGATGCAGTGTTCGAAGTTATTTTACCATTTACCACTGATTCTTCAGAACTTATAAGTGTTGTAAAGTATTACGAGAAGGCAGTAGTTGGTAAGGAGAATGTAGATTTAATTGAGGGACTTAAAGTAAAAGATTGGTTAGGTGAATTTAATCCTAAGTCGATTGAGGTAATACCGCTTATAGAGGATATGAATTCTATGTTTAGAGTCAGTGAAATAATTGAAGGGTATATAAGGGCAATAAGACCTAATTATCTCAGAGTATTCCTTGCTAGATCAGATCCTGCTATGAATTATAGTTTAATCTCAGCAGTACTAATGGTGAAGATTGCTCTCAATCAAATATATGACGTTTCAGACAGATATAAAATTGGAATATTTCCGATAATAGGTGTTGGTTCAGTACCATTTAGGGGTAATTTAAATCCTTTAAATGTAGAAAATGTTATTAGGGAATATCAAGGTGTCTTCACTTTTACAATACAATCAGCATTTAGATACGATTATGACCTCATAGATGTTAAGAAAGCTATATCATTTTTAAATAAAAATACGAATATAAACTTTAATAAATTTGATAAAGAAATAGAACAAAGGTTAAAAAGAATTTGTATTAAAGTGTCTAAGAGATACCAAAGAATAATAGAAGGTCTTGCTGATGTTATAAATAAGGTAGCACTTTTAATACCTCCTAGAAGAGCTAGGAAGCTTCACATAGGTTTATTTGGTTATTCAAGAAGTCAAGGTAATGTAACACTTCCTAGGGCAATTAGCTTTGTAGGTGCAATGTATTCTATTGGAATTCCGCCAGAGATTATTGGTGTTTCTTCTATCTCAGAACTTAAAGAGGAAGATTTTGAGATATTAATGGAATTTTATGTTAATTTAAAGAGAGATTTGGAAATGGCATTGCCTTATTATAACCCAGAATCTATTATATTACTTCGAGATCTTTGGAAAGTAGATATAGAGATTATTAATAAAATAAAAGAAGATATTGAATATATAAATAATAATTTGAATATAAAAATTTCAGATTCAAAGCAGTACGAATATAAGAAACATGAAATATATTCTACATTAATGCAATATGCCTACTTTACAGGGAGAATTGAAGAGGCTAAAAATTATGTGAAAGAGATGGCAATTTTAAGGAGAGCAATAGGTTAAAAGTTTCCAATATAAATTTTTAATACTAAATTTCCAATATAAATTATATATAAATAATATATTATAACATTAATAATTAGGATAGGAAAAGTGTATTTTATAAATTCGAAGAACTCAAAGCCTTTTCCTCCTCTCGTCTCTGAAGCTTCTGAAATTATTATATTACTAGCTGCACCAAGTACTGTAAAATTTCCAGCTATTGTACTTCCTGCTGCAAGCGCTAATAATTCTAATGGTCCTAAATGGTTTTGATATGCTGCTAAAATTAATGCTACTAATGGCACGTTACTTATTAGTTGACTTACTATGATACTTACTAAAAAGATACTTAGTATTGAGTCTAAAGGGAAATATTGTGTTATAAATTGAACTACTCCACCTTTTACTAGTCCTTCAGTGAAAATGAATAAGTTAATAAAGAAAATGATAGTCATCCAATCCATGTTTTTTACAATTTCTCTTCTCTTACTAGTTAATAATAGTAGTATAGTTGAAGTTATTATACTTGCTAATAATATATCTATTTTTAAAAGACTAAATATGAAAAATAATATAATTGTTATTATTAATAAAATTAAAGATAATTTAGCTAATTTTTCATCATGTATTTTTATATTTGTAAGTTCTATTTTATTTACATCATAATTTTTCATCATATTTTTAAAAAATAAATAAATAATAGGATAGCTTAATAGAATGTTAATAATTGTTGGTATTCCAAGAACTAATATGAAGGTTATGAAAGGCGAGGGAAGCCCTTGAGATAATGCTATCAATAAGTTTTGTGGGTTTCCAGTAGGTAACATTACACTTCCAATAGTGACTCCCATAGCTATAGTATACAATAATGGTATTTCGCTTATCCCCTTAAGCTTACTTATTTCTAAAATTACTGGAGTAAAACTTGCAGCAACGCCATCATTAGTTATTAAATTTGATAAGATTGCTGAATAGAGAAATAAAAAGAATAACATCGTTTTTGAATTATTATACTTTGTTACTATCCTATAAGCTATGTAAGAAAGAAAACCCGAAATTTCTAAAGCTGAGGCGAATATAAAAAGTGTAATTAAAAATAATATTACACTAAGGTTGATAGATTGTAAAGCTTCATTTAAACTTAAAGTTCCTGAGGTCAGCATAAGCATTGCTCCTAAACTCATTATAACCCAAGGTGGAATTTTTATTAATTTTCTAAATATTAAGATAGAATATACTATTATAGCGATAATTAATACTACTAAATTCACGAGTGCATATGAAGTAGCTTAAACATAAAAAATTAGTCTAGTAGTAGTTACTTAGTAGTATGTGATATTTATGAATGAAATAGAAGAGACGATTTATAAGTATGCATTATTGAATGCTGTAAAATATAACGGTAAAGCAGACTTAAAGGCTGTTAATAATAAAATATTTCAAGAAAGACCCGATTTAAGGAAAAATGCAAGAGAAATAGTTAAATTAGTTGAGCAGATCGTTGCAAGAGTAAATTCAATGACATTAGAAGAGCAAAGAAGAGAATTAGAAAGTAAATATCCAGAATTATTAGAAGGTGAAAAGAAAGTTGAAAGTAAGAAGAGTTTACCACCCTTACCTAATGTTAAAGGTATCGTTATAACAAGATTTGCCCCAAATCCTGATGGTCCGCTACATTTGGGAAATGCAAGGGCAGCAATTCTTTCTTATGAGTACGCTAGAATGTATAATGGAAAGTTCATTCTTAGATTTGATGATACTGATCCTAAAATAAAGAAACCAGTATTAGAGGCTTATGAATGGATTAAAGAGGATTTAGAATGGTTAGGGATAAAATGGGATGCAATAATAACGGCGTCGAGCAGATTGGTAAGATATTATGAGATAGTAAGAGAATTAATAAGTAAAGGACACGCATATGTCGATATTTGTAAGGAAGAGGAATTTAAAAAATATCGTAATAGTGGTTTAGCATGTCCTCATAGATCTCAAGATATTAATACTAACCTTGAATTATGGGAAAAGATGTTAAATGGTGAATTTAGAGAAGGTGAAGCAGTAGTTAGAATAAAAACGGATCTTTCTGATCCAGATCCTTCACAAAGAGATTGGGTTATGATTAGGATAATTGATACTAAGAGGAATCCACATCCTCTAGTAGGTGATAAATTTCATTTATGGCCAACTTATAACTTTGCAAGTTCAGTAGATGATCATGACTTAAATGTGACCCATATTTTAAGAGCTAAAGAACATATGGCTAATACTGCTAAGCAGAGATGGATATTTGGCTATATGAATTGGGAAATGCCTACGGTATTAGAATTTGGTAGGCTTAAATTAGAAGGTTTTATGATGAGTAAGTCTAAGATAAAGCTTCTACTTGAAAAGGGTATTACTAGAGATGATCCACGCCTACCAACCCTTTCTGCGTTAAGGAGGAGGGGTATTTTACCTGAGACAATAAAGGAGATAATAATTGATGTGGGTTTAAAGGTAAATGATGCTACTATTAGTTTTGAGAATATAGCTGCAATAAATAGGAAAAAGATAGATAGTATTGCCGAAAGGATAATGTTTGTAAAAAATCCTAAGCCTTTCATCTTAGATATTCCCAATAAGATTACTGCCACAATTCAAGTTAGTCCTAGCTCTAAAGAAGTTAGGGTAATAGAGGTGGAACCACAAGATGTAATTTTATTAGATATAGATGATGTTAAAGAGGTTAAGAAGGTTAGGCTTATGGAACTTTGCAATGTAGAGATTAAAGGTGATAGATTATTATACATAAGTAAGGATTTAAATGATGCTAAGAGGGAGGGATTAAAGATAATACAATGGGTTAAGAAGAGTGAGGGAGTAAAAACTGATGTAATAATTCCTAATGGTGATGAATTAAAAATAGAAGAGGGATACTCAGAAAGCTATATTAAGAAGTTAGGTTCAAATAAGGTGGTCCAGTTTGTAAGATATGGTTTTGTTAGGATAGAAGAGATTAGAGAAGATAGAGTGAGGACCATCTTCTCGCATTCCTAAAAATTTAGATGTAAACAATTTTTTAAGCAAGGTAAAAATATTCTATACTTGCGTGACGAATAAGGAGGAGGATGAACGCATGCCAGCAGGAAAACCGGCTTATGTAAAATTCGATGTACCGCAAGAATTAAGTGAGAAAGTTTTAGAGGCTGTAAGAAAGGCTAGAGAGACTGGTAAGATAAAGAAGGGTACAAATGAAACAACAAAAGCAGTAGAAAGAGGTCAAGCTAAGTTAGTAATTATAGCCGAAGATGTACAACCTGAAGAAATAGTTGAACATCTACCTCTTTTATGCGAAGAAAAGAAAATACCTTACGTTTATGTACCTTCAAAAAAGGCTTTAGGAGAAGCATGCGGAATTCAAGTTGCTGCTGCATCTGCAGCAATAATTGACCCTGGACAAGCTAAGGATCTAGTTGACGAAATAATTAAAAGGGTTAATGAAATAAAAAGTAAGGCATAATTATTTTTTATTTTTATCAATTACATCTTGAAAATTTATTAATACGCCTGGAGTTTTTGTAGGTATTGATGATTGTATATCTTCAGAATAACTTACAAGTTCTGAAAATAATTTGTTATTTATAATATTTAAAATGCCAAATACTTCATTGTCTTTTATCGGTTCAATAAATTCTACCTTTCTACCTTCAGCATAAAGTAAAAGAGGCCAACTTTTAAGGAACTTCGGAATTAGTATTTTTCCATTCTCTCTTGTTATTTCCTTTAAGTACGCTCTTATCCAAGATTTCATGTTTGTAATAATTACCATTTCCCATTCTCTCTTTAATTCCTTTATTAACTCTACGCCCTCGTATTTGATATTATACTCATTCTCTTTGTATATTGATATTCTCTTAACTCTATCTCTCAATGCTCTTACTAACAATGCCGTAAGGATTCCATTACCTATTACTAGTAGATCGTCTGTGTTTATTTTTTCAATTATTTGTTTTACAATACTTAAATGCGGATAGAAGATTATCCTATTATCCCTTGCAAGTTCTTCAGTTATTGGTACTATCGAATCTTCTGGTATTATAGGTCTCTCTGCAAGAATACCATCTATTTCACTACCTAGTCCCCCATATTTCTTAGAATAACCTAATGTTACTGCATATTTTCCCTCCTGAGATTTATCGGCATCTAACCCACTTCTAAGTATTTTTACTATTCCAAAAGTACCTAATACTCTTTGGGGCTCTACCCAGAGTAATCCTAAGTATATTGCATTTTCTATTCCATCTAGTAATACCTTTTCAGTTTTTACTTGATAATAATCTCTGTATAATGGCCTTTCTACTACATCCATTACATTAATACCTTGGTTGAATATGATTGCTAACATTCAAATTCTGAATTCTATTTATCTTTTAATGTCTTTTGCTCTTATACTCTTAATGAAAGTTGTGCACAATATAAGTAAAGAGGCTAGATCAAAAATTATAATGTTACTGCTTGAAAATAGATCAAAAGAATCTTTAGCAAGAGAATTAGGAATAACATCTACTGCAATTAACAAATTCTTAAAGGGAATAACTCATCCAAGTGATAATACTATAATTAAGGCAATTAATATAGCTACTGAAGATGAGAAAGTAAAAATATATAAAATTATTATTAACGATTTAATAACTAGCTTAAAAGATTTTTTAAATACAACTGAAATACCAAATAAGGATAAAATTCTTAAAGAAGAAATAATTTCTAAACTTTCCTAGATTCATATAATGGACAAGTTATGCATATATCATAATATTTTGTTACGATTACTCTTTTAGTACCATCTGGAGGAGTATATACTGCATCTTCTGGTATCCCTATTCTTACAGGATCGGAAATATTCCAGGCGTTACAAATTCCATTATTTACATGTTTACATGTTCTTGATTTCCAAGATCCTTGCAATTTAGCTAATGATAACCATTTCTCTATTACCTCGAGTCTTTGTAAGATTTTTTTATGTTCTTCAGTATTTTCTTCTTTTAGAGACCTTAGGTTTTCCGCGAGATTTCTAACTTCACTTTCTAGTTCCGAAGCTGAAATTAATGTTACGTTTGTATTAAGTACTTCTTCTACAGACATGTTAAATATCTGTTGTAATATCCTTTTTAAGCAGTTTAGCTAAATTCTTGTAGTAGGTTACAATGGTAAAGTCGATTTATAGGGATAGAATTAGTACGTTAATAGAAATTTGGGGATATATTACTCAGAACTATGAGAGTTTAGATAGAGAAAAATTAGTAGGGATATTGAGGGAGAATTATGAAAAGAAAGGCTTAAAACCATTTAGAGGGTTTAAAGTAGATAACCTTTACGAGAAGGAGTTGATAAGTCTTTATGTAATAGGTAAGGACGGTCTAAATTTATATAATGAATATAAAGATTTATTTCAAAAATTATTTAAAAATGAAATAAACTATGAATATTCTTTAGAACTTATCAATCAAGATCCTATTGTAGCGTATAAGTTTCTAGGTGAAGATAAGGAAGGCCTAGCGAGAGCTTTAAGACTGGTATTTACTAGAGTAATATTTGAATTCGTACCAGAAGAAAGTTTATTTGAAAAATTGCGCAGATTATATAATGTAGAAGTAGATAGTATAAAGCATACTGCAATTAGCTTTGCTAGATTTTATTCAGCTTTTAAGATAGCAGAAGGGATAGCCGAGGGCAAAATAACAAATAAAACTGTTTTGGACGCTACACGAAAGGCTTTAGCTATAAGTATTGGAATAAAATATCCATTACCTAAAGACAGTTATATCCAGCTGATAGCTAAAGAAGTATTTAATGTATCGGATAATTTAATTAAGAGAAGTTTTTCGAATTTCAAGATTATTAAGAAGAGATAACATTATAGTCCCAAATATTATAATTATAATTTAGAATGCAGAATCTAAGCTTAACCCAACGTGAGATTTTACTAGCATTGATAGAATTATATAATAGAACAAAGAGGATGATAAAGAGTAAGGAAATTGCAGAGATGATAGGTAAAGATGAAGGTACAGTAAGGAATATTGTACTCAGTCTAAAGGTACTTGGATTAATAGAATCTAAGCCAGGTCCTAATGGGGGTTATATTCCTACTTTAAAGGCCTATGAAATAATTAAAAATCCTACAATAGTACCTACAATAGATAAGTTAAGTGTCTATAAGGGTATTTTAGAATTAGATATTAAGGTAAAAAATATTGAAATATTAGATATAACAAATCCTAGTAGTAATAAAGTTATATTGAAGGCTAGCGGTGATTTAAAAAAGATTAAGGTTGGAGATAATATAAGAATAGGGCCTACACCGTATACTAGACTTATTATAGAAGGTATTGTATTAGAGGTAGACGAGGATAGAGGAGAGGTAGTCGTTGATGTCCGAAGAATGGTCAGTATACCAAGATTTAAAGTTAAGAACTTAATAGCAAGAAATCTTGTAGTTCTAAAGCCAGAAATGAAATTGAAAGAAGCTTCACTTATATTCTATAAAGAAGGAATTAGAGGTGCTCCAGTAGTTAATAATGAGAATAAAGTTATAGGAATTTTGACAATGGCTGATATAATAAAGGCGTTTTTTGAAGGAAATTATGATGCGCTTGTTAGTGATTATATGAAGACTAATGTAATAACTATTAAAGATGAAGATGATATATTAGACGCTATAAGGAAAATGTTAATATATAATGTAGGAAGACTAGTAGTAGTAGATTCACAACAACAAACTGTTGGTATAATAACCAGGACAGATATTTTAAGGAATATAGCTGGGATAGAAGGGATATGATAGAAAGGTGTGGTGTGGTAGTAGATAATACTTTCTATGAAATTAAAAATATAGCATCTAATCCCGAGAACGAATTCATAATGGATCCTATCGAGCTTTATAATATATTAAAAAAGGAAAATGCAAATTTACAATTTATTGTACACACTCATCGGGATAATTGTCTACCAAGTCATAAAGATTTGAATAGTATGATGATATGGAGAATACCATGGATAATTCTTTCAAAGAATTGTGTAAAAGGATACTATTATTCAGTTTTCGGTGTACTTGAGTTCGATGTCATAACCCTTTTGCCTAAGGAAGTCTATCACTCTCTCATGAAGCTCCTTGAGTAATCTTCTTTTATCTTCAGCAAGTACTATATCTGCATATTCTTTAAGTATTATGTTATGTGCAAAAGGACTAGGAACTGAATTAGGACCAATTTTCACTACTCTTATCTCCCCATTTTTAATCTTGCTCAAAACTTCCATTGCATGCTTTATATCCATGTAATCTTCTAAGATTTCCCTTATTGTCTCTTTAAGAATTGGAAAATCCTTAATTTCTTTAATTACTGATAATAATACCTCAGAATTTACTTGTCTTCTGTCAATACTAGTCTCCCTTCCTTTATACCTTTTTAATATCATAAAGGATCGTTCTGCACAATGTCTAAATCTTCTCTTTAAAAGTTCAGTTCTAAGTATTACATTACTTAAGACGTTATAAAGTTCGTTTACCTCTAATTTATTAAATACATCTTCTATATTATAATCAATTAAATCTGGAAGAATTATTGCAAAACCGTTATCAGTTACTGATATCCTTATGTCTTTAGAGAGATCTTTAGAGACTACGTAGGCAACAGCTCTTGAGAGTGCATCGTTAGTTCTTCTTCCTACGAGCGTATGGAAAATGAAGTATCTTCTATCCTCTTCATCATCATATATTTCTATTAATAATAGCTCATCAGATGGTACTATCCCACCTGTAAAGAGATATTGCTCATAAATGTAAGTATATATTGATTGTGCTGCAGACTTCGAGATTTCATATTCTTTTTGAATATAATTTATTATTTTCTCAGCACTTATGCCTTCCATTATCATCTTTGCTATTAGTCCTCTAAATTTTGCAATTTCTATTGCAGAATCATAAGCTAATGGTAACATTTCTGAGTACCAACTAGGTACGGTAGGTCTTTGTCCTTCTGCCATTCTAACTATTACCATATTTGGTCTACTTGTAACGAACTCATAAGTTCTTCCGCCTAGAACAAATATGTCTCCAGGGGTTAGTATTTCTACGAACTCCTCTTCAAGATTTCCAACATACTTTTTATCCTCAGTAAAGACAGGTATTTTTGCTTCATCAGGTATTGTCCCACTATTTCCTAAAAAGATCATTCTGGCACCCATTTTCATCTTTATATTTCCGTCATCGTAAAGTCTAATTTTAGAATAAACCTTTTGATTCTCTAATTCATACCTTCCTGCTAAATAATTAATTACGTTTTCGTAATCTTCTTTACTCAATTCCCAATAATTATAAGCCCTTTTTATTACTTCATATAATTTATCTTTGTTTATTGTAGAAATTAAGGAAGCAGCAACAATAAGTTGAGTAAGTACATCTAGTGGATTTTTTGGTATATGGATTTTATCAATTTTTCTTTCTCTAGCTAGTTTTGCTAAAACTGTACATTCAACTAGATCATCCCTATCTACAACTACTATTCTACCTTTACTTATACTTCTAATATGATGACCAGCCCTTCCTATTCTTTGTAATAGTCTACTTACACTTTTCGGACTACTTAATAAGATCACTAAATCAATATAACCTATATCAATACCCAATTCAAGACTAGTAGAAGATACAACTACTTTTAATTCTCCTCGTTTTAATTTCTCTTCTACCTCTAGTCTTATATCTCTGCTTAGACTACTATGGTGTGCTTCAATTTCATTAGAATTTATTATTGCTTCAGTTTCGTTTATCTTTTTAAGTTTATAAGCTACTTTTTCAGTAGCATGTCTTGTATTTGTAAATATTAATGTAGTTCTATGCTTTTTAATCTCTTCCAATAGGGTTTTATAGATTCCTTTTTCTATTTCATCTTCTGTTGAATGAATAAGATCTTTTACGGGTGTAATTACTTTTATATCTACTGGTTTCGAGAATCTCGCATCAGCTATAACGCACTCTCCATCAATTCCAGTAAGAAATTTCGCTAATTCTTCTAATGGTGCTACGGTTGCACTTAATCCTACTCTAATAAACTTCTCTTTTGCTAAGAGTTCTTTAAATATTTCTAAAAGACCAAGAAGATATGCACCCCTTTTACTACTAGCTATCTCATGAATTTCATCGATTATAATCCATCTCACATTTCTTAGCTTTTCCTTGAATTTATATGAAACCAGGGAATTTGCAAAAGATTCTGGTGTAGTTATAAGTATGTGTGGCGGAGTTTTTAGCATCTTCTGTTTCTCATAAGAACTAGTATCACTAGTCCTAACTGCTACTTTTATGTCTGGTATATTAGGATCGATAGATTTTATTTCTGATAGAGGTTCAATTAAATTTCTTCTCATATCATTATTTAATGCTCTTAATGGGGAAATGTATACAGCGTAAATTTCGTTATCTAATTCACCTCTCTGTCCAAGTTCTATTAGTGAGTCTATTATCCCTAAGAATGCTGCTAAAGTCTTTCCACTACCTGTTGGGCTTGAAACTAGAACGTTCTTCATTCTCTCTTTAATTATTGGAATAACCATTCTTTGAGGCGGTGTAAATTCTTTATATTTACTTCTAAACCATCTCCTAACAGGTTCTGTAAGTATTTTATATATTTCCTCATCGGGGTATTCAGTAGCATAAGTATAATTCATACTTACTAGTATTTTGTGATGTTACTACCTTATAATAAAGTATATTATCATAATTCTTTGAAAGTGGTATAATAAAAGGTGTATAAATACGCTAGGGAATAATAAAATAGCCAAAATGTAGTTAAGATAGCGCCCTTAATTAAATATAAAATCATCTCAATAAGAAAGACTATTCCAAATA
The DNA here is from genome assembly GCA_038893355.1 of Sulfolobaceae archaeon. Lineage (GTDB taxonomy): Archaea > Thermoproteota > Thermoprotei_A > Sulfolobales > Sulfolobaceae > JAWARQ01. The sequence continues at coordinate 92,176 of JAWARQ010000004.1, forward strand.
TAAGAACAACATATATCTCCTTACCCTTAATTTTACTTCCACCTTTCGGAGTTACTTTATAGGTTCTATTCTTCTTAAAAGCATTAATTATACTAACTAAAATAAATGGAGAGATTGCTACGGTATAAGCTGAAACTTTTCCTAAACTCATAAAGCTATCCTTATAACCTAAACCCATTTGCTTTCCAGTTTTTATATAGATATAAGCATAAGCTGCTAAAGATGAGACCCAAAGTGCGAATAAAGGGGAGGATAATGGGTCATTAGTAATAAAGTATATAGATGGTAATAGTAACGCAAAAATAAAAGTAAATACTATAGGTGTATATTGTATTAAATAAAATAATATATCTATTTTATATAATAGATTATTTAACGAGATAATATTGTTAAATCTATAAATTAGAGTTTCTATAGTACCCATTGCCCATCTGGTTTGCTGGATTAAGAATGAAAAGAAATTATCGGGAACTTCAACTCTAACTATGGATTCAGAGGCACAGATTTTATATCCCTTGCTAATTAATCTAGCACCTATTTCAAGATCATCTTGTATTAAATAAGGATCCCAACCATTAACTGCTTCCAATATCTTCCGTCGAAATATTGTACCACATCCTACTGGGAAAATCTTTAATCCTAAATTATAACGCCCGATGTGGAGAACTGTAGAACCAATTTCTGTAGAAATTATTAAGCCTCTTATTAAACTTGATGGATGGTTTTTAGAATAACCTCTCCACTTTAATGTAACTGCATCGCAATCGTTTAGCCTCATTAAATAATAGGCTTTTATTAGAGAATCTTTTTCAACTCTTGCATCAGCATCTAACGTTAATATCAATTCTCCTCTGCTTTTTTTAAAACCATATAACAATGCCCCACTCTTGTAGCCTATTCTCTCCTCTTTCTTTCTTAAATAAACTTTTACAAACTCATATTTTGAAATTCGTGAAGTAAGCTCTCTTATGTACTCATCATCATCATCTGAAACGACAATTACTTCAAGTTTCTTTTTGTCCCATATCACTTCATTTAAATTTTTTAATAAATCTTCTATTGTTTCTATTTTTTCATTCTTTGTAGGTACTATTATTGATAATGTAGGAAATTCAGAGATATTTATATCATTTAGATTATAATATTTATTTCCAAATTTATATAATATTACCTGATTTATTAAGAAAATAGAAGGATATATGTAAATGAAAAACTGAAATACTAATTCATAGTAGTTCATTTAATGGAAAAGTGAATTCAGGGATTATAAATCCATAGCTATGCCTAGTAGTCTTTGCCGGAAATACAACTCTCCTTTTAGCAATCTCAATAATATATTCTCTCTCTACTTCGGGTAATTTATATCCTTCTCTATCGGATTTCTCTATAATATTGAATTTTTGTAATATAATATATAATTTCCAATAAAATTTATAATAAGATTCTTCACATATTTTAAAATCATCAAAATTTATACATATATTTCCAATATAACTATAATAATTATTAATAATTTTTTTAAATAATAATTTATTTTTTACTTTTATAAACCAATTTCCTACTTTAATTCTAGAATCTGTATAATCTATGTATATTACGGGAATTCTTTTTAATTTTAATAACCTTGATGCAAACCATCTATGATGCCCATCTATTATCACGTTAGAATTATAATCTACTATTATTGGCTTAAAGCTATTTGAAATTTTTATTATATTTAATATCTTTTCTAAATTATCTTCATTTACATCCTCATGAGGTAAAAGTTTGTGAGGTTCTACTAGAGCCAAATTTACAGCAATCTCTTATCACACAAGTATTGCATAAAGGGCTTTTTGACTTACAAGTTTTTCTTCCATGTACTATCAATAGTAAATGGGCTTCTAATAGATTCTCCTTAAAGAACTCCTTTAATTTTCTAGAAATTTCACTATAGCTATCTTTATCTGATGCTAATCCCAATCTAATAGATATTCTACGAATATGCGTATCTACTGGGAAGAATTCATAGCCTTTAGTAGTTAATAATACTACATCTGCGGTTTTTTCCCCTACGCCTGGGAGTTCAGTTAATTTTCTTCTTGCTTCATTTGGATCAAGTGATAAGATTTTATTTAAATCGTTATACTTATTTAATATAATGTTACTAAGTTCTTTAATATTTCTTGCTTTATTATTACTTAATCCGACAATTTTAATTAAATTTCTTATTTTTTCAATATCTGCTTCTGCTAAATTTTTTGGAGTAACTCCTATATTTAATTCTAAATTATAGTATGCCTTTATTGCAGATTTATCCGTAGTATTCTGTGAAAGGATAGTTGCTATTAATAATTTAAATGGATCTTTTGTCGTATTATAAACCTTTAACGATGCAAAATCTTCTTGATTAATTTCATAAACCTCCTTAAGTCTGGATATTATAATCTTACCATCACATTTCATTTGTGGAAAATTAGTACTTATGCTTATAAGGGATTTTCGGTAAAATCATAAAATGATGTTCTTAATAAAACAAATATTATCCACTATAAAGGCTGGTGCATTGAATCCAGGTGAAGTTGCAAGTAAGACAGGATTACCAAGATATGAAGTGTTAGCTGCATTTCATATATTCGAGGCTCTTGGTTTAATAGAGTTAATATACTCGCGTGGGTCTCACAAAGTTTATAAATTAACTAAAAAGGGAGAAGAAGTATTGGAAGGTTTAGAGAAAGGTTTAACTATAGATATAGTAGTCAAAGAAAGTGACATTAATAAAAATGAGAACATAATTTAAAAAATATAATAATTATCATTAATTTTCATTATTATATTTTGGTTCATTGGAATTGTAATATTACCTATAATATCTGATAATCTTATTAATGTATCTGGGGGTAGTGTATAGTTTGTAGTATATGTATTGTTATTTATTATAATTTCAGAAATATATGCATATATTTTCCCATAATTATATATGAAAATTTGGTTTGAATTATTATTTAATTTTATTAATATTATTTTGGTATCTAATTTTTCTTTTCCTTGATTTATGAGGGATAGAATTATGTTCTGGTTTTGATTATTAAGTGTACTATAATAAAGTAATAAAGGGACAAAAAAGCTGAGGACTACTATAGTTACTATAAGAGTAGAAAAAATGGTTGAAATTCCTTTCAATTTCAGTCCCTTTACGTTGTGCTAGCTAGAACATTTATTATTTGTGAGTAAGGTTGTCCGTTCTGAAACTGACCTTGGACTACAACTGTATATTGTTTGCCTGCGACTAATTGCATGTTAAGCATTATATAACCTTGCGTAGTTTGCCCAGGCTGGAGTACTATTGTTTTTGTTAGTAAGTTGCTGTTTTGTTGAACTTCCGCAATTGAAATACTTGTAATATTAACTGCAATAGTACCTTGATTTGCTATTTGATAATATAGGAATGCTGTATTTGTTGAAGGATTTACTAGTAATTTTACAGTTGTTTGTACATTAGTTGTCTGTGTCATACTTCCAAATAATCCTTGACTATAGGCGTAGAGTAGGCCACCCATTGCTATTGTTATTGCAACTATTATTATAGTTCCTAGAATAGAAGATACAGCCCTCTTAATATTTCCTCTTCTCACTTTCTCACCTACTTTTATATTAGGGATATTAAATTAGGGGGGATGAATGTAAGTAATAGTGATATTGTAGAAGTTATGAGTACGTGAAATGGTTTTAAAATTGTAAATTCAGAAATTTTGGTGAATAATAATGCTAATGCTGCAGAGTATGATATTAATATTATATCAACTATATCACCAACTGTTGTTACTCTATAAGGATTTATCATACTGAATGTAAACCAAAGTATAAATGGAGTTGTGTAATTAAGTATTGAATACAATTTAAGACTATTAACTAATTTCCTCTTAATCCCATTTATTGTAATTAATATATTATTAAGTTCATTAATTATATTTCCAGATTCTGAACTTTTATTTTCAATTATATTAAGCAATTCTAAAACATAGTTTATTATCCAATTTGTTCTAGAAGTATTTCTTAAAAGTTTATAAATTTTTTCATCCAACTTTTGCATTGAAAGTTTTATAGAATGTCCGATCTGATAGAAATCTGATAAATTCTTTAAGATATTTGGTAATAGATTTATAGCTTTTTCGTTATTTCTTAGAATTAGATAATATTTTATTGAAAATATTGTATATGCAAGTATGATACAATAAATCTTATACTTAATCTCTAATGTAGGAATAAGAAAAATTAAGATTGATACTGTGAATAGAATTATAATATCTAATAGCTTTACTTTAATCTTATGGCCAGTGTCGGGTTGATTTAATGAGATTAATAAAAATATTGGTGGGACTAATGCTAATGGTATTAGTAATTGGAATAATGATATACTAAACACTGATTGAAACGCTATTAGTAGTATTGGAATTAATATGAATATTGAGAAGATCCCTTCTGTTATACTCATAACAAAGTTTAAGTAATTTTCGTAATTTTCCTTTATCCAATTAAACGTATCTTGAAGTAGTTCTCTCATTCTTTGAGGTATAGATATACCAACATCTTCTGCAGCAAGGTAGTTCATGTAAATTTTTCCAAATATGTCATCTTTTCTAATGATAGCTCTATTATTTAATGCCTTTCTCGTTGAAATATTTCTTAATATTATGTCCTTCTTTAATTGTTGCAATTCCTTATTTACGACTTTGAATATTCCTAATTTTGAACCCTCCTCTAGAGATGTTAAGATCCCCTTATCTAGTAGTGAATTTAAGTATAGTAGTATTAGGAAAAACGGTCCCTCAAGATCACTCGCTCTTCTATACTCAACTTTTTTAATCCACGAATATATTAGTGGATATAATATAATGAAAAAAATTAATATAGATAAAAATGGTATAAAAATAAATTTTTTAAATATTATAATTATTAATAATAGTAGTATTATCGAAGGTAATATAATTCTTAAAAGTAATTTATATGTACTTTCGATTTTATGTAAATCACCGCCATAGTAAGTGATATTTGATTTTATTTGTTTATCAAATAATTTTAATAACTTTCTCTCTATCATACATATAAAACCTCATTAATTCTTCTTCTAATTTTAAATTATCATTTTTAATAATTTTTTGCAGAAACTCAATTCTTCTCTTTAAATCAGAAACTACCTCATCCTTGCTGATATCATAATTTCTCATAATCCAGTTAATTCTATAAGATCTATCAATAATACTCTCAATAGTTAATGGTACGAATCTATTATCTCTGTATGACCATTTTATTATTTTTCTAAATTTTACTTTTCCCTTTGCAGGTATCACTTCATATATTGCAGAGACATACTTACTTTTCCCTTTTACTAACCTATTACTTAAGACTATGAAACCCCATATTCCTTGTAAGAAGAGTTGTGCTAATTCGTCATTTAATAAGCTTAATATTCTTGTAACTGCATCAATAGGCTTTGCACCATGGAATGTTGTAATTGAACCATGCCCAGATGCAGCAGCATGTACTAATGCTTCAATTTCTTTACCTCTTACTTCACCTATTATTAAATAATCTGGTCTATATCTAAGCGCTAGCTTAGATAATTCGAATAAGCTTACGTCATATTTTCCTAGTGTAGTGCTTCTTGCTACAAATCTTATCCAATTCTTATGGTCTAGATTTATTTCTGGTGTATCTTCGATTGTGACTATCTTACACATAGGATTTACCAAACTAAGTAATGAATTAAGTAGTGTAGTTTTACCGCTACCAGTAGGTCCTAATATAATTAGAAATGGTTTATAGTCGAGTAGAAACCATAAGTAAGACGCTATAATTTCATTTAATACTTCATTTCTGATAAGGTCAACTATGGTTAATGGATTAGTTGGAAATTTTCTAATATCGAATGTAGACCCTGGAATTGATATCTCCTTAGAGACTGTTGCAGCAACTCTATGACCTTCTGGTAGTGAGAATTCTAGATAAGGCTTTGCAAAATTTATACTCTTGTTAGCACTGCTTGCAAGTCTTTCAATAACCTTTATTACATCATCTTCTGTTTCAAGAACTATATTAGTAGTGAGTCTATAATATCTACTTGAATAATTTCTATGAACTACAGATATTGGATATCCATAACCTCTACACTCTATTTCCTCTACTAGAGGATCTAGAATTAATGGAGTTAATTCTCCATATTTTATATTCTTTTTTATATAATATACTATTTTCTCTATATTTTCTTCTGATAAATTAATATTTTTTATTTTATTAAATATTTCTTCCTCTATATCTTTTATATCTGAATAATATAATTCTTGTAAAATTTCTTCCATTAATTTTTTCTCAAATGGTTCTAATTTGGGTTCTTCTATCTCATAATAACCTATTCCGTTGTTATCATAAATTCTAACTTTAACCCCTTCTATCTCATACTCTTCTAATAATACCTTACTTCCACTCATTATTAAAAAAGAAATATAAAGGAATCTCAGAGAACTCCGAAAGTTTGGAGAATATCTTTTAATCTTTCGTAATTAGTTTTCGCAATAATTAAGCCAATTTTAAAAGAGTCTAGAGCATATTCGTTTATCCATTTTAGGTTTCCTATATAACTTTTTAATATAATTTTATTATAAAAGGGATCAAATTTAAATACGGTTGAATTTCCTATAGCTACATTGTTACCATAAATTATTTCTACTAATGCGTCTCTTTTTAGATTTACATTTATTTCAAGTTGGTTATTATTTACTAATCTACAATTAACATCCTTAATAGGATTTGGGTATCTTATTATATAGAAGGTTTTATAACCTTTATCATTCCTTATTATGAATTTAGTAATTTCCTCTTTGCTGCAAATTTTTTCATTATTTAACTTTATACATTCTCCATCTTTTACGATTAATATATCATCATAGTCCATTAACCTTTCTTCCTTCTCTTCCCATTCGAATAGTTCTTTAAAACATATTCTCCTTACTATTAGCTTTCTATCCTCAATACTCTCTTCTACTTTACACTCACTAGGTTTTTCTATAAATAGAACCTTTACTGGTATTTCTATTTCAAATATATTCTTATTTAATCTATTTAAATATATTCTCACAATTTTATTATTAATATTATATTCATAATTATTTAAATATATTCTCACAATTTTATTATTAGTTTCTAGCGGTAAAATTTCACTTTTATTACCTTCAAGTTCTATCTTCAATTCATGGGGTAATCTTGATGGAATATCTACATTAATTTTTACTTCTAGCTCCGAATTATATTCTGTACCTTTTATTCTTCCATTCTTTGCAGTTCTTAAAAGAGCTTCAATTAAATTTATTCTTGGCTTTTCAGTTTCTACTTCAAATTTTGTGCTATATTTGAATAGATCATTTTCTAAAGTTACTTCTAGGGTATTGTCTTTGAACTCAATAGGTTCTATCTCCAAGATAGTTTTATCATTATTTTTAATTTTATTAATAATTATAAAATTATTTGATATTGAAATATTATATGGAATTTTCTCCTCTATTTCAATAACGATAGGTCTATCTTTACTATTTTTTCTATTTATAATATTAATAAATTTACTATTTTTTCTATTTAAATTTAAAAAATAAATATTGTTATTTTGTGATAATAAAATTAATAGTGAATTTAATAGGAATGAGGCTTTTACACTTTTTAATTCTAGTATTTTTTCTAAATTTTGATTATAAATTATAGTTGAATAATTAGTAGATAATATAATATATCTATCATTTGCAATACTTCCATATTCTTTTGCATTAATATCGAATGAAATTAATGTGTTATCCTTATATACCTTAAGCCTATGTTCACACTTTAACACAAAACCATTCCTTATCTCACCTAATAATACTGGATCTTTACATATTCCAATAAATTCACTCTTTAAGAGTATTCTTCCACTTTCAGATGCAAAGATTTCACCAAATCTAGTACTTCCTATAAATAAGAGATCGGATTTATATGATTTTATATTAATTAAATCTTTATTAAAAATTTTTAAATTATTTTCATATAGAACAGAAATATGATTTTTGCCGATGTAGTAAGACTTTGGAGTTTCAATTTCTATAACTTTTTCTTTATTTCCTATTAATGAAAACTTTTTATTAATTAATATGAAAAAATTATATTTTTTATCAAATTTTGAAAATATAAAATTATTAAAATAATATCTATTTTTTCGCTTGTATATAAATTCTATATTACTATTATAGCTTATTGGATAACCTTCTTCATTTATACTTTTTATTACTCTCTCGTTCAAATTCTCATCTATACTTATGACTCTATTATCTCTAAATACAATCCATTCATTACCGTCAACCTTATACTCTGGATAGATAATTATTTTAGGTTGCTTTAGTGCATCTGACTCTAAAATTACGTTTTCATTATCAGTATTGAACCATACTTCCGTTCCAACAGGAATCGTAACTTTTTTAAAAAGTAATATTTCTGGAAATTCTACATTCATCGTTTAATTTAAGAATATGAATCAGACACGGGCTAGAGAAATTATAGTAATATCGGCCTATGCTTGCCACATAATCCTTTACTATTGCATAACCTCCAAAAACACTCTATTGCCATTCTGCCCTTAAGTCCTAATTCTTTAGAAATACTTGTAATCTTTCCTTCATTCTCTTGTAAAGATGCAGACTCTCTAACCAGAACTTTTATCTTTGTTAAATCTTCTTGTGATAGTATTTTGCTACCTAATAACTTCGATACTAGCGGTAATTGGGTACATTCTTTTGACCATAATTGAGTTAATGAAAGATCATAATCCTTTTTTTGTAATATAGCATCACACTCATTTTGATTTGGCTTAATAATAAAATTATATTTAGTAAGTAATTTCAGCAGATAATATTCTGTGGTATTCGTATTTTTTATACATATTTTGATATTTTCCTTTTGAGTTGATGTAAGTAATTTTATACCTAAATCATTAATTATATACGCACCATTTGAAATTACCTTTATACCTTCTAGCATAGTTAATAAGGGTAATGGAAAATAAATGAGATGTAGCTCGTCTAATTTAAATTTTATTTCGTCCTCCCTTATCTTTACAAGTTCAAATTTATTATCATTAATAAGTGGTAATAGCGGTAATAATTCTTCTTCATCACTATACCCTAACTTTAATTTCACATAACTATGTAGATTTAAAGGAAAATAAAATCATCGTTTAGATTAATTTAAAAATTTGTAAGAAATTCTTAAATTAATTAATATATAAAATCAATTCCAGATAATAGAAGTAGTAAATCAGAGAGTAATCCAAATGCAGCATTTTTTGGCCCAGCACCAGGGCCTCTAATAATAACCTTTTGAATATCAGTTACTATTTCTAGAGCGTTTTCAACATAATCGACGTTATACAACGGATCTGTAGTGTCTAATTCAATAGGCCTTACCCACGCCTCACTCTTATCTGCATAAGCTATTAGTTTAATTTTTTTATTATTTATATTTATTTTTTTAATAATATCTTCACTTAATCCCTCTCTTTTTACGTCATTCACAGTTATATTTGAGTTAAATGCAGTATTAGCAAGAATAGTAATTTTTGAAGCAGCATCAAAACCATTTAGATCTAATGTCGGGTCAGGTTCTGCATAACCAAGTAATTTTGCATTTTCTACTGCATCATTAAATTGAACTCCTTGTGAAATAAGTGTTAATATATAGTTTGTTGTGCCATTTAATATTCCTCTTAAGCTTATTATTTTACTTCCTTTTAAGACTCTAAGAAGATTTATAGATGGAGTCCCACTCATAACTGTAGCTTGATAGAGAATTTTAGTGTCGTGCTTCTTTGCAGTATCTATCAATTCTTTAAATTTTAACGCTAATGGAGCCTTGTTGGCTGTTATTACATTAACTCCCCTCTTTAATGCAGATATATATAGAGAAAAAGATGGTTCGGCATTTATATAGTTAGGAGATGATGCGTCAATTACGATATCTGGATTTAGATCTTCTAATGATTGTAATGGATCTAACTGTTTGTTTGGAGTAAACTCTTCTTTATCCCCTAACATTAATCCTCTTCTTGTTACTACTCCAACAATCTTTACATCTTCTAAGAATGGGAATTTTTCCCGCTTCTTTTCGTGCAATAATTCACGAAATGCCTTACCTACTCTCCCATAACCTACTAACATTATCGTTTTCAATTTCCAATACCTTAGCTATAAATAGTATAAGAATTAAAGATCTTTATGGTGCATTATATAGTATTTGAACTTCTTCGAATTTTCATAAAGTTACATAATCTCTTATGATATAATGAATTAAATTGCTAGGCGCAGTTTGATGGAAACTATCAAAGGCTTAGAGCTAAGTTTATAATTAAGTTAATAACGAGTTGAATTATAATGTGTAGTATAACTGGTGTAATAATTCTTAACACTTCTAAATATAAAGATATTGAGAGAAAACTAATAGAGATATTAAAGAGAGCAGAAGATAGGGGTAGAGACTCTTTTGGAGTTATTGTTGTAAATAAATATGGTGAAACTAAGAGCATTAAGGCAGTTGGAAGGCCATCTGAAAAAGAAGAGCTCCTTAGTGGAATTTTAGACGAGAATAGCAAGATAGTAGTAGCAAATAACAGAGCAGAGCCAACTACAGAATATGTTAGTATTAAAACTTTTAATGACATTCAGCCATTTGAAGGGGTACGTTATATTGTAAGTCATAACGGAGTAATAGCTAATGATAGAGAATTAGAGATAAAATATAATGTTATAAAGAAATCTAAAATTGATTCTTCAATAATTCCATCTATCTTAGATAAACATTGGAAGGGGAGTTTACAAGATTTAAGAAAAATTCTGCAGGATATTAAAGGTAGTTTTGCATTAATAATTGCAGACAAATTAAATCCTAATAAATTATATTTGGCATTAAACTTTAAACCGTTATATATGGCGTATTATTACGATCTAGAAGCAATTTTCTTTACTTCATTAGATTCATATTTTGATGTAAAGCCCTTTGATCATGTAAATGTAACTAGATTAGAACCATATTCAATATTTGAAATTACTGACGAAAAGAAATTTAATAAAATTCCTTTGTTAGACGAGGATAAGAGGCCTAAAAGAGCATTAGTAATAGCTAGTGGTGGATTAGATTCTACAGTTGCTGCTACTAAATTAATTAGAGAAGGGTATGCTGTAACGTTACTCCATTTTAATTATCATCATAAGGCTGAGGAAAAAGAAAGTCAGGCAATTAGAAAGATAGCAGAATATTTAAATGTAGATTTAATAGAATTAAATACAGACCTATTTAAAATTATAGGAAATAGTAACCTAATAAAAGGAGTAGGTAATATAGTAAAAGATAGAAAAGGAGAGGAAGGTGCGGAATTTGCTCATGAATGGGTTCCTGCAAGAAATTTAATATTTCTTGCTATTGCTATAGCAATAGCTGAAGCAAAAGGATATGATGTAGTAGCATCTGGAATTAATCTAGAAGAATCCGGTGCATATCCAGATAATGAAATGGAATTAATTAGACTTCTAGACAATTTAACTCCTTATGCAGTTGGTCCTAATAAACGGGTTAAGATACTAATGCCTGTAGGAAATTTAATGAAGCATGAAATAGTAAAATTAGGTATAGAAATTGGGGCACCTTTACATCTAACCTGGAGTTGTTATGAAGGAGGTGAAAAACATTGTGGTAGATGTGGGCCATGCTATATGCGTAAAAAAGCTTTTCTTATGAACGGTTTAAAGGATCCAGTTGAATATGAAGATCCTACGATTTAACGTTTATAAAATGATTAAGGATTTTGGGCGGAAAGCTTTCGCTTGCGAAGATGGATACACTGTGACAGATTTACATAACTTTTAACTACTTTTTAATCACTTCTAATTAGTATCTTTATCATGGACATGTTTATATAGGTGCACATGGCGGAATTAGAAGTAATTAAAAGTAAGCATAAGTTACGCCATGGTAAACACATAATCATACTAGGATGATATCTAGAAGTGATTAAGAATATTTAAAAATTTAGTTAAAATAATATATTTAAGAAAATAACCTTTTATTAAAATTTAATTTTCTATTCAGAATTTTTTAAATTATTAAGATTTAAAGTATTTTTAAGATCTCTCCATTTTTTTATAGTATCATAAAGAAAGTATATTGAAGCAATAAGTATTACTAAAATCATATATATCTGTTGTATCTTAGAGTTTTGATAAAGAAAAAATGTAGAAATTATAAGTGATGTTATGAAGAAGGATGCAAAAAATGCTGATTTAGGTAAGATTAACGACTTTACTCTAACTAAATTCTTATCTACTATCTTTTTAACAATGTAACCATTTTCAGTTTCTTCAACTAAACCTTTTTCTAAAAGCTTTTTTAGATGATAATTAACTACCGAAATTGAACTTATATTTAAATCTCTTTGAATTTGTCTTGCAGTAACTGGTTTATTTTGTCTTAATAGGTAATAGTATATTCTTTTAGACGTTCCTATTAATTCTTCAGTACTCATTCATATAAAACTTCCTTAGCAGAATATTAATCTTAACCAGCTATCAGTAAAAGCAATTCATTTGAATTCATAATTAAAAGATAAATTTAATATAGTAAAGAAATAATAGACTTATTGAACATTTGGATTAATTATAAATACACGATTAATAAAAGTCTTATTGTGTGAGGAACCTATTACTAGCTATAATTGCTGGAATTGTAGTTTCAAGTATACTAGCAGTTATTTCGATATACATTGGTACCACTAATTATGTATCAAGAATACCTACTATAAATTCCACTCCCAGCATAATAATAGTTCCTAAATATCCAGTAGCACAAACAGTAATGGATAATACTACGATTTCACCCTTTTACTTTACTGTACAGCAAGTATCTTATTATTCTAGACCTATTATATTATCTAATCCAGTTATTGTAACTAATAATAGTAAAGCGTATACAGTAATAGGAATCAAGAATAATTATAATTCTACATTATATATTTTAGAACAAGAAGGATATTATATAGTAAATATTAGTAAAATAAATGAAGAAGGTGGATATATTTATTATAATGTTACCTTTAATTTTGAATTTAAGCCTAAAGAATTGACAATAATACTAGTTCCGATCTGGGATTCTACGTATCATATTTCAAGTTATATAATAATCATACTTCAGCCGGGGACAATTAATTCATCTATTATTTCATAATGTCGGCTCTCATCATAACCAATATAATATAAAAATTCTACCTCATAAAAATTATTATAGATGCGAATATCTAGCAGAGAACTAAGATACCTTAAGGTAATAAAACAGATATGTGAAACTGAAGGTACTGCAAGGTTAACTAGAATTGCTAAAGAATTATCCTTAAATCCATCAAGCGTATTTGATGAGATAAATCATCTAGTAGAAAAGGGTTTTGTAAAACGAGAAAGTAGAGGTGTTAAGCTTACTGAAGAAGGAGAAAGATTATTAAACGAGATAAAGAGAAATCATAGAATAATAGAATGTTTTTTTGAAAGAATAGGGATACCGTTATCTCAAATATGCGAATATGCTGAACAAATTGATTACATACTACCTAGTGATGTAATAGATAAGATATATGTATATATAGGAAGGCCTGCCAAATGTCCACATGGGAAGGATATATGAATTTAGATTATTATTTATATTATACGGGAAATTACATTACATTATTCATACTAATGCTCTTAGAAGGGATGTCTCTTCCAATCCCTAGTGAAGTAATACTTCCGCTTGTCGGATATTTGTCTTATAAGCAGCTAATGGATCTAAACCTAGGCATAGTTATTGCTACATTTGGAAGCTTGACAGGATCTATTATTGATTATTATATAGCGTTAAAACTAGGAAGACTATTTTTGTATAAGTATGGGAAATTTTTTAAATTAAATCAAAATTCTTTAATTAGACTAGAAGTTTGGTTTAATAAATATGGTGTGATTACCGTATTTCTATTCAGATTTATTCCGGCATTAAGAGCATTAATCTCATTTCCTGCAGGCCTTGTAAAGATGAACATAAAAGTTTTTGTTTTGCTAACATTCTTAGGTCACTTTATTTGGGATTTCCTTCTAGCATATTTGGGATTTCTTTTTGCTAATAATATCGACTATTTTATAACGTCATTAGAATCATATCTTAATATCTTGCTAATAATATCGACTATTTTCATAATAATTTTTATAATTTATAATATCTTCTTAAAAAATAGGAGTATCTCGAAAAATTAAGCTTTAATGCAACTTGGTCACAACAAAAGTATTTTTATACTTAGTTACTAATAAAACCTATGAGAATTTCAGAGTATTATATTTATGTTGTACTTATTACTATGTTACTGATAATACTATTTCTATCACTTGCACCATTTGTACCAATAAATGAACCACTATTCTTTAACGGAGTAAACTTATTCCTACCAGTAGGAGTTTCGTTTTCAGCAGCATTAGCACTCTTTAGTTTCATAATAATTTTCCTCTTGTTCAGTACTTCTAAGAATGTCTGGATTAATATTCTAATTGATAGTACTGCATTAACATTCTCAATCTTAAACTATATTAATATATTCTTAATTTGGAGTATTTGGCATCCTTCTTTAGTTATTATACCTTTTTTCCTCTTAATATTTTATAATGGTTCTAGTGCTTTGTGGTTAGATTTTGGGCAAATAATACTCCTGATATTCTTTTATAGGTTGTATAAAAATTATAGAAGTAGTAGAAGGCCCCGCCCCCTATCTGGGTCTGACAGCACTGTTACTGGTGATTGGATGAAGACTCATTAGCCGGGCGGGGTACAAAGATGATGAGGTCGACATATTCTCGAGAAATGAAGAGGGGTCGATATGCTGATGAATGAAATTGAAGCTTTAAGGAATGAAGTAATTTCTTGTAAAAAATGTAATCTATGGAGAACTAGAAAAAATGCAGTACCAGGCTATGGTGACCCTAATGCTACGATAATGTTTATTGGAGAAGCACCAGGTGCAACAGAAGATGAAGAAGGAAAACCATTTGTTGGTAATGCTGGAAAGCTACTTACTAAAATGATTCAAGAAGTTTTAGGTCTAACTAGAGATCAAGTATACATTACTAATTTAGTAAAATGTAGACCTCCAGGAAATAGAGATCCAACAGATGAGGAAATAATTGCATGTAAAGATTATCTCGAAAGAGAAATTTCTTTAGTTAGGCCAAAATTAATAGTAACATTGGGAAATCATTCTACTTCTTATATTTTTAAGAAGGCTAATTTACCATATAGCAGTATTACGAGAGTTAGGGGAAAGAGTTATAGTGTCGAAATTTTGGGGATTAAGATAACAGTTTTTCCTACTTATCATCCTGCAGCTGCACTGTATAATCCTAAATTACAATTAGAATTATATAATGATTTTAAAAGGATAAGAGAATTACTAGGCATAGAAAATAAAAGGGTAACATTAGATGTATTTTTTAAGGCGGATAAAGATGGATCTGGGGATAAAAAATAAGAGAGTTATTGTTACTGCTTCTAGCAAAGGAATAGGATTCGCTACGGCAAAAAGGTTTTTAGAAGAAGGTGCAGTAGTTGTTATTTCATCGCATGATAATGAAAATTTGAAAAAAGCTTATGAAAAGCTTCATATGATTGGTAAAGTTTATATGATTAAAGCTGATTTAACTAATCCAGAAGACGTAAAGAATTTAATAAGAGAAGGTTCACGATTACTTGGAGGATTAGATGTTTTAGTTTATATAACTGGAAGTCCAAAACCGGGTAGTTTCTTAGAACTTTCAGAGGAAGATTGGGATTATGGTTATAGGTTGCTATTAAAGAGTGCAGTTATAGCTGTTAGAGAAGCATCAAAAATAATGGAAAAGGGTGGGAGGATAATAATTTCAACTTCATTTACCTTAAAGGAACCATTAGAAAATTTAGACCTTTCAAATGTGATAAGAGTATCTATGGCAGGTCTAATTAGATCTGCAGCTAGGGTATTAGGTAAGAAAGGTATATTAGTTAATGGGATAATGCCAGGTTGGATACTCACGGAAAGGGTCTCTCAGATTATTAGAGATAGAGCAAGAAGGGAAGGTAAAAGTGAGGATGAAATAGAGAAAGAATTAACGTCTAATATTCCATTAGGTAGGATAGGAAAACCCGAGGAAGTCGCTAACGTTATACTGTTCCTTGCTTCTGAACTTTCAACTTATGTAAATGGTGCCTTAATTCCAGTAGATGGTGGGTATTTAAGGTCAACATTTTAAACTTTTTGGGCTGATAATACTCATATCTTTTCTTATTATATATCATGATCGTAATAATGTCGTATAAGGAATATATGAATTAAGTAGTAAGTAACATGATAAGGGATATAGAGTGAAGATTGTAGAGTTTTATGTCGCTAACTTTCGCAGTTTACAAGAAGTTAAATTAAAAGAGTTAGGAGGGATAAATTTACTTTTAGGTCATAATGGATACGGTAAGACTAATTTACTTACTTCGATCTATATCTTTATTAGAAATATTACTGCTGGACTTGAGAAGAGGGAAATTGAAGATAGGAATCAAGAATACATTCTATTATGGAGAGAATATGATACATCTAAACCAATATTATTGGGCGGAAAGATTTTCTTTGATGAGAAAGAAGTAGAGAAAGTTATAGGAAAAAGAAGGTCATATAATGTTGAGGTTATAAATAGGTTATATTATTCAAATAATATACTAAGATGGGAATTAGATACATTAACGGTAAATGGATATCCTCCTACTAAAGAAGACCTAGAAGATTTAAGAAATTTACTAAATTATGCTTCACAAAAAATAGAATATATTCCGATATTCGATCAGAATTATTTTGATGAAATATTAAGGAGGATGATAGAATTTAATAAATCACCGATAAATTTAAGAAAGCATTGGTACGATTTTGTAAATTTAGTTAGCAATATAATACCAGAGATTAAGGGAATAGAAGTTTGGGATTCGAAGAAACTAGTGATAAATATTTATAACCTTCCAATTTACATAGACCTTGCTGCAAGCGGATTTCAAAGAATTATACTTACTTTATTTATTTTATGGTTAAGTGGTAATAAGATTTTATTAATTGAGGAACCGGAAGTAAATATCTATCCAACGTTACAATATAAGATTATAAGGTTGATGAAAAGTTGGGCTGATAAAGGTATGCTACAAGCATTTATAACTACTCATTCTCCATTTATAGCATCAGGAGATGTTGATAATTATATTATTTTAAAAAGAAGTGGTAGTTCTTCTACAGCAATTGTAATTAAGCCTAAGGAAGATATTAATATTTTATTAAATCTTCTAAATTTGAAGATAGAAGATATTATATTTAATAGAATTATAATTTTATTAAATGAATTAGTAGAACCTGCAATAATTAAAAATTGGTTAAAAAAATTGGGCATTTTAATTGATGAAAATGGAATATCGATTAAAAAAATAGGTAATGAAATAGAAATTCAATATTGGTTAAGATTGAAAAAATATTTTGATTTTGAATTAGTAGTAATAGGTAATTGTGATAAAATTGAAGGTTCTTTAAAAGAGAATTGCATTCCTATTTCTAGGGAAATCGAATTTTACTATAATAAAAACGCAATACTTGAGGCATTAAAGAAAATTGGAGTATATCCTGATGAAAAGGAGTTAAGAGACTTTATGAAAGAGGATAACTATAGATGGCTACAATCACTAATGAAGAGAAGAGGTATTGATTACGAAAAAGTTAGAAATTCCATAAGCGATATAATATCTAGTGTAGATTCCACAGAGATCCCGCGAGAAATTCAAGTGTTAGCCAATAAATTAAAATCCTTTCAAATAATACTATAAAATGATGGCAGACCTATCAATCTTATTGCCTTTAGGATTCGTATTAATATTTATAGGAATTATTTTAACAATAATTGGGATTATTAAAGAATACTCAACAAAAGGTGAAAGTGAGAGGAGAACTGAAACAAAAGCAGGCGGAATTATCTTTATAGGGCCTATACCTATTATATTCGGTTCTGATAAAGAAATTGCTAAATGGATGTTAATTATTGCATTAGTAATCTTAATAATATTAGCTATATTAGTTTTGATATAAATAATTAATTAGATATGTCCTCTAACTTTCATCGCGTTAATAACCCTCTTTACCGCCATAGTCATTGCAGCAATTCTCATATTCTGATCACCTAACTTGTTATATTCATTGTAAACTGCTTCGAATGCGTTCTCCATCTTCCTTATTATTAACTTTTTAGCTTCCTCTTCTTCCATTATCTGCCCCATCTTATTATTAGCCCATTCAATATGACTACCAACAACTCCACCACCATTAGCTAAAATATCAGGAACTACTATAATTCCTCTCTGCCTAAGAATCTCATCCGCATCAGAGGTTGTCGGGCCATTTGCTCCTTCAACAATTAGCTTTGCTTTTATTTTTGTTGCATTAAACTTGGTTATAACATTCTCTATTGCAGCAGGTATTAGTATATCACATTCACTTGTTAAAAGTTCCTCATTTGTAACCTTCTTGCCATCTCTATATTCAACTACAGTTCCATACTTATTCTTAATCTCTATTGCCTTATCGACGTTGATTCCATTAGGATTTATTATACCACCATTAGAATCACTTATCCCTACTATCTTGGCACCCATTTCACTCAAGAATTTTGCAGCCCAACTACCTACATTTCCAAATCCTTGTATTATTACCCTATTACCTTCTATTCCTCCTAAAAACTTTTCTGCTGCCTTTTTTGCTATAATTGCAACACCTAGGCCAGTACTATAGACTCTAGCACTTAATCCTCCTATATCAGCTGGCTTCCCGGTAAATGTTGCAAAGTCCACGTTTCCACTTACTTTAATATATTCATCAAGATACCATGCCATAATTTGTGAATCTGTATTAACATCAGGTGCGGGAATATCTATCTCACTTCCTAAATACTTATAGATTGCTTCTATATAATTTCTTGAAAGTATTTCTAATTCTTCCCTAGTAAGCGACTTAGGATCTACTCTTACTCCACCCTTAGCCCCTCCATAAGGTAGTTGCAATAAAGAATTCTTCCATGTCATAATCATTGATAATGCGATTACTTCGTCTTGAGTTACATTAGGGTGATATCTTACACCTCCTTTATATGGACCTAATGCACTATTGTGTTGAGATCTCCAGCCTATAAAAGTTTTTACTGCACCATTAGAAGATCTAACTGTTATTTTAACCTGTATTACACGCTCTGGGACTATTAACGCATCGATTACGTAATTCGGTAATCCTAATAATTCTCCAATTTTTTTAATTAATTTAACTTGCTGTATATATAAATTTGATGTAAAAACCTCCTCTACTGCCATACGTACTCTAAATAAATATTAATTTGAAAAAGGTTATAAGGACTCATACGGATTGATAAGAAACATTTTAAAATTTCAATAAGTCTTCCTACGCAAAATTACTGCAATTATAACTATTATTAATGTTACAATTATTGTTATTACCAATGAGATATTTGGTGAAATTACATTAAATGGCAAATTGGTATTTGAATATGATGCAACGTTTGGAAATATTAATGTTGGATTTAAATAATAATCATTATACTTACTCCCAATAAAGTCGAGCTCTAATGCTGTAGCTGTTATATTAGTACTAAATGCAACAATTCTAAACTTAAGTAATGTTCCATTTGAATTAAAATATGCATAAACAAGTCTTTTTCCAAATATTGTAGAATTTCCGCTAGTTATTGTAAAATTTGTTGAATTTAAGTATAAATACGCATTATAAGTATTGGCTAATACGTTAACTTGAGTCTGATTAATTTTCTTTAAAAGGTAACCATACCATGAAATTGTATTATTTAAATTTAATATTATTGGTATAAATATTTCATTAGGTTTTCCAATGCTTATTATGAAATTTACTTGAGTACCTTGAATTGATATTGGTGTTAGTAATCTATTACCTGCAATATACTGTAATCTAAATTGTGCACTTACTATATAATTCCCTGGAAGTATGTATGGGTAAACAAATTCAATATAACCTTGAGGCAATATATTACTAGCTATGCTGGAATAATTATATACTGTATAAAGATATGAATATTGTAAAAGATTTGAATTAAATGTTATGGGCAATCCTATAGTTTTAGGATTACTTAAATTTAATAGTTTTATATCTATATTATATGTGTAATTTGATATATCCTTTTTAAAGTTAATTTCTGAAATTATTCCATTTTCAAGAACAGATACATTGTAACTTGAACCATTCTGCGTTATTATTCTTAGAATGTAGATAGTATTATTTAAATACTTAGTATAGTTTTGAAATGATACTATAATATACGAATTTTTATAATAAATTGCATAAGTATTATTAAATATTAGATACGGTAATATATAAGGATATTTGAAAGTAAATAAATTAGTTATTATATTTAATGAATAAGTTCCATTATTAATAATAGTTATATTTTTAAATTCGGTATAATTTCCAGAGATATTTACTGTTAAATTGAGATCAATAGAGTTTATAACTTTATATTCAATATAATAAGAATTCTTGGTTGAGTGGTTTTTATAAGTTTTAATTATATCTATCTTATATTTTAAATAATCATAATAAATTATTGAAGGTATTTTTTCTGCAGTAGGTTTTGGTAGTTCTACAAGAAATATGCTAGATATCGGAGATGATGCTAATAGTAATATAAGCAATGTTAGAATTAATACTTTGTGCATAACAATCACAAACTTTATTCCCTATTAACTTTAATGGTAAGTAATGAGCGAGAAAAGACCTCTAGTTGCTGTAGGAGTTTTAATAGAACATGAAGGCAAATATTTGTTAATAAAGAGACTTAAACCTCCATCAGCTGGACATTGGGCAGTGCCAGGTGGGAAAGTAGAGTACGGAGAGAGGTTAGAAGATGCTGCAAAAAGAGAAATTAAAGAAGAGACTGGATTAGATATAGAGGTTGGTGAGATAATTGCAATTGTTGAAGTATTTAGAGAAGGTTTTCATTATGTAATAATCGATTTTAAGGGTAAAATAATAGGGGGTAATTTAAAACCTAATAGCGATGCAATAGAGGCTAGGTTCTTTTCACCATCTGAGATTCAAGGATTAAAAATGACTCCTAGTACTGAAGAAATGTTAAGAAGATTGTTAAGTGGAGAAAAGCCTCCTTTCTTCATAACTAAAATTGAAAGATAATTTATTCAAATCTCCAGTAAGATTTATCTCCAGCATCAAGTACCTTTATTCCTGCACTTAGGAGTATGCTCCTAATTTGGTCACTAAGGTCATACATTTTCCTATTTCTTAATATGTTTCTAATCTCAATCACCGCATCAATTACTTTTATGATCTTATCCATGGTGGAGTATATCTCTTGTTCCAGTATACCAGCAACTGAACTAAATGTTCTAAATAATTCAAATGCTAACATAGCACCCATAAAATCTCTTGAATATTGTAATTTTGTAAATACTAATGAGGATAGCTCATGTATTTTAGCTAATGCTGTTGGGGTATCAAAATCATTGCTCATTGCCTCATGAAATTCCTTAGATAATTTAATTATCTGTTGCTGAAGCTTTATATCTTCATCATTGGAGTAGTATTTAGGTTCTTCATTGATTATTGATCTTAGTATTGCAATAGAATCTTTTAATCTCTCAAGAGAGTTTTTAAACTGAGATAAACTCTCTTCTGAATATTCTAATGGAGACCTATAATGTGCACTGAAATACCATAGTCTTAACGTCTCTACTCCCCATTTATTTATTGCGTCCTTTAGTGGTATTATATTCTTTAATGATTTACTCATCTTATCTTTCCCTATTGTCACAAATGCTGAATGAACCCAATATCTTACCCATTTTTTACCTAATAGTGCTTCACTTTGTGCTCTTTCGTTTTCATGATGTGGAAATATTAAGTCTTGCCCTCCTCCATGAATATCAAATTCTTCACCTAAATATCTCATTGACATAGTAGAACATTCTATATGCCATCCTGGTCTTCCTTTTCCCCAAGGACTTTCCCAATAGGGTTCCCCTGGTTTCCAGGCTTTCCATAATGCAAAATCATATGGATTTTTTTTCTCCTTAACTAATCCTTCTTGCTGATCCCAAAGATCTTTTGATTTTAAATTAGATAGTTCACCATAACTTGGGAAAGCATCAACGTTAAAATAAACACTTCCGCTAGGTGCTACATACGCATAACCTTTATTTATTAAATTATCAATAAATTGAATAATTTCTCTAATATGGGTAGTGACTCTTGGGTGTTGATCTATTTTTATATTTAGCTTATCTATTATTTCTAAATATTCTTTAGTATAAAAATCAGCAATTTCTTTCCAGTCTTTTCCAGTCTCTTGTGCCCTCCTTATTATTTTATCATCAATATCTGTAATATTTTGTACTCTAATTACATTATAGCCAAGTAATTTAAAGTACCTACTCATGAAGTCGAAGACTGTAAAAGTTCTACCATGTCCAATATGGACTGAATCATAAACGGTAGGTCCACATACATACATCTTAACAATTCTAGGCTCTACACTTTCAAAATTTTGTAACGTTCTACCAAGTGTATTGTAAATTCTTATCATGAGTAATAATACTTTAGCTCCTCTTTAAATATACTTTTAGTCCTTTCTCTAGCTACTTTCATTTTCTCTAAAACTAAAGGATCTCTACCTAATTTTTCAGCTAGACTTATAGAGAGTACACCAGCTAAATAGGCTAATGAAGATATATTTTTTAATATACTATCATAAAATGGTTTAATTAATATTCCATTAGATAATTCGAAAAATATTAAATCTATTTCCTCACTTCCAATTATAATCGGTTTTAAAGGGTTCTCTTTAGAGTATACTTCCAATTCGTTATGAATAACCTCTGGTATTTCACCAAAAAACGCTGGATATTTTGCATTCTCATTAATTTCTTGTTTAAATCTTTCAGCTATTGGAAGGAACTTTGAGGAATAAAATACTGGAATTTTTCCTATAATCTCTTTTAATAATTTATTACTCAATGCATTTAATTCTTCTTTTCTCTCAACTATACCTTCAACTAATTCTTCAAGTCGTAAATTTATGTTTAATGATATTTTTAATGTCTTTAATATTGTAGATAAAATAAATGGAAATACAAATCTTGTCTGATAACCTTTAGGTAGTTCAATAATTTTTATATTATACCTTTTTGCGAACTCGAGAAGTATACCGTTAGATGTAACAACGATTATATCGTTATACAACTCTTTTTCAATAATACTTTTTAGTGTAATTAATGTTTCAGTAGTTTCTCCAGAATAGGAAACTACAATTATACTTGAATTCTTACTACTTTTAACTTTGAAGCCCCTATAAACTTCTAGTTCTATTGGTAATTCTATGATTTGTAAGACTCTTCCTACTATTCCACTCCCACCTATGCCCAAAAATACTATTTTTTCCCCAACCTTTAGCTGTGGTACGTCGTATTGAATTGCGTCTTTAAACATCTTTTCCCAATTTTGATATGGATTCATCTCTCTTACCTAACCTATTTCATAGTTATTGATAATGTTATTGAAGGTGGTGTTGCTGAAATATTTATTGTAATACTATCTATACCTATTTCTTTTATATTTAATTTTATTTTCATTATAATTTCACTAACTGAATATGACAGTATGTTTACAATTTCATCGATAATACCAGCTATCTTACTACCCACTAAAGTACTAGAAACTTCCGGTCTCAAGAGAAACCAGTAAATTGCATTAGTTCTTTGTAATATTTGAAATAAATTAGATAATAGTCCCTCCCATTTTTTCTCTTCAAAGTTTTTTTCCGTTTGAATAAACAACTCTAGTTCTTTTTCTAACTCTCTTTTTAAAAATTTCATAATATTCTGCTCTTGTAGAGATAGCGAAGTTTCAGGGATTTCATCAACTTTTCTTTTTAACTCCTCAAGATACTTAATAGAGTTCATAAATATAGTTAACGATCATTTAATAAAAGCTCTATTATAGTTATACTTTGTTATTTAGGGTATTACGCTTTTGGTATTACATCATATTTAAATATTTCTATAAAGAATTTCGATATGAAAAACAGATGAATTACAGTGATATCTATGAATTACTTGGTAATATTGTATCAAATTACATTACTAATTATCTAATAGGAAAGCCTATAGTTCAACATGAAAGTATCGTTGAGCTAGAAGACGTAGATGAGAGTAATGATAGTATTTTTCTTCTAACATCGCCTAAAGAGATCTTAAAAGAAATCGTTGAAGATAGGCAAGAAGTAGGAGAAGAGATTATTGCAATTGATGGTAGTAGTAGAAGCTTAGTATTAATGAGTGGAATAATAAGTATTAGTGCAGTTGCTGCATACTCATCTAAATTAGGCAGTATAGAAGTTTATCCACCGTTATATGGAATGAGGAGTCTTAAGATAAATGCACCGTTTATTGCAATATCACCTTTTTATAAATATTCTTCTAATAGTCTTGATCCATACATCTATTCCTCAAAGTTCATAATGACAACTTCATTAGACGGTTCTTTATTAATAGGCAATGATCCTATTAAAGTTGAAGCACAGTTAAGATTTATTTTAGAAACTGAGGCATTAAATTATCTTAAAGATAAAAAGTATATAATTATTGACGGACCACTTTTACCTTCGTTTCCAAATTTCAAGAATAGTTTAAGGAATAAATTCTTTGAGATTAGATCTAAGAGTCTTAGCGCCGGAACTTTAGGAATAGTTAAAAGATTAGAGAAATCAAAGCTTCTAATTAGCGTATTGTCTCGATATAGGGATGAGGTAATTAGTAAGTATAAAATTGACCCATTAAGATATCTCTCGGACGAATCATTACTATTCAATATAATAAGGTTTAACGAAGTTCCACCGTATAAAAAGTTTTTGGTGGGACCTATATTAAAATTAATAGACAATACTAAAATTTATATTAACTATTTAATTATTCCTATTCATCCATTTCTATCAAAATTTTTTATATTAAGAATTGAAAGTTTAATTAATAGTGATAAATTATTAAGTTTAATTTCTAATTTAAAATTTACTGCTGATGGTGTTCCTAACGTTATAGCAATAGCTGATAAGACATCTAAAATAGTTACAAGCGGTTTACTTAGATTTGTAAAATCATTATTAGAGAATTCGGGTGTGAATATTAGTTTTACATCACGAATAGAGGCTGTAGATTTATGATAGATCTTCATAATATGGTAAGAGATAGAGTTCAAAAAGCTAAAGCACTAGCAATAACTTTAGGTACTATAATAGGCTATGTTGCACGACATATACCTAGTAGGCTTGATAACGAAGAATCTTATGTGAAGGTCGTAGTGAGTCCCGATGTCTATTATAATTTTAATTTTATAGGCAAATTAGGTATAATTCTGGGTGCAATTGACATAAAAACGTTATACTTTGTTTTACTAAGAGTTGTAGGATATGAGAGATTCGATGCAACATCATTTTTGTACTCAGATAGTTCTTTAGCTACAATTTCAAATGTCGATGAGGAACCTGGTTCCTTGCTGACAAATACTATATTAAAATGTGAAATGTTAACTAAAATTGACCCTTTAAATTCAAAGGAGCCGGAGGTTGCAGATATAGTTCTTGAACCTCAATCACCTGTAATAATACCTAAGCCAGATTTAGTTGAAAGGGCATTAAATTTAAGTAATGGCGATATAAAAATAGGATTTTTAGATATTCCAGGTATAAATGCAAAAGTTTCTATAAATTCATACGATCTAAACTACCATATGATAGTCATCGGAACTACTGGTGCTGGAAAGACGTCTTTTATAAAAAACTTAATTATGGCAATGGTAAATAGCCGTAGTAGAAGTAAGGTATTTATATTTGATGCTACTGGTGATTATTACAACATATTTCTTCCTCCTGAGGTATATAATAATGAACATGAGGAGCTGTTAGGTTCTAGAATATTTAATCTCGAAGTAAATATTCTATTCCCTATATCATCAAAATGGGCTAAAAAGTATTTAAAAAATAACAAGAGAGACGTATACAGTATTGCGTCTGTATATTATTTATTATATATAAAACCAATAATAGATTATTTACAAAATAAAGGCTTAAAATTATATTCAACTATAAATAAAAACAGTATAATAATTTCAAATAGCGAATGGAATGGCAAGGCTAATATACTTCCTTTTTACTTTAGATTTAAGGATGTTAAAAGGATCCTACATAAACTTAACCCATACTTCACAGAGCAAGCTTCACATTTTCTTAGGATTTTAATTAATAAGAACTGGAGTGAATTTAAGAAGATTGATGATTTAATTAATTTTGTATTAGATGAAGATAAATTTGAAAATATTCGTATTCATAGAAGTACTAGGGAAAATATAGTTAGAGGGTTGTATCTTCTAAAAGAAACTGGATTATTTAACATCGGTGTAGATAGATATCCGTTTTCCTCACTTTTAGAGAATAATAACATTCAAATAAATATTATAGATTTATATAATAGTGAAATTGACGACTTTGCACAAAAGATATTAAGCTACTACTTCTTAGATAAGATTTTTAATTATAGAGAAAAAGAAATGAAGAGTGGTGGGGTAAAAGATAGGATAGTAATTGTAATAGATGAGGCCCATAGATTCTTTCCTTCAAGTAAGGGTAGTGAAGAGGATAATACTTATGTTAGAAGAGTTGCTAATAAAATCTCGACATTAATGAGACTAGGGAGGCGTAGAAAAGTCGGCTTTATTTTCTCCACTCACAATCCTAATGATTTAAATGATATAGTAATACAACTATCGAATACTAAAGTAGTATTTAGGACAAAGCCTGAGATAGCCGAATCTTTAGGCCTCTCGAAAGTAGAGGCAAGAAATTTAAGCTGGGAAAGGAATGGTGTAGCTTATCTAATTTCTCCATGGTTAAGAGAGGGAAAAATTAAGATTAGAATTCCATTACCACCAGCTATAGGTCATTATGATTTATCAAGAACATAAAAGTTTCTATATTTCTACTTATATTATGCTTAGCGAAATTATAGCCCAGATAAAAAGAAAATGGTCACGAGAAGCTGTACTCAAGTTTTTAAACGAGGTAAGAAGCCTATTGCCACCTTCAGAGGATTTTGGAATATCCTTAATTAAGAAAGGAGTTCATGAATACGTTTTAGATAAACAAGGCATTGTAATAATTAGCTTAAATCAAGATGAGTATTTACCTTTCTTTGCAGCAAGGGGAAAAAGGATAGATTTAGAAAAACTTTCTGATGATATATTACTTGAAATTAGTAAAAATTGGAGGAATATAATTTCCCAATTAAGGGACATTTTATTGGAATATGGAAGGAGAGATGATAAATATCTGAAAGTTGCAGAAGAAATCACAGGGATAATATTTGAAAATATCTGAAACTATAGTAACTACTTATAAAATTGTACATTACAGTGATATTAACTTCTTAGGAAGGATGCATGGCGGAGTAATGTTAATGGGATTAGTAGATGCAGGTATGTTATCTGCAATGAAAGTTGCAAAATCTTTAGCAGTATTAGCTTCTCTAGATGAAGTAGAGTTTAAAAAACCGGTAAATTTGGGAGACGTTATAGAATATAAGGCCCAGGTTGAATATATAGGAAATTCCTCTATGGAAGTTAGGATTAAAGCGTACAAGTATAATGAAGAAATTGTTACCGCGACTTCATCGTTTGTTAAAGTTAATGAACTTCTTAAACCAATTCCGATTAATGAAAAAATAGAAGTTGAGAATGATGAAGATAAGAATATTTTAATTGAGGCTCTAGAAAGAAGGAGAAGAAGAGAGAAATTAATAGCTGATAGGCATAGAAAGAAGTTAGATACTTCCGATCCTACAGAAGGATTAAGGTATAGAATTTCTACGATAGTTCAAGTCACTCCAGAGCTGACATATAATGGCAAACTGATGTCTGCAGGGAAGTTACTTAAAATTATGGATGATATAGGCGGAATTATTGCTCATAGATATATAGGTTATCCTTTCTTAACTAAAGATAATACAGTTACTGTTGCAATTTCCGATACACAGTTCTTTACACCAGCTAGATTAGGAGATATATTAAATATTAGAGCTGGGATCATTTATGTTGGGAATACATCCCTAGATGTTTTAATAAATGTAATAAGGCAGAATTCTAGTAGCAATGAAATAACACATGTAACTACTTCGTATTTCACTTATGTAAGAATTAATGAAAATGGCAAACCTACGAGATTACCAGAATATAAGCCTCAAACTGATAAAGAAAAATTCTTTTACGATCTGTCATTAGAGAGAAGAAAAAAGAATTATACCTAATCCTTCTCCTCCTTAAATTCGAGTATTCCCATATTTTCTAATAAGCCAGCATCAGTTACGTCAAATAAAATTACAGGAGAGTCACTAGTATTTACATGGTAATGAACTAAATTTGCAGGTACTACAAAAACATCACCTTCCTCCCATTCTAGCTTTTTATGACCTACTACCGAATAACCCTTTCCTTTTACTACTAAGTATATTGAAGACATATTATGGGAATGCGGCTTAGTGAATTTACCTGGCTCGATGTACTGAAAGCCTGCCATCATGGTTGGTGTGAGACCTTTTGATCTCCCAGTGCTTGGTGAATAAAACATAATTTTTGCTATTCCTTTTTCTATAGGATTATTTTTTGCCAAAAGTTTTAATAATTCTATTATTTTACTATACTTTATTACCTTAGGTACAATTTGTTGGGGTGGTGAAGTATATTCCATGAATGCTACAATTTTTAAATCTTCTGTGTTATTTTCAATCTCTTTTATAATTTCTTCTATATCTTTTATAATTTCATTTTGTTTATCACTTCTTTCTACCTGATATATCATTCTAATTATTAAATTACTTTAATGGTTTAAAAATATTGCTACAAGAATTGCAAACACTCCTGCAGCCATCATAACTCCTACTGACTTTAATTTCTCAATAGTATTTCCTTCGTAAAATAAACCTAAAATTCCTAAAGATATAAGAGAAATCATTATAGTGAGGCTAAGATGTTTTGTATAAGTATATATTAATATAGGAATTGCACCAATAAGTGGTGAAACTCCGTGCGAAATTACTGAGAATATTATAGAGAATTTTATAGCATAATCGTATATGGTACCCTTTAAGCTTCTAAGAACCTGTTGTTCTAATCTCTTTAACTCTAGGCCTTTCTCCTTCGCTTCAACTACCAAAGAATTCCATGCGGATGATATCGCTATTGCAAATAAACCAGTATATATCGCTAAAACTGATCTTTCAAAATCTATTCCAGTTATCGCTATTGCAGTTATCGTACTTACTGCGTAAGTTATTCCATCGAAAGCACCAATTATAATGTACCTTCTGATCATCGGTAATGAATCGTGCTTTAAACTATATTTAATAGCGGATAGAATCTTTCTTAGCACTAATTAATATGGGAGAAACTTAAATATTAGTATTTCGCACGCCTTACTGTGCACCGAAATACTTTATTATCTATCGTTTCAGTAGTTATAATTCTAACAGCAATAGGAGTCTATACATTATCGAGCTATAGAACGAGTTATGTAATAGAAAGCTTCAATGCACAACCTATTAATGGTAAGTATCCCCTTGAGGCTAAGATAATTATAAATTATGGCCCATTTGGTGGTTCTGAACCATTAAATGGAAGTATAGTATGGATTTTAAAAAATGGAAAATTTTATGCAATGAATTTTACTGATGCTAATGGAGTTGCAAAGTTTTATGTTCCTCCAGGTAATTATACAGTATATTTTGTACAATTTAAATATTATGTAAAAAATGTCGTCATTTCCAATACTGGGGTAAGAATTATATTAAACTATGCATATTTATATAAATAAGATGATGTAAGGAGGAGTACCTCTGATATTATGAGGACGTGGTCCTCAACTGAAGAAATTTTTTAGGAGAACTATAATTTAATACATATGAGTATTAAGATCGAGGTAATTCAAGTTCCGATTCCAGAAGGTACAAATGTTATAATAGGCCATTCTCATTTTATAAAAACAGTAGAGGATATATATGAAGCTATTATTACAACCAATCCGAATATTAGATTTGGTCTAGCGTTTAATGAGGCAAGCGGGAAAAGGTTAGTAAGAAAGGACGGGAATGATAGTGAGTTAATAAAGCTAGCTGCAGAGGTTGCGCTAAAGATAGGCGCAGGTCATACTTTTGTAATATATATTAAGGGTGGATGGCCAATAAATATTCTAAATGTTTTGAAGAATGTGCAAGAGGTAGTTAAGATACATGCTGCTACTGCGAATCCATTACAAGTTATTGTAGCACAAACTGATCAGGGTAGAGGAGTAATTGGAGTAGTTGATGGTTATACCCCATTAGGGATTGAGAGCGAGATTGATGAAAAGGAGAGGAAGGAGTTCCTCAGGAAGATCGGATATAAGAGATAGGCTTTTTTCTAATAACATATCTGATACTTCTATTTGATTTTTAAGATATTTAATCAAAGAAGCAAAAAGTAATATTAAAGCTTGTATGTATTTTCTCTCAATTTCACTTTTTGCTTTCTTCCACTTCTCTTCAAGAATTTCATGACATTCCCAAAACCTCATTTCATTTATTAGCTTCCTCAAATCTTCCCTAATTTCGCCTACTTTAACGATAAAAAGTGGATTTCCCAGATAGTTAATAACATCTACTGGATTTCCCATTATATCAATTTCAATATATTTGCCTTTTCTTATATCAATTACATTTATGCCTTTTTTTCTTAATACAGACTTTAATTCAAAAATATTTTGAGATAGATTTAATGAGTAAAAGAGAAGATACCTCATATTTAATAGTCCAGAATTCGAGTTAAAATATAATGAGTGAAGCAGTACTTTATGTCAAAGAAGGTAATAGAATAAGATGCACTGCATGTGCAAGAAAGTGCCTTATAGGTGAGGGACAAGTAGGATTCTGTGGCGTAAGATCTGTAAGGAATGGGAAATTATACTTAGACGTTTATGGTAAAGTTGCGGCAGCACATGTTGATCCAATTGAAAAGAAGCCTTTAGTTCACTTCTACCCTGGTTCGAAAGTATTCTCCTTCTCGACATTTGGTTGTAATTGGATGTGCATGTATTGTCAAAACTTTGATATAAGTCAAAGAAGGAAGCCAGAAGGTTCGGAAATTTCTCCTGAAGAGTTAGTAGAAATGGCTATTGCTTATGATGCTGAAGGAATTACTTATACTTATAATGAACCTGCCATATTTGCAGAATTTGCTCATGATACTGGAGTTATAGCAAGGAAAAGAGGTTTATTTAATACTATGGTAACTAATGGTTATTGGTCACCAGAATTAGTAGAATATACTAAAGATTTTCTTGATGCAGTGACCATAGACTTTAAGGGAAACGGGGAACCTAAGTTCATGAGAAGGTATACTGGCGCTTCTGGTCCAGAACCAATAATAGAAACTGCTATAGAGCTAAAAAGGAGAGGGGTACACGTTGAAATAACTGATCTTATAATTCCTGAAATTGGAGATGATTTAAAGGCTGCAGAAGTGTTATTAAAGAAATTATATGATGGTTTAGGTCCAGATGTTCCTATCCATTTCCTAAGATTTCATCCAGATTATAAGTTAATGCATTTGCCCTGGACACCAGTAAAAACTCTTGAGGCCCATGCAAAATTAGCTAAGGAAATAGGTTTTAAATATGTATATATAGGCAATGTTCCTGGACATCCATTAGAGAATACTTATTGTCCATCTTGTGGTACTGAAGTTATTAGGAGATACGGTTTTAGAATTATAAATTGGAATTTAACGCCTGATATGAGATGTAAGAAGTGTGGCTATAAGTTACCAATAGTTGGTAAGTTATCAAAGCATGCCTTTGAAGAAAGATTTGAACCAGTTTTCTTATAATCCCTTAAATTTAGGTTTTCTCTTTTCGAAAAACGAATTGACACCTTCATTTTTATCTTGGGTCGAGAATACTAGACCCCAACTTATACTTTCTGATCTTAATGCGGATTCCCTATTTAAATTATCCCCCATATTTACTAAATACTTAATTAGGTACAATGCTATAGGAGGCTTCTCTGCTAACATTAACGCAACCTTTCTTACCTCATCCTCTAAAGAATTTTTAGGTAGAGCCTTATTCACTAGTCCTATTCTTTCAGCCTCTTTTCCACTAATTCTAGCACCAGTCATCATTAACTCTAACGCCTTACCCTTTCCTATCAACTTTACTAATCTTTGAGTACCACCAAAACCTGGATAAATCCCTAAATCTATTTCTGGCAATCCTAATATAGCATCTTCCGTAGAATATCTTAAATCACATGCCATTGCTAACTCTAGTCCTCCTCCTAATGCATAGCCCTCAATCATAGCAATTGTTGGTTTAGGATAGTTTTCTATATAGTCCATGAGTTCTCTTCCTCTTTTTGCAAACTTCCATGCAGTGATTGGATTTAATTCTTTAAATAGATTAATATCGGCTCCTGCAGAAAATGTATTATTCCCCCTTAATATCACTACCCTAATATCATTATCTTCCTCAATTGACTTTAAGGCCTCATAAATTTCCTCGATCATTTCAAGATTAATTGCATTAACTTTTGGTCTGTTTAAAATTATCCAGATAAGCGGTTGCTCTTTATTAATAATTATTGTTTTCATATGAACTTTTTAATATACTAACATTTTAATATTGCGGTAAGATTGTTAGAATGATGGATGAGCAGAAAAAACTTCTACTAATTTCAGCGATTCCCGTTATTGGTGGTGTAGTAAGTAATTATTATCTATCTCTTAAAATCTCGAAGATAAATAAATTAATAAAACTTCTACTAATTTCAATTTCAGTGTCTGTCATCTCTACTCTAATTCTAGCATTATATTTCTTTAGGGAGATCATACTAGAGATTTTTGGTGCTATAATTATTGCAAATTTTGTAAGTATATTTCTAGGCAGAAAGAGAAAATTAAGTAATGATATAAAATTAAAAATAAATGAATATTATATTGAAATATTAACTAATATAGATTTTGATGAAGGAGATATTATTAAAGATCCAAATGAAATTTATACTAAAGTTATTAATCAAGCTCTATCTAAAATAAAATCTCCTTACTACAAACAAAAACTTTTAGAAACGTTAAAATGTAATAATTTAAAACTTTTTTTATCAGAGGATAAAATTGTTTTAAGAAGAAAATGTGGAGATACAATCGTCGAAATAACGTTAAGGGGAATTAAGGGAGAGCTAAAAGTCAGTATATTATACTAAAAATTATCAATCCTATTAAGATCACTGCTAGATAAGGAGAACTAACCTTAAATGACAGCCAAGCCTCTTCCTTACTGGGATTTTTAAGGAGACGTAAATTAAAGTAAACGAGAATTACAGAAAATATTAGAGTATAAATTACGAAGTAAATATTTACGAATAATGAAAGTAGAATAGCAAAAGGTACCATGAGTATATTAGATACTAGAATATATAGGGCCGACTTTCTTTCATTATTAATAACTACAGGTAACATAGGTATTCCTGCTCTTTCATAGTCTTCCTTATATCTTAACGCTAAAGCCCAGAAATGGCCAGGAGTCCACATGAATATCAAAAGTCCTAATAATATTGCCGAAAGGGATAACGTTTCATGTTGCGAAGCATATCCTGCCCATGCCGCTGCGCTTCCAGCTAAACCACCTATAACAATGTTCCATACACTCCTTGGCTTTAACCATATAGTATAAATTATTATATAAATGAAAGCACCAAGGATGACGAAAAGAAACGTCAAGAAATTAGCTAACATTAAAGATATTAGGCCCCCTGCAGCCAAAAGTAGTATTCCAAAAATTATCGCAGATCTCGGTGAGATTATTCCTCTTACAGTAGGTCTTTTTGAGGTCCTTAACATTACGGCATCTCTTGAAACCTCCAGTCCACTATTTATACTCATAGAACCTCCAGATGCAAGAGCACCACCTATTAAAACTCCGATGAGTTTAATTATATCAATTCCGCCTTTATAATCTAAAAATGCCCCTCCTAGCGCTGCTAAATCAAGTAGCCAAATAATGTTAGGTTTTGTAAGCTTTATGTAATAGTAAATTTTTGAAGTAAGAATTGACATAACAGATATTTCTATCTTGTAAAAATAAATCTTATCATTAAAGCTTTAGGGCAAGGTATTAAAATTAAAGATAACGAGAATAACAAAATATTTAGAAATTCAAACTCTTCGTTTCACTTAATTTATTATTAATCTTAAATAGGAAGTAGTTAATTTTCTATTATGAGTTGGAAGTTTAAGCAAGGTAGTATAATTGGTAGTAATGCACCGAAATCTTGTACAATTGATGTAATAGCAGAACGTCTATCTAAAGAACTAAATATAGATTATAGTAAGGCTCATTTAATATCACAAGAAATTTTAATAAAAGTATTTAAAGAGAGAAAATATAGATTAAAAGATATTTTATCAAGCTTGAATATTTCAGATAATGTTTTAATAAAATTATTCAGTATTTCATCAGAAGTAGATAGTGAAATAAGGGAGTTTATTATTAAAAATAAAATTAACTTACAAGATGAAAAGTCGTTAAAGGTTCTTAAAGATTTATTATGAGAGTTTCCAAAGACTAATTATGAAACTTCAAGAAAACGAAATTCTAGATAGATTAAAGAGTTTAAAAGGATGGAAATACGAAAATGGAAGAATAAGAAAAGAGCTGAGATTTAAAGATTTTAAAGAAGCCATAAATTTCTTAGTTAAATTACAGCCAGTTGCCGACTCTCTAGATCATCACCCTGATATTTGTGTACAGTATAACAAAGTTATAATTGAAATCTTTACTCATGATGTAAATGGTATAACTGAAAAGGATTTCGAATTGGCTAGAGAGATAGATAAGTTACTGCCTTAGCTTATATTTATTCCACACTTCTTTTATTTCATCTAATGACTGTGGATTCTCCAAAGCAGAAGTATCGCCAACTGGTTTGTTTAAGATTATAGCTCTAATTAATCTTCTCATAATTTTTGCGTTTCTAGTTTTTGGTAGTTCCCTCACAAAAATTATATCTTCTGGCATGTATGCTTTACCTAGTTTCCTCTCTAAATATGTTATTAAGTCCTCTTTCTTAACTTCTCCCTTAGATACTGCAAAACAGTAAATTACCTCACCCTTTATCTCATGCGGAATTCCTACGCATGCTGATTCTACTATTAGTGGATAGGAGTTAATACTATCCTCGATCTCAGCAGGACCAATTCTCTTACCTGCCACTTTTATGACGTCATCACTTCTTCCCACTATGTAAATATAACCTTCATTATCATAATATGCTAAATCTCCATGAACCCATACACCCTCCCATCTGGACCAATAAGTCCTTAAGTATCTTTCCTCATCCCTCCAAAATCCTCTTGTAATACCTGGCCATACACTTAGTACTACTAATTCACCTTCAGTAAATGGTTTTGCTAGCTTTCCGTCTTCATCAAAGATACTAACTTCCATACCTGGAGAAGCGCCATTAAATGATGAAGGTTTGATTTCTTTAATTACATAGTTTCCTACTATTCCACCAGAAATCTCAGTGCCTCCAGAATAGTTAATTATCGGATTCTTGCCTATTGCATTATATAGCCAATTCCAACTATCTACATCGATTGGCTCCCCAGTATTTCCACCTATCCTTACGTGAAGCTTTGGTATCTGATTAGATTCCCTTTTATAGTTTCTAACTAAAGTTGCCGATAAGCCCAATATGTCAACTTTCATATCCTCAACGAACTTAGTTAACGTGGATAAACTAACGTAACCCTCAATCATACCTATTGATGAGTTTAATAATAATCCTCCCATAACCATCCATGGCCCCATCATCCAACCCATATCAGTTACCCACATAAGTGTCTCTTTAGGTTTTAAATCAAAATGAAAGTAGATATCTGCAATGGCCTTTATTGGAAATCCTCCGTGAACATGAACACAACCTTTTGGCTTTCCTGTAGTACCTGAAGTATAAATTATCATTAATGGATCTTCTGTAGAGGTCTCCTCTATATAATCACCACCAGTTTTGAGCACATCCTCTTTATAGTCATAATCACCCCTATATCCACTTCTACTTAGCACAACTTTACTTATTTTAATCTCAGAAAGATTATCTAACATTCTTATCTCTTTACCCTTTCTTAATGTAGTATCTACAGTAAAGATTAATTTAGCCTCACTATCCTCAATTCGTGTTCTTATGGGTTCTGATCCAAATCCAGAAAAAAGTGGTACAAAGATCAAACCAGCCCTTATTATCCCTAACATTACTGCAATTAATTCTGGAATCATTGGCATATATACTGCAACTCTATCTCCCTTCTTTAATCCTATCTTTTTCAAGAAACTAGCTATGGATTTAGCTTGTGCTGCTATTTCGTAATAAGAAACTTTTTTAGCGTTTCCAGTTTCATCCATCCATTTTATAAATATTTCAGAAGTTTCGGGAATATTTGCAGCTATATTTAATCTTCCATCTATAAACCATTTTGGCCAAGGTTTTCCTCTCGATAAATCTAAAACTTTCGAATATGGTTTTTGAAATTTTAGGTTTATCGTATCTAGGAATTCTCTCCAAAAAGATTCTGGCCTTGAATAACTATACTTGATAAATTCTTCTAAATTAGTTAAATTTCTTTCTATCATGAATTTGTAAACATTACTATTTTCAATCCATTCTTTGTCAGGTTTCCAGTTCACTTCTTTCTCACTCTCAGAGGAATTTCATAAGAGATAATCTCTACCCTCTCACCAATATCAGCTTCATCTTCTACAATAGCTAATAATCCTCCTTTATATCCTTTAAATCTTAATAAAGCTAGTTTTATTGGATTTTCTAACTTATTACCATATTTATCCTTATATATTATAGTAATGGAGTCTATAAATGCTTCAACTTGATCTAATTCTATAAAGTTCGTTTTTACGTAGCACCTCTCACAATATAATCTTGGTGGAACATAGATATCTCCACATTTTTCACATTTTGCCCCAGTAATTTTCTTTTCTTTTAATTTCTTTAGAAATATATCACCCGCAACTCCTGCAGTGTATACATATTTTTCTAACTCTATAGCATCTTTCCATGTTAATAATTCATGATCCATTCCAGTCTTTTCTAGTGACATTTCACTCAATCACCTTAAAGCATTCTATATCATTTATACTTCCTATTCTTTCATTTTTATTTTTCCATACTGCCTTAACTTTTTTACCAAATAAGCTCATATTTCTTACTTCATCATAACTTGCACAAATTCTATGGAAAATTCCAGGAAATATCCAATCATTTGGCCTAGATGGTTCAAGTTTTATTATACCTATTATTTCGGGTTTCTCTAATCTCTCTCTAGTCCAAGAAATAAAGCTAGCAACT
Source organism: Sulfolobaceae archaeon (assembly GCA_038893355.1). Classification (GTDB taxonomy): domain Archaea; phylum Thermoproteota; class Thermoprotei_A; order Sulfolobales; family Sulfolobaceae; genus JAWARQ01. The sequence continues at coordinate 129,823 of JAWARQ010000004.1, forward strand.
ACTGTTATTACTTCACCTTCATCCTTAACTTCTACCCACTCATCAGTAGGTCTGAAGCAGTCTTCACAATACATTCTCGGTGGAACATAAACTCTATTACATTTCTTACATTTCCTACCTATTATCTTTCCTTCTTTTAAAGCTAGTAAGTATTTACTGTAAGCCTGGCCTGCAGTAAAAGAGTATTTTAAATTAGGTATGTATTCAACTAATTCAAATTTAGATAACTCATCTTCTCTCAATGGAGTTCCTTTCATCCTTAGTCACCTTTTTAATTTTTCATAATAATTACTGTTGAGGCTTGCATTAAATCACCCCAGGCCTGTGCTAATCCAGTAGTTACTGGTTTCTTTACCTGCATTCTACCTGCAGTACCCTTAAGCTGCCAGTAGATGCTTATAACCTTCATTAATCCTGCAGCAGCTATTGGATTTCCTACTCCTAATAATCCTCCACTAGGACTGCTAGGTATTTCGCCATCTCTATCAAAATAACCGTCTCGCAATAGTTTTACTGCCTCCCCCCTTTTAGCAATTAATAAACCTTCTATATGATGTAATTCTTTATAATCAAACGGATCGTATGGCTCAATTACATCGATTTCTTTATTTGGTCTTTCAATTCCAGCAATTCTATACGCCATTCTCGCTGCATATTCTAAATACCTTGGATAAGCTAATTCTCTCCCAGTCCATTCTGTATTATCTAAAGCCCAACCAACTCCTTCTACCCATACTGGTATATCAGTATATCGTCTTGCAATATCTTCTGCTACAAAAACCATTGCAGCAGCTCCATCACTAACTGGGCTAATATCTAATAATTGTACAGGCCAAACTAGAATCTCACTCTTTAAAACATCCTCTACGGTAATATTTCCAGCAGCTTGAGCATAAGGATTATCAAGAGCATTTCTTTTATTTTTAACAGAAACCAGTGCAATATCCTCTTTCTTAATTCCATATACCTTCATATATCTATGCATTTCAAGTGCAAATATCCATATTAAATTTGGATTTAATGGTTTTTCAGTTATAGGATCCCAAATATATCTAAATACTGCCTGTGGATGAGGTCTAGCAGCACTCATCTTTTCCTCTGCTACTGCTAATACTTTATCACATAATCCACTTGCTACATGATAAAATGCTGTAATTGCTGTCATAACACCCGTAGCACCTCCTACGAAGACTCTACTAACCATCTTCCTAATACCGCCTGCACCATGTGAAAGATATTCTCCCTTCATGTGTATTCCATCAAATGCGTCCGGTGCACTACCAATTACTACACAATCTATATCCTTTAATTCTAGTCCCGCTTCATCTAATGCAGCTCTAGATGCCTCCCATGCAAGTTCTTGCGGAGTTTCTAACATCCTTCGTCTAAATAATGTCAAACCTGCGCCTATTGCAGCTACTCTTCTCTTAAAATGAATATTTGGCCTCATTTTCTACTCACCACTGCAACACTGCCAGTAAATGTTGGGACTCCTCTCCATGAAGCTACTACTGCTTTAGACTTTCCTGATCTTAAATATTCTACTGCATCTAGAAGTAGAGAAATTCCAGACGCTTCTAAAGGTACACCTTTAGCAAGATGTCCACCATAAGGATTTACTGGAATTTTACTATCTCTTTCAAATTCACCTTCTCTAAGTGCTAGTACTGAATTATCAAATATCTTTAATGCATCGACATGTTGAAGTTCTTTATAGCTATACCTATCATCTACAAATACTCCTTCTACTTCATTTTTAGGTGTTTTAATCTTAGCCATCGAATATGCCCTTTCTGCAGAAATTCTAATGTACATTGCTTCTCCCAAATTTGATGTCTCTAAATTAGAGGAGTCTGTGGAAAAGAAAATTCCATCAATCCAGATTGGAGTATCATTAAATTTTCTTGCTACAGTTTCAGAGGCCACTACGACAACTATCGCGGCATCAACGAAACTTGCAATATCTAAATCAGTTAATGGAAATACTACAAAGTCTCTGGATATTACATCTTCTGGAAGAATTTTTGATGCAAATGGAGCCCTATTTGAGTATAGACCATTTCTTTTATTTTTACTAACTATTAATGCTAAATCTTCTCTAGTAACTCCTTTTTTCCTCATGAATATATTCGCATCAAGTCCAGCAATGAAGTGATAAGGAATCTTCAATTTACTAGCTATTGGTCTTAAATAAATTGGATCCATTCCAAATTCTATGACATCTTGTATAGTTATGATATCACTAGGTTTTGCGTGGGATTCTACTACTACAACATCAGCTAGACCAGCATTTATCTGCATGAATGCATGGGCTATACATTGTAAACCGTCTCCAGTAACTGTCATAGTTGGCCTCATAGCACCACCTATTGGGTCTGGTGCAAATTCATCAGCTATTGCTATTCCTTCCCAGAAATCCTCTTGGCAAGATATAAATGAATCTACGTCAGTCCTTGGATTTAAAGAGTTTGCATCTTCATAAGCCCTAATTGCTGCCTCAAACATCATCTCTCTGAATGATAAATGCTTAATATTTGGTTCAAAACCATACCAACCTATTCCCACTATTCCGACCCTTTCTCTCAAAAACTCACCGCCATAATCTTTTCACTACAAATATAAATTTTTAAAGTAATATTGATATGTTAGCCGTATCAATATATTTGGAGATTATATGTAATTGAATCTCGTCAGTACCTTCTCCTATTCTCACTAGCCTAATATCCCTATAAGCCCTTTCAGTTTTAGAACCCTTTGCGAATCCAATCCCTCCAAGGATCTGTAAAGAAGTATCTATCACTTCTTGGGCAGTTTGCGCTAAGAATAATTTAAGCATTGAAATTTTATGCGTAATACTATCACCATATTTGTCATATAAAATTGAAATTTCCTTAAGGTATGTATTCATAATATCTAGGTTAGTATATAATCTTGCCAAATACCATCTAATTCCTTGAAATTCAATCAATTTATTACCGAAAGATTCTCTACTTTTTGCCCACTCTAATGCTTCCGCAAATGAGCTCACTGCTAAACCATACGCAATTGCAGATATCGCAATCCTCCCGACATTTAATACATGCTTTATAATTTTCCATCCCTTATTTACTTCTCCTAACAGATGATCTTTAGGTATTTCACAATCATTGAATCCAACTTCAGCAGTCCCAGTGCCTCTGCAGCCCATTACCTCAATTTTTCTTACCTCTACGCACTTATCTCTAGGAACTATAAATAGTGAGATGCCCTTTTCTCGATCTTCTAACTTTCCAGTTCTTGCTGCTACAACATAAAAGTCAGCAACTGTGCCTTGTGTTGTCCACATTTTCTTTCCCTTTATTATCCAGCTATCTCCCTTTTGAGTTGCCATAGTTCTTATTGCTGCTGCATCACTTCCGCAACAAGGTTCACTTAGTCCAAAACCGCCTATCCTTTTACCTTCTGCAAGAGGGAATAAGTAATTGTCATTCAATGCTTTATTTCCTACATATCTTAATGCCTCACCTACTAATTCGCCCTGTGCATCCTGGATTAATGCTACAGAACCACTATACTTAGCAATTTCTGCTATTATCTTAACCATCTGATAATGATTTAAACCATTTAATAGCGGTACCAAATATCCAAGTTCTCCCATCTTCCTTACTAGCTCTCTTGGATACCAATCTTCTCTATCAATTTTTTCACTTATTGGTTCTATTTCTCTTTTTGAGAATTCCTTAACACTTTCTAAAATTATATCCTCCTCGTAATTCAAGTTTTCACCTATGCTAAAAATAAATATCTCAATTTAAAATAATATCATATATGAACGTATATAACTATTCGTTAAATAAAATAAAAACATTGGCAGATGAGGCAGTTAAAAATCCTGAAAAATTTTGGTCAGATAAAGTTAGTTATATAGATTGGTTTATAAAACCTAAGAAAATTATTGAAGGTGAATTTCCTAATTTTAAGTGGTTTGTAGGTGGTTTTTCTAATTTATCTTATAATGCAGTAGATAGACATTTAGAAAGAAAGAGGAATAAAGTCGCATATTATTGGGTTAATGAGAGATTTGAGACAAAAACGATTTCTTATAATGATCTATTTTTCGAGGTTAATAGGGCTGCATACGTTTTAAGAGAACTTGGAGTTAAGAAGGGAGATACTGTTTCCCTTCTTATGCCAAATATTCCAGAAAGTGTATATTTCGGTCTCGCAGTTCATAGGTTAGGTGCTATATTAGTAATACATTATATAGGTTTAAGTGAGGAGACTTTAGCTTATAGATTGCAAGATTGTGGATCAAAGGTAATAGTAGTCGTATCAAAGACTTATAGAGGTGGTAACGAGGTAAGGGTCAAGGATATAATAGATAATGTAATCTCCAAATATAAAACTCCGATCCAAAAAGTATTAGTCGTAAAGAGAGGATTTGAAGACTTTAATATTAATGGAGAGAGAGATCTGGTATATGAGGATATTGCACCTAAAGGTAAAGTTTACATTGAGCCAGAGCCCGTTGAATCAAATGATGTAGGAACTATATACTATACTTCTGGAACTACCGGAAAACCAAAAGGGCTATATCATACTCAACTTGGATATGTAATTGGATTAAATTGGGCATTTAGAGGCCTTTTTGATCCTAAACCAGATGAAGTTTGGTGGACTCTCTCAGAGTTAGGATGGCCAGTATGGCCAATGGCTAACCTTTATACAATTCCAGTAATGGGACTTACTGGAGTTCTATTTGAGGGGTATATAGGATATAGGCGAGAATTATTTTCTAAAATAATTGAGAGATTTTCAGTAAATATACTTTGGAGTTCAACAACTACACTTTATACCCTCAGACAACTTGGAGAAGAATCAGTAAGAGGTGGTGATACAAGCTCATTAAGAATAATACTGAATACTGGAGAACCACTTAATATAGGCGCATGGAAATGGTTAAGGGAAAATCTTCCTAGCACAATAATAGCTGATGCGTATTGGAGTACTGAACATTTAATTCCAATTGCTGCCACTCCTTTTGGGATAGGCGAGATTCCATTTAAGCCAGGTTCTGCTGGAATTGTATTCCCTGGTTCTCAGTTCTTTATTGTAGATGATGATGGAAACCTATTAAGGCCAGGGCAAAAGGGTTACATTGTATTAAAGCCTATTCATCCCGCATTTGGAAAAATGTGGAATGATCCTGATGGGAAGAGATATTATGAGTCGTATTTCTCTAGATTTCCTGGATATTTCTATACTGGTGACTTCGGTTACGTAGATGAAGACGGATATATCTTCGTATTAGGTAGGGCAGATGATGTGATAAGAGAGAAGGGCGAAAGAATAGGAACATTAGAAGTAGAAAATGTTATTGCAACACACCCGTTAGTTGCAGAAGTTGCAGTTATAGGGGTTTCTAAAGAAGGCGTGGGAAAAGTAATTGCGTTTGTAGTACCTAAGGCCGGGATTACTGGAGGTGAAATGCTAGAGACCGATATTAAAAACTATGCTAGAAATTCTGGATTTATCGTTGATGAAGTAATTTCTGTGCAAAAATTACCTAAGACTAAGAGTGGTAAAATTATGAGAAGATTACTTAGAGCTATATTACGTGGCGAACCAATAGGTGATGTTTCCACTCTAGATGATTTAAAGAGTATAGACCTTATAAAGGATGCTCTTTCTAGGAAGAAGGTAATATAATAACTTTTTTTACTCTAAGTATTTCATGTTTTAGATATACTGTGTCAAAGGAGGAATTACTGGAAATTTTAAAGACAGGTAGGGCGGATTATGTAAGAGTAGAATTTATAGACATTCTTGGAAATGTAAGGGGAAGATCATTAAGAAGGTTAGAATTTGAAAGGATTCTAGAGGAGAGAGGAGTTGTTTTTTCAGAATCTTTGTTAATATTAGATTATAAAGAAAGACCAATAGAAAAGGAGTATTATGATATAATAGCACAACCAGATCCTTCTACTTTTACTTTTATTCCATATCTTGAAAGAACCGGAAGAGTGTACTCATATTTACTATCTTATGATGGCAATCCTCACCCTTTATGCAGTAGGACTATTTTAAGGAATGCTATTAGTAAATTAGAGGAATTAGGATTATCGTTGCAAGTAGCGTTTGAACCAACATTTTATCTCTTAGACTCGAAGACCTTAGAACCAGCGGATGAAGCTAGGGCTTTCTCACCTGAGGGTTTATTAGAGCAACAGAATTTGTTAAAGGATATAATAAAGAACATGGAAGGAATGGGAATACAAGTTGAGATGATAAATAAGCACTATGGTTATGCACAGTATGAACTAACCTTATCACCCACGCATGCTATAAATGCATCAGATTTTCTAATAGCTTCAAGAGAGATAATTAGGGATGTTGCCAGGCTTTATGGTAAAATAGCAACATTTATGCCACGTCCATTTAGTGACAAGCCAAGCAGTAGTATGGATATTTACATTAAACTATTAGACTTGTCTAAAGGTAAAAATTTAATGATTGACTATAACGAGCAATTAGGCATAAGTAAGATTGCACTTAGATTCATTTCTGGTATAATCCATCATATTGATTCTCTCATGGCTTTTGCTTCTCCTACAATTAACTCATATAAGAGGCAAAATGATCTATTTTATCCAAACATTGTAGGAGTTGGTAATGAAAGGCACTTCATTTTTAGGGTTCCCAGTAATTTTAGAGAAAAGGGTCTAATTGAACTAAGAGTAGCTGATCCATTAGCTAACCCTTACTTATTATTAGCAGGTATAATTTACGCTGGAATTAGAGGAATAAATGAAGGGTTAGAAATCGATGTAAATCAGAAAATAAAGTATCTTCCAACAACACTTAAGGATGCTATAGATAGTTTAGAAGAAGATGATTATCTAAAGAGAAATCTGGGAAAGGAAATTATTGAAAAGTATATTAAGATTAAGAAGAGAGAAATAGAGGACTATAATAATGAAGTTACAGATTGGGAAAGAAAGGCTTATTTAAAATTAGGTTGGTAAGATGCTTGCAGCGCTATTAGAAAATTTTAATTCGGATTTGGTTATAAAAGATGTAGATTTTCCAATTAGGAAAAATTCTATGGAAAGTATAATAAGGGTTGAAGCAACTGGGTTATGTCATGGTGACTTACATATTATAAAAGGTGATTGGAATTATTTTATTAAAATAAATTTACCTAAAATACTTGGACATGAGGTGATAGGAAGAATAGTAGAGTCTGATTTTTTTAGTAAGGGTGATCTAGTTGCAGTATATAATATTTTAGGATGTAACGAATGCAGATACTGTAAAGTTGGAAAACCACAGTATTGTAATACTCCAAAATTTTTAGGTATAGATTTTGATGGCGGTTTCGCTGAATACATGCTAGTACCAGATAATTCAATGTTATTTAAGGTGGAAGGCGATCCTATAGCCCTAGCTCCATTAGTAGATTCTGGAATTACTGCATATAATGCTGTAAAGGATATAGAAGAAAATGCAAGTATATTAATAATAGGAACATCAGCAGTAGCACAAATTGCATTACAAATATTAAAGTATAAGAACGTTGGCGAAATTATCGTAGTGGGAAGGAATATGAAAAGATTAGAAATATTTGAGAGATTTGGTGCAGATACTATTATTCCTTTAGAGAATTATGAAAGACTTAGTGAAAATCTTTTAAAAGTGTTAGGGAACAAGAAGAAATTCGATTATATACTAGATTTTATAGGTTCTGATAATACTTTGCGCGATATTATTTGGTTTTTAGCCAAGAATGGAGAATTAAGAATAATAGGCGAATTTGGAGGTAATTTGCAAGTAAACGAGAATTTGTTAGTGTTAAGGGGTTTAAGAATTAAGGGAATACTTTATGGAGATAAATCTGACTTTATAAAAGTTTATAAATTATATAAAAATAATATAATAAAAATAATAACTACTAAATATTCATTATATGAAATAAATAAGGCAATTAAAGACCTCTATAATGGTAATATAATAACTCGTGCAGTAATAACTCCTCAATAATAAATATCTGTTTAAGTAAGAATATGAAAATGAAATCATTAATAAAAGCTGGATTGGCACTTAGTAGTTCCTCAATTTTGCATAATGTATATGTGGGAATTGAAGATGGACGAATTAACGTTCTTACCAATGAATTACCACAAGATTTTGAGGATGCAGAGTTAATAATAGGAAATTGGGATAGAGTAATTTGTCCAAGTTTTGTAATAATTCATAGTAGTATATTCTTCTTTCCTTTTAGATTTAGAATATTTAGTGGAAAATTAAATCCTTATGATATACTTTCGATAGCAACTCCTAATGATGCATACTATTTTGCAATTTTAGCTGCATATCACCTTTTAAAAACTGGAGTTACGACAGTAGTATTTTCCGATCCTTTCCCTGAAAGCATTGCAAGGGGTATTATGGCCGTAGGAATTAGACCCGTAATTGCTGTAGGAGTCGGTTGTCCTTTCTCATCAGAAGATTGGGAGAAAGAGTTTTTGAGTTTATATAATAGATGGTCCTCTACATCTCAACCAAGTGTAATATTAAAACTATGTGATATAACACGCGCAAAAGAAGTATTTGAGTTTTCAAGAAATTATAACATTCCAGTCTTAGTTGATAGTATAGTAGATTTATCAAAGGTACCTAGAAATCTGCTAAGTAAAAATATCATAGCACTTGGAGGATGTTCTAGAAGAGATTTAGATATAATAAGACAATTTAACATAAAGTTATCTACAAATCCTTCAATTGAAATTTGTAATTTTACATTAGGTGCGGAAAGACCATCAATATCATTAGATTTAGTACCATCATATGATGTTAGGAATTTATTAAACATAGCTACTTCGAGACTACTTTTAACACCAGAAGAGGCATTTAAGTCAGTTACGTTATGGGGCTATGAACAATTAGGGATGAAAGATTTTGGTGAAATTAAAATAGGGAATGTTGCTGACTTACTTGTATTTTCATATAATGAACCATTATCATTACCAATTGATAGAGATGCACCTTATGAAACCTTAGTTTTCTCTGCGTATAATTTAGAGTCTGTATTGGTAAACGGAGAAGCAATACTTGATGGCGGTGTTCCGTTAAATGTGGGTATGAAGGATATAGAGAAAGCAATGGAGAGAGTGAGTGAAGTTGATAGAAAATATAAAAATTTGGAAAAAAATAGAAATATTAGGTGATATTGCAGTAATACCCATACCTTTTGAGTATGATGAAAGGATTCTTAAAAGTTATGCGGACGAGATTCTTAAAAAATACACTTACGTTAAATCTGTTTGGGGTAAGCTTAGAGATACTTCTGGAAAATATAGGCTTTCTACTCTAATTCATCTTGCAGGTGAGAAAAAGAGTGATACAATATATAAAGAACATGGCTGTAGATATTATCTTGATATAACTAAAGTCTTCTTTTCTACTAAATTATCTTATGAGCATTTAAGAGTCGCATCCTTAGTTAGAGAAAATGAAAAAATAATTAATATGTTCGCTGGATTTGGACCTTTTTCAATACTTAGTTGTGTTAAGAAAAAACCACAAATAGTTTATTCTATAGATATAAATCCTTATGCATATTATTTTCAAAAGGTAAATGTTGAATTAAACAAGGCATACTGCGTTCTTCCAATTTATGGCGACGCTTTTAAGAGAATTTATGATTTGGAGGATGCTGATAGAATAATTTCCCCATTACCAGAGCTTGCAGATGAAGCATTAGAAGTAGCACTTCAAAAAGTTAAGAAGGGAGGCATTATACATTTATACGCAGAGATTGAAGTAAAAAAAGGTGAAAATCCTGTAAAAAAGGCTATGGAGAAATATCCTAATGGTACTTTCTATAGAATTGTTAGAAGTATAAATCCTTCTACTTATCATGTCGTTATAGATATTTTAGTTAAGTAGCTTCTCTATATATTTTCCTTGCAAGTAGCACGACCAATGGTATTATTCCTATAGCAAATGCGATAGCTAATCCCCATGCAATTGTATTTATAATACTGGTTACATTACTTAATGGCTGTATTATTATTGCAATTCCTATTAATAGAAATATTGTATATAATAGGAATCTTGCATAGCCTATTAAAAATCCGAGATCTGGGTGATTTTTCTGAAGTACAGACATAACTGTTTCAATAATGGAGAAGGTTGCGAAGAGTACTACGGAGCCAAGAATTATTCCAAAGAAGATATATGGATCAATTACCTTTATCCAGTAGAATATTGCTAAATTTGCAGCGACAGTGATTATAACGGCATATAGTCCAAATCTTAATATACTAATTATTGTATTATAAAATTCAGAGCTAATTTGTGGTACTGCTTTCTGCATAAAATCTACTAGAACATTAACTAATGTAATGCCCAATGTTAGTAACAATATTGCACCAGCAAGACTAGGTAAATATGTTGCAATTGCCTGAACATAAGTAGTAGCTGGACCTAATTGTAATACGGAAAGTGCAATTGCTAATGCTATTAATATTATAAAAGCCTTAACTGTTCCAGCTACAAGATCAATACTTACTTGCTCATGAACTCTTTGAAAAAATCTACCTAGAAATGATCTTATCGAATATGACACAACGCTTGCTATTGCATATCCTATTAATAATATTATTAAGAACAGTATTATAGAAGGTATTGCCGCAATTATTTGACTTAGAATATTTTGTAACTCTTGTATTGGACTTACTTGTAGTAAAGTTAACATACTTTCTATATTTCAATATTCCTTATAAAATTATCTATATAGGATTAAGATAACATTAACTACTTTTATAATAGATTTTTTACTGCTCATAAAAAATATATCTCATGCTAGCACTTGCAACATCTGATATACATTCACCGATATATCTAGATTTATTTATAAAATCGTATATGACGATTCCGAAGAATGATATTAACTTAGTTCTCCTAGCTGGTGATCTTACTGATAAGGGGAAATACTGGAATTTCGATCCTATATATGGTCTATTGAAGAAATATAAAGTTGTAGCAGTTTTTGGCAACGAGGATTTTCATGATGTAAGGAATAAATATATTCAACGCTATAAGGAGATAATTTGGTTGCAAGATGAGCTTTATGAGGATGTTATTAATGGTGTAAAAATTAGTATTGTAGGTAGTGATGGTGTTCTAGAGAGACCTACAAAATGGCAGATAGTAAATGGCTTTGATGAAAATTACTATCGTGAAAAATTAAGGAAGATTGAAGAGTTGTTATGTAAGTCAAAAGGTGATATAAAAATACTCTTAACTCATTATTCAACAACCTTTGAAACATTAGTTGGAGAGAATAAGAGAATTTATCCAGAGTTAGGTTATAAGCTAATAGAAAGTGTTAGTTGTAAGCCAGACATCTCTATTCATGGTCATGCTCATTACTCGAAAAGAACATATTATAAAATAGGTAAGACTAGAGTTTACAATGTAGCATTACCTGCAAATCAGAGGATTGTAATGGTAAATCTCATGCATTCTTAATTCCTACCTCTTTTATGACTTCTAATATTCTATCACTCACATAATTGAGGAAAGGCCTTTTAATGTTAAGTTTATAAAGCAGTCTGTAAATTAGCGGAACTTTTAGTGGGGCACCAGCAGCCTTCATATGACCACCTCCGCCTAACTTTACAGCATAACTTCTAATATCATAATTATTACTCCTAAAGGAGACATACTTTCCATTTGCTGAAACAAATATATCAGCTCCGAATTTGCTCATTAAGTACTGAGAAGCATAACTAATGTCCGGTCTTCCTTTCCATCTAGCAGCTACTACTATTCTAATATTCTCATATTGTAATATCTTAACGAATTTAGCTAATTTATTATAGTTTTCTAATTCTTCATCCATTATCTTCTCTAGCTTTACTTCTAGCTCTTTATCCCATAAGATTCCATTGTAAAATTTATTCAAAAGATAATTTTTCCACCTTATATCTTTATCTAATTCAATTATTCTTCTTAATTTCTCTCCTAAAGGATCATTATGTAACCACAAATCTACAGAACAATCTGCAGAAACTAATTTTTTACTTACCATATCCTCCACATTAAATGACTTATATATAACACCAGCTCCACATGTTGTAATATCGTGATGTACTTCAACGCCATTTTCTTCTAAAACTCTTTTCCACTCTTCTTTCCATATGTGATGGTCATACCATTCAATCTTGAATTTCTTAGATAGTTTTCTTGAAGTTTTTACAATTTTCTCAAAATTACTTTCATTTATTCCTAGATCTGCAATTACAATTTTCTCAAAATTACTTTCATTTATATTCATTAAAATATTAGGCAAAAAATTCGGTTCTGTATATATTACTTTCTTAGGTAATTGGTTAACAAGCCTAGAGTATACTGCAGCAGACGCAGTTCCGTCAAGGTCATTGTGCACTATCATTAAATAATTCATAGAATTATTTTTACTTCGAAATTACTATTTAAATTTTATTCCATCTGATGTAGTTATTTTACCTCTATATAAGAAAGATACCTGTCTAAGTGTTGCATAATAATCAAATTCAGTAATTGCAGAGATTGTATCTTTTGGTAAAACGATATCATACCACCTAATTGCAGCGCTGCCTGCAGTATGTAATACACATATATTAGCTACCGTGCCAGTTACGACTACTTTTTGAATATTCTTTACTCTCAATAGATAATCTAAGTTAGATTCAAAGAAGGCATCATATCTATTTTTCCTAACGATATAATAATAATCACGTTCTGGCTTTAATTCATCAATTATCTCTGCACCCCAAGTTCCCGCTAGAGCATGCTCTCCCCAAATTTTAAATTCTGGATCATCTTTCATATGCCAATCTTGCGTATATATTACTAATGCACCTGCGTCTTTAGCCTTTTGAATTAAATTTTTAATAGGTTGTATTGTATTCTCAGCTCCTGGTACATATAACTTTCCTTCTTTTCTAACGAAGTCATTCTGCATGTCAACTATGATTAATGCAGTCTTATTTGGTTCTAATATAACTTCCTTTTCTTCTGGAATATTTGGGATTTTAATTAAATCTTTCATCGAATATGAATTCGTAAAATGAATATATAAATTAAATCCAATATTCTGTTCTTCAGAAGGCGATTCAGGGGTCCTTTGCGAATTGTAATATTCTTATAGAATTATAGTAATTCTATGAAGAAATAACTCAATATGTGTTAAGATTATGAGAGAAATTAGGTTCATAGTAATATTATTACAATGATGAGACAATAGTTTAATAGATTATACACAACAGCAATAGCCAACGCGATTTGCAATATCCTATAGCCCGAGTGAAACTTACCAAAACGCCTCCTCTCAATAAGAGAATTAAAAGACTCCACGAGATTATTACTCCTCAACCACTTCCAAACCTCCTTAGGAGCACTAAGATAACCAAGAATACCAAACTTGTCATCAACTTGAATCCCGTGCTCAGCTGAGAAAATAATCTCACCAATCACTTTCCTCTCCTCCCTACTCATCCCACGCTTCAAATGAACAATACACATTTGCCTTATAACACGCATACCGGAAGAGAAATTGCAGAATCCAAAGCCCTAATATCATCAGTAACAACAAGCTTAACATGATATCTCCTCCACAAACGAACAAGGAACTCCAAATAACTCTAGATAAAGTAGGGTAAACTCTTCAAGGCTATTACTACTTAGTACATGACTGGATGGTTAATTTTTTATATGTGGGAATATAAGTGGAACTTATGAAAAAAGAATATTTACTTAACGTTGACGAGAAAGGGAGGATAGTAATCCCTAAGGAAGTAAGGGAAGAGTTTAATATTACTGGGAAAGTAAAACTCGTAGTTGAAGACGATAAAGTAGAACTCTTACCTTATGTAAAAAAGAGTTATAGGGGGTTATTTAAAGCCAGCCTTAAGTCAAAGGACATAGACGAAATATTGAAGGAGGCTTTGGAAGAGAGGAGTAAGAAGTGGTTAAGAGATATCTTGACGTAAACGTGTTAGTATACTATTTACTTGACGACCCAGAATTCGGTAATAGGGCAGAATATTGGATAAACAGTACTGACGAGATCTACACTTCAGAAATTACGTTCTTTCAACTTATCGTACTCCTCAAAAATTTAACGAAAGAAGATGAAAAGGAGATCTTGGGAAAAATATCAGAAGTATTTGAAGGACTAAACGTCAAGTTCGTACACTTGGAACCTTATGAACTAAAAGAGGTATATGAGATAGCCAGTAAGAATAATCTAGATTTTGAAGATGCAATACACTATTATTGTTCACGAAAGATTAACGCTGAAATGATAAGTAATGATTCAGATTTAAAAAAGTTTGGAGCTAAATTTTAACCCTAAACGCCAGACTCATTTTTAAAGAGTAAAGCTTTAATGAGACTGCAAATTATAGAATACTATTCGAGAAAAGAGGGAGGACAAAATTAAAGATTGTGATACAATAATTCCCATAATTTTAGAATTATGGCTTAATAATAGCAGTAAGGATAGGAGCACAGTTAAAATTAAGGTTAAGAAAAAGAACTATTCTGAATTACTCACTTTTGCGGAAATGTTTAAGGATAGGGGAATTAGAATTTTAGATGTTAAAAATGATGAGGAAGATCGTGAAGTATTAGTAATAACTTTACAGTTTTTATAGAATAATGAGAGGGAGGAAATGGCTGGAAAGGTTTATATTATAGGGGCCGGTCCAGGAGATCCAGAGTTACTTACTATAAAGGCTTATAAAATACTAAATAATGCTGATATCATAATTTATGACCGTTTAGTTAATAAGGAAATAATTAAAATGTTTGATAATGGTAAAAAGGAATTAGTTTATGTAGGTAAAGAATTAGGAGAATCCTTTCTTCAAGATAAAATTAATGAATTATTATATATAAAGGCGAAAGAAAATAAAATTGTCGCTAGACTAAAGGGCGGGGATCCCTATGTCTTAGGAAGAGGTGAGGAAGAATGTATGTATCTAATTGAGAGAGGTATTGAATGTGAGGTTGTGCCAGGAGTAAGTAGTGCGATAGCGGTTCCAGCTTATGCTGGTATTCCAGTCACAAGTAGATATTATTCTTCAGGGTTTACTGTTATTACTGGAACTACTATTGATGATAACGTAATTTCTCACGATTACATTCCAGAGAAGGGTACTATTATAATTCTAATGGGCTTACATAAAATTACTGAAGTTAAGGAGGTATTACTTAAAAAGAGAAAACCTGATGAAGATATAGCAGTAATAGAGAACGGAACTTTACCTAATCAGAGAGTTATTTTAGGGAAATTGTATGAGCTTGATAAAATTATAAAGGAAAATAGAGTAAATCCCCCGTCAATTATAGTTATTGGATCTGTAGTTAAACTAAGGGAAAAATTATGGAAGTATAAATAATATAAAAATAATAATAGAAAATTAGAGTAGGAGATATAAAAGCGAATAACGTATATAGCTACTGAGATGTATCCACCAAAGTTTGGATATGTAATTCCAGACAATTTAAATGAAGCTCTGGAGTTCTTAGAATCTCATCAAGATGCTAGACCATTAGCTGGCGGGCATTCCTTAATTCCTATGCTAAAGTTAAGACTTATTAGACCATCTTATTTAGTAGAAATTAGAAGGCTAAAAGAATTAAAATACATTAAATTAGAAGGTAATGAGTATAGGATTGGTGCATTATCTACGCATTATGAAATAAGTAAGGCGAATATACCGTTACTTAGTGAGACTGCGCTTCACATTGCTGATCCTCAAGTGAGAAATATGGGGACAATAGGGGGTAGTATTTCTCATGCAGATCCTGCAGCAGATTATCCTGCGTCATTGATAGCTTTAAATGCTAAAGTCGTAGTAAAATCTACTAAAGGTTCGCGAGTTGTAGAATTTAAAGATTTCATAAAGGATATGTATACTCCAGATCTAAATCCAGGGGAATTAGTTACGGAAATAATAGTGCCTATTCCTAGAGATTATAAATTTAGCTATAAAAAGTTAGAGAGAAGGGCTGGAGATTTTGCTATTGTTGGTGTTGGTGTACTAGTAAAAATGAAGGGTGATGTAATTGATGATATTAAAGTAGGACTTACTGCAGTGAATAGAACACCTATTAGGGCGTATAAGACTGAAGAAGAGTTAAGAGGGAAGAGAGCTACTGTTGATGCTATAGAGAAAGCTGCGCAACTTGCTATAGAGTACGCAGATCCTAAATCTGATATAAGAGGTTCCGCTGAATATAAAAAGGCTATGGTTAAAGTTATGACTAAGAGAGCAATTTTAGATGCAATATCTAGGTGAGGGTTATGAAAGTATATGAAAAAGATCAAAAGGTTAAGGTAAAATTTAAGGTTAATAATGAAGAGCATGAAGTGGAAGTAGAGCCCAGAAGACTACTAGTACATGTCTTAAGAGATTTAGGATATACTAGTGTTCATATTGGCTGTGATACTACTAATTGCGGTGCTTGTACTATTATAATGAATGGGATGTCTGTTAAGTCTTGTACTGTACTAGCAGTTGAGGCTGATGGCTCTGAGATACTGACTTTAGAGGGTTTATCTAAGGACGGTAAGTTACATCCTATTCAAGAGGCTTTTTGGGAGAAGCATGCGTTACAATGCGGTTATTGTACTCCAGGGATGATAATGCAAGCCTATTGGCTTCTTAAAGAAAAGCCGAATCCAACTGAAGATGAGATTAGATACTATTTATCTGGAAACTTATGTAGGTGTACTGGTTATTTAAATATTATAGAGGCCGTGAAGTTAGCTTCTGAGAAACTAAGATTAAATCCTCTGGTGTATCAACGTCAATAACTACTTCCTCACCACATTCAACTTTGCAAATTTCCTCTTTTTTTAAATTCTTAATTATATATCTAGCACCTATATCCCCAACTATTTTTTCAATTTCTTTATATAATTCCTTACCTATTAATACTGGATTACCAAAATTATCACCATATACTGGCACTACAGCTTTGCAATTATCGTAAGCATTAATTATCTTTTGAACTATTTCTCTTGTTATTAATGGCATATCCCCTAAGGCAATTATCACACCATCATAGTTGTTAAAAAATCTTAAACCAAGCTTTAATGATGTACTCATTCCTTCCTTCCAAAAGGGATTATATATTATTATTTCAGAGGGAAAATTTTCTATTAAATCGCGGATATATTTTCCTCCAACTATTACTCTATCTAAACCTTCTAAAGCCTCTAAAACGTATTGAATTAACATCTTTCCTCCAACTTTTACAATTAGTTTGTTTCCTCCAAATCTTTTTCCCTCGCCGCCTGCAAGAACTATTGCACCAATGCGCATAAATATCACTAATTATTACTAAGTATTATGAAGGTCGAGGGAGAATTAAAAATAAACTCAACACTTGAAGAAGTATGGAATTTTCTATCTAAACCAGAAGATGTTGCACAATGCTTCCCTGGAATAAAGAAGGTAGAGAAAATTCAAGAGAATGAATATAAAATAGAAGGCTCAACTGGAATTGGTTTTATAAAGGGTGACTACAAAGCTAATGTTAAGTTCTTAAATATTACACCATTTAAGGGCTATACTATTCAGGCTAGAGGGACTGGATTAAACAGTAATGTAGATATCACTGCAAATATAGAATTACAGAATCAGACACCAATAATTTTAAAATATAATGGCGAGGTAAAAGTTGGTGGTATTTTAGCTTCAATAGGGGCTAGATTAATGGATTCTGCTGTCCAGAAGATATTACAAGATTTATTCGATTGTATAAGAAATAGAATAGAAAGGAAGTAAATAGTATTTTATTGAATAATTTCTGTCACAACTCCAATTCCTCTAGTTCTTCCCTCTCTAAATAAAAATACTTGCCCTATCTCAATATATTCTGGACTATAAAGGAACTTTAGCTCAACCTCGCTAGAGTCTCCTGTCCTCAAAACTCCTCTAGATATCTTTTCAAACCTAGCAGCCTGCCTAATTGTGTATAAATGTAATGTAGCCACATAACCTTCTCTGATAGTAGTAGGGTGATGAAGTACCAGAACTTTTGCTTTAAATCTCGAAACTGAAGTAGGCTTTCCCTTAATTATTACCATGCCTTTCCTCAGAGAGTCTTTTTGTAAGCCTTGTATTGCAAATGTAGCTATTGTTCCCTTATCAGTTTTATCCACAAATACCCTATTAACTTGAATACTCTTTATCCTAGCATTCATAAATTCTCCTGTTCTTGTAGGTCCCACAAATACATTATCGTTTACTGCTATAGTACCTCTTGTAACTATTCCTAATACAACTGTTCCTACACCAGATACATTATATATCTCGTCTATGTAAACTAATGGTTCATTTCTTTTTTCTATTTTCTTTTTAGGCTTTAATAAATTTAAAAAATTTATTAATAAATTTAATCCTTCTCCAGTCGTATTTGATACTCTAAATATAGGAACTACGCGCTTTGTATTTATTATCATAGAAGCTGTGGATATATCATCCTCAGAATTTATTATCATTGGTATTCTATTTATCCCGGGTATTCTTAGTACATTACGTATTGATTCTATAATTTCATTTATTCTTTCATTAGGGTATTTATCTATTTTAGTAATGACTATTATAATGGGAAATTTAAGAATAGAAGCTACTGCAAGATGTTCTTTACCCATTGTGCTTAGCCCGTCATCTGCACCTACTACTAGCATTACATAGTCAATTTCGTATCCTAATAAGCCCTTTAATGTCGTCCTCAAATACCTCTCATGGCCTCCTAAATCAATTAACCTTATTATCTTACTGCTCCTTAGCATAACTTCCGCTTCATCTAACGGATCCTTAATAGACCAGTTTACAATACTCCCCTTATCATCAAATCCTATAACTCTTACAGTTACTGACGAAGTTCTACCTGATATTACTTCATGGAGATGTCTCGCAACTTGACTTCTTAAACTCCCATTTCCGTCATCTAATTTTCCAAAAAGTAATACACCAGTTAATGTACTCTTACCAGCGTTTACATGTCCCATTACCGCAATATTAGCTTGTAGCGGTATTTTATCCCTGTGTAGTCTAATCAATACTTCTGCTATAAACCTATCTTTTTTAATTTCGCTTATCCTCTTGTATACTATCTTTGCGTCAACTAATGAGCATATTTTTTCTAAATTTGAAAGGCTCAATTCTAATTCCTCCTTACTTATACCAACTGCTTCTCCGTCATTACTAACACCAATAATATAGAATGCTTCTCCACCGCCCTCTTCTATCCTATACTTTAATTGAGTAGCTAATTCTTGCAGTCTATCTTCTGAGGATCCAGATATTAATAGCTTATACTCAATATTCCCTTGATCTTCCTCTTTGGGATATTTCATTCCATTTGTGTAAAACTCTAAAGTTTAGGCATATAAAATATTCTTTTGTGGAACCAATATTACTATCTGAGGAAATTTTAAGATGTCCTTTATGTAATAGTGAACTTTCCCATAAATCATATGTATATGATTCTGGAATAACTGGATTATTACTAATAGAGATTTTTGAATGTAAGGTTTGCGGTTTCAGAATTAGGGATGTAAAACCATTCGAGGTAAAAGGTAAAGTGAGGATTGAATATAAAGTTAAGAGCCCTGAAGATATTAACTTAATAGTTTATAGATCAGCTTATGCTAAAATTTCTATTCCAGAACTTGGTATTGAGATTGAGTCAATAGATTCTAAGGGAGTAATAACTACTATAGAGGGAATTTTTGAAGAGATATTGGAGAGGATAGGTAATGAAATTGGTGAAAAGAAGGTTGAAATTGAAAAGGCTATGAAGGGTGAAATAGAGTATACTATAATTATAGAAGACCCAATGGGTCAAAGTTTTATTAGAAAAATTTAGCATATAAAATAATATTTAAAAATTATTCAATTTTTATTTCAGTACCCTTCTCAGAAACACTCTTCTTCTTTAGTACAACATCTAAAACTCCATTTTTATACGTAGCTTTTGCTAACTTCTCATCAACTTCAGCAGGTAATTCAATCTCCTTATAATACTTTCTTTCCTCAGATTGTGCTTGTATTATGAGCTTATTACCGTTAACAACTCTTAGCTTAATATTATTCTTATCAACTCCAGGAAGTTCGGCTACAACTCTTATCTCATCTTCACGTTCTATAACGTCAACTAGAGGTTCTCTTTCTTCAGAAATTATTGGCCTTCCTCTACTTCTCTTTACATTTCCAAATTCCTCCACTACTGGCTTTCCATCTGGACCTACTGTTATCCTAAAACCATATACGTATGGCCCAAATTGTTTTCCTTCTTTAAACATCTTTTCAAATTCCTTCTCCATTTCTCTAAACTCTTCCTCAAATTGTCTCATCATATCTTCCATAAAGTCAAATATGTCTCTAAATCTTCTAGTTGGCATAGTATATTTTTTAAAAATCAGAATTAAAAAGCTATCTAACTAGCTTCTACTAACTCTATCAATACTCCGAAGAAACTTTTAGGATGAATGAAAGAAACTAAATACCCTCTAGCACCTTTTCTAGGCTCTTTATCAATCACCTCAAATCCGTGCTTTACTAATTCGTCTATAATCTTTTTTATGTTGGATACCCTTACTGCAACATGATGAAGACCTTGACCTCTATTCTTAAGGAACCTTACTACGGGGTTAGTTAAATCATTCTTATCTATTGGCTCAATTAATTCAATTAGTGTAGAATTTCCTCTATTTATGGATAGAAAGGCTACTTTAATTCCTCTCTCACTTAGAATTTCTTCGTGAATTATATTAAATCCAAGTTTAGTATAGACTTTAATTGCCTCTTTAATGTCTTCTACTACTATCCCTATATGATCTATTTCTTGTAGCATATAGGAAACTAAAAGTTCATAAATAAATAGTTTAGATAAAATCTATTGTTCTGAAAGTATTTATTATACGACTTAAACTATTTATATCAATGGAAAGAGAAGAAAAGATAAAGGAAAAGCTTAAAGAATGGGAAGAAAGTACATTAAAGGAATATCTATCGAGGAGAAAGGAGAGAAAAGAGAGATTTCTCACCTATTCTGGAATTGAGGTAAAGAGAATATATACACCATTAGACTGGAATAAAGATTATATTGAAAAGTTAGGCTTCCCTGGAGAATATCCATTTACAAGGGGTATATATCCGACGATGTATAGGGGGAGATTATGGACAATTAGGCAATATGCTGGTTACGGTTCTGCAGAAGATACTAATACTAGGTTTAAGAAATTACTAATGGCAGGACAAACTGGTTTAAGCATGGCATTTGATCTCCCTACACAATTAGGCTTAGATCCTGACAACGAGATCGCATATCCAGAAGTTGGAGCGGTAGGTGTTTCAATGTTTCATTGGAAAGAAATGGATTTAGTAATGGATGGTATACCTATAGATAAAGTTACAACATCTATGACGATTAATGCTACTGCAATTGAAGTTCTCTCTATGTATATTGCTACTGCAGAGAATAGAGGCATAGATATTAAACAATTAGACGGAACGGTGCAAAATGATATTTTGAAGGAGTACATAGCTAGGAAGAATTATATATATCCACCGGAACCCGCATTACGGTATGCAATTGATCTGATAGCATTCTCTTCAAAGAATATACCTAAGTGGCATCCTATTAGCATAAGTGGCTATCATATAAGGGAAGCTGGTGGTGATGCTATATTAGAAGTTGCACTAACCCTTGCTGATGGTATTGAATATGTAAGGAAAACGATAGAGAGGGGCATTAGTGTCGATGAGTTCGCGCCTAAATTATCTTTCTTCTTTGCAGCGTATACTAATTTATTTGAAGAAGTAGCAAAATTTAGGGCTGCTAGGAGAATGTGGGCAAAGATAATGAAGGATTGGTTTAATGCAAAGTCTAAAGAATCTATGATGTTAAGATTTCATACCCAAACTGGTGGTGCGGAGCTAACTGCGCAACAACCAGAAATTAATATCATAAGAACTACTTTACAAGCCCTTGCTGCAGTATTAGGTGGTACTCAAAGTCTCCACGTTAATTCATTTGACGAAGCATTAGCTTTGCCTACTGAAAAATCAGCTAAAATTGCTATAAGGGTTCAGCAAATTCTTGCTTATGAAAGTGGAGTTGCAGATGTAATAGACCCCCTTGCAGGTTCTTATTATGTTGAATGGTTAACGGATGAAATCGAGGAAAGGGCATGGAGGATAATATATGATATTGAAAAACTTGGTGGAATGTTAAAGGCGATAGAGAAGGGTTATCCTCAGTCGTTAATAGCTGAAAGCGCATATAAGATCCAGAAGAGGATTGAAGAGGGTGATATAGTAAAGGTTGGTGTAAATATGTTCTATGAGCCAGATTGGGTAGGCAATGTTGAAATTTTTAGATTAGATCCTAAATCTAAGGAGAGAATACTGGAAAGGCTTAAGAAATATAAGAGTGAGAGGGATGAAATTAAAGTAAGAGATTCTCTAAATGAATTAAGAAAAGTTGCGGAAAAGGAAGATGTAAATATATTTCCCTACATACTTGAAAGTATAAAAAGAGGGTGCACAATTGGTGAAATTAGTGGTGTATTAAGAGAAGTATGGGGTGTATATAATGAACCTATTGTTTTTTAATTTTCTTCATTAGTTCAAAGAATTTCTCTTTCTTCTCTACTGGAGCTTCCGGTCTTTCCCTTACTACCTCCCACTTATCCCAAGGAAATATTATCCATTTATCGATTATAATATTATAATAATTTGGATATTTTTTAGACCATGGTTTTACATACAGTGTTGCAGTCCTCACGTCAGAAGGGTTAAAGAATCTTACTAATTGTTCCACTACCTCAAGTGTCGTACCAGTATCTGCAACGTCATCTACTATTAATACCTTCTTCTTTTCTAAGTTATCTATATATATACCCTTAAGTAATGGTTTTGTGTCAGTACTTCTAATGCCCTTATAAAATTTAATTTCAATGTATCTAATATTCTTTACGTCTAGAAGATCAGACAATAGTTTAGCTGGTATTAACCCCCCAGTTAATATTGCGACTATAGTATCTGGTAAATAATCTTCTTCTATCATTTTACTAGCTATTTCGAATATACTCTCTTCAATTTCCTCCCATGTTGCAATATGGAACTCAACCATCAATTACCACCAATGGTATTTCTATTTCGTCTTTAGTTAGACCACTATGATGCCCTTTAAGTTTAACTACTTCTTCTTTCTCTTTATAAATATAAATATAGATTTGATTATCAATAGGAGTAGCAATAAAGTCTGGAAGACTATCAATAATTTTTTCGTTAATTTTCCCTAATAATCCATTATTTATATATTCGATCTTAGATAAAATATAAAGATTATCATATTTTCTTTGAATATAGGTCTTTATATCATATCTTGTTCTAAAAAATATTGCTCTAGAGTCACCATAAGGTGGAATTTCTAATAAGGACAATAGTTCAGTATCATCATTGAACAAATTCAACTTACTAGACTCAATATGACCGTGGTCTGCTGTGATTATGAATGTATACTTATCCTTATATTTATTTGATTTAGTATATACTATATTAAAAATATCCCTAATTGCCTCAATTACTGGTTCAGAACTTGGCCCATATATATGGGCTAATGTATCAACGTCTGGTATATAGAGATATAATAAATCAAAATTACCTGATGCTAATAGTTGGATAAATTGATACATGCAGTCCCACAAATTTACATAAACTTTCGTTTCATGAGTCTTATGAACCATGTTAGTGAATTCAGTATTTTCTATACCCTTAGGCAAAATCGATACTAGCTTCTTATCCTTTACTTCGAGAAAATAACTCTTAACTTCAGTGAATACTTTAGTTAATGGTAAGCCATCTTTTAACGTATCTCTACCATGTTCTGCTGGATGTGTATATCTTAAAGTATTAACTATACTACCTAACCTTTTAGAGTATGTTACATAACCTAATAATCCATGCTCCCCTGGGGTCATTGCAGTAAATAATGTCGTAAGTGCGGTAGATGTAGTAGATGGAAAGACCGAATTTATTTTAATTGCATTATTTAGTAATACCCCTGCATTTTCCATCATTTTCCATCCTAATCCATCAATGAGAATCAATACAAGTTTATTTTTAGATATTTGAACGAGATCGTTATATAAGCACTTCCTATCTACCCCAAGAAATTTTGCTATAGCACAGCCTAAAGTATATAGAGAATTTTGATAATTTGGCACATTATCCATTTCGATAATTCTTATTTACTAGACATTAAATTTAACTCTATGAGCTCTCAAGAACTACTTATACTATTCTCTTATATTGCAATGGGCTTAGCGGGGATAGGATTAGTTATTTCGATAATTATTTATTTATTATCCTCAAGGCGAAAGAAGAAATAATGTATGATGTAGTCATAATAGGCGCTGGTCATAACGGTTTGGTAGCTGCATCTTATTTGGCGATGAATGGATTAAAGGTAGGAGTATTTGAACGACGAGAAATTGTTGGAGGAGCTTGTGTAACAGAAGAGCTATGGCCAGGGATAAAAGTTTCCACTGGAGCTTATGTACTAAGTTTACTTAGACCAAAAATAATAAAGGATCTACAGTTGGAAAAATATGGATTAAAAGTTTATATAAAAGATCCTGCATTATTTGTGCCTTTTAATAATAATAAAAAGTTATATATATGGATTAGTACAGAAAAGACGAAGAAAGAAATAGAGAAATTTTCAAAAAAGGATGCAGTAGCTTATGATAAGTGGGTTAAATTTTGGGATAAATTTTCCGAGATAATAGATTTTTTAATCTTAAGTAAACCAATAAATGTATCAGAAGCTGAGGATTTACTGAAGTTCTTCAAGGGTTTTAACGTTGATGAAGAATTAGCATTAAGGATGATAAGAGTTTTCTTTCAAGATGGTAAATCGTTACTAGATGAGTATTTTGAGAGTGATGAAGTAAAATCAGCATTAATAGAGGATGCCGTAGTAGGTACATTTGCATCTCCATCGACACCAGGGACTGCCTATGTATTAGCTCACCACGTTATAGGAGAGGTCAATGGTATAAAAGGTGCATGGGGTTATGTTGAGGGTGGTATGGGTGGAGTTACACAAGCTATGTTAAGGGCTGCTATGAATTTAGGAGTAAAAATTTTTACAAACTCTGAAGTTTTAGAGATAGTAACTGAAGGGAACAAAGTAGCGGGTATTAAACTTAGTAATGGTAAATTTATAAAAAGTAAAATTGTTATATCTAATGCAGATCCTAAAACAACTTTTCTTAAATTGCTAAAGAATGCAGAAATTGACGAAGAATTTTTAAGGAGAATAAGGGCTTTAAAGACTAAGGGAGTTTCTTTTAAGATAGTAGGTTATTTAGAAGAGTTACCAGATTTTGGAAATGGGAAGTATCTCTCTCCAGAACATATTGCTTCTGAACTTATAATGCCTTCAGTTGAATATATTGAGAAAGCTTATCTGGATGCAAAAGTTTACGGATATTCAAAAGAGCCATGGTTATCTATAAATATACAATCTACTGTTGATCCTACTGTAGCCCCTGAAGGAAAGTTCGTATTCTCGATCTTCGGTCAATATTTACCTTATAGTAATAAACTTGACGATTTAAAGGAAAAAATTGCAGAAATAACTTTTGAGAAAATTAGGGAATATGCACCTAATTTTAAGCCTATAAAGTATGAAGTATTAACGCCTTTAGATATAGAAAGAAGGTTCGGAATATGGGAGGGAAATATCTTTCACCTAGATATGACCCCAGACCAACTCTACTTCTTTAGGCCATTAGTAGGTTATAGTGATTATAGAACTCCTATTAAGGGATTATATCTCTGTGGTTCTGGTACTCATCCAGGCGGAGGGGTTACTGGAGCCCCTGGCTATAATGCTGCAATGCAAGTAATTAGAGACCTTAAAAAACAAGCTTAAATATATTGAAATTGAGATAAAAATTAATGGATTATGTGAATTTAGCACTTCTTATATTTGCATTGACAGCTTTAGTATTTGTACTAATGTATTTATTTCGAAGATATACTTCAAAATACTTATCTACTGATAAGACTACTACCGTAGCGCCAGCAGTTTCGTCTAAGAAGAAGGATAGTGAAAATAAAATAACATGGGATTCCATAGGAGGCTATGAGGATATAAAAAGGGAGATCAGAGAATATATAGAATTTCCATTAAAGCATAGGGATTTAGCTAGGAAGTACGGTATAAGGTTACCCAAGGGTATTCTACTATTCGGACCACCAGGCTGTGGTAAAACCTTAATGATGAAGGCACTAGCTAATGAGGCGAAGATAAATTTCATTTATGTTAACATTAGTGATATAATGAGTAAGTGGTATGGTGAAAGCGAAGCTAGATTAAGAGAATTATTTAATAATGCAAGAAAGAATGCACCATGTATACTATTCTTTGATGAAATTGATACTATAGGTGTAAAGAGGGAGAGTCATACTGGAGATTCGGTAACTCCTAGATTACTTTCCTTAATGTTATCCGAAATGGATGGTTTAACTTCTGAGGATGGTGTAATAATTGTAGGCTCAACCAATGTACCTCACTTATTAGATAAGGCACTATTAAGGGCTGGAAGACTAGATAAACTGATTTACGTACCACCTCCAGATAAAAAGGCTCGTTTTGAAATTCTGAAAGTTCATTGTAAGGATAAACCGTTAGGCGAAGATGTAGATTTAGAAAAGATTGCAGAAATGACTGAAAGATACAGCGGTGCTGATTTAGCAAATATTTGCCAAGAAGTTGCCAGAAAAGTTGCAATAGAAGCATTGGAGAGTAAGAAAGAAAGAAAAATTACGATGAATGATTTTATGGAGGTAATAAAGAAGTATAAACCAAGTATTAGCCTGCAAATGCTAGAGGAATTTGAAAAATTTAGACTGGATTATGAAAGAAGATTGAAGGGTAAAGAAGAGGTAAGTGAATTTGAAGATAATATAACTATTTCAGATGTTGGTGGTTACGACGAAATTAAAAAGGAGTTATTAGAATTACTTGAGGTTCAATTAAAATATTATAAACTAATGGAGAAATTAAAGATCCCACCAATAAAGGGAATCTTATTATATGGTCCTCCAGGAGTAGGAAAGACTATGCTAGCTAAGGCATTAGCGAGGACGCTAAATGTTAAATTAATTCCGCTAAGTGGTGCTGAGATAATGTATAAGGGTTATGAAGGTGCAATAGCTGCGATAAAGGAGGTATTTAATAGGGCAAGAGAAAATAAACCATCAATTATCCTACTGGATGAAATTGATGCAATAGCTTCAAAGAGGTCAAATAGGACTGATGCTTCTAAGATCGTAAATCAGTTATTGACAGAAATGGATGGTATTAGAACTTTGAAGGAAGTAGTTGTTATAGCAACTACTAATAGATTGGAAGCAGTAGATAGGGCATTATTAAGGCCTGGAAGGTTTGATAGAATTATTTACATGCCATTACCAAATAAGGAGGAAAGAAGGGATATATTTGAAAAGTATCTTGGGAAAGATGTTTGTGAAAGGGTAAATTGCGATAAACTTGCAGAATTAACTGAAGGTTATTCTGGAGCTGATATTGCAGCAATTTGCAGGGAAGCAAAAATGATTGTATTAAAGGATATGATAAAGGGTAATAAGGATAGAGAACTAACTGAAGAAGATCTCATGACTGCATATAATAAAGTTAGACCATCTGTTAATAAGAAGAAATTAGGGAAAGATCTCTACTTACAATGATTTCTTTTATGTTCTCTACATTGTTAATACTTGATTTAATCAAGTTCCCTTTAAGATCTAATGCATTTATACCTAACCTTTTGCAGAAATTAACTGCAGCTGCAACGTCTAGGTTTCTTATTCTATTCCTAATATCTATATAAGCTATAGCGTTTCCTAGACATACATTTATTATATCAAGTGACGCACATCCTAAACTTCTAATCTTTATCCCTCTCCTTCCTTTCAGAATCTTACTAATTAATTCTATTTGATCTATATCATAATATACTAAATATAATTTTATATCTTTATCTTTGATTATTCTTTTAGTTAAAATTTTTCCATTTACAAATATCTGATCCCGTTCATAAGAATATATAATATCTCTATGAACTTCAGCGACTATTCCAACTTTGCTATTTAAAAAATCTTCAGTTGGATCATATATTGCAATTGAAATTGAAGACCATGGTATATTCATAAGAAAATTATTACTTCCATCTAATGGGTCTATAAGGGCTATATAATCATAATTTTCAGTATACTTAACCACTCCAGATTCTTCTGAGACAAATAAAAATGAATATCCGAGCTCCTTAAGAGAATTTATTATATAATTTTCTGACAATTTATCAATTACTCTTGAAACATCACTTCCATGCTTGCCTATAACTTTATATAGCCCCTCTTCTTCAATCCTTTCACTTAATTCCCTTAAATACTTTACAGAATCCCTTGCAACCCTTTCTAACTCTTTAACCTCCAATCCTTACACCTTGTGTTCAGTAACGAACTTATATGCACTATAAGCTGCAATCGCACCTTGCGCCGCTGCTGTAATTATTTGCCTAAATCCTTTATTCATATTTGTACAATCCCCAGCAGCAAATAGTCCAGGGATGTTCGTTCTCATCCATTCATCGACTTTAATGTATCCTTGTTCATCCACTTCAACTCCAATCTTTTTTGCAAATTCTACATTAGGTTCGAAACCGATTTCTATAAATATTCCATCCACATCTAATTCCTTAATTTCATTAGTTTTAAGATTCTTTATGACAACTTTCTCCACTTTTTTACTCCCCTTAATCTCAGTGACTACAGAATTTAGTATAATCTCTACATTTGGTTTCTCTTTAACAATTTTCACATATATTGGCTGGGCTCTAAATTGATCTCTTCTATGGATTAAATAAACTTTATTAACATATCTTGATAAGAGCTCTGTACCTTCTAATGCTGAATCTCCTCCACCTACAACTGCTACAGCCCTTTTACCCTTAAATAGTGGAGCATCACATATCGAACAATAAGAAACACCCCTTCCTGCAAACTCTGTCTCCCCTGGAACTCCTAATTTTCTTCTCTTTACACCAATAGTTAGAATTACACTATCAGCATAAAATTCTCCTTTCCTCTTTGTAATAACTTTGAATAAGTTTCCGTCCTTAATTATATCAGTTACTGTATCAATAATAATTGGGACATTGTATTTTTCTATATGCTTATTAAATATCCTTATCATATCAACTGCCTGAATTCCAATTAAACCTAGGTAATCATCGACTTCTCCTGCCTCAGTTAATTGACCTCCTGGAGTTTCTCCGATTACTAAGGTTTTCATCAAGTATCTAGCACTATATAATGCTGCACTATACCCTGCTGGACCCAATCCTACGATAATTACATTAAATTTCTCACCCTTCTGTATCTGAGCAGACTTTGGCAGCAGGCTCATAAGTAATAATAATTTGTCTAAAACTTAAATAATCTTTTCAGTATCAAGTTTAATTTCTATCATAACATTAATACCCATGTGAAAGTATTATTAGTAACTGGTAAGCTCGCAGCTCCAATACTTCATAGAGTAGTTAAGGAACTACCACCGACTGTAAAGAGTGATATACTAGTATTAGATTATCCAATTGCAGCGTTAATGAGTGTTAGATATATTTTAGAGAAATTGAAAAATAAAGAAAATATTAAGGAATATGATTACATCATATTACCTGGCCTAGTTTATGGTGATGCTACTGAAATAGAAGAGAAGTTAAAAGTTAAGGTAGTGAAAGGGACTGAAGAGGCATATGATTTACCCTTAGTAATAGATGCATTAATTAAGGGAGTTGAATTATCAAAGACAGATCCTGCAGATAAGATACTAGGTAAATTAAAGAGTATGAAGATTTCGGAAAAGTTATTAAGGATAGAAAGGAGTGCAAAATATGCATTTGAAGTAAATGGCTTAAAGATTCCCTTAGTTCCTCCTCCTTTTAGAATCTTTCTAGAGCTTGATTATAAATGGGATCAAGATAGAATTATTGAAGAGGCTAAAAGAGTTAAGAAATATGTCGATGTAATAGTGGCAAGCTTTCCTGTTGGTCATAATGATGTTGACGAAGTTAAGAGGAAAATAAAGATTCTTATAGATCAAGGATTTAACGTAGGGATAGATTCAGAATCAAGTAAAGAGATAATTGAAGGTGTGAGGAGTGGTGCAAGTTTTGTTTTTAATCTAAATGAGGAGAACATAGAGAAATTATTAGAAATAAAGAATGATGCGGCATTCATTTTAGCACCTTATAATCCAGAGAAGTCTGATGAGTTAATTCAAAAGATTTATGAAAGAGCAAGAGGTTTAGGATATGAAAAGATAATAGTTGACCCTATACTTTCCCCTCCGCTAAAGGGACTTACTAATAGTATTCTACAGTACTTACGATTAAGAAAGATTATAAGAGATGCGCCATTTATGATGGGTGCTTTAAATGTTACTGAGCTTATTGATGCAGATAGTATAGGAATAAACTCGTTAATTGTAACAATTGCAGGAGAAATTGGAGTTTCAAACATTCTTACAATGGAAAAAGGGAAAACAAGATGGAGTTCGTGGGAAATTAAAAAGGCTGCGGAAATGATAAGTATTGCAATATTTGAAAATAAATTTCCAAAGGATTTGGGAGTAGACTTACTCTACTTGAAGGATAAGGGTAAGAGAATGAAAGAGTCTGAAATTGATATTAATG
The DNA here is from genome assembly GCA_038893355.1 of Sulfolobaceae archaeon. Lineage (GTDB taxonomy): Archaea > Thermoproteota > Thermoprotei_A > Sulfolobales > Sulfolobaceae > JAWARQ01. Next base: position 160,649 of record JAWARQ010000004.1, read on the forward strand.
GTAATGTGGAGTATGTTAATAACTATGTTCCGCCAAGCATGGATAAGGGCTTTGTAAAAATATTTCTAAAAGATAAAAAGATTTGTATAAAGTGGTTTGGTAAGGACGAATTGACAGTAATAGGAAACGATGCATTAAGTGTTGGCAGAACGCTAATAAGAAGGGTTGGAGATATTTCTAGGGAGCATGCATTATATATAGGCTATGAATTAGCAAAGGCAGAGATTGCACTTAAGTTAGATAAAGAATACGTGCAAGATAGACCTTTATTTAAGAGTAGGGAAGAATTTGATGAGAGTAGCAATACCTAGTCTTTTAATAGATTCGGTAGATAACGAATATAAGATTTCAATAGCTTATATTCCACCAATACTTACTTTAGAAAATTCTTCTGGAATTTATAGAGAATTGTTAGAGAAGATATTGAGCAGGGAGGGAGATGTTAATTTCGAATTCAAGGATAGAATAGTTTACTATTCTTGCATTCTAGGCGGTATAATGATTTACTTAGGTGAAATACCAATTACAAGATTTGAATATTATGGCTATTTTTACTTAAGTAATGATGGTAAGAACGTGTCTTTAAAGGAATTAATTAAGAGTCTAAAATCTTCAGAAGAAGGTTGTTATAAATTTAAGAATAATAGCATATGTTTTACTAGATATAAGTGTAAAGGATGTAGATGGATCGATAATATCGGTGCTAGGATAATTTATTATGGATACTCTATGAATACGTAAGAATCCTTTCCTTCATATAATTTAGCATAAACCTTAAATTTTCCATTAAACGCATTATAAATTTCCTTAACTAATTCCAAAATTATATACTCTGCAGTAGGATATGGCGCCTCTATTATTTTAAGCTCTAATGAAAATGGACCCTCAATTTTAGTGTTTTTATAATCTTTTGCTGGTATAATTAATTTATGATCCCATTTTTTAACTATTTCATTAATAATAACTTTCATTTGCTCAAAGTCAATAATAAATCCATCCTCAGGATTTACATTTCCTTCTAACTCAACACTTAATGAATAAGTGTGCCCATGAATTTGGGCATTATGTGGTGATGAGAGTGTATAATGTGCAGAGTCAAATGTTATCCCTTCTATTCCTACTCTCATTTTCATTAATTAAAACTCTTGTTATATTCTTATTAAAATGTTCCCATAATGCTTCGGTTAGATACTTAATTTCATTACATAACATTACGAATTCCCTATCTCTCTTTAATTTCTCTACTTTTTCTAAAATTTTTTTGTAAATAGTAATATCACCCCTCTCGTATATAACCTTATCCTTATAACTTATCTTATCACCTAAAATAATTTCCCCCTCACCGTTCTTAATTATATGATAAATTGCATATGATAAAGAATTCATGTTAATTCCACTAATATCGTGAAATCTATCACTTACTTCTCTAACTAGTACTGAAATATGATAATTTATAAGGTCATAGAGGCTATCTATAACTTCAATTTGCTCCCTTAATCTTTCAATTTGCAGTAATGGTCTAAATTCGCTATTCTCTAGACAAGTAGTAATACAAGGTATCTCATCCTCTATTACGTCTAACTTAATTCTCGGTTTTACTTCTAAGTACTTTTGAATTAGTTCCACATGGATTTTTATGAATGTTATTATTTTATTATTTTTCTTACTAATACACCTTGATGGAAGTAATGGTAAGAGATTTAAGAAAGAAATTCGGCCAGAAAGAGGTAATTAGGGGTATGTCATTTGATGTTAATGAGGGTATAGTTTTTGGAATAATCGGACCTAATGGTGCTGGAAAGACTACAATTTTAAGAATTCTTGCAGGTATCATAACTAGATATGAAGGTCTGGTAAAGATACATGATTTACCACCAGTAAAGGCTAGGATTAAGGGCTTAATATCTTATATGCCAGAAGATGCTTTCCCTTATGAAAAGCTCACTGGATTAGAAAACCTAAAATTTTTTGCATCACTTTATGCAAGGGGTGATAAAAAACTAGAGGAAGAGTATTTGGAAAATGGTATAAAAATTGCAGACTTAGGAGATAAGTTATATGAGAAGACTTCTACTTATAGCAGAGGAATGAAAAGAAGGTTAATGATAGCTCGTACTTTGATGGTTATGCCTAAAATAGCGATATTAGATGAACCAACGTCTGCACTTGATGTCGAGGCGTCAGTTAAAGTAAGGGAGATAATTTCTAGAATTCCTAAAACTCTAGGAAGTACTGTAATAATTTCTTCACATAATATGCTTGAAGTAGAGTATATATGTGATGAGATTATACTAATTAATAATGGGAAGATTGTAGCCAATGGAAGGCCTAAGGATATTATTAGGAACTTTAATGCTAATAATTTAGAGGAAGTTTTTATAAGAGTTTTATCGAGGGACAAGGTTGCTTAGGAGCATTCTTATAAAGGAATTACTGGAAATAATAAGGGATAAGAAATTACTAATTGGAACAATAATATTACCATTCTTAATGCTTCCATTAATAGGCGGAATTTTATTTGCATCAATATCTGTGCAAAAGCCCATTATAGAAATTATAAATAATAATCCTAATAATCTACCTTATGTAAATTTTCTTAAGAATTATATAATAAATAACGGCGGTTATGTTATAGAGAATGATGATAATAATACCAATCAAACGCCTAGTATAGTAATAATATTTCCAAATGATTTCTATATAAATGCATCAAGCTTAAATAAGCAGACTTATATCCTATTAAGGATAGTAATATCTACTAACGAAATAGCCCGCAATATAGTATTTAATGCATTATATTATTTATCCTATAATATTTCTCTCCAAAGGATTAGTGAAATATCAAAAATGGCTAACTTAAATATTTCTCCCTCATATGTAAGGGATCCATTAGTAGTAGTTTACAATTATTTAACTGCCTCAAATGAACCAACTACACAGGCCCAGAATAACTTAGCTAGCTTAGCTAGGGTGATTGCTTTAATATTATTCCCTAGTGCAACACCTGTAGTTTTCTTTACTATAGAAGGAATTGTGGGTGAAAGAGAGAGAAAGACACTAGAATCCTTACTTTCATCACCAATTTCTCCAATTACTTTCATAACTGCGAAAGTGATTGTTGGAGTTATACTCGGAATAATTTCATCAATAGGTGATTTACTTGGGATATTAATATTTTCATCAATATCGAGTTTGGTTTTAAATTTACAAATTTCACTAACACTATCATTTCTAACCCTTGTAGTATTAATATATGTTTCAACAATAATTCTCACTGCATCATTAAGCTTATTACTCTTGTTAATGTTAGGCGGTTCACTTAGAAACATTCAATTAATTACGATAATGGTTACAGGGTTTGGAGTTGTTGCGTCTTTTACTGCACTATTTTTAGATTTTAGTAAATTAACATTTCCTGCTAATTTATTGTTAATTTTACCTTATATGCAGTTAAGTGGAAGTCTGATGTTATATGTATTTGGGTTGCAACAAGAATCCATATTCTATATATCAGTAACATTATTATTTTCTATACTTCTAATCTATTTAGTATCTAGAAGGTTCGATTCAGAAAGAATTCTTTTAAGATAAGACTTATTTTCCACCTTCCCATTTAATAACTATGCCAGTAAAGGCGTATGTGTTATTGGTAACCGCAATAGGTAGAGAAAGTGAAGTAACTAATGAAATGAAGAAAATACAAGGAGTTAAAGATGCAAATCCAGTTTATGGTGAGTATGATGCGGTTGTAGAGGTGGAAGTGAATAGCTTAGATGAGTTAAATAAGGTAGTATCAATTATAAGGAAGAACCCTAATATAATAAGAACTGTTACCCTAATAGTTATGTAATTTTTCCTCTAACATTTTCAGATCGCTCCACTTTTCTTCATTATTTTTCAGCTCGTCCCTACCACATCATCCATTAGTACTTTTTTACTATTAATAATTTAAATTCTAATTACTAAATAAGAGAAGAATAGATAAATATCCCGTCACTTTTATTTATCAGAAGGGCACGGGGGACCCACCTATGCTCATCTTACCCGGGGACTCCGGGACATTGATCACATAGGCCTAGTAAATTTATTCCCTCTCCTCTGATTTAAGTATTTCTACCTCTTCTTCCTCATCTTCCATATTAAGATCTAATCTCTTCAAAATTTCATATAAATAACTTTCAATTCTAGCAACCTTAATATTCAGATACTCAACATCTTCTTCTATTCTAGCAAATCCCTCTTCTAAATTCCTTACCCTCTCATTAATTTTTTCATTTTCCCCTAATTTATCTTCTAATTCCCCCTCTAATCCCTTCTTTATAAACATCTTAACTAGGTCAGTTATCTGCATACCCCATTCTTCAGCCTTCCTCCTAAGTTCCTCATACATCTTTTCCGGTAGTGATAAATGTATCGTTGGCAATCTGTACAGTCCTCAATAAAAAAATATTGAAATACGTATATTTTAGTCTTTTCATTATGATATTTCTCTTAGAATATTCGTATTGAACTATTAATAGTATTACCAATACACATAACATTTAAACGTATAGTGAGAGATATATTCATTGGGAAATACAGATGAGAGTGGTAACATTTAAGTTGGAAGAAGACCTACTGGAGCTATTAGATAGATATGCTATTAGATATGGATTAAATAGGTCAGAAGCAATAAGAAAGGCAATAGAAACTCTGGTTAAATCGGAGATGGAGAAGGAGAGAGTTCCATTAGCTAAGGTTGAAAAGCTCAGATTATAAGAATAGTTTTATTTTCCAAACTATCTTCTTCTATAGTTTTATTTTCTGCTATCTTTATTATTTTCCAACCTTTCATGACATTTAGAAAATCTTCTATAGTATCTAATGGCATGTAATGCCCATTTATCCAATAATGAATTGGTAAGACGATCTTAGGGTTTAACTCATCTATAATTTCCCTAGCTTCTATATAATTAATTGTAATTACTCCCCCTACTGGTATTGCGAGTAAATCTGGATTCCTTAACCTTTCCCTAAGCTCGTCACTAAGCTTATGCCCCAAATCGCCTAAATGTACTAACTTTTTACCTTTAGGAGTTATTATTTTATATATAACATTATCTCCTCTTCTCCTACCCTTTTCCTTATCATGATAAGTCTTAAACCCAAATATTGTATAGTTATTTATCGAGAAGTTTTCCATAGCTTTAATTTTTACTAATGGCGAACCCTTCGCTATTTGATACGCGTCATGGTCGTAATGATTATGAGTTATTAGAATAACTTTTGGAGATATTTGTGGTACAGTAAGTCCAATACTTTTACCATCATGAGGATCTATACAAATTACTTCATCTATACAAACTAGTGAATGTAAAAAATATTTTATCATCTAGTAGTAGTTTGAGATTGTTCTAAAATATATAACGCTATCCTTTTAGCATCTTCAACACTAATTTTCTTACCACTATCAGCCAATTTCTTTATTTCATTCAATACATACCTTAATTGATTTTCATTCAAATATATACCCTGCTCTTCTAATAATTTCTTTAATCCATGAATTCCACTATGTTTACCTAGTGCAATTCTTCTAAAATTCCCTACTTCTTCTGGTGACATTGGCTCATATGTTAACGGATTCTCTATGACACCGTGTACATGAATCCCCGATTCATGACCAAATGCGTTATCACCTACTATTGCCTTAAAGTAAGGTACTGGTACCCCCGTTAATTCTGAAACTAGCCTACTAGTTTCATATAATAAATAAGATTTTACACCAACTTCAAATCCTAATAACTTCTTTAAAGCCATAACAACCTCCTCCAGTGAAGCATTCCCTGCCCTCTCACCTATTCCATTAACAGTAACATGAACTTGTCGAGCTCCTGCTAATACTCCTGCAATTGAGTTTGCAGTTGCTAAGCCAAAATCGTTATGGCAATGAACACTTACTATCTTATCTGGACCTACAGTTTCAACAACCTTCTTAATTAAATTATGAAAAGCAAAAGGATGCATAACCCCTACAGTATCTGGAATATTTATCCTATCAGCACCAGCCTCTAATGCAGTTTTAATAGCCCTCAATAAGAATGTCTCTTCAGATCTAGTAGCATCTTCTGGACTAAATTCTACTACTAAGCCATGAGCTTTAGCGTACTTTATTCCTTCATATATTCTCTCAAGCACCTGTTCTCTCGTCATCTTTAATTTATACTTCATATGAATATCAGATGTTGCTATAAATAAGTGAATACTAGGTATACCAGTTTCTATGGTCTTGTCAATATCAGACTTTACAAGTCTCGATAGAGCTATCACCTCTACCTCGTCACCCACTTCCTCTAAAATCTTTCTCGTAGCTTCGAATTCACCTTCAGAGGAGGCAGGAAATCCAGCCTCTATTACATCTACTCCCAACTTTGCTAATTGCCTTGCTATTCTAACTTTTTGATCAACCGTTAAATCTATTTGTGGTGCTTGTTCACCATCCCTTAACGTTGTATCAAAAATTCTAACTCTTTTTGGGTTAGAGAATACTCATCCCTGCTCATGTTATTTGTAAGCCTCTAACTATTAAATATTTCGGTTATTAGTTCGTACATTTTATTTTTTCAAATTTTAATTATTATAATATTTTTAAATAATAAGATAAAAAAATTATAATTCCTATATTAATAACCAAAATTATTTATCATAGAGTTATCGTATTTAAAATGTGAAATTCTTCTTTGTGTTTACCCATGGCGTAACTTATGCTTACTTTTAATTACTTCTAATTCCGCCACGGGCACACCTCTTAGGGGATTATATACAGTCACCCCTAACTCATTGGGGCTAGTCGAGGGAAACGTCTATATAATAAACATGTCCATAATAAAGATACTAATTATTAGAAGTGATTAAAAGTAGTTAAAAGTTACGTAAATCTTTCACAGTATTATCGCTTATCAGAAAGAAGTTTTCAGTTAGTAAAACAATCTTTCTTATATACTTCTAACTAACGTAAAAATGTAACGATTTTCCTATAAATGCTATTAATAAATATGTTGAGAAATGTGTGTAAGCTTCTACTATTTATGCGTCAAAGTCGTTCTCTTATATAAAACTTCACCTTATCTATCTATTATATTGTTTGAAATGGAAGAGAGGACCAATTCGGAAATAATTATTAATATAAAAATTAGAAATAACACCTAAGAGATTTAAAATTCCTAAAGTAAAAAAGATATATAATAATACTTAATTTCATCTAGCAATAAATAAAAAGTAATATTTTTATTATTCTTCTTTTTAGTGGCAAACTTCACTTTACTATAAGCACTGGAACTTTAGATTTGCTAAGAATTTCCGATGAGACACTACCTAAAATTACCTTCTTAAGTGCCGAAAGACCTCTACTTCCAGTTACAATTAGATTACAATTCTCTTTTTCACAAAATTCAACTATTGCGCTTGCAACATCATTTGATTCCAAAATTATTCCGTAACAATCAAAACCCTCTAAAAGCTGCATCGCTTCCCTCTGTATTTCCTTAGCCTTTCTCTCGCTTTCAATTATAACATGATCAGGGGATCTCTGTATTTCCTTAACTATTGTTAATATATAAATTTTATCTCCTTTTCTTATTATATTTTTAAGAAATTCTAATGCTTTTTTAGAACTTGGTGAACCATCATATGCTAATACTATTTTCATATAAGAGGGAGAAATCATTGTACAAATTTATAAAATTTACTATAACTTACTCTAAAAAGTATTATTCTAGTATAGATAGAATTTTAAATAGATATAATAATAATAATTTGAAAAGACAAAATATAACCAACTAAGAAATGTAACCCTCATTTTCATATAGATTTATATATTAGATTTTAGTAAAATAAACTCACGAATATGTGAGTCGAGACGTAATGGGAGAGCAGTCTGGAATAAATAAAATCCAAGATTTAAAACCCGGAATGGAGCAAATAAATGTGCTTGTTAGGGTTCTTCAAGTTAATGAACCAAGAGTTGTTCAAACGAGGAATGGTACTAGGAGATTAAGCGAGGCAATTGTAGGAGATGAAAGTGGAAGGACTAAGTTAACTTTATGGGGTAAACATGCAGGAACACTTAAAGACGGTCAAGTTGTTATGATAAAGGGTGCATGGACTAGTGTATATAAAGGGCAAGTTCAGTTAAATGCAGGAAGTAAAACAGTGATTGAGGAGGCAAGCCCAGAAAGTGTACCAGAAGCTAGTGAAATACCAGAGACTTCACCAACTGCACCAGAAATGCCAAGAAGAGGAGGATTTAGAGGCGGAAGAGGCGGTGGAAGAGGTTTTAAGGGCGGTAGAGGAGGTTATCAAGGTAGAAGAAGATCAAGTCAAGAGAGTGAGAGTGAGGAGGATGAAGAATGACAAGTTATGAGGATATCAAATCTAAATTACCAAAGAAAATAGGCGAGGTAATTGCAAAGAGTGAAGATAACGAGAACTTCATTATTAAAGTTTCTGATGATAAGATATATGAAGTCGTACCAGTAGCATACTATATCTGGGAAATGTGTGACGGTTCTCACACTGTAGAGCAAATAGTAGATGAAATAAGTAGAGAGGCAGGTATCCCTGCAGAACAATTAAGAGAAACAGTAGCACTTATAATTTCTGAGCTAGAAAAAGCATCTCTAATCTCTATTTAGGTAAAGTTATTTATATTTTATTTTCCATTATTTTAATTTATGAGAGTTATACTTAAGGATGAAGAATTATTATTACCGATTGAAGCTTTAAATAAGTTTAAGGAAAGATTACCTCCTAAACTCCTAGAAATTGAAGAAGTAAATTTAGAGGATGCATTAGGAAGAGTTCTAGCAGAAGACATAGAGTCACCAATACATTCTCCACCATTTTCTAGATCCACTGTTGACGGATTTGCAATACGTTCAGTAGATACCCCTGGTAGATTGAGGATTATTGGTAAAATTGAAATTGGTGAATATTCCAATTTGAAGATCTCAAAGGGAGAGGCTGTAGAAGTTGATACTGGCTCAATGATTCCAGAAGGTGCTGATGCAGTTGTGAAGGTTGAAGATGTAGTTAGAGAAGGTGATTATATAGTTATAAATAAAAAAGTTAATTTGGGTTCTAACATAGCCTGGATTGGAAGTGATATACCTAAGGGTTTTATAGTAGCATTTAAGGGAACTATCCTAAATCCTCAAATAATTTCTAGTCTAGCTTCACTAGGAATAAGAAGAGTGAAGGTTTTTAGAAAACCTAAGGTTGCAGTAATAATAACTGGTAATGAATTAATCGAGCCTGGTTCTAATTTAATACCGGGCAAGGTTTATGAAACTAATTCGTTCTATTTAATATCTAAGTTGAAGGAAATGGGTGCTGAGGTAGTAAGGAGAAAAGTTGTGAGGGATAATTTAGAGGAAATTAAGAGGGAACTACTTGATGCATTAAGAGATGCAGATATCGTAATTGCAACCGGAGGAAGTAGCGCAGGAGAGAGAGATTTCTTACATCATGCAATAAGGGAATTAGGGAATATAATAGTTCACGGTTTGAAGTTTAAGCCGGGAAAGCCTACAATATTGGCTGAGATAAATAATAAACCAGTTTTTGGCTTACCAGGAAATCCAGTTTCTACTTTAATGATATTTGAGGAACTAATTAGTAAGTATTTAAAGGAAATGATGGGAATTAGAGAGGAGAAAGGTCATGTTATAAAGGCTAAGCTAGTATTAAATGCAAGGGCAGACCCTAAAAGGGTAACATATCAACCAGTTTATGTGATTAAAGGTGATGATGGATCGTTTTATGCAATACCAATTCCATTCGATAGTTATATGATTAATACTTTTTCACTTTCAGACGGATTCATAGTAATGAATCCTAATGAAGAATATAAAGAGGGTCAAGAAGTTAATGTAGTTCTAAAGAAACCAATTGAGGACAGGCCAGTTGTAGTCGGCGAGGAATCTTCGATTATGAAAATGCTAGAGGATAACTTTAAGTTTAGGATATTACCAATTGGATCATTACCTGCATATAAATTGCTAAAAAATAATGCTGGAGACGTCTTTATAATAAGTTCATTAATGTATAATTTACAGGAGGAGTATAGCCCAACTAAAATAATAAAGAGAAAAATTTTAGTAAATGGTGAAGGTGCTGAAATAGGATATTTTGAATGGATAGGATTAAGTAAGCTAGTTAAGAACCCTACCGTAAGGCTAAGATATGTAAGTCTTGCGAGAAACTTTATAGGGAAGGCTAAAGTTGTTATACCGGAAGATCTCGGAGTTCAAGGGGAGTATTTGTTAGATGAGGAATTATATATCATAGTAAGGAATAAGGGACTGAGAATATTCTAGAAAGGAATTTTTTCTAAAGCTCTTAAGAAGATCGAATTAATATTCTATAGTTCAGCATTTTGTCCAAATGGAACTCATTAGAGCTTATGCATATTCTTCATCAGCAAATTTAGGTGCAGGGTTTGACGTACTTGCTGTGGCCCACAATGCCTATAGGGACAATGTTGAGGCTTCTGCCGAAATATCTTCAACTTTAAGAGTAAGGATAGAGGCTAAAGGGGTTCCAATAGACCCTTACTCAAATTCTGCAGGATATGCTGTATTAAGGTTATTAGAAGATCTAGGCAAAAAGTATAGTATTACTATAAAGATAGATAAGGGTATTCCAGTGGGGCTTGGGCTAGGGAGTAGTGGTGCTTCTGCTACTGCAGCTGTCCTGGCTATTAATGAACTATTAAATTTAGGGTTAAGCAGAGAGGAGCTTATATATTATGCAATGTTAGGGGAAGGTGCAGTAGCAGGCTCTCCACATCCTGACAATGTTGCAGCAAGTATGATTGGAGGCTTTGTGGCTGTAGTATCAACCAATCCGATAAAAGTTATAAAAATACCAAATAAAATAGATTTAGATTTATTAATATTCATTCCTAAAGTAGAAATAGATAACAAAACTAAGAAAGCAAGAGAAATGGTTCCAAAGAGTATAGAGTTAAAGAGCTATGTCAATAACTCCAGAAGCATTGCATCTCTCTTAATTGGGATAATAGAGGGAAATAGGGAGTTAATAAGGATTGGCCTAAATGATGAGATAGTAGAAAAATCAAGACTACCGCTATTTCCTTACTACCCTAAGATTAAAGAAATAGCATTAAAATATGACGCAATAGGATCCTGCGTTAGTGGTGCTGGGCCCTCAATATTAGTATTTATAGATAAGGGAGCAAAAAAGGAGAAAATAATTGAGGAAGGTAAAAGGGTATTTCAAGAATACTCATTACCAGTTGAAATAAAATTGGCTAAAGTAGCAGGAGGTGCAGAGATTGAGAGAAGGGACTAAAATAGTCTTTGAGGAAATAGATCAACAAACTGGCTCTGTTACAACACCGATCTACCAAACTACTGCATTTGCATTTCCTGTTGGCGAGAAATATAGGTATAGTAGGGAATCGAACCCTACAGTACTTTCATTATCTAAAAAGATAGCGGAGCTGGAGGGAACGGAATCTGCCACAGTATTTTCATCAGGAATGGGTGCGATAACTACATCAATACTAAGTATGCTAAGACCAGGCGGAAAAGTTTTAATACATTTAGACATATTCGGAAGAACTTACAAGTTTTTTACGGAATTCCTAAGACAATGGAATGTAAATGTAGATATTGCAGATCCAGGCACTGAGAACTATTTAAAGAAACTAAGTGAAAATAGATATGATATTGCGTATCTAGAGATAATTTCCAATCCCTTATTGAGAGTTTTAGATGTCGAAAGAATTTGTAAGATAGCAAAAGAGAAATCAACTATTGTAGTCGTAGACTCTACATTCGCAACTCCAGTAAACATAAGACCAGCTGAATACGGTGCTGATGTTATTATTCACAGTGCTTCAAAATTCTTAGCAGGTCATAATGATGTGATTGCAGGTGCAGCTGCAGGAAGTAATCAGTTAATATCCAAAATAGATACGTTACGGAGAACATTGGGAACATCACTGGATCCTCATGCTGCATATTTAGTTCTTAGGGGGATAAAGACGTTAAAGATTAGGATGGACGTTATCAATAGGAATGCTATAGCTATAGCCGAATTCTTAGAAGAGCACCCTAAAGTTTTAAAGGTATACTATCCTGGATTACCTTCCCATCCGGATTATAAGATAGCATCAAGAATTTTAAGGGGATTTGGCGGTGTTGTAAGCTTTGAAATAAGAGGTTCAAAGGATGATGCCTTAAAAGTCATGTCAAGGACTAAGATCATACTGCCTGCACAAACTTTAGGAGGGGTTAACTCGATAATCTCTCACCCAGTTACAATGACGCATAGAAACTTGACCAAAGAAGAGCTAAGCAGGGTAGGAATAAACGAGAATTTACTTAGACTTTCTGTAGGTATAGAGGATGTAAATGATTTGATAGAAGATCTTGATAATGCATTAAATTCAATAGGTTAATTTCTTTATCTGTATTTTTAACTCATCTTCTATTATTGCCCTAATCTCATCCCTGTGAACCCTAGATAGATGTAAGTATAGCCCCTTTTTAGTAAATGGTCCTTTGTTGCATAGTTTACAATAAAGTAAATTATTATTCTCTTGGACTAGCCAAAATGAAACCCTTTCAATTACTACTTTTGCTATCTTACTCATGGAAACTCCAACTTGTTTTATAATATCCTCATCCTCTACTTCCATCTTTGACGCAAATTTTGCTGTGATATCAACGAGCTTACTAGCAGTTATTGATATCCCGCTATCCATTTCTCATCCCAAATACTTGCTATTCCAATTGCTATTACGAAAATGGAAATTAATCTATATGCCCTCTTTAAACTATCACTCACATTAATGAAACTATTTACTTCATTCAAATCGACTCCTAGGCACCTTAATATCCTCATTATCTTGACTTCCAGGCTAGTCCAATTTTCGATTAGGGTCTTTTCCTCTAAGCCCCTTTTTGCTCTAACAACCTCTGAAAAAACTTCTCCTAAATCGTCTTCAGAAATCTCACCAATTACTTTACTTAACCTCTTATTAATTTTACTAGCTATGACCTCTATCATACCGGGAACGTATTCTATTGGTGAGATTAACGATATCCACTTAGTTAAATAACCTTTAATCAGTTCCTCTAAATCTTCATCCCTCTTACCCTCTATGCCTTCTACTATCGATTCTATAGAGATTAACCTAGCTAGCTCATATCCAATGCTACTATCATCTATTTTCTCAATATCAAATGGCGTAACTATACTATTATTACTTATATCAACGCTACTACTCATACAACATTCACGAATTGAGGCTTTCTCAAAAACTACTTTAAGGAAGAGAAGCTAATAATACTCTTATAACTCATGAATAGGTAAAATAGAATTTGGATATTTTAGAACAGGATAATAAAAGCCGAACATTTTTTAAAACTAGCTTTACTACAAATAATCCTGACCACCTCCTTCCCGCCCTGAAGAGCAAGGCTTGTCGTTCGTTTTGTCAGTAGTACTTTATCTTAACGAATACGCTAAATTTTGATAAAAGATTATTTTATTTGAATTTATATTAAATAATTTTATTATAAAAGAAAGTATTGTAATTATATAATATATATGTCCATTTTTCTTAACTTTATATACTAATCTTGGCTCTAATTCTAAGCCTTTCCCTCCCTCTCATCCTAATATCTCTTATAACTTCTTGACTAACCGAATTAGAATTCTTCCATAACTTTGAAAATAGGTCAAGCTCGAAATTATATTCTGTATAAATCCCTAAATCGTTAAATACTTTCATAACCTCTTCTAAACTCCTAGTTTCCTTTACAGCATTAAAGGTAATATTATCTTGTGCAATGATTACTGGATCTAAGAAGAACATTACGGCACTTATCGGTGATACTTTCACCTCTCTTGATCCCCCTCTTATCTTCATAATACCATAATATCCTTTAAAGGCCTCAAATGGAATCCTAGAGGCCTCAGTATTTACGTATCGTAAAATCACAGAAATTAGTTCTGCAGACTCCTTATCTATACCCTTTATGTCAATTAAACCACCTCTTTTAGCAACCTCTGAAATCCTTTGAAGTATGTAATCTTGATCCAATTCGCCATCACTGCCTGCCCCTATTGTCGCAATAACCGCATTATAATTATAACTTCTGAGAAGAGCTAACGTAGAGAGCATTATTGTATCTATTAGAGGGCTTAATAGATTTTCCTCATTACCCTTAGCCAACACATCTCCTCCTGCATCAACTCCTACAATTAAATCGTACTTCTTAACCCTCTGAATAAAATCAAGAAGACCATAAAACGTTCCCTTAACTCCATACTTTACACAAATTGAGTAACCATTAGTATTAAGGATTCTTAATATCCTAACAAGCTGCGGTATTACTACTGACCCACCTCTTATTGAATAAGAGCTCTTATTGACCTCAACTATAACGTCATTTATTACTTTCACATTCATAAAGTCATCCTTACAAATAGGTCCTGGAATAGGATCCTCCACATACCTCTCCCAGGTTACCGCACCTAAATCTACATGATATCCCAGCTTACTTAGATAATTATAAGCTATCAATGCAGAAACTGCATCACCTCCTCCACCTAGGCCAAATACTAAAGCCCTCATGACTAATAGTAATAGTTAATTTGAAGGATAAATATACATCACTTTTTAATTGACAAAACGAACGATAAACTCGCCCTTCAGGGCGGAGAGGAGCCAGAGAACAACTTTTTAACTCGAACTCCTTATTGGAAAAATAATTATATGTTAATATATTAAATTAAATAATTATTTAAAATACATATTAAAAATAGAGATGTAATAAATCTATAAATATTGCATTTATCTGTAATCTCTTATCGATTTTTTTACACTTAAATTATGAATATGATCCGATTTTTTACAGATAATATACGGTAAGTTATACATTTAAGATCATGATTAGGACTACGAGAAAATTACAATTCTCCTAATTCAATCAAAATACAGAACTTTATATACCAGTTTTAGATAAAGGAACTAGAGCTTATTAGAAAAGAAATTTAAAACGTTTTCTTTTAGTCTTAAATCCCAATATTTTTATCTTGTAACCTATCTTTATGAGTTTCATAAATCTTCAACAATTTCAGTTCCTATCCTATAAATTATTCATCTTTTCTAAAAAGAGAACGAAATCCCAAGTACTTATCACTCCTCTTCAAAATCCCCTTACTTATCATAGCTCTATTACTCCTATAACTCAGTATATTAGAAATATTTGATATAATTTTACTAAAAATTATAATTTTTATTACTATATGGGAACAGTCCCGTTTAATTTACAATCTTTTCTCCTATATGATAAGCTGTTATTATTAATATTTAAAATCTAATTTATAAATTATCTTTATAAAACAAATAATAATTTTTATCATCAATTTTATATAATTGATATACTTAATAATTTATGAAGCTATGCTAAAAGAGAAGGTTCGAATCTAACTTTATATCTAATCTCTGTATAAGAATTGATATCATCGAATGTAAAGTAATAATTCTTACCCTCAAATTCGTATTTCACTAGCACACCGCCTACAGTATCTATATCTTCTCTGGGGAATAGTACTCTTATTAACTTCTTCTTTAGGGGTACTTGCTTCTTAGCCTGCTCCTCCGTCTTGTACTTGCCCCTAAATATTAGGCTTGAGAATAACTCCCTCACTGATATGCCATCCACTAGGAATATGATATTAGATATTTGGAATATTGAGGGGAATGAAGGTTCTATTAGAACCTTCAGTGGGGACTTCAGCCTCTGAAGGAACTTTGTTAATAGTTCATTATGCTTCAAGAATGCTAGTAGGTAAACAGCTTGAGAGTAATTTAGCTCTACCTTATCATCACTCCTAATATAGCTTAGTAGACCCTTCAACAAATCATTAGCGCTAAAAAGCTTCGAGTAGTATTCAAGATTCTCCCTCCTCATATAACTTAACTCCGAAGAGAATGCAAAAACATGAGGAAAGGTCCTAGATAAATAGCTGGCAATAGAGAAGGACTTAAGACCCCTCAACTCCTCCATGCTAAACTTCTCCGAATTATTAAGAAGAAACTCTAAACTTATCACATTCACAACATCAATCCTATAAACATCCTTCCCTAACCTCTCACTCAAATACTTCAGCAACGGCTTAGAATAACTTTCCATAACCTCAGCATTAAGCAAAGTGAAAAACTCACTCCTAGAAACCTCCACCAGACCCTTCCACTCCCTCTCCAACTCCAACCTCTCTAAACCTTCCAACTCAACAAGCTTAAGTATTATTAGTATATTATGAAATACAGATTAAAAACTTACATCCGAATTATTCAAAAATTAAATTACACTTTTAACCTCAATAAAATTCTCTTACAAATTTCACATTTTATTTATAATACTCTTTAACAAGAATAATAGTTTTGAGATTTTATAAAAAATCGGAAAGCTGTTTCCTTTAGATAAGGATTATAAAGTTTTTAGTTATAAACCTTGATTTTCTAGTAAGTGGAAAACGAGTAGAGTTATTATTCTTATGAAGATTTATATATCAGAGCTCAGCTTTCATTGTGATAAAACGAACGATAAGCCTCGCCTTTTGAGGCAGAAGTAAAGTTTTTTAATTTAACTTAATAAACTGAAGTATATACTATTAATGAAGTGTGGGTTTGATAAGTGCCCTGCATCAGTTTACCTAATAGTATTGAAGAGATTAGAAGTGATTTGAAATTGTTTACAATTATGCAGGAGTGTTAAAAGCAAAATTTATAACAGTCTCATGAGTTATCTTTTTTATATAACATAAAATATTAAAGATAAAAATACTAATGTTATCTTCTCCCTATTTTTCTGCTAATAAAGATACCTATTACTAAAATAGAGAATATTAAGGTAAGAAGATAAATTAGACTATAGTCATCTTGAGTATTTATTATGAAAGTGTATCTTGATGATATCCCATAATAATCTCTCACTATAACTGTTAAATTATTTTTACCATTAGGTAGTTCTAACGACTTGCTTAGGCTAGTATTGTTAAAGTATCCAGAAATTATATTCTCATTATTAAGATAGATAAAGTATTGATAAGGTGGTGTGCCGTTATTAGTGTTTATTAAGATATTAACTGAGGAATTTATTCTTAACAAACTATTAGAGGTGCTAATAAGTATTTTAAAATTAGGTTTTTGATTTACGGCTATATTTAAACTTTTCTGGGTAGTATATCCTGCATTATCCTTGATAATTACGGTAATCATGTAATAGCCGGGCTGAGTTGTATTAAAAATTCTTTTTATTTTAGTTATCAGTCCAGTGTAACTTACATTACTCTTCCCATTAATTATCCATGTAATATTAAAAGGTGGTGTTCCTCCCGATATTTCTATATTTATGAGTATCGGAATCCCTACGTCAGTAACTGTTGTATTTGACCTTAGCTCTATGTTAGGGTTCGGGTTTACTTTTAACGAGTATGAAAATTTCTTATAACTATCATTAAAGTCTTTTATTGTTATCTCAACAATATAGTTTCCAGGCTGTAGTGTGAAGTTTTTGTATAAGTATCCAATTAGTCCAATCGTTAATTTTTGTGTCTGAATAACTTTTCCAGAATTTGCGTCAACTATACTAAAGTTGATTATATATGGTGGTGTCCCACCTTCAAATGAAATATTAAAGTGGGCTGGTATCCCAGTATCTGTAACTGTAGTGTAACTTACTATCGACGAATTAAATTCTGTAAAATTCTTTTTAATTTCATGATAATAACTATTTCCTATCGTTACCCTGTAAACACCTTTATAACTATAAGTATAAATATTGTATGCTTTCTCTGCAGTATTTGAACTGAATGAAAACAATGTTTTAGGTAATATTACCGTGTTATTGTTCATGTAATACATGTATAATAGGGAGTCCATTTGATAAAATGTTGTTGCCTCATAGTTTCCAGCACCTGCAAATACGAATTCAGCATCATACGGTAACCCTCTCCCTGTAACATCCCTTCCGCTCACCAACATATAGGCTGATACAACTCTAGAAATTAAGATCGTGACATTATCATACCAATATAATTTATCATAATTATAGTAGCCAAAACTAACTACTACGCTAGAATGGTTATAACTCACTTTTACTACTAAGGTTAAGTCTAATGGTAATGAGTACTTCTTTGCAGGTAGCCAATACATATAGTAATTCTCACTATTAGAAAAGGTAAATACTCGGCCGAATCCGTATATCTTTTCGCTATCAAGTATACTTATCCGACCAGTGAAATTCCAGATAGAATCTAGATAGTAATAAGTATTACTTTGGGTATCGAATCCAACTACATTTTGTAGCCAATATTGTTGAGTATTAAAACCTGTATTTACTTGTAGTATAACGTTAAGTTGTAAGCTTGCACCGTAAGGTGGAACACCACTAGGCGGGTTTGGGTTATAGGCTAAGATGGAATAAATTCTTGCGTATGCAAATACAGTGTCGTACTTTATATCATAAGGAATCCTACTGCCATTATCTGATACTTCTATTCCATAATCGACAATTCCAATTGCGGAAGGTCTACTAAAGGTTAAGTAGTATGAATTCATTATCGTACCATACGGGTTAAGATTTGTTGGTGCATAGTATCCATTACCTAAATTAGTAGTATCATAGAAATTATCCGTGCCTATTTCAGATTTAATGAAATAATGAGGTTTATTTCTAAGGTCTGCGAGATCTTTCGAAGAAAGTATCATGAAGTTCATTTTTCCAGGCAATTGAAAGTCTATGAAGCTACTATTAACGTATAAGGCTTGAGTATAGAAGGAGAATTCTGGCTTCATAATGTTTATCTCGGATTCATTATTGATACTAATAACAAGTATTGATAATAAATATATTGATAATAATAAAAAATTTTTTAAAATCATTTTTATCTCCTATATAAGATTTTTGGAAATAACTCTATAAGCGTTTTCCCATAATACTTTATCTTTATACTCTTCGATATATTTTATGAGATCCTTGATTTTAAGTATATTCTCAAATCCTAATGGAACTTCATCTATTCCTAAAAAATCTGTTCCTAAGGCTACATAATCCCATCCAAAACTTTCCCCAATATACTTTATATTCTCGACGATACCTTCAATATTAGGCCTTCTTAATGTGGAAACTATTGCTGTAACACCTATTATTCCACCGGTCTTGATAATTGCTTCTATTGCCTCATCATCTAAATTCCTCTTATGTAATTTTAGTCTCTGAGAATTTGCATGAGATGCTATTATTGGTTTTTTGGATATTGATGCTACATCTAATATCGTCCTCTTTCCTGCATGGGCTATATCTATTATTATCCCTAGCGAATTCGCTAATTTTACTAATTCCTCACCTTCATTTGTAATTCCATAATCCTTTTTTGAGGTACATGAGGAGGCAAATTTGTTATCGTAATTCCATGTTAAACCTACACAGAGTACATTCAATTCCTTTAGAACATACAAATCTGTATAATCCCTCAATATATCAGCACCTTCTAAGGAAAGTAGAATTTTAGTCTTGTTTGAGTTAAGGTCTTCTCTTGATTTGACTATTTTTACATAACCTTTTCTCTCCAGATAATAATAGAACTTTAATTGATCAATAAAGACCTCTAAAGAGAAACTAGTAGAAAGTGTAGGTTTGCTATAGAGGTTTGTTAGACCTTCAGTCCTTTCATCTAAAGTATACACATGTGGAAAGATGGAGGCAAAAATTGTAGAGTCGAATTCATTAAGCATTTTGATGCTAGACTGATAATCTCCGTTTATTACATCTATACCCCTCTGATTTGAAAACGCAAGATCTTGGTGTAAATCAACTAGTTTAATTTTCATAAGATCTCTTACGATGCCTTATTAAAATATATTCATTTAATTAGCAAGATCTATTCGGCTTTTTACAGAAAATGGGGAAGAGTCAGAGTCTAAAGGGGAACTCCTACTGTTGCAAACTCAAGCTTGTTAGGAGCGGAGCTTGTAACGCCTCTTAAGCTTGTTATAAATTAATGCAAAGATTTTTAATTAATAATAAACTAAACTGCTATTAATAATACTAATAGGCATTGAATAGATTATGCATTTATTTAATAGCATTAAAGAAATCTAGGCTGGTATATCTTATTTTACTTAATCTATCCTTTTACCATTTTTAAGAAAAATCATGCTTAACATAATATATTATGAACTCTTTAACTTCTCCTCTTCTTTAATTTCCCTTAAAGCTTCTTGTGCTATTCTAAATGAATCCATAGCAGCTGGAAGGCCACAATATATGGCTACTTGTAGTAATACTTCCTTTATCTCTTCCTCAGTACAACCATTCCTTATGGCACCTTTAATATGTAATTTCAATTCGTTATGTCTATTTAGCGCACTTAGTATTCCAATGTTTATTAAACTCCTTATCTTTCTAGGAATAACTTCATCTCTCGTCCATAATAGGCCCCAGGCAAAAATCGTAACAATTTCTTGGAGTTCCCTATTAAAATCAGTTGCTTCCCTTAATGCCTTTTCAACATATTCTTTACCCATTACTTGTTTTCTTACTTCAAGACCTTTTTCATATAGTTTTTTCAACTCAGGATTTTTAACAAATAAACTACTCATACTTACCACTCTAATCTGAAGTTAATAAACAATTTTACAGAGTAGGTTAGGGGAGCGTAAAGCCTCTGCCTCTTTAAGGCGGAGATGGATAGCCCCTTATATTTAAATATTTCTTTTGAGTGTGATACTAATAATTTCATTTATTTGAAATTTATTCAAAATTACCTTAAGCCCTCATTTCCTAAGAAGTTTAGTTGTATAGTAAAAATCTTATAGAAATTAAAATTGTTATAATCTTATTACTTTATTAATGTGTAAGTTTTCTAACAAATTGAAACGAAATTTACACTTTATATAATTTATACTGAATTAACAAAATTATTGTCACACTGATCTGATGGTATCGCCATTAAGCTACAAATTATTGTATGAAAAGTTCTCCTTATAGAGTAGAAGTGTAAAATATAATTTTTCATGACATGTTATAGGGCAAAAAGAAATTTTGTAGTTCAGTAGCTATACCATCTCCTATATAGGCCCCATGGCTTACACTATGCTTGAAGTTCGACCGAAAGACTACACTGAAGGCTGGAGAGGTTCAATCTAAAAAGTTACTCACACCATTTCTCCTTCCAAGCTTGTTTGATAAAGGGGATTAAGTAATTAGATACGAAATCCAAACAATCCTTTGCTGTATCTTCATCTATTTCGAATGGGGAATATTGTCCCTCAATCCTATTACTCTCAATGTCTTTAAGCTCCTTTCTGAATTTCCTTACAAAATCCTTAGCGTTAAGTTCGGGCATAATAAAATCTATGATTCTTAATAACTCCCTTAAGTTGTGGGTCTCTGGGTAACTCATACCTAGGAAAAGGATCGTGGACTTTAAGAGTAGTTGTGCTGATATTTCACAAGTCGTTGCGGAAACATCGTAAAAACCCTTAGTTAAGCTGTCTTTTGCACTTTCCAAGTACCTTAAAGCTCTTTTGCAGAGCCTTAATGCTTCATCATACCTAGACATAGTTTTATTATCTACCGAGTGATTTTAAATATGTGCTATTAGGTTGGAAGAGGATAGAGTTTTTAGAGAAGAATTGGAGGAAGATTGCAGAAGAGGTTAAGGAGATAGCTAAAAAGTATGGGAATGTGTATAAGGTTATAGTTTTCGGATCGGTAATTAAAGATAAGACTTGTGGAAGTAGTGATCTAGATATAGCTGTAATTTATAATGAGAATTTAAGTTTTAAGGAGAGGAGAAGGAGGGAGATTGGGATAACTCTGGAGTTGCCCGAAGAGGAATCCTTACTTATTGACATTAAGGTTTTGGGCATTAATGAGGCTGATTTCTTTTTAAACTTCATAGGTACTTACGTTGAGGTATAAGCTCTATATTAAACTTAAGGTAGGGTTTTTACAGTTTAACTTTTTCTTGAGGTATAACTACCCTTATAATGAGGAATGTTATAGGAAGTCAGTTTTCTTCAAATAAACTAATAATATTAAGTGCTATTATTACTTAAAAATTATACAAGATAGGAAAAACTTTAATATTTGAAATTGATGACAATGATTCCATTATAACTGTTCTTAATTTATTCAAATTCATATACCTTTCCAAATTCAACTTCTTCACCATTAGCTCCGTAATCTATAAGAGTTGATGAGAATATCGAGATTGCGGAATCTTCCTTATTTATATATAAATGATACACACCTTTTGTCTCTTTCTTTGTATAGTATGATAATGCATATAGCCTTACTTTTGATTCCATCCTCTCTATCTCTAAGATAAAGACATCTAGTGCACTCTTCGTATATTCCTTCAAAGTTTCTAAACCCTTTCTGACACCTAAATCCTTTACGACTTCTAAAATAATTTCTGAATCAACGGTTAATTTAGGATCCCTATTTAAATTAAATTCCCTTATAACTTTAGCATGGTCTATCTCGCCATTATGGGCCAAAAACATGAATGACGTAGCGTTTTGTGTAAAGAAGGGATGAGAGTATATTGCTCCTTTTAGCTGGCTGGAAGATTTTCTGGCATGAAATATGCTATATGCTTTCTTAAAGCTAGGTAAGATTACAGATTCTTCATATATAGCACTTCCTGACTTATAAAAGTGGATTCTATTGCCTATTTTATCAAAAATCACATAGCCCCAACCGTCTCCATGTTGGATACAATTTCTTCTAGTATCACAATTTGCGGAACTTTTTAATTTTTCATACAACTCGATTAACTTTTCCCTAGATTCCCCTATATAAGCAAACATTCTGCACATTAAATAAAAAAATGTTAGTTAAGTTTTTAAATATACATGAAAGTAAATCTTGATGGATGTAGAAAAGTTATTGAGGGATAACGGCGTAAGTATATTAAGATTTACTTGGATGGGGCTAGATGGTATAATAAGATCGAAGGGCGCTTATATAGACTACGTAAACGAGTTAATAAAGACTGGTATAGGCTTAACTATGGCAATGATGAGCTTTACTCCAATGGATTATCTTTCACCTTATGGCACATTTGGCCCGCAAGATGAAGATGTTTTTCTTACCCCAGACTTAAATACTCTTTCAATATTTCCACCTTCTGCAGTAGTAATATGTGACTTACTTAAAAGAGGTAAGCCTTGGGAGTACGATCCTAGAAGCACCTTAAAGAAAACATTAGCGAGGATAAGAGAGCAGTATGGTTATGAAATTAGATCTTCTTTTGAGATAGAATTCTATTTGATCAAAGACAAAAAGCCGTTTGATGATGCAAGATGTTTTGACTCTTCAGCATATTATAATAATCCAATAATTGAGGAGATAGCAAGGACTGCTAAGCAAGTGGGAATAAAACCAATAAGGGTAATAAAGGAATATGGGCCAGGGCAGTACGAATTTGATATAATGCATAAAGACGCTTTAAGGAGTGCTGATGAAATTATTTTATTTAAAGAAATAGCTAAACAAGTAAGTAGAAAATACGGTGTTGATGCAAACTTTATGCCAAAGCCTTTTAATAAGATGGCGGGCTCTGGACTCCATTTAAACCTAAGTTTATGGAAGAATGGAAAGAACCTATTTTACTCTAAAGACGACATATTTGGACTAAGCGAGTTAGGATATAGCTTTCTAGCGGGAATAATAGAGCATGCAAAAGCGTTAACTGCAATAGCTGCATCTACTGTAAACTCTTATAAGAGATTAGTCCCTGGATCATGGGCTCCAACTAAAATAACTTACGGTTATAATAATAAATCTGCAATGCTTAGAATACCTACACCTTATCCTAACATGGCAGAAGAGGATAGGAGGATAGAGTATAGAGTTCCAGATCCGTTAACAAACCCTTACCTACTCCTAACAGCAGTTATTGAAGCAGGCTTTGATGGAATAGAAAGGGGATTAAAACCACCTCCACCAGTAAACGAGAATGCATACTATAGGAAGGATATAGAAGATATACCGCGAAACTTAAGGGAGGCTTTAAATGAATTAAAGAAAGATACGAAATTGATAGAGAGGATAGGTAAGCCAATAATTGAAGAATTTATAAAGGTAAAAACTGCGGAAGTTGAGGAATATGAATCTCTAGTAACAGACTGGGAATTTGAGGTGTATAGGCATTTATGATTATTGATACCCATGCACACTGGTTTTCTGCAAAGATAATGAGCGAGAAGGAGTTTATTCTCGCTTCGGCAGAATCTTGGCTGCCAGGGGAGATTAATAATAGTAGGCTTGATGAAGAAATATTAAAGATGAATGAATTAAGACCATTTTATTTATTATTAAAGAAGGAGATGAAAAAGTTCCTTGGAGAAAACTTCATAGAGGAAAGAAATAGACTGATTAAGGAGGATCCAGTTAACTATATAAAGATTCTTTTCGAAGACGCAAAAATAAGTGCAATGGTGATAGATGAAGGGTTTGGTAAAAAGGAAATGGAATTACCTATTCCTTATAAGCTATTGTTTAGGATAGAAAAGATAATTAATGATGAATTGTTCTCTAAATCATTTGATAAAGCAATTGAATATTTTATAGAGATCTTAAATAAAAAAATTAAAGAGGAAAAGTATGCAGGGTTTAAAAGTATAATTGCCTATAGGACTGGATTAAAAGTAGTATGTGATGAAGACAGAGCAAAACGAGATTTTCTCTCAACACAGACCGAATGGTATGGAAGGGTTTCAAAGGGGTTTAGAGATTATTTACTCTGCATCACCCTAGAGATTGCGAAGAAGCTAAAAGTCCCAGTACAGATCCATACCGGGGCTGGTGATAGGGACATAAAGCTGGAGGATTCTAGGCCAGCTTACTTAACTAATTTAGTCAGAAAGTATGAAGGAAAGGTTATATTAGTACATGCAGGTTATCCATATCATAGGGAGAGTGCGTGGATGTCATATATATTCCCCTCAGTTTATTTAGATGTTTCACAAGTAGTACCTTTTGCACCTTTAGCGTCTTACTCCATCCTAAAGGAAATATATGAAGTAGCTCCACTTAATAAAGTAATGTATGGTTCCGATGCCTTTAATATACCAGAAATAGCATGGTTAGGTGCAAAATTAGCTAAAAATGCTATAGAAAATTTAAAAAATGAATTGATTAATAAAAACATATTAGACGAAAAAGAGGTCAATGAGCTAGAGGATAGGTTCTTTCATATAAATGCTAAAGAAGTTTATGGAGATTTTTAAATTAAGTGTATAGAAGAGTGTGTAGCAATGGATTATACTAAACTTATTGCCTAATTAAAATAATTAGTAAATTATTTCTACCTTAAAAGCTTATGAAAAAAGGAATAGCATATGTGAAAGCCTTATTATTACCTAATTCTAATTTGAATATTGTGAAGAAGAGGAGGTCAATAATCTTAGTACCAGAGTCTCAACTTGAAAAGATGACTAAGGTCAAAAGGGGGGAGATAATAACATTTGGAAGATTTAAGGTGCTAAGCGTTGGGAGTGAGAGTAAGAGTAAGGTTAGAAGCGATAACGGGTAGGAGTGCAGAAATAGTAGCCCTTTTAAATAGTGGAGCTGAAAGTCCAGAGCCTAGTATAGCATTACCTACTGAAATTGCTGAAGAGTTGAAATTAAACGAACTTAAAGCTGAAACTGCTTACTCAGAAGAGGGGTTTAGGCTTCATAGGATTTCATAATATTTAATATCAACCCTCAGCCCTTGGGCTTCACCAGAGTAACGGGGCAGTGCCCCACTCATCCCCCTCCGCCCCTTTAGCGGGATAACCCCAACCCACACCCGTGGAATATCACGGATATGGGGGAACCCGCACATCTTGA
>JAWARQ010000005.1:0-177360 GCA_038893355.1 Sulfolobaceae archaeon
ATTAGAGTATTAGCAATTACAGCTACAAAGGCTGAAAGTACTAGGGAGTAATAAAAGTTTATGAAGAGCGTATCAACTAGAGTTAATAGCCCAGTAGAAAAGACATAATGAGTCCTCAACTTCATTTGAATCTCCTCTCTATCTTCTCTAATTTAATCAATTCATTCGCTCTTTCCTTAAATCCCTTTACTTCACCTTTTATCTTTTAGAAGCATTAATAAAATTTAGTTTTAGCAGTATCTGGTAGTAGTTTAAGGAAATTTTCTTACCATAAAAAAATATTGTAATATTTACTCATGAGCTAATAAATATTTTGAACTTTCTCCCTTATTATTTTTATTGTTTATTAGTACAATTTTTCATTTAGTAAGAAGATATTTTTCTTATATGTTTTTAATGTAACGTAAAAATGTAACGATTTTCCTATAAATGCTAACCGTAGTATAAGTAAGAGTTTAGCAGTTTTAATATACCTTTAGTAACCAAGCATTCCTTTGCTGATGGTAATAAGAGGACTTCAACAGCAGTAACACATGATAAATATGTTCAATCAAAAAAGATATATTCTATTTAGCCTAGAAGGGAAATATTAACTTACAGACTGCTTCTATTAGCCGCACTATTTTATAGGAGAGTTATATAAATTTTAATTATTCTATAGTTAGTTAAATAAAGAATTTATAGAATTTATTAAAAAGTTTGATTATATTAACAACATTTATCTTAAATATATAAAATTTTAAATATTTATTAAAAATTTAAAATTAAATTTTTTTAAGAACTAATGAAGTCAAAGTAGACTGCACACCTTTTACTGCTCTTATAGATTCTATTATCTGATTTAATTCATTAGTATCTTTTGCCTCTACTCTTACCATAATATCATAGTCTCCAGAGATCTCCATAACTTCCTTTACACCCTGGATATTCATTAGCCTTCTCGTAATGCTAGTAGTATATATATTAGAATCACACTTTACATGAACCAATGCCTCGATTTTATCTGGTGGTCTAGGTTTTAATCTTCTTCCAGTAACTTCCTCTGCTAGATCTAATAAGTCTACATCTCTATAAAATCTTGCAGTAGGATTTGCCTTTATCTTTGCTAGTATCTGGTCTAGTTCTGTTTCACTTAGTTTTATTCCTAGCTTATCAAATCTATCTCTTAGTGCATGCTTTCCAGTGTACTTATCAATTACGTAATCCCTACTCCTGCCAAAAGTTTCTGGTGGCATGAATTCGTATGTTGATGGATCTGATAAAACTCCAGCTACATGAACCCCGGCTTTATGAACAAAGGCATAGTCACCGGTTATCGGATAATTCGGTGGCATCGGTATTCCGCTATACTTTTCAACTAGACTAGCAATCCAGTTTAGCTTATCTAATTTGACAACTTCTACTCCAAAATGATATTTAATTGCGGCTGCAATTACTTGTAATGGTACTATCCCCACTCTTTCTCCTAAACCATTTACAGTCGCATGGACTATTGTTGCACCACCTTCTATTGCAGCTAATGCGTTTGCTACAGCTAGGCCTAGGTCATTGTGGGCATGAATATCAAATTCTACTCCAGGGACTTGATTAACTAAAGTTTCAAATAAGGCTTTAGTTTTACTAGGATAAAGGACTCCTACTGTATCCGCAATACTAATTCTATCCGCACCCGCATCTCTAGCAGTCTTAGAAACTTGAATAAGAAAGTTTATATCAGTTCTACTTCCATCTTCAGCTGTAAATCTAACCTTTACTCCGTGACTCTTTGCAAAAGAAATTATTTCTGCTATTAATCGTAGTGCCTCATCTCTAGTAGTTTTATGCTTTGCTTTTAGATGGATATCACTTACACCATAAAATATAGCAATCCTATCCACTTCTAATTCAGCTGCTGTCTCTATGTCCTTTTTAACTGCTCTACTATGGGCTATTATTTCCGAGGTAATTAAACCTTCCTTCTTCATTTTTACTATCCTTTTTATACCCTCATAAATATCTGGAGAAACTGAAGGATGGCCTGCCTCTATCATCGCAACTCCTATATCAGAAAGGGCCTTTGCAATCTCTACCCTTTGTTCTACACTAAATACCACACCAGGAGTCTGTTCGCCTTCCCTTAGGGTTGAGTCTAAAATCCCTATTTTTCTCGGCATCAATATAACGTAGTTGGTTCTATTATATTAAAGAACTTTGGTAAAGAATAGTTCTAAAATCGAACTAAATCATTTCAATTATTAAGTTACATAGATTCTCTACTCCTAACTTCTGGCTATATTTCTCTAGAATTACTGAAATAAGATTAAATAATTGCCTATTTTTAGATATATAACTCATATAAAATGAATATATATAGAGTATTGAGAGTCTTAAGTTCTTAGACTTTCTGTAATCTTCTTCTATCTCTGTTAGGATTTTACGTAAAATTTCTTTATCCACAGTTCCTCTATACTTTCTGAGTTCTACGAATTCTGGATCATTAATTATGGACAATATCTCACCTTGGTAATACTATACTTCCTAACTTTATTCTTCCATCTATAATATCAATTAATTTACTTATATTTTGATAATTCACTATTAGAGCTTTTATCTTTGATCTTTTCAAAATCTTTATAGACAGTGGATCTAATAATTCATACGCACCTGCTAAATATGACTGGTTCTCCTCTAATATTCTTTCTAATTCGTCATAGTAAACATACTCTAGAAGTTTTGCATCAGTGTACTTTTTAGGATCTTTATCATAAACTCCTTCCACATTAGTAAGGTTAATAAGAAGATCTGCACTTATGGATTCTGCAATTAATGCTGAGACTGCATTAGTAGATTGCCCTGGTTGAAAACCTCCAGCTATAACCACTTTCCCTAATGACCATAATACTAGAAACTCTTCTAGTGTTTCAGGGACTTTTTTAGGAGTAAGTTCATAAAGGTAATAAGTGAGTAAATAAGCATTTAGTCTTGTAGAATAAATTCCTAGTAGATCAAGTAGGCTCTCATTGATTCCCAGTTCCCTTCCTAACTTTATGTACTTCCTTGCAACATTCCCACCTCCCGTTACTATTGCTACTTTAATCCCGTTTTCAAGTAGCTTCTGTACTATTTCTCTTAATAATTCATAATCCTTACTTTCAGCCTCATCAAAAAATTTTCCACTGATTTTAATTACAATTTTTTTCATCGGTCTAAAAAAGGTAATTAGATTTTAAAAAATTTAGACTGGATAGTCGTCTGGTAGTTTGTGCCTAAAATATTTTCCAGTCTCTGGGTCTTTAAATAGACCTATCTTTACACCCTTTCTTCCTTTAGGCGCTAATACCCATGCCTTCTCTGGTGCTAGTTCTACCTCTTTTCCACTAGGCGTCTTAACTTTTACAGTTTTCTTTGCGGAAACCATATTATCACTAATGGATAATGATTATTGATAATATTATAAACCTTTCGAGACTCATTTAATTGATAATACCATTAGTTCTTTATAGGCGGATGCTCAAAGACTCATTTAATTCTAATAGTAAAGTAATCCTTTAATTATATCGAGTGTGTTGTTCCTCCATCTATGAGAATATAGCTTCCAGTGATATATGAGCCGTAATCTGATGATAAGTAGATTAATAGTGAGCCTAGTTCTTTCTCTATATCTCCAGTTCTTAATAGTGCTGACTGTGATATAACGTATTTATTCCATAATTCGTTAAAATCTACACCTAGCCTTTCAGCAAGCTTTTGTAAAGTCCTCTTAGCACCAGGTGTTTCAAAACTTCCCATTAGTACAGTATTAACAGTAATATTATATTTTCCAAATTCTCTAGAGAGGATTTTTGATAACTGAATTAATGGTGCTCTGGAAACATCTGCAAGAGAGAAAATATTTTGTGGTTCTTTCACTGTCCATGAGGATAAAAATATTATCCTTCCCCATCTTTGCTTAATCATATAAGGATAAACTTGCATTACTAAATATATCGGACCTAAAAGATATAGTTTAAGAGAATATTCCCAATCACTAATTTCTGTTTCAGTAAAATATGCAGGTTCTTTTGGTGGGTTACCAGTATTTATAATTAATATATCAATTCCTCCCATATTATTTATTGCATAATCTACAAGATTCTTTAAGGTACTTATGTTAGTAATATCTGAAGTTATACCATAAACCCTTTTATTAATTTGTCTTAATTCTTCTAAAGTATTCCTCACCTTCTCTTGTGACCTTGAGGTTATCGTTAAGCTACAACCTTCTCTCGCAAAAGCTCTTGCAATTCCTTTTCCTATGCCTTCCGTAGAAGCTGTTATCAGTACCCTTTTATCTCTAATATCTATTATCATTAATTCCTAGTATCTATTACGATTCATAAAAGTTTCAATTATCTTCTTATGCTTTCCATCCGCCTCAATTAAGTCTATTGCAATTACTTCCACATTTAAGGCCCTAAGTTTCTCTATTAACTCCTCACTATTTACTGCCTCTATATAAATATCATAAAGATTTTCATACACCTTTTCTGCATTTTCTAACTCCTTCTCAGAATAAACTAACACCTTATATACCCTCTTATTCGGCTTACTTTGCATTATCACTTCAAATTCTTTACCCTTTACTTCCCCCAGATTATTCATGAAATAACCTTCAGCCTCAATAAAATCTTTATTTAGATCCTCTATTATAATCGGATATTCGTCCAATATTCTTATTTCAGAATACTCTGAGAAAGGGACAAATATCTTTTTATTACCTAATATTTGCTCCAAGGATTTACCTTCTTTTGCATACCAACTTGAAACTGGTATGTTTCTAGAAAGCCTAATGTAAGAGTATAAATATTTCCTGGGTTTTTTCTTAATATCTATACTTCTAGTATCTTGATCGTAAACTATCTCGACATCAGCCTTTTCAATGTCTATCTTATATCCAGCCTTAGCTAATTCTTTTCCCACTTCTCTTTTAATCTCATTTTTAATTGTCTCATAAAATGATAAATCATTCTGGGCTACGAACTCTTCCTCAATCCTTTTAAAGCTCTCACTGAGCCTAAAACCTAATACAATTGAGTATTCCTTTACCCATTCCTCTCTCATTATTTTATTTAAGAAATCTTTCTTGAAATCTTCAATTTGATTGTTACACAAATAACAAAATCTTTCTTGAAATCTTTCATTACTAAAATATAGTGAAAATAAAGGTTTTGCTATTTCGCCTATATTAAACAAAATCTCTTTAATTTGATTCATGTCATCAATTCTGTGATCCTTTATGAGTGAATCTAGTTCCAGTAATAGTACTGTTTTTATTGCTTTGCCCCTTTCCTTATTCTCCAAACCATAACCTAGTCTAGCAAAACATCTACCTAGGCAACTATCACATAAAGGATATTTTGATAGTAACTCTAATGCTTTATTTAGCACCCTTGAATCTTTCAAGAAATCTCTCAAGACCTTTATACCTCCTTATATTTCTCATCATCTTGTTTAAAGTATTATAATACTCTAGAAACTCTTTAACTTCCTCAGGGGAAACACCTGCACCTCTGGCTATCCTTCTCATTCTAGATTTATCTATTATCCCCGGATTATCTAACTCCTTATATGTCATTGAATTCAGAATTGCTAACCACTTTTTCATTTTCTCTTCACCTATCTTTAACTGATCTTCTGGAATATTCGTAATTAAGCTAAACCCTGGTAAATTTTTAATAATCTTTGAAAGAGGTCCCATTTTTCTAACTGCAATTAACTGTTTATAAATATCTCTTAATGTTAATTTAGATTTACCTTCAATTACCTCTTCAACCTTCCTTTCTATTTCTTCATATTCCTCTATACTCTTTATCCTCTCCAAGATTGCCTCTATATCACCCATTCCTAAAATTCTGGAGACGAATCTTCTTGGTTCAAATACCTCTATTTCATCAATTTTTTCTCCAGTGCCCAAAAATTTGATCCTAGCCCCAGTTGCAACTACTGCTGATATCGCCCCACCGCCTTTCGCAGTACCATCCATTTTAGTTATTATTATAGAACCAACTGGGCTCGCAGAATGAAACTTAGAGGCTAAGTCGTAAGCTTTTTGACCTATAGCAGCGTCAAGGACTAGAATTACCTCATCTGGCTTTATTTTTTCATAAATCTTTTTCATCTCCTCCAGTAACTTTACCTCTTCCCCATATCCGTGCCTACCAGCAGTATCAATTATAATGATCTCAAACCCTTCGTTTATCAACTTCTTAACAGCTTTTTCAGCTATCTTTACTGGGTCCTTCTCCTCATAATCAATAAATACTGGAACTTTTATTGAATCCCCTAATTGCTTTAGTTGTTCAAATGCTGCAGGCCTATATACATCTGTTGAAACTAGACCTACTTTATATCCTCTTCTTTTGTAGAAGTAAGCTAATTTCCCTGCAGTAGTCGTTTTTCCGCTTCCCTGGACTCCTACTAGCATTATTGTATAAGGCAATTTACTGGGATTTACATTAGGCTTAAGATCTCCTCCAAAGAGGTTAACTAATTCTTCATAAACAATTTTAATGAACCAATCTTTTTGCTCGATTAGAGATGGGGGTTTTTCTTTAACTAACCTTTCCTTAATTTTATTCGTAAGAGAAAAAACAACTTTTACATTAACGTCCGAGGAGATTAGGGCTTTTTGCAGATCTTTTATAAAATCTTCTACAGCCCTTTCATAGGGTGTACTGCCAGTTAAAAATTTCCTTACAGCATCCTTTAAGGATTCTAAAACCAAT
This sequence comes from Sulfolobaceae archaeon, assembly GCA_038893355.1. Lineage (GTDB taxonomy): Archaea > Thermoproteota > Thermoprotei_A > Sulfolobales > Sulfolobaceae > JAWARQ01. The sequence goes on from JAWARQ010000005.1 coordinate 6,744, forward strand.
TTACGTAACCCTTACAATTTTTCTTCTGCCCATTATTATCCAATACTCAACATTCACCCCAGGGGCTAGTTTATTCAGTATTTCCTGCTCTTGGGGTGTATCAATTTCAAAAGTCTCGTAGGTTTCTAAATCCATAATCTGTACTACGTTCTGTCTGATAGATAATACTTGACCAACTCTCTTTTCTATTACTGGCACTTCAACTGGAGTCCCAGAAGGTGCCATTAAAGTCTTTTTAGATCCAGTAAATATACTTATTGCTACTATGTTCACTTTAGCACTACCATGCTTTCCAGTTTTGGCCTTAGAAACTTCAACTACCCTACATGGTTCTCCATCAATAACTACATAACTACCCTCTTTTAGTTCATTTATATCAACTCTCATTACGCTCATTGTCTCTCAAAAATGAATCCAAAAACCAGTTTTAAAGTTCTATGCTCAGCGCTTTGGCCCTTCTTCACTTTTCTGATATGTCAAATACTCATCACAGACTTTAATACTATTATTAAGTTTATAACTATTATGCCATGGAAAGTTAAATGTAATTCATGTAATACTGTTTGGGTTTTGAACATAAGCTTTGATATAAGTACTCAAAAGAGTATATACCAGTATTGCCCTAACTGTAAGAGAAATACCTTTAATGATATTTTAGAATATTTAGATTAAATGAAGAAACCCTAGACGTGAGCGGTGAACGAACCTGTCTCGGCTGATTAACTTAAAAAGTCTCCACTCCTAATCTTCTCTGGAATATATTCAAATGCCAAGAACTTTAAACCCTTGCTTGCTAGAGCTTCAATTTCTAGCTTAGCCTTCTTCTTTAAGAATATATCAATTTCCTCAATCCATGCTTTAGTTTTAAACCATTCATAATTCTTTAATTCCTCAGCCCTCTTAATATCTGCATCCTTAGCTTTAATTATAAAGTTCCTTCTCTCTGCTTCTGTTAAATACGGTTTCTTATTTCCTTTACCAAATATATCACCCATAGAAACTCCTAGAAACTTAGCTTCTGGAGTAGCTAATCTTTCACTTTCATAAGAAAGAGATATCGAACCTGTTCTAAATACAGAATATATATACCATCCGTAGGGATCCGCATCTGTAAGTATGTATATAGGTAGCTTTAATTCTTCATTTAATCTTCTTATAAACCTCCTCGTAGCCCTATCAGGCTGTCCTGCACTTGTAACTAATATAGCCTTGTATTGCTTCCAAAATCCTATTCTATGTAGCTGCTGAAATACAGCATCCTTCTCAACTAAAAGGACAAACTCTGCATTTACATCTACAAATTCAATTAAATCTGGCGTTGGTTCAATAGCATATGCTCCATGACCCATTTTGCTTAAATCTATAATATCATTACCGCTTCGTATCCTCATATCTCCTACTACTTTACCTTTCTCTTTGCTTAGAATTAGCATTTCTTCCCTTAATAGCGAAGTAAATACTTCAATATCAACTATTACAGAATCAGATTCCTTTTGTTCATCCCATGTATTTTCCTCATAAACTTTACCAGATGAATCCTTAAGAACTAATGAATGCTTCCCTCTATAATAGAGATCACGTATTGTAGGGTACTCGTTGTTAATTAAAGCCTCATAAATTATACTAGCCATTAGCACTGTCTGCATAAATCTTTTAGCCTCATTCAGATCAAGAAAGTTTCTTTTTAGTTTTTTATCACCAAGAAGTAATAATTTCCTTTTTTCATCATAAATAGTATTATTTAGTGTCCTTTTTGGTATCTCAAGAATAGGTGGCTCTAACTGTTCTATCTTCTTGATAACTTCCAAAAACTTCTCTCTAAGTCTCTCTATAGATTTCTTTCTTGCCTCGATATCGACTTTAGAAACTAGTTCCGTTATTTTAAATCACCTCAAACTTATATTCATTAAATGATTCTATTTCCTTCAGTCCTAGTTTATTACTTACTAATTGTATGAGTTTACTCTTAATAGCATTTTCACTCTCTTGTAATTTACTCTTATCGTTAGTAACGAATACAGCAAGACTTCTACTAACTTCTGGTATGTATTTTAAATAAGTTATTAACTTCTTCTTAATTTCCTCTTCCTTCTTCTTTTCATGAATATATTCCTTTAACTTTCTACCCGCTTGCATTATTGCGTTCTTAATCTCTTTCTCTATTTCCTCCACCTCAGCTATACTCTCCTTACCTGCACTCTTGAATGGAATCTTAGTACTGCATAAATGTACCATAACAACTAATGGCATTAGCTCCTCCTCAATCCCATACCTCTTCCAATCAATTTCACTTACTACTTTCCATGAAACGTCAGACTTCTCATCATAGATTAAGGGCACTTTATTAGCATATCTTAATAATAACGGTTCACTGTTGGGCTGAATAGATCCACCATATGCTAAACCGACCTCTACTATAAATGGATGACCTTGATATGCTTTAGGTTTACGAGTAACTGCAGTTACGAATTCTGGATTAAATATCTTTTTAAGACCTAAAATTATTAATTCCTCACCTATTACAGAAAGTGGTTCAGCAGAAGGTGGTCTAAAATCTTCAAATTTCTTCATCACCTCAACTAATCTTACAATTTCTTCATCACTGAGAGAACGTACATCTTTTTTCCCATCTATCTTTGATAGTTCAAGAAGTTTATCAGCTGTAGCATCTCCTACACTCTGAAACTCATTTATAAGAAACTCTCTAACAGTTTTACTATCAGATTTATTTTGGATAAGTGACTTTATTAATTCAGCATCAACACCATAAGGATGAGGTTTAACCTCTTTCGGAGGCTTAGGTAATTTAGTAGTTAATCTAGGAAAATAATTTACATTACCCTCTGGATCTTTAAATATAAATTCAGCATAGGGCGAAATTATATATGTCCTCTTTATATACTCATAAACCTTTTGTTTAATCCTAGGCCAATCTGCATAAAGATAAATTGTAACACTAGTACCATGCCATCCGTTTAAATTAGATGTTGAATATCTCTCATAGACAATAGGCTCGTTCTTATTAATATCAATTTTTAATTTTACTGTATATATCCTCTTACTACCTATTGGAGAGCTTGAAACTTCAATAGGCCTTTCTTGATACATTTGACTATATAGTACAGCAGCCTTTACTCCAAGACCATACATACCCCTGGTTTGCCTAATTACATACTTTGAACTGTAAAGAACTTTCCCAAATGCATAAGGTATAATATGTGGTGGAATTCCTATTCCATTATCCTCCACATTAACTCTGTAAATTTGTTTCTGTTCGTCTATTAGGTCAATACTAATTTTTATTGTAGGAAGTATTCCATGGACGTCAGTAGCATCTAAAGAATTTTCAACTAACTCTTTAATAGTTTGATAAAGTGCTCTTGCAGGATTCGCAAATCCAACTAATTCTGGGTTCTTCTTAAAGAACTCAGCAGGAGAGATGCTAGTAAATTTCTCTCTAGTAACCTCCAAAAGTGCCACCCTTTATAACTTAATACTTTTACTACTTAACTTAATAAAGCAGATGCCAGAAGTGGTAAAATAATACTAGCATCTCCTATTATGGTAGTGTACCTACTGTTCGGCTTTATCTTCCCCCAAGATATAGCCTCTCTAGGCCTTGCCCCACTTAAACTGCCATCATATTCTTGTGCAGTAGTTAAATAAATTGCATAATCTAATCCTCCCTTAAATTGATTCCACCATATAGTATGATGTTTACTAATTCCACCACCGATAATTAATGCGCCAGATACTTTACTTGAAAACACTAAGTCTTTTACTAACCTCATATCTTCAAACAGATTTATCCTCAATCCAGTGAACTGTGAATTTATAAATAACTGAGTACCGAATGCACCATCAACTATACCAGGGACAATAATAGGAACCTTCCTTTCATATGCAGCTCTAAGTATAGAATTTTCATCCCTAATTAGTTTTCCAAATTCCCATAATATCTCGTAACCTGCAAACTCTTTCTTTTTTGTTGATTCTATAATATTATTAATATTCTCGCTTACGACCTTCTCTATTAGTAAACCATAATTTTCGAATGGTATTAAAATATTACCTAGCCTATGAATTTCAAGTTCCTTGAGCATACTATCATCGTACTCAAAGTAACCTCCATAATATTTTCCACCAAAACTTCTAGCGAGATCATGATCTATTGTACCACACGTCGTAATTACAACGTTAAAATATCCTTCCCTAATTAAATCAGCTAGCAGTCCCCTTAATCCTGTAGCTACAATGTTTGCAGTAAATGATAAAAATCTTAAATCAGCATTCTTTACCATCTCTTTTAATATCTCCGAGCCTCTAACTAGACTTTCTGCAGTAAAGCCATATACCTTTCTAAATATATCTATTAAACCTTTATAGTTTTTTAGTTCATTTAATCTTAAATCTTTAATTTCTAATTTAAGTAAATCATCTCTTCTCATCCTTTCGTTACACCTACTGGCCTTAACCTTACAACTAACTTAGCAATCTTCACCTCGTGAGCAACTTTAGCTACTCTGTCTACATCTTTATAAGCTCCCGGCGCCTCTTCTGCAATAACTCTTTTAGTTGCAGCCCTAACAAAAATTCCCTTCTCTTCTAGAGAGCTAACTACAGAACTTACTGGGTAAGTTCTAACTGCGGCTGCCCTAGACATCCATCTACCTGCACCATGGGGTGCAGTAAACCATGTTCTTCTACCTTCTGGAATTCCAACCATTACATAACTTGCAGTACCCATACTCCCTGGTATTAATACTACCTGACCAATGTTTCTATGATCTTGCGGAATTTCTGTACTGCCCGGCGGGAATGCTCTTGTTGCACCCTTCCTATGAACTAGTACCTTCTTCCTCTTTCCATCAATAGTATATTCTTCTATTTTAGCTATATTATGTGCAACATCGTATACAATATTTAAATCTAATTTTTCAGGGTCCATTCCAAAGACTCTTCCAAAGCTTTCCCTTGTCCAGTGAGTTATCATCTGCCTATTACTCCACGCAAAATTTGCACCAGCAGCCATAGCATGGAAGTAGTCTTGTCCCTCTCTAGATAAGAAAGGAACTGCAGCTAATTCTCTATCAGGTAATTTTATATCGTATTTCTTCATTGCCCTCTCCATAATCTGTAAATAGTCACTTGCGATCTGATGTCCAAGTCCCCTAGATCCAGTGTGTACCATTACCATAACTTGACCTTCATGAGTTATTCCTAGTGCTTTTGCAGTTTCGTAATCATAGATCTTATCAACTACTTGTATTTCAAGGAAATGGTTTCCTGCACCTAGCGTTCCTAGCTGTGATGCTCCTCTTTGCTTTGCTATTACGCTTACTTTAGAAGGATCAGCTAGCTCCCAACTCCCCTTCTGTTCCATATGTTCCATATCCTTATCCCAGCCATATCCATGATCTATTGCCCACCTTACACCTTCTGCAAGTACGTTATCTAACTGTGAAATAGAAAGTTTTACCTTACCCTCACTCCCTACTCCACTAGGTACGTTCTTATACAACTCTTCAACTAGATCTTTTAATTTAGGTTTAAGGTCTTTATAATCTAAATTTGTCCTCAATAATCTAACTCCGCAGTTTATGTCATAACCAATACCCCCTGGAGATACTACACCACCTTCTTCAATAGCAGTTGCTGCAATTCCTCCTATAGGAAACCCATAGCCCTCATGTCCATCGGGGAGAACGTAAACCATTTCTTGAACGCCAGGTAAACAAGCTACATTTGTAGCTTGCCATAACGTTCTATCTTGTTTCATCTTCTCGATCAATACATCATCAGCAAATACAGTTACAGGTACTTTCATACACTCTTGAACTCCCTTTCTAATTCTCCACTCGTTTGAAGAAACTCTTTCAATAGGAATATTCATTTCAATTTATAAATAGTCTCGATCAGATATAAATTCATTGGATGAAGATAGTAGCGGACTCTGAGATAATTGATGAAAAATAAGCCTCAGATCTTCTTTTCACTTTTTTTCTTTTTTATCTCAATCATTTCTTCATACTTTTTTAATATTGTTTTTATACTACTGGAAATACATCCTTTTTCTGAATTCTCGACAACTTGCCTTAAGAACTTATACGCACAATCCTTACTATGAAAGGTTAGTGTTTCATCAGCTATGTTAATTATTATACCTTGACCTTTAGGGAATTTCCTACCACAAACATTACAATTGAAATACTCCATATCCAGAGCGTTGAATTTAAATTTTTAAGAATTACCGTATTCTGTGCTGTAATTATAGTTAAGGTGATAACGAAATTGATGAAGTTAGATGAGCGTATAGAGAGGCTAATAAGGGAGAAGAATTGGCAAAATCTTAATGAGATACAGATTGAAGCTATAGAGAATATTCTAGCAGGTAAGAATGTTATTATAGTAGCACCTACGGGTTATGGTAAAACGGAAGCTGCTCTTTTACCAATTTTACATAAAATGCTAAATAGTCAAATCAGTCCAGTTACGGTTCTTTACATAACACCATTAAAGGCTTTAATAAATGATTTAACTTATCGAATATCATGGTGGGCTTCAAAGTTAGGCTTTCTAGTAAATAGAAAGCACGCAGAAGTACCACAAAAGGAAAAGAACTTAAGATTAAGGAGAATTCCTCATATCTTAGTAACAACTCCAGAAGGATTAGAAATTGATCTAGATTGGGCTTCTAAATTTAGAGAATATTATAAGAATGTTAGGTGGGTAATAGTTGATGAAGTGCATGACATAATTTCTTCTAAAAGAGGTGCTCAATTATTAATACTCTTAGAGAGGCTGAAGGTTATAGCGGGGGACTTTCAGAGAATAGGATTATCAGCAACCATAGGAAATGTAGATAAGGTAGCAAAGCTTTTATTTGGTTCTTCATTAAGAGAAGGAGTTATTATAAAAAATAAAATCGGTAAGAATTTTGATTTAAAAATATTTAAAGTACCTAATCAAGGTGATATTTGGCGTAGTAGTGCAGCTTTCATTGCACAACGCATTGAGCCACCAACATTAATATTTACAAATTCTAGATTTTCTACAGAGAGGTTGCATGAGGAGTTAGAAAAAGAGTACGGTTATAGTGATGGAATTTATGTTCACCATTCTTCAATATCTAGAGAAATAAAGGATAAGGTAGAAAATAGCCTAAGGAATGGATTAGCTAAGGTGGTAATATGTACCAAGACTTTAGAGCTTGGAATTGATATTGGTAATATTAATAAGGTCATAATGTATAGACCACCACCCACTGTCTCCTCTTTCTTACAAAGACTAGGTAGAAGTGGACATTCTAAGGAATCAATCTCGAGGGGTGAGATAGTTTGTGTATATGATTATGAAATTTGGGAATCTTTGGCCTTATATTCACTTAGTATTGCGGGGAAATTGGAAGAGCCAAATATTATACCATACTTAGATGTAGTTGCTAGGGAAATTCTGGGAATTACACTTCAGTATGGTAGGATTAAGGTTGAAGATATATATAATATAATTACTAGCTCTATTTTATATAAAGAATTAAAATTTGATGAATTTAATGAAATAGTTAAATATCTTATAAAAAATAATTTATTAAAAATTAATAATAATGAACTTTCAATAGGTCCATTATTCTTTAAGATTTGGAGATTTAAAAAAGATAATAAAAAGGGTTGGAGTAAAGGGTTCTCAGAGTTTTTTTCATTCATTAAAAACAATGAGACATTTTATGTTAAGCACAATGAGTCGATTATAGGGGAAATAGATGCTATCTACGTATATAAGCATATCAGACCGGGTGATATTATAAGAATTAGTGGAAAATTATGGAAGGTCTCCAAAATAGATTCTAATAAATCTACAATTGATGTTATTCCTTCAAATGAAGCTGAAGGAGAGATACCGATCTGGAAGGGAGAGAACATTTCTAAATCACCTTACTTTATAGATGAAATAGAAAGAATTTTCCATAATGAGGATTGGGACTCTAACATTTTAGATAGTTCTCTATCTCAGACATTAGAATCATTCTTCGAATATTATAAGAGAAATAATTTACCATTACCATCGAAGAAGCTACTTTTCGTGGAAAATCCCCAAGAAGATGAATGGGTATATAGCACTCTAATAAATGAAAAAGTATCTAATACTTTAGCCCACTTACTTCTTTATCTTGCTACTAAGGAATACGGATTTAATGTATACGTTAAATCATCAATATACGGCTTCTCGATAAAGGGAGTAAGGAAGAATTTGCTAGAAGAAATATTAAAGGAAGATGAAAAGAAGATTAAAGAACTTATAATTAAGGCAATCTTACGATCTCCCTTGCTCTTTGCTACCATTAAAGAGATTAAATACAGTTTTGGAAAGGTAGGTAAGGTAGATTTTAAGGAAGATAATCTAATAGTTAAGGAGGCACTAAAGCAGACGATATCTAAGTATTTTAGTATTAAAAATACATTAAATTACATAAAATTACTAAAAAATGGTAACATAAAGATAATACAACTTAATTTCTTAACGAGACTTGGAGAAATAGTAATTTCTAATGCACCTATTAGACCTTGGATTTATGATATTTTTAGCACTATTTACACACATCTTAAAGGCAGTGCCTACACTTTAAAAGAGCTTTCAGAGATTATAGGCATTACACCAAAAACTCTAGAAAGTAAGCTAAAGCTAATGAGAAAGCCGGGTTCACCTTTTAGAGTTGTTTCATTTATAGACATAGAAACTAAGGAGAATAGATGGTGTCTATTGGAAGAGCTAGAGGAAATATATTCCAGTGAAGATTATTCCTCCTCATTTACGCCGATCAAGCTAGATGAGGTTTATATTGTAGTATTTCGATTACCAAATGATAATACTACCTCAGAAATAATAGTAAAGGTTAATGAAATTTATGAAAATCCGAAGGAATTTAGAAAAAGGATTCCTTATGATGAAATTATAGAGGTTAGAATTAAGGATCCCCATGATCCTATAGTCTATAACATGTCTCCCAGATATTATTATGTAAATCGAAATGCAATTCCGTATTTAATACTTAATGCTATAACTTATATTCAAGCTACTAAATACTTATAAGTAAAATGATGAAGTGCCCAAAGATGAAATGTGATTAAGGCTCGTGTTTCTGATCTCAGAAAGATTTATTTTTTAAATATTTATTGGGGTGAAAGTGAAGTTAAGATGTCAAAATCCTCGCCTAATGAGAAAGTAATCAATATTACAAAAAATAAAAGCGTAGGGGATTATGTCTTAGATGTAATAGCAGAATTCAATAGAGGTTTCGAGACTATAATACTAAAAGGTTTTGGAAAGGAGATTTCAAAGACTGTAGATGTTTATAATAGTTTAGTCGATAGATTAAAGGATGGTATAGTGTTAGAAAACGTTAGTACGGGCAGTGAAATTAAAGATAGAAGAAGGATTTCATATATTCTCATAAGAATAAGGCGTGTTTATTAAAATCTTGTCCACTTCGCCAAAATTACTTAACTCATTAAGAAGTGAATATACTGCCTCCTCTAATGTTACTTTGCCGGCAGATATCATGTCCATTACCTTAAACATTTCTGCCGTTCTAGTTTCCGAAGTTAAATCGTAAAATTTACTATCTAATAACTTAAGTACGTCCTCACCCTTCTTAGTTGCTATTAATAATGATTTTTTCCTACTCTCTACAATATAACCATGCCTTAGTAAATTTCTAATTGTACTGATATAAGTGCTTGGTCTTCCAAGATTTCTTAACTTCATCTCTCTTATTATGCTAGCATAGTCATATAATGAAACCTGGGAACCCTTTCTGATCTTTACATCTACTTTCACTTCACCTATTGGTATCTCATAAACTCTTATTGGATAAATTATAGTAAAACCATTATAAGCGGAAATAGGTACCTCGATGACTTCTTTAATATTGTTACTTATATAAACCTCAAACTTCCCAATAATCACCTCAGAAAACTTCATTTGACTGGCTATAAATCTTCTAAATATTAAGTCATATAATAATAAATGCTTTTTTGTAATATTATTATAATATCCAAAATCCAACAAATTATCTCTTAACTCTTCTGCATCCATAGATGTAGTTGGTCTTATTGCCTCATGTGCACCTTCTTTTGACCACTCTCTACCTACGAATAAACTAACTATCCCCTTCTTCTCCAAATAATTTTTAGCTATCGAAATACCTTGGGATGACACCCTAATGCTATCTGTCCTATGATAAGTTATTAGACCCATTTCAAATAGGTCTTGTGCTAACTTCATAGTGAGACTACCATTAAATCCGAGAACTCTATAAGCCTCCTCTAACATAGTGTCAGTAGTGAAGGGAGGAGGTGACATCATTACATCTTTTCTTTCATCTATTTTAATTATCCTGATAGAGGTAACTAAGTACTTATTCGCTTCATCCTTATTTTTAAAATATTTCTTTAAGATGTAATTACCTATTGGAATTATTACGAGCCAGCCAATCTTTTCCTTATACTCCTTAGTTCTCTCACTTATAATTCTTAACACAGGGGTCTGGACTCTCCCCGCTCCATGATTAAGCTCATTAAATTTAGATTTTAAGTAATTACTAAGACTGAAGCCTATCCATCGATCTTCAATTCTCCTGAAAATCTGAGAATTAACTAAATTAACATCTATCTTTTGCAGGTTCCTTAAACCGTTAATTATTCCATGCCTTGTTACTTCGTTATACTTTAACCTATAGACATTTGGATTATAGGGTGAAACAATTACTGCTATATCATATGCGATCTTTTCTCCTTCCGTATCAGGGTCAGTTGCTATATATACTTCGTCTACCTCACTTGCCAATATCCTTATAGCGTTAACTATACTTAAGCTTCCTACAATCTTCTCAGACCCACAGTAGGGGCACCGATCTAGCGTGATAGAGAACGATTTACCACAATCTCTACATCTATATATATTCTCGTATATTGGGGAAATCTTGTTTTTATTAAGATTCAATTCCACACCATACAAGCCTGTATCTCTAAGTGTTAAGTCAAATATGTGACCCCTTGAGGCCATAATATCTAAAACCCATACGTTACTTCCATCAATTATCATGGTTTCATAAATAGTTATATTACCAATTTGCCTCTTACTAGGTTTTCCAAACAATTTTGAAATAGTCCTAGCTTTTGTGGGAGATTCTACTATTAATAAAGCTGTTTTTACATTAACTCTCTTCTTCCCTTCTTCTGAAACTTCACTTCTACTTTTTTCTAATTTCTCTTTAATCTCCGTAAGATTAAGTTCACTTACATTATAAATAACTATATCCTCAAGGAATCTTCTTAACTTCTTTTTAAATATATTAAATACATCAAGATCGTCTACGAGAATAATTGAAAGACCTAAAGTTAGACCATTATTTAACAATCTGCTCGTCCTACCAGAACCCTGAAGGTAGGTAATTATATCTGGGTAAAGGACGAATGTTTCTTTATTTTGTTTATAAATTAATATATTTTCAGAAATTATTTTAGTATTATTAATACTATTTATTTTTTCTTTAATTTCATTAATATATACTTCCATTATACTTTTAATACTAGAAAGCTTTTGAGTTAGTGTTAAATTAGGTGATTTAAAGGAGAGTCTTAGTAGATTAAGTTCTGAAGTAGATAATCTAACTATACTCCTTTCTAGCTCCTCCATATTCAATTCTAAAGCTTTCCCAATCCTAACTAGTTGGATAGGACTATGCAGTGCCTCTTCTATCTTTATTCTATTTTTTGGAACACCGTAAAATATTGCATATTTTATCCTCTTGGGCTCATCTATGCCTCTTACTGCTACACCGTAGTAGCTTGCAGAACCTAGTACAATATCAACTTCTCCCCTAGATAGTTTATCTAAGAATTTTTTACCACTTTTACCTATTCCAACTCTAAATCCTAGATTCTCGATCCTCTCTGCGATTTTTTCTAACTCTCCACTGTATTCCCTAGATATTAGTATTAGCCCACCACTCCCTAAAGAGCTAACTAAGTTTTCAAACTCACTAATATCTGCATAGGAGTCTATAATATTCCTAGCATAAACATTAGCTGTAGAGAGTTCGAAACCAGTTAAGTATCTTAATGCAATTTGTTTTAACCCTTTAGGTCTTAATGTTGCACTAGCAACTACAAATTGTGCTGTCGGTTTTACTTTGCTTAATTTTCCTTCCAGCCTATTGATTTCCTCTAATATTTCCTTACCTATTTCAGAATCTTTATATAATACATAATTACGCTTTAATTTAACTAATTTTAGCGCAGCATTATAATCCTCCTCGGAAATTCCAAGTAATTGAACTATTCTATCAGTTATTTTTCCGCTCTTTATAACAGCATCTGCATCGTCAACTATAATTAATTTAGGCCTATAATCTTTAATTTTACTAAAATTCTTGTTTATATATGAAAAAGTTACTATATTTATACTATTATTTCCTATTTTACCGCATTCAACAATTATATTTCTAGGAAATTTTTTACATATCTGTTCCATTAACGATCTAGTAGGTACTATATATAGTACTTCTCTACCTAAGTAAGAAGAATAGACTATAAGGGTGGTAGTTTTTCCCATTCCAGTCGGTGCTGTCATAGAGAAACTTTTACCGTCTGCAAACCTTCTTAACCATAGTTTTTGAAGACTCCACGGCTCTTTTCCTACAATAGTTTTAAAATAAGAATATAATTCTCTGGCGGATTCTAATGAGTAATACGTATGTGAGAAAAGGTTAAGTGTTCCATTCTCTACTAGAATATTATATATGAATTTTATTTTTTCTTCATATTCTAAATTCCTTACATGATCTAACGAGAGATTTGGAATGCACTTTTCACATGGAACGCCAGCTAGTGCTCTAGACGCTTCTATAGGACCATTGCAATTAGGGCAACTGTTCATGTATACTGGCTCAATCATTCTAGATACTGTCTTTATAGGATATGACTATTTAAAGGAAATAACTAAGTGTTACTATTGCAAATCTGTGATATATAGTAAAAATCTGGAAAATTTTTAATTTTATTTGAATAAATTAAGTTTTATAAAAATAATTTATTTATAACTATTAAGTTCTTAGCTAGAAAAATATTACTTCAAGTAAATTATAGTACCTTAGTTATATTTATAGAATTCATGGATAACTTTTTTAAGTAGATATGATATGTATCTTCCGGTTGGTGGTCAAATGAGTACAGCAGCTCCAACACCAAGCAATGTAGTATTAGTAGGTAAAAAGCCAGTAATGAATTATGTATTAGCTGCCTTAACTCTATTAAATCAAGGTGTAAATGAAATAGTAATTAAGGCAAGAGGTAAAGCAATCAGTAAAGCTGTAGATACTGTAGAAATTGTAAGAAATAGATTCCTACCAAATAATGTAGATATTAAAGAAATCAAGATAGGAAGCCAAGTTGTAACAGGTCAGAATGGCAGGCAGTCAAGAGTTTCCACAATAGAAATAACGATAAGGAAAAAAGCATAAAAAGATAAAATAATGTTTTTAAGTTGTTTTCTTAAAAGCCCTATAGTAAAAATATATACTTGTCCAGCCTTATTATCCTTAAATGTCTGAGCCTGTATTTAAAATGGAATTTGAAGGGAAGGCAAAAATAGGGGAAATATTTAGTGGATTTAAAGCAATACAATTAAGGCCAGAAGATTTATCTAGTCCAATATCATTTCAAATGGCGTTAAGTAGAATATATCAAGAACTTATGAACGCATTCTCTCAACCTCCAAGAAAGCATTATGTTGCAGAAGTCAAATTTACTGATTCTTTAGGGAATCCTATTGTCTTAGGAGTTGATTTAGGTGAAAAAGTACCACCGTTAAGTAAGAAAGAAGTCAAGGTTAGGATAGTTGTAGAATTTTACGATGAGGAGTAAAATTTGCCCTTCCTTCTCCTGCGGTTTCTAAGCTGAAGGTAATCATAAGTAAACATAAATAAAAATTCCTCAAAGGGGTATAATCTGTAATTGAACTCTGATAACCTCGAAGCTAAGCCTATTTTATTAAAATATTTTAGTGTACTAATTATAACTTTTTTTGAAAAATAAGGTTTTAATACTTCAAATGCTTCTCCTAAATTAAAAGTTTCATATTTAAATTTTTTATATAAAAGAAAATAAATTACAATCTCCCTCTTTTTAATCCACCTCATGCTAATCAACTGCCTGGTTACTCTTCATCTTATTCTTATCAGACCTTACGAGTTCTATCATCGCTTTATCTTTAATAATATTAACTATTGAAGTTTTCTAAGAATATGGTATTAATAAATTCAGGTGATAAGATCTGTCATCCATTAGAGGTCAGAGAGATAAGAGTAGGTAATATAATAGTAATAGAACCAATTCAAGTTGTAATTAATAATAAATTCATGGTATTCCCCCCATTATCTTTAATTTCTGAATCCTGCGTTAATGAGATCAGATATCCAGTTTGGGTTAATGGATATAGAGTGAAAGGCGATGAGGAAGTAAGGATAATAGAAGGTAATGAAGAAATCTATGGAGAGCTATATTTGCATGAGCCATCACTTCTTACTGGCTATTCGTTAATTAAATTATTAGGAGAAAAATTAAAATTAAGATTAAATAAAGAGTATAATAAAGGTTTAAAGATTCTTTCAATTTCCAATTATCCGTTAGTGCTAATCGAGAATTCTGGTAAAAGAGTTACAGTAACAAGCCAAGACTATGAGATATTATTTAAACTGTTTGCATACTCTATCTTTTATTACACTAGATCTTCATCAGATGAAGTATAGAGTAAAGAGAGGCTCTCTTCTTTCCTTCTCCTAGCTTGATATTCTTCAGAAGTACCCCTTACTATAATCTCGTATAGTATGGCCTTTTTATTACTAGAAGAAGGCCTCAATAACCTTCCAAGTCTCTGGATAAATTGTCTTCTTGATCCAGTACCAGTAACTATAATTCCGACACTTGCATCTGGAATATCTAGGCCTTCGTCCCCAACAGTTGTAAGAACTAGTGCTCCTGCTTTTTGATTTTTAAATATTTCCAATATTTTCTTTCTCTCCCTTTCACTATGCTTTCCTGTTAGTAATAAACAATTAAATCTCCTACTTATCTCTTCAGCTTGTTCCAGATATTGTGTAAATATTAATATTTTCTTTCCAGACTCATTACGTAGTATTTCACTGATTGCCTCTAATTTACTTTTTGAAGTATTTACTAGTTTTTTAATTTCATTATACAGCTTTAATGCCTCTACTGCTTCGTTATCGCCTTTTTTTGCTAATTCTAATAATTCTGAAACTTTTTTATTTTTAGAAAGTTTTCTGAAACTTTTTAAAAGCTCCAAATACTTCTTTTTTTCTTCTAATGTAAGCTCAACTACCACTTGCTTAATCTCATATCTAGCTAAGTATCCTTCATTAATCAACTCTTCAGCAGATTTATAATATATTAGTCCACCCATGTATTCAAAAAGCTCTTCATGCCTATTATCTTCCCTATATGGAGTAGCGGAAAGTCCTAATCTTTTAGTAGCTATTGAACCTAACGCTATCTTCTTAAAGCTATCTGCAGGCAAATGATGAACCTCGTCAATTATTAGCAAATCAAACTTATCTCCTAATTCTGCAATATGTTTATATGCAGTCTGGTATGTAGTTATTGTAATTGGCCTTATCTTCTTTTCTTCAGAATAGTAAAGACCTATTTCTGGTCTTTCATTAGAGAATTTAATTATCGAATCTCTCCATTGGTGCATTTGCTCTTTAGTATAAGCAACTATAAGAGTAGGCAACCTTACAACCTCTATAGCCTTAATCCCTACAATGGTCTTTCCTGCACCGGTCGGTAATGCAATTACACCATTATAACCCTTTTCTATCCAGACTTTTACAGCTTCCTCTTGATATGGCCTTAAGCTTCCTGAAAACTTAAATTCGAATTCATTAAAGAGATTTATGGGTTTTACTATGAGTCCTCTGCTCTCAAATAGTCTCTTTATCTCATAATACTTGTAAGGAAGAACTTTGAATGCTTTATCTTTTCTACTATAGCTTACAACTTTGCCTAATTTAGTGCCCTTATCCTTAAGTTCTGGAAAAAGCGTATAAATACTTAGCCTTGACTTAAATTTTAATACCTTTTCCTCCTTATCGTAAAAGAATTCTATATCATAGCTGGGTAAAAGTTCTTCTAACTTTTCCACTTCATCTGCATTAAACTTAACGCCTAATTGTTCAAGCATTTCTATAATTTCCTTAGCCCTTATTTTATTTCTCTTCGCTTTCTCTATATCTATAATGAAATTAGATCCAGAAGAATCTCGACCTAAATATTTACAAAATAGAGAGAGCCTTTTAAATTCTTCATCACTTAGCCATTGCTTCACTGAGAAAATCTTCGAGTACACCTTTAATCACTTCTACACTTTCTACTACTATACTATCTAACCCATTTAGAAAATCTAAATCTATTTTGTAGATCTTATAAGTATTACCGCCAAAGTCAAAAATACCTATCATTTCTTTCTGAATTTCATTTTTAGTAAAGTAATATATCCCATATACTTCTTCGGAAAACGGATTCAAATGAAGAATTATACCATCTTGATTTGAGAGTGTTATTCCTATAAATTGTTTGCCTAAAGCTTCTGCTTCAGTAATACCATAAATTAAGGCTTCTTTAAATCCTTTTATTCGGAGATTAATTAAATCCCTTACATTCACAATCAAATTAATATTAGTAGTAATTTAATAAATTAGTGATGCAGAAAGCGATGCTTATTATTACCACTACCTCTAGCTTAGAAAATGCAGAAAAAATAGCTAAAGTACTAGTTGAGGAAAAAATAGCTGCATGTGTTAATATTGTTCCTAAAGTAATTTCGTATTATATATGGGAGAATAAGCTAAATAAAGATGAAGAGTTCTTATTGATAGTTAAGACTACAGAAGAGAGGGCAGAAGACGCTAGAAGAAAGATAAAGGAACTACATAATTATCAATTGCCAGAAGTTATATTTTTGAGAGTTGATGGAGGTGAAAGTGAATATTTAAAATGGATATTTGAGAGTGTTAAGAGATGAAAGTAGAGGTTACAAAAGAATTAGTTAAGAAACTTGAGGAGTTAGCATTAGTTGAGCTATCCGAGGAGGAGGAGGAAAGGATAAAAGATGACTTACAGAAAATACTACAATTCTTCAATAAGATTGATGAACTGGATTTAAGTAATATAGAACCTTTATTTCACCCCATAGGCTCTTCTAAACTTAGACCAGATGAACCAATAATGGGACTATCTAAGGACGAGGCTTTATTAAATGTAAAGAGAAAACAAGAAGAAGGATACATAATAGGACCAAGAACATATGGTGAATAATTATGATAACCGAGACTTTAGTAGAGTTAAGAAACGGTAATTTATCACCAGATGAATACGTTTACTCCACTTTTGAAAAAATAAAGAGAATAGAACCTAAAATTAACTCATTAATAACAGTAGTAGAACCTGAAAGATTAATATCTCAAATCAGAGAAAGATTACAGAAAAAGGGTAGACTTTCTGGTATTTTAATAGCAATAAAAGATAATATTTCGACTAAGGGTATAAGAACTACTTGCGCCTCCAAGATGCTAGAAGATTATATCCCGCCGTATAATGCTACAGTTATAGAAAGATTAATTGAAGAGGGTGCAGTGATTCTAGGTAAGACGAACATGGACGAATTTGCTATGGGTTCAACTACAGAAACGAGTTACTTTGGACCTACTAGAAATCCGTGGGACTTGGAAAGAACTCCAGGAGGATCATCAGGAGGAAGCGGTGCTATAATATCTGCAGGTATAGTTGATATAGCACTAGGAAGTGATACCGGCGGTTCTATAAGGGCACCTGCTGCATTTACAGCAACCTTTGGATTAAAACCGTCCTACGGTACAGTAAGTAGATATGGTCTAATAGCTTATGCAAATAGTTTAGAACAAATAGGTCCTATGGCTTCATCTGCAGAAGATCTAGGGCTTTTATTTTCAGTTATTGCTGGTGAGGACCCAAGAGATGCAACTACAATAAATTACAAGCCCAAGGGAGAAATTACTGAAGTGTCACCTAAAGGTAAGAAATTTGGAATAATTACCGAAATTCTCGAAGCATCTGATAAGCCAGTAAAATCTCAGTTTAATCATTCTATTAATAAAATCTCAAGTGAAGGTGGTGAAATTAAAGAAGTCTCTCTAAAGTACGCAGAATACGCATTACCTGCATATTACATTATTGCAATGTCTGAGGCTAGTTCAAATCTGGCTAGATTTGATGGTGTAAGATACGGATATAGTAAATATTTTGACGGATTATGGAGAGAGACATTTGCAAAGAATAGAGGAGAAGGGTTTGGTATAGAAGTAAAGCGCAGAATTTTACTTGGAGCCTTTGCCTTAAGTGCAGGTTATTACGATCAGTTTTATCTTAAGGCATTGAAAGTTCGTAGATTAATTAAAGATGGTATAGATAATTTGTTTAAAAGTGTTGATATACTTCTATCACCAACAATGCCTATCTTACCACCTAAACTTAAAGAAGTTATAAGTGATCCGATAAAAATGTACAGTATGGATTTAAATACAGTTATAGCTAACCTAGCGGGAATTCCTGCACTCTCTATGCCAATAGGCTTTTACAATAATTTACCAATAGGCTTACAAATTATGGGGCCTTATCTTTCAGATGAATTACTCATAGGACTTAGTATGTATTTAGAAAAGGTGTTCAAGTTATACAATCTTAAGGCACCAATATAGATTTTTATTTTGGAATTCACAATATCGATAGATGAGTAGTAGCGTTAGAATAGATACGTTTAGTATAATAATGAGGGAGTTAGAAAAGCAAAAGTATCATATAATTGGAAGTCATAGTGTATATAAAAAATGTCATTGGACTCATGCTGCATTAGTTGCTAATAAGTATTGTTATAAAGGTAAATTTTATGGAATTGAAAGCCATAGATGTGTTCAGATGTCACCTACTGCTGCGTGGTGTTGGTTTAGATGTATTCATTGCTGGAGGCTAGAGCCAGAAGATATAGGAGTAGAGTGGGATGAGACTAGAATGCCCATTATTGAAGATCCGGAATATATTGTAGAAAGAAGTATAGAGGAACATAGAAGATCAGTATCAGGATATTTAGGAAGAATTGGGGTAGATAAGAATAAGGCTAAAGAGGCGTTTGAACCAAAACACGTTGCCATTAGTTTAACTGGTGAACCAACACTTTATGAGAAATTAGGAGAGCTAATTAGGGAATATCATAAAAGAGGTCTAACAACATTTTTAGTGACGAGCGGTGTTAGGCCCGATGTATTAGCATCATTAGAGGAAGAACCAACACAGCTATTCGTCTCACTTCAAGCACCTAATGAGCATAAACACAAAATTATTAATAGACCAATAGTTGCAAATTCTTGGAACCTAGTACTTAAGACTCTAGAGATACTGCCAAGTTTTAGCTCACCTACTGTAATAAGGATGACGATGATAAAGGGATTTAATATGAGTAGGGAAGATGCAGAAGGTTTTAAGAAGCTTATAGAACTTTCAATGCCTACTTATATTGAAGTTAAAGCCTATATGCACGTTGGTCCTTCTATATATAGGCTAACTAAAGATGCTATGCCAAGGCATAATGAAATTAGGGAATTTGCAAAAATACTATCAGAATTAACAGGATATAAAATAATATCAGAACATGTACCGAGTAGAATAGTCTTACTTAGTAAATTAGATAGGCCAATTCAGATTGGGAATGCATGGACTAGTGAATGGAATTGGATGACTCCAGATTTAGAAAACGATATGCAAGGAGAATACAAAGAAGCCGAAATGGGTTGCACAGAGGGATCTACTTGAAAAGAATTTACTATTGATGATATATGTCTATTAGCTAAAATTATAATTTTATCAAAAAATAATCTAGTTACTCAGAGTAGTATAGCTAAAAATGTAGGACTAACACAGCAAACGATTTCACGAAAGTTAAAGGAAATGGAAGAAAGAAAGTTAATAATGAGGGAGATTTTCAGAGAGGGTGAAATAATAAGGTTAACAGAGGAGGGAGAAAAACTATTGGAATCTTGTATTAGAGACTTGATTGAGGCAATTACAATATCTAGAATACTAACAATAAAAGGTAAGGTTGTATCTGGACTCGGAGAGGGTAGGATATTTCTAAGCATACCTTACTACATAGAAAGCTTCAAAAGAATACTAGGATTTGAGCCGTATCCTGGAACCTTAAATGTATTAATATATGATAAATTATCGTTACAGAATAGAATTTTACTTGATGTTTCAAGGTATTTATTCATACCAGAGTATAGGGATAAGGATAGAGTATTAGGTGCGGTAAAGGTTTATCCTGCAAGTATTAATGGTGTCACTCCAGCAGCAGTGGTAATACCTCTAAGGACTACTCACCCTAAGAGTATAATTGAGGTTATATCCCCTTATAAATTGAGGGAAAAACTTAACTTAGAGGATGGAAGTGAAGTTATGATTGAGGTATATCTGTAGACTTACAATATCTTCTTATAATCTCGTTTATTATTGAAGTCGTGCTAGAGTGCTCCCATTTTTCCACTCTTTTCTCCATTCGAATTATTTTTGGCTTTAAGCCTCTCTTTTCCAACTCTTCAGCTAACTTTTTTTCATCAACTTGCTGATCAGGGCCTAAAAATATTATATCTGGCTTTACTCTTTCTACGCTTTTCAGAATATCATTTGGATCACCTAAAATTGCCTGATAAACATACCTTATACTCTTTACAATTTCTAACCTTTGTTCTTCATTATTTATTGGTTCTCTCCCCTTCATTTTCTTTACATTAATATCACGTGCAACTACTGCATAAACCCTACCCAATTTTGAAGCTTCTTTTAAGAACTCTATATGACCTGGATGAAGTATGTCAAAGGTACCTGCAACAAATACTTTTGGATAAATACTTGACTCAAGATCTATATCATGAATCATCATTAATGCATCAATTAGTCCTTCCGCATAAACTATTGCAATTAATGCATTTTCGACCTCACCTCTCTCTAGAAAATATTTAGCATCATCAACATATAGTCTTGCCATGTCATATACTTTTTTCGATTTCTCATCATCAATCTTTAATTTAGCTAGAGAATTTTCTGTATTTCTTATATATTTTTCTATTCTCTTTCTTAGATCCTCTTGAGACATTTAAGAGCCTCGACCTCCATATAATGTAAATTCTGCGCAGGAATTATAATTATGTATGGAACTTTATTTAACTCTACCTCTAATACTTTCTCGACAGTTGAGACGTAAACTTCTTCATCCTCACAACCTAACCTTTCTCCTATTATCATCACAGTATCCTTAGATATTACTCCATAATTATATCTCCTTTCTAGCTCTAGTAGAACTCTTATAGCCTCACTAGGCCTCATTGCTCGCGATTCCTTTAAATCAAGAAATAAAATTGTATGAAGGTTTCTCTCTCTATTTTCTTTAATAGCTAGATAAGCCCCGGGATCAATGTAGCCTTCATGAGGAAAAGTGATAGTAGCGCTTCTACCAAATTTATATGAGGAGAGCATAGATTTTGATATTATATAACAAAATACCGAAATCCCTGGAATTATATTTACAGGAAATCCTAAGTTTTTGATGGTAGTTATTAAACTTACATGAGTAGTAGCAATTAATGGGTCTCCAATTGTAGCTATACTTATCCTCTTACCTTCTCTTAATTTATTAATTATCTCTTCAATTTTACTCTCTAACATCTCCCTTGATGCTGGAATAACTGGCTTTCCAGATATTTTCTCTATCTCGTCTCTATTGATATCACATGAAATTGAAGTATACGTATCAAAATAAATAATATCTGACTCCCTTAAGGTCTTCAGAGCAGTCTGAGTTATGAACTTCATAGAAAGTCCTAGTCCTACAAGGCTAAGTTGACCACTCATTTAATTTAAGTATTACCTAGGCATATATATTACTGAGCCAGCTAATGATTGAGTTAGTAAATGGCTTTTATATAGAAGGGGATATGCCAGTAGTTTATAATAAAGTACTAAATTCTATAATACTATCTGATGCCCACATTGGATTTGAAGAAGAAATGACTAGAAAAGGAATATTTTTGCCTAGAATCCAGAAGAAGAAGTTTTTAGACGTTGTAGAAAAAGCAATTGATGTTTTTAAGACTAACAAAATTATAATAAACGGTGACTTAAAACATCGCCTTGATGGTATTGGAAAACAAGAGAAGAAGGATTTAGAAGATGTATTCATGATATTGAGAGATAAAGGGGTCGAGATAAAATTAGTTAAGGGCAATCATGATAATTACATTTCGATTGTAACTTCTAAATTTGATAATGTAGAGCTTGTAGAATATATTGAGTATGAGAATATAGTAATAACGCACGGACATAAGGAAATTACTCCAGAGCAAGGTAAATTATACGTTATAGGTCATGAACATCCCAGAATTTCACTAAAGGATAGGTTAGGTTTTGCAAGAAGATTTCCCTGCTTTTTTATAACTCCTTTAAAGAATAATTCTCTTCTTTTAGTCTTACCTGCAGTCGGTGGATATCAAGCAGGAAGTGATATAACGCTTTCTCATTCTGCCTATATGTCTAATTTAATGAGGGAGCATAGTATATTAGAAGAGGCTAAACCGTACATAATAATTGAGGGCGAAGGTATAATGGAGTTACCTAAATTAAAGTTTCTTAAAGACCTTATAACGTAATGGAGTAGCTTATAAAGGGGATTAAAAGCTTTTATATTTAGGTGAGACGAAATTTCTAAAGCAGAAATAAAGTATAATCCTAATATTACGATAGAGAATATTGTAGCGACTGTTACTTTAGATCAGAATTTAGATCTTTATGCCATGGAAAGAAGCGTACCGAATGTTGAATATGATCCTGACCAATTCCCTGGTCTTATCTTCAGATTAGAATCCCCCAAAGTAACTTCACTTATATTCAAATCTGGGAAAATGGTAGTTACTGGAGCAAAGAGTACAGAGGAGTTAATAAAGGCTGTTAAGAGAATTATAAAGACCCTTAAGAAACATGGTATAGATATTATTGGAAAGCCTAAAATACAAATCCAGAATATCGTAGCATCTGCAAATTTACACGTAAATGTTAACTTAGATAAGGCGGCATTCGTTTTAGAAAATAATATGTATGAACCAGAGCAATTTCCTGGTTTAATTTATAGAATGGATGATCCTAAAGTAGTCTTATTAATATTTTCAAGTGGAAAGATGGTGATAACTGGGGCAAAGAGGGAGGAAGAAGTTTATACTGCAGTTAAGAAAATATTCGATAAATTATTAGAAATTGATTGTATAAGGGCAATAGAAGAGGAAGAAATATTTGAGTTTTAATTTAAACGATTTTTATGATAATTTAATTTAAACGATAAAAAAGAGAAAAACAATCACATTAGCTTTATTTAATCCCCAGTATAATTGGTATTCTGAACTATAATGGGTCTAAAACATGGAAAGTATGCCTATGTGAAAGTGAAAGATAATTTATTTGTTAAGGTAAGAGTACTTAAATCGAGAGATGAAAATTCCCCAGATAGATATATAATATTGAATGTATTTCATAAAAAAATACCTAGTAGAAGAGCTGAGGTAATTGAATTGGAAAAATTACCAATAGAGATTAAAGATAAATTACTTAAGTTACTTTAACTTATATTTTTCAATTAGGCTTATTAAAATATACACTGAAATTAAAATTATTGCAGATGCTATGAGACTAATGAATGGTTGAATGGTAATTACGTTCTGTTTTAAGGAATCTAGAAAGCTTACTATAACAAAATAGATAAGGATTACTGCTATGCTGTTTAATACATCATGCCAAATCTTTATATTACGTTCAATGGCACGGATTATCGCCTTTCCTACAAATAATACTATTATAGAAAATACACCATAAGGTAAAAATGTAAGCATAAGATCAGCGAATAAATTTAACGAGAGTATTCTTACTTGTTGATAAGACAAATAAACATTTATTAAACCTACAATCACGGAGGCTAATGAGAGAATTGCACTAACAACCATGATAGATGAGTTTTCCCACCAGCTTTCTATCATTTCATCAATTCTTAACCCTCTTATTATCATTACTACACCTATTACAAAGAGAATTGAAGGTACAGCATAATTACTTAAATTAAGTAAACTTAAAATTGCAGATAGAGCAAGAATGAGACCAGGAACTCCTAAGAATATTCTAGAGTATCTAGGGTCTGATAATGCCTTCCTAATATACTTACCTAATAACGCATACGTCTCCTCAACCGACCTGTACTGCTCAACTAAAACTCTCTCTATTGCAATAACCTTTACTCTAGATTGAATTATTGGAAGAGTTTTAGCATCCTCAGGGCTATCATATACTACCACAACACCCTCTTCTGGATGAACAATATTAAGAACATAATCTAACCTCTCTGAGAACTTTAACTGTGATTCAATTCCACCCTTCTGATCTCCACTTATCAATGCTATTTCTACACTATCTCCAGAATTCTTTAATTGCTTGTAAATATTATACGATACGACTAGCGTATTAAAATCTGAGTCAGTAGGTATCTTCTCTGAAGCTATAGAGATAGCTTTCTCTACCTCTTTTTCTCCTATTATTGGTGTTTTCAAACCTATTTTACCTAAATCATCATCGATATCAACATATATTACTAGCTTCTTAACTCCCATCTTCCTTATTTTCATTATCGTTATATAATATTAAAAGTTCTTCAAAGGTTAGTCTTTTCTCCTTCTTCAACTTTTCCTCTATTTCTTTCTTCTTTCTCTCTATTATACTTCTTTCATTAGCCTTGGCTTTTTCCTCTTTAATTCTCTTGAGAGATTCTGTAGATTCTTTAAGTTGTACAGATAACATACTTATTTTTTCCTTTAACTCCCCAATTTCCTTGCCCAAACTGTTTATTTTTTCCTTTAACTCCCCAATTTCTCTATACAACTTCTCTCTTTCTTGTCTTAAACTTTCTATAATCTTTTTCTTATTTGACAATTCACTTACCGTATTAACTATAGTCTGCCTTATGCTATCTAACTCAACTCTTTTCGCTAACAATTCCGCTTTATCTTCTGTAGCTCTTTCCTTAAACTTTAGAACCTTTTTAGCTACGCTTAGCTTTTTTTCAAGTTCTGCTATCTTCTGAATTATTCTCTTTTCCTCTTCTGGAGATAAGGAATATGTCTGCAATTTCCATTCAAGCTCATTAATTCTCTTCTCTAATTTGGCCGGATTTAGATCGGAAAGATTCTTAGCTAATTTCTTTATCTCATTAAATTCTTTTCTAATCTCTTGAATAATCTCTATTAACTGCTGCCTCTTCTTCTTAAGTTCCCTTAATTCTTCTACCTTCTTTTTATAAACCTCTATGTTTTCCTTTATTTTTTTCCTAATCTCCCTTAACTTCTCTAGCTTTTCATTTTTTTCTCGGATTAAATTCCTTCTTTCTTCAACTAACTGTAATTTTTTTTCTTTTAACTTTATAATTTCTTCCCTAAGTTCTGAAATTCTCTTATAAAGGTCTTCTTCGGAGATTTGTGACATTTACCTTACCTATCTTACTGTAGGTTAAAAATAATTCTCGCAATAGTTTATAAGAAGATTCCCTCTTAATTTACAATCTTGGGATTTGCGAGAATAACCCTTGGTATTATCAACAATGAAAAATAAACTCCCTTAAACCAGTTATTATTTGTGAGATTTCAAATCATAGAGTTTGGGACTTTTGAAAAAATAACTTTAAAAAATAAATGGCTTTTAAAATTAAATAATAAAAATAACTATTTAAAATTAAATCCAATAGGTAAGATAGTAATAGATGAAAATGGGAATAGAGTAGGAAAGGTGTTAGATGTAATAGGAAATATTGATAACCCTTATGCACTAGTTAAACCATTAATTGACGAACAACCAAAAGGTAAACTATACTTAGAAATCCCTAGAGCAGTAGAGAAAAAGAAGAAAAGGAGGAAATAATAAGAATGATGTGCTGCCCTAATTGTGGCTCTAGTGCACTAGCAGTTATTGATGGTCGTGAAACTTGTACCTCATGCGGATTTGTAATTGAAGAGTACGTAATAGATGAAGGACCAGAGTGGAGAGCTTATACTCCGCAGGACAGACTTGAAAGAGAGAGAACTGGTGCTGGACTTACTCCAAAAGTTCATGATAGGGGTTTATATACTGATATAGGAAGAAGCAGAGGCTCAAGAATTAGCTCTAGTAGATTACTAAAAATGAAAATGTTACAAAGGAAAATAAGAGTTTCGTCGAGTGATAGAAAAATTGTAACATATCTTTCAGAGTTAAATAATGAATGTTCTAAGTTAGGTTTACCAGAGAGAATAAAAGAAACTGCAGCTACTATTCTAAGAAAAGTAGTAGAGGCAGGAGGTGATAAGAGGTTAAATAAAACCGCACTAATTTTAGTTACTATATTTTATGCATGTAGAGTCATGAGATATCCCATTGACGAGAATGAAATAATAAAGAGATATGGATTAACTAAGAGTGATATATGGAATCCTATAAAGAGGGTTCAAATGATTGTTAAATCAAATTCTATGTTTCACTCTAGAATAAGTCCTAAGGATTATATACCAAAAATTGTCTCTAAATTAGGTTTACCTCAGTACATAGTATCAAAATCAGCGGAACTCGTAGAAAAGATGCATTCAGAAGGTTTAACAAGCGGAAAAGGTTATATCGCTATTTCAGCTGCAAGTGTATATCTTATGAGTACATTGTTTGATAATAAAAAGACGCAGAAAGAAGTTGCAGATGTTGTGAATATTACAGAGGTTACAGTTAGAAATAGATATAGGGATATAATAGAAAAATTTGATATAGAGGTTTATATATGAATTTTATTTACGATTAAATGCGAATATTAAATATTACAAACTATATAATCTATAAGCACTTTTGTATATGTTATATTCCTATAGAGTGATTTAAATAAAGAAAATTAAAGTCGGGAAGGTATATTATATATATAGCGGTTGCATATGTCTACAGCAACTAATAATAATTACGAGGATTTGGTATACAGACTTATAAAGGACAGTGGAAGTTCAGGGATAACACAACAAGAAATATTGAAAAGGACTGGTATTTCATCTAGAGATTTAACCATTATATTAAAGAGGCTTATTGAAAAAAATAAGGTTCAGAAAAAATCAGTGAAAGAAAACGGAAAAAGCAAGGTTAAGTATTTCCCGAATACTAATAATTTGATTGAAATTTATGTAAAGCTAGATATAGTGCAAGAAACACCTTGTTTTAATTGTAAATACTTATATAAGTGTGGAAACGGGACACATATTTCACCCTCTAATTGTAGTAAATTCTACAGTTGGATCTTGAGAGAAATAGGAAGTGCCTAATTAATATTACTTGAGATTTTTATACATTCAACGATTTCATCATAGCTTTTATTAGTTTTAATTCCCCTATAATCAAAATGAGTAAAAGAGCCATCACCTAAGCATTCAATAACTTTTTGCCTCTTAGGTACGTTCGTTTTAATTCTAGAGGATAGAAAATCTAAACGCCAATAGTGATTATACTTACTTTCATTCTTTAAATATTCTAATAATTTTGAGATTCTATTATATGTTGTTAAATAACTAAATTTCTCTAATTCATGTTTTATCTTTTCAATAAAATCTAAATCATTTAATTTACCTAACCATAAAGGTCCAGCTACTCTCATCGGGGTCTTACATCTTGGACATTCAAATTTGTGAAATTCCTTCGACTCAATAACAAACCCGCATTTTGAACATTCATAATAATAACCAAATTTTTCTAATAATTCATCAGTCCTTTTAGCACCCTTATTTACTTTAAAATACACCCTATAATAGTGATCAGCATAATAGGCTAAAATAGGTTCTAATGCTTTCTCTATAATTGCAGCCTCTGAAATTATTTTTCCTATTAAAATTCTTAATCCTACCTCCTTAGAAAAGCTTAATTTTTCATTAATTGCTCCATACTTTCTTCTACATGAGTTTTTATGAGAACCTTCTAAAGGAGCCAAATCAGTAGCAGTATATGCTACATAACCTCTCTTCCCAGCAGCTTTTACTGACGCTAAGACAAAAGGGATCGGACTTCCAAATGGGTCTATATCAATAAAGTCAGCGTATATTTCAAACAAAAGAGAATTCGCATCTCTATTATATACTTTAATACTACCTTGGGGGATATTATTTAATTTTACATTCTCTATCATTAGATTATAAGCTATTGGATTCTTATCATTTAGTATTACTTCATTGACATTATTCTCGATATAATATCTTAAACCTCTTATTCCAGTTGCGGATAATGCATCAATAACGGATTTAGGCGAAATTACACTAACAAATAGTACACTTAAGTCTCTATTAAATACCATCTTTGGGTTATAGAACACTGGAGCCCATGCAGGATCTACGAAGTTATTCTTCTTCAGCTCTTCTAAATCTGGAACTAAAAGCCTTACCTTTCCTTCAACTATCTCTCTTAACTTCATCTATTAATTCCGAAACTTCTTCTAGTCTATATACTTTAAACCCTTCTTTCTCACTAGGTTGATTATATTTATTTATTATACATAACATTTTTAATTTAAATAATTTTGCAATTTTATTTGCTTCTTGAAACTTCTTCCTAGTCTCCGCTTCACTATTTGCCTCTAATACAATTATTCCCTTCTTGTCCTTATATTCTACTAGGAAATCAATAGTGGTTTTTTTAAATCTAAAAGTCTTTAAACCGGATTCCTCAAACTTATTCAATAAGGTACTGTTAATAGCATCAAAATCTCTGTCCTCTTCATTTTCTTTCAAACTAACTTTATAATCCTGAATCACATCACCAATTATTTCTTCCCCAAAAACTTCTATCAGCTTCTCAGCAACCTCTATTGAGACATCAGCATTTCCATGTTCGTAATTATAAACTGCCTGCCGAGAGACTCCCAATAACTTTGATAGATCCCCAAGGCTATAACCCATTTCTAATCTTTTCCTCTTTAGTACCTTTGGATTAATTTTGATAAATATCCCTCCTCTTGTTCTATATATAAATAATCTCTGACCATCAATAATCTTACTCAAACCTTCTAAAGAAACACCCATTATACCATCTCTTTCTATTACAATATCCTCCTCAGCCTTGTTTGTTAGTATTAATGGTGTGGTAGAAGGTAATACGGAGATTTTCTTTAAATCATTTAACTCTTCATTAGCAATCTTTGCCTTATCAGAAACTTTAATAACTAATTTTCTCTTCTTAGTATTAACTACTAGATCAATAGATTTTTTAGATGTGGGATAGTCTATTAGTACATAGTCGCATTTTTGAGACTCTAATTCCTTTATAACTTCATTTAGTGTTAATGGCATTACCAACCTTCCTCTCTATATTCCTCAAAATTAATTAAAGATACAGAAAGTGTTATAAATATTATTGAATCAAATTCCCTTAGTAACCTCTCTAAATCTGATGTATTGAGAATACCGTTCTTTTCTGAATTAAGTATAATATCGATAGCCCTCTTTTCCCACTCGCTACCACTTACTATATAAATTCCAGGTTCCTGCGATTTAATTATAACAATCGGAAGTCTTACAAGACCCCACATATATAATGGTAAAACTTTACTTAATTTTTCTACTTGATTCCTGTCAAATTCTACAATTTCACCACTACTCAATTTATAACTTAGTTTTCCTGATAATGCATCTAATAACGTAATATATTCAGATGGTGAATAATTTAAAAGGCCCTTAAAGCCTAGGTTAAAAATTTTATCAATCAAAATTACTTCCCTTTATACTTTGCAAGAACCATAGCATGGTCTTTATCGTAGGGATCCAATTGAACTATTTGAATTATTTCAAAACCTGCATTTTCTAACTTTTTAACTTCTTCTTTGTAAATCTCCCTAGGATCTCTTGTAACATCAATACTCCTAGCCTTTATTGCTAAGAACATGTATCCATTAGCCTTTAAGAAATTCTCTGCATTATAAATCGCAATATCAGTTTGATCAGGTTGTGCAATATCTACATACTGTATATCAGCATATTCAACAAAAGGTTTATATAAATTAGGAAATCTTGCATCTGCTAATATAGGCAAAATATTTGGCCTATGTTGAGCAACCATTAATAATTCTCTAATAACTCGAGGCGAAAACTCAATTCCATATATCTTACCCTCCTGCTCAACGATATCAGAAATATGACTTACAGTAGTACCCGATGCTGCACCAAGATAGAGTATTTTATGACCTTTACGGATAGGATTTTGAGTTAGACCTTTAAGAATTGCTGCAGCAAGCTTACTTCTGAACGCATTCCATTCTCTATATTCTACTCCCTTATATCTAATTAACTTTTCTCCATAAACGTTAATGCCGGGAGTTAAATTCTTAGTGCAAAGTTTAACAGAACCATCATTATAAATACATTCATAGATATTT
The DNA here is from genome assembly GCA_038893355.1 of Sulfolobaceae archaeon. Taxonomy (GTDB): domain Archaea; phylum Thermoproteota; class Thermoprotei_A; order Sulfolobales; family Sulfolobaceae; genus JAWARQ01. The sequence goes on from JAWARQ010000005.1 coordinate 37,350, forward strand.
TCAAAAGATGATTCTTGAACTTTAACTACTTCTGACATAGATTTCTCACTTACTCTTTCTCTTACCCTTCTCTTTTCCACCTTTTATCTTTTGCTCTTGTTGTGTAACCTTTCTAGGAGGAGGACTCGCATATTTCTGCTTAATTTCCTCAATTCTCTTCTTCATCTGTTCTCTCAATTGATCTCCTATAAATCTACCGCTAAATGCATCAACTCTTGCAGCTATTGCTAGTTTTGCTGCTAGTGCTCTAGCAATTTTTCCTCTCTGCCATCGCGGCGAAGAATGTATTGCAGGATATTGGAATATTACACCATGTTTTGGAGGTTTACCTCCAGTCCTTAATGCTCTAAACAATGCCTTTTCAGCACCTAGCACTTGAATTGTACTTGCTGGCATTTTTGCTAATTCTTCTAAACTTCCAGCTAGGCTTAACAATCTTGCGCCTAAACTATGCCCAACTAGAGCGGTTATATTAGGTGCAACTTCTTTCATTACAGCTTCTAAATAATCTGTTAAAGTTCTTCTTATTTGATATAATTGTACTATAGTTGATGATAAGTATCTTATTGCTCTTAAGTCTAAATCTGTTATATCAGCACCTATACTCTTATTCGATGCATCAACTATTTTTTTAGCTAATTGTTCTGATAATCCTAATTCTTTTAGAGCATCAATAGTCATTGAATCCCTCGATCCAATTTCCGTAACAATCTTTGAATATAACTCATGGTCATCAATAATCTTATCTAGTTCGGGGAAGTGTAGACTATACCATTCTCTTAACCTTTCTGAGAATAAGTTTATTGTCTTATCTATATCATCGATAGCCCTAATAGCCTGAATAGCTAATAAGTCTCTCTTCTGGGCAATTCCTCTTATTTTTCTCCTAGTATATTCTAGAGTTAATTGATGTAAGAAATCATAATATTCTTTTTCTGATTTTACGAATTTACTATCTATCGCATACTTTACTACAGAACTTCTAAAGGTTCTTGCACCAATATGATTAGGTTGTACTATTACATTTACCCCTAGCTTCTGGAGGGATTTAAGCTCTTTTTCATTCTCGATTACAACCTCTACAGCACCTATCTTTTTTAAGAGCTCAACCGTAGAAGGGAATGGTTCACCATTTTCTGCTGCTATTAGTATCTCTACTAGCTTACCTAAATCTTGGGGGTTAGTAATATAATCTACTAATTTACCTTCTTCATCAAATGCAAAAGACCCTATAGCGTGTTCAACTAAATATATTCTCATTTGTGACCACTTCTTCCTCAAATCTTTTAAGTATAAGTTTATCTTATATCTTTTGGGATAGTATGCCCAGCCACGGTTCGCTAACAAAGGCAGGAAAAGTAAGGAATCAGACACCTAAATTACCGAAAAAGGAGAAACATAAAGAAGTACCAAGACTTAGGAACAGAATAGAGTATCAAAAGAGAGTATTAAATTCACAACAGAGTAGGGAAGCCGTAGCAGTGGCAAAATAAATTAATCTTTCTTTTTTATAATCCTTTTAATGAAACTAGAGGGTTATAAAGGAAGAGCTTATGAAATTTTAGAAAGTATTGGAGCAGAGGTTGGAGATTTCATTGAAATTGAAAGAGATGGTCTTGTCTTGAGAGGAATATTAATGCCCTCTTATTCACAGAATTCTGATAAGATTATAGTAGTAAAATTGGATAATGGCTACAATGTAGGGATCTCTATATATAATATAAAAAAAATTAATTTAATAAAAAAGAGAACTCAACAGCAGGTTATAAGTAAAGAGATTAAGGAGCAAAGAAGTCAAGTTAAGATAATTAGTACGGGCGGTACAATTGTAAGTAAGATTGAATATGAGACTGGTGCAGTAAGGCCTGCATTAACTACTGATGAAATAATTAGCTTTATGCCAGAAATAAGAGAATTAGGTGAAGTCTCGGCTGAAGTTCTATTTTCAATACTAAGTGAAAATATGAAGCCAGAATATTGGATAAAAATAGCTAATGCTGTAAAAAAGGCATTTGATGAGGGTAATGAGGGAGTAGTAGTAGCACATGGAACTGATACTATGTCATATACTGCTGCTGCCCTAGCGTTTTCACTAAAAAAACTTCAAGGACCAGTAGTACTTGTAGGGTCTCAAAGGAGTAGTGATAGACCAAGTAGTGACTCTGCGATTAATCTCTATACTGCAATACTTACTGCTAAAGAAGCCCCATTTGGAGAGGTTGTAATTAATATGCATGGCGAGTCTTCCGATACCTACACATTAGTTCATAGGGGAGTTAAAGTTAGAAAGATGCATACTAGTAGAAGAGACGCGTTTCAATCTATTAATGATATACCTTTAGCTAAGGTTTTGTGGGACAAAAAACAAATTAAAATATTAAGAAGTGATTATATTCCTAAAAAAGATGAAACGGAAGTTGATGCAAAATTCGATGATAGAGTATTTTTATTATATTATTATCCTGGCATGAAAAGTGATATAATAGAATATCTTGCGTCTAAGTATAGGGGAGTAATAATAGCAGGAACAGGACTTGGTCATGTCTCACAAGATCTCGTAAGTAGTTTAGAAAAGGCTATTAAAGATGGTGTTTTTATAGGAATGACCTCTCAATGCTTATTCGGCAGGGTTAATATGAATGTTTATACTACTGGCCGAATACTTCTAAAAGCGGGAGTTGTACCACTAGAAGATATGTTACCAGAAGTTGCATTAGTAAAGTTAATGTGGGGTCTAGCACATTACTCAGACCATGAAGAGTTAAAGAGCTTTATGCTGAGAAATATCGTTGGGGAAATAAACTATGTGCATAAGATAGAACATTATCCTAGGTGGTATCATGGAGATTGACTATAAAAAATTAGGATTAAAGGTAGGTTTAGAGATACATCAACAATTAAATACAACTCATAAGTTATTTTGTAACTGCCCAACGACATTAAGTGAAGAATATACTGCTACTCTAGTCAGATATTTGAGGCCGGTTATGAGTGAATTAGGGGAAGTAGATGTAGCTGCTTTATTTGAGTGGGAAAAAGGTAAGAGGTATATATATAGGTTATCCAGACCTACTTGCCTTGTAGAATATGATGAAGAACCTCCACACAGCATCAATGAAGAAGCCTTAAAAATTGCTATAGCAATAACTCTGGCGCTAGGTGGGGAGGTAGTAGATGAAGTTTACGTTATGAGAAAGACTGTAATTGACGGTTCTAACACAAGCGGATTTCAAAGAACAGCAATAGTAGGTCTAGGAGGGAAAATACTAGATGAAGAAGGAGTTGTCGGAATTCAAACTATAGCACTAGAAGAAGATGCTGCTAGAAAGATAAGTGAAACTTCTGAAGAGGTATTATATAATTTAGATAGACTAGGGATACCACTCATAGAAATTTCTACTGCACCAGATATAAAGACTCCAGAACAGGCTGAAAGAGTTGCGTTAAAGATAGGGCAATTATTAAGGTTAACTGGTAAAGTAAAGAGAGGTATAGGTACAATAAGGCAAGATTTGAACGTATCAATAGATGGTGGTGTAAAAACAGAGATAAAAGGTGTTCAGAGGTTAGAGTTAATTCCTATTATAGTTAGGAATGAGGCATTAAGACAATATAATTTACTAAGGATAAAAGAAGAACTTAAGAGAAGGGGTTTAACACAAGATGATGTAAAGAAATCTTTAGTGGTAAAAGATGTTACTGAATTATTTAAGGATGTTAACAGTAAATTAATTAAGAACGAGTTAGGAAGAGGGAATGTAGTAGTAGGAATAAAGATAAAGGGATTTAAAGGAATATTTGGTTGGGAAGTCCAACCTAAGAGGAGATTTGGCACAGAAATTGCTGACTATGTGAGAGCATTAGTAGGTTTAGGTGGCATTTTGCATTCTGATGAGCTTCCGAATTACGGAATAACACAAGATGATGTAAATAAAGTATCTAAAGAATTAGGAGTTGAAAATAATGATGCATTTATATTGATAATCTCACCTAAAAGTAAGGTTGATAAAGCTTTAGAAGTGATTATGGATAGAATACTTTACTCTTTCATTGGAGTGCCTAAAGAGACTAGAGGGGCTTTAGAAGACGGTACAACTAAGTTCTTAAGACCTCAACCAGGATCAGCAAGAATGTACCCTGAAACTGATATTCCACCAAGATTAATTGATGATAAGATCCTTGAAGAGGCAAAGATGTATATCCCAGAGCCTATAGAGGTTAAGTTCCAGAAGTATATCAAATTAGGCTTAAGCGAAGAACTTGCTAAGGCTATATTAAATAATATTAGAATTGATTTATTTGAAGAATTAGTTAATAAATATTCCCCTAAGGTTCCACCGATAGTTATTGCGAATTTACTCGAAAACAATATAAAGTATGTAAAATCTAAGGGTGGTGATATTTCCTTACTAACTGATGAAATTTTAGAATTAATAATAAAATTCTTATATGAGGATAAAATAACTAAAGATTCTATTCAAGAAATTTTACTTGAATTTACTACTACAAAATCTAATTTAAATGATATAATTAAAAAATATACTAAAATTTCGGAAGAAGAACTTATTAATATTATTAGAGAAGAAATACAAAAGTCACGAGAAGAAATTGAGAGTAAGAAGGATAAAGCATTTAACATAATTATGAATAAGGTAATGAGTAGAGTTAGGGGAAAGGTAGAAGGTAAAAGGGCAGCTGAATTAATAAAGAGGGAATTAGAGAGTATATTAAGATGAGGGATTACCCCCGGACCTGATTAAAGGATGAAGAAAAGGCATTTGTCCGATTTAGTGATGAACTTGACCGCTTATGATAAAATAGATGAATTGATAAAGGTAGCCGCTGAATTTCCTATTAGAAAATTAGAGGAGATTAGCCTAACTGAAGAATTATTATATATAGATCAACTACCTCAACTATTGAAACTTCTTTCTGTTAAAAAAATAAAATGGAATTTTAATGCTAAAATAATAGGACCAGACGGTACAGTAATAAATACTCTAGGTGACGATAATGATAAGACGTTTTTAGTCAAGACACCTATAAAGAGAATACCAATTGGATGGTTTATACCAAAAATTAAAGAAAACGAAATTAAAGATATGATTTATGACCTTATTCCTTGTAAGGAAGGTACTAGTTATTTTAATCCCTCAATGTGGCAAAGATTAGAGGTAGAGAAAAGAGAGGGAGGAAAGGTTAATATTATTAATAATTTATTTAAGTTTAGTGCAGGTGAAATTACAGAAACTCCAAGAAAATTTGAAAGAGAAGAGGGGATTGAAATTAACTTGTATGAGAATGGTGATCTAAAACTTGATACTAGAATGTATAATCCTACATTTTACTATCTCAATCCATTCTTTATTGGTAGTACAGAATCTTTAGAATTTGGTAGATCAAACTTTTTCTGCATTTCCCTAGATTCCACAATAAGCATAATATCTAACGATCCATTTTTTATAGAATTTAGAGACGGTTTAGCTAAGGCGTATGGTAATCTATTTTTAGTAATTAGGAGTAAGAGTTGGAAGGAAATAAAACCCCATTTACTTACATGGGATATGAGAAACAAGATTATAGAACTGGACTGCAAGCCACCTTTTAGAATTTCCTTATATAAAATAGAGCCACCATGGGCTATTCCGTTTTATATCTCTTACTCCACCGGAAAATTAAGGCTTGGTTTAATAAATCTTTCAGAATATGATATGATTTTTACATTTAGTATAGCAGGGAGAATAACTTATGCTAAGGTTTTGAACTCTGCTGGCAATGAGACGGAGAACCTTAATGTTGAGTTTGATAGGGTTAAAATACCTATAAGAATGTTTGGAATAGTTTTCGTGGAAATAGGGGTAAAGAGATTACTTGAAAGTTTCCTTAGAAGAAAGATGATTGAGTAAGTTCATAAGCACAGCTGCCTATATTATATCCGTACTTATTTAAAACTCTCCTACCTTCTGTACATAAAGAACATAATATTATTACAATATTACCTTTACCTGTTAATAAAGAGTCTACAGCCTCATCAAGCTTATTCATAAACCTTTCATCTTTTATTAAAATATTCTTCATAGTACTACCGCGCCTACCTTTTAGATAATTACTAAGAGCTGCAGGTGTAAGGTTCATTATAGTAGAGGCTTTATATATTGATAGATTCTTCTCTCTTATTAGTCTCTCTGCTATCAATGATCTAATTGCTGGTAGCAGATCTCTAGCTGCAACTTCACATGGTACTGCCAGTTCCATAATCTAAACTCTCCAAACTAGATAAAAAATACTATTTTTATAATTCGCACGTCTTGCATCCGCCTGCAAAATCTTCTGCAACTTCAACATATTTTTTCTCTAATCTGAATGACGATGGTAAAATCTCAGTCTTCTTCTCCTTTTTTAACTCCTCTCTCTCTTTCTTAATTCCGAAGTATATTACTTGTTGACTCTTACTTTTATCTCTATATACAGTAATTCCTTTAATCCCTAATTTCCAGGCTAGTAGATATACTCTTTCTACAGTATCTGGCAATTCCTGACTCTTTAAATTTATAGTCTTAGAAGTACCAGAATCATTCCATTGTTGCCAACATGCTTGATGTAGTACATGATATTCTGGCGGAACCTCATGTGCAGTTCTAAATAATTTCCTTATACTCTTAGGCATGAATTTATCATTCCCAACTTCTCCCGTTTCAGCTATCTTTTGTATAACCTCTGGATCATCTAATTCATATTTTCTTAAATATTCTAGGAATAATGGGTCTATCTCAATAAACTTTCCTACTGCAACATTTCTTACAAACGCTAGAGCAAATAAAGGTTCTATCGATGAAGAAGTACCTGCAATTATGGAAATAGTACCGGTAGGTGCGACAGATACAACGGTTGCATTTCTTAAACCATATTTAAATCTTTTTGCCTTTAGCTCAGAAAAGTCTAATTGTAAGGATGGCTTCATTAGTTCTTTTACACTTTCACTAACCTCTCCATTTATACCAGCAATTTGTAATAATTCCTCAAAACTTTTAGCAGTCTCCCATATGTCTCTATATAGAGTTGCATCATATGCAGGAAAAGAACCTTTTTCTATTGCAAGTTCTATAGAAGTCTCGTATGCAACATAATAGATAAATTTTGCAAGATTATAAGAGACATATAGAGCGTCAACACTATCATAAGGTATTCCTAACTTGATTAACATTCTAGCTAATCCCATTACGCCTAATCCAACCTTTCTAGTTCTCTTAGTAGCCTCTTCGATTTGCTTTAATGGATATCTATTTGCATCTATGACGTTATCTAAAAATCTCATTGCAATTCTAATAGTCCTTCTTAGATCATCCCAATCAATATATTTTCTTCCATCCTTTTCTTTTACAAATTTTTCTAAATTTATTGAGCCAAGATTACATGACTCCCACGGTAATAATGGCTCTTCGCCACATGGGTTCGTTGCATTAATTTTTCCTAAATACCATACTGGATGCCTTCTATTTATCTCGTCTATGAACAATAATCCAGGGTCTCCAGAATCCCATGCACCCTTTACAATTTCCTCGAATAATTGCCTTGCATTAATGTACTTAACTATTGCTCCTTCTTTCTCTGCAATTACTAAAGCTTCGTCAACTGTTATTATCTTACTCTCATCTAACCAAACCGATTCTTTCTCTTCTAGTTCTCTTAGAATCTCTTCTTGAACCCACTCTTCCGAAATATAGTTTCTTGCTTTAGAGATATAATAATCCCATTCTGTGCCTGCAATTTTTGTTTTTCTAGGATTTATAAGAGGCACTTGCTCCCCAGACTCCACAGCCTTCATGAAATAATCATAAACTCCTACTGATATATTGAAGTTCTGTAAATGTGCATCTTTTAATTCACCAGTTTTAGATTTTATAAAATCAAAGATATCAGGATGCCAAACATGGAGTACACCCATGTTTGCCCCTCTTCTCTTTCCACCTTGCTTTACTACGTCAGTGGAGACATCGAATACCCTCATAAAAGAAATTGGACCAGAAGCTACGCCAGATGTAGATGCTACTATATCTCCTTTAGGTCTTAACTCTGAAAAATCGAATCCAGTACCTCCACCTTGCTGATGAATTAAAGCCATTGCCCTTATTGCATCATATATTCCGTCTTGATTTGGAGTAGACATTGCATCCTTAACTGGGACGACAAAGCATGCAGAAAGTATTCCTAATCTTGTTCCAGCATTCATCAATGCAGGTGAGTTAGGTAAGAATTTTAAATTAGAAATTATATCATAAAATTCTTCTTCTATTCTTCTAATATCTTCTTCAGACTTTCCATAAATTTTTTCTACATTCGCTAAATGTCTTGCAACTCTTCTGAATAGCATTTGGGGAGTTTCTTTATATCTTAATGTCTCTGGATCCTTTATGAGATATCTTGCCTCTAGTACTTTTAAAGCATTATAAGATAATAGTAAATCCTTTTCGTCAAAATTTTTCCACTTCCCTTTTCCAAATACATGATTATATATTCTTGCTAGTACGTACTTCTTAGCAAATTCTAATAGATAAGGATACTGTAATGACTTCTCTACTAAGTTTCTTTCTACTATATCAGCTATAGTTTTAGACGAAATCATATTATCCTTTATATTAGCCCTTATATCGTCAACTATACTATCTAATACAGCCTCTGGAACTCCTTGTAATTTAGAGAACAATTTAGCTAGAGATAGGTCTTCTATCCTACCATCATATTTAATAACCTTAACTGTCGATAGTTGTGTTATTGCCCTTAATTCTTGCATAGATATCGCATCTATATTTTTACTTACATCTTTTTCAATAATATAGTTAATCTAACTAGTATTACCCCAACTCTCCAATTTTTAGTAATATTTTTGAAGGGTCATAAATAAGAAAGCCTTTTTACAATGAAATCTTAATATAAAATAAATGAGTAATATACTGGTAAATGAATTAAGATTGTTTTCTTTCTTATCAAAAAATAAAAAAGGGAGAATGCCTAAAGATATAATTAAAATTAAAAATATTGACGAATTTTCAAAATTAACAGGTGAAGAGACTCCACGATATGATTTTATAAGAGGTGAAGAAGGAGAAGTTATTGCAGATCTTATTGATCTAAGAGGTATTGAAGATCTAGGTGATAGGATTAGAGTATTACCTGGTACGAAATGGCGTGATGTAATAAATTTTTCTCCCGAAATATTTGGAAATCTTGATTTTAGCGTAGGTGGTGATGTTCACTTTAACGAACCAGTATTCGGATTTAATGAATTTGGTGAAATAAGAAATAGAGTAGAAGTCGAGGCAATAATTAATGGAAAGAGTTATACAGGAAAATATGTTGGAGGTATAATTAAATCAATAATTATAAGAAAAGAAATTAAAAATATAATTTATATGAAAAAAGACATTAGTATTAATGAATTTATAGATACTATAGATTCTTGGTTTTCAAAAACGATACCAGTATTTAGGGATATTAGAGCATTTAAAAACGGAGAAAAAGTAACCCTCTTAGTAGCATATCCGGAATTTAGGAAAGGGTTATTAAAAAAATACATAGAGGATTTTAAAGATTCTAATGTAATTTATGAAGAATTTAACATTCCGCATCGCTATTTTTATTCTGGATACGTAGAATTAAATTCATTAAAAGATATAGTTAATTCTTTAAATAGAGCTGAGCATTGGAGTATGAGGATAGGGAGAAGGAAAATATATATTACAATATTTTCAAATACTCCTTTATCAATTCCGTTCACTTACCTATCACCATACTGCAATATTGAGGATCAATCTTTTGGAATGGATTGTATAGGTTGTGGAAGGTGTGTGAACATATGCCCTCATTACGATCAGGTTAAACTTAGGGCATATTCCCCCCTTGGCTTTTATTTTTTATCAAGTATAGGAATGGGTAATGAAGTATCGCGATGCCATATGTGTGGTTTATGTAATACGGTATGCCCAGTTAAATTAGATATTGTAGGCACATTAAAATCAGTTCTAAAGATAAATGGCGAAAAAGAGGTGAAGTATAAACTAAATTTGAAACTTCCTAAGGTGATAGTGATCACTCCATTAAGTCAGAATTTTATATTAAGGGCAATAAAGGCAATGTTATATCTTAGAAGAAGGGGAATAAGGGTAGGTATAATAACATTAAACATTCCAGTCGAGGACATGATAAAGGGAAATTTAAGTGATGAAAATGTTATTAAGGAATTAAATGGAATAGATGAAATAATAACAATAACACCAGAGGAATATAATTATCTATCTTTTTTAAAAACTAAAAAGATAATAGAAATTTCTTATATTGAAGATTATGTTATTAAGGAATTTAGGGATAAAATTAGAGGCTTACAAATCCATGAACCTTGTTTCTTAGGAAGCGAAAAGAATTTCCCTAAAGCAATAAAAGCGTGCTCCCACTCATTCTTAGACTTTATTAATTCTGAAGATAATATACAACAAGTTAAGGCTGATATAACCTTATGCCCATTTACTGCATTAGTATCAAAAATACCAACATTTCTCGATAAAGCAGTTCAAATGGAAAATTTTGAAGAGTATGCAGAAAAAGCCTTAGAAAGTATTATTAGTTCGGTTAAGAATTATGAGAGTGTTATTCTCGATATAGAATGGTATAAGGATTTAGATGATACAATATATTCTATGGTAATTAAGGACATTATGTGGTCTAAAGTAAAAAGTCTAGGTGATGAATTTATAATACCATTATACTTTTATTTATCAATCAATCCACAACTAGAAATGCCAGAGATAACTATTGTTAAGAATATAATTGAGGAATATTTATCCAGTAAATACTAACTATTTCAATCTTACAATAGAACATAAATAATATAAATAAGCTATTTAATTATTATTATTATTTATAATAAGATCTTGAAATAAATTATTATAGTATAGCTTCTCATTGATATAAAAAGATTTTAAGAAGTGTAAAGAATATTACCATAATGGCTAAATCTAATAGTAAATCTACATTTTCTACGGATTCCTTTTATCTACTCCTTTATAGATTTCCATTAACAAACTCTATAGCAAATTCATTAAGGCCTAAATTGTTAAAAGCTGGAATAAGTGAAGACCCAAATTATTTTGCTGCAAAGATAGTCTTTTACTTCTTATTAAGCCTGATAGCATCAATACTATTTATATTTATTGGAATTCTTGCTTTTATTAGATATACAGAAACTTTAGAAGCTAGATTTTTAGGGGCTGGATTCATATTAATCATTTTTGCAGTTGTAATACCTTCAATAACATACTTTGTACTGACTACTGTAAGCATATCTAATAGGATAGATCAGAGAAGAACTGGTTTAGATGCAGAAACCCCTGCATTTGCTGCAATGTTTATAGTTTTCCTTAAATCTGGTTTATCGCCTCGAAGCTTATTTGAAGGTTTAAGTAGAATTGTGGCGCTAAGATATGTTAGCCAAATAGCTAAATATATTGTAAAGAGAATGAAGTATCTAAGTGAAGGTTTAGAGGAAAGTCTAGAGGCTGCATTAAATATAAGTCCTTCAAGAGTTTTTAATGACTATATATCAACCTACCTTACAGCATTGAGGACGGGCGCGCCTGTATTTGAGACTATGAGTAGTAAAACTAAGGATGTAATAAAATTATTAGAACTTATGGCTTCCTCAGCTGCCGATAAATTATCTGGAGTTGCAGAAACTTATGTCGTATGGCTAGCATCTGGCTATATTACATTGTTCTTAGCAATTTTACTCTTTTCAATTTTTCCTAATTTCTCTGGAGGTCTTTCGTTACCCTTAATGGGTGTACTGCTCGTAATTTTTGTACCAATCATGAACTTAATTTTTGTCTTACTTGCTGACTCGGTCCAACTAAAGTTTCCAGAAAGACCTCTTACAGCGTATAAAGTTTTCTGGATCTCCTTTAGTATAGGGTTAATAGTAATGTTTGGATTATTAATAATCAATAATCAATTAATTAAATTTATTACACTTTCGGGCACAACTAGTGATGTACCAATAACTTTACTTATACTCACTATCTCACTATTAATCGCATCAGTACCTCCTGCTATAGTAGCTATAAGAGAAGTAAGAAAAGGTACTGGATATGATCAATATGTAGTTAGATTTTTGAGGGCAATTTCAGAAGGTCTAAGGGCAGGATTAAGCCCAGAAGCTGTGATAAAGAATCTTAAGAACAGTAAAGAGTTAGGAAAGATGAGGAAAATATTAGTTGAGATCGATGCATATTTAAGCTTAGGGTTAACTTTAAAAGATGCCCTCAAAAAAGCTTCGGAAAAAATTGATGAATTCTCGTCTAAGGTTGCTTTAGTAAGCTTAGCAGATATGATAGAGGTAGGAAGTATGACACCAGAAACTATCGAAGTCTTAGCAGAGCAGATAGAATCCCAAATTAGGATAAGAAGAGAGTATAATGCTAAAGTAAGGATATTGTTATATATGCCTTATATAGGCATACTATTGGCAATAATTGCAACAATCTTACTTTCTAACTCAATATTACAGCTACTTACTGGAGAATATTCCAGAATATATGCAAGCTATGGACCATTAGCTACAGCAGCAACATTAATTCCAACTGCAGTATACATAATAACAATATCATCAATGTGGAATTCGTTTTTAGCTGGACTTCTAGTAGGAAAAATAGGGAATGGAAAGGTGGGTTTAGGGTTTATTCACTCTGCAATTCTAGTAATTATAACGGCTTTACTCATAATGATTTCGCTTCAAATTAGCCTTATACCCAGTATTTCACCATCAACGTATGGTTTATAAACTATAAAAACATTCTTTTTAACTATGAAATTACAAATTCCATTAGTTAAGCCTAAGAAGACTAGCGAAAAGAGGCAGATTAGATCTTTCGAATCCCTACCACTTACACTCACTCCAATTTTCTCGGGCTATGTAGAAATAGGAGATATAGTAAGTGAGTACGAAATAAATTTATTTAAAGTATTACCTGCTGAAATAATAGATAATTTAAATGAGAAAAGAATAGAATTAAATATAGCTAATCCGCATGTATTTATTTCCTTTGAGCAAAACAAGGCAATATACAAATATAATTTGATTGAACCACCTCTAGATCAAGAATCACTAGAATTATATCTATTATTAGTTAGCGAGATAGAAAGAGAACTACTATCAGAAAAAGAACATCTAGATCTAGGTTCGATATTAGTACAGCTTCATGAAAGGGGAAAATATAAAATCTTTGAAGGTAAAAGAGGCGATTTATATATCTTATCTACAAAAGCAAAAGTAACTTTATATTACTTATTACGTAATATCACCGGCTATAATATACTAGCACCATTATTAGCAGATCCGAAAATTGAAGATATATCTTGCAATGGAATGAATTTACCGGTTTATGTGTATCATAGAGACTATGAATACATGCCAACTAATATTATATTTACTGAAAAAATTCCAGTAGTGAATTATATCGTAGATGGAAAACAGTTGTTAGACCAACTAGTTATGAAACTGTTATCCCTATCTGGCAAATCAATATCTATAGCTAATCCTATATCGGAAGGCATGTTACCTAAAGGAGAAAGAATTGCAGCTACTTTTAAGACAGAAGTTTCTGCAACTGGTTCTAGTTTTGTGATAAGAAGATTTAGTGAAGCACCAATAACTATTTTAGATTTAATCAACAGTAATACGTTATCACCAGAAATTGCAGCATACTTATGGTATGCAATGGATCTTAAATTATCCTTTATGGTTATAGGGGTAACTGGTTCCGGCAAAACTACGACACTAAATTCAACCATAAATCTAGTGAAAGAGTCGTCAAAAATTGTATCAATAGAAGATATTCCAGAAATTAAGATTGCACACGAGAATTGGGTACAGTTGTATGCAAGACCTGCATACGCTGGAATAGGTAAAGAAATAACACTAATGGATTTATTAAAGCTAGCATTAAGATATAGGCCAGATCTAATTGTGGTAGGTGAAATAAGAGGTGCAGAGGCTTATGTTCTTTTCCAGGCATTTTCAACTGGTCATGGTGGTGCAACGACCTTCCATGCTTACGATACTGAATCTGCCATTAAGAGACTTATGAATGAACCAATAAACATACCAAAAGAATGGATTCCAATGATGAATATCGTATTAACGGTAAGGAGGGTTCCAATATATACTGGAGAAAAGATTGTGGTAAGAAGAAGGGTAGTAGCAGTAGATGAAATATTAAGCGTTAATGATATTAGGAGGGTAAGTTACTGGGATCCAAAAAGAGATGTTCATGTCTTTGAACCTATTAATGCAAAAGTGATGGCAGCAAGATTAGAGGAAGTAGGAAAGACAATAGATGATGCTGTTGCAGAATTGGAAAGAAGGGCAACCTATTTATCAGCCCTGGCATCTATTAGGGAAATTGTAAAGAGTCCAGAGAGTTATAAGGAAGTAAAGAAATATATAATAAAGTATAGTTTAAAGCCAGAGGAAGCGTATAAGGAAGTTACTGCAATGGCAAAAATCTCCCCTAGAGCTTAAGGCCTAGATTTAGAACTGAGTTGCTAATCTTATATTATCTAAAATTAGATTATACGAAATTGCCTTTCTTATTATCTCTTCTTTTATAACGTTAAGGAATTCCTCTTTCTCAACTATCTCTCTTACAGTGTAATCAAGTTTTTTTGAATTTCTTATACCCCTAGTTAATTCAAAAGCAATTTCATTATAATCCATACCCTTAAGTATTTCATAGATCTTCGAAGAAATTTCTTTTATAGTCGCTTCAGATGCTAAATAGCGAGCTATCTCTTCTCTATTCAAACTATCAAGTATTAGAGCTCTAACCCTTTTAGAGAAATTCCTTCTTAAAATAGGTATTGCGAGTAATGCAAAATAACCTTTGCCACCTACACTCCACATTATTACCTTCTCTGCAATGTCATCAATTGAAGACAGTATTGCCTCTTTATACGCTTGTACTACTATATTTATAATTTTCTCTTCAACTTCTCTACTAGTTTTAGTTGTCTTAGTTGAAATCTCAGTAGGTGCTAGATAGGAATAAACTGATGTTGCACCAAATTTCCATGTAGAAAACGGACATATAGTTAATATATCTTCTTTTTTCTCTACGCTTACTATCTTCCCTAAATAATTAGTTATAAATAATCCAGCACAATCGTTATTATCGCCACTAATTCCTAACCTTTGAGCCCAGCATCCAGCATGAATTTTTCCTTTTATAAAATCTTTTACGATTTCATAAACTAGAATTCCCTTATCACCGCTAAGGAGATTATATATATATAAAGCCTCGGGGCAGAAGAAGTAAACATATACTGCCCCCGACTCCTCCTTGATTCTTCTTATCTCCTTAACCTTCTCTTCAGCTTCCCTTATCTTCCCACTAATGTAACTATCAAATCCGCAACAGATTCCGTCGACTATTTTAAATCTCAGGGAATAGTTCTTTATCTTATCGCCAGACTCTACTATGAATTTAAGGAAGCTTTCTACTCCTTTCCTATCATACTTATAGCTACAACCTATGAAAAGTAATACTAGTGGTTGATTTTTATAAATTGAATTAACTACTTTTTCTACTTCACCCTTTAAAACTTCAGATACCTTTTCTATTTCGATCTTTAAATCAGATGAGGGAGAAATTCTCGGAAGTTTTTCCATATCTCTTGAGATCTTTATCCCCACTGGACAAACATACTCGCATTTGTTGCAGCCAAAGCAGTATTCAAAGACCTTTTCGCCTTTTAATATTCTATTAAATCTTCCCGGTGGAGAATTTAATATATTTTTTGTAGCATTATAAGCTAGACATGAATTTAAACATAATCCACAATTTATACATTTTAATGCGTCTAAATAAATATCTTGAATTTCTGAATAATCCTTTGGTACTTTTACTTCATATTTATCAAAATTATTAATTATAAATTTCTGAATTTCTGAATAATCCTTTAATGATGGATAAGGGTAGATATAAGGGTGTGCCTTCAGGAACTTAAAAATGTTACCTAATTCTTCATAATCTATTGAAGAGAAGAGCACGTAATAATTTTCTGGAGAATTATATCTTATTAGGTAACCTATTTCAAAGTCTAGATTAAGTTCATTAACTACCTCGAACTTATCTTGAGGTACTCTAAGACTTATGGGTATTTTACCGCTCTTTAAGATTTTATATATTTTATTACTAATTAATGAAACTATGTTCTTTGTATCTTGAATAGAATCTGGCTGAACTCCTAAAATTTCTTTATAAATTGAAGGAACGAAATAAACTACTCTGTTTTCTAAAAATAGAGCACTCCAAGAATATGGGATATTGACTGAAGTTTCTATTAGTTCAGGATAGTTTACAAAGCTCATTACAGCAATGTCCTTATTTTCAAGAAAATGTACTTGCTTCTTATAATTTACAAACCCAAACTTATAACTTCCAAAACCAGAACCATTGGTGGCTATAAACCCACCTACTGTACCCTCAAGATATAAAGGAAATATTGCAGGATATAATGAGTTTCGCGACGAAACTTCTAAAACTTCCTTAAATGTAGCTCCTGCAGCAACTCTAGCCCTAATAATTCCACCCTTCTTATCCTCAATTATTTCCATTATAGATCCGTTATCGAGTAAACTCTTAGCAACTATTGGCTTAATTCTAGAGAATTGAATAATTTCTCCTGTCATTGAAGTTAATTTCCCAACAACGACTTCAGTTTCTCTAGTTATTAGATATCTTCTAATTTTTGAAATACCCAAAGATGCAAAAGCTCTACTAAATATCGAAGCATCTAATAGCATTACAATTAATTTTTAAGTAATCTAGAATAAAAGATTGCATTCAATGTTTAATACGTTTTATAGACAAATTTTATAACAATTTTTCGTTATATATTTTAAAATTATCTATAAAATAATAATGATTGGAGTATAGATAATATAAAGATAAGATATTGTGTTTATTACACTAAATGATCATTTAAGCGAAATAGATATTAATGTGAATTATATATTGTTCTCATAAGGGATACTAGTTGAATCTAAGAGAAGAATTAGAGAAGCGATTTGGTGAAAAGTTTTCCGATAGTCTATTAGAAAGATTAGCGCACTCCGCAGATATGGGATTTGTACCCCATTTAACTTGGGCTGGGATAAAAATAAATACAATCCCAGACTATGTTGTATACCCTGAAGATGTTGAAGATGTAATTGATATAGTTAAAATAGCAAGAAAATATAATGTACCAATTGTACCATATGGAAGAGCTACTAATAGGTATGGAAATGCAATTCCAACTGAAGGAGGAATAGTCGTAGATTTTTCAAGAATGGACAAAGTTGAAGTAGATGAAAAAGAGAAAATAGCACATGTAGAACCTGGTGCTACATGGAAAATCGTAGATTTATACGCACAGCAGAAAGGGTTACAGCTTAGAACATTTCCTTCATCCTATGATTCAACTATTGGAGGCGGTATTGCAGGAGATGCACTCGGTATTGGGTCATACGAGTATGGTTTCATTTGCGATAATGTCAGCTATGTACATATGGTAAATCCAAAGGGCGAGTTAATAAAGCTAGAAGGTAAGGATTTAGCAATAGTATGTGGAGCAGAAGGTACTACTGGATTAATAACTAAAGCGGGAATAAAATTAAGATCATTTAATGTAACAGAAGCATTGGTAGTTCCAATTGATAATCTTGAGGGTGTAATTAAAGCTATAAGCTTATTCTATAAAGAGGCGGTACCTGCATGGCATGTTCAGATAAGAGGACCTGCAATTTCTACATATATAGCAGAAAAGTATAAGATTAACTTACAGCCCGGCAAATGGAATATGGTGATACTTTATCCGACGAGTAGAGCTACATTGGTAGAGCCTAAAGTAAACGTAATTGCAACTTATCTCTCAACTAAGCCAATGGAAACTGAGTGGACAGGCTGGTGGAACTTTAATCATGGAGTGGTAGCCGCATTAAGAACGAAACATCTCCTTATACACCAGCACGGCTTACTTCACTTTTCTAATCTTTATAAATTCATTAAAGATCTCGAAAAATATTTAGGAAGTTTAGGGAAATTAGAGGCTAATGAGGGCTTTGATTTAGATATTGCATTGGAGAGAAGAGAAATTCTCTTAGTAAATACATTTACAGCAGTTTCATTGCAACCACAAGATAAGAAATTGATCTATGATCTTGCGAAAAATACTCTAATGGCTAATGCATTTATAGAGAATGGCGGTTCCATGCTATCTATAGGTATGTTCTTACATAAGTGGGCTAAGAATAGGTTGAGCGTGATGAGTAAGACATTTCAAGATCTAGGTGTTGATAGATATGAATATATGAGAAGATATAAGGAAGAAATGGATCCAGAAGAGCTATTTAACCCTGGAAAAGTCTTTGAGCCTAAAAAGAGGGGTAAGGTGGTATTTGAAATAGTAAGAAGGCAAAATGAAGCCTTAAGATTTAGATTTGGAATCGGATTTGTAAAGGCTATAACACCAAGAGGGGAAGTAGAAGGTTATAAGGTTGCTAGGAAGTACCTAGATATTTTTGCAGATTATGCAATGGCTTGCATAGATTGTGGAATGTGTGTAACAGTATGTCCGCAATTTAGACTCATACCAAATCAACCCTATGCTCCTAAGGGTATGTTTGACTTTGTAAAGGGCGCAATATCACATTATGAACTCAGGGGAAGTATAGATATTCCAGATTCCTTCATAGCTGAAATCTCAGGATGTCATAAATGTGGATTATGTGATGGAGTATGCCCAGCTAAAATCCCTATATCTACCTTATTGGTTAGATTAAACTCCTTAGTTGCTAAAAAACTTCCAGAAACCACTCCAGTAGAAATTCCTATACCAACTATAGACGTAAATGATGTTAGTGATAATAACAGTAATATAGTGCTTTGGATTGGAAGGAATATGGCAGAGCAAATTGGATTAATTACGCTTATTATAAAATTATTAAAACAATTAAATCTAAAATTAAAGATAATAGGGACAAAATATGATAGTGGATTTTTAGACTATATAAGCGGAAATGGGAATACCTTAATAGAGAAAATCAGAAAGAATTTAGAGGTCTTAGGTAATGCTATAGAAATTATTACATTAACGCCAGAGGATTATAAAGTATTTAGTGAGGCATATAAAGATTTTGGAAAAATTGGAGGCATAGAATTCCTAGCAGAGATTATGCCAATCGAAATTAGGTTAATTAAATTACTTAAGATTGAAGGAAAAGGTGAGGAAATTAATTTACATGTAGCCTGCTTCTCTAATCAATATGCAAATGAGATTATAAAGAGACTAAGGGAGGAAGGATTTAAAGTAAAAAAGATTGAAGGTTGTGCAGGTGCCACGTTAGAGAAGAATCTTGGAAGGAGAGCGGATAAGATGGCCAGAGCATTAGGAGAGAGATATAATGAAATTGTTACATTATGCCCATTAGCAGCAGCTAAATTTAGGAGTGTAGGAGTTAATGCAATGACCTTAATAGAATTTATAGCAAAGAAGTTAGGATTACAAGTTACCACTACCGAGCCTATAAGGATCGAAATAACCGAAGAAGATATAAGAAGAATTCAAAAAGTATTCATGAGTAAACTTCAGGAATCTCTATTAGCTAGAGTAAACTTAATAGTTGATACATTGTCATTTACAACTTCTGGGACAGAAGACTATAAGAAAATTATTGAACCATTGATTGTGGAAGCATTATATGATGCGATTAGTAATATGTCGCCTATACTAGACGAAATTATATCTAAAAAGACTAAGGAGATTACATCTCCCGATTTAGCCAGTTTCGTTAGATCTAAAATTTATATTGACGCCTCTAGAATTATGGCGCAAGTAGTACTCGACAATATTGTAGAGAATTTTGCTAAAGTTATTAGAGAAAGTACTAAAGAAGAATATGATGAAAATGTGCTAAAAACTACCGTAATAGAAATTCTAAGAGATAATTTACCTAAGATCAAAGACTGGTTAGCCTCAAAATAATTTAATTAAATCTTTATATAGACAAGATTATTTATTAATGCAATATCTCCTCAAGTATCTGACTTAACACATTTTTAGTTTCCTAAAACTATATATCTATGGACCCGTAGCTCAGCCAGGATAGAGCGTGGGCCTTCGGAGCCCAAGGTCCCGGGTTCGAATCCCGGCGGGTCCGCTACTTTTAGAGTAAATGAACAAGAAGGTATTCTAGAATTACATAATTTTATTGACAGTGGAGGACCCTTCATACCGTGTGAACTATGCTCAAAAGAGCAGAAATGTGAGTCAGATGCCGTTTAGCTGAAGGAGACTTATGACTTACCTACCGTAAAGTTAGGCCAGTTGTTGAGGCTAAGTCCCCATACTCAATAATGAATGATTAAAATGAAAGAAAATGTAAAGAAAACGGAAGGTATTTGTACTAAAGATATGATATCTATAATCAGCTAACTATTAAATTTTAATAATCTCTTTTGTTATTATGGGAGATCCTAAGGAGTTCTTAGCAGATTATGTTATAGACTTTATTAAAGACAAGAAGATAATAGGCTTAGGTACCGGTTCTACAATAAAAAGAATAATTGAAATTTTAGCAAATAAAATAGAGCTTAAAGATAAGATATTTATTTCTTCATCATTAGATACAGAATTATTACTCTCAGAACTTCAGTTACATTCTATCTCTCTAAGCCAGGGATTTGTAGCGGATATTTATGTGGATAGTTTTGACGTATTTAATGGTAATGTTCTAATAAAAGGAGGAGGTGGTGCTTTATTTAGGGAAAAGCTTCTCGCTGAGAATTCACATGAGAGAGTATTTGTAGGTGATAAGAGTAAATTCAAAATTATGAAAAGTTATGTAATTCCGTTAGAAGTTGAGATAGTAAGTGCTAAGTATGTTGTTAATAAATTAAAGAATAGAGGATATAAAGTCTTTCTTAGAAGTGTTGAGAAAGGTAAATATGGTCCAATAATTTCGGATAACGGCAATGTAATAATGGATATTGAAGTGCAAGATAATCAGAATTTATGTGAACTACATTATGAATTAAAGAGAATTGTGGGAGTTATCGAGACTGGTATCTTCTGTAAAGAGTATTATGATTATATAGTACTAGCTGATAACGATGGAAAATTGGAAATATTTAAGAAGGGCTAAGAAAGCTGTTTTAGAGGGTAGAATAGTTGAGGTTATAATAAAAGAGTTCTCCATCTATTTCTTTCTAGGTCATAAGTATGATTATATAGTAACTGCGAATAGTTGTAGTTGTAAATATTTTCTTTATAACTTTAAATGTTATCACATTCTAGCTCTTTCAGAAGCTCTCAAAGAGGAGAAGGTTAAAAGGATTAGTATTACTCCACAACTACTTAAAGAAATATTAATTGAAATATACACTGATGGAAAATCATTAAAACTTAGAAGATTAGTATATTCAGATAAAACTTGAATGATTTACAAGCTGTATACATTGCAACCATAATAGCAATATTCTTAGGTGGTATTGCACTATCTTTATTTGAGTTAAAGTCGAAGAATATGGAAAAAAGGAAAGGAGGTAAGAAAGTTGGGAGGGCGTAAAAAGAGAAAAACTAGGATAATTAAAGTTAAGCCTAAGATACCAAACATGTTTGACTGCCCTAGATGTGGTAGAAACACATTATCAATCGAATATAAAAAAGATGGAATTGCAATAATTAATTGTGGTAGTTGTGGATTATGCTCCATTTTAGAGGTACCGCAAGTTTTTGATAAAGCGAATGTGTATGGTAAATTTATAGATTTATACTATGAAGGAAAAGTAGAAATAAAAGATGGATGTGAGGAAGGATCAAAGGAAGAGTATGAAGGGGAAAGTGGAAAACTATCTGAGCAAGTTGAAGGATGAAGGAATTCCAATACATTTTTCCCTAATAGATCCAGCAAAAGTAAAATCCTTTGAAGAATTACGTAAAATTGCTAAATTACTTTATGAGTCCGGAACCACTGCATTTTTAGTAGGTGGTACTCTTGGTATACATAAAAGTTCTCTAGATAGTGTAGTAGAAACTTTAGCTGAATTTGAAATACCAATAATAATATTTCCTAGTAATATTAATTTAATAACTGAAAAAGCAGATGCAATACTCTTCTTATCGTTATTAAACTCAGATGACCTATACTATGTTGTTGGGGCACAAGTAGTTGCAGCACCACTAGTTAAGAAGTCTGGATTAGAAGTTTTACCTACAGCATATCTTATAATTGGTCATGGTGGTACGGCAGGCCATATAGGGAGGGCTAGGATAATACCATATGATAATTATGAACTTGCAGTTGCCTATTCATTAGCAGCAGAAATGATGGGAATGAGATACGTATATTTAGAGGCAGGTTCAGGTGCGCCAGAAAGTGTAAGACCAAATATGGTTGCTGAAGTTGCAAGAAATACTAATATTACAATTATTGTCGGTGGAGGAATAAGAGAACCAGAAAAGGCTAGGGAACTTTTCTTAGCAGGAGCTCATATTATAGTTACTGGAAATATAATAGAGTATAATTACGAAAAAGCTATTAAGATAGTTCAAGAATTAAATAAAGTGAGGCGAAATGCCTAGTAGTAAGAAAAAGAAGGAGAATGTACCAGTTCTCTCAATGGCTGGTTTAATTAGATATTATGAAGAAGAAAAGGGAAGGATTAGAATTGATCCTAAAGTAGTTATAATAGCTAGTATTGCACTGTCTGTAGGAGTGTTAGTTTTAACTAAGTTCTTTCCATTAATATAATAGAAGAAAAGTGATTCCAACTGGTAGGGATCTAAAGAGACTAAGGGAATTAGCAGGCTTAACTCAAAGTGAACTTGCAAAGAGAATTGGAGTTTCTCAATCACTTATAGCAAAAATTGAATCTGGAAAAATTGACCCTAAACTATCAATAGTCAAAAGGATTATTGAAGAATTAGTTGAAGAAATAAACGTTAACGAGACGGTAAAGAAAGTAATGACGACACCAGTAATAGTAGCAGATGAAGATGAAGATGTAAAAAGTATTATAGAGAAGATGGAAAGGTATGGTATATCCCAATTACCAGTTGTAGATAAAGATGGAAAGGTTAAAGGAATGGTATACGATTTCGTGTTGTTAAAGAAAGTACTTAGAGCTTCTGGAAAGTCGTTGAAGGCGAAAGACGTGATGAGTGATCTACCTCCATTAGTTGACGAAAGTAAACCAATAAATATAGTTTCACAAATGCTTACAACCTACCCTGCGGTATTAGTAATAGATAATAAACTAAGACCTATAGGTATAGTTACCAGAAGTGATATATTAAAGTATATCATAAAAAATAGTGAGGGAGCCCCAGTGGGGGGCTCACGGGGGAAATCCCCTGAGGAAACTCCAGCCTCCTGACCCAAGGAGACCGCGCAAGCGGTAGGGGTAGGCCCCCTGGCAACTGCACAGAAACGAAAGCCACATAGGGCAAGATGAAGATGAATGCTATCCTATACTCGGTAACGAGTATAGGTGCAGGAGATGCCCTATGTGGCTTGAAACGGCAGTCCCTCCTGGAGTAAGTAAGGGGGAGATGAAAGGGGTCATGATCCCCCAAGTACGCATAGCCGAATGCCCCCTCAAAACAGAAGCTGGGTTACTACTGGGGCTCCCTCTCATTTAGAATTTCCCTTTCGATTTTCAAAATTTCTTCACTAGATTTTCCACGATAACTCTCTAGTAATTCTCTATTTAGGTTTATAAAAGTCATTCCCCATTTAATCTTACTTGCAATTTCTAAGGCCAAATCAATTTCATCTATAATATAAAACGATGCAACTATTGCCTCTAGACTAGATAAGATGTAAGCTTTTGCATAATTTATTGGATTTCCTGCAAGTAAAAACGGTAATCTACGCGAGTTAGTATAAAATCTTTTAAAAAATGTTTCATCACTACTTTTCCACGAAGAATCAATTACTGTTATACCTCTTCTTAGTATAATACTCTTATCTTCTATTGACAATATCCTTTTTGAGTAAGGATTTAATATTATACCTTTAGGCCTTTTGATAAACCTACCATAACCTAACCTTACTAGCTTTTTTCCAGTACATTTTTTCGGATCGTCTTGATCAAAATCTATTATATAAACCTTAATATTGGAGCGCAAAGTTCTTATAATTCTAAATACTTCACCAAATTGGTATTAAAGTTGCCGGCTGCAATAGTCCTAATAAACACAGATGCAGGAGGAGAAGATGAGGTTATGGAGAAATTAAGGGGAATAAATGAAGTAACTGAAGCTTACATAGTCTATGGTGTATATGATATAGTAGCAAAAGTAGAAGCTGAGAGTATAGAGAAATTAAAGGATATAGTAACTAACGTAATAAGAAAGATACCAAAGGTTAGGTCCACTTTAACGATGATAGTTATGGAAGGTAAAAGTATTTCTAGAAAATAAATATTTATTTTTCTCTTCTTCTTTTTTAATATTATATGAAATTAATTATAGGTATTGATGATCATGATTCTCCAGAGGGTGGTTGTACTACTCATTTTGCTACATTATTGATTGAAAAATTTAAAAAAATAACTAATTTAAAAATTATTGATCTACCTTACCTTATTAGATTAAATCCTAATGTACCTTGGAAAACTAGAGGTAATGGTGCAGTTACAGTAAAGATTGAAACTGAAAGAAGTATTGAGGAAATTCTGGACATAGTATGGAATGAAAGTGTAGATTATGTAGAAAAAGTCTCAAGGGGTTTCAAGTACGATAGAAAGCCTGGAGTGGTAGTTATTCCTTATAGTGAAAGAGAACAATTTTTCCAATTTTATATTAAGGCATTGTCTGATATCATAACTAATTCAACTATTAAAGATATAATTTCAAAATTTAACGTAAAATATAGGGGTTCTAGGGGAGTCATTGGTAGTTTAGCCGCGATAGGTTTTAAAGGTAATATTACATACGAAATTATATATTATCGAAAATATGAGAATATTGGAAAAGATAGAAAAATTAATATTAATAATTTATTAAATTTTGATAGAAAATATTTTCCTATAACATTCGCTAATTATGATTACATTAAGGGTATACCACTTATAACCCCTAAAGGAAACGATCCCGTATTATTTGGGATTAGAGTTACAAATCTTGGAATAATAGATCCAGATGAAATTAGAAAGATTGCAGAAGAAGAAGTGGATAAAATTATGATCTTTAAAACTAACCAAGGTACTGATGCCCATTTAGTTAAGCCAGGTGAAAAGCCTTATCAGACATTTTACGGTGTTGTTACAGTTAAGGAAGTTAAGGTGCTTGAGGGTGGCGATGTTTTAATTAGTACAAATGAAGGAATGGATATTATAGTATTTAAAGAGACTGGAGAATTAAATATTGGTGTGAGAGAACTAGAGCGAGATGACGTAATAAAAGTAATAGGTGCAGTAAAGCCTTCATTCTACGATAATAATGTGATAATTGAGGCCGAAAGAATTGAAATCCTTAAATTAGTACCGAAATATAATATAAGAAACCCTAAATGTCCATATTGTGGTTCTTCCTCTGAATCCTTAGGAAAAAATAAGGGATTTAGATGTAAGAGATGCAATAGGAAGTTTTATAAAGAGAAAGAAATGGAAGAAGTCGCTAGGAGCATAAGTGTAGGAGTATATCAGACTAGATATTATAGGCACTTAACGAGACCTCTATTTCTTGAACCTACTAATGATGAGTTTGAGTATGATTTAGATTCAGTATTGAGTAAATTTTTAAGATGAGCAGAGTATAATAGTTATGGGCCGGTAGCTCAGCCTGGAAGAGTGCTCGGCTTGCACCCGAGAGGTCCCGGGTTCAAATCCCGGCCGGTCCACCATCATATTAACTATATTATTTACAAAAATAAAATATCAAATTAAATAAAAATAAATACTTCAGTAGTATTTATTTTATACGTGAATAGGAAAGCTATACCATTAATACTAAGCTGGGTATTTTGGAGTATAGGATATTATCTTTTCTACCCCTTCTTATCAATATTCTTAAGTAAGATTTTTAATGAATCAGAGATTCCAAAATTTTACTTAATATCACAATTTTTTGGTATTTCACTACCGATAATAGGCGGAATATTAGGTGAGAAGATTGGCTATAAAAATACTATAATTATCTCAATGTCACTTAGTGGTATGGGATTGATTTTACTTTCATTTTCATACGACTTTACCTCTGCATTATTATTTCAATTTGTTTACTATCTTTATGCCTTATCCCTACCTAACTACTATCTTTACCTATCATCTATGGGAAAAGGTTATATATCGCTAACATGGGGATACTCAATTCTGCCCTCTCTGATATGCCCTTATTTAGGAGGTTTAATAGCAGAAAATTTTGGAATAAGAACAATATTTATCTTTGCCGGTATCTTCTTTATAACATCTGCCTTACCTATATTCCATATTCATAATATTACTGTTAATAAAATTGTTTATAATAATTATATAAAAATTAATTTAAAATTAAAAAAATTATTTATCCCCTTAATCTGTATTATTCCGATAGCAGTAGTATCACCTTTTATATATTTATATGTTTATAATAAATATAATCTAAATTATATTGAGATAGGAATTTTATCAACATTAGCAGAAATATTGGGAATGGTTCTAGTATTTTTACATTATAAATTAAAAAAGACAAAACACTTGTTAATAACTTCGCTTATTTTATTCTCCCTTATAGTATTAACATATTATACTCCTTTCACTGTCATTTTCTTTGGCTTATGGGAAAGTATAATCCCATTATCTTTAGAATATACTATTCCTAAAGATTCTCCTAAATTAATATCGGTTATTAATTCATTGCAATCTATTGCATGGTTAATAGGGTATCTAATTTCTTACTTAGTTAATACCCCTGATTTACTAATCATTCTATCTTCTATGCTGACTCTAGTTATTGCAATAGTTATTAATTCCATTAAAAATCAATAAAATATAACTTCAATCCCAGAAAGATTATCATAGAATATAAACCTCTATTTTATATAATTTAAGTGATAATAATGAACATGGAAGGGTTTATTGATGAATATAAAAAGAATCAAAATGAAAAAGAAGTAAGTGATTATAATTACAATATTTATAAAAAAATATATAAGGAGAGTATGGAAGAGCCGGAAAAATTTTGGACTAAGATTGCTAGCGAATTAATTGATTGGTTTAAACCATGGTATCAAGTATTTAAGCAAGATGGATATTTAACGAAATGGTTTATTGGTGGTGAACTAAATGCTAGCTATAATGCTGTAGATAGACATTTAAATTCACCTAGAAAATATAAGGCTGCAATAATTTGGGAAAGTGAAATAGGGGAAAGAAGAAGTATAACTTACCAGGAACTATTTTATGAGGTAAATAAGTGGTCTAATGCACTGAAACAATTAGGGGTAACTAAAGGTGATAGAGTTACAATATATATGCCATTAACCCCTGAAGGAATTATAGCAATGCTTGCAACAGTTAGGATAGGCGCAATACATAGCGTGGTATTTGCAGGATTTGGTGCTCAAGCACTAGCAGATCGGATACTTGATGCCGAATCTAAAGTAATTATTACTGCAGATGGTTTCTATAGAAGGGGTAAACTAGTAGAATTAAAGAAGACAGTTGATGAAGCTTTAAAGATCTTAGGTGATAAAAGTCCAGTAAAAAATGTAATTATTTGGAGAAGGTTAGGCATAGAAGTTTCATTTAACGAGAAGAGGGATATCGAATTTGAAAAGATTGGTAAGTATAAATATATAGAACCAGTTAGTGTAGAAGCTACACATCCATTGTATATCCTTTATACCTCCGGAACTACCGGTAAACCGAAGGGAATAGTTCATAGTACTGGTGGATATTTAGTAGGAACTGCATATATGGGAATTTTAACTTATGGTCTAGATGATGAAGATTCAGCCTTATATAATACCTCAGATATAGGATGGGTAGTTGGCCATTCCTATATTACCTACGCACCATTAGTATTAGGTAGGACTGTAATAATTTATGAGAGTGCACCAGACTATCCTTATCCTAGCAAATGGGCTGAAATAATAGAGAAGTACAGAGCTACAGCATTTGGAACATCAGCTACTGCATTAAGGTATATGATGAGGTATGGAGAGAACATTATAAAAGATTATGATTTATCCTCTTTAAAGGTTATAATAACTAATGGAGAACCCTTAAACTTTGCACCATGGAAATTTGGATTAGAAGTTATAGGAAGAGGTAATGTTTACATGTCGCATCAATGGTGGCAAACGGAAACGGGAGCTCCGAATATAGGATATATGCCAGGTTTAATATACTTACGCATGAAGCCTGGGCCAGTCTGCGGGTTACCATTACCTGGTAATAGGGTGAAAGTTTATACTGATTCTGGCAATGAGGCTAGTCCAAATGAGAAAGGATACTTAGTTTTACTTCCGCCTTATCCACCATCTATGATGATAGGTATGTGGAATGATGCTAATAGTGAGAGGTTATATAAGAGCTATTTTGCAAAATTCAAGGACGTTTACTATACTGGTGATTTTGCATATTATGATGAAGATGGATATATAACAGTAAGTGGAAGAGCTGATGAGACTATAAAAGTTGCTGGACATAGAATAGGTGCAGGTGAATTAGAATCGATAATTACATCGCATCCAGCAGTCGCAGAGGCTGGAGTAGTAGGAATACCAGACCCAGTTAAGGGCGAATCTATACATGCTTTTGTAGTACTTAAACTGGGTTTTGAAAAAAGTGAAAGTTTAGCAAAGGACATCCAAGAACATGTAAAGAGGAACATGGGACCCATTGCAGTGCCGACAATACATTTTATTAGTAAGTTGCCTAAAACTAGATCGGGAAAGGTGATGAGGAGAGTAATCAAAGCTGTATTATTAGGAAATCCTATTGGGGATCTATCTACATTAGAGGATGAGGCATCGATGGAGGAGATAAAAAAAGTTATCGAAGAGATGAAAAAAGAAGTTAACAAACTATAATTATTTCTTAAAATTAAAAGCCTTATTAAAATTATTTTTAATTATCTTATTTAATTCGTTTATATCTATTTCCTTTACTTTAGATATATATTCTAAAGCTTCTATTATATGTATAGGCTCAAGCATTCTACCTCTATACTCATATCCACCATCGCTCTCCGTTAAGATGATGCTTATATCTGCCTTCTCTACTACCTCCTGATGTTTTTTCTGAAACGTTACGGATGGGTTAACAGTTATGAAGTAACCCATAGCCTCTATATCCTTCAAGAGATCAATCGGCCCGGTATACCAATGAAATATGGCCCTCTTAACGTTATATTTTACTAATAAGTCAAAAGTTTCTCTCCATGCATCTAATGCATGTACATTTAAGGTCTTATCTTCCGAATTAAGAATAAATTTCTTAAAAACCTCAATCTGGAGGTCTTTTGGGGCCTTAGCAAATCTAAAATCTAAACCAACCTCCCCTATGAAGTCTGCATTATTTATAAGTGGTAAAACTCTTTCAATATTCTCCTCATGAACTCTCCATGGGTGAATTCCAATTCCTCTTAAAATATTCTTATCGGAAATTGAAAGAGTTTCAATTGAAGTAAGATAATCCATTGAAACTGCTGCTATTATAAAATCTTTATATTTTTTACTTTTAATAAAATTATAATGACAATGTGCATCATAAAAATAATTCATACCATGGATAATAAAATAATTTCAGCTTAATAAAATCGTTACTCTAACATCAATGTAGTCCCCCAAAAATCTAAACGTCAAATTCTTATTAGAGTAGAAGCTATATTTTAAATAACTGCCATACTCATTAATTACTACTTTTGAATTATTATATAGAATTATATGAATTGGCATCACTGACGTTATGGTTATGTTAACTTTACCTGCATGATCTAAACTTATTGGGTATGAGATATCAGAAGTAGAATTAGAGGTTATATGAAATTGATAGATAAGATAAGTAAAGTTAGATAACTCCTTTGTCTCTATCGTTTGTGGTGAAGAAGATACTTGATTTGATGGAGTTAAATGCGTTAATACAAAAACGATCCCTAAAATTAAAATCATTGCAATTATTATTTTAGCTACAGCCATGTGGTATTTCTAACGTTGTATTATCTTTTAAATAGTTGTATTCGGTAATACAAAATAGAGTTCTATTAATTATAATAATTTCTTAAATCTAATATTCCCAAAACTTCACCATCTCCATTATAAACTATCTTAAAACCTAGCTTCTTACCTAGTTTTATCATTGGAGTATTTGTTGCCAATGCATAAAATTTAATCTGTGGTAAACCGAGCTTTTTTGCCTCATTAATTATGAACTTCAGAAGATTATATCCTATACCATGATTCCTATATCTAGGGTCTACTACTATTCCAAATTCTCCATCACCACATAATGTTACTTCACCTACTATTTCTCCATTTACCTCAGCAACTACTATTATCTTATCTTTAGAAGTCAAATTTCTTATTATATCTTCTTTAAATATTTTCCTTAAGGAAAAGAATCTATAATATATGTCTTCAGCAGATAGCCTCTGATATAATTTATAAATTTTATCAGCATCTTCAATCGTAGCAAATCTGTACTTAATTAATAATCCTTCTTGCTGTAACATTTCTATCTGTGTTTATACTTTTGAATTTAGATTTAAATCTTTATCCCCTATACTTATACACAAATTTACATGTTTAAATATAAGTGTAAAGCTGTGTTGCAAAATTTATATTATATTTTATTATCAAGAAAAATATGATGATGAGAAAAGGGTACAGATAAAAAATGAAGAAGGTCTTGAGTACTGATATTTTTAATGGATAAAGACTAAGTTATATCATGGGTAGGCTATTTGGTACTGACGGTGTAAGGGGTGTTATTAATAGAGAATTAACTCCAGAACTTGCACTTAGGTTAGGAAAGGCAATTGGTTCTTATTTCGGTAAAGGTTCAAAGATACTTATAGGGAGGGATGTTAGAGCTGGTGGGGAGATGATACTAAGAGCATTGGAAAGTGGCTTGTTAAGTGTGGGAGTTAGAGTATTTGAAGGTGGTTTAGCACCAACTCCTGCACTACAATATGCTGTCAAAACTTTAGGGTACGATGGGGGAGTAATAGTTACTGCTAGCCATAATCCGCCAGAGTATAATGGTATAAAGGTAATAAGTCATGAAGGTATAGAAATTAATAGAGAAGCTGAAGAGGAAGTAGAGGAGTACTTCTTTAATGAGAAGTTTCTCTCAGTAGATTGGCTAGAATTATTTAATGAAGTAAAAAAGGAGGACAAAGTCATATCGAATTATGTTCAAGGAATTTTATCACATGTAGATAAAGAAAAGATTTGTTCAAAAAATTTTAGAGTTTTAATTGATCCAGGGAATAGTGTTGGATCATTAACGTCACCAACAATAGCTAGAGAGTTATGCTGTAAGTATTATGTAATTAATGGAAATTTAGACCCTTATTTTCCTGCAAGACATCCAGAGCCTACTATGGAAACATTACAGGAAACATCGATAATAGCTAAGAGCCTTGGCGTAGATTTAGGTGTGGCACATGATGGTGATGCAGATAGAGCGATATTTATAGATTCGTTAGGTAGGATTCAATGGGGTGATAGAAGTGGTACTTTATTAGCAGAATATGCATGGAATAAGGAAAAAGGAGGAACTAGGCAGAAAGTAGTTGTTACTGCAGTATCTTCATCTGGGCTTGTAGAGGAGTATCTTTCTCCTAAATCATTTAGAATTGTGTGGACTCCCGTGGGGAGTATAGGAATTGCATATAAGTTAAAGCAAGAGAACGGCATAGCGGGATTTGAGGAAAATGGTGGTTTTATTTTTCCTCCTCATCAATATGTAAGGGATGGTGGGATGACTTTTGCACTAATGCTAGAGTTACTAGCTATCGAGAATATTTCCTCTGCAGAACTTTTTAATAAATTACCAAACTATTATCCTTTAAAAACGAAAATACCTTTAAATAAAGTTAAAAACGTTAATAAGCTATATGAAGATTTGATAAGAATATATGGCAATAAAGGTACTGTAATAACTATTGATGGGGTTAAAGTTATTGGGAAAGATTTTTGGTTTCTAGTTAGAAAGAGTGGTACTGAGCCTATATTGAGAATCATGCTAGAGGCTAAAGATGTTGAATCTGCACAAAAATTATTAAGTGAAATTCAGAAGTTAGCATTAGAAGGAAGTTGAAGTATAGGTTAATGGATCTTTTAGCTTGTCCTATGTGCAAGAAATTTCCTCTAAGGCTATTTATATTTTCAAAAAATACTGTACAAAGAGAAATTAATGAAACAAAGCCTTTATGTGAAATTTATTGTTCATATAAAGATAGGCAAGTTAGTGAACTTCAAAATCCTCCTTGCGAGGAATGTATAAAATACGAAATTGTGGAAGGCCTATTATATTGTGATAATTGTAGGAGATGGTATCCTATAATAGATGAAATCCCTAGAATGCTACCAGATAATTTAAGAAGAAAAGAAGAGGAATTAAAATTTTTGGCTAGACATAAGGATGAATTACCTAAAGATATAGTGGAGAATGGCCTTCCATTTAACCTTAAGAGTTAACTATTAGAGCTTATTAAGGGGGAAAGTGATAAGAAACTATGGGACAACAAATGGAAAGCGGATTTCTCGCAAATTTAGATGAATGGATAAAAATGCAAAAAAATTTATTGAATACATTAAGAGAGCTTGAGAAGAAGTATGCAAATGAGACAGAGGATAGATTAGATTTAATACTAGCAGCAAGAACTGCATTCCAGCATATTATAAGAACTATAAGAGCTTTTGATCAATGGTTACAAGATCCTATGGTAATTAAGCATATGCCTAAAGAAATGCTAGAAGATGTTAGGAAAACTAGTTGGTCCTTATTACAACAATTATTAGAGCTTGATATTAGACATACTACTCAATTTAAAGAAATAATAATGAAGTTAAGTAAAGAAGGGAAATTAGATCCATTAATTTGGACCAGACCGTTAATTAGTGAAGAACAAGGGGTACAAGGAAGAAGAGGTACAATGACTACGATGTAAATTATCTCCTAAGCATTTTTCTTTCATTCCTTAACTTTAGCATGTATTCTTGCTCTATTGCTGTAATTTTAGTTTTTAACTCGTTTAAAGCCTGATTTAAATTATTTTTAAATCCTTCATCTATACTTGAATTTTCGAGAACTTCTAAGCCTTTATTAGTAACCTTAAGGCGCTTTGTAACTTGATCTATCTCGATGTAACCTAGATATAATAATGAAGTGATATCTTCCTTTAAAGCAGGGCTCGAAATATTATTTCCTATTTGTATAATATTATAGCCTAAATCTATACTTTTATTTTTTAACTCATTTATCAATAATAACATACCTTTTTCTGAAATACTTTCCATTTGCTTTATTAAATAAAGTAGATATAATTTTTTCTTATCTTCTAGAATTATATTAGGGTTAATTACTTGTTTTGTAACTATTTTTAACTCCTTCCTGCTAGTCTGTGACCCAGCTTGTGACAAAATTTAACACCTAATACTAATTTATTTCATCCCCTTTATTATCTTAACGATCTCGAGCGTTGAAGCATAAGGGTCTCTGCTCCTAGTTATCGCACTACCGACGACGTAAATATTTATAGGTAAATTAATAAGATTAATTATATTACTAGAATTAAGACCACCAGCAACAGAGACTAACACGCCTAATCTACTTATTTCTTTAATCTCTTCATGCAACTCAGCTACTGTAATTCCTCTTTTTCTTTGAACATCAATACCAACATGTAAGCCTATAATATCCACTCCTAGATCTCTCAATTCTTTAGATCTTTGTACAACATCTTTTACATTAATTAGATCAGCTTCAACAAGCATTTCATTTTCTCTTGCCTTCTTTACAGCAATTTCTATAGTTGAGTCGTCCATTATGCCCAATACTGTAATTATATCTGAGCCACCAATCTTTGCAATCTCAACTTCTATATCGCCTGCATCCGCTGTTTTCATGTCTGCTAAAAGAACCTTATTACCAATGTTTTCCCTTAAGGTTCTTAAACCTCTATATCCTTCTGCCTTTATTAGGGGAGTTCCAGCTTCGATTATGTCTGCACCAGCATCAATGGCCTTCTGAGCTATCCTTACTGCATCTTGTATATTTGTTAAATCTAGTGCAACTTGTAAATTTTTCCTTTCCCTTAACTTTCTTAATAATTCCTCTCTCACAATTTTCAAATAGGATAGGGTATTATTAATTTAGCCTATAGTTTAGATTTAAAAGTTGTAGATGTGTAATTTCTCTGTGATTTAATTGAAATATATAATTATTACTGGTGGGGTATTGTCTAGCGTAGGTAAGGGTACGGTTGCTGCATCAATTGGATTGCTATTGAAGTCTAGAGGTTATAATGTAACCTTAGTTAAGATAGATCCTTATTTAAATGTCGATGCAGGCACTATGAATCCATATGCACATGGAGAAGTATTTGTTACTGAAGATGGTGCAGAAACTGACCTAGATTTAGGACATTATGAGAGATTCGTAGACATTCAAACGAGTAAGTATAATAATATCACTGCTGGAAAGGTTTATTTCGAGGTTATTAAAAAGGAAAGAGAGGGTAAGTATTTAGGCCAAACTGTTCAAATAATTCCACATGTAACTGATGAAATTAAAAGTATGATAAGGAAGGCGGGTAAGAATTCTAATGCAGAGATAATTGTTGTTGAAATTGGTGGAACTGTAGGTGATATCGAGGGTTTACCATTTCTTGAAGCAGTAAGACAACTTAAATTAGAGGAAGAAGATAATGTAATTTTTATCCATGTTGCATTAGTAGAATATCTTAAGGTAACTGGAGAACTAAAAACTAAACCATTACAGCATAGTGTTCAAGAACTAAGAAGAATTGGAATACAGCCAGATATTATAATTGCAAGATCTAGTATTCCTTTAGATGAAGAGACTAAAAGAAAGATAGCATTATTCACAAACGTAAAACCGGAATATATCTTTAGTAATTATGATGTAAATCTCGTATATGAAGTTCCTATAGTGCTAGAGGAACAAGGATTAGGAAAAGCGATTATTAAAAAATTAAAACTTGCAGATAGAGAGCTAGATCTTACAGACTGGATAAAGTTCATTAATAATCTGAAATCTGCTGAACATGAAGTAAATATTGCATTGGTTGGAAAATATACAAAACTAAAAGATAGTTATATTAGTATAAAAGAGGCAATATATCATGCATCTGCACTACTTAAGCTTAAACCTAATTTAATTTGGATAGATTCTACTGAACTCGAAAATAATAGTGAAGCAATGGAAAAATTAAAAAAAGTTGACGGAATAATAGTACTTCCAGGATTTGGAGCTAGAGGTGTGGAAGGAAAGATTAATGCGATTAGGTTTGCTAGAGAGAATAATATTCCATTTTTAGGAATTTGTTTCGGGCTTCAGTTAGCTGTAGTAGAGTTCGCTAGAAACGTAATAGGACTTAAAAATGCACATACTACAGAGGTAGACCCAAATACTCCACATCCAGTAATAACTTTACTTGATGACCAGAAGAACATAACACAAATTGGAGGTACGATGAGGTTAGGCGCACAGAAGATAATATTAAAGGAAG
Source organism: Sulfolobaceae archaeon (assembly GCA_038893355.1). Classification (GTDB taxonomy): domain Archaea; phylum Thermoproteota; class Thermoprotei_A; order Sulfolobales; family Sulfolobaceae; genus JAWARQ01. Next base: position 73,125 of record JAWARQ010000005.1, read on the forward strand.
ATACGTTAATTTATTCAATTTATAAATCCAAAGTCATTACAGAAAGGCATAGACATAGATATGAAGTAAACCCAGCATATGTAGATATTCTAGAGAAGTATGGTTTAGTTATATCTGGGGTTAGTGAAAATGGTTTAGTTGAGGTAATAGAGTTACCTTCTCATAAATTCTTTGTAGCCACTCAATTTCATCCAGAATTTAAGAGTAGACCGTTAAGACCCTCACCACTATTTGTCAGTTTCTTGAAAGCTTGTAGTGGTTTGCGAACTTAAGTCTATTATTATTTTGTCATATTTCAGTTTCACTAGCTTTTTTAGACCTTTAATCCCTGGGCCATAACTTATTTCAACAAGTCCTAAGGATTCTAAAAGTGAGATCTGACTACTTATATTACCTTTACTCATTTTTAATATTTCACTTATCTCTGTAACTCCTAAACTCTCCTTTCCAATTAATTTTAATATTTTAACTCGGGTTATCGAGGATAAAGCTTCAGAGATTTTTGCTATATCCTCTGGATTAGATATAATTAATTCCATAATTAATAAGTCAGAAAATAAAAACTCTTAAATCGATTCCCTAATCATAATAATTTAGGGGAGTTTAGTGATATTATATTTATATAGCCAATTTGTACTTACGTTTAATGAGTGAATTACTTGAGTCAGACAAAAACAGATAGTCCATTAAAAAATCTTAGAACTGCAGTAAATAGAATAGTATTGGTAAAATTAAAAGATGGTACAACTTATATTGGAAAACTAGAACAAAGCGATGCTACAATGAATTTAGTATTGAGAGATTCCACAGAAATAAGAGAAGGTACTTCAGAGCCAGTTGCTAAATATGGTAGGGTATTGATAAGGGGAAGTAATATACTTTATGTTAGCGTAGACTATGAGACTATAATGAATAAGGAGGGAACTAAATAAAATGAGAAATATAGTAGTGCAACCTTCTAAAATTCCTGACATAAATTCATTACCAGTAGAATTAGTAGAGAGAAAAGGAACAGGGCATCCAGATTATATTGCAGATTCCGCTTCAGAAGAAGCTAGTAGAAAGCTTTCTCTATACTATCTGAAAAATTATTCCACAATTTTACATCACAATTTAGATAAAACACTAGTTGTAGGAGGTCAGGCATCTCCAAAGTTTAAAGGTGGAGAAGTATTACAACCTATATACATAATAGTATCTGGAAGGGCTACAACAGAAGTTAAGACAGAGTCTGGAGTTGAACAAATACCGGTAGGTACGATAATTATTGAGAGTGTTAAGGAATGGATTAAAAATAATTTTAGATATCTTGATCCTGAGAGGCATGTAATAATTGACTATAAAATAGGAAAAGGTTCTATTGACCTAGTAGGATTATTTGAAGCAGGAAAGAAAAGTACTCCACTTTCTAATGATACTAGTTTTGGTGTAGGATTTGCTCCATTTTCAGATTTAGAGAACTTGGTATTTCAAACAGAAAGGTTATTAAATTCAAGAGAATTTAAAGCGAAGTTACCAGAAACTGGGGAAGATGTAAAGGTTATGGGTTTAAGAAAGGGAAAAGAAATTGATCTTACAATTGCAGTTGCTATGATTAGTAAGTTAATAGAAGATCAGCAACATTACTTATCGGTTAAAGAACAAGTTAAAAATGAAGTACTTAAACTTGCATCAAGACTTGTTCCAGATTATGAAGTTAGAGTACATGTAAATACTGGAGACAAGATAGAGAGGGGTATATTCTACCTAACAGTAACGGGAACTTCTGCAGAACATGGAGATGATGGTATGACTGGAAGAGGTAATAGAGCTACTGGATTAATAACTCCAATGAGACCTATGTCATTAGAAGCTACAGCGGGTAAGAATCCCGTTAGTCATGTAGGTAAAATATATAATGTTATTGCGAATCTAATAGCAAAAAAGGTTGTAAGTGAAGTTAAGGAAGTTAGGAATGTGCAAGTAGAAATTTTAGGTCAGATAGGAAGACCAATAGATGACCCGTTAGTGGCAAATGTAGAAATTTCAACATATACTGGCGAAATTACGCAGAATGTAAAGAGAGAAGTTGAAGGAATAGTAGATGAAGAATTAGCTAATATTAATAAAATCACGGAAATTATATTAGAAGGAAAGACTATCTTGTTTTAAGGCGAGATGCTCTATATTCATTGATTATCTTATACAAATCGAGTTTAGAGGATTCAAAGATGTTCCTTTCTTGCCTTAATATCTCTACATCTTCTATTATTTTATTATCTATAATTATAAAATTACTACCTATATATTTTGCTATCTCTTTATTAACTCTTTCGTCCATAATATATAATTCACCATTTTCAAATCTTAGCCTACCCTTACTTTCACCATCTCTTATTATTAAATAATTACCTCTAGATAAATTCTCTATAATATCCTTTAACTTATCTATCTCAGATTTATAAAAATCTATCTGTAATTGTAAATTTTTAATAATTTTGCTTTTATCTTTTAATTGTAATTCTAGTTCATAAACTTTTCTATCTTTTTGAATATCTATATTTATACTTCTCTTTAATTCATCTAATCTCCTCTCAACTTCTTCCTTCTCTCTAATTAATTTCTTTGTTAATAACTTATACCTTTCCAGTTCTCGTTTTAATTCAATTAGTTCTCTTTGTTTTTCAGGATCCTCTATTATCTTATTCACATTACTTAAGATATTCTTTTTACTTAACTCTGAGTCAAAAGTTTTAGAATCATATGAAATAGATTTTTCTATCTCTTTCTCTATACAACTTGAAACTGAATTCTCTTTTGCTATACACTCTAATATCTCCTCTTCATCTACATCTAATTCGAGTCTACTTATTATACTTTGAGCTTGCCTAAACTTTTCTTCTAACTCACGATATGCAGTAATTGCTGCAACTAATGAGTCTCTTATGTGAGTATTTTCTACCTTTAATCCAGAATCTTTAATAAAGTCAAAAACTATTCTTTGCTTTTCGTCAACTGTTAGAGGTTTAGATTGATAATATATTCTTGAGCCGGTAATAGATGCTATTTTCTTTACAGCGTCTGGGACTTCTTGAACGTCTGTTGCAATTATAACTGGATACCCATAGTTAGAAATTATATTTACTATATCATCCCTATCAATTCCACGCTTACTCGTCATTAGTACAATATTTCCATAAAGGTCTAATGCTGATATACCAACTTCTATACCGGGGTCAATACCGACTATTAATGGCTTTTTCCTTGACTTTATATCACTTTCAAACTTTATCTTAGTCTTTAGTACTGGCTTTATATCTACAACAACATCATGCCCCTTCATTTTCTTTATTATACCATATAGTGATTCACGTGGAGAATATACTATAAATACTGCCCTTTCTATTCCACTCTTTGATCTTTTTACAATTAAGTCATAGTCAAAACCATGGGAATCTAGTTGTTCTTTTATTCTCTTCGTTACCCTTAGAACAAGCCCCCTTAAATGCCTTTTATATCTGTTCTGACTCATCCCGCCTGGACCTAAACTTCTCCCTCTAGATACTATTATCTTAGTTTTAGTCTCAACTGCCTTTATCTTAGTTCCGATACCCCGAAGTGCTAAAAAGGCACATAAATAAGCAGTTTTTGATGGAGATAATTTCCCTTGGATATCATTGAAAAAATTTTTTGCCAACTCCTTAATATCTTTAAATTCTCCATTTACATATGTTACCTGAATTATTGATAAGTCTGAAGGTAGCAAGGAGATTATACGCCTTAGGACCCTCTCGTCACTTCCGAGTTCATAAATATTATCTAAAGCAAGTATAGTAGGCCTAAATTCCCATATTAATCTTATTAGGCGTGCTAAGGTTACTTCTTCAGACTTATATTCTATCTCGTTCTTATCATTTAGTATTACAACAGAATATTTAGCTTGCTTTATTGAAGAAGGGCTCGAACCCGTTTCTAAATCCACTCCAATTACTCTCAATGTCTCACCTAACTTGTAATATAATTTATAATTTCATTTAAATCTCTATTTATATTATATTTCTTTTTAAAATATTTTAAGATATTTTGAATATCCCTTACTAACATATCAATATTATTCTTTTGAGCTTGTGGCCAATCGATTATAAATATTTTATTTTCATTTATATCATATAAAACGTTATAGGGACTTAAATCACCATGGATAATACAGTCACAGTATTTATATGCTATACGTAAAGTTGCAAATATGTCATTTAATGCATCTTCTGGATTTTCTAGATTTAATTCTGTAATTTCCCTACCTTCAATGTAATCCATAACTACTGCATTATATGCATACCCATAAACCTTCGGCACATTCCCTCCATTTTCAGAAATACATTTTAATGCTTCGTACTCTCTTCTTGCATTTTCAACTGATATAGAGATCCAGTCTTTTCCTTTAAAATTCCTTAGCCTTTTAGCATTCTTAAAGCTCGACCTACCTATTCTATGGTATTTAACTACAACAGTTAAATCTTCAGATGTTTTTGCAAAATATACATTACTTTCCTTTCCTTCACCAATTATAATTCCTAATGATTTAATAATGTTAGAACTCGCTAACGTCTTTGTAGCTAAAACATCTAGCCCACTAAAATTTAATCTATAACCAACAATACCATTAGTGTATTTATATATTAGCCTTAATTTAGTTAATTTCAAAATTGAGTCTTTTAATTCATTTTCACTCATTTTCGAACTAGCTTTAATTACATCTAGAGGAACTCTTTCATATCTGGTTCTTAATTCATATAGAATTTTAAGCACTTTGTAATCATTAGGCATTATTAATGCTACTTTTTCCGCTAATGTAGTAACTCTCATTCTTACTATTATTTACTCTTTATTCTATCTTTATTACTTTATCTATTTCTGACTTACCTGGAAGTGCCCTTATAATTTCATCTTTTAATACACTTAGACCTTTCAAATTAAGCTCTTTAGTTAAGATTTTTAAAATCTTTTCAGAAAGTTTTGATGGATCCGTATTTCCTGGAACTATTTTAAAATATATCTTGTAAGCCCTATTCTTTACTACCCTCTCACTTCCAACTATTACCCTAAAACTATTCTCAATCTTCTCAAGACCAAGATACAATTCTAACTTTACTTTAACATAATTCTTCTTACCATAAATCATAAATGAACCCTTTTGTAAATATTCACCACTTGGTGGTGATTTAGAAACTTGAGATCCATAAACCCAATATACTTCTATAGAACCGAAACCAATTTTCCATGCCTTCGAATAACAACCTGCTATTAATGCTGCATCATTTATATCATCTTCGCTAAACTTACCATCATCTGTCTTTAATACCGTAGCCGCAGCGCCTTGAATGTCCGCATGTAAGAATATATCCTTATTGGTCAAGTATTTTTTAACTATACTTTCGTTTTGGCTTATATCCCTTCCCGCTAAAACTAAGAGATTATTGACTGTAAATGACCATCTATATCTCTCATACCATTCCCTCTTCTTTATAGAAATTTTAACTTCTTCTTTTTTTTCTAGAATTTCTCTTTCTATTTCCATTAACCTCTCTTGAAGTTTCTGGATCGAATTCATAGCAGATTTAATCTTTTCTTCATATTCTTTTGCAATTTCATAATAGATTGACGCATTTTTGCCTATAGAGATCTTAGGATCTATCTCAACTTCTAATCCTTCTAATTGTAATATTATTTTATCTGATTTTATATCTTTTCTAAATTTTTGAGAATTAATAATTTCCTGAACATCCTGCATTTTTAACATTAATAAATCTGCGATTTTTCTTGCTTGTTCTGCTTTAATTCTAAAATTAGAAATTTCGGACTTAATACTTTCTATAGTGTTAATTATCTTTTGTCTCTCTTTCTCTAATTCTTCTTTTAGCTTCTCCTCACTCTCTTTTTTCTCTATTTCTAAAAAATATTCGTCTAAGGCTTCATTATAGCTCCCTGAATACTTAATACATCCCTCTACATTAAAGGGAACTATAGTATCTCTAACCTTACACGGAACTATATTACCACTTTTTATATTGTTTTCAATTTCTTCAATTTTTTTCTTTATTATTTCAATTTCTTCAATTTTACTAATTTTAAGATTTAATAATTCTATAATCTCTTGAGGTATTCCTAATATTTTAGATAAATTTCCTTTTTTAAGAATTTTTTGAAAATCATCTTCTTTTAATTCTTGTCGCGGCGGTAAAACATATTTTAAATTAAGCTTTATTTTTCTGTCTTTCATCTCTCTATACTCACTTGCAAACAATATTACGTCTTCAAGGTTAGTTACTACTAAAACTCCTCTAGGTATTATCTCGATATATATAATATTTCCGTTACTTAAGGTAATTTTGACTATTCTTTCTCTATCTATTACTTCTATATTCTGTACTATAGAGTCCCTTACTAATTCTCTTAATTTCATTACCTTAGAATCTAACTCCTTAAGCCTCGTGTACTTAGTAAGATGAATTCTCTTACCCGGTTCAATTAGCAGAAATTTTTCTAAATTCTTGCATATTAATCTAAAAACATATACATTTCCGCTTATAGTAGAAAATACATTATCAACTCTACACCCTACAATTTCATTATTCATCTCGTAAACAGCAGAAAGTATATCATAATAGTTCATTGAATTCTTCAATTCCTTCAGCCTTATGCTTAAGAAGTAATAAATTCTAAAAAGTTAAAAAGGTTCTATTATTTGATGAATACTGAAGATAAGATACTTATAGCTAGAAGTATCTTAGGCTTCATAGGCGGTATTATCTCTGGAGTATTATCTTTATTTAATATAAACATCAGCTTATTTATAATAATAATAATATATTCTTTATCTATTTTTATATCTAAAATTTTTGGAGCCTCTTCTAAATATGATTTATATTTAAGAGGAACATTAGTATTCTTTATATCTTGGTTTTTAATACTTCTCGTTATTTATAATATATAGGAAAATGCAATCTCAAAAATTTATAGTAGATGCAATGCTAGGTAGGGTTGCTAGATGGCTTAGAATATTAGGTTATGATACCCTATACTCAAGAACTGCAGAAGATTGGTGGCTATTAAAGAAGGCTAGTGAGGAGAATAGAATTTTAATTACTAGGGATAGGGGGTTGTACATAAGGGCTAGAAAGAAAGGTATTGAATGTCTCCTATTAAATACTAATGACGATATAATTCTTAATTTGGCTAAAATTGCAAAAAAATACAAAATAGATTTAGATATAAGCATAGAAGCTTCTAGATGTGCTTTATGTAATTCCGTTTTAGAGAAGATTGATAAGGAACGGTGGAGGTGTAGTAAATGTAAAAAAGAATATTGGAAGGGAAGGCATTGGAAGACAATGAATGAGATACTTTTTAAGGCTAGGATGTTAATATTACGAGATGAAAGAGGAGAGCGAATTAGTGAGATTAGAAGAAATAGACGATACGATAGGGAGAATGTTAATACAGATAGCAAAGAAGGCAGTATTTCAAAGATTCGGGTTAGAGAAATTAAATCTTAATGAGTATAACCACGAGGTATTAAACAAGAAGGGTTTAGCGTTTGTAACGATAGAAGAGTTAAGCGGGAATACTTACTCACTGAGGGGTTGTATTGGGTTTGTAGATGCAGTAGCACCATTGAAAGAGATAGTGGCCAGGGCAGCAGTTGCTGCCGCGTTCTCAGATCCACGTTTTCCACCATTAAGTAAAAATGAACTTCCTAGAATTATTTTTGAAGTTACAGTACTAACTAAACCTGAAGAAATAGTTATAGAGAATAGATGGGATCTTCCTAAATTAATAAGAGTTGGAGAAGATGGACTTTTAGTAGAGTATGGAATTCTTTATAGTGGACTCTTACTCCCCCAAGTACCTATAGAGTATAACTGGGATGAGGAGACTTTCTTAGCTGAAACCTGTATTAAAGCAGGACTTTCACCAGACTGTTGGCTAGATAAGAGGGTTAAGATAAAGAGGTTTAGTGGATTAATTATTAGAGAGATTGAGCCTAATTCATCTCATGTAAGGGTTTATAAGCCTTTCGAAGTAGGCAAAAAAAGACCATATCATTAATTTAATAAGACAATTTTTTAAGTAGCCTAACGTGTTATAAAAATATAGGGTTATAAGATGTCAGAATATGAAGAATTCTTTACGGAAGAAGTAAGAACTGCACTTGCTGAAGCACTAAGGGACATGAAAGATCCAGTTGATGTTTATGTATTCATTGACTCTAATGATAGAACATGTAGATATTGTCAAGTTACAAAAAGATTCTTAGAGTTTATGAGTGAAAACTCGCCTAAGGGGGCTGATGGTAAGTTATTAAGAGTTCATGTAATTGATAAGGCAAAAGATGAAAAATTATTTAAAGAGTTCAATGTTGAAAGAGTTCCTACAGTTGCTCTATTAAATGGAAAAATTAGATGGACAGGAACGCCTTTAGGTGAAGAAGTAAGAGCGTTGGTAGAGACTATTATTAGGATTTCTCAAAAAGAGAGCGGGTTAAGTGAAACTACAAAGCAAATAATTAGGAGTAAATTAAACGGAGAAGTATTAATAGAAACTATAGTCACACCATCATGTCCATATTGTCCGTATGCTGCATTAATGGCTAATATGATAGCATACGAATCTTGCATAGTAGGTAAGTGTAATGTAGTTTCTGATATAATTGAGGCATATGAAAACCAGGATATTGCAGAGAAGTATGGTGTAATGTCAGTTCCAACAATGGCAATTAATGGAAGTGTAGAATTTATAGGAGTACCATATGAAGAGAATTTAATACAAACTATAATTGAAAAGTCTAACTCGGGACAGTAAATACTTAAAAAGAATCTTATTTAGTACTCTGGTCTTAGATTATGCAAACTTATATGAATTTAAATCTAAAAGGTTTTTGTGAAGAAGTTTGAAACATATCATAATAAAATTATCAGATGAAGAGTATAGGGAGATAGAGAAAAGGGCCAGAGAGGAAGGATTTGCTTTATTATCTGAATATGTAAAGGCTGTATTATTTGGAAAATACAAATATGAGAGTGGAATGGCTGATATTTCTCAGATAAGTAGCAAATTAGAAAGAAAAATTCAAGATTTGTTAAACCCTTATACTTCAGAGATACAAGAGCTTAAGAAAAAGATAGGAGAAATTCTTGAGAGGTTAGAAGATATAGAATCTATAATTAAGCAGAGTAGAGAAATAAAGAAGATTGAAACAACACAGAAAACCGAAAAGCAGGAAGTGAAATCAACACAGAAAACCAGAAAGACTGCTATGGAAATACTTGAGCAAGAAGGTATTATGCTTGAGTCAGAAATTAGAGTAAAAAATCCAGATATGCTATTTGATAAATTGGAAAGGCAAGGTGCAAAGGTAATAGAGACAGACTCTGGTAGAATCGCTATACATCCTAAGTTCTGGGAGGAATTTAGTAAGAAGATTTCAAATATACATTCATCAGATGTAGAAGAAGTTTCAAATAAATTAGACGAGAAAAGTGCTAAACTATTTAGAATATTCGTAACTAAGGGTCTTGCATATTATGACGGGAATTCTAAAGTTTGGAAGTTTCTTGTTGATTAAATTTAGGTAATGTTACTCCCCTTTGACCTTGATATTTTCCCCTATACGGGTTTTCTACTGGTGTTAGGGTTTTTGCGAAAATTAAGTGAAGAAATCTTGTACCTCTCCTTAGCTTTATAGGAAACGATGATCCAACGACCTCAATAGTTAATTCGCCCTCAAATCCTGCATCAACAATTGTTGGGGGTATGAATAGTCCTAACCTTGCAAAGGATGACCTTAAATTTACAAAGGCCATAATGTCATGCGGTAATCTTACGTATTCTTCAGTAGTAAGTAAAACATGCTCAAATGGATGAATTATAAACTCCTCACCTCTTTCCTTGATGAAAAATTTTTCCATATCTTGGTGGCTATAAATATCAAATACCTCATTAGTTGGTCTAAATCTTACTATTTCCTTCCCCACCCTTAAATCAACACCGTTTTCCCTAATACTATCCTCCCTCAATGGCTCAATTACTATCCAACCTTTCTCTAGGTAGTATTTTAAATCTCTATCCCCTAATATCACATCAATTAACTTACAGTTATACCGTTTTTAAATATTTGGTGATTTAATATAATTGTGAAGTGTTTCATTATACCCAACAAGAATAATCTTAGTCAGAGTAACTCTGAATCTTCATTCTTCTGAATTGCCGGGTTTTCATCATAGACAATAATTACAAATACCTTTACTCCGAATATTATTTTTGTGGAGTTTAAAATTATTGCTGAATATTTTGATAGGTTAGAAAGGATAACATCAAGACTACAACTTAATTCATTGCTTGCTGACTTACTTAGGAGAACTGATAAGAATGTTATTGATAAAGTCGTCTATATAATTCAAGGCAAACTCTTTCCAGATTTTATAAACGTGCCAGAGTTAGGTGTTGGTGAAAAATTCTTAATAAAGGCAATAAGTATAGCTACTAATAGAAAAGAAAAGGAAGTAGAGGATTTGCTGAAGAAGATAGGAGATCTTGGAGAAGTAACTGCTAGATTAAAGAGGGAAGAAAAGGGTTCTGGTGTATTAGACTTTTTTGCTTCGCCTCAATCAAAACCATTAACGGTAGAAGAAGTTTATGAGACTTTAAAGAAAGTTGCATTAACTACTGGTGAAGGTAGTAGGGACATAAAGATCAGGTTAATAAGTGGACTTCTTAAAAAAGCAAATCCCTTAGAGGCGAAATTTATTGTGAGATTTATAGAAGGTAGGTTAAGGGTAGGTATAGGTGATGCGACAATTTTAGAAGCTTTAGCAATAGCATATGGTGGCGGTTCATATACAAGAGAAATTATAGAGAGGGCATATAATTTAATGGCAGATTTAGGTTATGTCGCGAAAATAGTAGCAGAATCTAAGGGTAATTTAGAAAAATTAAAGAGTATTAAACCTGTAGTTGGAATTCCTGTAAGGCCTATGTTAGCAGAAAGGTTACAAGATCCTCATGAAATATTATCGAAGGTTAATGGGAAAGCCTTAGTAGATTATAAGTATGACGGCGAAAGAGCACAAATTCATAAAGCTTCGGATAAAATCTTTATATTTTCAAGGAGACTTGAGAACATTACGAATCAATATCCAGATGTAGTTGAATTTGTAAAAGAGAACATTATTGCTAACGAAGTAATAGTTGAAGGTGAAATAGTAGCAATAGACCCTACTACTGGAGAAATGAGACCTTTTCAAGAATTAATGCATAGAAAGAGAAAGAATGATATTAATGAAGCTATGAAAGAATATCCAGTTAGATTATATCTTTTCGATCTTATATATATTAACGGTGAAGATTATACTTTAAAGCCACTACTTGAAAGGAGAAAGAAACTCTCAGAAATCATTAAACCAAATGAAAATGTTGTAGTTGCAGATAGTATAATTGTAGATAACGTAAAAGACCTAATAGCATTCTTTAATAAGGCAATAGCAGATGGAGCAGAAGGCGTAATGGTAAAATCTATCGATAAAGATTCTATATATCAAGCAGGTGCAAGAGGATGGTTATGGATTAAGTTTAAGAAAGATTATTACAGCGAAATGGTTGACACAGTAGACCTAGTAGTAGTAGGTGGATTTTATGGTAAGGGAAAGAGAGGTGGGAAGATTAGCTCATTATTAATGGCAGCCTATGATCCTATAACTGATACTTTTAAGACCGTCTGTAAAGTTGCTACAGGCTTCAGTGATGCTGAATTGGATGAATTACAGAAGAAATTAGAAGAGATTAGAATACCGAATAAACACCCGAGGGTAGAATCTAAAATTGAACCAGATATATGGGTTACTCCAAGTTTAGTTGCTGAGATACTCGGAGCTGAAATAACCCTATCTCCTTTACATACTTGTTGTTTAGGAATTTTATCAGAAGATTCTGGATTATCTATTAGATTCCCTAGATTTATAAGGTGGAGAGATGATAAGAAACCAGAAGATGCAACAACTACTACAGAAATACTTGAAATGTATAAGTTAAAGTTAAAGAAGGTTGAAGAAAAGCCAGAAACATTATCATAATTATATTTATTTACATAAAATGAACAGAAAAATCTTATATAATGGGATTTAGAAGAAATAAGTGTGCTCAATATATATCCCAATGGAGCAATAGTTGTGGGCAACAACTTTACAATAGATGGACATTGGAATAGACCATTTCGAGTTATAACTCATTTTCACTCGGATCATATAATAGAGCTTGATAAGAGTATTAGGGAATGTGCCGGTATTATTTCAACCCCAATAACTATTGATATACTTAATGCCCTAGGTTATAAAATTCCTAAATTTAAGGATATGAGAATGGAATACGATATAAAAGTAAAAGTAGACGAAGAGATTATAGAATTAAAAAAGTCAGAGCATGTAATTGGTTCCGCGCAAGTGCTAATTCGTCTTGAAGATGGTTTAGAAGTAGCTTATACTGGGGATTTCAAGAATCCTGGAAAGGGTACACCAATCTTAAATCCTAATATTCTTATAATTGAGGCAACATATGGAAAGCCAGGATTAAGGAGGCCATTTAAAGATGAGGTAGAGGTGTTATTAGGTGATTATGTAAGAGATTATTTAGTAAAGGGACCAGTTAGAATTTATGGATATCATGGCAAGATACAAGAAGTAATGATGAAACTTAGAGAGCAGGGTATTGATGCACCTTATATAGTTTCTGGAAAGATAGATGAGATAACTAAAATAGCAATAAAGTATGGTCTAAGAATAGATAATGTATATAGTTCTAGTTCTGCTGATGCTGCAGAGATTATTAAATCTAATTGGTATATTTCTTTCCATCATTATCTAGAATTTAGTAAAAAACGAAATAATTCAAAGTTTACGGACTTTTTAATAACTGGCTGGGAATTTAAACAGCCCATAAGAAAATTAGACGAGAGATCTTACATAGTAGCATTAAGTGACCATGCAGATTTTGATGAATTAATTTACTATGTAGATAACTCGGCTGCAGACGTTATAATAACTGATGGTGGTAGAAAAAGCTATGCAAGAGAGTTAGCAGAGTATATAAGCAAATATTTAGGTAAAAAAGCGTTCAGTTTGCCTTAAATTACTAACTTTTCTTCTACTAGCTTGCCATACTTAAATCTATCTGGAGAGAATATATCTAGGTATTTAGACTTTTTACCATCTATTATATAATCTGAAAGTATTTTACCAGAGTATGCGGAAAACATTGCACCATGCCCACTATAGCCAGCATCTATATATAGTCCTTCTGGCCATTCTTCCCCTTGGCCAATTATATGAGAATGATCCGGAGTCATTTCATAATATCCACTCCAGCCTCTCAGTATTCCTATCCCTCTAACTCTTTCTACTAAAGATTTTAATGATTTAAGGAACTTTATAATTGCATGAAGTGAAACTGTAAGGGGAACAAATCCTCTTCCAGTTGCTTCATCTAAGCCTCCAATAATTTCTCCCTTTAGAGTTTGTGAAAAATAAATTCCGTGCTTGTGGGCTATTATTAATGGCTCTATAAAGAATTTTATATCTTCAGTTAGATATAATTCTCTTCTTTCTGGAAATATAGGAATATCTATATTTAGACTCTTAAATAGGGAAGAGCTCCAGGCGCCTGCTGTAACTATAACTCTTTCAGCTTTAATTAAACTTCCAGAAAGTAATTTAACACCTTTAACTCTTCCGTTTTCTACTAATATCTTTTCTGCTTTATCATATATAATTTTGTATTTATCTTTTATAAAATTATAATAACTATATAGTAGATAATCATGATGGAATGATCCATTATGAGGTACATAATAACATATTTCATCACTTATTGCAAGATAATTAAAATATTCCTTGCATTCTATAAACTTTCCAGAAACGTTGTAATATGCCCACATTGAATGAAGTCTCTTATATTTGTCTATAATCTCTTCATCGAGTATCCAAAGATATCCGCCAGTATAAATAAGCGGGTTTAAAAATAGTTCCTTACTTTGATTTATTAGATAATTTATTGCATCTTTAGCGTATTCTACATTGTATGGATTATAAAAGTTGTACCTAAACCTACCTGCATTTCTACTACTTGAACCATAGCCTATTCTTTTCATTTCGACTATAGTGACATCTCTAACACCTTTTTCAAGAAAATGATACGCTAGACTAAGTCCATGTAGACCTGCTCCTATAATTACTATCATTATACTATCAACCTATATAACGGTGATCTAAAAGTTATCAGATCATTAGAACTAATAATACTACCTGCAAGGAATGCGCAAATTTTTCCTTGACAAGCTCCAGTAGCTAACCCAGTAAATCTCTTAAGATGTTCTACTGTGTTATAGCCTCGATTTAATGCCTCAATTATATCATTATACATGATATCTTCACATTCACAGATATAACCATCGTTATCAAAAAGGTACGGAGAGACATAATTATGTTCCCACTTTCCATCATAATAGTTATATAAATATGGCTCATATTTTTTAAGATTTTCTTTAAATTCATAATCCTTATTTAATAAAAATTTACTAGAAAAATAACTAAGAGATTCTATTGATATCCCTCTCATGCCTCCTACTACAAATACGTTAGGTTTATCAGTTATTCCAAACAAGTCATGAAATGGTAAATACACATGAGTTAGGTCAAAGAAATTATACGAAACTTCTAAGTTACTACTAATCTCTATCTTAGGTTGCCTTACTACTGCATAAACTATAACATCAGCATACCATTCCCCTTTATCTGTAATTATAAAAACTCCTTTATTTTCTTCTTTGAATTTTAATCTCTTTACCCCTATTATCTCATAACCCTTCTTCTCTACCTCTTCAAGATAAAATTTACTAAAATATCTAGCACCTTCTTTATGCAGGACTATCGCATTATCTGCATTTAATGCAGTTCTTAATGCGTCATCTGAAGAACCTAAAACAATTATTCTCTTGTACTTTTTCTTGTTCATTAGGAAGAGATTCCTAGAAATAACTTTAGGATTGTCATTACCATTAAATAACGGCAATATATATCGTGATCCAGAAGCCAAAAATATATTCTCTGCATTAATCAATAAAATTTTCGCTCTAGCATCAAAAGCTAACCCTTCACTAAAATTTCCTAGAAAAATACCATTAATTATCTTTTCTTGATTTTCCTTATAAATAATTTTTAATCTTTTAATAATTTCATTTTTATTAATTAAAGGATCTTCTGAACTATCATATTCAACGTAACCTAACTCCCTATGACAAATTGCTATAGTATTATCCTTACCCAGTTCTTCTAATATTGATAGGCCAGAAGATCCACATCCTATTATTAGATTTTTAACTTTAATTGGAAGTATTTCTTTATTTAAGATTGTTTCATTATATTCAGTTGGAATATTTAACAATCTTGCATAAGATTTTAAAAGGACTTCAGATCTGGCAATTTTTGAATGAAGTAGAGAGAGCGGTATTCGAATTAATGGAATACCTTCTATTTTCTCACTATCCTCAAATCCTGAGTATCTTTTACCATTAATAATAACCTCGGAGTAAGGAGAATCAAAATCAGCATCCTGTAATGATCTAATTCTACCGTGTCTCTTACTTCTAATTTTCATAAAAGAATATTCCCATCCATCTTTATATTTTCCACATTCATCAGCTTTAATATTGTAGGTGCTATGTCAATAATTCTTGCATTATTGATTCTCTTTTTTATAATACCTTTACCATAGAATATTACAATACCGTATAGATCGTCCTTTTTATAGTAACCATGATCTGCAGTAATTGTAATATAATGTTCGACCTTTTCAATTTCATTTTCAGTATCTATACTACTGCTTAATGAATAACCATCCTCTACCCCTACTATAATATCACCTTCACGATCACCTGCAGGAATTTCATTTGCTATTATCGAAATAAAAATATTTTTTCCATTTTCTGGGTCTTTATAATTTTCTAAGTTTTTTACAATATACCTAACTAATTTAGAATACTCTTCTTGGCTTACAATACCCCTATCTTCCCTGCCCTTTAAGTTAATTCTTATAATACCGCCTCCTGCATAATACGCCTTAGTCTGTTTCCAATATATTTCATTATTTTTAATTTTTAATACATTAATTTTTTCTAATATTTTATTTACATATACTCTTTTTCGAATTTTTTCTATTCCATGATCAGAAACAATAACTATAGTAT
This sequence comes from Sulfolobaceae archaeon, assembly GCA_038893355.1. Lineage (GTDB taxonomy): Archaea > Thermoproteota > Thermoprotei_A > Sulfolobales > Sulfolobaceae > JAWARQ01. The sequence continues at coordinate 89,395 of JAWARQ010000005.1, forward strand.
CACATAAATTTAAATGAAGTCTTACAAATTCATCAGCATACTCATAAGCTTTAAATATATAGTCAAGTGCCCTGGAATCATTAACTCCATAAAGTAAGTGCTGTATATTATCTACTATAGGAAGATACGTTATAGCAAAGTCCCAATCATAGTTTTGCAGCATATATAAAGAGTAATTCAAGAAAAAATTGTAAGATATTTTTAAAGTCTCAAAATATTCATTAAAGTTTATTATGCCCTTTGAAAGGGAATAGTAATCACCATCTAACATCATTCCATACTTTTTGCTAACTTTCTCCCAAACTTCATTACCTACACTTTTATTATTATACCACTCATCATTTAGGAATGAAGGCGGACTTACGTAAATACTATTCCCCTTATTGTATAATATACTTACTGCACGATATTCCCTATTCTTACAATTTCCAATAAATTCCACTGGTCTAGACCACTGACCTAAGTCTAATTCTATCTTATCAATACCATTTATAGAAGGATACTCTATTTCGGCCTTATTGTTGTTAAAATTTACTGTCCATTTCTTTTCTAATATCATATTCTCGCCAGCCTTTAAAACAAATGGTTTACTACAAATCTTATTCCTTGCCTTGTATGGATCTAATAGTAAAAGGTTCTTAATATTCCACTTATCTGGAAGTGACTGAGGTGCAGAAAGTACTATTACCTTATAACCCTTTCTAGCTAGAATACTCCATATTGGTTCAGAGATTAAAGCCTTACTACTGAAAGCAGAGATTGGTGAGGAAATCTTATTCCCCTTAACAAATATCTTTGGATGGGTAACACCATTATTTTTAGGTAAATTTCCAGTATATAAAGATGCTAATGCTATTGGAGTTAATGAAGGTATCACACTTTCTAATTTGCTATAAATTCCACTTTCTGCTAATTCCCCTAATGTTTTTAGTCTATATCTAAATCTCTCGAACATATTATATGCAATACCGTCAATGACAGTCAGTAGAAGTTTCAATTATTCATCAACTCTTATCATATATCTTTTTTTCAAGATCTTTTCTAACTTTACTAGGCATAATGAGATTAATGTGAAATCTCCTTATCTTACCATTCTTCTCATAGCTTAGTATAAACTCATAAAGTCCCTTGTCATCTTGAAATCTACCAAAGGTATCTACTCTATCCTTAAAAGACTGATAAAATTTAATTTCTAAGGATTCTTTAATAATATTAGGATATTTTTCGCTTAAAATTTTAAAAACTGTATCCCTAATCTCGGCAATACTCATATATTCACCTTTTCATGTACTTACTTATAACCTCTAATATTCCTCCAATATTGTGAACTTTGGCTTCCTCAAACTTTATTCCCAATTTCGATAAAACTTTACTAGTTATAGGACCTATTGAGACTATTAAATAACAATCTCCCCTTAAAAATTCCTTAACCGCATTAGCTATTTCACTACTGGTTAAAACCACGATATCTATCTTACAATTTTGTAGGAGATCCTTAGCTTCTTTCAGCTTAGAATCGTCTAATATCAATTCATAATTATGTATCTCAAGATACTTAATATTCTTAAGTATCTCCCTCATTATATTGTTAGCATTTTTACTCCTAAATACTATTATACTATTCACTCCACTATTTAGTATTAAATTTGCAAGATCTTTAGTTGTATATTCAACGGGGTACTTAATATTATTCACTTTTACGTATTTCTTTAAATAATCTGCAGTTGATGAACCAACGGTGAAAATTAGCTTGTTCTTAATCTCCTCATAATCATTAAAACATTTTATTGCATTTATACTCGTAAATCCTATTGCCTCAAATTCAGAATACCTTGGTTTCTCGTATTTTATACATTCTGGTCTAAATATCTCGATATTTATAATGTCTATTCCAGTAATAGAAGGAATTTGGGAGCCTTGAGGTCTAAGAAATAATACCCTCATTTTTAAGTAAATTTAACATAGTCTTCCCTAATAAATTGCCTACATCAACTGGGCTACCACTCTTCGCTATTGTTACAACTATTCTCTTTTTAGGAGTAACATAATTCATTATTCCTATAAATTCATTGCCCTCTTTCCTAAATAACACACCTAAAGGAGAGTGACATCCACCACCTATTACATTAATCGCAGTTCTTTCAGCAATTGCCTCTTCAAGGGTTTCTTCATGATTTATCTTACTAATAATCTTCTTTAGTTCGACGTCCTTTTTCTTGCCTACTACTGCTATAATACCTTGATTAGCTTCGGGAGTAAAATCGTAAGGGTTAAGTGTAAAATACCTTATATCCTCCTTTAGTCTTAATATGGACGCTTCTGCTACTATTATACCATCATATAATCCATCTTTATACTTTCTTAGCCTAGTATCTACATTACCCCTTAGATCTTTAACTTCTAAATCTTCTCTATAGAATTTAACTAAATATTTACGCCTAGTACTACTAGTACCTATTATGCTTCCACTTTCAAGTCTCCAAAAATCCTTTTGTGCTATAAGAACATCATATGGTGAATCTCGTTTTAATACTGCAAATATTTCAAGCTCAGGGTTTAAGGTTGAAGTTAGATCTTTCATACTATGTACTGCAATATCAGCATAACCATTTAATACTGCTTCGTTTACCTCTTTTTCAAATACTCCTTTCCCCAGCTTATATAATGGTTCATTTTGGAATAAGTCTGCCCTTGTCTTTATTTCTATAAACTCTGTCTCTATTCCTAACTTTTCTAATTCTCTACTAACCATTTGAACCTGAATTTTACTTAACTTACTACCTCTTGATGCAATTTTTATCTTCATATATTCTTAATCGCCTCCTTTATAGCGTTAATAGTTATGTCAATTACACTCTCATCATGGACTCCAGAAGTGAATATAACTTCAAATTGACTATGTGGAATAAAGATATCTCTCTTCAATAATTCTTGTGCAAACTTAATATATTTCTCCCTATTAGCTTTTCTTACATCCTTAGCATTCCTTACTTGTTTAACATCAAAAAATATTTGAAACATGCTTGCTACTCTATTTAATACAAAATCACCCTTATAGAGCCTTTCTAATTCTGATGTAATCACCTTGCAGGCATTGTTAGCGATCTCGTATACTTTCTCTTTCTCTAAAACTTCCAGTGTAGATAAGCCTGCAATCATAGAAATTGGATGTGCGTTAAAAGTACCAGCATTAAATACTTTTCCTTTAGGTGTTATCATATCAATTATCTCGTTTTTAGAAGCTACAGCACCTATGGGAAAACCTCCACCAATAATCTTTCCTAATGTGACAATATCCGCCCTTATCCCAAAATATTCTTGAGCACCACCTAAACCAAGCCTAAATCCAGTTATAACTTCATCGAAAATTAATAGAGAACCATAATTTTTAGTTAATTCTCTTAAACCTTTTAAAAACTCAATATCTGGTAATATTAGACCGAAGTTACCAGCTATAGGTTCTACAATTACGGCTGCAAATTCTTCAGTTTTTAATTTCTTCTCGACACATTCAATATCATTATAATCACAAACTTCAGTTAGTTTTACAACTTCCTCTGGAATTCCAGAGGAAATTGGTACATTATATTCACTTGCAGAACTCCCTGCATCTATCAAGAGAAAGTCATGGGCACCATGATAATTACCGTCAAATTTTAGGATTTTTTTCCTGCCAGTATATGCTCTAGCCAACCTTATCGCTAAAAGTGTAGCTTCAGTACCGCTATTTACAAATCTAATCTTATCCATTTTCACATATTTCAATATTTTTTTAGCTAAGTCTATTTCGAACTTAGTAGGAGTCCCGAATATCCAACCATCTTCAATTGCCTGTTTTATACTCTCAACAACTTTAGGATGTGCGTGACCTAATATCAACGGTCCATAAGCTAAGACGTAATCTATTAATTTCCTCCCTTCTATAGTAAAAAGAAAGGGACCCTTACCACCTTTAACGTAAAATGGATAAGGTTTAACTGATGCCCTTACTGGACTATTAACTCCCCCTGCGAATATTTTTTGAGCCTCTTCCCAAAGCTTTTCACTCAAAAAGGCACACCTTCACTAATCCACTTAGCGATATCCCTAGCATAATATGTTATTATCAAATCAGCACCAGCCCTTTTAATTGCAGTAGTAATTTCTAATACTGCAACTTTTTCATCTATCCAGCCGTTTAATGCGGCTGCTTTAATCATTGCATATTCCCCGCTCACATGATATGCAGCTAATGGATATTGAGGATATGTTGATTTTACTAGTCTAATTATATCTAAGTATGTATGAGCTGGTTTTACCATTAATATATCTGCACCTTCTTTAATATCAAGCTCTACTTCTTTAAGAGCTTCATAAGCATTTCTTGGATCCATTTGATATGATCTCCTATCGCCAAATGCAGGCTTAGAATATGCTGCATCCCTAAATGGTGAATAAAATGTAGAGGCATACTTTACACTATATGACATTATTAAAGTATCTTGATAACCATTCTGATCTAAAACCTTTCTAATCTCCCCTACTACTCCATCCATCATACTAGATGGCGCTATAATATCAGCCCCCGCTTCAGCCTGGCTAAGAGCAATTTTTGCATGCAACTTTATACTCTCGTCATTATCAATACAATAACCACCATTATACTGCCTTACAATTCCACAGTGACCATGTGAGGCGTATTCGTCAGTACACTCGTCAGCTATTAGTATTATAGAATCTCCAAATGTTTCTCTCAATAATCTGATACTTCTTTGTATTATACCATTCTTGTCAAAAGCACTAGTAGCTAGTTCATCTTTATACTTTGGAATTCCAAATAATATGAAACTTCTTAAACCTAGTTCTTTACTATCTTCAACATATTTTATCAGTTTATCATTGGGTGGATATCTAAAAACTCCTGGCATTGACTGAATGGGTTCTGGTTCATTAATTTCCTCCTTGATAAATATGGGTAAAATAAGGTTCTTTACATTAATATAAGTTTCAGCTATTAGGTCTCTTAATAGTTTGTTCCTTCTTAGCCTCCTCGGCCTTAAAATTGGAAATTGTGCCATTATTAAAAAATTCTAATATGAGGTTAATGTAGTTTAATTCTCCGCTTTCTATTAGTCTTTTTACATTATTATATAAGGGTGAGAAGGATTTTTTAATAATCGATCTTGACATTAAATCAATAACTCTGAAAATTTCTTCTTCATTTTTAGCCTTTTTTAACTCTCTCATAGCCCTCATAACTTCGTTAGTTCTAATTTCTTCTATTCTTGACAATAATTTAGAAAGGAACATATTAATATAAACTTTCTTATAATCTTCGATAAATAATGTAAAACCTTTATTTATAATTTCTTCAGCCTTCCTTAAATCCTCCTCCCTTTTTTTAATATTTAATAAAGCTAAAGTCTTTAAACCTTCCAAGGTAATAACATTATCGCCATAAAATACTTGAGGTACAGATAAATCTACAATAATTTTCGGTCCATAGAGGTAATACTTTAAATTTGAATCATTATTTATTGCACTAAACACAATATCATAATTATTTATTTTTTCAAAATCTAAACTTTCATATCCAATAAAATTAAATTTTTTTGCTAACTTTTCAGCTTTTTCTATAGTTCTATTAAATATAGTAACATTTTTTGTCTTTTTACTTATCAAATACGCAATTTTACTTGCAATTTCACCCGCTCCTACAATTGCAATCTTATAATTACTAATATCACCTAACTCTTTCTCTACTAACTCTAGAGCTAAAGAGTAAGTACCAACTTTACCCTTAGAAATATTTGTTAAACTCCTAACCTCCTTGCTTACTTTAAGTGCTCTTTCGTATAACAACCTTATGTATCTACCACTTAAGTTTAGCTTTTCTGAAAACTCTAGACTTTGCTTAAATTGTCTAATGATTTCAAATTCACCTATTGATAAAGACTCCATGCCCGAGGCAACTCTAAATGAATGTTTTATCGCATTGGAACCTAATAGCACTAGCCCCTTATCGCTTATGGGGTATGGATGGATTGAATTAAGTAAATCTAGAATACCTTCAGCAACTTCAATATTCTTTAAGTCCTGTGAATAACCATATATTTCTATTCTATTACAAGTTTGGAGAATACTCAATTCTATATTTCTCTGTTTTATATAATCCTTGATATTATTAATCTCCTTCTCATTAATGTAATAGTTATGAAGTTTAGAAATTTCTATATTCTTATAATTGAAAGTAATCGCAAAATACCTATTCTCAATCTCTTCTAGAATATTCACTTATTATCTCCTCCGCTCTCTTAAACGCTTTGAATTTGTCACCCTCAAATATAAATCTTTCAAATAATGGATCATTAAAAATTACTTGATAAATTTTAAATCGTTTAGAAGGATCTTTTATTCTCTCCTTTAATATTTTCTTTACATCCCCCATTACATTTAGGAGATTCTTAATATTTTTTTCATTAATTATATTTAAAATTCGATTTAAAATTAATTTTGCAGTTAAACTCGATTTACCAAATGTAGTTATTGCTACTTCTACCTCATTATTATCATAGAAAATTGGAAAAATAAATGAAGAATTTTCGACATTAGTTGGATTATTACATAATTTTCTTAATTTTTTAACATTAGTACATAAGTTTTCATTTAGAGATTTATCATTAGTTGCAGTAACTATTATATCAAATCTTTTTAAGAACTCCTCTGAAAGGTTTCTTGCATCATATATTACGATATCTAAATTTTCCTTGTTCTCTAATAATTCTTTAGAAACATCTAGACTAATTACAGTAACTCTGGAACCATAATTTGCAAATTTTAGAGCCCTTTTACTTCCTACCTTACCACCGCCTATTACAAGTACCTTAAGGCCTGTAGCCCTTATAAATATTGGAAGGAATCCAGAGTTCTCCACTATTTCTCTTTACCATCAGAGTTATTAATTTATAACCACATATCTAATCCAGTCTGCTTGCTAGCCTGAATTGCAAATCTTATTCCCCTTTCTAACCTACTTATACCATTGCTAACCCTCTCCTCATTAAAATCATGCTCTTTCACAAGAATCTCTATAATTCTTTTATCATCTATGGTTCCTAACTCTAACTTTTCTTGGGGAATTTCCACTGGTGGTTGTAAGAAAAATCGTCTAATTTCTTCAAAATTAAAGTCTACTTCGTGTTTAGGTATTGCATTTCTTTCTAAGGCTTTCTCTATTGAACCATATTTTTTAATAATCTGATATGCGGTCTTTGGACCTATACCCCTTACTCCATCAGGATTATAATCCGTTCCTATTAGTATGCCTATGTCAATTAATTGCTCCCTAGTAATTCCTAACTTTTTCAAAACAGTTTCTAACTCAATAAGTTCTGGTTTTATTTCTACATAAGCTTCCTTTCCAGGGAGTTTCCTTTTACCACTTACTGTTAAATTTCTAATTAACCTTATTGCACCAAAGAGTAATGAGTCATAATCTTGACTCCCTGCAGCATAAGAATAACCTTTTTGATTTAAAAATGCAGCCTCTGCCTCTCCTTCTGACGGTGCTTGAACGACTGGTATACCCATTGCTTTAAGCAATTCTTTAGCTTGATTGACCATTTCATTAGTTAAAGAGATTGAGGCTTGAGCATATTTCTTTAACTCGTGCTTATATACTGGTAATTGTTCTGACTTAATTTGTTCCATTTTCTTTCTAGCCTCTTCTCTGGCCTTTCTACGTTTTTCAATCTCTTGCATTTTGAATTCGGGTGGTTTACCATCAAAGACATATATTGGAATAATACCCTCTTCTAGAAGATTAATAGTTCTATAAAATACCCCACTTAGATGGCTAGTAATATTACCCCTTCTATCCATGAGAGGAGTCCCATCAGGCTGTCTAATTGCGGCAAGAAATTGATATAAAGCGTTGTAAGCATCTACTGTAATTTTCTTTCCTTTTATCTGAGAAAATGATATTTCCCTCTTTATATCTTCAATAAGTTCAGATAAATTTACTCCTATTCTTTTTCACCTAAATAAGTTATCATTCTTTGCCCCTCTTTAATTAATGTTACTGATATAAAACCGCTCATTTCAAGGCTCATAATAGCCTTTAGAAATTCACCATAAGAAAATTCGTACCTAACAGACTCCTTAATTTCTTGATATAGGTCAGTATCTTTTATTGGTTTTCCTAACTTTCTTATCCTTTCAAGTATAACATACTTTAAAGGTACTTCTCTCCACATATTCTCATGCGAAAGTAGCTGGCTTTATAATTGTCTGCTTTGGTATCTGTTGTCTAGCTTTTTCAAACCAACTCTGGTAGAATTGTATCATATCCTGTGTTATTGAAGGTTTTACTTTTCTTAGTGCCTCTTCAAAATGTCTACTATTAATCTTTACATTAGATTTCTTCATACACTCTTTCATCTTCTTATCACGACATTCCGAATCTGATTTGCTACACTCATTCTCTACTAGTTTAATACAATTCTTCATACCTTCTCTAATTCCCCTTAATGAAGCTTCTCTTACTAATGCAGCTAAATCAGCACCAGTATAGCCTTCAGTTTTCTCAGCTAATTCTTCTAAACTCACATCTTCATCTAATGCTATCTTCTTAGTATGTACTTTTAATATCTCTAATCTAGCCTTCTTATCTGGAGGCGGTACATATATTAGCTTTTCAAATCTTCCTGGCCTTAATAGTGCAGGATCTAATATGTCTGGCCTATTCGTTGCAGCAATAACAACAACGTTCTTTAAGCCTTCTATTCCATCCATTTCCGCTAACAATTGATTAACTATCCTTTCTGTAACACCACTATCATGTGCAAAGCCTCTCATTGGTGCTATTGCATCAATTTCATCAAAAAATACAACAGCTGGGGCATACATTCTTGCCTTTCTAAATATTTCTCTTATTGCTTTTTCACTCTCTCCTACCCATTTTGATAGTATCTCAGGGCCCCTAACTGCAATGAAGTTTGCACCACTTTCAGTAGCAACTGCCTTTGCTAGTAAAGTTTTACCAGTCCCCGGAGGACCAAACAATAAAATACCCTTAGGTATATCTACGCCGGCACTCTCATACATATCAGGATATCGTAAAGGATATTCTACTACCTCTCTTAATTCTTCCTTGATTTCCTCCAGTCCACCAATATCACTCCATCTAACCTCAGGAACTTCTATATAAATTTCCCTTAACCCACTTGGAACTATATCCTTAAAAGCCTTAAGAAAATCTTCCATCCTTACTTCCATTTTTTCAAGTATTTCTGGAGGAATCTTATCTTGATTAAGGTCTATCATGGGTAGATATCTTCTTAATGCATTCATAGCTGCCTCCCTTACTAATGCGGCTAAATCAGCACCAGTATAACCGTGAGTCATATCAGCTAGTTTTTCTAGATCAACGTCAGAAGATAATGGCATATTACGAGTATGTATTTGAAGAATCTCTAATCTACCTTGTTTATCTGGTAATGGTATTTCTACTTCTCTATCAAACCTTCCTGGTCGCCTTAGTGCGGGATCTACAGCATTAGGTCTATTCGTAGCTGCAATTACTATAACATTACCCCTACTTTCTAAGCCGTCCATTAAAGTTAGTAACTGTGCAACAACTCTTCTTTCTACTTCGCCTATTACCTCATCCCTCTTTGGTGCTATTGCATCGATTTCATCGATGAATATAATTGCTGGTGCATGCTTCTTTGCATCCTCAAAAATTTCCCTAAGTCTTTGTTCGCTCTCACCATAGAACTTACTCATTATTTCTGGACCATTAATTGAAGTAAAATAAGCATCGGTTTCATTAGCTACAGCCTTAGCTAGTAGAGTTTTTCCGACACCAGGCGGACCATATAATAAAATACCCTTTGGTGGTTCTATTCCTAACCTCTTAAATAATTCTGGATGTTTTAGCGGAAGTTCTACTAATTCCCTAATTTTTTCAATTATATTCTTCATACCACCAATATCTTCATAAGTTACTCGTGGATAACGAGAAGCTTCTATTGGCCTTTCAGAAATTGAAATACTAGTTTCATCAGTCACTATAACTATTCCTTGTGGCTTGGTCTGAACTACAGTAAATGGTATTGCTTGACCTAAAACTGGAATTAGTATCGTATCTCCTTCTGTTAGAGGAAATTCTTTTAATTTTTTCTTAACATAACCTATAAAACCGGGATCTACAGAAATTGAAAAGTTTGAAGGAGCAAGTCTTATGAAAGTTGCTTGTCTTACTATGGCTTTTCTTACGAATACATATTCACCTATACTGACCCCAGCATTCTTCCTAGTTATTCCATCCATTCTAATAATATCCTTTTCACCAGCCTCATCATCTGGCCCAAAAGGCCACGCTATTGCTGCTGTCTTTCTTTTACCTTCAATTTCAACTATTTCACCAGGCGAAACACCAATTTGTGCCATAACATCTAATGATATTCTTACCTTACCCCTCCCTACATCTTTTTGTCTGGCTTCTGCAACACGTAAATGTACTTCACGTCTTGGCGTTCTTTGTTCTTCAGTACCAGCGGACAAGACTTAATCCCAATTAGAAATTATGTAAATAAGGTTATAAGAGATTATGGCTAGAAGCCTAATCTAGTTATATTAATAACTTCAGCATGACTAACTCCTTGAACACTATTCACTAGTTCTTCTAGTTGTTCAGTTCCTCCTTCAGTTTGTTCTGGTAATGTTATAAACAAGACTAAGGCTTTTAATCCAAATGCAATCGGTTCTGTTTCAGTCTTTATTATCTTATACTCCTTTGGTAATTTACTCGAGATTTCCTTTACTAAGTCATCTAATTTTACTTCATCTCCTTCTGGAAATACTTTTAAAACTACTAATACCTCTGCCAATGCTCTTCACCTTGTTAAGGCCCTTCAAAACCACATTTGGGGCAAATATACGTTATACCCTGTTTTCTACAACTAGCACACCTTATTATCTCTATATCACCACAATTAGGGCATCTAAACATAACTGATTTTTCCCTTGGATGAATTATCTTTCCGCAACTTGAACATATTAGTGGAAGTATTTCTTCTTTTAGACTGAGTTTTATCCCACTCATTATTAAATCCTCATAGTAAAGTTACATATTGGTTAATAAATGAAAATGGTAATTGTTGTTAGGCAAGATATCGAGATGGGTAAGGGAAAAATTGCAGCGCAAGTAGCCCATGCAGCAGTTAACTTAATTTTAGAGATTATGGAGGGGAATGAGAAAGAATGGAAGAAATGGCTAGATGAGTGGCTTAAGGAGGGGCAACCTAAAATTGTGCTTAAGGTTAGTTCTCTAGATGAGCTATTAAGAAGGTATGAAAAGGCGAAAGAGAAAGGTCTCCCAACAGTAATTATAGAAGATGCTGGAAAAACTCAATTAGAACCAGGGACTATAACATGTATTGGAATAGGTCCTGCACCGAATGAAGAAGTAGACAAAATAACGGGTGATTTAAAATTACTCTGAATGTTCATCAGATAGATATATCTATAGGTATGGAAGTATATTACAGAGAAGATTGGGATGAGATAAAGGATGCAAGGATTCCTAGACCGGAAGGTTTTGAAGTAATCGAGGAAGTAAATGATAAACCTTGTACTGAATGGAAAGGAGAAAGATTAGGAAAATATGCTGTATTCTTATTAACTAAGAGAAGTGCTGAACATTTTTATGTAATTCAAGAATTATCTAAGTTATTACAAAATAGAGTACACTCGATTGGGATAAAGGATACTAATGCAATAACACATCAGTTAGTTTATGTAATTACTAATGGGGAAGAGCCTAAAGTAAAAGAATATGTTCATAATAATTTTCAAATAAAATTTTTAGGATTTTCAAATAAAAAGTTTTATCATAATGGTAATACATTTATAATAAATATTGAAACTAGCCAGATAGATGAGATAAAAAGAAGAATAAAGGAATTATCAAAGGATCCTTTCCTTCCTTCATTTATAGGTTACCAAAGATTTGGTACAGTAAGGCCTACTACACACTTAGTAGGAAAAATGATACTAGAGAGAAGATGGTGTGAAGCTTTGGATCTAGTATTATCATTTCCATATTTTTCTGAATCAGAAATAATGAGAAAATTTAGAAAATTAGTATCTGAAAGAAAATATGAAGAGGCTCTAGAAATTTTACCAAATAAATTTAGACAGGAAAGAATTTTATTAAAAAATTATATTAAATTTAATAACTGCTTTAAAGCACTAAAAACTAGTACAATACCACTAAGGTTTTATGCTGAAGCTTATCAGAGTTACTTATTTAATAAATATTTATCAAGAAAAATTGAAGAATTACGAAAAATAGAAAATAAAGAAGATAAAATAATAACTTTGCCAATATACTTTAATGAGTGTGACGAGATTTGCAGAGAGATTTATATTGAAGAAGGGATAGAGAGAGACTATTTCAATTTAAAAATATTGAAAATTAAACTCTCGCCTATTAAAAGAAAAGCTTTTATGAGAATAAAAAACATAAAATATGATGAAAATAATAAAATTATATTTAGCTTAGATAGGGGAATGTATGCTACAGTAGTTATTAGAGAATTAATTAAAGGGGATCCTAGAAGGTTTACTTAGGGTACTAATCTTCTCTTATCTCGTGGGAACAATACTATTTCCTTAACATTTTGTAAACCAGTGAACATGAGCATTAGCCTAGCCAGTCCCATTCCAAATCCAGCATGTGGTGGCATTCCATATCTAAACCATTTTAAGAAGAAATCGAAATTCTCAGGATTTAATCCCCTTTCCCTCATAGCTTTTTCTAAGACTTCTCTTTTATGGTTCCTAGTACTTCCTGACGCTATTTCAACCCATGTATATATTAAATCAAAACTTTCACTTAAACTTGGGTTATCGTCCTTTGCCTTAGTATAGAATGGCCTAGTAATTGTTGGCCAGTCTATAATAAAGTACAACTCTTCGTTTAATTCTTTGTGAATTATCCTTAACTCTGGAGTCCCTATATCATCACCGAACTTCACATTATAACCTTTATTCTTTAAAATTTCTAACGCCTCACTATATGTTATTCTCTTAATAGGTAATTTGACTTCAGGGAGTTTATGATTAAGTATACTCAATTCTTCTTTACATTCCTTATTCACGTTATTTACCATATTATATATTATCTCTTCTAAAATCTTCATTACATCATTATAATTTGCAAAAGCCATTTCAACGTCCATGCTTATAAACTCTGACAGATGATAAGGAGTATCTGATTCTTCTGCCCTCCATGCAGGTGCTATTTCGAAAACCCTTTCTGCTGCACCAGCTAGTAACTCCTTATATAACTGTGGACTTTGTGCTAAAAATGCAGTTTTCCCAAAATATATTACTGAGAATAATTGAGCACCGCCTTCAGTTGCTGCTGCAATTATTTTTGGAGTAAAAATTTCAATAAACCCGTGTTTATATAAGACCTCTCTAAATGTTCTTACTACAACATTTTGTATTTTTAATACAGCTAACATTTCTAACCTTCTTAAATCTAACACCCTCTCCCTCAATCTAGTCTCTAAATCTGCCTTAACTTTCCCTGAAACGTCTAGCGGCAATGGAGAATCTGCAAGATTAATTACTTCTATCTCTTCTGCATGTATTTCAGCACCTCTAGGCGCCCTAGGATCCGCCTTAACTTTCCCTTTTACCACTATTACACTTTCTTGAGTCAGATCTTCAACTCTCTCAAATGATTTAACACTTTTATCTACAACTATCTGACCAATCCCACTCGCATCTCTTAATATTATGAACTTTTTACCGCCTAAGTCTCTAATTAAATGAACCCATCCAGCTACTACTACTGTTTCTCCATTTAGTTCTGGTTTTATTTGAGATATAAAATGAGTCTTAAGCACTTAATCCACCTTTATTCTTACTTGAACTGAATGAATCTTTGATAATGCTGACTCTAAAATATTTGAATCTGCCGGAAGTAGTCTCCTTTCATTTTTAGAGATCCTTACTACATACTGTACAGTACCGTCTGGTAGCCATACAGTGTTTACTCCAAGTACTCTAGCTGGAGTTAATAATTGGGTTGCAGTGTCCTTAATATTACTTGTCCTTTCTAATATTCTTACCTTTACATTATACTTTTCTTGCAATATTCTCGCAATCTTTATCCATTTATATTGAGTCATAGAAGGACCACTAGATACTATTATTATCAATAAGTTATCTACCTTGTAAGCCTTATGATAAACTGAGTCCCTTAATTCTTTAAATTCTTTTTCCTCTAACTCCAAAAAAGTTTTTAATAAATCTACTTCAAATTGCTCTACCTGACCGCTATTTACAAGAGATTCACAGCGATTACATAAAAGACCACTCCTCACGCATACATAATCAAGTGGTATTTTCATGTTATTCGCACTCCATAACCGCAATACTTTTGAATTGAACTCATATATATGATCAGGGGTTAAAAAAATGCCACTTACTGATCCAGCAAAACTTCAGATAGTACATCAACGAGTTTTTCTCAAAAAAGTATGTAGAAAATGTGGTGCTTTAAACTCGTTAAGAGCAACTAAGTGTAGGAGATGTCATAGTAAAAATTTAAGGCCAAAGAAGAAAGAATTGCCTGCAAAGAAATCATAACAAGTTTTTATTACTCCTTCGGTCTTATTCCTACTATAATCAATCTATCCCTTATACTTTTAGCATTTTCTTCAAACAAATCTACATTAGACCATAAATACTGTACATCTATCTTAAGTTTACCTTCACTGACTAAGTACACAATAGTTCTTAATTCATCCTCGTCTTCCTCTCTGAAAGCATTAGCTTTAAGTAAAATATAATCTTCTAATCTAACACTTTTAAATTCCTTATTATCAATTTTTATTATTATTGAATTATCTATTATTTTTTGAGGAACATAAAAATCTTGGAAATTTTCGTAAAAATCGATTTGAATTTCGTAATCATCAAAATTTGCTATGATTCTAGGAGTATCAATTGGAGTTTTTCCAAAATCCCAACCATTTTTATATGCAAATTCTCTAATCCTATCTTCCTCGAAAATAGGACTAATGGATAAGGTAAATATATCCACATCACTTTCAGTTCCCTTTCTGCCCAAACTTATATCAACTATAGTATCTCCAATTATTACAAAATCCGTAAGTGTCTTAACTTTTTCTAAAACCTCGCCAATAATACTAAACGGTATCACTTACACCACCATATGTTTTTAAGGTCAGATTACAAATTAATAAATTGCCGGGGTGGCCGAGTGGTCTAAGGCGGCGGGCCGCAGTACCATTGCCGAGACCCGTTATTTTCGCGGGTTCGAATCCCGCCCCCGGCTTTGATTTTAATAATAATTGATCCAAAGTAAAAATGATGAGTCAACCAAAAAGGAAAGAGGAAACGTTAGGTAAAGAAATGTCAGCAGATGAAGCAATAGCTTACGTACTTAAAGAGTATGGAATAAAAGTAGTACACTCTCCATATTATGTACCTAATGTAATTAAGGAAAGATTTAAGCAATATGATATAAATTTTAAAGTCATGCCTACTAGTAGAGAAGCAATAATTATGGCTGATTCTTTTGCTAGGTTAAATAACGAATTAGGTGTGGCATTAATAATTCCCGGCTTTTATGTGCTAGAGGCTATGGATATAATAGCATTAGACTATCAAGATTCCATACCATTATTAATTATATCATCGGTAAGGAATAGTAGGGATATAGGAAAATCAAGAATAGCAGAAACCAGGACACAAGATGATCTGAAAATATCTTTATCGCCTTTTGTAAAAACTTCAGAAAGAGTAACGAGCATTGAGGAAATAACCCAAGTTATAGAAAAAGGTTATAAAGAAGCATTAAGCAACAGACCAAGACCAGTACTGATAGAAATAGGAGAAGAATTGTTTAGAATGAAGGCATATCCATTATCTACAGCAGGACAAAAACCAGAGAAGAAAACCCCAGATAAAAATACTGTAGCAAAAGCTGCTGAAGTGTTATTAAATTCAAAGAATCCAGTAATAATAGCTGGATATGGAGTTCTTTCAAGCTCCGCCACTGATGAATTAATTCAACTTGCAGAATTATTAGATTGTCCCGTAATAACTACGATAAGGGCAAAGGGTGCAATTCCAGCAAGGCATCCTCTTTTTGCCGGAGAGGGTCTGGGCTTACTTGCAACAGAGATCTCTCATAACTTACTTACTAACTCAGATACCGTATTAGCAATAGGTACTAGATTTCCACAGCTATCATTAGGTACTACCAATATAAAATTCAACGGCTTTATAATTCATAATAATATCGATGGGGAGGAAATTGGAAAAGTAGTTATGCCACATTTACCAGTAGTTGCAGATACTAAGCTATTTTTGCGAGAATTACTTAATATTATAAAATCTAAAATAAAAGAACCAATAAATAGAGGTGTTAAGGAGTTAATAAAGAGCAGTAAGAAAATAATAGAGCCTTCTAAGCACGAAGGTATATGGCCAGTTGATGTATTATTGTTACTATTAAATAACTATGAATACTCTAAAGTAGGGTTTGATATTAGTGCACCAACATTAGACTTAATAAGACTACCAATAAATACCCCTGGGTCATGGATAACTACTGAGACTATGTTAGATGCTGGAATAGGAATAACTTCAGTATTATACTCAAATGATGAAAAGGCGTTAGCAATAACTAGTATTTCATCTACCCTCAAAATGCTATCAATATTACAATCTAACATTGATAAAATTAAGGGAAAAATTCTCATACTTAATGATGATAACTCATCATATATAGACACTACTAAATCAGAGTCAATTCAAATAATTAAGAGTGGTTCTTATCAAAATTATGATACTATCCTAGAACGCACCTTAGGTGCAATTACCGTAAAAGATGTATCACATCTTAAAGAAGCCTTATTAAATGAATCAAAATCAAAGGTAATAAATGTAAAAATCTCTTATGATTATAATTCAATAATATTAAGAAAGTAAAAAATAGTATAAAAGTCAGAATTTCCAGCGGTCTTCATATCTCATGAGACCCTCTTTTCATCATCAAAAAGATTAAAAGTTTCTATTGTTTAATATTACTTGCGGCCGTCGTCTAGTCTGGTCTAGGACGCCGGCCTCCCAAGCCGGTAATCCCGGGTTCAAATCCCGGCGGCCGCATTGTGGGCTGAATTCTTTTTCCGCATTAATAGAAATCTCTTTATATTTGTTTATGTTACATTTCTATGACGAAAACGATCTCTCATACCGATGTGGGTTATGCCAAAAAGGATGAAAGTCGCGGAGATGTAAGCCAAATGTCGTTTAGCTGAAGTAGCCTCACGATCCACCTATAAGGTGGTTGAGGGCTAAGTCCCTACACTTAATGACAGTGTCGTCATTAGGATATAAATTTATTAATTAGTGAGAACCCCCCATAAAGAGTAGATTCCAGATAAGGCTTTTGTATACCTTAGCTAGATATAAAAATTTACATAATTATGACATTATGTACTATCTTCGTTCTAATCCCATTGAGAGGATAACGAGGTCATAATTTAGGTCAGAAAGATGACCCGAACATAAATAGTCCAATAAATATTACATGATAGAAATACTATATTAAAATTTTTATAATTAAAAATTATTTTATCTTTAATATAAAGAAAAATTAATATTTTATTATAATATAAGATAATTTATTATAGAGAAAAACTGAATTTAAAAATATACTCTCATCTTTTATAAATTTATTTTTTCTTAATTCCTTATAAGTACTACTCAAGTTTTAACTTAGATTTAAAATTCAAAACCTCGCAGAGTTTATGCTTACTTTTGAATAACCATTTATGAACTTGTCTATAGGTTTATTCAATTATTTACACTCGGTACATTCTCTAGAGCTATAGTTTTAGTAATACCTAGAAATTATGATGGATTATATTAAATTAGTGAGAGCTAGGAGAAATATATGGCATGTCCTTATTACAAGTCAGGGTACTGTGTTTCACCATTACTTGAGAAGCCTGATAGTAATATTACTAGTGCATCTCGTTGTATCTATAACTTTAAGACTTGTAGATATTATGTTAATAATAATGAAAATGAAGGTGGCGTACTTGGAATGAATTCACAAGATTCTAAGAAGCAATATAAATTTAACTTTTACGCGGCAGTTAATAAATTAGATGAACAGCCTAAAAGTGGTTGTGAGTTCTTTACAACATTTAAGAGTAATGGTGGTTATGTAGTAAAATGTAAAATTCTAGATAGACTAATTACTTCAACTCAAATCCAACTGTGCGTGAAGTACTGGACGAATTGTCCGCTTAGAAAAATGGTAGAATAATCAATCATCATTGTTCTATCATTTGTTAACTATAAATTTCTTAGCCCTTAGAAATTTTCGTTCTTCCTCTATTAGAGCCTCATAGAACTTTTCTTCCCCTTCCATTAATTTATGAATTATTCTGCCTAAATTATGAGGCCCTACTCCGTTAGTTACAAGCCCTATTACGGCCCATCTTTTATAATTTGCAAATAAGTCTGCAGTTAGCTTTAATTCATTAAGTTTTTCCCTCTCACTTCTATTTAACTTTTCGCCTTTTATATTTTTATTAATTATATTTATTGCATCTAAGTCATCATGCCGAGTTACTGCTAGGAAAACTGAACCGCATTTAGGGCAATTCTCTACTATATCACTTACTTTAAACTTTTCACTCCATCCACATATAATACAAATAAGTCTGACTTCCTTATTTAATAACCTTCTTTTAAATACTTCCAGTAATATGGGTAGATCTTCATTAGATTTTGAAATTATAAATAATTTTTCTAAAAATAATTGAGATAGAGGAGAGGGTGATGGAACTTCTAAAATTTCTATATCAAAATCTTTAATCTCTTTTAAAGCCTCTATATCATATTCTTTTGATATTATCTCTCTAATAGCTTCTTCACCTACTAAAGTATCTCTAAAAAACCTTAGGATGCTTAAAATTTTCTCTAGCTCTACATCATGGTCTACAGCACCAAACCTTTTGGCTTCTATTACTAGCTTCCATTTATACTTTGGACTCTGAACTGCAGCTTTTTTTAATATATTAAATAGTGATGCTTCATCAAGTGATTTAATTAAATTCATTGCATCCCTTATCTTTTCCATGGAGAATAGAAGTGATGATGCTAAGATGATATGATAGGCGTCAAATTGATATGAAACTTTAACAGAACTTGACGATAGAAGCTGTGAAAGTATTGCACCTAAGGTATTATTACCTCTAGTTCCTAGAGGGGAGTGAATAATTACTAAGTCTTTTAAAACCTCTATCACAATTTTATTAGGAGAAGGTAAAGGATAACCCCTTCTAACATGTTCATTAATTTTACTCTTAATTTCCTCAATAGTATTCTCATCTAAATCTAAATTATTATAATTATTTAAGTATATTTCATATAAATATTCATAAACATTCTTTGCTACCTCTTTTTCAACTGGAATTGACTCTCCAAACCAAGAGGGTAATACTCCACTCTCTATTTTTGCGTTCTCCACATAAATTTTACCATTCTCTATAGAAACCACTTTCCAAATCCTTCCTGCGAGAACAAATACAGAGTCCTCGTCTAATGATGTCACAAAATCCTCATCCAGTACTCCTATTTTGGTATTACTTACATAATCTATGACTAGATAACTTTTAGAAGAGTCTGGTATCATATTCACGTTATAATAATAACTTATTGTACGTGAGTATGGTCTTATTGATTCTCCATCATATTTAACGATTTTTATTTCGCCTAAATATTTTATTATACTTTCAAACTCTTCTCGCTTTAAATCTTTAAAATAATATACAGACTTAAATAGTTCAAATAGTTCATCAAACTTATATTCATTAATAAGAGAAAGACCCGCAGTAAGGTGTGCAATAACATCATAAGGTTTAAATTCTACAGTGGGTTTCTCTAAATATCCCTTATAAGCCAGGTTCTTGATAGATACACATTCTAGTATATCAAAGATATCAGTTGATGGTATTATTATTCCTTTAGATTCCCTGTCTAATGAATGACCACTCCTTCCTACCCTCTGTATAAGCCTAATAACTTGCCTTGGCGACATGTATTGTATTACTAGGTTTATCTTACCGATATCAATTCCTAGCTCTAGACTAGAAGTAGCAACTACTGCATCAATTTCACCTTCTCTAAATTTACTCTCTACGGTAGTTCTTATTTCTCTAGATAATGAACCATGGTGGGAATATACGTTTAAACCGTATATTAAGGCTAACTGGCTCGATAAAAATTCTGCAGTATCCCTAGTATTTGTAAATATGAGAACTGGTCTATTGTTAATTATAATCTCTTTCAGTCTCTCGAGCCTAGCTAACACCTTTGGGTCGAGCCTTACTTCAGGGTACTTTAATGCTAATTCCTTAGTAGGCCTAGGAATTTCGAGATTAATTTTTATTGATTTTATGATATCTACCTTAATTATCTCAACATTCCCCTCTGGATCGAGAAAGTATTTAGCTATCTCCGTATCCCCGAGAGTTGCGGATATTCCAATTAATTGGATTTTATTTATACTATTTCTCCTTAAAAATTGTATAATAACAGATAATTCTATACCCCTCTTTTCATCTATTAATTCTTGGACTTCATCTACGATAATCCACTTTAAATTTCTAAATAACTGTAAATATTTTTTATTCGTTATTAGATATAATAAACTTTCAGGAGTAGTTATTAATAAGTCAGGTGGAGATTGTAGTATTTTCTTACTTTCTTTTCTCGGTGTATCTCCGTGCTTTAAACTTACCTTAATATCAAACTTATTCGCTATCCTTTGCAGCCTTAGCTCTATGTCCCTATTTAGCGCCCTAAGTGGGGTAATATATAATGCAGAAATTTTCTCTGGCTTCTCGGTATAAATTTTGTAGAATATGGGAAATATTGCAGCTTCTGTTTTACCAGAACCAGTAGGAGCAATAATTAGCACATTCTTCCCTTTTATTATCTCAGGAATAGCTCTTTCTTGAATAGGGGTAAGTCTACTGTAGCCTAATTCAATTAGTCTCTTTATAAACTCTCTAGAAGCTGTCATAATTGCTTATTATCTTAATATATTCGGTAGTTTTAAAAAAGATTGTGAGAAGGAGTCTAACTCATGGAATATACTTCACGATATTAATTATTGAAATGTATTTAACTAACTTTGTAATGACCTCAACTTCTTATCTTCCTTACTTTTCTTACTTTATTATTTCAGGATTACTATCAATTAATATTATTATATCATATTTAATATTCAATTCATTTATAATATCACTAGCTTACACATTAACATATATTTTTTTATATAAATTAATAAGAATAAATATTGATTTAGTTACAACTATTTCTTTTGTTTTACCTACTATTTTCCTAATACTATTAATTAATTTGATTATAAGAAGGGAAATAAATGAACCTATCTTAAATGCTCTTTCGAAAAGGAAAATATATAATAGGGATTTAAAATTATATTTCATTATTCTAATTATTTCATTATTATCAATTATTTTATATTATTACGAATTTAAAGATTTTTTTAGCATAATATCAATTGTAATTAATTCTATAATAATATTGTTCTATGGAGAGCCTTACCAGATCCCATTAATACTTTTGTCTTGGATATCTACCCCGTACCTATTAAGTACCTTAGACGATGTTTTTTTGAGAAATGGAGGAATATGTATAGGAAAGTTAAAAGGTGTGCTTAGAAAAGACGGTGTTCGTTCTGTTATAATGACCTCTTCAAAATATAAGTGGAAGAGAATAGATAATAAAGAATATTGTTTCGATTTTTCAAAATTAAGATCTCCACATGTAGTGATAATAGGAAGTAGTGGTTCTGGCAAGTCAAATTTAGCTAAGTTAATAGTTAAGAAGCTAGATAGTTTTATAATATTTGACATTCATGGTGAATATAATATAGATAATGCGACTAAAATAGACCTTTCAGATTATCATATAAACCCGTTCTCCTTATTTTCGACTTCACCGAAGCAAAGGGCTTTAGAATTGGCGTTTACCATTAAAGAACTATTTAATCTCGGTAACTTACAGATGACGGAGCTTTACAATCTATTTCTTGAAGCTTATGCAGAGAAGGGAATTTTTGAAGAGGATAGAGAGTCTTGGAAAAATGAACTACCGACTTTTTCAGATGTAATATCATTACTGATAAGAAAGAAGTCTCTTTCCTCTAATACTCAAGACCTACAAAGATATTCATCTATAGAACCTTATATTCTATTTCTATCTAATGAGATTTTTTCAAAAAATGATATAGAATTCGAAAAAATTATGAATGGAAGGGTAATCTTAGATTTCTCAAAGATTACTATACCAGAAATAAAATATTTAATTATCGAGACTATTTTAAAAACTATTTATTCACAAATAGTTACCTTTAATAAGAGTGATAACATTAAAAAGATAATAGTAATAGATGAGGCACCATTTATTTTATCAAAGAAGTCTGGATTAACGTTAGTAGAAAGGCTAGTAGCTGAATCACGTAAATTTGGTATTGGTTTTCTAATAATTTCACAAAATACTGAATATATACAAAAAATTTTAGCAAATTCTGAATTAATATTTATATTTAACCTTATTGAACCTAATGATAGGGAATATATATCGAGAGTTATAGGAAGTAATCAAAGTGAAGAATATAAAGCAATATATGAAACTCTAGCAAAATTAGATAGAGGTATGATGATAGTAAAAGATAAAATTTTAGATGAGGTGTTATTAGTTTACACTCACAGAGGTGAAAATATTGTCTGAGGATGAAGTTATTTCTAACGAAATTGAAGAAGAAAAAAGTATAGAGGGTGAAGCTGAGGAAGAAGAGGAAGATAGTGAGCTAGTATTTACAAGCATTGAGGATATAGAATTACTAGTTAAAAATACTGAAGTGTGGGACAATTTATTACAAGGTAAAATCAGTCTAGATGAAGCTAAGAAGGCTTTTGAAGAAAATTTCCAACTAGTACTTAAAGGGGAAAAAAGAAAGAAGAAAAAGGGTAGTAAAAAAACTAAAGCAAAGAAAAAGAGAAAGAAGAAAAAGAAAGAAGAAGAGGAGAGTGAGGAGGAAAATGTTTAAGATTATCTATAGGAATGCAAAGGAATTTGTGCAATTTCTTTCTGCTGTAGGAAAAATAAGCGATAATATAACCATAAATTTAACTGAAGAAGGGATGATTAGTAGACATTTAACTGAAGATAATTCAATGATGAGCGTAATTAATATTTCAAAGGAAGTCTTTGACGAATATGTTATTGAAAAACCAGTATCAATAAATATGGATATAGCCTCGCTAAAAAAGGTGTTAAGGAAAGTAACAGGTAAGAAATCTACTATCGAAATTTCGGAGTCAGAAGTAGGAATAAGAGTTACTTTAAGAGACATGTCAACTGGTATAAAAAGCACAACTTATGTTAAGACAGAAAAGAGTTATAATTTACAAGTACTTAAAGAACCAAATGTTAGTCTTTCTGTATCTTTTACACTTGAAGGAAAGATATTTAAACATATAGTTGATGAAGCTTCTTTAATTGGTGATCAACTTAATTTTAAGGCAGAAAAGGATTATATTGAAATATACTCTGAAGGTACGGGTAAATTATACAAGGCTACCTTAAGATCAGAAAAACCCCTTAAAGAACTAAGAATAGATTCTGAAACTGAGGCTGCATATAATATGGAGCACATGAAAGATGTTGCAAAGGCCATTGGTAGTATGAAGATAATTACAATTGAATTCGGCAAGAATACACCAATTAAAATATATAGCAAGGGAGAGACAGGCGGTTATATAGGATTTTGGGTAGCACCAAGAATTTTATGAATTTTACCCCTTTTTATTAATGCGACATATTTATTCCTAGCCTCTAATACCTCTTCTCCCTCTACAAGTAAAATAGTATTAAATTTTCTACCTTCCTCAATAGGTTCTAAGTTTTTTATCATATCATAAGCGTTAACGGTTGCAGCTTTTAATATCTCTTTAGAGTAGTCACTTAAAGGATCTTCAAGCCTGGAAATATATAATGCAAAAGACATTTCTTTCCAGATATCTGCATCATTCCATGCTGCATTATCTGTACCTAAAAGTACTTTTACATTATTCCTAATTGCCGATGCAATTCTAGGAATTCCTACTCCAAACCATAAATTACTTCTAGGACATAAAACAAGCGGAATTCCTAATTCTCCTACCAGTTTAAGTTCGTCTCCAGATAAGTTAGTGCCATGAATGATTAGATTGGGTTTATAAGTCTCAATTAACCTCTCAAGATCATTTCGTAGCCATTGTCTTACTGTTTCTGAAACATGTACTGCTCTTATTTTATCTATGAATACTTCCCTAATCTTTATTAATTCTCCTTCGGAGTAAAATGTAATACTTGATACATTAAAACCATCTGTAATACTATATAGTTTTCTTAAATTATCTATATTAAATTCATGTAATTCTAATCTGCCTAAAATAACATATTTTACACTATCAATATGTGGCTTTATTGAATTTGCAAGCTGGCTACCAATTAATCCCTGCTCCCTAAAGTCTATAACTCCAAATATTCCAAATTCTTTTGACTTATTCAAAAACTTTAAAATCCATGTTTTAATTGTAATCTCGTCTAATTTTGACAATACTTCATATTTTAGACTATTAGGATCTCCCACGAGTTCTTTAATACTTTTATTAACTCCTTCCTCTAACATAACATAATCAGCTGTATGAGTATGTGAGTTAACGAGTGGTGGTATTGCAATAAGTCTTGAGTAATTTAATCCGTTATTTACGAATCCTTTGCCTATGTGTTCTATTACTCCATTCCTAATTACTAAATGCACATTCTCTACAAATTCAAGTTCTTCCCCTACTAATACTCCACCAATATTTAGTACGACCTCTTTATCAACCATAATCTTTCCCTATTTCTTCTAATTTCGTCAAGAGCTTCAGCTGCAAGGCTAACAGCCTTTACTGGTGTCTTAGCAATTCCAATACCTATTTTTAAATTATATTTTATTAAAGTTAAAATTTCTTCTAAATTTGTTTCATTTAGAAACCCTAAAATATTATCACCGCCTAAATATTGAATTATACCGCCTAAATTATATATGAATTTAGCTATTTTTACATAAATATCCATCATATAAATGAATGTATTATAAATTGAATCTTTTCTGGAAATTTCCGTAAAACCGTTCAAATCGAAATGTACCGAGACTACGTTTTCATCTTTATATTCTCTCAATACGACATCTTCACTAGACTCGTTTAAACATCTTGATGCTTTTTCTTGTGCCTCCCTTGGTGTTTTACCATACTCAAGGCAAGCTTTTACTCTAACCGGAGATATCATTTTAATACCATCAATAATTCTTAGTATATCATCTTTTGAAACACCATCAACAATAACTAGGAAGGAATCGTATCTAAGAGGTAAGGGAAATGCTTCAACCTTATGACAAACCTCCATAAGTGATCTAACTAGACTACTTTGTACAATCTGAATTTTCCATTCTCTATCATAACCTAAAGACTCTGTCCATTCTCTATAACCTATTAGACTTACTCCAAGAATTTTCACTCTATAGTCACCGTTTCACCTTCTTTTATCTCTCTTACACTCCTTAAGCTCCTCAACCTTCTCCCTAATTTTACAGCAGCTTCTACTGCCCTTACAGCATATTCTTCAATTCTCTCTACAGCTTGTTCATGAGTTGCCCCAGGGCCTATAATACCTAACGTTACAGGTTTACCAAATTCTACAGCTAGATCCATTAATTTTCTTGAAGTTTGGGTTGCAACTATTTCATCATGTTTTGTTTCACCCTTAATTACTGCACCTAAAGTTACTACTGCATCTATATCTTCCCTTTTTAATAATTCCTTTACAACTACTGGCATATCATATGTTCCTGGAACCTTCACTACTATCTTAACATCTGAGCCTAGAAATTTTGCATGGTTTAATGCCCTTTGAAGCATTAAATATGTAATATCATAATTAAATTCTGAAACTACTATCCCTAATCTAATCGATTGGGCCTGCATCTTTATATCCCTGCCTAAGACCTTTTCCTGCATAAGGAGTTAATGAATTCTTTCCATCCCTAACAAGAAGAACCAAATTTTTCGCGTGCTTCTTTGCACGATCTAGTGCTATTTCTTTTAATTTTTCCTCACTTTCAGCCTCATCTTCATGAACCGTAACATCTATTATATGTTTAGAAGTAAGTAACTGGGCCGTAATTATTCCTATACTTGCAGCTAAGTAGCTAAATTTATCGAGTAAAGTCTTTCCTACCCATCCTAATGTTATTACACCATCACAACCTTCTTCCTCTAAGAGTTTCTTAGCTGCAACTGGAATATCCTTTATTCCTGGCACGGTGTACCTAATTATTTCTGAATCTGGGTCTTCTCTCTTTATCGTTGAAATTACTATAGATGCCATGTCTACTCTAGAAAATGTAGTATCAACAACTCCATACTTACGCAATTATTCCGACCTCCTTTAAGATTTCTTTCCCTTCAATAAATAACAGACCTTCACTTCTTGCAAACTTCAACGCGTCTTCTTTACTTAGACTTTTACCTACATCAAGCATTTCAGCAATTACCATACTCCTTTCTAGACCTAATAGTTCAGCCAAAGTTGAAACTAGTTCGGTATGTCCTTTTCTCTTATTTATCCCTCTAGAGATTAAAATGGGAACATGTCCTGGTGAGTAGAATTCTTGATAAAACTTTTTCTTAGCTTCTTCTTGATTAACTTTAATTAATGTTATGACATTATGTAACTCTCTTATTGTCTTTGCTCTATCATAATCTGAAATTCCAGTTTTAGTTGAGATGTGATTTACCCAAATCGAAAATGCTGGCTCATCACCATAAGGAGTTCTTTTTACTAGCTCACTGTAACCAAGTAGCTTTAGCTGTTCAGTTAAGAATGATAATCCTAGTATTTTAGCCTCTTGATGTCCTGTAACATAGCAAATTAATCCCCCTGCCTTTGTTCTCAGTATATAGATTGATTTCCAGGATACCGTACCAGCATAGAATACCATATCTACTTCTTCTTCTCTTCCATCAAAATCGTATATAAGAACCGGCAGACCGGATTCTAAATTTTTCCTTATTTCTGTTTTATTAATTAGCACAAAATATTCGACATCGTAAAACTTTATAAGTGTATTTACTCAGTTCTGCGTAGTATTTTAATTAAAATTGATGATACTATCGATATTATTGAAATTATTATCATTAGTTTTAATGGATCTATAGCCCATATGGGGCTCGTATTATTATTTATTCCAGTATTATTATTATTTACACTACTTAATATATTTCCCGTGCTAGATTTGTTTAAAGGTGGTAGTATTATAATTTGTATATTATATGACTTGTTTTGAAGAATTATTTTTATAGTAGAATTCAATAAATATATAGGTATTATAATTTTATTATAAAATAAATTTATATCTGAAATATTAGAAGAAAAATTAAATTTTGAAAAATTTACCTCTGATTCAATTACAAGACTAGAAGGAGTTATTTTTATAGTAAAATTTATTGGTTTTTCACTATATGTCTCAGAAATATATATATTCACCTCACCAAGAAGCGGTATGTTTAATGTTGTGAAATATGTAGATGTAAGTAATAATAGTACTATTATTTTCCACACACTCACATTTTTATTGTAGTAGCATTATTAAGTATTGAATATACTATGTCCTCTTCAGCAACGAATCCATATAATTGGAGATTCGTATTAATTTCACAAGTAGGACTATTTGTAATATCTTTCGTTCTTAGTATATATCCTGAATACTTTTTACCAGTTTATATTTTATATTTAATAATAATATTTGGAGTAACTAGTATAATAACATATAGATCTAATCCAATACTACGAGAGAGAAAATATATTTCAGAAATAAACTCATCTAGAGTGTTATATGAGCAGAAGAACGTTAAGGAGATAATGGAAAAGGATACTGAATATCTACAGTACATAGCATCAGTAGCATCTAAGAATCTCAGGTCAATGCTAATAATGTTTGCATATACAATATTTATTTTATTATTTTATTCATTCTATTTAGTAAAGATAATTGAAAATATATCAGAAGGTTATATAAAATTTATAATATATATAATATATTTTGAATCATTATTCTTGCTAAATTTCTTCTTAATGAGAAGATATATAAATATTGCTCAATTTTCAATAGTGGCTCCTATGAAGTATAAAATAACTGAAAAGGGTATCCTAGGTGATGCAGGTACAGTATTACATTCAAGGCATCTTCTTAATGCAATTATTACTCCAAATTATCAAAAGAATTACGTAGAAATTGAGGCTAAGAGTTCTGGTTATCCTTTTAAAATTAGACTATACACAGATAACGTTGATAAGGTTAAAGATATACTTGATAGGGTAAAAAGGTTAGAAATGAAAAGACAGTCAACTAACTCTTAGCTTTATAGAACTAAAGTGAAAATGAGAATACGTAGCTAAGGTATTATTTAGTATTACTCCTTCAAAACCATTTATAATACCCTTTCCTCTTTCTACCTTAAATGCAAATTCTTCCTTTCCTACTCTTACCGGTTTAGATATATGAAATTCGTGACCTCTTACCTTCTCTCCAGATCTTGAAATTATATTATCCTTAATCGAGAATAGCTCAGTATAACCTATCGTTAGTTTTGGGTTTTCCACACTTATATCAATATCAAATAAATTTACCATATTATACTTCTTTCCGTCAGAATAAATTGAAGAAGATAAATACATGAGACCTCCACACTCTGCAAAGATATATTTTGAATTGTAAGATAAATCTTTTAACCATTTTTTTGTAGAATTAGATTTTTCTAGTTCATCTAAATGCAGTTCTGGATAACCTCCTCCAATGTATACAAAATCAGCATTGTCTACTTTTTCATTATTAATTGGGCTAAAGAAATTAATTATAAAATATTTTTTTAATATATCAATATTTTCTTGATAATAAAAGGAAAATGCAGAGTCCAATGCTATTGCTACAATCTTTTTATTATTAGCAGTTATTTCTTCAGTTTCTAAATAATCTTCAGTAACCTCTTCTGCACTTGTAGCAATTTCTAGTATCGAGTCTATATCGACAAAATTTTCTACATAATTTGAAACTAATGAAATTACTTCTTCTACCTTAGTCTTGTAATCATCTATAGTGATTAAACCCAAATGTCTTGAAGGTACTGTTAAATCCTTAGAGTATGGTATGTAGCCTAAAACCTTTATGCCAGCAGGAATTGATCTTTTACAGTATTCATAATGTGAATCAGAGCCAATTCTATTAAATATTACACCTTTTATTAAACTATCATTTTTAAAAGTATAAAGACCATGAACTATAGCACCTACTGTAGATGACATGCCTTTACAGTCAATAACAAGAATTACTGGAGACTTAGTTATCCTTGCTACTTCATATGTACTAAAACGGAAATCAATACCGTCATAATAACCCATTACACCTTCAATTATACTAATATCATAACCCTTTGAGTATTTTATTAGACTTTTTTTGACATTTTCCTCGCCCATTAACCAAAGATCTAAGTTTATTGATGAAGAACCAGTAGCTATACGATGATAACCTGGATCTATGTAATCTGGACCTATTTTAAAAGGTCTTACTTTCATTTTTCTAGAAATTACCCTCATAATCCCTGAGGATATTAATGTCTTACCAGAATTACTTCTATCCGAAGATATAACTACACGGTTTAATTTCATGCTAAATGTTAAATTCGTTATAGTCCTATTTAATTATAGGGTTAAAGATGAAAGTAGCATATAATGATGCGAGATCTATTAAAGCAATTATTGAGACTTTAGCTAAATTGGTAGATGAGGCTATATTTAAGTTTAAACCAGAAGGGATAGAGTTAGAAGCGCTAGAGAGGGCTCATATTGCATTTATAAAGCTTTCTTTACCTAAAGAAATGTTTAATGAGTATGAAATACAAGAAGAATTTAATTTTGGATTTAACACTCAATATTTATTAAAAATCTTTAAAGGAATAAAGAGAAAAGAGGGAATTATAATTGAAAGTGAATCACCAGAATTAGTTTCCCTACAAGTCTTAGGATCTGTAAATAGAGTATATAAGATAAAGAATTTAGATGTATTGCCCCCAGAAATTCCTTCGTTTAATCTGGAGTTCGAAGTTACTGCATCTATTACAAGTAACGGATTTAAAAAGGCTATTCAACAAATAACCTCTGTAAGTGACTCTGTTAACTTTTCTATATCTGAAGATGCACTAATATTAAGGTCTGAAGGTGAAAATAAAGTTGAGGTTGAATTTAGCAAGGAGAATGGTAGCTTACAGTCTATAGAATTCACGAAACCAGTAAGTGTTTCTTATGCAGGAGATTATTTAAATGATATTTTATCGTTAACCAAATTATCGGATTATGTTAATGTAAGCTTTTCAGAAAATAAACCTCTGCAGTTAGAATTTAATATGGAGGGGGGCGGAAAAGTTAATTATATCCAGGCCCCTAAGGTAGTTCAATGAAGATACAAACTGCAGTAGTTGGAAGCTACCCTAAGCCTATAAGGCTAGCTAAGACTCAATCAAAATTTTTAAATAAAAAAATAGATGAGAAAAAATATCAAGAAACGTTATATAATTTTACAAAAATTTTTCTTAATAAAATGAAGAATTTCAATATAGATTATGTTACTAGTGGTCTCTTAAGATTTGATGATATAGTTGATATAACTTTCAGCTACTTAGAAGGGGCAGAAAAATTCGAGTTAGTGAGATTTTTTGATAATAATTTTTACTATAGAAAACCTTTAATTAAAAATAAACTAAAAAAGAAAAATACTATATACCTTGAGGATTTAAAAATGGCTAAAAAAATTCTTGGTGAAATAGAATATAAGGCTAAGTTAAAGGCAGTAATTTTAGGTCCCTTAACTTACTATAGATTAAGTGATGATAGTTACTATAATGATGAAATAGAACTTATCATGGATTATTCTAAAGAAACAAATTCAGTAATAAAAGATACTGAAGGTATTGTCGATGCGGTAGAGATTCATGAACCTTCTATATCTGAGAAAGGTTTACCTAAAAAAATAATAGAAAGATTGCCTGAAATTTATGATGAGTTATTAAAGGGAGTAAATCTAGAAAAACATCTTATTACTTATTTTAAAATAAATAATGTAAAGATATTTAATATTGTAAATAAAACTAATATAGATATCATAGGTTTTGATGCTATAGAAAATAAAAAGAAATTAGGAATGATATATAAATATTTAAAAGAAAAAAACTTATATTTAGGAGTTATAGATTCAAGAAATACTAAATTAGATAAAGCGACATTTATAAAAAATGTTATAGAAACGGCTTCAAAATATGGGATAAAGAGAATGATTATAGGCAATTCAAGCTTATTAGATTTTATACCAGAAGTTGTTGTTGAGCGAAAATTGAAAATTTTAAGCAAGGTGGTGAAGACTTTTGAATAAACTCCCCTTATTACCAACTACAGTAATTGGCAGTTATCCTAGGCCTAAGTGGTTAAGAGAAACAATTAGATTATATAATGCAGGAAAAATTGGTGAAGAAGATTTAAGAGAGGCATTTGATGATGCAGTAATAACGGTATTTAATGAGCAATATAGAGCAGGAGTAGATGTACCTACTGATGGTGAAATGAGAAGAGATGAAATGGTTGAATTCTTTGCAGAGAGAATAAAAGGATTCAAATTTTATGGTCCAGTGAGAGTATGGGGGACTGCATATTATAGAAAACCTGCAGTTGTAAGAAGATTAGAATATGATAAGCCAATGTTATTAGAAGAGTTCCTTTTCGCAAAAACTGTATCTTATACTGAAAACCTAAAGATAACGATAACTGGACCTTACACTATTGCAGAATGGTCATACAACGAGTATTATAAAGATAAGAGAGAACTCGTATTCGACCTTGCAAAGATAATTAATCAAGAAATTAGGAATTTAGTAGATGCAGGTGCAAAAATAATTCAAATTGATGAACCTGCACTTCACACTAGAAAGGAAGATATTGAATGGGGGATCCAGGCTGTAAATGAAGCTGTTAAAGGAGTTAATGCAAAGTTAGTTATGCATATTTGCTATGGTGATTATACATTGATTGCACCTTATTTAAATGAAATAAAAGTTGATCAAATAAATTTTGCATTAAAAATTTATAATTATAAACCTTTAAAGTTATTTAAAAAATATGAATATGAAAAAGAAATTGGAATTGGTGTAATTGATGTACATAATAAAAGGGTAGAAACCCCTGAAGAAGTTGCAAAAGATATAAAAAACGCATTGGAATTCTTCCCACCAGAAAAAGTTTGGATAAATCCAGATTGTGGACTTAAATTACTTCCTAGAAAGATAGCTTATGAGAAATTGGTTTCAATGGTAAAAGGTACTAAAATAGTGAGAGAAGAACTTAAAAAGAGGGGTTATAATGTAGAATGAAAAAGAAGGGGTTATAATAATGAACAAGAAGAGGGCAAAAGGAAAATCTCATTCTACAAGACCAGCTAGGGCAGGTGCTCCAAAATGGGTTAGATTTACTAGAGAAGAAGTTGAAGCACTAGTTGAAGAATTAGCAAGAAAGGGATATACTCCTAGTATGATTGGTTTAATCTTAAGGGATCAGTATGGCATACCATTAGTGAAACAAGTAACTGGAAAGAAGATTACCAAGATTTTAGAAGAAAAGGGCTTATTACCACAAATCCCAGAGGATTTATTCAACTTAATCAAGAAAGCTGTAAATGTTAGAAGGCACTTAAGAGAATATCCGAAGGATAAGGTAGCGAAAAAAGGTTTAGAGGAAATTGAATCTAAGATTAGAAGACTGGTAAGATATTATAAATCAATAGGTCGATTGCCACAAGAATGGCAATATGATCCAGAAAAAGCTGAGCTATTAATAGCTGGAAGTGTTACCTCTTAAATAACACTCTTAATTCTATCAACTAATACTTCTGCTATTCTTTTATCTACACCTAAGGGATCAGCTATTACAACCTCAATATCTTTACCATTAAAATTTACCTTTCCATCTTTAATTCTTAGCTTTTCTGGAATATCCTTTTTAAAATGAGTTCCTGCAGCAAATAGTAACGGAACAACTACTACTTTTGTTGCACCATCTTTTATCAATTTTTCTAAAGCTTCCCTAATATCTGGCTTATTTATTTCTAAGAAGCCATATTCTACTAACTCATAGTAATTTTTTAATAATTCCTTATAG
Source organism: Sulfolobaceae archaeon (assembly GCA_038893355.1). Taxonomy (GTDB): domain Archaea; phylum Thermoproteota; class Thermoprotei_A; order Sulfolobales; family Sulfolobaceae; genus JAWARQ01. The sequence continues at coordinate 122,815 of JAWARQ010000005.1, forward strand.
CCTATAGCAGTATTTACCCATTCGCTAACTTTACTCCCGTGTAGTACAAGTAGTATTCCTATCATACATTTAATTAATGTACCTTGATTTTATATATTTGTTCTAAGTACAATGCATAGGTGTAATCTTATTTGCCAGATTTTAAGATTGTAGTCTCTGATCCTGCAACGAAAACTAATAATAAGGTAAAGGTTAAAGTCAAGGCAGATGATAGTGTAAAATCTATACCTGGTGAAAAAGATAATAGAAGTTTACCTATCGCCAAATTGAATTATAAATTAAAAGAAAAATTGAATTTGGATAATTTTGTGACAATAGAAACTACTAAAAAAGAAGGAGAAAAGGTAATTAAAGTTAAATCTCACTTTAAAATAGAAATTGATAATTCAGTACCAGAGAATGAAATTTGGATCAGTAAATCTATGTCGGAAAAGTTTGGAAATCAAGAATTTGAAGCATTTGCTTATAGGACAAAGAGTTTTCAGCTCCTAGTTGATCAAAATAAGGTAAATATGTTAATAGGTATGAAAATAGGCGATACATTTGATGGTAATGTAATTGGAATTCCATATAAGCTAAAAATAACTGGCGGTTCGGATAATTCTGGATTTCCTATGCGGCCAGATGTTCAAGGTGCAGCTAAGAGACAAATATTACTTTCTGGTCCACCTGGATTTTGGCCTAAAGAAGATGGAGAGAGAAGAAGGAAGACGATACGAGGTAATACGATAAGTCCAGAATTAGTACAAATAAATACAGTAATAGTAAGGTGATGAATTGCCCTGGCCTAAGGTACAGCCTGAAGTAAATATAGGTGTAGTAGGCCATGTAGATCATGGTAAAACTACACTAGTGCAAGCTATAACTGGTATATGGACATCTAAACATTCTGAAGAGCTTAAAAGAGGAATGACTATAAAATTAGGTTATGCAGAGGCATCAATAGGAATTTGTAGCAGTTGTAAGGTACCAGAAGCCTATACTACAGAACCTTCATGTAAGCATTGCGGAAGTGATGAAGAACCTAAATTTCTTCGTAGGGTTTCATTCATTGATGCACCAGGTCATGAAATATTAATGACAACAATGCTTTCTGGAGCCGCTTTAATGGATGGTGCAATCCTAGTTGTTGCAGCTAATGAACCATTTCCTCAACCCCAAACTCTAGAGCACTTTATGGCATTACAGATAATTAACGTAAAAAATATTATAATAGTTCAGAATAAAGTTGATGTAGTAAGTAGAGATGAGGCTTTTACACAGTATAAAAAAATGAAAGAGTTTTTTAAAGGAACTATAGCAGAAAATGCGCCTATAATACCAATAAGTGCATTGCATAAGATAAATATAGATGCGGTATTGGAAGAGATTGAGAAGAATATAAAGACGCCAAACCGAGACTTATCTAAGACTCCACTTCTATTAAGCATTAGAAGCTTTGATGTAAATAGGCCAGGTACGACATTTGATAACTTAAAGGGTGGAGTAATAGGTGGAAGTATTATTCAAGGAAAGTTTAGAGTAGGACAAGAGATAAAGATTTTACCCGGTATAAGGGTTGAGAAAGGCGGTAAGGCTGAGTATAAAGAGATTTACACAGAAATTGCATCTTTAAGATTTGGAGATACGGAAGTTGAAGAAGCTAAGCCGGGTGGATTAGTAGCAATTGGTACGTATTTAGACCCATCTATAACTAAGGCTGATGCACTAGTTGGAAGCGTAGTAACTGATGCAAGTGCGAATTTTGAGATCTTGAATAGAATTACAGTGGAATATAATCTGTTAGATAGAATTGTAGGAATTAAGGATGCGGTTAAAGTGGAGCAGATAAGGCCAAGAGAAAAGCTTATCATAACTGTAGGTTCAACAACTACACTTGGCGAAGTTACTAAAGTAGGAAAGGATAGTATGGAATTAAATTTATTAAAGCCAGTAGTTTTATGGGATAAAAGGTTAAGAGTAGTTATAAGTAGACAAGTAGGCGGAAGATGGAGATTAGCAGGATGGGGAATAATTCAGTAACAGGAGTTCTATTAGATACTAACTTATTACTTTATGCATATGATGGATTAGATATTTTTGAAAAAATTTTAAATTTTCTAGATTATAAACCTTTATTTTTTATTCATAAAAGAGTATTAGATGAATTAAACAAAATAGAGAATAGTAATAGAGGAAGACAATTAATATTAAATAAAATTCGTGTAGCTAAGATTCTTCTAGAGAAATATAAGAGTTGGTGGAAGATAATTTCAGAAGATTCTGATGAGTATAAAAAAGTAGATGAGGTTTTAATAGAAACATCGATAAAATACAAACTTTGGCTTGCTACTAGTGATTATAAGTTATGTCAGATAGCACTTAAGAAAGGAGTAACTGTATTATACGTTACTAAAAATACAAATAGGCTAATTCTTATACACCCAGATAGAGTAAATAAACTTTAATCCTAGACTTACTTTTGATAATTGATTGGTAATGTATAAACTCATTAAAGCGAAGGGTATTGTAAGAATACCTCCCGATCTCTTTGATAAACCTTTAAATGATGTTACTTTGGAAATCTTAAGGAAGGAGTTCCAAGAAAAACTAATTAAAGATTTAGGTCTAGTATTAACTGTAATAGATGCGAAAGTAAGTGAGGAAGGGTTTCTAGTCTTTGGTGATGGTGGAACTTATCATGAGGTGGAATTTACGATACTAAGTTATGTTCCTCTTCAGCAAGAATTAGTTGAGGGTGAAATAACTTCTGTAGATAATATTGGAATTTATGTAAACATAGGACCTATTGATGGGTTTGTACACATTTCACAAATAACTGATGAACAATTAAAATATGACGGTAGTAGAGGTATTTTGATAGGGGAAAGGACGAAGAGGATATATCAAAAGGGTGATAGAGTAAGGGCTAGAATAACTGCAATATCGCCAGGAGGAGTTAATAGATTACCGAGAGTAGCACTGACTATGCGTCAACCCTATTTAGGAAAAATAGAAGTAAAAACAGTAAAGAGCTGAATTTAGATGGCAGAGAAAAAGAGGTCTAAATCAATAAGAGCATGTAAGAGGTGTAGGACAATAATTACTGGCAAAGAGGAGGTATGTCCAGTTTGTGGATCAACTGAACTTAGTGATGAATGGAGTGGAGTAGTAATAATATTGAGGGAAGATTCAGAAATTACTGAAATATTTGGAGAAAAAAGACCAGGAAAGTATGCGGTGAATGTAAAATAGATTACTGTTTTTCATTAACGGAAGAACTAAGAAAAAGTCTTGCAAAACCGTTTGGTATTTTGATTAATAATAGTTATAAATTATTAAATATTTTAGTAAAATTATTTGAGAATAATAAAAATTTGAGAATAATAAGCATAGGGGATGTTACTACTGAAACTTTATTAAAATTGAACGTATTGCCCTTTCTAGCAATAATTGATGGTAAGACAAAGAGAAATTTTATTAGAACTATAAGTTATGAGGATAAATTTCAAGTGATCAGAATAAGAAATGAGGCAGGGGTAATTAGATATACTGCATTACAAACAATTAAAAAATTATTACAAGAAAATAAACAAGGAAATTATTTATTACTAGTCGATGGGGAAGAGGACTTACTTACCATTCCAGTTATATTATACTCAAACGTAAATGATGTAATATTATATGGACAACCTAATGCAGGAGTAGTGGTCATTAAACCAAATGAAATAATTACATGGATTGCATTTAATATCATAAGTAAAATGATAACTAAATTATGTTAAAAAATTTAATATCAGACCTGCGCGGGTTCTTCACAAATAAGGCCTTTCGAGCTTCATCATGCACCAAATTTTGATGCTCTGTTGGAATAGTTTAACATTATATTAATTAAATTTAATCCTACTAGTCTTAATGAACCCCGTCTCACTTCTCTTTCATTAAAGTCGCTTATATTATCTGGAATTATACTATTATCTGGGATATAAATGAGTATGGGCACAGGATCGCCAGTGTGCTCCCTTAAATCTACCGGGGTAGAATGATCGCCAGTAAATACTAATATAAACTCATCACTACCTAGTTTATCAAATATGTACCCAATTGCCTTATCTATCATCTCGATAGCATATACCTTGCCTTTAGCATTACCATCATGTGAGGCAGAATCTGTAGCTTTATAATGAATAAAAACAAAATCGTAATCTTTCTTAAGAAAGTCAATTGCAGCATCTGCCTTTGCTAGATAATTCGTATTTAAACCCCCAGTAGCACCTTCTGGGGTCACTACCTTTAATCCTATAGCCTTGCATATTCCTTTGATTAATGCAGTAGCACTTATTGCTGCACCATTAAGTTGTGTATAAGTTTTAAATTCTGGTAGAGGTTCGTACTTTGAAGCACCTCTTAGTAATACTATATTTGCAGGAGGCTTACCCTTTGAAATTCTCTGCTCATTTATTTTGGACTTAGATAAAATGTCATATATAGCAAATGTTAACTTGTTAATTATATTGGAAGTTTTTATACTTTGAATTGAATTATCTAATGGTTTACTTTCACTAACTTTCTTACCTACTTCATGAGGATCAGTATCTGACACTTTTTCGCTTAAATCTCTTCCTGATAATACTACCGCAAGTCTATGCTCAGTACCCTTATAGAACCTTACCTTTATCCCATCAATTTCTTTTAAATTCTCATTCAATTCTTTAATTAATAATTCAGCCTCTTCCAGATCCCTTCCAGCTCTCCTATCAATAACTACTAGATCTTTATCTACAGTAGCAAAATTCCCTCTAAATGCCACATCTCCAAAATCTAACTCTGCACCTGCTCCCAACGCTTCAAACACTCCTCTCCCCTTATAATACCTATAAGGATCTAGACCAAAATATGCAAGGTGAGAAGTATCACTACCAGGGACGATACCAGGGGATATTGGATCGATCAATCCGGTTAATGAAGATTTTAATATTTCCTTAATATTAGGCTTTTCTGCAACTTCTAAAGGTGACCTATCCCCTAACTGCTTTGACTTTCTATCGCCAAGACCATCTGCAATAATAAATAAAATTTTATATTTTTTCATAAGCTCGTCCTCTTTAATTCTTTTGCTAACCTCTCGTATCTCTCTATATCAGCCTTAGTTAAACTCGGTTGAACAACTTTTAATGCTTCAAGAAAATCTTTCATACTAACCTTTACTTCTACACTTTTCATACATTCATCCCTCTTAGTAGAATCACCGATCTTAGAACACTCTAAATACTTATTTCTAAGTACAAGCATAGTAGCCTCTCTAACCAATGCTTCTAAATCAGCACCAGTATAGCCTTCAGTTTTCTCAGCTAATTCTTCTAAACTCACATCTTCCGCTAACGGTACATTCTTAGTATGTACCTTTAATATCTCTAATCTAGCCTTCTTATCTGGAGGCGGTACATATATTAGTCTATCGAATCTTCCTGGCCTTAATAGTGCAGGATCTAATATGTCTGGCCTATTCGTTGCAGCAATAACAACGACTCTATTCAATGGGACTATTCCATCCATTTCCGCTAACAATTGATTAACTATCCTTTCTGTAACACCACTATCATGTGCAAAGCCTCTCATTGGTGCTATTGCATCAATTTCATCAAAAAATACAACAGCTGGAGCAGCTTGTCGAGCTCTCTTAAATATTTCTCTTATTGCTTTTTCACTCTCTCCTACCCATTTTGATAGTATCTCAGGGCCCCTAACTGCAATGAAGTTTGCACCACTTTCAGTAGCAACTGCCTTTGCTAGTAAAGTTTTACCAGTCCCCGGAGGACCAAATAATAAAATACCCTTAGGTGGTCTTATTCCAGATTTTTGAAATACCTCTGGAAACCTCATCGGCCATTCTACTGCTTCTCTCAACTGTTGCTTTACATCTTCTAATCCGCCAATATCGCTCCACCTAACTTTTGGCACTTCTACATATACTTCTCTCAATAATGAAGGTTGAACTATTTTCATTGCCGCAAGAAAGTCATTCATAGTAACTTTTAATTCCTTAAGTACTTCTGGCGGTATTGTAGGTTCATCAATTTTAATTTTACCTTCTCTTATAAATCTTCTTAATGCACTTAATGCAGCTTCTTTTACTAGAGCAGCTATATCTGCTCCAGTAAATCCGTGCGTTACTTCTGCTATTCTATCTAGATCAACATCTTCAGCTAATGGTACATTTCTAGTATGTACTTGTAAGATTTCTTTTCTTGCCTTAGTATCTGGTGGTCTAATTTCAATTTCTCTATCAAATCTTCCTGGTCTTCTTAATGCAGGGTCTAATGCCTCTGGCCTATTTGTAGCTCCTATTACTATTACCCTTCCTCTACCCTTTATTCCATCCATTAGCGTCAATAGTTGTGCTACAACCCTCTTTTCTACCTCGCCAACTACCTCTTCTCTCTTAGGCGCAATTGCGTCTATCTCATCAATAAAGATTATAGATGGAGCGTTCTTCTCAGCTTCTTCAAAGATCTCTCTTAATCTCTGCTCACTTTCACCATAGAATTTACTCATTATTTCTGGACCATTTATTGTTATGAAATATGCTCCTATTTCACTCGCTAAGGCTCTGGCAAGTAAAGTCTTTCCTACACCAGGTGGGCCATAAAGCAGAACCCCTTTAGGTGGTTCAATACCTAATCTTTCAAAAACTTCTGGATGTTTCATTGGCCATTCAATAATCTCTCTAAGTTTTTCCTTAACTTCCTCAAGATCTCCTATATCTTCCCATGTAACTTTAGGATATTCACCAATAGCTCTTACTGGTTCTTCTGAGATAACTATTTCAGTGTTCTGATCTATATATACGTAGCCAGCTGGTTGTGTACTTACTACATTTAACTCAACTGTGGTAGTATAGATGAATATTGGTACAACTTCTCCTCTTGCTACTGGCTTATAGAGTAGGCTATCTCTAACGTACTCTATGAATGATCTATCAAATCTAATAGGCTGAGATGGGGCAAAGACAACTTTCTTGGCAGCTGCAGCCTGGGTCTTTCTAACTTTAACATCATCACCAACGGCAACACCGATTAACCTCCTAACATAACCATCAAGTCTAATCTCATTATCGCTAATATCATAACCTGGCATCACTTGAACTACAGTAGAACCTTTAGGACCCTTTAATTCCAAATAATCTCCAGCCTCAACGTTTAATCTCCTCATAGCATAATCAGTAATCCTACCAGTCTTCTTTCCTACATCCTTTTGTTTTGCTTCAACTACCCTAAAAATAAGAAAGTTATCACTCATAATTATCTACTACTAGCTAGATTAGAAATCCTTTAAATAAGTCTTTTTATGATATAAACCTTAGAGTGAAGGAATACTCCATACCTTCAATAGTATACTTATCAAGTTGTCCTAATTGTGGTAGTGAAATTAGTTCAGATAGGTTATTTAAAGGTCTAGCATGTGTTAGATGTCTTAGTGAGGATGAAAAGGAATCAGAATCTATTCTTGATTTAATAAAAAGACTTAAGCAAAATAATAAATTATTATATTTAAATGAATTTAAAGAAATATTTGAGAAATATAATGAATTTAAAGAAATATTTGAGAAAGTAATTGGCTTTCCGCCATTAAGTATACAAAAAAGTTGGGCTATACGTGCTATACAGGGAGAAAGCTTTAGTATAATTGATCCTCCTGGTACCGGAAAGACCACTTTCGGACTAGTGATGTCATTATACCTTTCTAAATACTCTGAGAAATCGATATTAATATTCCCTACAAAGTCTCTCGTGGAGCAAGCTGTAGATAAATTAAATCAAATGACTAAAAAAATTAATTATAGCCCAAAAATAATATATTATTTCTCTGGAATCTCTGAAAGTATAAAAGAGGAAGTTAATAAAGCGATAGAAAATAAAGACTTTGATATTTTATTGATAAGCTCGAAATTCGCAATAAATAATAAAGAAAAATTAAAAGAAATTAATTATAGTTTTCTATTTGTAGATGATGTAGACTCGGTTTTAAAATCTAGTAAGAGTGCGTATAGTATTCTAGAAATAATAGGATATAATGAAGAAGAAATACGTAAAGCAAAAGAATTTTTGAGGAAGTCATATAGAGAAGATACTGAAGGCCTTAAAGATCTTGATGAAATTAGGAGGGAGAAGCTTAAGAATAAGATTGTAATATTCTCTTCTTCAACGCTAACTAGAGGAAATCCAGTTATCTCATCTCTTGTAGGATTTAGGCCTGGATCTTCTATTATATTTATAAGGAATATAATAGATGCTTACACTAAACTTCCAGAGGATCAAGAAGAGGTTTTTGAAATATTAAGAAAGTTATTGAGGAAGTTAGGGAGCGGGGGTTTAGTATTTGTTCCGATAGATAAGGGAATAGAATATGCAAAAGAGGTTGAAAGGAAGTTATCCGATGAATTCTCGATAGTTACTATAACCTCAACATCAACTTCAAAAATAGAGAAATTTAAGAGAGGAGAAATAGATCTACTTGTAGGCGTTGCTACACATTATGGTATTTTAGTTAGAGGGTTAGATATTCCATGGAGAATATCTTACGCAATATTTCTAGGAATTCCGAAATTTAAATTTAAAATAGGAGAAATAATTAATCCATTATTATTAATTAGATTACTTTCAATAATTTCGCTAATTGTAAAAGATGAGAAATTAAACAGATTATTGTTGAATTTAAGGCGTAAGTATAAAAAACTCAGTCCTGCTGCTTTAGCTAATATTGTTAGGGAATTAAAAGAAGGAAAAATACAAGATGAGTTGATAAATGAGGGAATAAAAGTTCTTTATGAATATCTCACAAATAAAGAAATTTTGAAAAAAGTAAGTCAAATGAATTATTTTGTAATTACTGAAGATAATTATATTCTAACACCCGACTACTTAACTTATATTCAAGCAAGTGGTAGAACCTCTAGACTATTTGGCGGAAACTTAACAACTGGCTTGTCAATACTATTAGTTGATGATGATAATCTATTTAAAATCTTAACTAATAGATTGAATTTAATATTAGATGAAGTAAAATGGGAGAAATTAGATTTAGAAAATTATACAATAGGTAACTATAGCTTAGACGAAATTTCTAAGAAATTAAAGGAAGAAAGGGAGGAGATTAAAAAGATAAGAGAAAGTGGAGAAGTTCAGAGTGTTGCGAGTAAGATAAGGACAGTTCTACTAATAGTAGAATCGCCTACTAAGGCTAAAACGATTTCTAGTTTCTTTACAAAGCCAACGATTAAAAGAATTGGAAATGTGATAGTGTATGAGACAATTGCTGCAGGTAAGGTATTATTAGTAACTGCAAGTAATGGACATTTATTTGATTTGACTACAAAGGATATTGGACTTTATGGAATAGAGGTAATTCATAAATCTCCAGATATTATTGAATTCATTCCATATTACAATACTATAAAGAGATGTAGTAATGGTCATCAATTTACTGAAGAAACTCCAGATAATTCATGCCCGATATGCGGATCAAAAGAAATTTCTAATAAGAGGGATACCATTGAAGTTTTAAAGAAACTAGCAATAGAGGTTGATGAAATCCTAATAGGAACAGACCCTGATGTTGAGGGCGAGAAGATAGCATGGGATTTATATATGGTTCTTAGGCCATTTAATAAGAATATAAAGAGGGCTGAGTTTCATGAGGTTACGAGAAGGGCCATATTAGAGGCAATAAATAATCCTAGAGAAATTAGTATACCTTTAGTTAAATCCCAAATAGTTAGAAGAGTGGAAGATAGATGGATAGGCTTTAAGCTTTCCGAAAAATTACAAACAGAATTCTGGAGAGAATACTGTACTAAGATCTCTAAAGATGCCATTAATGAATGTAAGGAGATTAATAGAAATTTAAGTGCAGGAAGGGTTCAAACACCAGTATTAGGGTGGGTGATTAAAAGATATATTGATTATAGGTCTACATTATCAACATATTATATAATATCATTAGAAAATAGTGGAATTCCATTCAAGGTTATAGTACCAAAGCAAAAAGGTTTAAGGAAAGGAAGCAAGGTTACGATAGAAATAAAGGATCTGCAGATAGTAACAGAAGACATTACACCACTACCACCTTATACTACTGATACATTACTTCAAGATTCATCGAATTTTTACGGAATGTCAGCCATGGAAACTATGAGAATTGCACAAGACCTATTTGAATTAGGTCTAATAACCTATCATAGAACTGACAGTACAAGAATTTCTAATGTGGGTATAGGAGTTGCTGAACAGTATTTAAGACAATTATTGGGTGAAGGGTATAAGAAGATATTTAGACCAAGAACTTGGGGAGAAGGTGGAGCTCATGAGGCGATTAGACCAACTAGGCCTATTGATTCAAATCAATTAAGAATCTTAGTCGAGAATGGTGAGTTAGAACTTGCTAGGGAGCTAACGTTTAATCATTATAAAATTTATGATTTAATATTTAGAAGATTCATTACGAGCCAACTATCTAAACTTAAAATATATAAAGAAAAAATTGAAATTAATATAATCACTGAAAAAGATAATATCATACAACCAGAACAGAATCCTATTGAAATTCCAGTTAAAGTTGAAATTGAAGGATTTGAGAATATATTACATGATAAAATATATTTAAATAAAAAACTGTCTGCACCAATTTCTGAATATATTAATAAGCAATGTTCAAAATTACCTTGTATTGTTGAAGGTATTATTACCACATCTTTCAAAAGGAGTAAGTATCAATTATATACTCAAGGTGAGCTAATTCAAGAAATGAAGGTGAGAGGGATAGGAAGACCAAGTACTTATGCTACAATAGTTTCTACATTACTAAAGAGAGGTTATGTAATAGAGACAAAAGCCCTTAAGAAAATGATCCCAACAGTGTTAGGAATTAATGTATATGAATACCTTACTAAAAATGAGAAATATAGTGAATTAGTTGCTGAAGAAAGAACTAAAAAATTACTCGAATTGATGGATGATGTGGAGAAAGGAAAAGAAGATTACTTAAATGTGCTTAAACGATTATATATGGAAATAAGTAAAATAGAGTGATAACAGTGCTAATAGCAGTATTACATTTACGTTTAAGGGAAATGTCTAAGAAGTATAACCTAGAAAAGGCTAAAAAACTTATAAAACAATCTAGAGAAAGAGGTGCTAAGTTAGTTATATTACCATCCTTATTTCCGTTTGGAAATCTTTTAGGAATTTATGATAATGAAAAGAGATTAAGAAGCATTGTAAAAAATCTTGCAGAGAAAATTCCATCAAGTAGTAGTGATACGATTGTAAATTTAGCTACAGAAGCGGAAGTTCATGTTATATCAGGACCTATATTGGAACAAGCTGGCCCTAAAATATTTTTAACGACTTTAATAGTTTCACCGCAAGGTGAGATAATAGGAAAATATAGGAAAATTGCTGTTACGGAAAGGGAAATTAGACTTGGAATTGCGTCTGGAAAAGAGCCCGTAAATATTTTACTCGATAGAAAATATGGTTTAATATCTGAAGAAGATTTATTCTCGCCAGAAATAAATAGATTATTAGCGTTAAGCGGCTCAAATATAATAATAAGTACTATGAAACCATTAAGTAGAAAACATGATATTGTAAAATACTTTAGTATAGCTAGGACTATAGAAAATGGCATTCCTTATATAATAGCTGGTGGGATAATAGAGAATGAGCAAGGAGATATGATAGGTTACTCTCCAACATTAGTTGCAGAACCAGATTCATTAATTTATAAAGAAGCAGAAGATGATGATTCAATCGTATATGTAGAGAGTAGTGTCTTAACACAATCAAAAAATCAAGATAGAGAGTTACATCAATTATCTACTGTAATATCTGGTTTATGTAAGAATTATAAAAAAATAAAGTCTGAGAAAGAAAATCATGAAGAGGCTACATAGAGTGCTACTCTTCTATTTTTAGATACTAATTTAATATTTCCTTGTCTTTCTAACTCCTCTAATATCTTTTTAGAAACACTTATTGTAACTCCTAATTTAGTGGATAGGGTATATGGAGTAACTATTTTTTCCTTCTTCAACTCTTCCTCAACTTTCTTTATAGTCTCTTTATCAACATATACTACATTACTTATTACCTCTTTCCCAGTCTTACTAACTTGCCTTTTAGCTGTTTTCTTCTGTTGTTCTTCAGCCATTCTTTTTTGTCTTTTCTCCATTGTTGATATTGGTTTCTTAGTCGCACCGCCCATTATAACACCTAATAATTCATATATTCCATAATTAGATTTAAAGATTAATGAAAAATCTTGCAGTTGAAGACTTGATAAATAAGGTTTCTAGATTTTCTAGCATTCTCGGAATCTCTAGGAGTGAGTTAAAAGTTTATTCACTTTTACTACTTTATGGAAGGATGACAGCTAAAGAATTGGCTAATAAAATGAATATTTCATACAATAAAATTTATCCTATTTTATTAAAACTAGAAGTTAGAGGATGGATAAGAAGAATTGGCTCAAAGCCTGCATCTTTTGAAGCAATCGATTTGAGAGAGGTATGGAGTAATATAAAAATACTCATTCAAGAAAAAGTTGAGCAGTTTGAGAAAGAATTTATAGAGCCTCTAGCATCAATGCTATCTACTTCTTCAACCTTTAACATAATAATTATACCACAAAATAAGCTAATAGATACTATAATTCAAATGCTTAATACTTCTTCCTCTAAATATTTAATTGCAATTTCATATAAGGAATTATGCAAAAAAGAAATACTAGATAGTATTAATGCACTAGGATTAAATAAAGAAGTTAAAATAATTCTTAATAAAGAAGTTTCTTCACAATTTTCTAGCACTAGTATTAAGCCTAGATACATGGATTCTATATTTGGTAGTGGAATTATAACTGATGATGGAGTACTTCTTATAGTAAAACAGCATAATGATCTTTCTGGAATTTATTCTAATCATAGATATTTAGTAGAAATTGCTAGAGTTTATTTTGAGTACTTATGGAATAAGTCTTCTCCTTCTATTACAACGAATCAAGACTAACAAAGTATTTTTACTAGGCGGATAACTTTATAAGAGATAAAAGTAACAAGTTTAGTTTCGATTATTATGAAAATAGTAACAGTTAAATTACCAGAAAAGTTACTTGAAGCATTAGATGAATTAGTAGTAACTGGAAAATTTAGTTCAAGAAGTGAAGTTATAAGAGCAGCATTAAGTGAATTTATTAGTAAGGAACTATGGCTAGAAAAAGTAGAAACATGATGAAGGCTGGTATTTCTGAATTAGGATGAAAGACACCAGAACTGATTTTTTGAATTTAAATTCTATTTTCTATAATAATGTTAAAGGAAGGCGATGTTGTAGTAATTTGGATAGATTATAGAAGAGTATATTTAGTAAGACTTAAAAGTGGAAAAATTTTTGGTAGTGATAAAGGCGCAATACCACATGATAAGATAATTGGATTAGAGTATGGTTCAGAGATAACTTTATCCACTGGAGTTAAAGCCTATATACTTAGACCTAATCCTCTATATGCCTATTATGGGCTTAAAAGACCTTCTCAAGTATTGTATCCTAAAGATATTTCCTACATTATCTATACATCAAGTATAGGACCAGGTAGTGTAGTGGTCGAAGCTGGTACTGGCTCGGGATTTTTAACAATAGCGCTAGCAAGTTATGTAGGGGATAGTGGGAAAGTATATACTTATGAGATTAGAAAGGATATGCAAGATATAGCTAAATATAATGTAGAGATTATGGGTTTAAGTAATAGAGTTGTATTTAAATTGAAAGATATAAAAGAGGGTATCGATGAGATGGATGTAGATGCTGTAATATTAGATCTTCCAGATCCATGGGAAGTAGTAAATAACGCATTTAAAGTACTAAAGCCCTCTTCTGCTCTTATAGCATTTGTACCCACTGTAAATCAATTAGAAAAAACATATTTAGCATTGCAAAAAAGTGGTTTTATAGATATTCATGCAGAGGAATTAATTCTTAGAGAGTATCAAGTTAAAGAAGGAGCTACAAGGCCAAAAAATACACAAGTGGTACACACTGGGTATATAATTAGGGGCAGAAAACCATTAAAGTAATTCCTATAATACTAAGATGATGAGTGAAGATAAATTTAGCGTTTATTCTAAAAAGGTAATTATATTTGAAGAAGAGATAAAAAGGATTAAGAAAGAAGCAGCTGAGGATAGTAAGAGATTAGTAAGCATAGCACAATCGTTTGTAACGGAACTGGAACAAGAGGCAAATAGAACTTTAGAAGAGATAAAATCTAGCATAAATCAAGAAGTAGAAAGAATTACTCAAGAATTGAGACAAAATTTTGAAAAGGAAAAAGAAAAGAATATTAAACAAATTCAAGAAAATGCGAAAAAGAACCTAAATAAGGCTGTTGAATTACTCTTGAATGCACTAGAGGGTGCTTATAAATGAGTACTTCAATATACGCATATACTACCTCATTAAGTAGAATATTTAAATCACAAATTTCTATAAGTGATATTTTTAATGAATTAATAAATGAAAAGGAATTAAGAAATGTAATAAATATTTTAAAGAGTAAGGGGTTTATTTCTGAAGAACCAAAAGATTTAAACGACCTAGAATGGGCAATTAGAAAAAAAGGTTTAGAGTTAATATCTAAACTCTTAAATTACTCATTATCTTCAAAACTAATAGAAAAATATGCAATGACTTATTTCTATATATTAGCAATAGAAGAGCTTAGATACGTTGTAAATTCTGTATACAATAACTTAGATATCGATTTTAGGAGGTTTCATATTCTGAATCGATATTTAGATTCACAACCCAGGAGTCTAGAGGAACTTTCAAGCATATTAAAGGGAACAATTTTTGGTGATGCACTATCTTTTGCACTTTCCAAGGGTTTAAAGGAAATTTCTACTATTCTATCATTATTAGATTATTATTTTATATATAATTTAAATAGAATAAATCAAGAACTAAAAGGTGATTTTAGAATTTCTGCAGATCAATTAATATGTGGATACAAAGATTATTACACATTATTGCTTGCATTTAAGCATAAAATTCAGTTAGATTCAGTATGTAAGTTAAGCTCTGATATTGTAAAAGAAGCCTATTCTGCATCGAAAATTAGCGAATTAGTGGATATTTTAAAGAGAAGTTATTATTCACAGTATTTAGATTTTTCAGAACCGTATAATACATTAGAATCTATGTATATACTAGCGAGAATAAATGCTAGGAAAAGAGCTCTCGCTATGTTTATGGGATCGCCGTTTTCACCACTAGCAGCATTTGGAGTTCTAGAGCTAATAAGATTAAACATTGAGGATTTAATAACAATTGTAAATGGCATAAAGCTAGAAATGCCAGCTGAAAAGATTAGGAAGTTCTTATCGATAGGATAATAATTCTTCAACTAACTTGTTTTCAACTAAATAAACTTCATTATTCTCAACAATTATAGTTGATTCTGGTATTTTAGGAGGATCAGGCAAGCTTTCTATAGGTTTAGTTTTACCGAGATAAATCCACTTAAGTCTTCCTCCAATTCTTTCTAGTCTGTACCAATATTTACCAATATAAATGTATTTCTTATTTTGCTTATACACGGCATGATATGGTTTTAAGTATACACCAGAACCCCTAATACGAGAATTATATTCATATACTATCTTCTTAAGCTTATCTAAAATTTCTTCAAACTGTTTTTGAGTTAATTTAATTTGCATTATAGTTGTAACACTTTATAGATTTAAAAACATAACCTATTTATGTGATGGTATTATGAAAAATCGAAGATTAGGGAATAAGGATTTATATCTCTCAGAGCTAGGCGTTGGATTATGGAGTATAATAACAGACTGGTGGGGTGCTGATGTAAATAAGGCTGAAGAAATACTCAGAAAGGCATTCGAGCTGGGAATAAATTTCTACGATACTGCAGATTCTTATGCTGAAGGAAAAGGAGAAGAAATATTAGGAAAGGTATTTAAAACTAAAAGGGATAAAATTGTTATATTAACCAAAATTGGAATTGATTTCTATCATAGAGAAGGGCCAAGAAGCAAATTAAATTTTGAAATAGACTATCTAGAGTTTGCATTTAGACAATCGTTAAGGAGATTAGATACTGACTATGTAGATATACTCCTACTACATAATCCTAAAATGACTAATATAATAGACTCCAAAATTTTTGAGTTTATGAGAAGTTTAAAGAAAGATGGTTATGCCAGATATATAGGGGTGGCCTTGGGTCCTACGTTAGGATGGGGAGAAGAGGGATTAGAAGCAATAAGGATGGGATATGAAGTTTTAGAGTATATTTACAATTTGATTGAGAGGGAACCAGGTGAAACATTCTTGAAATATAGTAACATAGGGCATATAGTTAGAGTACCACATGCTAATGATATTTTATACCCCTCTAAATGGGATAAGATTTTTGAGGAAAAATCGCATCATAGAAGTTTAAAGGATAATAATTGGTTAAAGTTAGCACTTGATAGTACTAGGGAATTATATGAATTTTGTAAAAGGATGAATATAGATTTAGCACAATTGGCAATACAATTTATTCTCCATAATAAGAATGTAACCTCTGTAGTACCTAATATAACAAGTATAAAAGAATTAGAGTATTTCGTAAAGTCAGTCGAGAAGGAAATTATAAATAACGAAATAATAAACTATTTGAATGAATATTATTATAAATATTATAAAGATTTAAATGAAATGAGTATAAAAGAGACTTTAAAATATAAATAAGAAATCACTTAAGTTAAAAATTCAAAAAGCTTTCTAAAGGCTTTAGCTCTATGGGAAAGTTTATTTTTCTCTTCTATACTCATCTCTCCAAAAGTTTTATTATAGCCGTTAGGAATAAAAATGGGATCAAAACCAAAACCTCTATCACCCCTTATCTCCCTAGCTATACTTCCTTGCACTTCTCCACTAAATAAAACTAAATCTGAACTATTTACAAAAGCAACATAAGTAATGAAGTAAGCGCTTCGATCATCTATATCCTTCATTAATTTCAATATCCCCTCAAGGCCAATTGTATTATATACGTAGTTACTATACGGACCTGGAAACCCGTTTAAAGATTTTATAAATAATCCAGTATCTTCTACGACTATTGGGACTCTATAGAGCATATAAGAGTTAATTGCGGCATATCTAGCAATTTCACTTAGATCTGCTGATTGAATTTCTAACTTAGGTACTTTTAACCACTCAACTTCTATAGAATACTCAGATGCTAAATTCTTCACTTCCTCAAACTTGTTACGATTCGTTGTTACGAAGTAGACTTTTCTTTCTTTCACTAACATATCTTCCCCTTAATCTAATTTCCCTCATCTTTTTTAACACTTCATTAACTCTAGGATTTACAGTTTTATATCCCTTAATAAAATTTTCGAAAATATAATCTTTAATTTTGTAATGTACACTTTCTAAAGATCTCAAAAATACATGAACATCAGTGGCCATATCCTCTATTTTATCACTTCTTTTGGCAAGACCGAAGTCTATCAAAAATAATTCTCCATCTTGAGAAAGAATTAAGTTATTAGTAGTGAAATCACCGTGCACAATTCCTATAGAATGCAATTTACCCGCAATACTTCCTATCCATTCCCCTAATTTCCCTATATCTAACGATGTTGAATCTCTAGTTAAAATCTCTCTTACTACTTCTCCTTCTATATATTCCATTACTATCAAGTAATTATCCTTATCCACATAAAGTATCGCAGGAACATTAATCCCGTTCTTTAAAGCACTAAACATTAATTTAGCTTCTAAAACTGTCCGTTGAGAATTTATTAACTTATCAAGCTCGTTATTTCTATAGTTCTTTACTAATCTCTTTTTAAAAATAGAGTGTATGCCTAGAAAATAACCTTCATAAATTATAGCCTCGGCCCCGCGAGCTATTACCCGTTTGATCTCCATGGAATCTCAACTTCATCTATTCGCCATCTCGGTCTTACAATTGAATCCTTTATATCTATAAAGACACCACTTTTTGCTGCGAGTAAACCAGTATATGCTATCATAGCACCGTTATCAGTAGCGAATTCCTTAGGAACAATCTTAACGTCTATACTCCATTCTCTACTTAAAGTATCTAACTTTTCCCTTAAGCTAATACTAGCAGCAACCCCGCCAACTACCATTAATTCTTTTTTCTTTGTTAGAGCTAAAGCCCTTTCTGTAGCTTCAAGAAGCATATCAAACGCTATTTCCCTAACGCTGTAGCATAAATCCTCCTTCCTCACTTTCCCTATATGCCTTAATGCAGCAGTAAGAAGACCTGCATATGACATATCTTGACCTTTAACTATGTATGGTAACTTTATAAGTTGCTTACCTTTTTCTGCACAAATATCTATAACATGAATACCATTTATGATATAAGGTGGAGCTATTCCTATCTCCCTAGAGAATGTATCTAGCATATTTCCTAACGGCATATCTAATGTCTCACCAAATACCCTAAACTTGCCGTCTATAAAGGTAGTTATTATCGTATTGCCTCCAGAGAGATATAATATTAGTGGATCTTTCGCACGAGTGGAGAAATATCCTATCTCAATATGTGCTATTCCATGATTTATTGGAATTAGTTTCTTCTTATATTTTAAAGCCAAC
Source organism: Sulfolobaceae archaeon (assembly GCA_038893355.1). Lineage (GTDB taxonomy): Archaea > Thermoproteota > Thermoprotei_A > Sulfolobales > Sulfolobaceae > JAWARQ01. Next base: position 141,498 of record JAWARQ010000005.1, read on the forward strand.
GCCCTGGCTATCGTTGCACCTACTCTTAATGCAGGACCCATTCCAGGTCCAAGGCTGATTGCTATATAGTCTATATCCCTCATCGATAGATTTGCTACATCAAGAGCCCTTTTTAGAACATCTGAAGCTACAATAGCATGATGCTGGGCTAATTCTGACGGTTTCATTCCACCCTGCTTAGGTACAAAAGTATCCCTTTCATTAGCTAAAATATATGGCTCCTTATCTTGTACTATTCCTACCCCAAAAGTATGTGCAGTTGATTCTATACCCAAAACTATCATGATTTACCCTTTATGAATTCAGTATAATTACACTTACCACAGTGCCATCTTTCAACAGGTTTTAAATGATGAGCCATTACGGCACCACATCTTGGACACTTTTTATTCTTTAATCTTATCTTATTGCCCTCTATAATATAGTAAGTTCTTACTATTGCCTTAGGACTTTTGTTCTCCTTTGCCACCTCCTCCACCTCCCTTCTTCTGTTTAGTACCTTGATCTCTATCTATTAAATATTTTGGCTCAAATTTCATAAGTATCTCTTTACTATTATAAACATGTATCCTTGCATTACTTATACCAGTTCCGTATGTCGTAAAAATCTTTCTAATTACAATTAAATCTTCTGGCACTGATAAAGCTTTTGCAACTGCAGCCCTAATTTCCTTTCTAGAAGGTGTTCCAATTCCTATATGAAAAAGCTTTAGAAAAACTTCTTTCCTACCTATTACATTATTTTCAATTAACTTTTCAACTACTCCCTCTACTTTATCACCGATTTTTACTCTAATTTGTTGTGACATCAAAAGTCTAACTAAAATAAGAACATTTAAGAATTACGCAGATCTTTTATGATCTCCTCAGCTACTCTCTTACCAGATAGAACCATAGAACCAAATATTGGACCCATTCTAGGTAATCCTTTAACTTCTGTAACTGCCATTCCGGTCACATATAAACCTGGTACAATCCTTCCAGTATGTTCTACAACTAATTCTTCTGCAATTTCTGTATTAGCGGACTTTTCACCCTGAAGTACTATACTTAGTTCTGGTATTTTTCTAGCTGCCACTGAGACTACTTCAGCATCATGACCAGTTGCATCAACAACGGCCTTTGCTGAAATAAACAAAGGATCAACATGTAAACTCGCCATTTGTGTAGCTGTCCATTCAATAGCTACTCCAACTATCCTTAATGGATTATCTCTATATATTACATCATCTACAGTTACGCCATGAATTATCCTTGCACCTGCATTAATTGCAGCACACGCTAATTTTGCCATAAATTCTGCAGAATCTACTATGAAAATACCTTTTTCTACTTCCTTTAATCTTATCCCAATTTCTCTTAGAATTTCGTCAGCAGGGCTTTCAATTACCAGTTTATGAAATAAAGAGGCACCCCCTCCTATACCACCACCAAAGCTTAATCTCCTCTCAAATACTACAGTCTTAAGTCCCTCTTTAGCTAGGTAATAAGCTGCAGTCATTCCACTAGGTCCTGCACCTACTATAACTACATCTGATTCAACTAAATCGTACCAATCCTCAAATGTTTCCTTTAGTATATAACGCGTTATTTTAGTTTCACTAACCCTTTTTATTTGAAGAGCTTCTACCATTACTATTACCTTTCATTACTAACTTATAAATATACTTATCTATTTCAATGGGTGAAAAAGTATATTACGTGCGAGTGAGGATATTATATTAATGCCATTTCAATTAGAAACTCAAGCAGTATCACTAAGGTGTGATGTTTGCGGTAGGCTAATAAAAGAAAAGCCGTTAGTCGTAAAAACTTGCTGCAATAATAAACCATGGACTTTTTGTAGTGATAAATGTTATAGGCAGTGGTTATCAGAATGGCTAAGGAAGCAAGAACAGAAGGCCGGAATGAGAAGGAAACAGTTATTATAGGGATAACCGGTGCTAGTGGGGTAATCTATGGATTAAGGGCAGTAAAAGTACTGAAGGAATATGGATATAATGTAATTTCAATATATACTAAAGAAGCAGAAAAAGTTGCAAAAGTAGAGTGTAATATTGATATAGAGAATTTTTTAAAGGAGTTTTCTAAAGGGGTCTATACTGAAGAAGAAATAGAAGCACCACCCTCAAGTAGTAGTTATATAGTAACTACAAAGGGTATGATAATAATACCTTGTAGTATAAGAACATTAGCGGAAATTGCAAATGGATTATCTTATAATTTGGTTTCTAGGACTGCTATAAACTTCTTGAGGGTTAGGAAAAGACTAGTACTCGTAATTAGAGAAACACCGCTAGGTTATATCGAACTTAATAATGCGCTTAAGGTTGCAAAAGCTGGTGGGATAATACTTCCTGCCTCACCGGCATTTTATATAAAGCCAAAAAATCTTAATGACATTATTGATTTTGTTGTCGGAAAAGCATTAGATATGCTTGAAATAGAGCATGAACTATATAAAAGATGGACTAGAGTAGATCGTACTCCTTGCGACCTAACTTTTTAGATATCATTTCTTTTAATTTTGCTTCTTCTTCCTCAACCTTCTTTAATTCTTTTTCAATTTCTTCTTCCTCAACCTTCTTTGATACTGCAAATGCACATCTATTCCCTGGTAATAATGCCCTCTTCTCACAATATGCATATTGACAATCTCCAGTAATGCACGTATCTCCAACCCATCTACATAATCCTAATTTTTGTGGTGTACCTTTAATATATCTTACTTGAATACTTAATGCCTTTTTATTACATCTAAAATATGGGCATAAATAGTTACACTTCTCCCCTAATGGTAAGGGTTTTGGTTCATCCTCTTTAAAACTTATTTCTTTTCTAGCTGCATACTTCCCATCATGGCTTCTGAAATTTCTTGATGATATATCTTTCAAAACTTTGACCCTCCTAGATTCCAGCTCAAATATATTTACATTTTCACCCATTTAAAGATTGTGTATCTAATTAATCTTGTCTTAGGGTTAACAAATGCAATTACTAAACTCTTTCGAGTGCTATGCGAAACTCTTCCAAATCCTGTTATTAAATTAGGTTTTATTGGTTCTTCAGAGTTTACTACAATTACTAGATATGGGGCATGCTCTATACCCGGTCCTATTGTATAGACAGAAAAATCTGCTCCATATTTTAATCCAGATCTTACTACGAATCCCTTGTTTCTTAGATCTTCGTAAACTATATATAAAAGCTCAAAATTTTCGATATGAGCCTTAGCATATTTAAAAAATTCATCTTCTAAAATTAACTTTTCTTCTAGATTATAAACTTCTAAAATTTTTTTCCTTATTAAATATAATCCTTCTATTAAAGACAGTTCTAAGGGAGTTTTTATATCTTCGACACTTTTTGGTTTATTAATACCTATAGGCTTTCCAAAAAAACCTTTAGAGTATATATCTTTTGAAGCCTCAATATCTGGTATAATAACCCTGTTTCCAACTAAATATCCCTTATGAGCCAAAGCTTAAACCCTCTGGAATATTAGATAATGTAAAATGTCTGCACAACCGCGTAATAAATCTGCCACATCTTCAAGTCTATCTCCTATATCCTTAACTAACATAACATAAATTAAATTACTATTATTTTCAAATAATTTTAATTCAAAACTTCTGTATAATTCATCAACATCCTCTTCTAACTTTATTATACCTCTTACTGAATCTTGTGAAAGTTTAGGATTAGAGAGTAATACTCTTATTGAGAATTGTAGTTTATCCAAACTCTCCAATATTTTTTCTATAATACTCTTTATTAAACTCAGAATAACTTCCTCAATTACTATAGACTTTTGGCGTAGTATACTTAGCCTATATGCAGTAGCATCTATATTCTGAGAAATTTTCTCCAAATATTTTAAAATTTCTATGTAAACCTCTTTAGCCAACAATCCTTGACTTATTTTTGCTATATACTCACTTAATCTAGTCTTTATTAATTCAACATTACTCTTTATTCCATTAATTTTAATATAAAATTGAAAACCATCTTGCTGTGAATTATGAATATACTCTTTTAGAATTCTTACCTGCTCGATTATATTGGAAACTATTTGCTGAAGTTGTTCTTGAATAACCATTTCTGCAATATCTTGACTCATTAAGAAAAATGATGAGAAACAGTTTAAAAGCTAAATTGGGATAGCTTTTCAATAAATTCTCTCGCCTCTTTAATATCACTAGATAAATCTAAGATGTAGCCATTTTCCCTAGCATTATCCCTTAACTTCTCTAATAGCTCTATCTCATCTGGAATTCCAATTTCCCTTAAGTAGCTACAAATACCATATGCCTCTTCTTTTAACTCGCTTCGGGCTAATTTCTGATAATTTTTTAATATAATATCAATACCCTTCTTAATCTCTTTTCTTAACCTCTTTAATCTCTTAGTAAGTAAATTTGCTTTATCTATATCAATTTGTGGGAAAGAGAGAAGATTTTCTAACCTCTGTAAAACCTCAGAATGCTCCTCTATTATTTGCTCAAAACTTATTAAGACTCTTGATACTTCAATTTCTTCTTCATTCATTTAATCGCCCTTATAGTTACAGTACTATTATCTTCTATACCCAATACGGATAAGTCTGAAGAATTAGCCCATACTTCTAAATAGGGGATAGCGTCCTGTATAATAACCTTTACCCTTATTCTCTTTCCTTTTACAGATATCTCAGCCTCTTCCTTAGCGCCTATTTCCTCAGCAAGTTTTTTAGAAATTATAATATTCCCTTTTTCTACCTCATTCTTTTTCCTTATCTTAATCCTCTTTTCCTTTACTTGCTTAACTTCTTTACTCTTAAGTGCTGCAGCAGGAGGAATTATACTCACCAATGATTTAATATCCCTCTTTTTTTGTTGGTTTTCAGTTTCCTCCTGAGCATTATCTTCCTCTACACTTATACTTCCTCACCCCTTACTACTTTACCTAATTTAAGGAAATCTTCTTCATCTTTAAATAACTTTTCGAGAATATTTAAAATGACCTTTAATTCTACTCTTATTTGACTCCAAGTATCTCTATCTCTGATAGTAACAGTATCATTACTGAGGGTTTCATGATCTATCGTTACAGCGTATGGTATGCCTATTTCATCTGCTCTTGCATACCTCTTACCAATACTTCCAGTTTCGTCATAAAATACATCATATTTACTCTTTAAAATTTCATAAACTTCCCTAGCCTTACGAATAAATTCTTCCCTTTCTAATAGTGGAAATACTGCTACATCATATGGTGCTAAGTACTTAGGTATTGACAAGATAATCCTCTCTTTCTTCTCTCTGTATGCATTTGCTAGAGTCAAAAATAGAGTTCTCTCTACTCCAAATGATGGTTCAACGACATGTGGAATAAATCTTTCACCAGTTACTTTTTCTTCTCTTTCTGAAACTGAAACGTATTCCGCTATTGGCTTATTATCTATAGTATAGCCTTGCTTAATCAATTCTTCGATCTTCTCAACTGGATTATTCTTAACTAATTCCATTAATTTCTTTATAAAATCTTTATTCTCATTATTTAATTTATTAGTATTTACAATTACTATTTTCTTTTTTACTATCTGTGGCCTATCATACTTCTTAAATACTGATAAATCCTGACCACTATACTTAGAATGCCTACTTAAATCATAATCTCCTCTATATGCATGACCTGAAATTTCAATTTTTTCATTCTCTATTAATATAATTTGATCGAAGGTTTGAGAGGAATAATGAGCCCTTTCATGTGGTAATTTCTCTTCAAATCTTATTTTCTCTTTTTCAATTCCTAATTTCTCTACGAAAAGATTTGAAACTGCCATCCAATAGGCCATCCATGGATTAATTACAATTTTCTCCTTAATCAATTCCTCTAAAGTATACGGTGTAGGTCTTTCGACTCCCTTCTCCCTATCCTCTTTAGTTAGTATATTTAATTTATAATTTGAAAACCTCTCAATCGGTGGCATAGTAGAATCCTTTGGATCAATAAAAAACTCTATCTCCATAATCGTGAACTCTCTCATTCTTATTAAGCCTTGCCTCGGTGAAATTTCATTTCTGGCAACTCTACCCACTTGCGCAATTCCCAAAGGTAACCTTTCCCTAATAGCTTCATATACTCTCTTAAATGAAGTAAACATACCTTGGGCCGTTTCAGGCCTTAAAAAGCCTTGATTGCCAGAGTAAGGTCCAATGTTAGTTTGGAATAGAAGATTAAAAAGCCTAACATCACCCAACTCACCACCACAGGCTGGGCATCTTAGGTTTTTTTCTCTTATTATTGAAGTAATTTGGGACGGAGAAAAGCCTTCAACATTTATTTTCGTCAGTTCCTCTACTAAATGGTCTGCTCTATATATTTTTTTGCACTTAGTACATTCGACTATAGGGTCTGTAAAGCTTTCAACGTGCCCACTTGCTTCTAAAACTCTATATGGCGTAATCAATGGAGTTTCTATTTCTACTACATACTCAGAATGGTCCTTTATGAAGATTTTCCTCCACAATTCAACTATTTTATTTTTTATCTTAACCCCTATTGGACCTATATCGTATAACCCAGCTACTCCTCCATATATTTCATAAGATGGCCAAAATATTCCTCTTCTCTTAGCAACTTCTGCTACTTTTTCAAATACACTCATACGCTTTCCGTTAATTTTAAGAATATAAAAGCTCTTTCAACTCTTCATGAACGACTATAGATTATTATACCTTAATGAAAACTCAATAAAATTTGCTGGGTTTAACAGAAGTGATTCACCATTCATTATTATTGGAATACCAATGGATATAACAAGTAGCTATAGGCCAGGGAGCAGATTTGCTCCATATCAAATAAGAAATAATTCACAATATATAGAATTTTACTCTATGCGAACCGGAATAGATATTGGAGAAATTGGATTTAATGATGTTGGCGATATAATACTACACCCTTCTGACGTAGAGGAAAATTTAAAGAGAATTTCTGAAGTTATATCTTATTTCTTAGAACAAAATAAGAAGATAATTAGCATAGGAGGAGAACATACAATAACTTTAGGAATAATTAGGGCATTTAAAGAAACACCATGTATAATTTCCTTTGACGCACATCTTGATCTCAGGGACGAATATTTAGGATATAAATATGATCATGCTTGTGTAATGAGGAGAATTTATGAGGAGAAGAAATCAAAAATCATAGAAATAGGGACAAGGGCAGTAAGCAGAGATGAGATTGAATTCGCAAATAAAAATGGAATATTATATTTTACACCATTCCAAATACGAGTATTAGGCATTCGTGAAATTGCTAGAAGAATCTTATTATCCTTACAAGATTGTAAAAGTATTTATATAAGCTACGATATGGACGTCTTTGACCCTTCATTTGCACCCGGTGTTGCAACTCCAGAACCAGAAGGATTAGATCCCACAACAGTCTTAGATCTAGTTAATATATTGCTAGAGAATACAAAATCGAAAATTACTGGATTTGATATCGTGGAATTAGCTCCGCCTTTTGATCCTAGTTATATTACTATAATATTAGCTTCAAAATTAATTTTAGAAACATCTGCGATAATTGCAAAATATACAAAAATTATTTAAATAGCTTTAACTACCTTTATCGTTGGCTTTCTAATCATATAAATTACCTTATATCCACAAAATGGACATCTTATCCCTGGCAAGACCCTTAACTGTTCATCAGTAAATACTTTCCAACATCTCCCGCATCTATAAGTTGCCATAGTTCTAACTCTAACATTCTACTTTAAATATTTATCATTTCGAAAACTATTTCGTTATTTGCCCACTAATAATGGCAGAAAATTTGAAAAGGAGTAACTATGAAATAATACATTAATAATGGCAGAAAATTTGTGTGGAGGTCTACCACCAGAAATTTGTGAACAATTAAACAAAGAAGAACAATTAATAAAGGTAAAATTGGAAAAAAGAAGATATGGAAAAGAAGTCACTATTATTGAAGGACTAAGTAATGATGATAAAGAGTTAAAGAAAATAGCCTCTGAGCTTAAATCTAAATTGGCCGCAGGAGGAACTGTAAAGAACGGAAGAATAGAAATTCAAGGTGATCATAGAGAAAAAGTTAAGGAATTATTAATCAAAATGGGTTATTCAGAATCTAATATTATGGTCATAGAGTAGAAGATTAAGATAAGACTTTTAACACCAATTAATAATTATTTTATTAGCCGGGTCGTCTAGCGGTCAAGGATACGGGGCTTTGGCCCCCGTGACCAGGGTTCGAATCCCTGCCCGGCTACTTTTACTAGTACTAAATCATTTTTCATGCAAACAGAGATCTTTTTATACTATTTTATTTTGAAATTCTGTTAAAAACGATGAACCCTTATACTAGTATAGGTTATGCCCAAAACAGTGAGGGCGAAAAGTGCAGAAATATGAGTCAATTTAACTAAAGGTATCTTTCGATCTACAATGACTGAGGCTTAAGTACCTTTTACTGTTACGAATTTAGGTCTGTTAGGGGCATAACATATAGTGCTACACTGGATCGTAGATAATTAAAATAAAAAAGTGTATGGGCAAACCGTTACGTTCCTAGAATCATACATACTTACTGCTTTAACATCTCTCTATTAAGTAAACATAATATCTTCCATTATCTTCTCTTCAATAAGACAAGTTAGATTATCTTGAAATATAATAATTACTTTTATCTAATTTTGAGGTGGTAGTTCAAACCTATATTTAGATAATAACGAAAACATTTTATCGTGATCTCAAACTAATTATGTATAGAAATCTTATAGATAAGCTTATAAGAATAAAAAGGAAAAGTTTTTAAGTGCTTATTAAGATTTGTCTAATTTTAAGGTGGGAAAGTTGGTGGATGAAGAAGTAAATAAAAATGCTGATATAAAAAGCTCTTCACCATGTCCTCCAGATAAGATAGTATTTGATGCAGAACGTGGAGAATATATATGTACAGAAACGGGTGAAGTGCTAGAAGAGAGAATAATTGACCAGGGCCCAGAATGGAGGGCTTTTACTCCAGAGGAGAAAGAAAAGAGAAGTAGAGTTGGTGGACCATTAAATCAAACGATACATGATAGAGGACTATCTACGCTAATAGATTGGAAAGACAAAGACGCAATGGGCAGAACTCTTGATCCTAAAAAGAGATTAGAGGTATTAAGATGGAGAAAATGGCAGATTAGGGCAAGGATACAGAGTTCAATAGATAGAAACTTAGCTCAAGCAATGAATGAATTAGAAAGAATAGCAAACCTATTAAATGTTCCTAAGCCAGTTAAAGATGAAGCTGCATTAATATATAGGAAGGCGGTTGAAAAGGGATTAGTTAGAGGGAGGAGTATAGAAAGTGTAGTTGCAGCTGCTATCTATGCAGCCTGTAGAAGATTAAAGATTGCCAGAACTTTAGATGAGATTTCACAATTTACTAAGGCTAATCGTAAAGAGGTTGCAAGATGTTATAGACTATTATTAAAGGAGCTAGATATAAGCGTTCCAGTAAGTGACCCTAAGGATCATGTTACTAGGATAGGGTCGTTGCTAGGATTATCTGGAGCTACGATGAAAAAAGCTGCTGAGATATTGGAAAAAGCTAAAGAACTTGGCCTTACTGCAGGTAAAGATCCAGCTGGTTTAGCAGCTGCAGCAATATATATAGCTAGCTTATTAAATGAAGAGAGAAGGACGCAAAAAGAAATTGCGCAAGTTGCAGGAGTTACTGAGGTTACGGTTAGAAATAGATATAAAGAGCTTATTCAAGAGTTAAAGATTCAGATTCCGAGTCAATAAGGTTAAATCCCCGAATTTAAGGAAGGGTTATCTCTATAAACCTAATTATTGATTTACAATGTATAGAGTTCGATTTAAAAGAGGAGATTCTGAGGTAATATATTCTATAGAAAATGAAAAAGTAAAAGTTGAAAATAGTTTAATAAATCTATTAAAAAGTATAGGAATAAATATAGATTATTTTCTGAATTTAATTTTAAGATTAATAAAAAATAAAGAAACAGTACATTCTGAATACATATATTTAGATTGTGAGCCGAATGTAAAGCTAATATTATTTGATCTTGATATAGAAAATAATTGTAATAATGAAATCATTGTAATATTATTATGTGAAAATTATAAACTAGGTAGAATAATAACAATAAATTATATTAATATAGATGATATTCTAATAAGTATTATAAAAAATATTATAAAAGAAAATCAGAAATTAATAAAATTAAAAATCTTTCAAAAATATTATATATTTTTAATATTTAATATTATAAAAAATATTATAAAAGAAGTTCATGAGGAGGTTAGGATCAATAATGATAGGATTATCTGGAGCATGAGGAGTAAGGATTTTATAGTTAATTGGCCTCTTGATGAAAATCAAGTTGAGATCGTTAAACAAAAAAAGATTTTATGAGGGAGATTAATTTATAAAACAATGGATCCCGACGATCTAGAATGGAGATTCAGTAGAATGAATGAAGGCTTATCATTCCTCTTAGCAGTCTTATCGCTTGGTATTGGGTATATAGTAAGATATATAACTTCGCCATTACTTCTAATACTTTTAATACTTACAACAGCAATAGCAATAGTTCCTCATGAAGTAGCACATAGGCAAGTAGCTAGAATGAATGGTTGTAATTCTAGGTTTGTACTAAGTTTTACTGGCTTTATTGTTACATTTTTCATAAATTTGGTAATGGGACTTATTGGATTTGGGCCAATAATATTTATTTCAGGCTATACTTCATCTTCTTGTAGGTTTTTTAGTCTAAGTAAAGATTTAGAGGGTAAGATTGCTTTAGCTGGTCCTCTTATTAATATAATAATAGCAATTCTCTCCATAATTTTGCTCAGATTTACGACTGGAATAACATCGATTTTCCTAATATTACTAGTTACATTCAATAGTTTTGTTGCGTTTTTCAACTTATTGCCCTTGGGTCAGTTAGATGGGTATAAGATATTTAGGTGGAATGTAGTAATATGGAGTATAATGTTTATAATTTCAATCGTATTAATAATCCGAATATTTTAAAATTACTGAAAATAATATTTTATTTAAATATAGTCTTTTATTGTATTATTGAGTCTAAAAACTTTAAAATAAAATGAAGTTAGTTAGACTGCATGAATGAAGTCGAACTTCTCTTATTTTTAATAGGTACCGTGCTATTTCCTTATGGAGTGTATGAGATATTTAAAAGTAATGGTGATAGGTTAATTAAGTGGTTATTGCTAGTAATATCAATATTACTTTTTGTAATAGAAAGTATTATAGTCTTTTTATTATAAAATAGTTAGATGATAATATTAGTTACTGGAACGCCGGGTGTTGGTAAAACTCAAGTAGCTAAGATGCTTAGCTCTCAATATAGCATGGTGTATTTGAATGTATCTGAGTTTGTGATAAATAATAATCTTTTTCTAAGTTATGACGAGGAATATCAGTCCTATATTATTGACGAAGAGAAGACTATCAGGGCTTTAGAAGAGTACATTAGTCATAGTGATAAATCAATTATTATAGAAAGTATTTATCCTTCATTAATAACCAAAGCTGATAAAGTAATAGTTCTTCGAAAAAATCCTTTCAAATTATATTCTGAACTAAAGCAGAAGGGTTGGCCAGAACAAAAGGTCGCAGAAAATGTTATGGCTGAAATATTAGGTGTAATATCTCAAGAGGCTAGAGAAAAATTTAATGATAAAGTTTGTGAAATAGATGTAACTAATCTAAATATTAATAAAATATTAGAGAAAATAAATAAATATGAATGTGATTATAATATAGATTGGTTAAATCTCGAGAATATTGAAGAATTTATGTTTTCATTAGATAAGATTATAAATGGATCTGAGGAAATAAATATGAGTGAAAAATGAGCAATAACCCTTTTAGGATTTCGCAACCCTCTTCTCCTGGAAGACAGCCAAGGGATCTAAGGAAAATTACACCGCAGCCAATGCAAGAAATTGATATTAAAATTAAAGAAAGATTAAAAGATATAAAATATAAAATAGCAGTAATGAGTGGAAAAGGTGGGGTAGGTAAGTCTTTTATATCTTCTAATTTAGCTATGGCATTAGCTGCTGCCGGTAAAAAAGTTGGAGTGCTTGATGTAGATTTTCATGGGCCATCAATACCTAAAATGCTAGGTGTAAGAGGACAATTTCTTACTGCAAGTGAGAATGGAATAAATCCAGTAATTGGGCCTTATGGTATAAAGGTAGTTTCTATAGACTTTCTATTACCAAAAGATGATACGCCTGTAGTCTGGAGAGGTGCGATAAAGCATTCGGCAATAAGGCAATTTCTTGGAGATGTAAATTGGGGAGTTTTGGATTATTTAATTATCGATATGCCACCTGGTACTGGAGATGAGGCATTATCAGTAGCACAACTCATACCAAATCTTACGGGAATAGTAATAGTGACAATTCCTTCAGAAGTTTCTACATTAGCAGTAAAGAGGTCTATAAATTTTGCAAAAATTGTAAATACCAAAATTTTAGGAGTTATAGAAAATATGAGTTATTTTGTATGTCCATCTAATGGTAAGCCTTATTATATCTTTGGCGTTAACAAAGGAAAGGAAATGGCCGAAGAGATGGGGGTTAGATTATTGGGACAAATTCCATTAGAGGAAAGCATAGCATTAGCTAATGATAATGGTGAACCATTCTTTTTGAAATATCCAGGCACACAAGCTGCAAAGGAGTTCATAAGAATAGCAGAAACCCTAATTAAAATAGTAGAGAATGAGGAGAAAAAGTAATCAATTTGATTTTAATTTAAAATAAAATTTCTTAAGTTCATAAATAGGATATTTTTCTACCTTACCTTCTCTCACTAATTCTGCTAATGCTTCTCTAAAAATAAGAAAGTTTATTTCATATCCTCTGTTTAATAACTCATCCCTAATTTCAGTAGAAGTCATTTCTCGTTCTCTCAATAGTTCTATAATCTTCTTCTTAAGTTCGTCTTTATCCATATAGTTAAATTCTACGTTTTTAGGAAATAAATTTAGATAAGATGTTCGAAGAAATTGTAGGAAGATTAAGGGAAATTAAGAACATAACTAGACAAATGGTAGATGGTAAAGGTTATACGACAACAAAACTATTCATAGCAGAAGTACCATATGTTAAATATATTAATATAAATTTAGGAAAATTAAGTATAATTAATACTATAAGAAACAATATATACTTACTTACTGAAGTAATAGATGTTGTTCCATCTCATAGACTCTATATGGAGATTAACGATATTAAAGACAGAAAAGAAAGAGAAGAAAAATTAAAAGTGATAGAAAATAGTTTTTACCAATCAAATTCAGATGATGTGTGGCTAGATGTTTATTTAGTACCTACTAATTACTTATTAATAATTGAAAATAACTCTTTTAAGGTAAAAAAAGGATATGAAGCACCTATACTAGGCTCAGTAGTTAGATTTTTGAATGATGAGGCTTATGTTAATTTGATCGGGTCTAAAAATGGAGTACCCATAGGTAAAGTTCTTAATTCTAGGTACTACATACCGATAGATATAATTAAGGCTATAAGGTACCATATTGGAATATTCGGGTTTACTGGTACAGGGAAGTCAAATTTGATTTCGATATTGACTAGGAAAATTCTTAACTATACTAATTCTATCAAAATAGTAATATTTGATGTTTCATTAGAGTACAGCATTTTACTTCTAGATCTATTAGTAAATCAAAACTCATTAGTACTCACAACTGATAAAATTCCAAGATCAAGTAATGAGTTTGGTAAAAGATTTGTAAGAACACACGTTATACCAAATGAATTGCTAAGTAAGAAGGATACTATTAAATCATTAGCTGAAAAATTATATTCGAATAATAAAATAAAGAGAATCGAAGTTCCAGTACTAGAAGAGAAATATATGACATATAATTCACTTATTAAGTTTATTAAAGAACAATTAGAAGAGAAATATCTTTCAACTTCATATAAACCCCTTCTTTACCTCTTTCTTAAGAAATTAGAAGAATTTATGATAAAAAAGAATCTTTCCGGTGAAGACATTGTAGATGATTCTATAGCAGAATTATTAAACGAAATGGAATCTATAGCAAGAGAATTAAGAATAAGAGAAAATACATCCTTTCTTACCTTTATATCTACGTTAAAGGCTTATTCTTCACTAGCTATTTCAACTATTGAGGATGAAAATTTATTAGATATTGAAAACTTGGCAATACAAATACTAGAAGACGATCTAGAAAGTCCTAGAATAGTGATAATAGAAACTACGAGTGTTGATGATGCTAGAATAATTTCTTACAACTTATTAAATGAAATTTTTAGGAGAAGAAAAAAGAGTTATTCGACAGATCAATTGCTCTTCATTTTTGATGAAGCTCAAGAATTTATACCTTATGATACCAGAGGCAAGGAAGGTAGTGAGTTATCGAGTATTGCAATAGAGAATTTACTTAGACATGGGAGAAAGTATTATATGAATGGTGTAATTGCAACGCAAAGGCTGGCATATCTAAATACTAACGTGCTTCAACAATTGCATACCTATTTCGTAGGAACTTTGCCTAGACCGTATGATAGGCAGTTAATTGCAGATACATTTGGTATTAATGAAAATATTATAGAAAGAACGTTGGGATTAGAAGCAGGTCAATGGTTATTACTTTCTTTTAAATCTGCATTACCACATGACATTCCGATATTTATAGAGGTAGAGAATAACATAGAGGAATTAAAAAATTATCTTGAGAAATTATAAAGATGGATGTAAAAGAAATTTTAGCACAGCAATTAATGAGTAGAGAACTTATAAATGCATTCTTAAAAGTAAATAGAGAAGACTTCTTGCCAGATAGATTGAAAAGGTATGCCTACCATCCAGATTATATAGATTTACCATTACAGATTACTGAAAAATATACTACAACTGCACTCACGCTGGGTCTAAAAATGTTAGACCTATTAGAGCTTAAAAGTGGTCTAAAAGTTCTAGAGATTGGAACAGGGACTGGATATTATACTGCATTAATCGCTGAGGTCGTAGGAGAAGAAAATGTTATAACAATAGAAAAAGATCCAGAAATGTATGAAATTGCTAAGAGAAATTTAAAAAAATATAATATTAAATTAATATTTGGAGATGGTAGTATAGGTTATAAAAAGGAAGCACCTTATGATAGGGCAATAATATGGGCAGCCTTACCTACATTCCCTTGTAGTATATATGATCAATTAAATAATGGTGGTATTATTATTACCCCAATAGAGGAAAAACGTGGTAGACAAGGATTGTATAAAATAATTAAAAATGATATACCACATGTAATTAGACTCTATGATGTAATCTTCACTAGAATAGAGGGTATTTGTGGATTTTATGGAGACTAGATCAGACTAAGTAAGATATTTTCTAAACCACTCTAACTTCCTCAAGAGTCTATCTTTCATATTATCTGGTCTACCTCTTCTTGCATGCTCATGACCGTCTCCTTGATATCTAATAAGCTCCGTATCAACACCATTCATTTTTAATGCTACAAAAAATTGTTCTGCCTGTTCTATCGGGCATCTATAGTCTTCCTCACCATGAATTAGTAGGCATGGTGTTTTAACGTTCTTAACATAATAGATTGGAGACATCTTAAGTAATTTTTCTATTCCTTCTCTAGACCATGGATCTTTTACATCCGCCTCAATTGCATTAAACCAAAATCCAATATCACTAGTACCACACATACTTACTAAATTAGAAATACTACGCTCTGAAACTGCACATTTAAATCTACTAGTTTTCGTTATTATCCAGTTTGTCATATACCCGCCATAAGAACCACCAGTTACTCCTATTGAATCTTTTAAATTCTTTTTAGACATTACATAATCTAAAAACTTGATTATATCTTCATAATCAATCTCACCCCACTTTCCGATTACGGCTTTTGCAAAATCTTCACCATATCCTTGACTGCCTCTAGGATTACAATAGATAACATTAAAACCGTTAGATACAAAAAACTGAAATTCTATACTATATGCATAACCATATGCCATATGAGGCCCACCATGAATGAACAAAATTGTGGGCGAATTAGGATCAACAAATATACCCCACCCTTCGATTCCATCAACTTCAAAATGTTCTGGCTCTTTACCTATTACATTAGGATTTGGATCGTATATATTACCCTTAAAGTTCAGTATTGACGGTTTAACTGGTGTAGTATAAAAATACGAGATTGTCTCGTTCTTAACGTGAAATCCTCTAACAGAAATTCCTTCCATAGTTAATCGTGTAGGCTTTCCCTCTAAATCTATTTTATACAAAATAGATGAGCCTTTAAATTGACCTATAGTATAAATAAAATCACCTTCCCATATTATTCTATCAGAAGCACCATCAAATAAATCTGATAATACTTTATTTCCACATGTATTTTCACATGAAAAAATTTTATCAGCCTCTGGTAGTATTACCTCTAAATTAGCCCATGGTGCTAATCCTTTCCTATGACCTAAATATGCTATTTCCCCATCCCTAGACATGGTTAAAGCAACTGCTATTCCTTCACCTTTAGTTACCCTTCTTAACTCTCCGTTATCTAAATTGACCTCAAAAACATCTGAAAGGCCATAGTCATCGTTAGTAATACTTGCAATAATTGCAACTCTTTTAGAATTTGATGCCACATCAATCACATCAAAATTACCGCTAGTTATCCTTCTTATTCCCCTTTCAGTTACTAGGTAAAGATGTTGCCTAGACCTTAGAAGTCCTCTTCCATCAAATCTATATTTCAATTTATTAGCAATGAAAGGGGCTTTTTCATCATAAGGTTCCTCAGCGATTACTAATAAATCTCCTTTGTAGTACTCAATCTTCTTTATCTTCTTAAAACTTGCTATTATTCGGGACTCGGAAAATCCTTCAATTACTACAATCTCTTCTTTATCCTTATCTGATACTATATAGTATAGCTTGTCGTCAACATATAATGGACTCCTTTCCTTACCTTTAAAAGTTAATCTATTAACGAATTTACCATCAAAGTAAAATATAGAACTCTTATACTCATTGTTTTCAATCCATGTTAATGTAAATAACAATCTATTATCATCCTTTATATGCACATCAGAAATTAGTTTTATCGCATAAGCTTCTTCTGGTGTTCTCATAGAAACTTAATATATTCTTTAAAAACAAAAATTTTTAGTATGATGAGCGATGGGCGGATAGATAGTTTGATGAAGAAGATTTTCTCGTACTGATGAGATATCTCTAGATCGTGAGATAATAATATTAGGAAAAATTGAGCAAATTCTCTTTAATCTATAATTTTATTTTATTATTATATTAATATAATGGGCCCGCGGGGATTCGAACCCCGGACCACCGGGTCTCTCCTTTCCAGATTTTATTCATCCCCTAAACAGGGTCAAAAGACCCGGTCTATTATCTGGAGCCCGGCACTCTACCTGGCTGAGCTACGGGCCCATTATCGATCATCTAGTATTACTAATTACTTTTTTCCTCGATTTTATTAATAAGCTTTACCTTATGAATTATGTACTGCAATGATATCTACAATTAACTTAACAAAGATATATAGCAATGGAGTATATGCATTAATTGATTTAACTGTAGATATTAAGTCTAAAAGGGTAGCAGTATTAGGTAGAAATGGTGCAGGAAAGACTACACTCATAAGAATTCTTTCTACTCAACTAAAACCTACTAGAGGCACTGCACTTATTTTTGGGTACGATATTATTAAGGATAAAGACAAGGTAAGAAAGCTTATTGCTAGTATCCCACAAGAAGCAAGACCTGTTATGATAGCTAGTCCCTACGAACATGTATTCATGTATTTAACTGCTAGAGGATATTCTCTTCATGAAGCTAAAGAATTAACGAGAAAGGCACTAAAAGAAATAGGATTATGGGAATATAGAGATCATCCTACTGAAGATTTGTCAGGGGGTATGAAAAGAAAAGTATTTCTTGCAATGGCTATTGCATCAAATGCTGAACTTATATTCCTCGATGAACCAACAACCGGTCTTGACCCAGTATCGAGGTTAGAAACATGGTATATTATAAAGAATTTAAGCAGTAAAATTATCTTAACAACTCATTATATAGATGAAGCAGAATCTTTAAGTGAAGAGGTTATAATACTCCATAAAGGTAGATTAGTAGAGAAGGGTAATGTAAAAGATTTATTAAAAAAGTTTGATGGAAAAGTAAGAATAGAAGGATTCGGTAATATTAGAATTGGGAATACAAGAATTAGTTATGTAAATAAGGAGGAAGCTAAAAAGTATATAGAACTGGGTGCTACAATTAAACCTATTACATTAGAGGATATACTTATTATGCATGGTGTTACTGATGATGAAAATAGATACTCTTCAGAGGAGTATTAGGTTTATATTCGCATTTTCTATATTTTATGGATACTCTAGCTTAAAAAGAGGTTCATTTTATCTGTTATCCTCATTAAGTTTTCCGTTATCTTTGCTATTCTTACTCTATATAATCACTAAAGGATCATATCTTAAATATGGAATAGTAGGAGGAGTATTAAGTTTGATAACATCTGTAGCAATAACGGAAATTGGAGATTATGTATTGTTTAGAAAAGAGATAAAATTACAAGACATATTAGTAGCTACCGGAATTACTCCATTAGAATACATACTAGGTATTAGTCTAGGTAATATAATTTTTTCGTTACCTGCAATAATTGTTTACATAATATTGGGAGTATTATTAGCCTCATTAACTTTAATGCAGATGCTATATCTTTTAGGAATTTCGATACTGTTAATGATAGGCTTATCATCGTTTTCATTTTTAATTTCAACATACATTAGGTACACGCGATATGCTTGGGGAGTTGCAGGAGTGCTTTCAGTCATATTCTCTGTAATTCCTCCATTGTATTATCCTTATGAAGTTCTAGGAAATTTCGTGTATTATTTATTGCCTATCTTATCAACGCCCGCAGGAATAATAGCACAGAATATAGCAGGATTAGCTGAATTTAAGCTAGATTTCTTAATTTTGTTATTATTAGAAACAATAATTTATACTATACTTGCAGTGAAATTTGCTAGGTGGAGTGAAGTTTAATTTTGTGAACTTCATATAATTTATTGGGCTGGGTAGGGCGGGGAGTCTCGCCAGCTCCCGTACCCGCATGGCGTAAAGCGGGCGCCAGTAACCCCTATCCCATGACTCCTATACCACTAAGTTCCAGTCCTGTAATGAAGGTCGCCCAGCGGGGCTCAGTGGTCGTGGGCTTCCTCTCCGGAAGGAGAGGAAGTACCACGTTAACCGGAGGAATCGGCCAGGCCCGGAAGGGAGCAACCGTGTCCGGCCACTGGCGTTCGCTGGTCAACGACCGGATACAGGACTGGGTCATAACTTAGTGGTATAGGATAGTGGGATAGGGGAGCCAGCCCACTATGATATGAATATTGCTTCCTCAACTAGATATTTTTGTCTAGCAACATCCATCAATTTCCTCACGAAGAAAACAGAGAAAAGCACAACAATTATACCAAAGATAAAGGAAGCCCAGCCTGCTAATGCAAGGTCGTTATTACTAACAGCAATATTTAATAATTTCATTAAACCATGCTTAACTTCCAGTGTGTATCCTTGATAAATGTTAGGCCAATATTCTCCAATTGCTAAGCCTCCCCACGCACCATTTATAGTACTACTTAAACCAGAAATTAAGTATGGAAATGATGAAGGAAGAAAGATGTATTTAAGCCTTTGTAATAGAGTTAGTTTAAGATTATTCATTACATCAAATACTTCATATGGTATGTTCTTAATTCCTGTCCAGTACGAGAAGAAAACATAATAAAAACAAGATATAAAACCTAATAGAACCACGTAAAACTCATTCGTATAAGCTCCAAATATTGTATAAAATATATTATAAGTTATTAAGAATAAAAATGGAAAATATGCAGGTGCTGGAATAGCTGCAATAGATTGCATTATAGGAATTAAAACTTTCTCTAGTTTTGGATGGGTTAGTAAATAGTAACCTAAGAATATTGAAATAAATAATGATAATATTGAAATAAATAAAACTCTAATATAATCTATAAGTATATTATATAGAATATTAGGTGTGAAACCTAAAATTCTATACCATGTTGAAATGTCTATTTCTAATATTTTTAGAAATATAATATAGATAATTATAGAAAAAATTATAATGAAAAGATATTTTAATACTTTTTTAAAGAAATTATTAAAATATTTTGATCTATTTCTATCTTCAATTAAAATTTCATTGACATTTACTTGCCTTCTTGAAAGTATACTTATTTTTTCAGTAATATACCTAGAAATTTTAGATACTGTGGATAAGCTGTTATAAATTCTTATGGAATATCTAATTCTAAACTTACCCTTCTTCTGATACTTTATTTCAGTATCTATTCCAAATTTTTCAACAGACCAATTAACAAAAAATCTTAATAAGTTTAAAATCGGTATTATTATTATAATTAAAGTTAATAAAGAAACTAATGCATAATTATAGTATCCTTCACTTATTAATTCTGTAATTAGACTTCCTATTCCGAATGCACTATAACTTGAACTACCAACAGTAAATACTTCACTTACAGTAATATAAAAAATACCATTAGTGAAGCTTGATATTGTTTCTGAAGCAATTCTTGGAATTGAAAAGGGTATATATAGATAAAGAAATTTACGAAATAGAGAAAGTCGATAGTTTTCTAAAGTTTCAATAAAATGTTGCGGAATAGTTTTAAACGACTGATAAATTCCTACCCAAATATTCCAAACTGTTGCAGTAAATATGAGAAAAAGTACTGCAATTTCGACCCCCAATTCCCCACCTATATTATTTACAAATATCAAAAGTACAATAGGGAAAAAGCTAATTACTGGAATTGATTCAAAAACTCCTATAATTGATGTGTAAATATTTTCGAATAATTTATTTTTTATAGATAAGTATGCAAATAAAAATCCTGTAACAATTGAAATAAGAATTGTTACAAACACTCTACCTATACTGATTAAAGAAGCTAAGAACGAGAGATAGAGTAATGTAATTTCTTCTGCCAAAATTTTTCACCATCTAAGAGTAATTAAGACTATAAATTTCATAAATTCTAAATAATTTATAATTATATACACATTATATGCCTTTGCACTTTCATATAATAAAAATTTTCTACCCTTACTTTACGTATCTCCTATGTTTCTTTTAGATTTCATATAGGTAGATTTATGAATTTTTATAATATTCATAAATAATCTTGTACTAAAAATTATAAAGCTACGAATATAATAGCATATTTCATTCAATAATTATTTTTATTTCTTTTTCTATAAAAGAAAAATTATTATATAATTATATTATATAATAAATAATAGTTTTTAAGGAAATATTACCATAATTGTTAAATTACTAAATTCGATTTCTTCAGTAGCAAGTGAGTACAATACGTATTCCCTTCTTCTCTCATCATTATACGTAACTTTCTCGTAAACTATTACTTTTTTATTACTTAATCCTAATCTTATCAGATCTTTAGCTAATTCTTGTGGTCCTTTAGGATTTGGTTTAGGAATTACTATTACAATTCTGCCAATTTCTAATAATTTTTTAATTTCTAGCAGATTAACTTCTCCTCTTACATGTAAGCTTACTAACGCGCAATGGGCTAAATCTAATCCTTCTCTAGCTAAGACTATATTTATGCTCGAAACCCCTGAAACTACTTCAACTTTAACATTATGCTCATTTGCTAATTTCTTTATCTTTTCAAGAAATTGCCAATCGGAAACAGTAGGATCTCCATGATTTAGTATACTTACAACTTTTCCATCTTTAGCAATTTTCATTATTTTCTCTAACTCTTCAATCTGATTATTATAAGTTAATTTTATTATTTT
This sequence comes from Sulfolobaceae archaeon, assembly GCA_038893355.1. Taxonomy (GTDB): domain Archaea; phylum Thermoproteota; class Thermoprotei_A; order Sulfolobales; family Sulfolobaceae; genus JAWARQ01. The sequence continues at coordinate 163,503 of JAWARQ010000005.1, forward strand.
TTTATTTTTAAACATTTCGTTAAATCTATTTAATACACTTTCCCAACCTGCAACTACTTCCGAATCCTCTATTACCTTTTTAGCCTTTATTGTTATTAACTCTGGATCCCCGGGGCCTACTCCTACTATATATATCATGATCTTTATCCCTCTATTGTTGCAATAGCTAATGTTACTTCATTATCTATACTTATCTTTCTAAATACTAATCTAGAAGACGAACCACCAGCTAATAACGCAGAAATCTCTGCAACACCTTTTATGCCTAGTTCTATGAGCTTATTACTTGGAGGAGTTAGGCAAGGATGTTCGAAATTACGAATTTCATCAAAGCTTACAAGTTTAAATTTTGCATTAAGTATCTCAGCTATTCTTTTCATTTCTTCCCTTACAGATGCTACAACTCTAATTCTATTCCTTATCTTTAACCTTTCTAGTATTTTTATAATTTTTTCAGATACTATTTCGATATCTACTGATTTCTTAGAACCTATTCCAACTGCCAATTCTAATGGCTTTAATTTTAGTATAACCTTATCATGATTATTTATATTCTCTTCGCTAGTAGTAGTTATTACGTACTTACACTCTTCAGAATACTCTTCCAGTCCTTCAACTTTTATATCAATACCCTTTAAACAAACTCTTTCTCCTTTTAAAATTGCAGAATTGATTTTTACTATATTTTCTGGGTTCTCAATCTTACTAATAGTTAGTTTTGCTATTAATTCAACATTAGGTTTTGATTTTAATTCTGATGCTGTAGTAATTATCGGTGTTGCATTAATTAATTCTGAGATTTCTAGTGTTACTTCATTTGCACCCCAATGTCCCCCTAATACTGGAATTACATACTTCCCCAGATCATCTATTCCTATAACAGGCGGATCTAGGTGTTTAGCTTTAGCATACTTACAGATAGTCCTCACACTTCCCTCTAAAGCCATAATAAATATTATTACATCAAAACAGTTCCAAATTTTTTCTATATCAGCCTCTTTATATTTATATAAAACTACTGGAATTTCTTTATTTTTTAATAATTTTAAAATTCTTTCACCTAATTTATATCCTTCATCACTGGCAGCTACTATTGCAACTCCTCTCCACATATTCTCTAACATGTACATTCTCCTCTTATCTATTCTCTCCTTGCGATTATCATTGAAAAGTAATCCCTTTCACTTATTTCGTCCTTTTTCTCTAATCTTACTATTCTTTCATTATCCATAAAACATCTTCTAGCATATATTAATCGGAATTTAGAATTAAGTAGATCTATTATCTCATTAATGTTTTCATTTGTTTTAAGTATTACTATACAATCGAAAAGATCTTTAATTTTCTGTAATAAATCTATCCTCGAAGACGTTACAATAGCAATTGACTCATCATTATTTGCTAAATTCAAATTAGCTTTTGCAGCACATGCTGTTATGGAAGAAATTCCTGGAACTATCTCTAACTCTTTTATGCAATTTAAATATTTATTTATTCTGAAAAAAGTACTATATAAACTCGGATCACCTAATACTGCAAAAGTGTTTACATTACCTAAGTTATTACATATAGTATCTGCTATATTCTTTAAGGTACCCTCACTAACTTCATGTGACATTGGAAATCCTACTTGAATTATCTTACTATTTTGACTTCGATAATTATTTACAATAGATAACGCAAGACTTCTATTAGTATTTGTTGAGTAGGGTATAAATATTGTATCTGAAATAGCTAAAATCTTTGAAGCCTTTACACTTATTAACTCTGGATCCCCAGGTCCTAAGCCCACTACATAAAACTTCATACAAATTCACCGCTAATTATGAAAATTGGATTTCTTGAAATCATTGCTGTGCCATACTTAGTCTTAAGACCCTTAGCTACTATTACTTCAGTTATGTCTATATTACTAAAACCATTAGCTTCTAAACTTGCTAACGCTTTATTTACAGTTTCTATAAGTATGGCATCTATTACTACTCTTGCACCCTTATTCATAATACTCCTAATCTTTGATATTACTTCAGATATTACTTCAGATCCGCCACCAATAAATATGACATCAAATTTCTCATTTATTTTCTCTAATATTTGTGGAACTTCTCCATGAATTAAGACAATCCTATCACTTACTCCAAACTTTTCAGCATTTTTACGCGTAAGGTTTATTGCTTTTTCATCTTTATCAATACCATAGACTTTCCCTTTATCCCCTACGAGTAAAGCAGCTTCTACAGTTACACTACCTGTTCCACATCCAATATCTAGAAATTTATCGCCCTTTCTAACTCTAGCTTTAGATAGTGCAAGTGCCCTTATTTCTTCCTTAGTCATTGGGATTGATTCTTCTCTTTCAAAATAATTATCCGGTATTCCGGGTACTGCATACTCCCATTTCATGTTCTCCCACTCTTCGCTAGTATTTTTCCATCATAATCAAAAATAATTACGCCAAATTCTATATCTTTTCCAATTTTTTTCAATCTTTTTAAAATCTTTTCTGCTATATATTGCATAACTATAGATTTATACTCTCCTAAATAATTAAAAGCTTCTTCAACCGTAAGGGAGTTTGCCACTTTCTCTATTACGTGATATGGGACTTTATTTACCATACATGCATGAGTTAAAGTCTCTATTCTTCCATCTCCGTATTTATTATGAGTATTAAGAATTCCTATGGATACTTTTATTAGTTTTGCAGGCAAACCAGCTAGGATTATTCTCTTAAATCCTGCCCTTATTGCTTGCAGAATCGTATCTCCTATTCTATCTCCTACTTTTACAACAATATTGCCATAAATTGCTTTAGAATAAGAAGCACCAGTATTTCCTGGACTAATAACTATTGTCTCGGAAGAAGACCTTATAACATTTAATTCACACTTTATGTGCTCAAGGTAATCTTCATCAGATACTGGCATCTCTATTCCAGTAGTTCCTAAAATTGAGATTCCACCCTCAATACCTACTTCTGGATTCATTGTACTTATTGCTATATTCTCACCGTTAGGAACTTCTATAAGGACTCTAACCCCCTTATCCCTAATAACTTCTCTTATAGCTTCTTCTATCATTCTAGAAGGAATTGGATTTATCGCCTTATTACCTACTGGTACTTTCATTCCCTGTCTTTTCACTATTCCTACACCTTTACCACCCTCAATAATTATCCTCTGTTCATCAATTAGAGAAACACATGAAACTATCTCAATACCATTAAGAATATCTGGGTTATCTCCAGAAAATTTCTTAACAGTAGCACAGAACATATCCTCTTTTTTGAAGACATTCTCAATAGGTATCTCTAATCTTAAACCTATTGGCGTTGGAATAGTAACTGTTAACTGTGGCTTTCCTAGAAGTGCCAGTACTGCAGCCTTAGATGCGGCTGCAGCAGCAGCACCAGTCGTTATTCCAAATCTTTTAAGTGTTTCTAATATCATAACTCATACTTCCTTTCATAACCTCTTGGAGTTATCATGAAATTTTTATACTTATACGTTTTCGAATTTCCTACAATTATAGTAGTAACCATATTAATTTCTTGTAAATATTCTTCCCAAGATTCAATGTCTGTTAATATAACCTTCTCGTTTTCTCTATATGCTGCCTTAACGATCCCTACTGGCGTTTTAGGAGACCTATACCTTGATACTATTTTCATTGCCTTCTTTAATAGATTGTCGTTTATTGGATTATAGAATACTACTACAAAATCCCCTTCTGCAGCCTTCCGAACTCTATCTAATATCTCTTCCTCGGGTATTAATAAGTCGCTTAAACTAATTACCGCATAATCTAGTGATAGTGGGCTCCCTAATCTTGCTGCTGCAGCTAATGCTGCTGTTACTCCAGGTATTACCTCTACATCTACATTTATCTCCTTTCTTGCAATCATGTCAAATACAAGCCCTGCCATACCGTATACTTGTGGATCACCGCTTGAAATTAATGCAACGTTCTTGCCTTCTAACGCTTTTTGAATTGCAATGCTAGCCCTAAATATCTCTTCCTTCATTCGTGCACCTATAACCTCTTTACCATTTAGTACATCCTGAACAAGTTTGAGGTAAGTATTATAACCTATTATTACTTCGCTCTTTTCCAAAATTTCATGAGCTTCAATAGTTCTTAATCTCTTACTACCCGGTCCGATTCCTACTAAATAAAGCTTCCCCATTATTCTCACCTAATCATATTAATTAGCTCATTTATAATCGCTACAGCTATTCCACTTCCACCGTAAGAACCTCGTATAACTATACTTGGTATTCCATTCCTTACTAATTCTTCTTTAGCCTCTATTGCATTTGTAAAACCTGGTGGTGTCGCAATTACTAATGGTATGTCTTTTCCCTCCTTAATGATCTTTATTACTTCAACTAATGCAGTAGGCGAATTACCTATAACAACTATTTTTCCCCCATCTCCTACACTCTCCCTTATTCCAATAGCAGCTCTCGTCTTCTTAAGAATTTTCGAAGCTTCTATTACCTCTGGTGCATCAATTTTACAGACAACTTTTCTCCATCTTATCCCTACAGCTACCATTTTCACGTCTGCAACAATTTCTACACCCGCACTTAATGCTTCTATACCGTTTTCTATTGCCGTGTCACTTATGTAGACATATTTTAGGAGTTCTGGATTTCCAGATGAAAATATTATCTTTGCAAGAATTCTCCTTACTTTCTCATCTCTTATATCGCTTAAATATTTTTGAGAAATCTGAGATAAGCTACTTTCTTCAATCTCCTCAGGATTTTCAATATATTTTAATTCACTGATATCTGGTAGAGCTCTTTTTATACGATAAAGTACTGCTTGCCAAATTAAAGGAGACTTACCTAAAGGTTCAGTAATAAATATTTTTGCTTCTTTATTCTCGATTTTAATCTTCTCCCAGCTATTGATAGAACTTATTCCTAATTCACCCATTATATCTTTAAAGACATGATTTCCTCTACCTAAAAATGCTAAAGACATGATAATATTATCATAGCCTTCTTTAACTAACTTCCTTATTTCCTCCCTCCAATTAGGTTCGCTATATTCATTATATGCTATTCTGACCTCTAGAGCTAAGTTCTTTTTAAGATATTCAATAATACTTTCTATATCTTCATTATACTCTCTTCTTCTAGATCCATGTCCAACTATAATTACGGCGTATTTGGATAGACTATCCATACTAGTTAAGATAGTCTTAACTTAATAAAATACTTATTATATCTCTTAAAGTTTATACAAACTGCATAATTTTTTATCTTACCTTTATGGAAGAACAATTATGAATTACTTATATCCTATAGTCGCAGGTATTATACAAGGAATCACTGAATGGCTTCCAGTAAGTAGTAAGACACAAATTTTGCTAGTAAGTAGTTTAATATTTGGATTCCCAATAAGTGTGAGCTACGTCTATGGTCTCTTTATGGAGATAGGTTCTATAACTTCTGCTACAACTTACTTTAGAAAAGATGTAGTAAATGTGTTTAGAGATAAAAAATTATTTTATATTTTATTATTAATAACTTTATTTACAGGATTGGTAGGCGGTCCTTTATATTATATTACATCAAAGCTCTTGCTAAGCAATAGTTATCCATTATGGCTACCTATGCTTATTTTAGGACTTGTACTTATTAGTGAGGGAATATATATCTATTATTCAAGAAAAAAAGGTCGTAATTTTGTATTAATTGATGATATTAGTAAAATAAATAATCGTCAAATTATCTTAATCGGTATAATGCAGGGTTTATCTGCATTACCAGGGGTTAGTAGGTCGGGCGTTACGATTTCAACTATGCTATTAATGGGAATAAAGCCAGACATTGCATTTAAACTTTCTTATTTGGCTTATATACCAGCAGCAATAGGAGCATTTGCAGCAACCTTGTTATTAGATAGAGAAGAGATAATGTATGTATCTAGAAGTATAGAACTTTCTGGAATAATATTAGCCATAATAGTGGCTATAATAATTAGTTTCATAACAATTAGATTATTATTAGATTTTGCTAAAAGAAATGATATATATTTAGTAACTATAATAGTAGGAATTATTGCGATTTTATCGAGTTTAGTTATTATCTTCTTCTAGATCTAATCCACGAAATTAAAGCAAGAATTATAAAAACAATTGTTATTATTATAAATACTATAGATAGTAATGATAATAGACCTGAAATTGTAATATTTCCTTTAGCTACCGAATAATCTACGGTTACTGGGATTGAATAGTTATTATATAGCGCTGAATTTTCACCAGATACTAGAACGACTAGGTACTTTCCATTAATATTTCCTTGTTGACCTATTCCAATAAGTTTTAATGGCTTACCAATGCTAGTGTTATACAAGACTAATAACTGTGAATTGCCATATGAACTAAAATTTAATGCATTACCAGGTAGTAAGATACTTCTAAGGGGCTTAGTGTTTAAAAGTTCTCTAGTAGTTGAAATTATAGAATATGGTCCGAATATCACTGCCACAATACTTAATACTAAAAATATTATTGCTAAAATACCCCATGTTCTAGCTCGCATATAATTAACTAACTTAAGCTCTTATTAAATTATTTTACCGGCTTTATTACAATAGTACCTTCACTTTCTATGAAAGTCAATTTATATTTAGTGCCAAATTTTTCTATCATTGATTTTGGAATATAGATATTTAATGGTAATGTATAATATTCATACTCATATACTTTACCCTTAACAGTCTTTTTACCTATTAATCTCTTAGCTTCAACTTCTCGCTCTCTCATACAAGATAATTAATACTTTCGAAATATATAAATTCTTTGTAGTAAATCAATCACTCATTTCTTAAACTTTTATCATTTATTGTCAATTATCTCTGATTATCTGTATAACTTTTTAGTTGTAAATCTAAAAAGTTTTAATTTATAATTTATATAGAGAAAAGTAAAGTATAAAGAGTTTAGGTATATAAAGTTAAATGAGAAGTAAATAATAATGTTAAAAATTGGAGATAAGGCTCCGGACTTCGAAGCAGATACTGATACGGGAGAAAGAATAAGATTATATGAAATACTAAAAAATAAACACGTTATACTTTATTTCTATCCTAAGGATTTCACTCCAGGATGTACTAGAGAGGCATGTAGTTTTAGAGATTCTTGGCCTGAGTTTCAAAAGTATAACGCAATAGTAATTGGTGTTAGTTCAGACGATATTAATATACATAGAAATTTCAAAAATAAATATAATTTGCCATTTATTTTAATTTCTGATAAAAATAAAAAAATAAGAGAGTTATATGACGTTAAAGGCTTCATAATACCTGCTAGAGTTACGTATGTTATTAAAATGATAGACGGAGTAATAGTTCATGCTTATAGTTCGCAGTTTTCACCAGAAAGACATGTAAGAGAGGCTCTTACGGCTTTAAGGAGATTAACTTAACCCAAGGACCAAAATTCTCTATATGAACAATATCAAATCCTATATTTTTCATTTCAGATATATAATACTCTTTATTCCTAACCCTAATCCGCCAAAGTCGAGAAAGAATTTTTGAGAAGATAGATGAGGGATTCGCTAAGATTACGGAAATAAAAATACCCTTTGATTTTAATACTCTATAAATTTCAGATATTGCTAAAGAAGGATTATCTAACATATGAAGAACCAAAATTGAAGTTATACCGTCTGCAATATTAGATCTTATAGGCAATTTAGTAGCATCTGCCCTTACAGGAATAACCTTATTTCCTCTTTTTTTATTTAAAATTTCTAAAAATTTAAAAGATATATCAATACCTATGCATATATTACAATTAAGATAATCAAATATTTTCCCTGTACCGGTTCCTATATCAATTATTATATTTCCACTTAATAAAATTGAAATTTTCTTAAATAAAGTTGAATATCTTACTCCGGAAGTTATATAAAAGCCTATTGGCGCCCATATTTGTTCGTAAATTGGTGCAATTACCTCTAGACTTTCAGTTGTTCCTTTCTTATTAGTTTCTATTTTATTATTTAAAATAAAGTTATAAATATTATTTTTCTTAGAATACTTATGTCCCCTTTCACACTCTAAGTTTTCATTTATATTAGTACCATCAATAGGACACTGAAATATATTGATCATCATATTAAACCTTAATTTAGATAGATATAAGACTCATTCTTAGCTTTCTAATCAATTATCTTTACTTCTTTTATATTATTATTTTTTAATATATTATATAAATATAAATAAAAATTACTTGCCTCTATTATCTCACCATTTACAAGAATTCTAGGCTTAGTTCTTTTACATACCTCTATTATATATTTAAAAATTTTGTCCTCTAAATATGATATATCATTTATGCTCCCAATTTCAAATCTCTTCCCAAATTGAATTTCGGAAAATCCTTCTATAAATATAACATCTACAGCTAAGAAACTTAAAATTTTATGAATATCTGTTTTTCTCTTATTTAGGAATATTATAATTTCAGATGGCGAAGATAGAACAACTATTTCAGCACCTGCTTGCTTAAATCTATAACTATCCTTTCCCCTTATGTCAATCTCATGATGAGAAGATTTTATTACTCCAACTTGCATTCCCATTTTAACAAGTTTTGATGTTAACCTCTCAATAAGCAAAGTTTTTCCGGTGTCTTTTTTGCCAACTATTTGAACCACACAACTCATATATTTTTTATTTTCATAAAACATAAATAATAATAACTTATGTTAGTAGATCTTGAGACTGCAAGAAAAATCATTGAGGAAAAAGTGAAGGAAAAGTTAAAGACGAAGGTAGTAGATACAATTGATGCAGTTGGAAGGATAGCAGCAGAAGATATAGTTTCTACAAGGAACATTCCAGAAAGAGATCTTTCGGCAATGGATGGATTTGCTTTTAGATTAGAGGATTATATCAAATTTAAAAAACTAAAAATAGTCGGAAAAATTTTTCCTGATACAGATCAAATTCCAATATTAAATGAGGGAGAAGCTTATTATGTTACTACTGGTGCACCTATTCCAAAGAATGCAGATACTGTAGTCCGGTTTGAGGCTAGTAAGGTTATTAACGAGTACCTCTACGTTGGTGAAGAGGTATTTAAAGGAAAGGACATTAGACCTGCTGGAGATGATGTAAAGGCAGGTGAAATTGTAATTCATAAAGGTAAGCAAATAACTCCCTATGATATAGGTATTCTGTATAGAATTGGTGTTAAAAATTTAAAGATAATATATTATACTTCTTGTATATTTGCAATTGGTGATGAACTAAAACCTTTTAATGATGTAGATAATAGTGGTATTACTGATTCGATTTCACCAATAATTTTAACTATTTTAAAAAAATTCGGAGAGGCTAAATATCTTGGAGTAGTAAATGATGATCCAAAAAAGATAGAAGAGAAATTAATGGAAGCTGTGGAATTCTGTGATATAATATTTACAATTGGTGGATCCTCAGTAGGTGAGCATGATTATGTAAAAAGAGTAGTTAGAAATAATGGCGAACTATTATTTGAAGGTGTAACTGTTAATGTTTTAAAGAGAGGAGGTGTTGGTATTATTAATGATAAACCAATAGTAATTCTACCCGGCCAGGTTGTTTCTGCAGTAACAACATTTCATGAGCATGGCTTAAATGTTATTTCGAAAATGTGTAAAATTCCATTAAGAAAGACTATTAAGGTAAAACTTGGGACTGATGTAGAAGTTAGGCATAAGATGGATTCATTATATCTATTTGTATCACAAGGAGAATACGTGTTACCATTAAGGTGGGGTGTTGGTCTATATAGTGAAATTACGAAAGCGGATTCATTTGGTATACTAAAGAGAGATAGAGTATATCGAAAAGGTGATGAAATTGAAGTACAAAAACTCCTTTTATGATACTATAATATTAGCTGGAGGTAGATCTAAAAGATTTGGTTCTCAAAAATGCTGCTTTAACTTCTTAGGTAAACCATTAATAGAATGGGTTTTAAAGGAGTTCGATTCGCCTACCGTAGTATGTAAGAGAGAAGTTATAAGCTGCATATCAGATATAGAAAATGTTAGAATTTATATTGAAGGCGATAATGATTTTCAAGGTCCTATAAATGCAATTAAAAAAGTATTAAATTATATTAAATTTGATAATGTATTTATAACAGGATGTGATTATCCTTTTATAAAGAAAGGTATAGCCGATATTTTATGTTCAAGAGATGGTGAAATAAGAATATTATTTGATGGTGATTTTCAGCCTTTGATAGCATGTTATTCTACTAATTTTTTAAGAAAAAATATAAACCATATTTATAAAATGAAAGATTTGCTAAAATTAGCTAAAGAGATTTATCTTCTAGGTATTAATGAAATAAGGTTAATAGATCCTACACTTAACTCTATTAAAAACATTAATACAATTGATGACTTTTTTCAAAAAAATAAGAATTATACTATAAGTAGATTTATTGAGATGAGAAATGTGGAATACTCTTCTATATATAAAAATGTGGAATACTTTAAGGAGAGCTATAATCAGTAGTATCAATATATACATATAGAAAAATGAAAATCTTTTAGTAATATCCAAGCATAAAATAAATGATTGTAAATTTTTTAGTAATATAATAGTAGCAATAATATGAAAGACTATACTACAAGTTATGATACTGTTTTGCAAAAATGGAATTAGAAACATTTATAATTTCTAAAATGAGTAATGTAATTAGATCTAATATGGCAAAGAAGAAGAAGGAAGAACAACAAAGCGGTCAACAACAGCAACAGCAACAACAGAAGAAGAAGTGAAATTTTTAACGTCATATAAAAAGGGATATTTATATTTTTTCCCCTTTTTAAATATTACTTAATGCTTGTACCATTTGTACCTACACCACCAGAAGTAGCAGAGGCAATGTTAGACTGTGCAAAAGCCTCTAAGGAAGATATAGTTGTAGATTTGGGGTCAGGTGATGGTATAATTCTCTATATAGCTAAAAAGAAATTTAATGTTAGATTAGCTGTAGGTATTGAATTAAGGCAAGATCTATGTCGCAACTCGTATAAGGAAAAGAAAAACTATATAGAAGTAATTTGTGGAGATATGATTTACCTTTCCCCAATTATAATACCTAAAGCTACGATAATTACAACGTACTTATCTACTATAACTAATGAGAAGATAGAACCCTTATTATTAAAATATGGGAAAAAAGGATTAAGGATAGTTTCTCATGATTTTGTGTTTCCAAATCTAAAGTATTATGAAACAAGAAGGGTAATTGCTGAAGGTGTATTAGGACCTACAGAGCACTACGTATATTGTTATAGGTTATAGGCGAAAGGGAAATGAAAGTATGTGCAATGTACTCTGGCGGAAAAGATAGTACGTATTCCATACATTGGGCAATATTAGAAGGAATGAATGTAATATGTACTATAACTATAATACCTAAATTTGAGGATTCTTGGATGTTTCAATCAATTAATGTAGAATTTAGTAAATATCCTGCAGAAGCAATGGGAATTTATGATCATATATTTATTAGGGGGAGTGGTTATAAAGATACAGAACTTGATGATTTAAGAAAAGCACTACTGGAGGCAAAAAAGAGGAAAATAGAAGGGATTGTTACGGGGGCATTAAGATCAGATTATCAGAGGCTTAACATAAATCTTATAGCAGAGGAATTTGGATTAAAAGTATTTTCACCATTATGGAGAAAAAATCAAGAAAAGTATTTGAGGGATCTAGTAGAGGAAGGGTTTAAATTTATAATAACTTCTGCGTCTGCATATGGTTTTCCATTAGAACTCGTAGGCAAGGAGATTACGCGTGATGATGTGGAAATGATAATAGAAGCTGCAAGAAAGTATGGATTTAATCCGGCATTCGAAGGAGGTGAGGCTGAGACATTTGTTATCGATGCACCATTATTTAAGAGAAGACTTAAAGTAGTTGGTAAATTAATAAATTTAGGTGAATTTGAACGACGGTTCATAATAGAGAATATACTTTAATAAACTGCGACTATGCTTTTGATTTTGAAAAAATTTATAAAAATATTAATATTATTATAAATTTTAATAAAATTGAAAAAATAGGAAATGAAAAAAGTGGAGAAGAGATTGATTGTAAAGGAAAAATTGTAATACCAGGTTTAGTAAATGCACATACTCATTTATATAGTTTTTCAATTGCTAAATATTACAAAGATATTTATAATGATTTTGAAATTTTTAACTCTAGTGATGAAATGATAGAAATGGTTATTCTTGAGATGTTAAGTAATGGAATTACGACATTTATTGATATGGGAACAGATCCAAATATTATAAAAAAATTGGCCGAAATATATAAGATAAGAGCATATGCAGGATATTTTATAAATCAGAATAATATAATTACTGAATCAGAGTTCTTTAAACAGATAGTAAATTCCTATCTACCTACTGATGCCGATTTATTATCGTCATTAAATATTAATAAACCACTCCACATTAAACTACCGTTCACTAGAAAACAGATATATGAATTTAAAAGAAAATATGGAGTAATGCCTATAGAATTCTTAAATAAAAATAATTTATTAAATAAAAATATTTATATAAGCAATTTAAGCTGGATAACAAATTGGGAAATAGAAATATTAAAGCAGAAAAGGCCTTTAACAATTATAACACCTAGCTTTGATTTAAAAAACGCAATCGGTGGCTTTCCGCCTATAAGGGAAATATTAGAAGGCACTAATAATACGTTAGCAATTGGAACTGATGGTATTTTTGGAAATGAAGCTAATAATCTTATTGAGGAAGGTAAATTGGCATTATTATTCTATAGAAGTTTATATTGGGACCTTGATTTATCATATACTGACATTTTTAAAATGCTAACTTATAATGCATATAAAGCTCTTGGGATAAATGCAGGAGTTCTTAGAGAAGGGTATGTAGCAGATTTGATAGTTATTAACAAATTTATTAATTTCTCTACTAATAATGTGAATATGGTAATTCGAAATTTATTTACATATTTTAATATAAAAGATATAGAAATAGTGATAGTTAATGGTAACTTGTCTTATATTCGAGAAAGGGATTATGAAAAAATAAGAGAGAAAAGAGAAAAATTATCTTACTGGTAACTGATATATTTCCCTGGATTCATTATATTCTCTGGATCAAAAAGTCTTTTTATTTCTCTCATTATCTCAAGAACTCGACGGCCATTATGTGAGAGAATTTGAGTCTCTAATAATTTAGCTTTCTGTATACCTATCCCATGTTCCCCACTTATACTACCACCTATACTTATCGCATAGTTACATAACTCTTCAAAAAACTTAATTGCATCTTCTTTTTGTTCCTCATCATACATTATTATTGGATGAAGATTACCATCACCTATATGACCTACAGTAGGTGCTATAATATTATATTTTCTTTCTAATTCTCTTATTTTTCTTATTGCGTCTAGTAATTTATCAATTGGTACAACAATGTCTTCAGTAATTAGAGCCTTACCTAAACTTTTAACTGCTAAGTACGCATATGCTCTAGCCTTATATAGCTCTTCCTTTTCCTCCTCAGATTCCGCAATTTTAATTTCATCTGCTAAATTATTTAGAATTTTAAGTAATTTATTTAATTGATACTCTGGCACATCAATTAAAAGAGCAGCCTTTCCTTTAACTTCTATTCTAAACTGAGTCTTTAATGCATCTAAAATTCGGAAATCCATGTATTCTGCTATTTCTGGCAAAATCCTCTCCCTCCTAATTCCAATAATAGCCCTAGCAACACTCTCCTCATCGTTAAAATAAGCTAAGATCCTAAAGACCTTATAGTCTGGCAAAGGAATA
>JAWARQ010000006.1:0-70328 GCA_038893355.1 Sulfolobaceae archaeon
AGTGCCGCGGCCGGGATTTGAACCCGGGTCACGGGCTCGAGAGGCCCGCATACTTTCGGCACCGCGCAAGCTTGACCGGGCTATACTACCGCGGCTCTCTGCAATGTTAACAAATAATCTTTGACTTTTATTTTTTTCGTATCTCCGAATTTTTTCTCCAGACTCTTTCTAACAATCCATACGTAATAATAATTACCACCAACAACGAGGACCTTAGTCTCATCAACAGCATAAAAGCCACTCAAGGGCACAACATACCTAACACTACTCAACCTCCTATAATAATAGAGCAAGGTGGAGTGTGGTATCCTAGTTCTCCAAGAAGACAAGCCAGCGAGGTATTCGGCAAGGCTTAACGCAACTTCTTCCCTAGAGTGGAACCTAGGCTCAAAATTAATATACTCCATTAGGATTATAATAACTTGGGTGAGCACGGGGTTCTCCATTTAGTTGGGTTGTTCATCGCTCGCCCTCAAGAAAAATACCCGTGCTCACCCAAAAAGTATTACGATAAATTCTCCATCTAAGTAAAAACAATTAATACAATTTATTTCAAATGAACGAAATTGTTGTCCACACTGATAGTGTCATCATTAGGGTATAAATTCTGGGATTAACATTCTCTCCATAAGACTAACGTTATAGAATATCTCATTATCTCCAAACTCTTCCTACGGTTGCAAATTTAGGTCTGTTGGAGGCGAAGCTTGTAATGCCTACCCATAAGTAATACTCGTAATGCGAATAAATAGCTTAATGACGACACTATCTCCAGACTGAAGTGAAAAAGATTTAGCTCTAGAAGCCGCCGGCGGGATTTGAACCCGCGACCACCGGCTTACGAGGCCGGCGCTCTACCGCCTAAGCTACGGCGGCACGTTATATAATAATCTTCACGGCTTAAAAATGTTTAACGAATTATTTAATAGACTTAACTTGAAGTTAAGAGAGTTCGGTGAAAAGAGGTTTATTAATGAGTATATAATGGATAAAATAGTTAATAAAAAGTATTTTTTAGATGCACAACTAGTTGAGGAGAATTTAGTGGTTAAGGTTGATGGTTTCCCTACTAAGTACATACTTCCATTTATGGATTATTTTGATTTAGGATGGAAGGCGGTAGTTTCAACTCTTAGTGATATGTTTTCTTTAGGGGTTAGAGCTAACTTTGGCTTATTATCAGTTGGTGTTGATCCGGATATAGAGGTAGAAGATTTAAAGCTCTTATTTGAAGGTGTCTCTAATGCATGTAAAAGTTATAATGTAGAGTTAGTTGGTGGTGATACTAACTCTGGGGATTGGATTGATTTTTTTGCTATAGGTAAGGCTCTATGTAAGAATCTCTTTAATCCTAAGCCTAGGGAGGGCGACTATGTTCTCCTTACTAATCCTATAGGCTATACATCTTTAGTTTTTTATGAGTTCGCTACTGGCAAGAGTCTTAATCTACCAATAAAGTATTATACTAAGGTTAAACATCCTATACTAAATGTAGGAATATTAGATATTATACGTAATAATTGTAATTATATTAATTATTCTACAGATATTAGTGATGGGATCCTCGTTACACTTTCCAGCTTTCATAATTTAACTGGATTAGGAGTTGAAATAGAGAATTTAGGTTTTTCAGAGGAGGTTCTAGAGATTGCAAACTCTTTGTCTATTCCAATTGAAGAATTAGTTAAGTTCTCAGGAGAGGAATTTGAGAGTATTCTCGTAGTATCTGAAAGCGAGAAGCGTAATATTGTTAAAGAGTTAGAAGCGGTAGGCTTTGATCCGATAATAATTGGTAGGGTTACTAGGGAGTGGAATGTTCAAGTTCATGGTTGGGATAATTATAAGGGTTGGTTTTAACCAAATATATGGTATATACAGTAGATTTCTTTAAATATATTTTAGTATATATTTTTGCCTTAGATAGATATGGCTCAACAAGTGCAGCAAGAGCATAGTTTTAAGTTATTACCAGCGCCTTCAAGGTTTGAGAATAATGTTGTAAAATTCGGGGACAGGGAAATAAAGATTGGTGGACCTTTGCCTAAATTATCTAAAGATGAGAAGCTTACTAGGGTTACTCATTCTCCTTGTCCAGTATGTTATAGATTACTTCCTGCGGTTATTTTCGAAAAGGAAGATAGATTATATATAAGGAAAGTTTGTCCAGAACATGGTGAATTTGAGGATCTCTATTATGGAGACGTAGGAATGTACTATAAATTCGATTATTGGGAGTATGAAGGTAAAGGTCCTAAAGTTCCCTATGTGGATTTAAAGTCACCGTGTCCCTATAACTGCGGATTATGCCCGATGCATCATACCCATTCTGCGCTCGTAAACCTAGTAATAACTAATAGGTGTGATTTATCATGTTGGTATTGTTTCTTCTATGCTGAGAAGGCTGGATATGTATTTGAACCAACATTAGAGCAGATAAAGTTTATGATAGACCAGTTAAAGAGACAAGAAGTAACATTAGTTATTCAAATTACTGGCGGCGAACCAACATTAAGGGAGGATCTAATAGAGATAGTTAAGCTACTCAGAGATAATGGTGTTAGGCATATACAGCTCAATACATGGGGTGGCACTTTTGCTAGAATGTATTTGGAAGATCCAGAGAAGGCTATAAGGTATACTAGGGCGTTGAGGGAAGCTGGAGTAAATACGGTTTATATGAGTTTTGATGGTACTACTAGGAGGACTAACCCTAAGAATCATTGGGAAGTTCCCTATACTCTAGAAGTTTTTAGAAAGGCTGGAATGAGTAGTGTAGTTCTCGTGCCTACAGTAATAAGGACTGTTAATGATCATGATTTAGGTAATATAGTTAGGTTTGCTGCAAGGAATATGGATGTTGTAAGATCTGTTAATTTCCAGCCGGTAAGTTTAACTGGAATGATGAAGAGAAATATGAGGTCAAAGTTTAGAATAACAATTCCAGAAATTATTAAGAATCTTGAAGAGCAAACAAATGGTGAAATTGACAGGACAGCATGGTATCCTATAGGTACAGCAGTAGTCTTCGCTAGATTAATTGAGGCATTAACTGGTAAAGAGCAATTCGAGATGACTAATCATCCAGTTTGTGGTGCAGCAACTTATGTTTATGTAGAATGGAAAGATGGTGAACCTCACTTCTTGCCTATATCTAGATTTATTGATCTTGAAGGTTTGTTAGAATATCTAAAAGAGAAGGCTGAAGAGTTAAAGGAGGGTGGAAATAAATATTGGGTAGGAATTAAGATGTTGTACAATATAAGGAAGTTTATAGATAAGGAAAAGGGGCCAAAAGATTTTGACGTATATAAGATGATTTATAATATAATTGTTAACCATAACTATGAAGCATTAGGAGAATGGCATTATAGGACATTATTCCTAGGAAATATGCACTTCATGGATCTCTATAACTATGATGTACAGAGGGTGATGAGGTGTGATATTCATTACGTCACTCCAGACGGTAGGGTTATCCCATTCTGTACTTATAATGTTCTTAACGATCTATACAGAGATAAGATTCTTAAAGAATACCAAATACCAATAGAGAAATGGATAGAGGCACATGGTGAAGATAGTATAGGTGATGCTATCAAGTATAGAAGAATTGCAAGCATATGGGAGCAGGGTTTAATATATAAGAATACATATAAGGGTTTTGTGGAAGAACTTAAGCCCTAGAATACCTTATTACAACTTCTTTTTTACATTCACATATTCTTGCATCTATTAACTTTAAAGTAGGAGAATCAGAACCTTCAAATCCTTCTCCTTCAGCAAATGATATCCCATTTCCGAAAATCCTAGGACTAATAGTTATAATTATCTCGTCATAGCAATTCTCTTTAATACAATTCCATATTAGCTTACCTCCGCCTTCTATCATAACCTTTTTTACATTAAAATTATTGTATAAATCTTTTAAAACATTAGTAATAGAAAGATTATCAAGAATTCTAATCAAAACGTTCTTCCTTTCTAACTTTTCCTTTACTTCTCGATTATATGCTGGAGAAGTATAAACTATAGTAGGTGGTGGGACTTCAAAAATTCTATAAGAAGGATCAAAATTTAGCGTTGATGATAGCGTAACTCTAATAGGGTCTTTACCCTTTACATACTTTAGCGTAAGTTTGGGGTTATCTATTCTTACAGTATTTGCTCCAACAATTATTGCATCAGATTCGGCTCTTATTGCATGTTGTCTCATTTTATCATATGGGCAACTTAATTCACTAAATCCGCTCTTTGAAGCCAGTTTTCCATCAACTGTAATTGTACTGAAGATTATGACATATGGCTTCATTTCTTTTGAATAGTTTTGCTTTGCTTTAATATAGTCTGCTTCAGTGAACCTTTAATTTTTAGATTTTTAAACCAGACCCTTAACTCGCAGTTTTCCCGTTTATAACATAATAGGCAACAGTCCATGCATACGTTAATTATTCGTATTTTACAATATTTAGTAATTGAATTTCTTCCGCATACCTCACATAATTCTTCGAACAAATTTCTCTACCTTTCTACATTCTTTTGGGTTACATATGTATTTAACATTTAGCTCGAAGGGTGATATTTCTACAAAGCCTGAAATTATATAATCTTTATACTTTATTATCATTGAACCAGCTGTTGGGGTTTTAGAATTTATTAATATGATTTCGTTATTTAATATATATACTTTATCTCTTATTTCTATACTTATAGGTAGAGGATTATATTTCCTCCCTTTACATTCACCATGCCTTATTGAGATAGAGTCTGGGTAATGTGCTATAACCTTAGGTTTAAAAATCTCATAAATTATCCATCCACCTCCAGTGTTTTCTACTCTACAATCAGTGAGTATCAGATATTCTATACTTGCATTAAATCTAGTTTTTATTTCTAGCAAAGACTGTATTAATAAATCTGCTGAACTCCCATCTGTTGAATTTACTATACATAGTCTATTATTATTCAATAATAGTAAATATACATTATTTAAATTTGGTAGTGATATAGAATAAATATTGTCACCTACTCTTGCTATCATATACTAAAAATGTACCTAATTGGAAAATTTATTATCTTACTCCACTCATTTCCAACTACGACTATTGTAAATACAGCATAAACTTCTGCATTTCTTCTCCTTATTAGATTTGCGAGTGTGTGTACTGTTTTACCTGTCCTTACTACATCATCAACTATTAGTGTTTTATCACCTCTATTTAGTAAATCTTTCCTAAGATATAAGTTACTTACATAACCCTTACTCTCCATTATATTCTCTTCTATATACTCTAATTCTACACTTTCCTTATACTTTCTGGCTATAACCAGGGGTGCATTTAATATTATTGATGCTATTGTTGCAAACGGAATTCCATTTGAAGCAACTGTGATTATCTTAGATATTTTAGTTTTAAAATCTTCTAAATAATTTTCCATAAGTATCTTTAAAATACTTGGAAATTGTAATAACCAGCTGGTATCAACATATCCATCTTTATATATTTTTATTTTATTTTTAAAGAATTCCAGAATAAAGCCCTTAGATTTAATCTTCTCTATTATATCTATTGCCTGCACCTCACTAGGTATCGTAACTCCATTTACGTATCTACATATAAGACTTTCTTGTATTCCGAGCATAGTAGATAGATCCTTATAAGTATACACATTTTTTAATTCTCTAAGTAGATCAACAGCTAATAACCTTAGCCTTAGTTCCTTATCTTTATTCTGAAGATATATAAGTCACCACCCTCATATATTAATTATAATGATCGAGATCTTAAGCGCTGAGTGATGAGGAAAAACCCACGCTGTGATTTTAACCCTCTAACTTTTTCTTTATTAACTCATAAGTTAATTGAGGGTCGGCACGCTTACCGGTTTTCTTCATTACTTTGCCTACTAAATAGTTTATAACCTTTGGATCCTTCTTAGCCTTCTCAGCTGCTTCTTTCTCCTCGATAATTACTTCCTCTACAATTTTCTGTAAATAGTTAACATCTGTAATTGCAACCATTTCCTTTTCTTTAATAATTTCTGATGGCATTTTTCCCTCGTATACAATAATTGGTAAGATCTCCTTTGCTTGCTTGATAGTTATAATACCTTTTTCTAGGTAATCTAATAATTCTTTTATGTGGTTTGGTGTTGCTTTAGATTGTGAAGCTCTAAGGTTTTTCTCATTTAACCAACGTAAATAGTCATTTATAAGTAAATTTACTAATCTTTTATAGTTTGTATAAGACTTTGCAACTTCTTCAAATAAATCTGCTAAAGCTTTATCCATTACTAATACTGTTGCTTCATAGCTTGAAATTCCATACTGTCTAACTAGCCTTTCTATCCTAGCATCTGGTAATTCTGGTAATAGTGATTTTAATTCGTTAATGAGGTTAGGGGATATAATGTAAGGTGGAAGATCTGGATCGGGGAAATATCTATAATCTTCCTCAAATTCCTTCAATCTAGTAGGTACTGTAACTTTTCTATTAGAATCCCAATGTCGAGTTTCCCTCTTTACTGGTAAACCTTGAAGAACTGCAGCTTTTTGTCTCGCTATTTCATATCTTATTGCCTCTTCAACATCCTTAATTGAACCTATATTTTTTATCTCAACTCTTTCACCACCTTCTACAGAAACGTTTGCATCTACTCTCAATGCGCCTTCTTTTGTAGTTTCTGTTACTCCTACATGTTCTAATATTGTCCTTAATTTTTCTAGAAATTCTCTCGCCTCTGCAGGCTCGCTCATGTCAGGCTCTGTTACTATCTCAAGCATAGCTATCCCCGACCTATTATAATCGATTAAGGTATATCTACTAGTTAGCATTGATCCAGTGGGATAGACTATTCTAGCTGGGTCTTCTTCTATATTAATCCTCCTAATTCTTACAATTTTATCTCCCTTTAATCTAATCCATCCGTCTCTTGCGATAGCTATACTACCTGGTCCATCGTACTGCGAAATCTGATAATTTTTAGCCATATCTGGATAAAAGTAATGTTTCCTCGTAAAGACTAATTTGTCAGCTATTTTACAATTTAATGCTAATGCCGTAAGTATTGCTAATTTAACTGCTTTTTCATTAGGTACTGGTATTGCACCAGGCAACCCGAGGCATACTGGACATACTACTGTATTTGGCTCCTTTCCTTCATAAGAAGAAGGACAAGAACAAAATAATTTTGTTTTTAGAGTAGTAAGATGAACATGTACTTCTAAACCTATTTTTGGCAAATAACCTCCCTTAAGATTTAGTTGTTAATTTTCTCGCTTCTCTTTCAGTTTCTCTAAGTATTAATATATCACCTAATCTGACTGGGCCTTTAACATTCCTAGTTAATACTCTACCCTTATCCCTCCCTTCTAATACTCTAACCCTTACTTGCGTTACTTCTCCAGTTACTCCAGTTCTATCAAGTATTTGTATGACTTCTGCTGGAAATCCAAATTCCTCTATAATTTGTGAAGAAGATTGTTGCTGAGCTTTCTTCTCGCTCATATCATCTCATTTTTGTAACTCTAAATATTTATATTTGACCTCTACATTTTATACCGATTTATAATGGTACAAATTAGACGATGTAGTTTTTGTGGACATGAAATACAGCCGGGTACAGGGTTAATGTATGTGAGGAACGATGGGACTATTTTATGGTTCTGTTCTAGAAGATGCAGAGTATATATGTTACAGCAGAGAAAAGACCCTAAAAAACTTAAGTGGACTACATACTATATGAGGATGATGAAATAATGGCAATCCAAAGAACTTTTGTAATGATTAAACCGGATGGGGTAAGAAGAAAACTAGTAGGTGAGATAATTTCTAGATTTGAGAAAAAAGGTTTTGAAATAGTTGCATTAAAGCTTGTAAGGATGGATAGGAAGACTGCCGAAAAATTGTATGAAGAGCATAATGGTAAACCATTTTTTAATGACTTAATTTCTTATGTAACCTCAGGACCGGTAGTTTGTATGGTTATTGAAGGAGAAGATGCAGTAAGTATTGTGAGAAAAATGATAGGTGCAACAAATCCTAAGGAGGCACTTCCAGGGACTATAAGAGGAGATTATGCGATTTCTATTAATGAGAATGTAATTCATGCATCCGACTCAGTAGAGAAGGCAAATAGGGAGATTTCTATATTCTTTACTGAAGAAGAATTAGGTTTAAAGCTTGATGTTAAGAGCATATAATGGGTCATTTTTTCTCTTTATTTTAATAATCTCTTTTATAACCTCCTTCATATCTTCAGTGATTGTATCTTTAAATTTATTAACGAGAATTTCTAGATCCTCAGCTGGGACGTCTGTATATAAGACCTCTCCCTCTTCAACTTGTCTTCCTACCATTATGTTTCCCTTTATTGATATTGCAACACTCATACCCTTTATCGCCTTATCAATCGACTTTTTCCTATCTTGAATTTGTATAACTTCACCTATTCTTTTACCATCTTCTTTCATTAATGGCTGCTTTGGCCTTAATATTCCTCCTAATACCTCAATACCAACTATTACTGGATCACTTCTCCTAAATACATATCCTGGTAATATCTTAATTTTTGCTGGTAGTACAATATTTTCAAGTGTTTTTCTCTTTTCTTGCTCCCTTACCTCTTGTATGTACTTCTCTAAATCTTCGATTAATTGATAAATAATTTCTCCGTATATTACCTTAACCCTTGAGGTGTCAACACCTTGTAAGGTTTTTACTCTAAATGCGAGGATGACAGAGTATTCCTTTGAAGTGTTACCAACTATTTCTGCTTCTAACACATCCCTTTTACTTATTGGACCTATATCCGCAATCCTAACTGGGATATTTCTTCTCTTCAGTGCGTCTAAAATTGCTTCTAAAGCTCCGAGGCTATCTGCCTTTACTACAACTCCTATGTTCTCACTGTAAAACTTTACTTTATTTATCTCTTCCTCTATGATTCTTTTATATTCCTCTATTTTTTCTTCAGATTCTACTACGTATAATGGTGATCCAGCTATAGCATCTTCTATATCTGGTGCTAATATTTTAACTCCAGCAGCTGCATAAGCTACTTCTATTGGTGTAAAATCACTTTTTGCAACTCTCATATCTTGTAATGGCCTAGGAATGAAGATGCTTCTTACTTTTGTTACTATTACTCTATTTAATCCTCCAAGAATTATTGTATCATTTTTCTTTAAAATACCATCGTATATAATTACATCAAGCGTGTGTCCTAGTCCTTGTTCTTCTTTAACTTCAAGTACAACACCTTTAGCAGGGCCTTCTGCAAACCTTAATCTATTTTCCATATACCTTTGTGTAAGGCCTGCTAGTAACGCTAGTAGCTCTGGTATTCCCTCGCCAGTCTTGGCAGATACTGGAACTATCGCAACATTTCTAGTAAAGTCTTTTATTCTATCAAACCTTTCAGAATTAAATCCTACCTCGGCAAGTTGAAGTACTAGCTTATATATTAAATTATCTAGGTACTTCTGTACCTCAGGCTTTTGTAATGCAATAGTAGATAAGAACGGTAAATTCTCATTAGGTTTCCATCCTGGAATTCTGTCTATCTTATTTGCAGCAACTACAAACGGTACTTTTCTTGATTTTAATATCTCAATTGATTCGTAAGTTTGCTTCTGAAAACCTTCGATAATATCTACTACTAGTATTGCTATATCTGCGACGCTCCCGCCTCTTCTCCTTAAGTTACTGAAGAGCTCATGACCTGGAGTGTCTATAAACAGAAGACCTGGTATTTGCAACTTTATTGGTATTATTTTCTTTAGTGGTTCTGCAAGTTTTTCTATTACGGATGTAGGTACGAAACTTGCTCCAACTTCTTGTGTCATTTCTCCTACTTCCTTTTTAACGACTGCAGTACCTCTTATCTTATCTAATAAGGTCGTTTTACCATGATCTACATGTCCTAAAACCACTACTATAGGTTGTCGAAGTACTCTCATTTTCAATTATTCCTCAAATATCTATTCAAACAACATTCAATCTTAAAACTACTCGTGAACAACAAACTGTAACTCTTTTAAACTCAAATTCATATGTTTTAGTGCTCTAGATAAAGGTGTTAAGTAATATGCCTTCATCTTCTAGTAAGAAAAAATTTGATCCTTCTATTCATAAGTATGTACCTAAACATGAATTATTAAGTCTAGAGGAAGCTTATGTTATACTTAAAAAATTAGGTGTTAAACCAGAGCAGTTACCATGGATTAGAGCTTCAGACCCTATAGCTAAAAAACTTGGGGCTAAGCCAGGAGATATAATAAGAATTATAAGGAAAAGTCCTGTAGCTGGAGAAATCATCGCATATAGATATGTAGTAAGCGGGTAAGTAAAAATGATGTCAGATAGTTATTTAACTGTTGATGATCGTTGGACTATAATAGAATCTTACTTCAAATTGAAAGGGCTCGTTAGACAGCATTTAGATTCGTTTAATGATTTTCTAAGAAATAAATTACAAGAAATAATAGATGAACAAGGTGAAATCACTACAGAGATTCCGGGGTTAAAGATAAAGTTAGGTAAAATAAGAGTTGGTGGCCCTGAAATAAGAGAAGCAGAAACTGGACCAAGACCTATAACACCTATGGAAGCTAGGCTCAGGAACTTAACTTATGCAGCACCGTTATATCTTCAAATGATACCTATAGAGAATAATATTGAAGGTGAGCCGACTGAGGTTTATATTGGAGATTTGCCTATAATGTTAAAATCAATTGCTGACCCTACATCTACACTTCCTCCAGAAAAACTAATTGAAATTGGAGAAGACCCTAGAGACCCAGGAGGGTATTTTATAGTTAATGGCTCTGAAAGGGTAATTGTAACCCAAGAGGACTTAGCAACTAATAGACCATTAGCAGATTATGGTAAACAAGGTTCTAACGTTACACATTTAGTTAAGGTAATATCAGCCGCTGCTGGATATAGAGTACCGATTACTATAGAGAGATTAAAAGACGGGACAATTCATGTAAGTTTTACTGCAGTTCCAGGAAGAATACCTTTAGTAATTATGATGAGGGCTTTGGGATTATTAACAGATAAAGAAATTACATATGCTGTATCCTTAGATCCTACAATTCAAACAGAATTACTACCATCATTAGAACAAGCAAGTTCTGTATCTACACAAGAAGACGCACTTGATTTCATCGGCAGCAGAATTGCTATAGGTCAAAAAAGAGAAGCAAGAATCCAGAAAGCAGAACAAATAATTGATAAGTATTTCTTACCACATATTGGGACTACTCCTAATGATAGAAGGAAAAAGGCGTACTATTTAGCTGCTGCAGTATGTAAATTGTTAGAATTATATCTAAAAAGAAGAGAACCAGATGATAAAGATCATTATGCTAATAAAAGATTAAAATTAGCCGGTGAACTTTTCTCTTCCCTGTTTAGAGTGGCATTTAAGGCATTTGTAAAAGATCTCACTTATCAATTAGAGAGGTCAAAAGTAAGAGGAAGGAAGTTAGCATTAAATGCTCTTGTAAGACCAGATATAATAACTGAAAGAATTAGACATGCATTAGCGACTGGTAATTGGGTAGGTGGAAGAACTGGAGTTAGTCAGCTATTAGATAGGACTAATTGGATGTCAATGCTAAGCCATTTAAGAAGAGTAGTTTCGTCATTAGCAAGGGGCCAACCCAACTTTGAGGCAAGGGATCTTCATGGTACTCAATGGGGTAGAATGTGCCCATTTGAGACTCCAGAAGGACCTAATAGTGGATTAGTTAAGAATTTAGCCTTAATGGCGCAGATTTCAGTAGGAATAAATGAAAGAATAGTTGAAAAAGTTCTCTATGAGCTTGGTGTAGTTGATATAGAAAAGATCTTAGAAATGGCTAAACAAGAAGAAAAAGAGAAGGAAATTATTAACTTTACAAAGTGGACGAAAGTATTTTTGAATGGAAGGCTAATAGGTTACTATCATGATGGTAAGGAATTAGCTGAAAAGATTAGAGAAAAGAGAAGACATGGTGAATTAAGTGACGAAGTGAATGTTGCACATATTAAAACTGAATTCATAAATGAAGTTCATATAAATTGTGATGCTGGAAGAGTTAGAAGGCCTTTAATAGTTGTTAAAGACGGTATACCATTAGTTACTAAGGATGATGTAGAAAAGCTAAAGGAAGGTAAGATAACTTTCGATGATTTAGTAAAACAGGGTAAGATAGAGTATTTAGATGCAGAAGAGGAAGAAAATGCATATATTGCGATAGACCCCGAAAAGCTAACTAAAGAACATACGCATCTAGAAATATGGCCACCCTCGATTTTAGGTATAACTGCATCACTTATACCATATCCTGAACATAATCAATCACCGAGAAACACTTATCAATCCGCAATGGCAAAACAGGCTTTAGGATTATATGCCGCAAATTATCAAATAAGAACTGATAGTAGATCACACTTGCTTCATTATCCTCAAAAGCCATTAGTTAAAACTAGGGCGATAGATGTTATAGGGTTTAATAACAGACCAGCTGGAAATAATGCAGTAATGGCAATAATGAGTTTTACTGGATATAATATGGAGGATGCAATAATAATGAATAAATCTTCTGTGGAAAGGGGAATGTATAGGTCTACATTCTTTAGATTATATTCAACAGAAGAAGCAAAGTATCCTGGTGGTCAAGAAGATAAGATCATGATACCAGAGGCAGGAGTTAAAGGATATAAAGGAAGCGAATATTATCGATTACTTGAGGATAATGGAGTAGTTCCACCAGAGGTTGAAGTAAAAGGTGGTGATGTCTTAATAGGTAAAGTTAGTCCACCTAGGTTTTTACAAGAGTTTAAAGAATTAGCACCAGAACAAGCAAAAAGAGATACTTCAGTTGTTATGAGGCATGGAGAGTCTGGAATAGTAGATCTAGTTCTCATAACAGAAACTGCAGATGGAAATAAGTTAGTAAAGGTTAGAGTAAGAGATTTGAGAATTCCTGAGATAGGAGATAAATTTGCAACTAGACATGGACAAAAAGGTGTAATAGGTATCTTACTTTCTCAAGCAGATATGCCATATACTGTAAAGGGTATAGTACCAGATATTATTTTGAATCCTCATGCATTACCGTCTAGAATGACTTTAGGGCAAATAATGGAAGGATTAGCTGGTAAATATGCAGCAGTAGCTGGTAAATACGTCGACGCTACACCATTTTATAAAGTTCCAATAGAAAGTTTACAAGAGAGTCTCAAAAAGTTAGGTTATCTAGCAGATGGTACTGAAGTAGTGTACGATGGAAGGACAGGCCAAAAGGTTAAGGGTAGAATATATTTTGGTATAGTTTACTATATGAAATTACATCATATGGTTGCTGATAAGATGCATGCTAGGGCAAGGGGGCCCGTACAAATTCTAACTAGACAGCCGACTGAAGGAAGGGCAAGGGAAGGTGGTTTGAGGTTTGGTGAAATGGAGAGGGACTGCCTTATAGGATTTGGTACTAGTATGATAATAAGGGATAGGTTATTAGATAATTCAGATAAAACTACTGTTTTCGTTTGTGAACAATGCGGATATATAGGTTGGTATGATAGAAATAAGAACAAGTATATTTGCCCTATACATGGTGATAAATCTACTTTATATCCGGTTACAGTGTCTTATGCATTTAAGCTCTTACTTCAAGAACTTATGAGTATGATAATTGCACCAAGATTAATTTTGGGCGATAAAATCTCCTTAAGTAAGGTAAAGGGTGGTAATAATGAGTGAGAAGGTAATAAAAGGTATAAAATTTGGTGTATTATCGCCAGATGAGATACGAAAACTATCGGTTACTGCAATAATCTCCATAGATGTGTATGATGAAGACGGTACTCCAATAGAAGGAAGCGTAATGGATCCAAGATTAGGAGTTATAGAACCTGGTCAAAAATGTCCTACTTGTGGGAATACACTAGGCCAATGCCCTGGTCACTTTGGTCATATTGAGTTAGTTAGACCAGTAATTCATGTTGGTTTTGTTAAACACATTTATGAACTTTTAAGGGTAACTTGCAGAAGATGTGGAAGGTTAAGGATATCTGAAGAAGATTTAAATAAATATCGTAGAATTTATAATGCAATAAAGCAAAGATGGCCATCCGCGGCAAGGAGGCTTATTGATCATGTCAAAAAGCTGGCTTTAAAATCGAATATATGTCCCTATTGTAAGGAGGAGCAATATAAGATAAAGTTAGAAAAACCCTATACGTTCTATGAAGAGAGAAAAGAAGGTTTAGTAAAGCTAACTCCATCAGATATTAGAGAGAGATTAGAAAAAATACCTAATGAAGATTTAGAAATATTAGGTTACGATCCAAAGTCAACAAGACCAGAATGGTTTATACTTACGGTATTACCAGTTCCCCCTATTACAATAAGGCCTTCAATAATGATAGAAAGTGGAATTAGAGCAGAGGATGATCTTACGCATAAATTAGTAGATATTGTAAGAATTAATGAGAGACTTAAAGAAAGTATTGATGCAGGTGCACCACAATTAATAATTGAAGATTTATGGGATCTCTTACAGTATCATGTAGCAACATACTTTGATAATGAAATACCTGGCTTACCTCCTGCGAAACACAGATCAGGAAGACCTTTAAGGACATTAGCCCAAAGGTTAAAAGGCAAAGAAGGAAGATTTAGAGGGAATTTGTCTGGAAAGAGAGTTGACTTTTCAGCAAGGACTGTTATTTCTCCTGATCCTAATTTGAGTATAGATGAAGTTGGAGTACCAATATCAATAGCTAAGATTTTAACAGTTCCAGTGAAAGTAACAAAATGGAATATCGAAGAATTAAGGAAATTTGTAATTAATGGTCCAGAGAAGTGGCCAGGAGCTAATTACGTTATAAGACCAGATGGAAAGAGAATTGACTTAAGATATGTTAAAGATAGAGTACAATTTGCTGCTACTTTAGCACCCGGATTTATAGTAGAAAGGCACCTTATTGATGGTGATATAGTACTATTCAATAGACAACCATCTTTACATAGAATCTCCATGATGGCCCATAAAGTTAGAGTATTACCCGGTAGGACTTTTAGGCTCAATTTATTAGTATGTCCGCCCTATAATGCCGATTTTGACGGTGATGAGATGAATTTGCATGTTCCACAATCCGAAGAAGCTATCGCTGAGGCTAGAGAGCTAATGTTAGTGCATAAGAATATACTTACTCCGCGCTATGGTGGACCAATAATAGGAGGTGGTCAAGATTATATAAGTGGCGCTTATTTGCTTACTGTTAAAACGACATTGCTATCGAGAGAAGAGGTTATGGACATATTATCAGTTGCAAATATTCCTTTTGACTTAGGGGAGCCTGCAATCTTAGCACCAAAAGAGTATTATACTGGGAAGCAAATTGTTAGTTTATTCTTACCTAAAGATTTCAATTTTCATGGGCCTTCAAATGTTTCGAGCGGACCTAGATTATGTAAAAATGAGGAATGTCCACATGATTCCTATATCGTTATTAAAAATGGTATATTGTTAGAGGGTGTTTTAGATAAGAAGGCTATAGGTAACCAACAACCTGAAAGTGTTCTACACTGGCTAATCAAAGAATATAGTGAGGATTATGGATTATGGCTAATGGATAATTTGTATAAAATATTCTTAAGGTTTGTAGAACTAAGAGGGTTAACAATGACTCTAGAAGATGTAACAATACCAAATGAAGCTAAGAAAGAGATATCTGAAAAGATTGAAGAAGCTAAGAAGGAAGTTGAGCATTATATTCAACTATACCATGAAGGTAAGTTAGAACCAATACCAGGAAGGACTATTGAGGAGAGTCTAGAAAATTATATTTTAGATTCTTTAGATAAATTGAGAAATTTAGCAGGCGAAATTGCCAGTAAATATCTTGATCCATTTAATGATGTATATATAATGGCTAGAACTGGTGCGAGAGGCAGTACACTAAATATAACTCAAATGTCTGCAATGTTAGGCCAACAGACTGTAAGGGGTGAGAGGATTAAGAGAGGATATAGTACGAGAACCTTACCACACTTTAAAGAGGGTGAAATTTCTCCAGAGAGTAGAGGATTCATATATTCGTCTTTCAGAAGTGGACTTAATCCTATAGAGTTATTCTTCCATGCTGCTGCAGGGAGAGAAGGATTAGTTGATACTGCAGTTAAAACTTCACAGAGTGGATATACTCAAAGAAGGTTGATTAATGCATTATCAGATTTAAGAGTAGAATATGATGGAACTGTAAGGACATTACATGGTGATTTAATTCAATTCCTCTATGGTGATGATGGTATTCATCCTCAATTATCTCACCATGGAAAGACAGTAGATGTTAATAGAATAATTGAAAGAGTAGCTGGCTGGAAGAGGTGATTAAAATGATATTAGAGCAAGATAGGGAGTTTTTAGAAAATAAGCTTAAGGAAGTTATGAATATTTTACCATCTAAGGTTATTAATGATTTAAAATCTGCGATTGAAAGTTCAAATATAATTTTGGATAGAAATGATATAGAAAAGATAATTAATTTAGCAGTTGAAGAATATAAAAGTTCACTTATTGAAGCAGGGGAGCCAATAGGTATAGTTGCAGCACAGTCTATTGGTGAACCAGGAACTCAAATGACTCTAAGAACTTTCCATTATGCGGGAGTTAGAGAACTAAACGTCACGTTAGGTTTACCACGATTAATAGAGATTGTTGATGCAAGAAGAACACCATCAACACCAATTATGACTATATATCTGACTGAGGAATGTAAGTATGATAGAGATAAGGCTGCTGAGATTGCTAGAAAAATAGAGTATACTAAGCTTGAGAATGTTGTCAGCTCCATCGATCTAGATATAACTACAATGACATTAACTGTAGAATTAGACCCACAACTTCTTAATGATAAGGGAGTTACAATCGAGGATGTTAAAAAAGCATTATCTAAATTAAAAACAAAATTATCTATAGAGGAAATTTCTGATAACGTTCTAAGAATTTCTTTTGAGGAAATTGATAATATAACATCATTATTTAAGCTAAGGGAAAAGATACTTAATACAAAAATTAAAGGAATTAAAGGAATTAAACGTGCAATAGTGCAGAAGAAGGATAATGAATTTGTAATTATCACAGATGGTTCTAATTTAGAAGGGTTAATAGGAATAAAGTGTATTGATTTCAGTAGAGTTGAAACAAATAATATACATGAGATAGCAGAAGTCTTAGGAATTGAGGCTGCTAGGGAAGTTATAATTAGGGAAATAAAGAAAGTACTCGATGAACAAGGTTTAGATGTTGATATAAGACATATTATACTACTTGCTGATATGATGACAAGAACTGGTGTAGTAAGACAAATTGGTAGGCATGGTATTACTGGAGAGAAAGGTAGCGTGTTAGCTAGGGCTGCATTTGAAGTTACTGTTAAGCAATTGTTGGATGCCGCTGCAAGAGGAGATTTTGAAGAATTTCAAGGTGTAGTAGAAAATATTATAATCGGGCAACCTATTAAAGTAGGTACTGGAATAGTTGAACTTACAATGAGACCGGTGGTGAGATAAAATTGTCAGCTCAAACTTTTGAATCAGAGTTAAAATTACTACTAAAAACAGGAAAGGTAATAATTGGTTCTAAAAAGACGCTTAAAAGTTTAAAGTTAGGAAAGGTAAAGTTAGTAATAATAGCTTCTACACTTCGTAGTGATTTAAAGGAAGATTTAAAATATTATGCGAAAATAGGAAATATACCAGTATACGAGTACCCTGGAAGTGGGTGGGATTTGGGAAAGCTTTGTGGTAAGCCATTTATGATATCAACAATAGGAGTTATAGATATTGGTGAGTCAAAGATACTTGATTTAATTCAGTCACAAGGGTGAGAGTATGCCGGAGGTCAAATTAACACCAGAAGAGTTAAAGTATATGTCACTTTTTCAAGATGTTACTAGGGTTACTGCAAGAGATTGTATAATAGACAAAGATAATGATAGACTAATATTTTTAGTTAATCCTCAAGACATGGGTGCTGCAATAGGTAAGGGTGGTATCAATGTAAAAAGGTTAGAGAAGTTATTGGGAAAGATGATTGAAATTGTAAGTTTTAGTGAAAATCTTGAAGAACTTGTAAAATACCTTATGGCTCCTGCTAGAGTTAGAGGTGTTAAGCTAATAAATTCAGATTCAAAGAAGGTTCTTTATGTAAGAGTCGATCCGCAAGATAAGGGTTTGGCAATAGGTAAAGGTGGTAGAAACGTTCTTAGGGCTAAGTTAGTGTTAAAAAGATATATGGATATAGACTCAGTAGTTATAGAGTGATCTAAATGGGTAAGAAGTCACCGAATGGATTATTTGCAGCTAGGAAATTAAGATTAAAGAGACTTAAATTCAGATGGTCACAAAGAAAGTTTAAGAGAAGAATGTTAAGATTAAAGGAAAAATACGATCCGCTAGGTAAAGCACCTATGGCTAGGGGAATAGTATTAGAGAAGGTTGGAATAGAGTCAAGACAACCAAATTCTGCGGTTAGGAAGTGTGTAAGGGTACAATTAGTTAAAAATGGTAGAGTTGTAACTGCATTTGTACCGGGCGATGGTGGTGTAAATTTTATTGATGAACATGATGAGGTTATAATTGAGGGAATCGGTGGTACTTTAGGAAGATCAATGGGTGATTTACCTGGAGTTAGATATAAGGTAGTAATGGTAAATGGAGTATCACTAGATGCATTATATAAAGGTAAAAAGCAAAAGCCGGTAAGATAGTTTTCCTATCTTCTAACTTCTCTAGACTCCCTTTCTTGTTCATCTACGAGTTCTTTTTTAATAAATATAGGCCTTTCACCTAAAATCGCTAAATATATTGCATGACTTGGGATCATCCTTCTCTCTATTATTATCCCGTCAAACTTCAGCTCAACTGTTGCAACATAAACTCCATATTCTCTTATTATATCATTCACAATTACTTTTTCTATTCTTTTATTAATTATTTCTTTAATTTCACTTATATTCTCTAAAATTTCATAAATACTATCTCTTTTGTTACCCTCTTGCATTTCTTCATAACCTCTTACACCTAATATTCTATTTATTGAAATTACAATTTCTGGAGGCACGTGGAATAGATAAAATTGCCTACCGTCTTCTAGATAACATACTATAACCGGGACTGAATTTATTGGATAAAAGAATGCCTCTACTTTCTCTACCTTTATATATTCATCATTTTCAAATCCTTTCATATTATTCTGAATCTTGTCACACAAACTATTTAATCTTATAACAAAAAGACTATAGAAAGAGTTGAAGTTCGCATGAGCGAAATGGATTCGGAGATTAAGGTGTTTAATAAATGGTCTACTAATGTTGAAATAAGGGATCCTAGTCTTAAGAAATATATTTGCGTTTCACCAGTATACTATCCTCATTCTGGTGGAAGGCATGAACATAGAAGATTTGGTAAAGCTAAAGTGTCTATAGTGGAGAGATTAATAAATCAATTAATGAGGCCAGGTAGGAATAAGGGTAAAAAGATGTTAGCAACTAATATTGTAAAGATGGCATTTGAAATTATTCATGCAAGAACTGGTCAAAATCCTATTCAAGTCTTAGTTAGGGCTATTGAGAATGCGGCACCGAGGGAGGAGGTTACTAGAATAATGTATGGTGGTATAGTTTATTATGTTGCAGTAGATGTTTCCCCACAAAGAAGAGTGGATTTAGCATTAAGGCATATTGTATTAGGTGCTAGAGGTGCTTCATTTAATAATCCTAAGCCTATAGACGAGGCTCTAGCTGAAGAAATAATTGCGGCTGCAAATAATGATCCTAAAAGTTTTGCTATAAGGAGAAAAGAAGAAATTGAAAGAATAGCATTGAGCTCTAGATGAGCTAAACTTTATATTACCATTATTTTAAAAACGATAGGAGTGATAAAATAATGTCTCAAAAACCACATCTTAATTTAATAATTATAGGGCATGTCGACCATGGAAAGAGTACATTGGTCGGTAGGTTACTATATGAGCGAGGTTTTATAGATGAGAAAACTCTAAAAGAAGCAGAAGAGGCCGCTAAAAAGTTAGGAAAAGAGTCAGAGAAATATGCGTTCCTTTTAGATAGATTAAAGGAGGAGAGGGAAAGAGGTTTAACAATTAGCTTATCCTTTATGAAGTTTGAAACAAAGAAATACTTCTTTACAATAATTGATGCTCCAGGTCATAGGGACTTCGTAAAGAATATGATAACTGGAGCTAGTCAGGCTGATGCTGCAATCCTAGCAGTATCTGCAAGAAAAGGTGAGTTTGAGGCTGGAATGAGCGCAGAAGGTCAGACTAGGGAGCATATCATACTTGCAAGGACTATGGGTATTGATCAAATAATTGTTGCAGTGACTAAGATGGATGCAACAGAACCACCATATGATGAAAAGAGATACAAAGAGATCGTCGATGTAATAAGCAAGTTCATGAAGCAATTCGGCTTCAATATGAATAAGGTAAAGTTTGTTCCAGTTGTTGGGCTTACTGGTGAGAATGTTACTAAGAGGTCTGAAAATATGAAGTGGTACAATGGGCCTATACTTGAGGAGTTATTAGATGCATTAGAAATACCGCCTAAACCTATTGATAAACCTTTAAGAATACCGGTTCAAGAGGTATATTCAATCTCTGGTGTAGGTACTGTTCCTGTTGGAAGAGTTGAGAGTGGTGTATTGAAAGTAGGTGATAAGGTAGTATTTATGCCAATAGGCAAGATAGGCGAAGTGAGGTCAATTGAAACTCATCATACCAAGTTGGAGAAAGCAGAGCCTGGCGATAATATTGGATTTAACGTAAGAGGTGTTGAAAAGAAGGATATAAAGAGGGGCGATGTTGTAGGTCATCCTACTAATCCTCCAACTGTTGCTGATGAATTCACTGCAAGAATAATTGTAATATGGCATCCAAGTGCAATTGGTGTAGGATATACACCAGTTGTTCACGTTCACACTGCAAGTATTGCATGCAGGATAACTGAAATAGTGTCTAAGATAGACCCGAGAACTGGTAAAGAATTAGAAAAGAATCCACAGTTTATTAAGCAAGGAGATGTTGCAATTGTAAAGATGAAACCAATAAAGCAATTAGTTGTAGAGAAGTTTAACGAGTTCCCTGCATTAGGTAGGTTTGCAATGAGGGATATGGGTAAGACAGTTGGTGTTGGAGTTATCATTGATGTGAAGCCTGCAAAAGTTGAGATTAAATAATTTTTGGTGTTTTTATGCCTAATAAGGCTAGAATAAGGCTATGGAGTACTAATGTTCGGAATTTAGAAAGTGTAGTTAATCAAATAAAGGCTATTGTTCAGAAGACTGGAGTTGCTATGAGTGGTCCAATTCCTCTTCCTACTTCTAGAATTGAGGTACCAGTAATGAAATTACCACATGGAGAAGGTAGGAAAAAATGGGAACATTGGGAGATGAGGGTGCATAAAAGGATTATTGATATTGCTGCTGATGAAAGGGTTATGAGGCAATTAATGAGGGTTAGAGTTCCTGAAGATGTTTATATAGAGATTGAGCTAATATAATTTTTAAGTTTGTGTTGATTTCTTTTTATTGCCGGGGTGCCCGAGCGGACTAAGGGGCTGGCCTGGAGAGCCAGTGGGGGTTTCCCCGCGCGGGTTCAAATCCCGCCCCCGGCGCTATAGTTTTTTCTTTATTTCACTAATCCTCTACTTTCTCTCCCTTAATATTTTAAATTTTCTCTATAACTATTTGCTGTTTAAATTACATTGAATTTTTTATCAAAGATGATTTATAATCGCTTAGAAATGTCTGTGATAACAGTAACTGGCATAGATGATGGATACTTTCCATTAAATCATAAGGGCAGAAAAGGTTATGCCCCATTAGTAAGTGTGATATATGAAGATTTCGATCTAGTTGAGATTGATTATTCTCTAATATTAGTAGATGGTGAAGATGCTACAGATAAGTTAAGGTCAATGAATAAAAGGGGTTATGTAATTTTAGATGGAGTAATTTTTGGTGGATTCAATTATGTTAAACCAGAACCTAACTGGATAGTCTTTTACTCAAAAAGGCCTAATATAATTGAGATAGAGAGAGCATTATTAAAGCATTTTAGTAAAGATCAGGATAGGATATTTACTATCTTAAATATTCTTAAAAATTTAAGGTCTATTACTTCAAGAAAAGGTACTATATATGTATATACTAGCCTAGAATTATCTGAGGCATCTCGTGTGATTTCCCACTATCAGATTTTTAGCAAACGCCCAGAACCATTAAGAACTGCACATGTTATAGCTTCTGCGATCGGCAAGCTTTTATTCTAATCTACTATCTATCTGTTCCTACTATTTCCCTTAATCTTTCATCCCCTTTTATTCTTTTAATAAATTCGTATACGGCTCTAGGGACATATTTTGACCAATCTTCTCCAGTTATTATTAACCTTCTAATATGGGTCGAACTATAGAATTCTCTATTAAATGCTGGGGGTATTCTAACCTCATATCCTGCTTCCTTAAATAGTCTTATAACTAGTGGATTTCTAGCAAATACTATATTGAAAGTTGGAGTATATATTCTTACGTGATGTACCCAGACACTATTCATCAGTATATCTGGTATAGGAATTATATATATTTTATCCATTGATATATTCTCTTCTTTTAAAGTTAGTTTTATCATTTCTATTCTCTCTCCTGCAGTAAATGGATTCATTAATGTATGACTTTCTTGTGAACTACCTACAAGAATAATTAGTTCATCAACTTGTTCTAAGGCCCATTTTACTACATTTAAATGCCCTAAATGGAATGGCTGAAATCTTCCTGGGTAAAGACCTCTAAGCATATTTCTTCACCCTCTTTGATTCCTAATATTTTTTGAGCATTTCCCATGTTAACACCTATCTCAAGAAATCCATACCCGTTTTCATATATGATTAATTCATTTTCTCCTCCATCTGAAAAAGTCCTAACTCTCCTCATTATTCTCTCATTATATTTCGCTAAACTAAATCTTATATCCTTCCCCTTAACTGAAAGTGCAATATTACCGAAGTGGTCTATATAAATTACCTTAGCACATAATCTTTTATTATTAAAGCTATAATTGTATTCTAATTGCACTAATTCACTAGGATCTATCTTTTCACCAAAGATTTGCATATCAACCTTTCTAGATAATAATGCAGCTGCTACGCAAAAAATATCCCTTCCGTGAAATGTATTAGAAATTTCTCTACTTAAGAAAATTTTAGGGTTAGATATTGTTCTAACTTCTATAATACCGTCCTCATATGCTGAAGGGTATAATATACCATTATCCGGACCTACGAAATAATAATTATTAGTTCTTATCACTATTGCCCTCCTTTTACTTCCAACCCCAGGATCTACTATGGCTAGAAATATTGTATTCTTCTTGAAATACTTATATGAGGTATAAAGTAAGTAAGCCCCAGCGTAAATGTTAAACGGTTTTACTTCGGGGGATATGTATATTATATCGACCTCTGGATTAATTTTCTTAATTACTGCTTCTAATACTGCATTGTAATTATCTGAAACTCCATAATCTGTTAGAATGCCTATGATTCTTCTCATCTACTCTCAAGAAGTAATTCTAAATAGGATTTCAAAGTTTTTTGCCCCTTTATGTTAAATCTTTTTAGAAGATTTTCAGTAAAGTTTAATAATTCATCTTCACTTACGCTTATTCCCTCGACTTCTAAAAAACTACCTAAACCTTCAACATAATCTAATGAAATTAAAAAATTCTCTTTTTTAAAATTTTTTCTAATTTTTTTTATTCTTATAACTTTATAAAATCCTATTTTTTCTAATATTTTATCAATAGCCTTATAATCTGAAATTCT
The DNA here is from genome assembly GCA_038893355.1 of Sulfolobaceae archaeon. Lineage (GTDB taxonomy): Archaea > Thermoproteota > Thermoprotei_A > Sulfolobales > Sulfolobaceae > JAWARQ01. Next base: position 23,900 of record JAWARQ010000006.1, read on the forward strand.
GCACGTTATCTCTTCTCTAACCTTAGATCTTGATGAAATTTTAGGCCCTTTATATGTAAGTTCTATTATACTATCGTTAATTATCCTTAGCCTTAAAGCTTCATCAGTTACCTTAAAATCTCTATATATACTATTATAGTAAATATCTTCTTGAATTTCTTCACCAAGATATTTAAAGTTTTTCTTAAACTCTTCTTCTAAAATACTTAACTCTGGTGAATTAATCTTTATTTTTATTTCACTCTCTATCATAACTAATGGATATTAATGAGTATTTAAAAAAGTATGAACGTATATTTGAGATAAGAATTAGTGAGTATTCCACTAAAATTGCAGAAAAGTGGGGATATTTACCTTACATGATCGAAAGATATAATGAACTCTTTGGCAATGGGCTTTTTGATTTTCTTAGATCATGCGAAGTCCCTCTCCCTAGATCCATCAGATGCAATGATTTAAAAATAGATTGTGAGAAATTAGTAAATAGATTAGATGAAAAAGGTTTTAAACTTGAAAAAATTTACTGGCTGAAACACGGTTATAAGGTTATCAGTAAACCAAAATCCCCAACCTTGGGTGCAACCATAGAATATTTACTAGGATTTTATCATATTCAAGGAATATCATCTATGATTCCACCATATTTATTAGAACCAAAGCAAGGAGAGCTTATTTTAGATCTAGCAGCTGCGCCAGGGAGTAAGACGACCCAGTTATCCCAATTAATGAGAAATGAAGGTATAGTTATAGCAGTTGAAAAAAATCCTAAAAGAATAAGATCATTAATCTCTAATATTAATAGACTAGGATGCAAGAATGTAATAGTAGTACTAGATGATGCTACTGGACTTAAGCTAGGAACGAGTGTAGATAAAATACTTCTTGATGCTCCTTGTTCTGGAGAGGGTATTATAATGTTTGATAGGAGTAGAAAAACTAAAACACCTATAACTAAACTTAGAGATTTTTCTTCATTACAACTTAAATTGTTAAAAAATGCTTATAATTTACTTAAAGATGATGGTTTATTAGTATATTCTACATGTAGCATTGCCCCCGAGGAGAACGAGTTGGTAGTTAATTATGCAATTGAGGAGTTAGGTATGGAGGTAGTTAAGGTAAACTGGTTTCCACACGAGAATGGTATTGAAGAATACTTTAACATAAAATTCTCTCCATCAGTAAAAAATTGTAGTAGAATGTATCCCCATATACATGGTACTGAAGGGTTTTTTATATGCCTTTTGAAGAAATAGATAAAGAAAAAATATATGAAATAATAAATGACATTTCAAGTAAATTAAATTGTAATTTTGATTTAACTATATTTAATAATAAAATATTTTTAAAATTTTCAAAATATATTATGATTTTTAAAAATGAAAATGAAATTTTGAATAAAATTGATAAGGAAAAGTTAATTAGTTGTGGAATAATTTTTGCGATACTCACAAAAAGGGATGGAGTTTTACCATTTATATCAATTTCTGATATTTTAATAAATAGCTGTAAAAATAAATTAATTTTACCTGAAAAATTAGCTGAAAAATTAACTTATGGTAAAAAAATTATATTAAAAGAAAAACTAAATAATGGATATTATATTGTACTAACTAAAAAGGGCGATTTTATTGGAATTGTGAAAGTAAGAAGAGAAAAGGAGATAATACCAATTTTAGATATAGGTTGGTATTTAAGGAGAGGCGGGTAGATATATATTTTAGAAGAAGTATAAAAATTTTAGGTGAGGAGTATTGGCTAGTAATAATTCAGATGAAAAAAAGGCTGTAAAGGTAAAGAGTATTGCAGAACTACCTGGTGTTGGTCAAAGTATATTAAATAAATTAACTGAAGCAGGTTATACTACATTAGAATCATTAGCAGTTGCAACTCCACAAGATCTTAGTGTTGCTGCTGGAATTCCTTTAAGTACGGCTCAAAGAATCATAAAAGAAGCTAGAGCAGCACTTGACATAAGGTTCAAGACGGCTTTAGAGATAAAGAAGGAAAGAATGGGTGTAAAGAAAATTACTACTGGAAGTCAAGCACTAGATGGACTACTTGGAGGTGGAATTGAAACTAGAACAATGACTGAATTCTTTGGTGAATTTGGAAGTGGAAAGACACAGATATGCCATCAGTTAAGCGTTAATGTACAATTGCCACCAGAAAAAGGAGGATTATCTGGTAAGGCTGTCTACATAGATACTGAGGGTACGTTTAGATGGGAAAGGATTGAGTCGATGGCTAAAGGAGTGGGTCTAGAAGCGGATCAAGTTATGAATAATATTTATTATATGAGGGCTATCAATACTGACCATCAAATTGCAATTGTAGAAGATTTACAAGAATTAATTGGAAAAGACCCATCAATTAAACTAGTAATAGTAGATTCTGTTACATCTCACTTTAGGGCGGAATATCCGGGTAGAGAAAATTTAGCAGTGAGACAGCAAAAGTTGAATAGGCATTTACATCAGCTTGTAAGGTTAGCAGAAATTTATGATTTAGCAGTAGTCGTTACGAACCAGGTAATGGCAAGACCAGATATGTTTTATGGTGATCCTACAATTGCTGTTGGAGGTCATACATTATACCATGTTCCTGGAATTAGAGTCCAATTGAAAAAGAGTAGAGGAAATAGAAGAATTGCTAGAATAGTTGATGCACCACATTTACCAGAGGGCGAAGTAGTTTTTGCAATAACTGAAGAAGGAGTTAGAGATGCAGAAGATTAATTATGTTTTACAATTTAAAAAGAAACCATGAATATACTTTGGGCACCTTGGAGGTTAAAGTACATACTTTCTAGTGCTTCTAAGAGAATGGAAGAGTGCTTATTCTGTCGTGTATTAAAGGAGAATGATGATAGGAAAAATTATATAGTGTATAGAGGTAAACTTTCATACATAATTTTAAATGCTTTTCCTTATAATCCCGGTCACGTTATGGTAGTTCCCTATAGACATGTCCCGACATTAGAACTTTTAGACGATAATGAAGGATTAGAATTATTTCAACTAGTTCAATTAAGTTTGAAAGTATTAAGAGAAGTTTATAATCCTGATGGATTTAATATTGGAGTTAATATTGGAAAAGTAGCTGGTGCTGGAATAGAGTCGCATGTACATATTCATATAGTACCGCGTTGGAGCGGTGATACAAATTTTATGCCAGTTTTTGGTAATGTAAAGGTAATACCGGAAGCTTTAGAAGATACATATGAAAAAATAAAGAAGGTTATAGATGAAAAAATGATGAAGCCCTCGAATACTGAAATGAGATGAAGGCAGGGTTATCCTGATGAATAATCTTGAAAGTCTATTTTCAGAAATCGTAAAAGCTAAGGAGTTAATTAGTGAATATATTCACGAAACACCGGTAGACAAATCCTCAACATTGTCTAGATTATTAGGAGCAGAGGTTTATCTAAAATTAGAAAATTTACAGAAGACTGGCTCATTTAAAGTGAGAGGAGCATTCAATAAATTATTTAATTTAACTGAAGAACAGAGGAAGAAAGGAGTAATAGCTGTCTCTGCAGGGAATCATGCTCAAGGTGTTGCTTATGCTGCATCTAGGCTTAATATAAAGTCAGTAGTAGTAATGCCAGAAACTGCACCAATTTCAAAGTATCTTGCAACTAAGAGTTATGGTGCAGAAGTAATACTTTATGGTAAGTATATTCATGAGAGTATGAAGAAGGCTGAGGAGATAATTAATGAAAGAAATTTAACTTTAATTCATCCTTATGATGATATTCATGTTATAATTGGTCAGGGAACTTTAGGGTTAGAACTACTTAAGTACAATCCTGATATCGTTATAGTACCTATTGGTGGAGGTGGTTTAATATCTGGAATTAGCTTGGCATTAAAATCTAAGAGAAAAGATATTAAGATAATAGGAGTTCAAACTACCGCATCACCTTCTATGAAAGTTTCTAAAGAATTAGGGAGACTAGTGGAAATTGAACCTTCCTATTCAATTGCAGATGGAATTCTAGTAAAGTCTCCTTCCGAATTAACATTTAAAATTGTACAAGAGCTAGTTGATGATATTTTACTTGTAGATGATGAGGAAATAGCTAATGCAATTATATATCTTTTAGAGAGAAATAAAATTCTTTCTGAAGGTGCAGGAGCTGCAAGTGTTGCTGCAATACTATCGGGGCTAGTAAAGATAGAGAGTGGAAAGAAGGTAATCAGCGTAATTAGTGGAGGAAATATCGATCTTACACTTCTCTCTAAAATAATAGATAAGATGATGTTCAAAATGAAGAGGGTAGTTAAGGTTGAGGTAATAGTTCCCGATAAGCCAGGTTACTTAAATAAGATTTTAACATATGTTGCAAGAATAAGGGGCAACGTAATTGATGTAATTCATGATAGAGTAAGCAGTGATGTTAGGCCTGGATATACTAAGATTTATGTTATATTCGAACTATCAGTACCAGAAATTTTAAATGAGTTTTTACTGTCGTTAAGCTATGAAGGAATTTCAGCTAGATTAGTTGAATAGATTTTTAAGGTAAAATTCATACATTTTTACGATCCAGATGGAATTTACTATTTAGGCCCAGAAGGCAGTTTTACTTATGAGGTTGCTGTAAAATTAGGAAAGAATTTAGTAGGAGTAAAATCAATTACCGAAGTATTTAGGAAAGTGGAAGATAGTGAAAACAGTATTGGGGTTATTCCGATAGAAAATAGTAAGGAGGGACCAATTAATGAAACTCTAGATAATCTATTTAATAATGACAAGATTTTTGTAAATTATGAGATAGAAAAAGATATTAAATTAGTCTTTGCTTCAAAATCCCCTGAGATTAATCAGATTAAGAGAATTTATACAAACTATTATGCAGGTGCGGAAGTAAGGGAATTCATTTCGAGATTAAATAAGGAAGTGATATATGTCTCATCAACTTCTGAAGCTGCAAAGTTAGCTTCATCTGATCCTGCTGCTGCTGCAATATGTTCTGAATATGCAGCAAGAATATGGGGTCTTAACGTTTTAGAGAGTAGTTTACAAGAGGGTATTAATATAACAAGATTTATAGTAATAAGTAAAAGAATGACAGTAAAGGGAGATAAAACTATGATTTTTTTAACTATTCCAGATGTGCCGGGATCTTTATATAAATCATTAGAGAAATTTTACAAATATAATATAAATCTAAAGATGATCTATTCTAGACCATTAAAGTACGTACCATGGGAATACTATTTCTATCTAGAATTTCAAGGAGAATTAGAGGATAATAGGGTAAAGAAGGCATTAGAAGAATTAAGAGAAGTAGTTATATCAATGAAAATAAAGGGAAGCTTTACTAAATTACGATTCCAGGCTTAAGGTTTTCTAGACTATAAAGCATCATATAACTTTCAGCGTTTTTAGCAGCGTCTCTAGCAACATTTCTAAGAATACTCTTATTAGAACCATGTAACATAAAATAACATAAATAATCCCATTCCCTATTTGATTCCCTAAGTACTACGTGTGTAGCTTCTTTGACCTCTCTTGCAATCTTATAGCATAAACTCTCTATATTGTTACTACTTAGTAAAACCATAGCATTTTCAGTTATTCCTACAGCTTCGCCATTGATAGTAGCACCATAATCTTTAATAACACCCTTATGTTTAAGCTCTTTAATCAGATCTACCAGCTCCTCTTGAGAAATTCTGAATTCATTAGCAATTTTTTCAAATGGATTCTTAGTAATTGGTAATGGGTAAGAAAGTGCCTTTAATAATTCTATTGGAATTCCTAAATCTTCTGCAGTAGGCACTTTTTCAACTATTTCCTCCGGTTCACTATATGAAATTCCTCTAAATATATCATACTTTACACTTAATTTCAGCGTCTTTTTAGAATATAATATTACATAATCTCTAGCATCTACACTTCTTAAAAGATCCTCCACTTTTTTATTCAGTTCATCTCTATCTTCAGCCTTTATGACAAACCATACATTATACTTAGGATGGTTCCTTACATAATTATGAGTAAGTTCCCTAATTCCTAGGGCTTTCCTTCTATATTCCTCTAATTTATCTAACGGAATTTCTGCAGCAACTAGGGCGCTTTCCATCCCCTTTGCTCTAAAGCTTACATACATTCCTATTCTCTTTATCACACCTTCAGCTATTAACCTTTTTACCCTTTCTATTACTTCCTCTTCACTAATCTTCAGTTTTTCTGAAATTAGTTTAAAAGGCGTTTTATCATAAGGAAAATTATATTGAAGTTCCATTATGAGTTTTTTATCAATTTCACTGAGTAACATCTACAATAGTTTCTCGTAATAAAATAAAAATCTACTCAAATTCAATAGTAGCTGGTGGTTTAGTAGTTATATCATAGAGTACCTCCTTTATCTTACTACTTACCTTAAGAATCTCTTCGCTTATTCTCTTTAATTCTTCTATTGGTAGTTCTAAAATATCTGCAGTCATAAAGTCTTCACTCTTTACAGCTCTAATAACTATACTGTATTCTCCATTATCTCTTTCTTGTATTGGTAATAGTGTATGCGTAATATTCCTACCCGCTAATATTTGACTTATCTTCCTCCAGTCTTTAGGGCTATTATTAGCTATCCCATAAACCTTAGCAATGTTACCATAAGCCCTTACATCGCCCATAACGCCAGTTGCTTTATTGTAATATAAATAAACATCTTTATTTATTAAATTAGTAAGATTTTCATCCTTATAGGATTTGGATTCGAAAATTACTGCAAAATATTGTGACGGATTAAAGTTCTCTAATTCTCTTTCTACAATCTCAGTTACATCTTTAAGAATATCTAATTTCTCTTCTGATATTCTTCCTAAAATTCTTACTAATAATCCAGGGCCTGGAAAGGGTTGTCTATATATTATTGATGGTGGTAATCCTAGATATTTAGCGATCTCTCTAACTTCATTCTTATATAATTCTGCTAAAGGCTCTATTATTTTAAAACCCCACTTAGTTTCTGGATTTATTCCAATTTGTAGTAGTACATTGTGCTGAGTTTTTATACCCCATCTAGTTTCTACCCAATCTGCGGCTATTGTACCCTGAACCAAGTATCTAGCGTTATTCTCTTCAACAACTTTTCTTAAAGTCTCATAAAATAATTCTCTGAATTTCTTCCTCTTCTCTTCTGCATCGTCATAATTCTTTAACTCTTCTATAAATGTTTTAGAAACGTCTATAATGTTTAGCGGTAATAATTCTTTAAGTTCTTCTCTTACCTTAGACGTTTCACCCTTTCTTAAAAAGCCAGTATCTATCATAATCGGAACTAGATTTTTGCCAAGGGCCCTATAAGCTAGAACTGCTGCTGTAGTACTATCAACACCGCCGCTTACTGCAGCTACTGCTTTATCATTTTTTACTTCCCTTTTAATTTGTAAGATAATGTCTTGAATTAAGCTATCTATATTCATCTGATTTACATTACTAAGGATAAATTAAAAAGAGTTATGTAACTGAAAGTTTACTTAGTTAATTTAATGACGAGATCGACTAATAATTTTGTATATTACTGAAAGTACACCCGAGAATCCTGCTAAATAATAGGGTAATAATGGATAATTTTCAAGTAGGATCTCTATTTCATATCCGCTAGTAGTATAATTAATAGTATAGCTTCCCAAGGCAAATACAGGATGATTAAATATGATTAATGAAATTAATAGTATTATTAATGGATCTATTGTATATAATATAAATAACCAGAAAATAAATAACGATATATCATTTTTATTTTTTGCTAGAATTAAATATATGTTAATTGAATTGAGTAGTATAATATAAACTCTTAAGCCTAATAATAATAAATTTATTGGAAAAATTAAAGTATTTGTATAGTCAATTCCCATAAATTTAAATCCAATAAAAAATGGTGAGTCTAAAATTTCAATAATACCTCCGATATTAGTATACCACCAAGGAAAGGGTAGTGAAGAAACTAAAATATTACTAAATGATGCCACTACTCCTAGAACCTTCTTCATACTTATAACCCTAATTTTATACTTATATTTAGAAATTTTATTTTAATATAGCTTACATTAAATAATTCACTAGAATTTATAACTATTTTACTATTTGGAGGTATTGTATAATATTTCCCTGATATGTCTATTTGTATAGGAAAAGAGTATGGATTATGTATTATTAAATTGCCTCTATTATCGATTTCATAACTTGGATTTCTAAATAACTGTGATGATTGGGAAAGTAATTCAGTTAGACCGTTCTGAAAATTATTAATGACATTTTGTGGCCCCGCAATAGTATAAACTAGTATAACAACAGTTATACTTACAATAGTACTTATAATTTTAGGATTTAACATTTTAAACACTCTTATTAATTATTAAATATTTTTCTTATTTCATCAATATCTAAATATTTTTTAATTAATTCTTCTATTTTATTTACTTTTTCCTTTATGTGCTCAAATAAATTTCTCTCTTTTAGATAGATCCCATATTCCTTTAATAATTCTCTTCCAAATTCAGAGTAAAATACACCATGTATTGAAAATCCTATAAAATTCCCGCTCCTTGCACCATCAAACACTTCAACGTCCCTTAAACCTCTCTTACTTATAAGTATAAGAGGCTTCTGTGAGAGGTACTTTATCCTACCCCTTCTTATCTCATATCCTTCTACTTCTTGCCTATTCTCTAGATCTTCACCATAACTCCAACTTACGATTTTTTCGTTCTCATATATTACTTCTACATCAAATATTCCTAATCCCTTATATTCACCCTTATGTCCCGTCTCTAGACCATAAGGATCTATCAATCTTTTAGCCATTATTTGAAATCCACCACATATTCCTATTACTGGTTTCTCTCTTAATTTATTATGAAAATTATTATTAATTAACCATTTAAGCGATTCTAAAGTATTTTTTGAACCTGGTAAAATTATTATATCATAGCCCTTTAATATTTCTGGATTCCTTATAAACTCTAACGATGCATTTGAACCTTCAAATGCAGAGAATTCATTAAAATTACTCATGTAAGGGTAGGCTATTACTCCTATTCTATACGACCCACTATTAACATTATGAATATTCATGGAATCTTCCGCCATAATTATATTTTCCTCGATGTATGGAATATAGCCAAGGTACTTCATATTTGTTCTTTCTTCTAACCATTTAACTGCTGGTTCTAGGAGTTTATAATTTCCTCTAAATTTATTAATTATAAACCCCTTCAATTTACTTCTTAGAGAAGGAGGAAGCATATTATAAACACCATAAGCGGAGGCAAAGGCACCGCCCCTTTCTACATCTAAAATTAGAATTATTGGTAAGTCATAATAAATTGATGGAAGTATGGAAGAAATATCGATATTAAGAAAGTTTGGTTCGCCTATACTACCTGCACCTTCTACAATTCTATCATCAACTATAGCTAAATTCTCTCTTATCTTTTTCCAAATTGTTTCAATCATATCATAATACATCTCATAGGAGAAAATACCCATACTTCTTCCAAATAGTATTACCTCTACTTTTCCGTTACCACTCGGCTTTAATAGTACTGGATTAAGGTCAGTATCTAAATCTTGGTTAGCACCAATAGCCTGAAAAGCTTGAATAAATGCAATTTCTTCGTTTTCTTTCGAAGGGAAACTATTGAGTGACATATTTTGAAATTTTAAAGGGCGCATTTTTAGTATTTTAGCCAAACCGCTAACGAGGAGGGATTTGCCCGAGTCGCTCATAGTAGAAGCTATTAATCCTTTCATAACAAACTAAAGAGATGAGTACTAAAGATTATATAAAGATTGCTCTTGGTCAGCTTTCATTTTTTACGATACTACCTTCTCCTAAAGTTAGTATAGAAGAAGTTGCAAGGGGAAGCTTTATTGCACCATTAATAGTAGGTTTTATTCTCTCTATTATAGAATACGTTGTATATTACATATTTTGGATAATACTAGGGGATTATTCAAAGTATACTATAATTATTATAGCTGAAATACTTCGCGGGTTTAATCATCTTGATGGGCTACTTGATTTTGGGGATGGAATAATGGTGAAGGGAAGTGCAGATAAGAAAGTTTCCGCAATGAAGGATAAGATGGTTGGAAGTGGTGGATTAGGTATGTTCTTGATTTATCTATTGCTCATTTTGAGTACAATTAAATTTGTTCCAAATCCAAATTCAATTTCATCATTTCTTATCATTCTATTTGCTGATATTATTTCAAGAGCTTTATCTTTAATACTATTAGCAATCACTAACCCGATCGTAGAAAGTCATTTAGCAAAATTATTTAACAAAGAACTCAAGAAAAAGTTGGGTATATTACTAATTTTATACTCTCCTTTCATTATTATTACCATACCAACATTTGTCGTATCTCTCCTTTCATTATTATTATTTAGAGAAATATCACTTAGAAGCTTTAAAGGAGTCTCTGGAGATGTTGCTGGTGCACTTATAACTTTATTATTCCCTATTCTATTAGCGTCTAATACATGCTTATCTCTCTCGCCTTATCATTATTTATTGACCTAGTGTTAGGAGAGCCACCAGCAAAAATTCATCCAGTAGTGTGGACTGGAAAGATAAGTGAGAGATTTATAAAGCCTTATTCTTCGAGACCTTACGGAATTTTTATATGGTGCATATCCGTATTACCTATACTTTTACCATCGTCCTTAGCATTATACTATATAAGAGATCCAATATTTCAAATACTAGTAAGTACATATTTTATTAAGATTTCTTTCTCAATAAAATTACTTTATAAAATAGTATACAACTCAAAAGATTTAGATGAAAATGCAAAATATTGGGTACAACAGATAGTAAGAAGAAACGTATATGAATTAGATAGGGGTCATGTAGCTTCAGCTGCAATCGAATCCTTGTTTGAGAGTACTGTTGATGGTATAACATCACCATTATTTTGGTACATAGTATTAGGCCCTTTTGGAGCGCTACTTCAAAGACTAAGTAATACTATGGATAGTATGGTAGGTTATAAAACGCCAGAACTTAAGGATCAGGGCTGGTTTTCTGCAAAAGTTGATACAATTCTTAACTTTATTCCAGCTAGGATTACTGGGTACCTGATGATCTTGCTGGGTATGATATTTAGATTAAATTGGAGGAACGCTATTAAAGCTTTAAAGGAATCTAAAATGGAAAGCGTAAACGCTAAGTATCCTATAGCAATTGCAGCAGGACTTTTAAACGTCAGACTAGAGAAACCCGGCTATTATTCAGTTGGATCTGGTAATTTACCAGATACTAAAGAAATTATAATTTCTTTAAATTTTTTTAAAGCTTTAGTTGCAACTTACTTAGCCTTAGTACTAATCATAGATTATTACCTTTATGGCCTTACCTTCTTCAGCTACCCTTATGGCATTATAGAATTCTTCTATTCTAAATTTATGAGTTATTAACTGTCTAACGTTGATTTTCTCTTGGCTTATTAATCGTAGTGCTTCATTAGTATCTTCTTCAACTGCTGCATTGCTAGATATTATTGAAATTTCATTATTTAATAAATCACTTATATCATAATCCAATTTAGAACCTTTATATGGAACTCCAAATAATAAAACCCTCCCGCCCTTTCTTGTAGAATATAAGCCTTGGAGTATGCCTTTTGGGTTACCGGTTGCAATTATGACTACATCAGCACCTCTTCCATCGCTTAACTTCCTTACTTCACTTACAATATCTGTTGAATTAGGATTTATTGCATAATCTATAATCTTATGTTCTAGTGCGAAATTTAGTCTATAATCTGAAACGTCAGATGCTATTATCATATTTGCTCTATAAACCCTAGCCAGCAATGCATGTAAAAGACCCATAGGACCAGCACCTATTATTAATACAGTATCACCTTCCTCTATTCTTACCCTCCTTTGCGCCCTAATTACTGTCGCTAAAGGCTCTATAAATATACCATCTTCAAATGTAACATTTTGTGGTAGTTTTAATACTCCACCTCTCTCAATATTCCATGCCGGTACCCTAAAATATTCGCTAAAACCTCCGGGATATATGTTTGTTTTTCGATAATATTCGCACATCGTAGGACTTCCTTTCTTACAATAATAGCAGTTATAGCATGGTACATGATGGTGTGCAAAGACTCTATCCCCTTCCCTTATCCAATCCACTTTAGACTCTGCAACTATTCCCACGGGCTCATGACCTAAAATAGGTTGTGATGCGGTATATTCTCCCTTAATTTTCTCAATATCTGTACCACACAAACCACAAGCTTTCATCTTTACTAATATCTCCCCATCAGTTATCTTAGGTATTTCGAGATCATTCCTTATTTCAAGCCTTCCGTTAGAAATTACTACAGCTTTCATAAGTATAAGATAAATCTTTGTATTATTTTTAGTTCTTGGTATCTTAATACCTTAGACCTACTGAAGGCAAATATTTATATTTATCTAGTAGAAAAGAATAGGAAAAGAATGAATAGTAGCAGGGTTATAACGATAGCAGAGGATGTAGTAAAGAGGGTAATAGATGACAATATAGTAATTGTTACAGTAAAGAACTTAGGATTGAGTAAATATGTTCTTATTGATTTAAATATTATAGTATCACTTGAGAAGTATTTAGAATTAATTTTGCCCAAAAACATTCAAAGAATGTTAGTAGTATTATCAACAAAAAGGATTAATAATTACTCAGATATTAAAATTATAATTAGTAAGGTAAGGAAAGATACAATAATTCAATTTTTATTTTCTGAGAAATTAAAAGAAAATATTATGATTATATTCTATTAAGAACACCTTTTTATAGCTTTCAATTGTTTTATAATTTGAATGAATAGACATGTACTATCAGAAAAGGATTCAAGAATCTTTATAGAACAAATAAAAAAGCGTTATGGATTTAATATAGAGGGAAAGATAGAATTAGGGAAGGATAAAAAAGAGAGATATTATTTTGTAAATGACGTTTTAGCATTTATAGGCGACGAATTAATCCCAACATTATGTGCAGTGACTAAATTAAAGCTCGAATTACCTTACGTTACCATAGATGAAGGGGCAGTTAGGGCAGTTGCTAATGGGGCAGACCTCTTTGTTCCGGGTATTTTAGAGTATAATTGTGAATGTAAAGTAGGCGATATAATTTTAGTTAAGACTAAAACTGGCCTACCAGTTGCCATAATGAAAGTAGTAATGGATAAAAAGAGCGCGATCGAAACTAAAAAAGGGAAGTTCGCAATTAACCTACATTATGTCGGCGATAAAATTTGGGAAATGTGTAAGGGGAAGTAAATGTTTTGTGTAGTTATCCCAACTTATAATGAGAGGAACAATATAGGAAATTTAATAAATTCTTTAATAAATTTAATAAATAACTTATATATTATTGTTGTTGATGATAATAGTCCAGACGGCACTGCAGAAGTTGTTAAAAATCTAGGGCATAATAATTTGTATTTAATTATTAGAAGTGGGAAGTTAGGATTAGGTTCAGCTTTACGGGACGGAATGAGGAAAGGGTTAGAGCTTGGTTGTGAAAGGATAGCAACAATGGACGCAGACTTTAGTCATGATCCTAGATATTTGAAAAATATGTATGAAGTTTCAGTGAAAAGTAATGCTGATTTAGTTATAGGCTCTAGATATATAAAAGGTGGAAAGATAGAGAATTGGGGATATCATAGGTTTATCATTAGTAAGGCTGCAAACCTATTAGCTAAGGTTTTATTACGTACAAAGGTTAATGATAATACTTCTAATTTTAGAATTTATTCAAGAATTGCAGTAGAGAGAGCAATAGAGTGTAATGATGCTAATGGTTTTGAATATCAAATTTGTACTGTATATAAAATATCTAAGGCTAAGTTAAAAATTATAGAATTCCCAATAATATTTAAAGATAGAAAAGAGGGTTCAAGTAAGTTAAAATTTAATGATATAATAAAATGGCTCGTATATATAATTAAACTTTCCCTTTCTTCTTAAGCTTCGAGAGTTCTTCTTTTAGAGCTTCTAACTCCTTCTTGAGGTAAGCTATCTCACTTTCATGAACATTTAATACTTTCTTTATTTCTTCAAAACTATCCTTATGGCTCTCCTTTAGTTTAATATTTCCTTCATTATCCACCTCTACAAATCCTAATCTTACTAATTCTCTAACATAACCTTTTACAGTCTTTGGAGAAACTTTTATTTCTAAAGCTAGATCTTTTATGTTAATAGTACCCTTCTCTTTTAGTAAATTTATAATATCTTGTAATCGTGGTGTTAATTCCATAGTTTAGAACTATTATAAAATTCTTTTTAAGCAATTTGGCATATTTCTCAAAGATAATTATGGCATTATTAATCAAGGAGGAAGACGTAGAAGAATTGTTAACATTCGAAGATGCTTATAAAGCATTAAAAGATGCTTTTGGATTATTAGAGCATAAACTAAGCATAAATACAAAGAGGATTAGGACACCTTTTGCAGGAACTATCCTAGCTTATCAAGCTGGGGGGATGCTAGAGTATCTAGGCTTTAAAACCTATATTCCTGGTAGTAATGTAATTGGTATTTTGTTTAATAAAGAGGGAGAGCTGCTTGCAATTTTTGAGGCAGATAGATTAACTAGAGTCAGAACGACAGCTTTAGCTGTTTTAGCTTCGGATTTTATAAAGAAGAATTATTCTAATGTCGCAGTGATAGGATTAGGTAACCAAGGAATAGTTCAAGTCGAAGCATTTTATGAGTTAAAGAAATTAAAGGTTAAGGTATATACGAGAAGCAAGGAAAGGCTTGATAGAGCTCTAAAATTCTTTAGTAAGAGAGGCATAGATGTAGAAGTAAAAGATACGATAAAAGATGCATGTAAGGAATCTGAAGTAATCACTACAATAACTTCTTCTAAAGACCCATTTATAAAATCAGAATATTTGGATAAAGGTTCACATATTAATGCAATGGGTTCTGTAATTCCTGAAAGAGCTGAGATATTTCCTGAAGTTTTCAAAATGGCAAAATCAGTAGTTGTAGAGGATATAGAGCAAGCTAAGGAAGAGGCTGGTGATTTGATTTTAGCTTACAAAATGAAAATGCTTGAATGGTCTAAATTAATCCCACTTTCTTCTATCATCTTAGATAAGATTAGACCTAGAGAAAGTCAAGATGATATTACTGTATTTAAATCTGTTGGGATAGGACTAGAAGATGTAGCAGTAATGATAAGTCTTTACGAGAAAGCTAAAAAGAGGGGAGTTGGTACTGAAATAGAGGTAAAAGGTAAATGGTTTCCAAAATTGGAAGAGAAATAGAGATTTCGCCAGTTGAATTAGCATCACAAATTGCAAAAAAGGTTGAAATAAATCTTGCCAGCGGGTCTCCTGACCCAAGGGTTATGCCTATAAAAGAAATTAATGAGGCTTATAATGAAGTATTAAGTGAAATAGGTGCAAGAGCCTTATTTTACCCGGGTGCAGGTGGTCAAGAAGAACTAATAAAGGAAGTTGATAATTTCATTAAATTAATAGATATAAAAAGAAATTCGAATGATAAAATTGTTATAACTAGTGGGGCACAGCATGCAATAGAGTTAGTTAGTAAGTATTTTCTGGAAAATGATGTGATAGCCGTAGAAAATCCCACATTTGTAGAGACATTTAATTCATTAAAGTTAAGGAGTAGTGTTGTATTACCTATCGATTTAGAAAATAATGGGCCAAATGTTAGTGAGTTAGAAATGTTACTAAAAATTGTTAAAATAAAACTAATTTACTTAATACCTAATTGTCATAATCCTGCAGGTATAACAACTTGTGAGGAGAAAAGAAAGAGAATTGTTGAGTTAGCAGAAAAACATGATTTCTATATTTTAGAAGATGACCCTTATAGACCTATTGCAGGAGAATTACCTCCACCCATAAAGAACTTTGATAGAAGTGGTAGAGTTATATATGTAGGTAGCTTTAGTAAGATAATTGCGCCAGGCTTAAGGGTTGGGTTTATTATCGCAAGAGATGATATTGCGGATAAAATATCCTTACTAGAGCAACTTGATTTCTCGACCTCAACTATAAATCAGTATGTAGTGGCTAGGTTATTAAGAAAGGGAATAGTAAGGGATAGAATGTCGGCTTTAAGCGTATACTATAAAGAGAAAATGAAGGTAATGAGGGATAGTTTAATCGATAATGGCCTAGATTCGTTCAATCCACCTTCATGTGGATTCTTCGTACTGTTAGACTTAAAGAAGGATAGTTGGAAGGTATTTAATGAAGCTGTAAAAAGAGGATTAAGTTTTGTTCCAGCAAAACCATTCTTTCTTAGAGGCGGTGAGACTATGGCGCGATTAAGTATAAGTGTTGCAACTAAAGATCAAATACAGAAAGGCATAAAGATACTTAAGGAGAGTATAAATTCTATCTAGACTATAATTATTTCATCTTGTTTTTTATTTAATACGATTCCTCTTCCATTTAATATTACCATATCCTCTAATCTAATTCCAAATCTCCCTGGAAAGTAAATCCCTGGCTCTACAGTAAAAACCATTCTATTCTCTAATTTCTCGTTATAGTCAGGGGATAGAAATGGTGGTTCATGAACATCAATACCTATACCATGGCCAGTTCTATGAATAAATTTATCTCCATAGCCTTTAGAGGTAATATAATCTCTTGCAACCTTATCAGCCTCAAAACCCTTAATCCCTTCTACTAGATTATCTTCTACTAAATCTTTTGCATTCCTTACTATCTCAAATATTTTTAAAGCAAAAGCATCAGAAGGAGGCCCTAATGAAAGTGTTCTAGTTATGTCACTACAATAACCCTTATACTTCACTCCATAATCAATAATTATTATGTCGCCCTTGTGTATCTTTCTGTTAGTATTCCTTAAATGTGGAATACTAGTATTTTCTGCAGAAGTCGTTATCGGATCAAAAGAAGGCTCTATGCCTAATTCTATCATTATTTTTCTTAACTCGATAGACAATTGAATTTCTGTCATTCCTTCTTTTATTCTATTTATAAATTCCTCAAAAACATTTTCAGCAAGCTTTACTGCACTTTCTATCCTTAATATTTCTTCTTCGTCCTTGCGCATCCTTAACTTTTTCATAGTGTCAGAAACAAGATCTATCGAAGATGGTTTTAACTTATGGATTAGTTTAATTAAGAATCTTGAATGTAATGTCTCATCTACGAGTAATTTAAGACCAGTCTTAAGGTGTATTTTTTCATAAGGATCTTCACCATCAAGGTAGGTGATTATGGGTAATCTTAATTGTGAGAGTTGCTCTTCATACATCTTTGGTGCTAGTATAAATTCTTCATCTTTAGTTACAAATAATAGTATTGGCCTTTCCATAACTTCTTCCGTGAAGTCGATTAGGTATAGCATATTACTGCCAGGCTGAATTACTACAATTTCATCTTCTCTAATTAAGTTCCTGAGTTTAGCAATATTATTTTTAGCCATGAATTATAATTTATCATATGGTTCCAATTATATTTTCTGATATTTATCTTTATCATAAACCGAGAGTAAATCATGTTGAAAATCCTACAAGATTAGTTAGAATTATTAAGAGTTTAGAACTTAAAGAAATTATTAAACCCAGTAAAGTAACGCTTAAGGATGTAGAGATAATACATGATAAGGAATACATAGAGCTGGTTGAAGCATCTTCAAGATACGAAGAATGGCTAGATGATGACACCTATACTAATTCTTTCACGATAGAATCTGCACTTTACGCTTTAGGTGGAACGCTCAAGGCTATGGAATTAAATGGATTTGCAATAGTAAGACCACCTGGTCATCATGCAGGGAAGAGTGGTAGAGCCCTTGGCGCTCCAACATTAGGTTTTTGTATATTTAATAATGTGGCTTTTGGTATTAAGAAATCTAGCGCTAAAAGAGCTGTAATAATAGACTTTGATGTTCATTACGGAAATGGAACGCAAGAGATATTTTGGGACGATCCAAATGTAGTTCATATTGATATTCATCAAGATCCTATGACACTTTACCCTGGAACTGGTTTTCCAGAAATGATTGGGGGTGAAGGTGCTGAGGGTACGAAGATTAATCTTATATTACCACCTTTAAGTTCTGATGACGTCTACCTAGAACTAATTCCTATAATCCAAGAAATTATAGATGACTTTAAGCCAGATATAATTGCGTACTCTGCAGGATTTGATGCATTTGAAGGTGATGGACTAGCAGATATTATGGCAACAGAAGCTACTTATTATCATTTAGGTTTAATCTCTAAAGGTTATAAAAGATTTGCAGTGTTAGAGGGTGGTTACAGTAGTGGGTTAGAAAGAGGAGTAAGGGCATTTATTGATGGTCTTGATGGTCTTGATAAGGATTATAAACCTAAAAGTACTAAGGAAAGTGTAAAATCCATATTTAGAGAATATCTTAAAACCGAAAAGGATATCCTTAAAAAGTATTGGAAGATCACATAATAGTTAGCAGGTATAATAACATTTTAGTGCAATATTGACAGAAGCGTTATAATCTCTATCAGCCTTCATTCCGCATGATGGACAATAGAAGATTGAACCATAAACCTCACCATTCTTATAACCACAGTTTGAGCATATTTTAGAAGTAGCATATGCTTCAATTCTTTTATACTTTATACCGCGGTAATATAGGCCCTTCTCTACTAAATTTTGAATAGACTTAAGTACCATTCCCCTTCTACCCTCAAATTCAGTTAGATCCTCTACTGCTACTATCTTAGGATATAAACTTTCTATATAATTAATCACATCCTCAGCTATTTTTTGAATATATTTCCTTATTTTTTCTAGTTCTATAAAGGATTGTGGAGTTCCTATAAATTTTGTTATATCTTCCGTAATTTCCTCTCCACTCCAAAATCTATACTTCCATACCTTTAAACCCTTTAATGCAACTACACTTACTATATTCCTTATTCCAAAATCAATTCCAACAACGCTTTTCTCCCTCTCATATGCTAACAATACTTTTGTCCCCCTCTTTTTATCTATCTCGATAATTGCATATTTTGGTATTCCAACTCTATTTGATTTTACTAATATATTTAATCTCTTTAACATATAAGGGTTATTTCCTTGAATATCAATTGGACCTATCTTTACCTTATCCTCCTCAATGACTACTGGATACCCTTCTATATATGGGGGCCCTATTCCTCTTACTTTTTCATTTAATTTTTTAAGTGTGCTAATATAGTTTAGGTAATATAAGATATCATTCTGAATCTTATCTAGCTTACCCTTTGAAATTATTACTGACTCATATAATTCATCTTCCATAACTGAAATCTCTTTGCTCATAAAGATAAAATTTCTCCTAATTCTAAACTTCTGGCTTCAATACCCAAGTAATACTTTAAGGTGGAAGAGAATACATATCCATTAACTTCATAGATTTTATAATACTCTTCTATATCCCTTATTCTAAATTTATTATAATAGTGTGCGAAGTAGAGGTTCGGCTCATCATCCCAGAATACAAGAAGAGAGGAGTTTAAGCTAGTTGAGTATGGGCCTAGCCTATTGATTACTTGCTTATAACTTTCTAATACGTCAAAAGTATTAAGTAAGTCGATGATCTCCATAAACACTAAGTAACTATCAGTCCTTTGGAGTTCTTTATATTTAAATACATCCCTTTTCACAGAGCCATTATGGGCAAAAAATAATTCCTTATCCTTTAAACTATAATAGTAAGGGTGATTATGTAATACACCCAATAAAAATTCTTTACTAGCCCTCCTAGCATGTATAATTCCAACTACTTCATCACCCTTAATTATGTCAAGGATCTCTACAAGACTTTCATCTTGATAAATGGGCAATGTGGATTTATGGTAAAGTATCCTCCATTTAGACCCTTTTTTAATGTAACAAACAATACCCCAACCATGTGGATGCATTCCGTATCTAGAATAGATATCATTCTCTGCAGACTTTACCAGAGCACTAACAAAACTTCTATTAATTTCCTTACTCCTAAATGCAAGCAATCTACACATTTATAACTAATCCATCTTCAGCTATCAAAAATTTATTTCTTGCACCTTCAATAATATCTTTCTCTATCTGAGAGGGAATATGTGTAAGTATAACTCTCTTTTCTGAAAATAACGAGATTAAATCCCTCAATGAAGAATGTCCCCATTTTCTACAATTATCTAGACAGCTACACTCATGAATAATTAGATCAGCATCTTTAGCTTCTTTTATAATTTCCTCACAGGGTTCTGAAGTATCCCCAGAATATAATATTTTTCTATTCTTATCTAAAATTATGTATGATACTGCATAAATACTATGACATGATGGTATAGAATAAATATACAAATCATCCAGTTTAAGCTTTGGTAAATTATCTTCATAAATTATTGCCTCTACATTATTTCCTGCTCTAATATACGATTCTAAAATCTTAGAAAAGCCTACTGGAGAATGTACTTTAATTACCGGTAAATTGGAAAGTTTTCTTTGAACTAGATGATCGAAAATTCCATTAAAGTGATCAATATGAAGATGTGTTATCATTATCGCTTCGAAGTTGTAGAGATTATAATCATCAATTCTCATATTTGCACCTGTTCCTAAATCTAATATTACTGAATTATTACCAGAATTGATATAAATAGATGATTTAAACCTCTTAGTCCCCTTTGTAGATCCTGCACCAGTTCCCAGAAATATAATCTTCATATTCTCGGTCAAATTTACTTACGAGATTTAAAAAATTCCGTATTTACTTCTACTTATCCTTTAACTTTAATCTCTTAATTAGCTTTTCAAATTTTTCAAAACCTATATCTATAGTTTCATCTCTTAGTCCTAGAGCCTTTCGTTCTATAGGCTTTCTCTCTTTTGCTCTATATAGTATACTAGCTATATCCCATCTTGTATAATGACCTAATGAGTCGAAATAAGCCTTTACTGCAAGAATTTCGTCAGTACTAATTTCAGCTACGATTATTTTCTCTTCATTAATCTGCGGTTTAACTATATATAATCCTGCTGGATTAACTACCGAACTTCCTCCTGCTGCAATATCGAATTGATACTCTGCAATAAGGTCTGAAGGCATATACATATTAGCACTAACTACGAACGCCTGAGCTTCGAAAGCATATTCCCTGATTGCACTATCAATATCGCATTTACTTATTTCATCCTTAGATGGGTCGAATCTTCTTTTGGCGCCAGGATGACCTTCTTGAACCCAATAACCGGGCCATACTGCAATATGAATCTCTTCTCCCATAGATTGCAAAACTGCTTTAATTATGTTCATGTGATTTTCGTAGCATACTAATCCTCCTACCCTTATTCCACTGAGACTGCTAATTCTTAAAGTGGTTCCATCACCCATCTTCCATATCATTCTTTCTCCATGTGTTGGCATTACTTTTCTATGAACATTAGTTATTTTACCTTTTTCATTTATAAAAACTAAAGAATTATATAAACTTCTACTGCCCTCTCTAGGATCCTTTTCAGAAATTCCTAAAACTATACTTATTTCCCTTTCTCTAGATATATCTTTAATGCTTTCTAGATCAGTTTTAACATTTACCGAATTCTTGTAGTATTCAACCATCATTTCAGTCCATTTACTTATTGGCAAAATTCCCCTCCAATATGGATAGCCAGGAATAAATGCCTCTGGAAACACTATTAGCTTAGCACCTTGTTTTGCAGCATCTTCTATTGCCTTACATGCTCTATTTATAGTTCCTTCTTTGTTCATATAATCTGGAGCTATTTGCGCTATAGCTACTTTTATTATACTCATAAATAATAAATTGTCATAATAATTTTTAAGGCTTTTCTTTATATTAGAATTTTTAATATGACTTAAAATAATAAATTATTTAATTATAGAAACTAAAAATATACTAAGAACTAAGATAAGAGTGAAGTACAGCCATTAAGTTTTTACCGTGGCGTAACTTACTTACTTTTAATTACTTCTAATTTTGCCACTGTCACCTATATAATAAACATGTCCATGATAAAAATACTAATTAGAAGTGATTAAAAAATAGTTAAAAGTTACGCAGAAATATTACAGTCTCTACTGTAATTAGACTAATTGCTAGCAGTCCTACTAAGCTGTGAGCTTATATACTTTACGATACTCAAAATCATGGTAGCTTGTCTTCAGAAAATGATTTATAATATAAATAATTCATTAAAAACAGATGCTAGATATTATCATTATCTCATTCGGTATTATTGCCTCGTCATGGAGTATATATAATTCAGTATTGGGAATTATAGGTGTTTTATGGAGGAAAAATTATGAAGAAAAGGAATTTAGTAGTGTTACTTTTTCTCTAATAATTCCCGCAAAGAATGAGGAGAAAGTCTTACCTAGATTACTGGATAGACTAGTTAATCAAGAGTATGATAAATCTAAATTGGAAATTATAGTAGTAGAAGATGGTTCTACAGATTCAACTCTTGAAATTTGTGAAAAGTATCGCAATAGGTACGATTTTATTAAATGTATTCACCTAGAGCCTGCAACGGTACCTAATGGTAAAAGTAGAGCATTAAACTACGCTTTAAAAATCTCAAGAGGTGATATTATAGGAATATTTGATGCGGATACAGTTCCTAAACTGGATGATTTGGCTTATGTTGCGTCTAAATTTAAAGATGAAAGAGTTGCTGCGGTACAAGGTATGTTGTTACCAATTAATGTTAGAGAAAGTATTATTAGTAGGTTTGCTTCGATTGAGGAATTAATTTATGAATATTCAATTGCAGGTAGGGCTAGGTTAGGTTTTTTTATTCCTTTAGAGGGTACTCTAACTTTCATAAGAAAAGATGTGATAGAGAAATTGGGCGGCTTTAATGAATACTCACTTACTGAAGATTTAGATCTTAGCTTAAAATTAATTGCAAATGGTTATAAGATAGTATATTTACCCTCTGCAGTAGCCTGGAGAGAAGTCCCCATTAGCCTTAGATCTCTAATAAAGCAAAGGCTTAGATGGTATAGAGGTCATTTAGAGGTAAGAATAGGTAAAGTGAGATTAGATTGGAGAATAATTGATGGTGTATTAATTTTAGCCACGCCAATATTTATAGTTATGAATGTTGTGAATTATTCTATTGCAATATTTTTCCCTAATTTCATAGTTATTGTTGCAGCGTTAATATCTGGAGTAGCGAGTATAATCTCCTTAGGCCTAGTTATTATAATTTCTAGACTTCATATGATTGAATTTTTCTATTCTTTCCTAACCTTCTTTTATTTCAATTTAGTCTTAGGGTTAAATATGACTGCAATCTTTATGGAAATTATAAAGTATCCAAGGTTCTGGATAAAAACTGAAAGAAGTGGAGGGATAACTATTTGATCGTTGAATTACTCTATAAAAAGAAGCTTGAGGAGTATTACTCTCATGAAAGGAAAGAGAATGTATTTTATGTTACGGATCTTACTAGATGTCCACTTAAAGTAAAATTTGAGCAAGAATATAGGGAACTAGCTCTCTCAGAAATCTTTACACCAGCAGGAATATTAGGTGATTTAGTACATAGAGGTATACAAAGCTCTCTTAATATCGAAGGTTATGAGGCTGAAGTAGAAGTAGAGAAAGAAAAAGGTCTAGAGATTGAGGGCAAGAGTTATATTATAAAGGGTAGAGCGGATATCGTGCTAAAGAGTAAGACTAATAATGAGACTCTTATAATTGAAATTAAGACTGCTAGGAGGGATGATGGATTACCTCAAAAGCATCATATTTTACAATTAAGGTTATATCTTTGGTTATTTGAAGTTAATAAAGGAATTTTACTTTATGTAACACCAGATAGGATAACTGAATATATAATTGAAGGTGCATTGGATACTGCGAGTGTAATGAGGTTAGTAGAGGAAAATATTAGACTGGCCCCTGCTCCAAGATATATCTGGGAGTGTTCCTATTGTATATTTGCAAAGCTATGCCCAAATAAAGCTAGCAATAGATAATATTATACTAAATAAAGAGTAAATAGATAATATTCTATCATAATTTACACTACAAATAACTTTTATTGCATTTATTGAATATTTTTTATAAATTAATAACATTATAGATTTTGTCAATAATGATATGAAATATACTGTAATTATCGAATAATTCCAAAATATTTCATAAAATATTAAGAGAAAATAATCCATAGATATTAATGGGTTTAGAGATGACCATTTTACTATATTTGTCAATTCTACCTTTAAGCTGCCACTATAGTGGAATAATCTTCCGAAAAAGTATTTTAATATTGAATGAATTGCAATTATTATACCCATGATCAAGGTCAATAACAATTTTCCATCGTAGGAAATTAAAAACGTTGAAACTATTAGAGCTGGAATTATAGATATAGTGGTAAAATTTATTATATTAAAAACTGCTAAGACTGGACTTCTCGTTGAAATATAATATGAAAAAAGACTTCCTTTAGATGGATCAACCCCTAATAGTATTCCAAATATGATACTAAGGATAGCAGTAAGAGTCTGAACTAGCATCTCCTCCCCTTAGTCTAACTTGATGTGCTCTAGCATCACCGAAATCAACAAAGAATTTCTTATCCACCTCAAGACCACCTTCTGGATTAGCATTTACCTTGACTACCCATCCTTTGATGCCTTCTGGATAAAATTGATTATCCCATGAGCTATATAGAGAGTTAGTCACATAAATTCTCCTTCCATCCCTGCTAATTTCTATCATTTGCGGTGCTCCAGTAAGCTTGTGCCCAGCTGGATGATTTGCTCTATGTAATATTCCACCCAATTTTACAACACCAGTTAGCCTAGGCCTAAACGGATCAGACACATTATATTGCCTCAATTCGCCTATGCCCCATAGACTTACGTATAAGAATTTATCATCTAGCGATAAATCAATGTCAGTAACTAATGGTGGCACCGCCTTGAAAGGCTTAAGTATCTCTGG
This sequence comes from Sulfolobaceae archaeon, assembly GCA_038893355.1. Taxonomy (GTDB): domain Archaea; phylum Thermoproteota; class Thermoprotei_A; order Sulfolobales; family Sulfolobaceae; genus JAWARQ01. The sequence continues at coordinate 48,887 of JAWARQ010000006.1, forward strand.
GAGTTGACCTTCCGTAGGTTCTGCAGGGATTTCAATAACTTTTTCAGCTTGAAACTTTCCATCTTCATAGAACCATAGCCAGATTGAACTACTTAAGTCCTTCAAACTCACTACCACATTAACAAATCCCATTAGTTTCGTCGGGTCATGTAGAGGTCTTAGCTCTAGGACCATTCTATTTTCACTACCAAGTTCAACTGAGGCTATTTTCTTTCTCTTTCTCATATCCCAAAAATGAATTTTATTACCATATCTATCCTTTAAGTGCTCTAATTTTAATCCGTTCTCTATTGTATTTGGGACAGCCCATTCACTCGTAACCATTATTTCATTTGGTAAATTCCACCAAAAGTCGTATGCATAGTACTGATCACCTCTATCAATTTCCCACCTTCCTAAAGGTTCGAAGGAATAGTGATCTAGTATAAATATTCCGCCAGGCCCTTCGCCTTCCGAATTCCCTAAAGCACTAATATATATCCCGTCTGGTCCACAGTGTACCGTATGTAATCTTGTATAGCCACTACTTTCAATAACTTCCTTAGGTTCAATGACTTTCACCAGCCTAGGATTTGTTGGGTCTTGTTTTGTATCATATATATATACTCTTGATGATCTTAACCCTGGAACGATTAAATATCTCCTTTGTAAGTTTGGTTTTGCATTAGGACATAATGCAGAACTGCAACTATTCCAGCCAAAATGATGAAATTCATCACCTACATACAATGCTTCTACTTTATTTATTATTTTAGAATAATTAGGGGATTCTGGATTTACATCTACCACTGCTATAAAGTCTGGTTTTTGAATACCAGTACCTACGTATAGTCCTACAACATAAATAATATCCTCTGGCGGTGCTTTCATAGCCATTTTTGGCGATGGATAAAATGTTGGGTCTCCTTTAAATATATCAGTAATTGACTTCATTATAATATAATTAGCTATCTTAACTTTAAAACTATATTACACTGCAAGATTTGCACTAACTTATAAAATAGAGTTATAAATTAGCTTATTAGACCTTATATTATGAGAAAGAGACCAGTAGTTCTTACAATAGCTGGTAGTGATTCGGGAGGTGGGGCGGGACTTCAAGCCGATTTAAAGACATTTACTGCATTAGGAGTATTTGGAACTGTTGTTGTTACTGGAATAACTGCTCAAAATACTACTGGCGTATATGCTGTACATGAGGTGCCGATAGAGATAATAGAAGCTCAGTTCGATGTAATTATGAACGATTTAAATCCAAAATTTGCTAAAACTGGTATGTTAGCTTCAAATAAAATAATAAATTTAGTAAAAAGAAAAGTTGAACAATACGAAATAAAGTTAGTACTCGACCCAGTTATGGTAGCAAAAACTGGTTCTCCACTCGTTACGGAGGATATTGTACCTTCTCTAATCGAGCTAGCGAGGAAATCTATAATAGTAACTCCTAATAGATTCGAGGCTGAGAAACTTCTTGGAGAGAAAATTGATGATATAAAGAATGCTGCAAAAAAACTATACGAAAAACTTTCTACAAATGTTGTGGTAAAGGGTATAAGGGGAATAGATTATGCTATTATTGATGGAGAATTATTAGAGCTCAAAATGAAAGAGGTTGAAACAAGAAATACTCATGGTAGCGGTGATGTATTTTCTGCATCTTTAACTGCTTACCTGGCTTTAGGTTATAACGTTAAGGATGCAGTTATTAATGCAAAAAAATTTGTAACTTTCGCGCTAGAAAACTCACTAGATTTAGGGAAAGGAATAGGGCCTGTCGATCCTTTTTCACCTGCAGAAAGTTTAATTCAAAAAGAAATAGCAAGAGAAACTCTTGAGAAATTTCTTTACGAATTTGAAAAAGACCCTATATATAGAGATCTCATTCCGCATGATGAAATGGCTAACGTAGGTTACTTAACGGATTACAATGAGGTTGCAACATTAGCAGGTGGTATTGTAAGATATATTGACTGGCTGAAAATTAATGGTCCAATAATATTTGGGATAAATAATTTAGTTACGAAAGTACTATTAAATACGAAAAAGAGAATAGGGATTTCATTACCGTTAAGTAAAAAGATTCTGGATGCAGCTGAAAAAGGTATAATAAAATTAACAGAAAGTGGGGCTCTTGGTGATGCAATAGTTACAGAAGGTAAGGCAATTATAACTGCTAATGATTATAATGAACTTTTAGAAAAGTTGAGGAGAGTAGTAAGTAGTTGATTACGGTAGTTGGTAGCTATAACGTTGATTTTATAATTAAAGTAAGAAGATTCCCAGAAGTAGATGAGACAATATTTGCAGAAGAAGTTATCATATCGCATGGAGGTAAGGGTTCTAATCAGGCAGTTTCTGCGCAGAGACTAGAATCAAGGACAAGACTAATCGCTGCAGTAGGTGAAGATAGTTTTGGATATGATGCTTTAAAGTTTTGGAAAAATGAAGGCATTGATACGAAATACGTTAAGGTTAAGAGGGGTATAAAGACTGGAAATGCCTACATAATACTAAACCGGCAAGGAAAAAGTATGATAATTGTTGATCGAGGTGCAAATTCTGCATTGGAAATTGAGGATGTTAAAGATGGTCTAGATGGAAAAATTCTCTTAACTCAACTAGAAGTAAATGAGGATGTAGTAGCATATTCTTTAAAAAACTTTGATGGGTTAAGAATATTGAATCCAGCACCTGCAGTTCTCAGTAACACAGAAATCCTAAGAGACGTTGATATAATAACTCCTAACGAAGTAGAACTATCTGCTCTTGCTGGAACTAACAACATAATTGATGGGGCAGAAAGATTATTAAGAAGAGTAAGAGGAGCCGTAATAGTAACATTAGGCGAGAAGGGATGTCTTGTAGTAGATAGGTCAGGGAAAAAGGAATTAATAAGTGCACCCAAGGTTAACGTCGTTGATGAAACAGGAGCAGGGGATGTATTTAATGGTGCTTTAGCTTCTGCATTATTAAAGGGGTATGATATAATAACTTCAGCAAGAATTGCTACGTATATTGCATCATACTCGGTAACAAAGATAGGGGCTTTAGGTCCCACGTTGAAAGAAGTTAAAGCTTTCCTGGAAAATTTAGGAGAAAGCTTCTAAATTAATGATACGCTTAGCATATTCTAAACTCCTCTGTATTAGCTCCCTATAAGAGCCGAGATATTTAGTAGGATCAAGATATTCTCTGATCTCTTCCTCTTTTAAATATTCTCTAACCCTTTTATCATTTATTGCAACCTCAAGTAAGGATTTATCGTTTTGAATAACATTTCGTGATAATTCTCTAACTAATTCATGAGCTTTATGTCTAGGCATACCCTTCTGGGTTAGTGCAATCATTAAACTTTCTGCAACTATTAATCCTTTAGTGACTTCTAAATTCTTTTTCATCCTCTCTTCATTTACTCTCAATCCATTTAGTAGTAAAATAGTACTATCTAGCATTTCATCAATTATTAAGAATGCATGTGGAATTACTATCCTTTCTGAAGAGCTATTTGTTAAATCCCTTTCATGCCACAATGGTATATTCTCTAAAGAGGTTATTACAAGACCTCTAATAACTTTAGCCAATCCACTTATCTTTTCAGCTGTTACTGGATTCTCCTTCTGTGGCATTGTACTACTTCCTACTCTTCCTTCAACACCTTCAGCTAGTTCTCCAATTTCTGGCCTCATTAATTCTCTAACCTCTAAGCTTAGTCTGTCTAACTGTGATGCTAAAATCGCAAGGGTACATATTAACTCTGCAAAAGAATCTCTAGGCGCAACCTGAGTTGAAATTGGATGTGGTTCTAAGCCTAATATCTCACTCATAACTTTTTCTACTTCAAGACCTTTTCCCCTATAAGCAGCCATAGTACCTACTGCTCCTGAGAACTTTAGCCTAATTAGCCTCTTTTCTAGATCTAGTATTCTTTCATAACTTCGAGTTAATTCGTATACATAATTTGCAAATTTAAATCCTAAAGTTATTGGTAATGCATGTTGACCATGAGTTCTTCCTGGCATAATACTATTTTCATATTTTTCTGAAAGTAGTATTAAAATAGAAATTATTTTTATTAATTTACTTTTTATTATATTTAGGGCATCTTTAAATAATAATGCATAGCTAGTATCAACTATGTCATAACTTGTAGCCCCGAAATGGACAAAATTTCCTACCTCACCCCCTAACTTTTCTGCTATTAAGATTGCTAAAGCCATTACGTCATGGCCTATTTTCTTTTCTAGTTCTTCGACTTCATTAGCAGTTATTTTAATTTCATCTAACTTTTTTTCATCTAATTGCTTAATGTAACCTAATTTGTGAAGGGATAATAATAATGCTTTTTCAACTTTGATAAAAGTATTTATTATATTTTGTCTATTAAATACCTTTCTCATCTCTTTACTTCCATATCTCCACTCTAGTGGACAGACTTCTGACATTTGATAAGAATACTTTTTATGATCTTAATAGTTTATTTTTTCTTGAGCTGAAATGATAGTATCTACGATAGGAAGTCACTCATCTCTACAAATTTTGCATGGTGCTAAGAAAGAGGGATTTGAAACTGCAGTAATTACTGAATCTAAAAGATTAAATTTTTATAAGCAATTTTGGTTTATAGACAAAATTTTAACTTTTGAAAGCTTAGATCAAGCAGTTTCGAATATTAATCTATTACATGATTCGGTCTTTATCCCACACGGTAGTTTAGTCGAGTACCTAGGAATGGATAGAGTAAGGAAGATTAATGTAAGAATATTTGGTAATAAGAACATCTTCGAGTGGGAGTCAAATCAGTATAAGAAGATGGAGTTATTAAAAAGGTCAGGGATAAAAATTCCTACTCATTTTGAGTCTGTAGAAGATGTAGATAGAATGGTTATAGTAAAATTACATGGCGCAAAGGGTGGAAGGGGTTATTTCGTTGCAAGGAATAAAGCAGAACTAAAAAATGGTTTAAAAGAATTAATTGAAAAGAAATTAATTAATGATATAAATGATGTTATAATTCAAGAGTACATAATAGGAGTTCCAATGTATTTTCAGTTCTTTTACAGCCCACTACTTAATAGAAATGAGATAATGGGAATAGATATCAGATATGAAACTAATATTGATGGATTAAGAAGGATCCCTTTTAATAGTATTAGTGTAAAGCCAACATTTGTTGTAGTCGGAAATATTCCTGCAGTTGCAAGGGAAAGTTTGTTACCCAAAGTTTATGAGTACGCAGAAAATTTTGTGAAAACAACTAAAGAGCTTGTGCCTCCAGGGATGATTGGACCTTACTGTTTAGAGTCTATAGTTACTGACGAGCAGGAAATAGTAGTTTTTGAATTTTCTGGTAGAATCGTAGCAGGGACTAACTTATATACAAACGGAAGCCCATATAGCTGGTTCTACTGGGACGAACCAATGAGTATGGGTAAAAGAATTGCAAGAGAAGTTAAATTAGCAATAAGTAAAAATAGACTTAATGAGGTAACTACATAATGAATAAGATTGCATGTTTGGCTAGTCATTCAGCACTAGACGTTTTCGATGGTGCAAAGGACGAAGGATTTAGAACAATAGCATTAGCTAAAAAAGGGAGAGAAAGACCTTATCTGGAATTTAAAAGAATAGTAGATGATATAATAATTTTGAATGATTTTAAAGAGATAGCATCTGAAGAAGTTCAAGAGAAGTTAGTTAAAGAAAATGCAATATTAGTCCCTAATAGAAGTTTGGCAGTATATCTAGGTTATGATAATATAGAGAGAATGAGAGTAAAATTCTTCGGGAACAAATTTATGTTAAGATGGGAAGAGAGAATTGGTGAAAAGAATTATTATAAATTACTTGATGAAGCTAAGATTAATAGGCCAAGGAATTATAAGATTAACGAAGTTGATGGTCCAGTTATAGTAAAAATGCCAGAGGCTAAGAGAAGAATAGAGAGAGGTTTCTTTTTTGCTATAAATAGGGAAGATTTAGAATCTAAAATTTCTAGGCTAATAAAGCAAGGTATAATAGATGAGGAATCATTAAAGAGTATGATCATAGAAGAATTCATTTTTGGTGCACATTTTAACGTCAATTACTTTAATAGTATAGTAGAGAATAGAGTAGAGATAATAAGCATAGATAGAAGAATTCAAAGTGATTGGGATTCTCTATATAGATTGCCTGCAGAAATCCAAATAAAGCTAAATAGGACTCCAAGATTAATAGAAGTTGGTCATGAACCGGCGACGATCAGGGAAAGTTTGCTCGAAAAATTGTTTGAAATCGGTTATTCTTTCGTAGAGGCAACTAGAAAACTAGAACCACCTGGCATAATTGGACCTTTTACACTACAACTAATGGTAACACCAGATCTTGATGTAGTAGTTTATGATGTAGCACCTAGGATAGGGGGAGGTACAAACGCCCATATGGGAATCGGTGGTAATTACTCTAAGCTTTACTTCGGTTACCCAGTGAGTATGGGAAGAAGGATTGCAATTGAAATAAAAAGAGCAATAAATAATGGAATGTTAGATAAAATCCTAACTTAAATCTATAATTAACATATGCCACGTACTAGAAATAGGTAATATTCTTGTTCTAAGGATATCTGTAATTATAAAACCATTATCGAATTCTTTTTATACTCATAAACGATAAATACCAAAACGGTGCTTAATGCTAGATATTGTAGTAGGCGGATTTTATGGTGATGAAGGAAAGGGAAAAATTGTATCTTACCTCGCACTAAATGATAACCCTAAGTTGGCTGTAAGAACTGGAGGTATTAACGCAGGACATACTGTAGTCTATCAAGGAAAAACTTGGAAAATAAGAATAGTACCATCTGCATTCATTAATAAGTCCACAAAATTAGCAATAGCACCTGGTGCTGTTACTTCATTAGAAGTTTTAATTTCAGAAATTACTCAGACAGAATCACAAGATAGGATAATAGTAGATTATAGGACTGCAATAATAACTCAAAGTGAAATAGAAGAGGAGAGAAAAGATGAGTATTTAATGAAAGTTATAGGAAGTACTGGCCAAGGAGTAGGTTATGCAGAGGCTAAAAGGATATTGAGAAAGTTAAAACTAGCTAAAGATTACGACGAATTAAAGAAGTTTTTAGATAATGTACCATTATTAACTTTAGAAGAGATTGAGAGAGGTAATAGAGTTTTAGTAGAAGGAACGCAAGGTTATGGTTTAAGTCTTTATCATGGCGAATATCCATACGTAACGAGTAGAAATACTACTGCATCTGGAGTATTAAGTGAATTAGGAGTTGGACCAAAGTATGTTAAAAACGTAATTGTAGTATTCAAATCGTTTACTACAAGGGTTGGAGGCGGAAAATTGGAAGGAGAATTGAAAGAAGAAGAGGCGGAAAGGTTAGGCTTAATTGAAGTAGCTACAGTAACTGGAAGAAAAAGGAGAGTTGCTCCATTTAATGTTAAATTAGCTAAGGAGGCAGTAAGGGTTAACGGGGCAACACAAGTAGCAATAACTAAACTAGATTCATTATTCAAAGAATGTAAGGGTGCTAGGGATTTTAATAAGTTATCATATCAAGCTAAAATCTGGCTTGAGGAAGTTGAATCACAACTTAAAGTTCCAATTACACTAATAGGGACTGGAGAGGATTCGTTAGATATTATTGATTTAAGAAGGGAAAAGGGTGTGGAGTAATGTATAAGGATGTAGTAATTATAGGTGCAGGTCCAGCAGGATTATTTGCAGCTTATGAGTTAGCCCAGAGAATTAATGGTAAAAGTAATTATAAAATACTTCTAGTAGATAAAGGAGTAAGGGCTATAAAGAGAACATGTCCATTACTTTCGCCGAAAGAAAAGTGTACGTTCTGTAATCCTTGTCACATAAATTATGGAATAGGAGGCGCAGGTACTTATAGTAGTGGAATAATAAATTTAAGACCAGATATAGGTGGAGATTTGCACGAGTTAGTAAAAAGTTGGGATAAAGCGCAAGAATTAATTGACTATATTGATCAAATTTTTATAAAATTTGGTGCACCGAAAGACAGATTATTTGAACCTAATATGGAAAAAGTAAAAGAAATTCAAAGAAAGGCTGCGAAGGCAGGCGCGGAGTTTATACCTATTAGACAGAGACATATAGGAAGTGATAAGACACCATTAGTTATTGAAAATATTACGAACTATATTGAGAGTAAGGGCATCGTAGTAAGTGAATTAACAGAAGTTTATACGATAGAAAAGAAAGGTAGTGTTTTCCTATTAAAGACTAACAAGGGTGAAATAGAGAGTAAGATAGTATTAGTTGCTCCAGGAAGAGCGGGGGCACAATGGTTCTATAATCAGGCTAAAAAGCTAGGAGTAGATATGATGCCTGCGCCATTAGACATAGGGGTAAGAGTTGAAGTTGAGGCTCTTATAACTGAAGAATTAACTAGTGCTGTCTGGGATCCTAAGATAGTTATGTATACTAAAAAGTACGACGATAAAGTTAGAACATTCTGTGTTAATCCTAGAGGATTTGTTATGAAGGAAGTATACGATGATGGTACTATAGGAGTAAATGGGGAGACTTATGTAGACAGAAAAAGCCAAAATACAAACTTTGCTTTCCTCACCACAATAAAACTATCTGACCCGCTAGAAGATACTATAGAATATGGTAAGAGTATAGCGAGGTTAATGACAAGGTTAGGCGGGGAAAAGCCTATATTACAGAGACTAATTGATTTAGAGAAAGGAAGAAGAAGCACTTGGGATAGAATAAATAGGTCAACAGTCAAACCAACCCTTAAAGATGTAACTCCAGGCGATATAAGTATGGGATTACCACATAGAGTTCTTACTAATATTCTTGAAGGTCTTGAAAGATTAGATGACATAGCACCTGGTATATACTCTTCAAATACCCTACTTTATGCTCCTGAAATCAAATATTATAGTATGAAAGTTATAGTTGATAGCAATATGGAGACTGTAGTCGATAATTTATTTGCAGCGGGCGATGGTGTTGGTCTATCTAGGGGAATAAACGTAGCAGCGGCAACTGGAATTTTAGCAGCTAGAGGTATTTCGAGAAAGCTAGGACTAGACTAAAACTTCTAAGTAAAAGGCACATAAGTTTTATTTCCTTATCTAGCCTATTTTTAAATTGCGGGGGTGCCCGAGTCAGGTCAAAGGGGGCGGACTGAGGCTCCGCTGGCGTAGGCCTGCGTGGGTTCAAATCCCACCCCCCGCATAAATTTTTTACTTGCTTAAGTAAATACTCACATATGCCAGAATCATTTAATCCAGAGATAATAGCTAAGATCGTAAGGGAGGATTTATTAAGGTACACTAACGGTAAATATATACCTAGTGTAAGAGTTATAGTATATCCTTTTGAACCTTCTATCTTAGCTTATGTGAGGGCAAATGAACCAACTATTTATATAAACTCAATACCCCTATCTTCAACTAAAATGAACAAGGCTGAATATTTATACGTGGTAATACTTCATGAATATCTTCATATAATTGGAATAGCTGACGAAAGGGAAGTTAGACGAATGACACTAAACATAGTTTCAGATAAGTTTGGAGAAAACAGTGAACCGTATAAATTAGCATTATCATTAGCAGATCCTAGGGATATTTACCTTATAAACTCATGGAAAAAAGGGAGACCAATGTCTTATATATAATTAAAAATTTTTATATTATGTGGAGGAAGCTCTTATAAAGCTAATAAAGGATGTTGTCTTACCTTCTCTTAATAATTCCATGACTCCATTTCCAATAGATAAGAAAATCTGTACTAATTGGGCTAACGATTTACCTAACGAAGGGGAAACAATACTATATACGGGCTGCATGTATCAAATCTCCCCATTACTAGAAGAAATAGAACAGCATATTGACAAATTTACTAGATTGCCTTTTTTTACTAAGTTATCTGCGTTAGTTAGATTTTTAAAGCCAAAGGAAGATCGAATTTTAAGATCTTATAAGATATTAAAGAATATTGCAAATCTCCTTAAGAAGAATTCGATAAGCTTCGCTTACCTATATGAAGAAGAGCCTTATAGTGGAGCTTTGTTATTAGAATTCGGATTATTAAAGGAGTTCAGAGAGTATATAGAAAAGGTATTTAATCTCTTCCAAAAAAAGGGTATAAAAAGGATAATTACCGTTGATCCACATTCATATAATGCACTTGTTAGAGGTAAAGAATTATTAGGAGTGAATATAGAAATTATACCATATTTTGAATTAATAAGTAAAGTGAACGTAATAAGCGAAGCCAACGGAGAGAAAGAATACGTTATTCACGATTCTTGTCTCTACTTCCGGTTTCATAATAAGAGGGGATATAAGGATCTAGCAGAAAAGGCTGGAGTGAAAGTAGTAGAAGATTGGCTAATAAATGATAGGGAAAATGGTACATGTTGTGGTTATCCGATTTATATGATTAATAAAGAATTAAGTGAAAAAATAGCAAAGTATCGTGTTTCTCAATTGAATAAAGTATCTAAAAATATAATCGTAGTTTGTCCTTTCTGCTATATGAATTTATCCAGATTTGGAAATGTAATAGACTTAGCAGAATTAATAACTTAACTTAGTACTTTTATAGTAGGAATTTATAATTAAATTATGGATGTTGGAAAGTTATTATCTAAGAAATGGAAAAGAATAATACCATTAATATGGGTCGCATACCTTATGGCATTCCTTGATAGGACAAATATTAGTTTAGCTCAATTAGGTATGGCTAGCGATTTAGGAATAACGGCTACACTTTTATAGTAGGAATTTATAATTAAATTATGGATGTTGGAAAGTTATTATCTAAGAAATGGAAAAGAATAATACCATTAATATGGGTCGCATACCTTATGGCATTCCTTGATAGGACAAATATTAGTTTAGCTCAATTAGGTATGGCTAGCGATTTAGGAATAACGGCTACTGAATTTGGTCTTGCTTCTGGAATTTTCTTTATAGGCTACTTCATATTAGAAGTTCCAGGGACGTATATAGTTGAAAGATATAGTGCAAGAATATGGATAATGAGAATTATGGTATCCTGGGGAATAGTTGCATCTTTAACTGGTCTTATTCAAAATGCATTACAACTCTACATAGCTAGATTTATATTAGGTTTAATGGAAGCTAGTTTCTTCCCCGGAATAATTGTATATCTAACCCATTGGTTTACCGCTGAAGAAAGGGCTAGAGCGGTAGGATTTTTCATGTCCGCAGTAGCAGTTTCTAATGCAGTAGCTTCACCTATAGGAGGTTTGCTATTAGGTGTGAATTGGTTTGGATTAGCAGGGTGGAGATGGTTACTAATATTAGAAGGAATACCTTCAATAATTTGGGGTATAGTAATACTATTCTTGCTAGATGATTGGCCGAAAGATGCAAGATGGCTTACTGAAGAAGAGAAAATATATATATACAACCAACTAGAGGCTGAGAAAAAAGATAAGCCAGAGAACTTAATTCAGTCTATCAGAACTGGCCTATTCCATCCATGGGTAATATTGTTAGCTTTAGTCTACTTTTTACTGGTTACGTCCCTATATGGTGTGACATTTTTCTCCCCATCAATATTAAAGAGCCTATTCGGATCTTCTAACGTATTAATAGGGATTATGAACGGTATCCTTTACGCGTTAGCTGCAATAGCCATGATATTAAATGGTAGGCATGCAGATAGAACTAGAGAAAGGTTTTATCATAGTTCCATTCCAATGATAGTGGGCTTTCTAGGCTTTTTACTACTCTCCTTATTTACTAATTCATTACCATCATCAATCTTATTTGTCTTCTTAATAATAGCAACTGTCGGAGTCTATGCCGCATTTCCACCATTTTGGCCAATTCCACAAACTACATTATACGGAATAACTAGGGCTGTAGCGATAGGGTGGATAAACTCTATAGGCAATCTAGGAGGCTTTGCAGGACCATATATCTTCGGATATCTTAGAGATTTAACTGGTTCGCTTATTTTCAGTGAGCTTTTCCTATCTTTGTCTGTAGTATTTTCTGCGATAGTGCTATTGTCACTAAGGTACTTAATGAAAAAGAGTGGCGTTAAATTCTCATAAGAATTTTTTTAACTTTAATCAAATTATATACTTATGGTAAATGTAGCAATCGTAGGAACTGGTCATAGTAAGTTTGGAGTGAGGAATGATGTAAATTTACAAGAACTAGCATGGGAAGCAGTAAAACAAGCATTAGAAGAGGCAAACATGACTCCAAAAGACATAGATATCTTTGTAGTTGGTAACGCTGGAATGTGGAGTTCTGAGGCCTTGCCTGCAATAGTAGTAGGAGAGTACTGTGGATTAGCGCCTAAAGGTACAATGAGGGTTGAAGCTGCATGTGCAACTGGAAGCGCCGCATTAAGGGTAGGTTATCAAGCAATAAAGTCAGGTGAAGCAAAAGTAGTTATGGTTATTGGAGTAGAGCAAATGTATCAATCACCTAACCCCGCAGTGGTAGAAATGATAGGCAGGGCAGGAAATTATTTCTGGGAGTTTGAAAATTTTGGATTAACTTTCCCAGGATATTATGCATTATATGCAACAAGATATATGGCTAAATACGGAATGAAAGAAGAAGATTTAGGTAAAATTGCGATTAAAAATCACTATTATGGTTCCTTGAACCCATATGCAATGTTTCAAAAAACGATTAACATGGAAGAATATCTTAAATCTAGGCCAGTTGCATATCCTTTAAAACTTTTAGACTCTTCACCAATAACTGATGGTGCTGCAGCAGTAATATTAGCTGCAGAAGATATTGCTAAAAAAGTTACTGATACGCCTGTATGGATAGTTTCCCAAGGTTTTGCGTCTGGTACAGCAAATTTATCTAGGAGGGACGACTTCTTATCCATAGAAGCAGCTAGAATTGCCGCTTATGAAGCATTAAAGAGGGCTGGATTTGAATATAATGAAACTTGGAGATATTTTGATGTAGCAGAAGTCCACGATTGTTTTACAATAGCTGAAATATTAGCTTATGAAGATTTAGGATTTGCTAAAAGAGGAGAAGGATATATTTTAGCTAGGGAAGAACAAACCTATGTCGGCGGGAGAATTGCAGTGAATGTTGATGGTGGATTAAAGGCAAAGGGTCATCCTATTGGTGCTACTGGAGTCAGTATGGCAGTTTCAATGACAAGACAATTGCAACAGAGAGCATTTAAAGGTACTCAAGCTGAGATTAAGAAAGGTTATGCAATTTCTCACAATGTTGGTGGTACTGGACATTATGCTTATGTAACGATATATTCTCTGCAAAAACCAAATAGGGATTAATAATGGGCTTAATTGATGTTACTAATTTAAAGAACGAGGAGGAGAAGAGGTCATTAGAAGTTGTAGAAAAATCAATTCAAGATATGGGATTTCCCATAATTATAGATAAGAGAACTGGTAACCCGTTATGGGTAAGTACTAGAGAATTAAGGTTAAGGTATATAATACCTATAAAGAATATAATGGAGTTCTTTGATAATTTGAAAAATGGCAAACTATTAGGAACTAAATGTGATAAATGTGGAAAAATTTACTTTCCACCACAGCGAGATTGTAGTGAGTGTATGAATTCTAATTTAAAATATGTAGAATTATCAAATGAGGGAGAACTCTTAACTTATACGATAATAAATGTAAAGCCATCTAGTTTCTCTCACTATCCAGATTATATAGTAGGCGTTGTAAGATTAAAAGAAGGGGTAAATATTTTAGGATGGGTAAATGTTAACCCTAAAGAGATTAAAGTTGGAATGAAGTTAAAGATTATAATAACAAGAAGAGAACCAGAAGGATATTATATTTATGAATTTATTAGAAAAGAATAAAAAATTTTTATTTATTTTAATTATTCTTTTAACTCACTTTTTACGGTTTCTCTAGCTAAGAATATAGCTATTGCTGAACTTATTCCATAAGCTAAACCTAATAATCCTATATAAATTGCAGCAGCGCTCGCACCACCAAGGCTTGCTACAAATATTCCAGCAATAATTGGGGCTAAACCACCAGAGAAGGGTGATGCTATATGATAAGTAAATGCAGTACCAGTATATCTATACTTGGTGGGATAATGCTCAGCGAAATAAGCAGGTAGGACTGCATAACCAAACAATACGATATTTAAAAGCATTATTTGTGCTAGTAATGCTATAATTGGGTCTTTCAAGTTAAGCATTAGTATATAAGGTATACTAAGAAGACCAGAACTTATAGATGATATTAAAAGTACTGGTCTTCTACCTATTTTATCAGCAACAACAGAACCTAAAACAGTTATGAATACTGCAATTACGGATGCTATGAGTACTGTAAATGTTGCAAATGGTCTAGTAAATCCTAGTAATACTAAATAACCTTGAGAGAAGCTTGTAATTATATAGAACAAGGAATTTACATACCACCAACCTATTGCTAATAATAATACAGTCTTCCACTGTTCTTTAAGTAGTGTTGCAAATGGAACCTTTTCTACTTGTCTAGTTTCTAAAAATCGTTTAAATAGTGGAGTTTCACTAATTTTATACCTAATTATTATACCAATTACAATAACTATCGCACCAATATAAAATGGTACTCTCCAGCCCCAGCTTAAGAAGTCTTGTTGTGAAAGTGAAGTTGAGAGGGCTAAAAATACACCATTAGCAGCTATTAACCCAAATGGAACACCCTGTTGTACCCAACTACCCCAAAATGCCCTATATTTACTCTTAGCCGTAAATTCTGCTACTAATGCAGTAGCCCCACCCCACTCCCCACCAACACCTAAACTTTGAATAAGCCTAAATATTGTTACTAATATCCCAGCAAGAACACCAATTCCTATCCATCCTCCCATAGGATTATATGGTGGGGTTAATCCTATTCCTAAAGTTCCTATTCCCATTGTCAATAAAGTCCAAATAAGCATATTTTTCCTTCCTAACTTATCACCAAAATGTCCAAATAATATTGCGCCTATTGGCCTACCAATAAAACCTACACCGAAGGAAATTATCGAGTTTAGTAAGCTAGTTGCAGGATCTTTTGATGGAAAGAAAACTTGCGGCCATGCTATAGTAGCTGCTGTACCTGCTATAAAGAAATCATACCACTCTATTGTAGTACCCATAACACCTGCTGCAGCTACTTTAATTACTTCAGATCTCTTATATTCCGTCATTTCTATTATTTTATTAAACTCGCCCTTTTTAAATATTTTTATGTAATGATTCATAAATCTATTTTATACTAGATTTTTCCTTAAAGATATAAATACCAAATATTATAGCCCAAATTAATTGTGGATATACTATCAACCTCTCCATCCCTCCTATTCCAATTGGAGTATTAAATTTATAAAGAAATAAAATTAATGCAAATAATGATAATAAACCCATTATTAAAGAAAAATATCTAAACCTTGTCTTCAAAAAAGTTACAGAATAAAGTATTGTAATTCCGCCTACTAAAAATGTGACTAGCGCAAATAGAGAATGAGGTGGCATAGTCTCTGGGAAGATCCCTACTCCTATTGCACCTATTCCCGTTATAGTAGATAGGGTAGAAAATACGTATCTCCCTATGCTTTTAATATAACTTAAGCCAATAAAAATTCCACCAATTATTATTAATATTCCTAATATTATTACTGAAGTATTAAATATTTGGGCTGTTTTTCCTACACCTAGATCACTTATGTAGTTTATTAAAGGGTTATAATTAGGATAAAGAATTTCTGATAATAACATTCCTATAAGTATAAATTGTAGGGAACCTATTATAAAGAGAATAGCACCAATTCTATACATGGTTTATAAATAAAAAAGAAAGTATTAAAAATTATTTGAATTGTAGGGAATAATATTGATTATAATACTATCTCTTCTTTACCAGAAAACTTTTTATGCAAACTATATCTAATATACTTATGAAATATAAATTTCAATTAACATTGCAGCATATTTTTTGGAGAGTAGAGAATTTATATAAGGATCAAGAAATAGTTTGGAGGAATTATGAAGGTAAAATTGAAAGATATACATATCTGGAATTTGCTAAAAGATCTAGAAAACTTGCATCATTCTTTAATTCATTGGGCTTAAAAGTGGGTGATAGGATTGCTACATTAGAATGGAACACAAGATCCCATCTTGAAGCTTATATGGCCTCAACTATTATAGGCTTAGTACTTCATATAATAAACGTAAGATTTCATCCTTCAGAGATAGAATATGTTATAAAGCATTTTGGTGATAAATATTTACTTGCATCTCCAGAGTTCAGTAATATAGCTAATGAACTTAAGTCAAGAGGAGTATTGAAGGATGCATTTATACTTGACAAAGAGTTTGATAAAATTATTGAATCGCAAGATCCCATAAAAGAACTACCTATGATTGATGAAGATTATGATGCAATTGCTTGTTATACTTCTGGAACAACTGGAAAACCTAAGGGGATAGTCTACACGCATAGAACTACCTATTTAAATTCGTTGAACCTTCTATTAAAAGATGTAGTAGGAATAACTAAGAGTGATACAGTGTTAGTCGTAGTCCCAATGTTTCATATTAATGGGTGGAATTTTCCGTTTGCGTCCCTAATGATAGGTGCAAAATTAGTATTACCTGGTCCTAGGCCTAAATCTAAAGACCTGGCAGAATTAATTCAGAAAGAGAAAGTTACTATAGCTGCAGGCGCACCTACAGTATGGATTGATTTCTTAGATTTCATAGAGAGGGAGAACTATGATATTTCATCACTTAAAATTGTAGTAACCGGTGGTGCCGAGCCTCCTAGGGCTATAGCTGAAAAGTTTAGGAAATACGGAGTAAAACTAATCCATGCATGGGGTATGACTGAAACAGAAGCTATTGCTTCTATAAATAATACTGACGATCTCGACCAGATTACTAAGCAAGGAATACCAGTCCCTGGAATAGAAATGAAATTAATGTCAATAGAAGGTGAAAATGAACTTCCATGGGACGGAAAAACTGTTGGTGAATTATGGGTTTCTGGTGCATGGGTTGCTAGCGAGTATTATAACGATATTGAAAAGACTAAGGAGGCATTTAGATTAAGGGAGAATAAAATCTGGTTAAGAACTGGGGACTTAGTAACTATTGACGAGAAGGGTTACATTAAAGTTGTTGATAGGCTTAAAGATATAATTAAGAGTGGTGGAGAATGGATATCTTCTATTGATTTAGAGAATGCTATTGCATCTCATCCTAAAGTATTAGAGGCTGCTGTAGTTGGTGTAAAAGATGAGAGGTGGGGTGAAAGACCTATTGCACTAGTTGTACCTAAGAAGGAGTATAGGGGAATCTTAACAGAAAAGGAAATTGTTGATTACCTAATTTCTCTAAATAGGTTTCCAAAATGGTGGATTCCAGATAAGATAATATTCGTAGAAGAGATTCCAAAGACAAGTACTGGGAAGATAGATAAAAAGTTAATTAGGGATATGTACGGAAAAAAGAAGTAGTGTTATCTAATCTTTATACCTTTAACTTGTTTAATTGACCATTTTTTAGTATTGAATTAAAGTATCATTTAATGATAGATGTCTTAAGACTTTCCCATGTCTGCATAAGAGTAACAGATCTGGAAAGGGCTAGATTTTTCTACGTGGAATTATTAGGTCTTGTGGAAACTGAGAAGGACGGTGAAAAATTATACTTAAGGGGAATTGAAGAAGGGCAACACCACAGTCTAGTCTTAAAGAGGGCAGATAGAACTGGCTTATGTTACATAGGATTTAGGGTGAAGAGAGAAGAGGAACTAGATAATGTAATTAATACTGCCCAAGAGCTAGGTTTAAAATTTAAGAAATTTAGGGAGAAGGCAGTTTCTGAAGCCATATTAGTAGAAAGTCCATCTGGAATTCCTATGCTCTTCTATTATGATATGGAATATGTTGGTGATTTAAGAATGAAGTTTTATGTTCATAGAGGGGTTTCTCCCATTAGACTAGCTCACGTAAATTACGTTGTAGAAGATCTTGAGAAGGAATCTAACTTCTTAAAGAATGTGTTAGGATATTATGAAACAGAAAGATTCCTAGATAAAGATGGCAATCCAATGGTATTATGGTTTACTAGGAGAGGAGATTCTCACGAGGTGGCAGTCTCTCAGCATAAAAATAAATCACCAGGATACCATCATCAATCATATTACGTTCATGACGTTAAGGATATTATTAAAGCAGCAGATATTTTGGCATCAGCTGAACTTTGGGACAGCATTGAAAGGGGTCCGGGAAGACATGGAGTTACACAAGGGTATTATATCTATCTCAGAGATTTAGATAAGAACAGAATAGAGTTCTTTACTTCTGATTATGTAATACTTGATTTAGATAAGTGGAAACCAATAGTGTGGAGTTATGAACAGGCAAGATATAGAAGCGATTTCTGGGGGAGACCAATACCAGAGTCTTGGTTGAACGAATGGGTTAGTGTAGAAGATATCGAAACTGGTGAATTAAAGAGGTGGAAGGCATGATAAGGAGAGGTATTGATTATATAAATAGTATAAGAGCAAACCCACCGCTAGTATACTATCAGGGTGAAGTCGTAAAGGATGTAACTGAGCATCCTGCATTTAGAATACCAGTTAGAACAGTTGCAAAATATTATGATCTTCATTGGGAGAACGAATATCAAAAGTATTTAAGGGTTTATAATCCAGATGTAGGAGAAGAAACTAGTATATCGTTCTTGAGGCCTAGGACTAAAGAAGATTTAAGAAGGATAAGAGAAGGTTTAGTAAAGATATATGAATTTTACAGAGGATTCTTTGGTAGAAGTCCTGATTATCTTAATATATGGACTATGGTATTCTTTGCACATGCTGAGGACTATTTTGGTAAAAACTTTGGAAGTAGGTTCATGGAGAATGCTATAGAAATATATAAAGAAGCGACAAAAAGGGATTTATTCTATACTCATGCAATAGTAGCACCGATGTACGATAGATCAAGACCACCATCACAGTGGGAAGATCCCTATATTCAAGTAGGGATCGTCAGTGAGAATAGCGAAGGAGTAATAGTTAGAGGTGCTGCAATGATCTCTACTGCTGGACCTTATGCTGAAATGTTATGGTACTTGCCAAATATAAGAAGAGATTCAGATCCTAGATATGCAATTTACTTTTCAATACCAACCACTGAAAAGGGGGTAGTATTTCTAGCAAGAAGAGGCTTTCAGCCTAGAGAGGGTGGAGAATTTGAATATCCAATATCTTCGAGATTTGAGGAATCTGATGCTATTCTAATATTTAATAATGTTTTAGTACCCTGGAGTAGAATAATATTCTTCAAGAAACCCGAATTAATAGAAGATTTAATGTGGCACACAGTGAATCTAAGAGGATGGTTTAATTGGCATTTCGTAATACAGCATTATGCCAGGCTTAAGTTTCTTGCTGGGCTAGCAATTACAATAGCCGAAGCATCAGGAATAAGTAATTTTATAAATGTACAAGAAAAGATAGGTGAAATTCTCATATACTTAGCGTTAAATGAAGCTGCTTTAATAGCTTGTGAGGCCGCTGCGCAAGAGCTTCCAAATATAGTAAGACCGAACCCGTATATAGCAATTTCTGCTAGTCATTTTAATATGAAAGCTGTACCTAGGGCAAATGAAATACTAAGGTTAATATCAGCTGGCGCCTCAATTCCTATTCCAGCTGGACTAAAAGATTTTGAAAACCCTGAAGAGAGAATTTTAATAGAAAAGTATATGGCTATGAAAGGAATAAATGCACTCGAAAGAGTTAAATTATTTAATTTACTCTGGGACGTAATTGGATCAGAAGCAGGAATGAGATATGAGCAATACGATAGATTTAGTAGAGGGGATC
Source organism: Sulfolobaceae archaeon (assembly GCA_038893355.1). Taxonomy (GTDB): domain Archaea; phylum Thermoproteota; class Thermoprotei_A; order Sulfolobales; family Sulfolobaceae; genus JAWARQ01. Next base: position 68,769 of record JAWARQ010000006.1, read on the forward strand.
CTACAATACGTTGGGCTCAGACTTATACAGAAGTATTTAGAGATAGAAGACAAGAATTCACTAAATTAGTAAAAGAAATCCTAGATCAAATGCCTAATCCTAAGGCCTAATACGTGAAAACTTTTTATTTTTCCTTATTAAAATATTACTTGCGGCCGTCGTCTAGTCTGGTCTAGGACGCCGGCCTTCCAAGCCGGTAATCCCGGGTTCAAATCCCGGCGGCCGCATTGTGGGGGACACCCCATACCCCCACTGCTATTTTTCAATTTTAGGTAAGTCTCTACGACGTCACCGTATTTATAACGGGTCTTTCCTTTCGTCATATTTACGCCCCATGTTATTGTTGCCAATTTTTGTTTAAAAGCTTCGGCAAAACGTAAAATTTTGCGATGAAGATCCACGAACGCCGTTTAGAGTACACGTTATTCAGAAAAACCTTAAAGTTTTTGAGGAGTAAGCCGAGTTCTATATCGAGAAAGAGGTTATCTAATGGTTAGTTAACAATGATGATGTAATAATGCAATACGTGTTACAGTACCAGAGTACCTCAATTATACATTTCCTAATATGGAAAGTGGCGGAAGAGGGTAAGGTACTGAAGGCAAAAGTACTTGGTGATGACAACCTTCTTCAAGGGCGTTATGTGGAATACGGTTAGCATTTATAGGAAAATCGTTACATTTTTACGTTACATTAAAAACATATAAGAAAAATATCTTCTTACTAAATGAAAAATTGTACTAATAAACAATAAAAATAATAAGGGAGAAAGTTCAAAATATTTATTAGCTCATGAGTAAATATTACAATATTTTTTTATGGTAAGAAAATTTCCTTAAGCTAATATACGAATTTGAGGGTAAGAATTATTACTTTACATTTGATGATATCAATTCTTATACAGAGATTAAATATAGAGTTAGGTTTGAGGTTTAGCACATCCTTTTTAATGCTTGTAACAAATATATACATATGAAGACTGTGAAGAAAGGAGAAGACACTTTTGTTGAATTCAGTGACTTTAATGAATTAAGGGAAGTATTTGAGGAGGCTATTAAACAAATTGAAGAGGAGGAGAAGGCTAACGTCCATAAACCTTCTTATGAGATCCGATCTCCCAAATAAAAACTACACAATTTTTTGAATCCACACTGTAAAGTATCCTTATATCTCCAGTAACCTCAATGGAGAACATTGGATTTCCGTATTTATCTATTCCAAGCTTCTCCCTAGCGTACTTAATGGATCTTCATTTATTAACTCCAATTTTTCAAGAATAAGTCTTAGAAGTTTCGATTGAGGGAAATTCCTTTTCAACCATTCTATGAACTCTTTTCTATCCATCTCACCCTTAACTAAAAATCTGAAAATCCACTTCTCACAAATCACAATAAGATAAAAAGATAAGCATATTTAAAAATATTTCTACTCGTTTAATATCTCATTAGGAATAATAATAGAAGTGAGCAATATAATATGCGATTAATAGAAGCAGAAAACCGGCAAGGATTGCTAAGCTGTTTACAGTTGGGTTATCGTACTTATAGTGGGCTAAGGCGA
>JAWARQ010000007.1:0-35903 GCA_038893355.1 Sulfolobaceae archaeon
TGAGAGGTGTGGGTTCACTCTAGATAGGCAATTAAACGCGTCTTTAAACGTATTCCTCAAGATGTGCGGGTTCCCCCATATCCGTGATATTCCACGGGTGTGGGTTGGGGTTATCCCGCTAAAGGGGTGGAGGGGGATGAGTGGGGCACTGCCCCGTTACTCTGGTGAAGCCCAAGGGCTGAGAATTGGATTCAAATTCATGAAAATTCGATGAAGCCCAAACCCCGGTGATAAGCCAATCTTTGCTTATATAGAACCTCTAGTAAGGCTTCCAACTATATTCCCTTCAGATGTACCTATGTATAGTTACAAATTAATAGTAATGAGAGGTGTTCCAAGTTCTTCTGTCCTTAAGAGTATAGAGAGTTTATCGCAGTCAGATCTTAAGGACTTTCTGTGGATTTTTGTAAGTGGTGATGTATTGTATGTTGTTACTACTACATATAAGCATAATGAACATTTCGATATAATTAGTCAGTTAAGTAAATCGTATAAAGTAGAATTTCTTGGTGACGTACCAATTGAACTTAAACAATTATTCAAACAAACTCAGACTAAAGAGGAAGTTCGAACTAAATTGACGATACCCGCTATTACCTCAGAAGGTGCTGGTTTCGGTTATCGCGGTAAGGATATTCTTGAGGATATTGTAGCTATGGTTCTTGAGGAACTTGGATTTAACATAAGGATTGATTATAAGATTAAGAGCAGGGCTGGTACCATTATCGAAGTAGATGTTTGGGGAGAGAAGAATATCGGTGATTCTTACTTCTACGTGTATGTAACATGTAAAAACCTGGATAAACCTGTAGAAGTTAGCACTGTAAGGGAAGAGTTTGGCAGAGTTATGCAAATGCAGGTGATACCGCATGTAAGATTTTTTGTAGCATCAAGGCTCACAGAATCGGCAAGGAAGGAAGCAATATCTGATGGATTTATAGTTATAGAAGTTGGAAAGAAAGCAACACATGAGAATGCAAAGGAGGTTTATGAAATGCTCTACAATAAACTAAATGATACATTCGTAAATATAGCACCTACATGGCTTAAGGAACTTTCGAACAAAATACTAAAGATAGCTGAAGAACTAAAGAAGATAAGCGAAGACTTGAGTAAATTATCACAGACTAGTAGACATAAAAAGACATAGCTCAGCATAGAGTATGATAAAAATATCTTCATTTATTTAATAAATTAGCAAGTCCTCCGTAAGCTCATTATCTAATTAATCGAAACCTCTTAATTTATGACATGATAATTGTACTTTCTTATATGAGATATACTATATTATAGGTCACATAGTATAGATCTCTACTTTATATTTAAAAAATAAAAATTAATATTACATAGTATAAGATATGTTATATTTTTGTGAAATATAAATTTCAATTTGTTGAATTATAGGGTTTTTGCATACGTTTTCTGGTTTATTTCCACTTAGTAAGCAAATTGCAGCAGTGATTTGGTTTGCTGAATCAATAATCTGTTTTCCGAGTGCGCTCTGGATTTGAATGTTATAAATCGTCCAGTTCCAGTCCATATTAGACATAGGAGTTGGGTTTACAGCACTCCCAACCTGGACGAGAACACCGCCTATTATTATTAAAGGTATGGAGCTTTGATAACTTTGAAATATTTGGTTATATTGTGGTGGTAGTGTCATTAGATTATTGCCATTTCTGTCTTGAATTTCGTAAGCTAAAAACTGTACATAATTGCTTTGGTAGACAGAGTTATAGAAGCTGAAGGTAGGTACGTTAGGTGGGTTATCCTTATCAGAGGATTTTAATAATGTAAGCCCGCTAAAGTTTCCGAACCTTAATAGTGCTATTATTAATGCCCATCTTTGTGCTGCACAATATGGGCACCACTCAGTCCCTATATATACTACGACTACTTTACTACCGTTATACCAGACTGTTTTGGACGGCCCTTTTTGAAATGGAAGATTTAGATTTAGTGTTTCCCCATAAATGTTGGAGGACTTTAATAGTGCTGAGTATAAATAGGGTGGTAGTGCTGATGTAGTTGGTGTTGAGTTGTTTTGTAAATATATGTAGACTCCTATAATGACTATTAGAACAACTCCTGCTATGATATAGAACAGCTTCGAGGAGCGGGAAGGCATTGCTATATACTACTTAAGGTTAGTAAATAAGCTTATTGATTAGTTGTTTTATATGTTTATATTTAGTATAAGTAAGGATTCAAAAAATCAGGAATAATAATATAAAGATTTTTATAATCTTTACTAGAAATAGATGCTAGATTTTAGGGTGAGAAGAGTCTAGAGTCTGTAGTTTTACGTTATTGATTTCAGTACTCCAAACTAAATTCTATTATATGTGTTATTACATGGACTAATTCAAAAACATGATATAATAGTGCATTTTTTCCAAAACTTCTCTAATAATCGGTAAGATAATGTATATTTTTAAGTGTTGGGATAGTAAGGGTTTAATAAATCTCTGTCTGAAATTTGAGGGTTTTACGATATTTTCTCGCCGTATCGTAACCTCTCCTTAAACTGTCTAGTTAACCGCCAGTTAACTAAACCATGTATTACCTAGGGTTCTTGAGTTCCCGTTAAATTCATGACCCCCCTTCTGTATACAAGGTTTTTCATAATACGCTAAGTAATACTTTATTTGTATCTTGTCCATAAACTTCTTAGATTTGGGCTAACCCATTTTTCACCTCTCTTTAATCTATATTTTTAAATTACATCAAAATTATATTTTTTACATCAAAATTATATTTAATCAAAAATTCTATAAATTTTCTGTCTAATGTAATAACTGGTAATTGTGTCCTTACATGGGTTGAATAAAGTATAGCATCGAAAATATCGCTCCATCCCTTTTTAATTATCTTATAAGCTAAGGAGAGGTCGTATTCTGATGGCTGTATTAGGTTTATCCCATAATTTATATAGAGAAATCCATCTATTGCCTCTTTTGGTAAATCTTCTAGTCCTACCTTTTTAGCCTCTTTTATCACTACTGCGAAGAGTTCTGTTAGCATTAGTGCGGGATAATATAACTTTTTATCATCAAGGTTTAAGTCTGATATCTCCTTAACTTTAATTCCGAGGTATGGTAGTAAAAAGGAAGTATCAACTATTAATTCCGAGGCTTCTAGTGATTTCTTCGCCAACCTCTTCTACCTCTTCGCTAGATATTTCAGCCCAAAAGTTCCTCGGTCTTTTTAACGGTATTAACTCTATTTTTCCCTCCTTAACGATCATTAGGATCGTTGATCCTTCAGAAATTCCTATACTTTCTGCTATTTCTTTAGGGATGTAAATTGCATTCTTTTTTCCTACTTTTATTAATTTTTCTCTTTCCATTTTCAATAGTTTATCTACTTTCTTGGGTTATAAATCTTTTCAGATATTTCAGACTCATCTGAATAGTCTGTATGATATTTTAATATAAATTATATATAGATTATTTTAAAAATTTTTACTAATTAATTATCTGTATTACCCTAACTGGTATTTCGCCTTCAACTATAGAGTTTTGGGCTATACCAAATTTATTGAATCTTATTTGTAATTTTATTCGTATAGTGATTTTTACAGAATTTACTGGTAGGTTAATTAGTAAACTAGTTATTTGAGGTACTAAGAGGACTATTATTCATTACTAGTTAGGGCTAATTTATGAGGGAATTGCTCTAGTATGAAATATTTAAACTAAAATGAGCGCTAAAGAGCAATATAGGTAATTTATTCTTCTTCAGTATCTTTAATTATATCTAATGCCTCCAAGTATAGGAATCCAAATATTATCCAAGTAAAGAAGATGTAGACTACTATGTTCGCTAGTATCGGTATTGAGTAAATTAGGAAGTAAGTTGAAAGTAATGTTGCGGATAAGCTAGTTAATAGTTCCGGTATTCTCTTTTTAATTCTCCTTAACGATATTCTTAATAATGCAAAATTGGCTTCTAAGTGAATTATAAAGTTTGATAACCCCGAGAGAGATCCAGTAATCTCTAGCGTGTTGTATAGTCCTAATGCATAAGTAAGTGGTAAAATTACTAGTGCAAATGAAGCATAAGAAAGTAATTCTGCAAATATTGGCTTATTTCGCCAATTTTTCGAAAAAAATTCTGGGATGAATTTATCCATCGCCATTGCATATATTACTCTAGATACTGCAATCATGAATACTAGGCAACCTAACACTGCATCAGAGATTGCTACTGTGGATACACCTATTGCACCAATTATACCAAACCTCTCAAGCAAGAATTGTGTTAGGTTTCCAGTGAAGTATATTGAGCCCAATGAGTAGAAGAATATTGCTATAACGATGCTACTTACAAGCACTGCCAATATTGATGCTAGTCCAACAGCCTTTCTTGCTTCTTTCGTTTCTTGAGATAGAGGATTTAAGGCCTCATAACCAGATACTAAGCTTATTCCGAATAATATCGAATATAATAATTTATCATTGTCTATATTTTCTATGAATGGATTGTAGAAATTATATCCTGAAGTTATAATGAAGAATATTGCTAGTATGAAGATTACTATTAATTCACCAAACGATACTATTTCAGCGTATTTTGCTGATATATTAACGCCTAATAATAAGAGTAATAGTGCTATAAGTAAAACTATAATCGCAGTAAGGAATTCATTTATGCCAGTGAGTAAATGAAATATATACGCACCTCCTGTCATTAAAGAGGTTCCGTAGCTTATGCCGAATAATGCATAAGACCACCCAGCTTGAAAGCCCATTCTTTCACTTAATCCAAAAAAGGCATAAGAATAGTAGCCGCCAACTCTAGTAATACGTTTTGCAAGGAAGTATATTACTGTAGCATTTAGTAATACGAGTATCATAGCAATAATTGTACTTACCACTGCGAATCTTCCTGCTATGATTATGGCAAAAGTACCGAAAGAGATGAGTGAGATAAATGGTGATTGTCCGCCTAATGCAATGAAGAATAACTCCCTGAGGCTAAGTTTTTTACTATTACTTCTGAAATTATTGTGAGGATGATTTTTCACGTTATCTTAGTGATTGAACCTACTATTTAAATTTATGGTTGTTATAAAAATATATAATTGTATAGTATAATAATAATAATTTACTTTACTCTTCTTATTAATACTCTTATAACTTCCCCTTCCTTCTTAATATCAACTATCTCCTGCCCAGTCCTCTTAGCCCAAGCTTGTAAGTCGGGCTCAGCAGCAGGGTCAGTAGCCAAAACCTCAATAACATCACCAATATTAACTTGCTTAATAGCCTTAGCAGTCTCTAAGACAGGTCCTGGACAATACATTCCCCTCAAATCCAAAGTCCTAGAAACCTTAACTTGACTCATAAAAACACCTCAAATAAATAAAGTAACCTTCTTGTTTTTAAACTCAGAGGATACTGCAAATTTTGCAGTCTTCTATCTCATACTTTTACCTATTTCTCTGACTAATGAAATTAGTACGCCTAAACCATATGCAGTATCTCTATCTGGTCTAAGTAGACTCCATACTGAGGCTGGTCTAGCATTAGGTAGTTCTTTATACCACTGGACTAATGCTCTTGAGAATTTATCTAAAGTTAAAGTTAAGGTGTTTGCTACTTCTGGGTTAGAGAATATTTTTAGTATGGTTAATAGTCTATCTAATGTACCATTCTTCTGAAGTTCTGATAATAATTTTAACGTATTCAGTAGCGAATTCACATCAAGTTCTGATAATGTTTTTATTACTTCTGGTTCAGTAAACTTCTTTATTAATGGTATTGCGTTATTAAATGATGTTAATAATTCTTCTAAGTTCATGGATTGTAGAGATTTGATTAATTTTTCATCACTTATCTTTTGGAATAAGGGCCAAATTGATTGAAGTGTTGGTAATAAGTCTATCGCGTAAGATACTAGAGTATTGACTAACTCAGTTTTAACTACTGCATCAATTAAGTCTATAGTTTGTTCAGTTATATTTAATAATGTGTCTAGCTTACCAGAAGTTTGGAGCCTATCTAGCATCTGTGTAAATTTATTTAATGTTGGTGTTAGCTTTTCTAGGCTTGAAAATAATGAGTCGTAGTCTATCGACGAGAGGACCTTAATAACTTTCTCATCAGTTAGTTTGTTTATAACTGGAGTAAGTTTTTCTGCTGTGGAAATTAATGAGTCGATGTCTATTTTCTGTAGTAAGTTAGCTGTTCTTTCGCTTGTTAGCTTTTCAAAGATTGGCCAAAATGTCTGGAGCTTACTAAATTGGTCTAGTGCATAAGAGACTAATGCGTTTATTAATTCTGATTTTTGTATGGCATCTATTAGCGTTATTGCTTGATCTATTAGATTTAACATTGAATCTAACTGCCCCCTTGAGTCTAATTCTCTAAGTTTATCAACGATTTTTTCAAAGGTTGGTGTAGCGTCTATAAATTTTCCTATTTTTTCAAAGGTCTGTGGCTCTAATAATTTTTCAATGGGGTCTGCCAATATTCACACCTTAAGATATTTGGGGACTAAGTAAAATTTAAACTTTCAATCAGAGTTAGTAGAGAATTTTTAATTTTAAATCGCTTTATTTTACTCATGAAAATAGGTTATGCGGTACTGGAAGATGGAGAGAAGAGTATAGTATTTATTGATATTAATAAAAATAAATATTATAAAATAAGTAATGATGGATTTTCATGTGTGATTTCTAATCCAATTTCCTTTATTAAGACTTTTGAGATTATGAAAAATCTAGAAGTAGAAGAAGTCATGGTAAAGAAATTACTTCCCCCAGTCATACCGAAGCGAATTTTTTTACCTGCAGTTAATTTTAGGTCACATTCTAGAGAAGCTTCAACTCCTCCACCACCAGAGCCTTATTTTTTTATAAAGCCGAGTAATTCTGTAATCGGAAATGATGACTATATAATAATTCCTAAAGGATTAAAAAGGGTTGATTATGAAGGTGAGATTGCTATCATAATAGGTAAAAGGGGAAAATACATTCCGGAGAGTAAGGCCTTAGATTACGTCTTTGGATTTAGTATTGCTAATGATGTTAGTTTTAGGGATTATCAGTTTCCTGAAAGACATCCTTACGGCTTAAATTGGGTTATGGGTAAGGCGTTAGATACTGGTCTACCTCTGGGACCTTGGATCGTTACTAAGGACGAGGTTTTAGAAGGCTATGGAGAATTTAAATTGGAGATTAAAACGTTTGTAAACGGCAAATTAGTGCAACATGGTTCGACTGAAGATATGATATTTAGTATAGAAAAATTAATTTCATATTTAAGTCAAGGTATTACATTAGAACCAGGGGATGTTATAACTACTGGTACTCCTGCTGGAGTTGCTGAATTTAGTGATAAGATTTATCTAAAAGATGGAGATGTAGTTGAGGTTGAGGTTAGTAAGATAGGTAAATTAAGGAACTTTGTAAGGGCAGAAGAATGAATGATTTTTATACTCTAAAAGTTTAGTTTTGAATATGTTAGTTAGTAATGAAGAAGATGAAGTAATAAGAAATGTTTTACTTAACTATAAAAATATTGCAACTGTTGGTTTTTCTAAGGATCCTAGAAAGCCTGCTCATTATGTGCCTAAGTTTATGATAAGTAGGGGGTATAATGTTATTCCTATTAATCCAAATCATGAGGAGATTTTAGGTAGAAAGTGTTATCCATCGATACTAAGTGTTCCTGAAAGAATTGATATTGTACAGATTTTTAGACCGTCTAATGAAGTCCCTAGGATTGTTGATGAAAGTATTAGAAGGTATAAGATACGCGGAGATGTTAGGGTCATTTGGATGCAAGAGGGGATTCGTGACGATACTTCGGCGAGATTAGCAAAGAGTTTTGGACTTATAGTTATTCAAGATAAATGTATGTATAAAGAGTATGTAAGATTAATTTACTAATACTACTAAAAATTTAAAAGTTATTATTTTAAGAGCTATAGGTAATAATAGAGAGAAGAGAATTTTATTTTAAAAATCTAGCATAATGTTGTCATTATTGTGTTTATATTTCTACATCTAAATAAATTACACAAAACCTTATCTTAGCATCTACTCCTTATAGAGATCCCCATTAATTAGTAAGTTTATACCCTAATGACGACCTATGTAGTTTCCCTAGAGTGAAGAAAACTTTCAGAGATTATATAAAAAATTATATAAAGTTTTATTCTACTAATTAAGCTCTCTTCTAATAACTCTTCCTAAAATGCGTACAAAAAGCTCTATTAGTAATTTTTAATTATAATTAATAATAGAAAGATAGAAAGAATAATAATAGTAAGATAAGTAGATTATATTTTATAAAATCTTTTAAAAGTAGAATTAATTAGACTATATAAAAATTTTAGCAACTACCTAGTTTCGAAATGCTAACCCCTTTTTCTTTTTTTGTCTCAGTTTTCTCTATGACTAATGTGTATATACCATTATTTTCTGAGGATTCTAATATTTTATACTTTAATAATGTTACTGCTTCAATAATCATATCATTACATTTTTTATCTTTAAATATAACTTTCAAAATTCCATTTTTCATTGACATCAGTTTCGAGATTGTTTTCATAAATGGTTCGGGACACTCTAAGGTAGTTAGGTCAAGTGTTTCCATGCTGAAATTACATATTGAGGTATAACTTTATATTTTTTATCTTCTCTCCATTTCTTGCTTAAATACCTTCTGTACTAGATTGCTGAACACTTCTGCACAATAGTTGAAATCTTTTGAGATTTTCTCAATAAGCTTATCGACACTTATACTTTTATAAAGATATCTCGGTCTTCCACCCTTAGTCTTTGTATCTTTTACTCTTTCAACAAATCCTACAGCTATGAGCTTGTTCACAGAGCGATTTATTGAGGCTTTACTTAGTTTTAGAATTTCCGCAAGCTCGTCTTCTGTTTTTGTTCCTGAATTAACTAAGATTTTTAATATCTGGAAATCAGTATCTGATAGATCATAACAGAAGTTTAGTGCATCAATTAATGCCATTTCCTTTCCTGATGGTAATTTAATTTTTTCAGACCCAGATTCCATTACTATCTCACTATACATTTTTGAAAAACCATATTTAAATCTTTTTGATTTTAGAGTATTTTGTAAAATGTTGTTTACTCATAATTCTTATTAACTAAGCATATTTTCCAATAACTTAGCAACTGCCTTAGAATCTTCTTCTCCTACATATTTTCCAATAATTTTTATTAAGCTTTCAAATAGTTCCTTTCCCCTTAATTGTATAGAAATGCTACCTAGAGCTTGTAAGGGTTCCTTAAGAGTTAATATAGATTCAATAAATTCTGGGATTGTCAATTCTGGATTCTCATTTAATAAGGATAATATTGTATTTAAAATAATTACTGATAACTGTTGAGATGCACTTTCTAATATTCTTTTCCTCTCTTTTTCATCGTTAATTTCATCTAATTTCTCTTTTACTTCTTGAAGTAATTTTAAGACTAATGATTTATAAAACTCTAATAAGGCTATTGATTTTCTAACTTGTTTACTAACAATTATTCTAATTTCATTATCTATCTTTACGAGATTTATATAACCTTTAAGATAAAGTTCTTCTAAAGCCTTCTGTATTGAGTCACGAGATAATAATAATGATAATGAATTATAAAGGGAATTGTATGCTATCCCAGCCTGTCCACCTTCTGCTGCTGTAACTACGACTAATCGCTCTCTCTTTGAGAGAAATTCCATATCTATATTCGCCTCTTAATTGTTTCATAGTCTTCGTCGGTTAATGACCAGCCTAATGAACCTAAGATTTCATTTATATGCTCTTTCTTTGATGCTTTAGGTATTGGCAATGATCTTCTAATAAGGTAATTTAATGCAACTTGAATGGGGGTTTTACTATATTTCTTTCCAATTTCCTCTAGTATTTTTAAGTCCTTTACTCTTCCTTTTGCTAAAGGTGTATATGCTATTATTACTATGTTATTCTTTTCGCAGAATGGTATTACATCCCTTTCTGCGGTCTTATTTATTACATTATACTCTATCTCGTTAATCTTAATCTCGTATTTCCTTGTATAGTTCATTGCCTCCTTAATTAAGTTTACATCAAAGTTACTTACTCCAATACAGTTTACAATTCCATCGTCAACTAATTGTTCCATGGCTCTTATTGATTTTTCTAAGGGTATCGAGGGATTTGGCCAGTGGATAAGTAAGGCGTCTATATATTTTGAATTTAATCTTTCTAGACTCTTTCTTGCAGATTTTTTTAGACTTTCAGGCTCTAGGTTTGTAGGCCATACTTTTGTTATGACAAATATCTCATCCCTATCAAAGTCCTTTATAGCCTTTCCTACTAATTCCTCAGTATGACCTCCTCCATACATTTCTGCAGTATCTATTACATTTATTCCCCTCTCAATTGCGTAGGTGATAATTTCAATCACCTTGTCGTCTTGGGAATACTCTGGTTGCCAAAATCCTCCCCCCATCATCCATGTACCTAGTCCGATTGGAGATACTTTCTTTTCACACAGTTTACTTATCATAATTTGATATTAGAATGCCAGAGGTAATCAAAGTTAGTGCTCCAGGAAAGGTTTTATGGATAGGTAGTTATAGTGTAGTATTTGGGGGAATCTCTCATGTTATTGCAGTAAACAAGAGGGTTAGATGTGAAGTTGCTGAAAATAATGAATGGGTTATAGAAACTTCTTATGGTACATTTAAGGGCTATGGAAATGAACTAACCTCATCCGTAATAAATACTATGAAGAAATTTTTTGGGAGTATAGGACCGTATAGGGTTAAGTTATTTAATGATCCAGATTTTCAAGTTAATGGTAAGAAGACTGGTTTAGGGAGTTCTGCTGCAGCAACTGTTGCGCTAACTGCTGCATTATACTTTGCAGTAAGCAATAAGTTAGATCTGATTCAAATACATAAAATAGCGCAGATTGCGAATTATAATAGGCAAAAGGGAATAGGAAGTGGTTTTGATATAGCAGCGGCAGTTTTCGGGAGTATAGTATATAAAAGATTTACCGATATCGAAAAGATGGATTTTTATTATAAAAAATTAGAATTACCTCCAAATATTTCTATGATTTTAGGTTTCACTGGTAAAAGTTCAATTACTATAGAACTGGTTAGAAAATTTATAGAAGCTTCATCTAATGAGAAATTTTTATACTATTTAAATTTAATAAATAAAGAAAACGAAATCGCTATAAACCTTTTGGAATTAGGAAGAATAATTGATGCATGCGAACACGTAAGATTAGCCAGAAAGTATCTGGATAAATTAGCACAAAATATTGTTGGAGTAAAGATTGTTAGTAGAGAGGAATTAGAATTAATAAATTTAGCAGAAAGAAATGGAGCGTATATTTCCCTCTCTCCAGGTGCAGGAGGGGGTGATTCTTTATTTGCATTAGGGGATAATATTGATAGAGTTGTGGAGGAATGGTCTAAGAAGGGTTTAAAGATTATAAGGATTAGACAAGATTCTGGTGTTAGAATAGATGAAGGCTGAGGCTTCAGCTATAGCTTCTTCAAATATAGCAATAATAAAATATTGGGGTAAGAGGGATGATAAGTTAAACTTACCTCTTAATGACTCCTTGTCGATAACATTAGATGATAATGTTAGCGTTAAGACAAAAGTAATTTTTTCTTCAGAATTTACTAGAGATGAGGTATATATCAATGGAAGGAAGTTACCAGATGAGGAAGTTGAGGAGTATGCTGGAAGAGTCCTAAGAATTTTTAGGAAAATTTCAGGCATAAATGTTTACGCTAAAGTTATTTCTTATTCTAACTTTCCAGAGGGTGTAGGAATAGCCTCTTCTGCTGCAGGGATAGCTGCACTAACATATGCAGCAAATGATGCTTTAAACCTTAACTTAAGTCCTAAGGAACTCTCGAAAATAGCTAGAATTGGCTCTGGTAGTGCTTGCAGAAGTATGTTCGGTGGTTTTGTAGTGTGGAAGAAGGGCGAAAGAGAGGACGGCGATGATTCATATTGTTACCAATTGTTTCCTGAGACTCATTGGCCTGACCTCGTTGATGTTATAGTAATTGTTAGTGAAAAGAAAAAGCGCATATCTTCAAGGGCCGGTATGAAAAGGAGTACTGAAACTTCAGAGTTGTTAAAATGTAGGTTAAAGTTTATTGAAAATAGTATTAATGATGTAATCAATTCTATAGCTAGAAGAGATGAAGAAAAATTCTTCTATTGGGTTATGAGGCATAGTAATAATATGCATGCAATTATACTTGATTCTTGGCCTAGCTTCTTTTATCTTAATGAAACTTCTCTTGAAATAATAAATTGGATACAAGAATTTGGTAGGGCAGCTTATACTTTTGATGCTGGTCCAAACCCTCATATTCTTGTTACTCAGAAGAACTTAAGTGAAGTTTTATCATATCTAGATGGCAAGGGATTAAAATATATTATTTCGAAACCAGGAAAGGGGCCAAGAATAATTAGCAATTTTGAATAAGTTTCTTGTACTTCTCTATTTTATCCTCCAATGACTCATGATAGACAATAATTCCCTTCTTTATTAATTTTAATGAATTTACTAAAGTTGATAAGCTACTCAGATTAACAATTTTTCCTCTATGAAGGATATATACTGCAGAATTCTCATCTTCAGAATATGGTGCATCTTGAAATTCATGATATATAAATAATCCTTCATTTTCCCTTACTGTCTCAATGATCTCTTTAATATCCAGTATCTTAAGGCATTCTATCGTTATATCTTGTTTTATCCTTTTGAACCCCCTTCTATATAGTATTGCATTCTTAAATTCTTCTCTTATTTTATCTAGTTTATTTAATATTTTAATATCTGTCATTTTAATAAAATCTTTTTCGCTTTCTGGGATTGATATTTCGCCTTTCTTTAATAAGTGAGCTATTGCATGAGCTAATATTGCATTATACATACCTACTACACTATGGAAATAGACATTCCTAAACATATACATCCTTGCGATAAGAAATTGTTCTACTATGGGTAATCCTTTATAGTCGATTACTAGATTATTATCAACGAATACAAGGGTACGTTTAAGTCTTTCTATGTCAAACCAACCATAGTCCACACCAGCATAATAGGAGTCTCTAAGTAAATAGTCTGATCTATCTGCATCTATAAAATTCGAAATTATTAGTTTAGCTAATCTTTCCTCTACGGTTTTCGGGTCTGAAAATGCTCTTATGAGGAATTTTATAGGATCTGAAATGTTAGTCCCCTTACTTACTCTTTCTAAAACTTTTGATAAGTATTCTGATATTATTTTTAAACCTAAAACCTCGTGAGTCTTCTTATTATAGTCAATAACATCTAAGTCATAAATTATCCTAGCTATACTTAATGCGTTCTCAAAGGTGTGAGAAAACGGTAGATGGCCTATATCATGTAAAAGCCCTAAGATAGCTATAAGTTCCTCATATTCTTGAGTAGCAAAATCTATTTTTTCTTCAGCGTTATTTTTAATGAACTTGATAAAGTCTTTGGCTAAATGATATACTCCTAAGCTATGTTCAAATCTTGAATGTCTCATACCAGGGTAAACCATGTATGACAAGCCTGTCTGCGTAATGTACCTTAACCTCTGAAATATTGGAGTTGAAATAATTGAATATGCTGCTTCTGAAACTTCTATAAAACCATGAATTGGATCTCTTATTATTTTCACTTTCATTAGATCGAAATCCGATAATATAGATAAAAATTTTAAACTATCTTTCAATAAGTTTTAAAAAGAGTAGTGTAAAATTGTATATGGTGAAAAATTTACATGATGAAGGAAAGAGAGGTTGAAGCTAAGAAGCTTGTAGGTAAGAAAAATGTTAAAGGGAAATCTTACGAGTATCAGTACTATACGTTGCCATTAAATTTATACCTACCGAAATCTGTAGTTGAAAAATTTGGGACTAAGTTTATTTTGCAAATCGATGAGGATAATGGTACAATAATAATAAAACCTAAATCCAGTAAATGATAACGAATAGACTTAATATAACGAATTAGTTGTTGTAAATCAATGAGAAAGGCAATATTGTTTTTATTTATAATTACAATAAATCTTCTTTCTTTCTTTAATTTATTTAATTCACAGCCAACTTTTCCTTTATTTTATTTAGGAGATACATTTACATATATAATCAAAATGAAATATAATTTTACTACTGCAGAATTATATGTAACGTTCTTTTGGAATAACATTACGTTTAAGGTAACTGGAACTATCAATTATATTATAAATTATTCAAATAATATAAGATATAGTAATTATACTATCAATTATAATTCTGATGACATATTTACTGGTTTATATAAGATAATGCAAGGATCTCTTTTAGGTCCTAGCGATTTACTTCCCAATTTTAACTCTTATCAGATAGTATCCTATAAGCTTGGAAATATCGAAATACCTGCAATAAAATTTACAGACAGTCAAGGTAATTTTTTAATGCTAGATCTTAAATACGGCGTTCCGCTTTCAGGGTATTATAAGGGTTCAGTATATTATTATAATTTTACTTTATCTTATACAAATACAATTTTTCCAAGTAATTTTACTTTATATTATATAGACTTAATTGGACGTAATTTTACTTATAATTTAAGTATAATCACATCTAAGTTAATGAATATAGAGTTAGGTAACTTTACTCAGAATTACGGTAATATTTCCTCGATTTCTAATTTTTTACAAATATCTACAAATAATTTTACATTATTGATATTCCCCAGTGATTCGTTATATAAAATAGTTTTAAACGGGTATACTTCAGGGGTGCTAAAGATAGTATATCGTAGTTACAACGATGAAAGGGAAAAATCGTATTATTTAATAGTTGACACTACATCAGAGAGAATTCTATTATTAAATAAATCCCTTCCATTTTATCCTATCCTTCTAAAAAATCTATTCTTGGAATATTTTCCGCAAGGTGGAAATATAACGTTATATTTTGGGAATTATAAGTATATTATATCTAAAATAAATATAACTGAAAAAAATCAACAAAATAATACCTTTATAAACTGGTACATTTACATAATAATACCAGTAGTAATAATTATCATAATTCTTCTGGCGTATAGATTATTAAAGAGAAGATAACAGATCCTTTATTTCATAAGGTGTTTTTGCTACCGGTATTCCCGCTTCTCTTAACGCTTTAACTTTTCCTTCGAAAGTCCCTATACCACCATATACTATAGCGCCTGCATGGCCCATTCTTTTCTCTTTAGGTGCCGTCATTCCTGCAATATAAGCTACAATCTTTTTCTTAATTAACCCCTCTCTTTTCATCTTAGCTACTTGCTCCTCCATAGTTCCTCCTATTTCCCCTATTATTACAATATACTCTGTCTCTGGATCTTCTTCAAACATTTTAACAGCTTCATGCATTTTCAAGCCTATTATTGGGTCTCCACCTATACCTATCACGGTAGATTGTCCAAATTTCCTTAAAGATTCTGAAACTTCATAAGTTAACGTACCAGATCTTGAAACAATTCCTACTTTTCCCTTAGTAAAAGCCCTTGGCGGTAATATTCCAACTAGAGACTCACCAGGATTTATTATTCCGGGGCAGTTTGGTCCTATTATTATACTCCCCTTTAACCTAGCATACTTTACAAATTTTGCAGTTTCGAGTACTGGTATATGCTCTGTTATCACTACAATTAATTTTATTCCAGCATCAATTGCTTCATAAACCGCATCTGGTGCAAATCTTGCAGGAACGAATATTATACTTGCATCTGCTTCTTTCTCCTTTAAAGCGTCCTTTACAGTATCATAAACTGGTATTCCATGTACCTCTGTACCACCTTTCCCTGGTGTTACTCCAGCTACAATTTTAGTACCATAATCTAGCATTCTCTTAGCATGAAAACTACCTTCTCTTCCAGTTATACCTTGCACGATTACTTTAGTATTTTTATTTATGAGCGTAATGCATCACCTATACAAGTTATTATATCTTGGTATACTGGTATTCCATTCTCTTTAAGAATTCTCCATCCTTCTTCTTCGTTAGTCCCAACTAGTCTTATGAAAATCGGTTTCTTTACAACTTTCATTGCTTCTACTACTCCAATTGCAACTTCATCACATCTTGTTATACCACCGAATATGTTTATTACAATCTTCTTTACTCTTGGAAGAGAACCAACTTTAATTATAGCTTCCTTTACCTTTTCCCTACTAGCTCCGCCTCCTACATCGTAAAAATCTGCAGGATTTCCACCCATTAACTTTACCATGTCCATTGTAGCCATAGTTAGTCCAGCACCATTTCCTATTATTCCAATGTCACCTTCAAGCTCAACTAATCCGCTCTCTTCCTTGCTACTTACCCTGCCTAATTCCCTTAATAGATCTTCATGCAAGTAGAGGGAATTATCATCTAGTATTACTTTTGAATCTAATGCTATTAGGCTTCCATCTGTAGCTTCTACAAGAGGATTAATTTCTGCTAATTCTGCATGATATTCCGTTACTAACCTATATAAGCCCTTAACTATACTTTCCATTCCTCTTACTTCGAGATACTTTTCTATTTGTAATACATCATATGATCTTACACCCCTCTCTAAGGGTATAATAAACTTCCTTACGTCTGTTGCGCTCTCTACATCAACTCCTCCCTCTTTAGATACCAAAATCATTGGATCGCCTGTATCTCTATCTAAGAAACATGAAATATAAAATTCTCTATTATGTGGTACGAATTCTTCCACTAAGAATTTTTCTATTCCAATTTTTTTCATTTCTACTATAGTATCGTAAACATTTTCAGTTATTCTCACTAGACCTCTCTTACCCCTCCCACCCTCTAATAGTTGTGCCTTAACTACTGCCTTTCCTTCCCATTTTATAGGTTCTGTGGTAAATATTCCCTTAGGTACTCTAATTCCCACTTTCTTAAAAAGTAGTTTTCCCTCGTATTCGTATAACTTCATTTAAACTCGCCTATTAAAGTAATAACATAAGTCTTTAAATATACATGCTTTACAATCAGGATTTAAAACTTTGCAAAAACTTCTTCCTACACTAACTATTCCAGCATGGAGAAGTTTGTAATAATATAAATTATCATTAAGAACTTGTAAAATTAAATTCTTATTAGGTGGTTTTATAAAGATTCTTGAAAAAATTCTCTTTAGATAATTAGAAATAGGAAATACTTTCTGATTCCCTGCAAATAGAAGTATACTATCTGCAGTCTCTTCTCCAATTCCTTTAATCCCTAATAAAGTATTTCTGTTAGAAATTGTTAATAATTTATCTAAACTATTATATATACTAACCAAATTAGAAAATTCTTTTATCGTATATATTTTTCTTTTGGGGAAACTCACTCCGCGAATCGCTTCAAGAAGGGTCATTTCATCAATGTTCTTTAGTTCTTGAATATTTTTAACAATTTTAAATATTTTTTCAGTAGCACTCTTTGCTACTTCCCATCTTGTCTGCTGTACTAATATAGCTGATATTACTATCTTTTCCGCAGAATCTAAACCATCCCACCATTCATACGCTTCTGCTCTGGTTACCCTCCAGTGATTTTTGTATAGTAATTCATGATTATTATCAATAATTCTAATTATTTCATACAATTTACTCAAGTCGTCATTCTTCATAATTTCTCGATATCTAAAGAAACATCAATAGATTTAACTGAATGTGTTATATATCCAGAAGATATAATATCAACGCCAGTTTTTGCATACTCCTCAACATTTTCTGGAGTTATTCTTCCAGAAGCTTCTAATAAGACCTTTCCCTTAAGGTGTTTTACAACCTCTTCTATTTCTTGTGGCTTCATATTATCAAGCAATAGTATATCAGCGCCTGCTTTATAAGCTCTTAAAGCATCCTCAAGATTACTAACCTCTACTTCTATCTTTTTAGTAAAAGATACCTTTTTCCTTATCCTCTCAATTGCTTTTTCTATATCTCCAATTATCGATATATGGTTATCCTTTATAAGAATCATATCGTATAAGTTGTATCTATGTGTATCACCACCCCCGACTTCTACTGCATATTTCTCAAATAGTCTAAAACCTGGTGTGGTTTTTCTAGTAGCAGCTATTACTACTTTAGGATTAACTTTTTTCGCTCTATCTACCATATTTCTAGTTATAGTTGCTATTCCAGACAATCTCGAAATTAGATTTAATATTACTCTTTCAGAGGATAATATTTCATAAGCATTTCCCTCATAACTTAAAACAACTTCCCCTTTCTCTATCTTCTCACCATCTTTTTTCTGACTTATAATTTTTAATCCCAATTCTTTTAGAATTATATTTACGAATTTTAATCCAGCAACTACTCCATTTTCCTTAAAAATTATCTTTGCCCTGCTCTTTATCTCCTCATTTTCGAATAATAATCTGCTAGTGAGATCTTCTGGATAAATATCTTCCTCTAAATACTCTAATAATTTCCTTTTTACTATCGCTTCTAGCATAAGTTAACTTATTCTAGATCTAATTAAAGACCTTATATAATCTTCCTCTACATAAAGACTTTTTTTAACATTTTATTTTTATTTATTTATAGGAAATATCTCGAAAAGTCCTCGGGTATGAATACTTTATTAAATATCCTTCTAGCTTCTGCTAATAGTTCATACGTATCAGTATATCTAGCACTAATATGAATTAATCCCAACCTCTTTACCTCTGCCCTTAAAGCTACTTCTGCTGCATGTTCAGAAGTTGAATGACCGTATTCTTCAGCATCTTTTACAGATGATGAAAAAGTAGAATCATGTAGTAATAAGTCCACTCCCTTAACTTCTTTTATTACTTTCTCACAATATCTAGTGTCACCAGTGTATCCAATCTTAATTCCATTTACTTTTATTAAATAATCATCTGGTCTTAATACTCTCTCTCCAATCTTTACTTCCTTACCCTCCTTTATACTCCTTATTATTCTCCAATCTTTAATTCCCTCACTCCTTAATTTTTCTGCGTCTACTTTATACCTATCTTTTTCAATTATTAAGAATCCGTAGGATTCTATGACATGACAAGTCGGAAATTTTTTTATTTCGATATTTTCATTACGAAATTCTTCAGTAAATATTATTTTAAAATTAGGAGTAAATTTAGTTGATTCATTTATCACTTCTATAAACTCCCCTAATTTTTTTGGCCCCATTATGTATAATGGCTTAGTCCTACCTAACATGCTCATGGTTTGTATAAGACCTGGTAAGCCTAATACATGATCTGCATGGAGGTGGCTTATTCCTATAATATCAATTGAAGAAACGCCCAATCCATACTTACTTATTCTCTCTTGTGTTCCCTCACCACAATCAAGTAGGATACTTAGATTCATATATTTAAATAAATAAGCGGGAAGTCCCCTACGTTTTGATGGTACTCCACCGCCTGTGCCTAAAAAGTAGATTTCAAACATTTACTTCTTCACCACATATATTGCTCTTGTAAGACTTTTATGAGAGTATAAATAATGTATCTTTATTTCTCTAAATCCTACACTTTTAAGTATATCCCTCCAATCCATATCATGAGAAGTTGAAAATACCAGATAACATTCTTTACATAGTATATTATTAGCTTCACTAAAGAATTTTTCATATAATTCTCTTAAATTTGCTCCTTTTGATGCTGATGATCTACCATATGGTGGATCCGTTGCTATTGCATCAACACTTCGTATTCCTAAGTTTAATGCAGAGGATTGTAATAATTCACAGTTGTAACCAAAATAATTTAAATTAAGTTTACTTTTATTTATCATTTCAGCGCTTATGTCACTTCCTATACAGTTATATCCTAACCATGAAGCCTCTATTAGTAGCGAACCAGTACCACAAAACGGGTCTAATACCAATTTTCTTGGTCTTGAAATATTAACTAGGAGTCTTGCAGTAGAAGAATCCATAGTCCCAGACTGCTTAAAAGGTCTTTTAGAATGTCTTTCGAGACTTTTTGAATCACGTTTTTCTATTACTAGACCCGCTATGATTGTACCATCTGTAAAGATTAGATCTAATTCTCTACATTTTTTAGATAATTTTATTCCTTTCGTAATCTCTTCATAATTTTCTTTCAGCTTTTCTTTTCCAAACCCTCTTATAGAATCGACATTTATCGTATAACATTCTCCTCTAATCTCTTCATTAATTTCTTTAGGGTCATTAGATATTTTTATTACTCTTCCTGCCCTCTTTATAGTTGAAGATCTTAAACTAACGCCGTCCTTCCATTTCTCAAATATCGCAACACCCGTAAAATAAGATATTTTCTCCTCATAATTTAATAATGCCTTAAGTTCTTCTAAAGATAAATAGAAGGAATCGAGTTTTAATACTGCATAGTAATAAGTATTCATAGCTTTTCTGCTATTAGGCTTGAAATATCAACTGTTATTACATCTTTATATGTAGGTACAGAGTTTGTAGTTATTAGCATATCTACTCCGGCACTCTTTAACTTAGTATAAGAATCTCCTACTAATAATGCATGGGCTGCTACTACAATTATCCTTTTAACGTTAAATTTTCTAACCACATTTACTGCCTCTAATACCGTTCCCCCAGTGCTTATTATATCATCTATAATTATTACCTCCTTATCATTTAAATCCATTTGAGGAATATTTCTAATTTCTACCTTCCCTGTTTCCCTATCCCTAAATTTTTCCAAATAATTATACTCAGCATTTAGTCTCTCTGCTAGTCTCCTAGCCCTATCTAAAGCACCCCTATCTGGAGCTAATATGAAAGGACTCTTAACGATTCCTTTTAAGTAATTTGCAATTGCAGGTGTAGGGTCTATAATAATTACATCACCATGAAAGTAGTTTAATGCATCAGCCCTATGAGGTTCAACAACAACTAAAGTATCAGCTCCGGTGTGAGAAAGCGTGCTTAGTATTGTCTTTATACTTAAAGCTTCCCCCTCTTTAAATCTTCTATCTTGACGTGCATAGGCTAAATATGGCACTATAGCTATTATTTTAGCTGCATTCATATTTTTAACAGCTTCAATCATTAAAAGTAATTCTATTAAGTGTTTATCTTGTGGGGGATATGTTGATTGTACTATTGCCACTTCTTTATTACTAACGTTATAAGGTACCCTTATATAAGACTCACCATCTGGGAATAATTTATGCTCAACTTTTATGTGTTCAGCATTAAGTAATTTTGCTAAATTTTCATCTATGCCATTTGAAGCTGGACCTCCAACTATTATCATTTGATATTACCTTATTCGTATTAATTTAAAGCTAATTAGCGATATTAACTTGTATTCAAAATATGAGAGGGTAAGTGAAAGATGTACTTTATTTATGTTATAGGAACTGCGGGATCTGGGAAGACAAGTTTAGCTAAATCACTTCAAGAATATTTATATGATCAAGAGCTAAGTGCTGAAATAATAAATTTAGATCCAGCAGTAGAAACTTTGCCCTATAGACCAGCGTTCGATATTAGAGAATATGTTGACGCATATGAGGTTATGAACAAATATGGACTAGGACCAAATTCTTCTCTAGTAGTTTCAATTGATCTTGCGTTAGCTAAAGCTGTTGAAATAAAAGAAGAGATTAGCAAAATAGAGGCCAATTATATAATAGTTGATACTCCAGGACAAATTGAGCTTTTTGCATATAGAGATTCTGGAAGGCTTTTATCATCATTAATTTCTGGTAATAATAAATCTATAACACTTTTCTTAATCGATTCATTTCTAGCAAAAGAACCTATGAGTTTTGTTTCATTATTATTATTATCGAGTTCTGTAAAGTTTCGCTTTTTACTCCCACAGTTAAACGTAATATCAAAATCAGATTTACTTACAGATAAAGAGAAAGAAAGAATAGAAAAGTGGAGTTATGGTGAAGAGATTATAGATTATCTTAGTAAGTATGATGAATATTCTTATGAGTTATATACTACGTTAATTGAAAGTTTGGAATTTGAACCAATCTTTGTATCATCTGTAACTTTAGAGGGATTTAATGAGTTATTTGCAGAATTACAAAGAGTGTTAGCGGGCGGTGAAGATTATTATACTGAAGAACCTAATCCAAAACTTTAAGTCGGGATTGGTTTTTCCCAGAGTGGAACACCATTAGCAGTTTTAGGTGCAAGCCAATCTATAACTTCCATAGGATTCTCATGCTCTATGATAAACGTAACTGGACCTAAAGGTGATTCTCTTTCTGAATCTACGAAAGTTAGTCTATTAACTGCAGCAGCTTGCTTATGTATCATAAATGTTATTACATTTCCATTCATACCCTTTATTAAATACTTTCTTGCAGCATCTAATATCCTTTCCTCTCTCAGTGCTTTATGTACCTTTATAATGCTGTATAAATTACTAGATTCTGCAATTATTAATTCATAGAATCCATATTTTTCCTTTCTTATCCTCTCGAAATCAAAAAAGTTTTTTATAGTATTAATTACTTTATTCTCATCCTCTGAAGGTCTAAGCTCTACTTTCACTATTATTTTTGCCATATATTATCATTTCAAATAACTCTCTACACTTTCTCTTAAAACTTTCCAGATCTTTATCGTTAACAATAATGTAGTCTGACATAGCTATTACACTTCCTATCCCCAGTTCTAATTCCTTAAAATCCCTCCTTATTATCTCATCAAGAACTTTTGGGTCATCCTCTCTATACCTACTTAATATCCTCCTATACCTTAAATATGGAGGGGCATGGATAGAGATTAAAACAATCTCCTTAGAAAATCTTCTAAAAACTTCAACTTCTTCAATACTTCTTACTCCTTCTATTCCTACTATTTTTACATCACTTCCTTTTAAGAATTCTAATGTAAGCTCAGCCACTACTCCCTTACCTTTTTCTCTCCTTATTCTTAAAGCGAACTCTAAAAGACTTTCATTTGCCTTCTTATACTTTTCATAATTATACCTCACTACATCTCCCATGGACAGAACAAGTACTCCCATTTCTTTTAAAACACTTGCAGCTTCACTTTTTCCTGAACCTGGCATTCCGGAAATTAAAATGATTTTAATATTGCCCGAAATTTTATATTGATGGTGAGTTTATAAGCATGAGGTTATTTATAGCAATTGAAGTTACTAACATTCCAAAAATCCTTGAACTTATAGAAGGGTTAAAGAGGACTGGAGCAGACATAAAATTAGTTGAATCAAATAATCTGCATATAACGCTCGTATTTTTAGGTGAAGTTGAGGAGAGTAAGTTAGGTTTAGTTAAGGCCGCTTTGCATGATGTTAATTTCAGTAGTTTTAAAATAAAGTTGAATGGTGTTGGTGCTTTTCCAAGCGTTAATAGGCCTAAAGTTGTATGGGTAGGAATTACTGAAGGTTTTCAGAAATTAAAGGAGATAAGATCTATCTTAGTTAAAGGATTACGGAGTAGAGGAATAAAACCTGAAGACGAAAAAGAGTTTGTTGCACATTTAACTTTAGGTAGAGTTAAAAGCCCTGTAAATTTAATAAATTTAATAAAATTTATAAATGAAAACATGAACATAGAAGTCGGAGAGATAATAGTGGATTCAATAAAATTATTTAAAAGTACATTAACACCTAAAGGTCCAATTTATGATATTTTAGATGAAGTGAAGGCAATTGATAGAAGAGGAAGTTTTGAGGTTAATAAAGCCAAGTAAGGAAGATGAGGAGAGAATAAGAAGTAAAGTAGAGCTAATTAAAGATCTACTTAAAGAATATGATATTGAAGTTCATGGATCTTTTAGGAAAGGCACTTGGCTTAAAAATGATACTGATGTTGATTTATTTGTATTTTTTAATAAGAATTTTCCCAGAGATAAGTTTCCGAAGGTTATTAGTGAGATTAAAGAGAAGTTAAAAGGAATAGAGACAAAGATAGGATATGCAGATCATCCATATTTAATTACAATAGTAGATAATATAGAAATAGATATAGTTCCAGCAATAAGAGTAGAAAGTGGAGATAAGGCGATAACACCAGTTGATAGAACTCCATTCCATACACAATATGTAATTTCTCATCTTGATGAGAAGGGTAAGGACGAGGTCAGATTACTAAAACAATTTATGAAGGGTATAGGAGTATATGGTGCAGAAATTAAAGTAGAGGGCTTCTCTGGCTATGTTAGTGAATTACTCATAATATACTTTAGAAGCTTTAGAAAAGTATTAGAGGCCGCTTCTAAATGGAAACCTCCAGTAAAAATACTTCTAACTAATCCACAGAGAAACTTTGAGTCTCCATTAATATTACCAGATCCAGTGGATCCTAAGAGGAATGCTGGTAGTGCAGTATCTTTAAAGAAACTAGCAGAATTCAGTCTTGCAGCTAGGTATTACTTAAAGAAGCCTTCCATTAACTTCTTCTTTCCTGTATTTCCAAAGTATACTATAATTAAAGGCGATGTGATGATAATAAAATTATTTGCAGAGAATTCACCGCCAGACGTTTTTTGGGGTCAAGTGAAGAGGAGCATGAAGAAGATAAGGAAAGCTCTAGAATTAGTAGGATATAGAGTAATTGATATTCAAGCATGGGGTGGTGAAAATGATGCAGTAATAGGAATACAGCTAGAATCTAAGATTATAGGCGAGTACTACACATTACAAGGGCCTCCATTCTATATTATTGAGAACGTAGATAAATTTATTGAGGAGAACGAAAATATATGGGTAGGCGAAGACGGTCGACTATATACTATAAAAAGAAGAAAAGAGACTGATATACAAAAAATAATATCTAATAATATATCTATTGATAATTTAACTAAAATTGAATATTACTGGTTAAATGAGGTTCCTGAGGACGAATGGATATGGAGATTTTTAAGAAAAACGATGCCATGGTTGAAGTGAAGTTTTTCATATATCCTCGTTATAGCGTAGAGATAGAAAGGGAATTAAGAGAACATGGTATTACACACTTAATATCATTTGGAAGAGTAAATATTGGAAGAGTAAACGTTATAGGAAAGGGTAAGACTGGAATAATAGCACTGCTTGATGATAACAAGGTTATAAAAATCAGGAGGACTGATTCACCAAAAGAAACACTAGAAATAGAAGCCAAAATTCAAAAACTTGCTTATCCCTCAGCTCCTTACGTTTATGAGTATGGAAAGAATTTCATAATTATGGAATTTATAAATGGTAGATATCTTTCAAAAAATGAAAATTTAAAAATTATAATTGATTTAATAGAACGTGCATATTATTTAGAGCTAAAAAATATAGAGCATAAAGAGTTAAATAGACCATGGAAAAATGTACTTGTATCAGACCTTAGGACGTGGATTATAGATTATGATTCTGCAAGTATTAAAGAAAATGCGAAAAATATTCAAAAAATCCTTTCAGCGTTTGGGTATATAGATTTGGCCAAAAAGTACTCTAAAAATATCTTAACTAAAAACGAGATAATTAGGCTGTTACAAGAATCTTTCTCTTATTAATTAACCTAATCTTAACATCCTCTAAAGACGGCTTACCTAATTCTCTTCCGCATTGCGGACATCTTCCGCCGTATAATAGTTTTATCTCGGATGGTGTTCTTACTCCATAGAAATCTTGTCCGACTTTCTCAAATTTATACAATTCATAACCACATCCCTTACACCTATAGGTTACTGGGATGGTTCATTCACCCGATCGTTAATTTAAGATTTCTTAAATATATCATATAAAGCGCATCTTACGCTATTCAATTTTCGTTAAATTTGTTTAAAAGGGGGAGGGTTAGTCGAAAGTAAAAGACTGAGTATTATAAGCTATCAAACTTATAAGCTATTCCTTCTCTTATTCATTAAAAATTCTTAGGAGAGAATGGGGCCGCCGGGATTTGAACCCGGGACCGCCAGCGTACTGGCATTTTGGGGTTTCGGACCCCAGGCTGGCATCCTAGTCCAGGCTAGACGACGGCCCCACTCAAGATGTTTTGATTATTCAGAATAAAAAATTATACCTTTCTTGCAAGATATACCAAGAAGCTAAGCAAAACTATAAGTAGAATTACAAGTATTAAGTAAGTTGAATTGGAAAGACCTTGAGAGTTACTGCTTCCCACATTAGAACTTTGAGATTGCTGAACATTTGCGACTGCAATTAAATTTTGCTGAAGTAAAATACTACCAGTTATTTTTGCAATAGTTGGCTTATTATAGCTAAATTGAATAATAGTTGGTTTAGAACTTCCTGCAGGATTATATGCTATTACAATAACCGTATGATTTCCAAAACTATCAATTATGGTCTGCGCTTGTGTAGAACTCGTTTTTGCTATTAAATTACCATCTAAGAAAACTTCATAATATGTCGCATAAGGCACAGAGGACCATGCTATAGTTAATAGGTTCTGTGTAATTCCTAATGAAACTATTGGTGACTGTGGTGGAATATAATGCACAATTTTCTCAGAATAAGTTATAGTTCCTGCATTATTTTTCGAAATGAGTATGAGAGTATAATTACCATAAGGTATGCTTATTTTTATCGTTGTATTACTAGTATTAGTTTGATATATTAAATTATAGTTAATATCATAAATCTTTATGGTATAATTTGCATTATATGATGTCTTCCACGATACCGTTAGCAGGCTATTATTCATAGAAGAGTAATTAAGTGAAATGATTCTCGGTAAAGCCTGCGGTACACCATAACCTATGGCTGGTGTGCTATTTCCTAACTCATTCCTAGCTATGAGATATATAATATATTTATTTCCTGCAGTCAGATTAGTTACTGTATAGGAAGTAACATTTCCTACATAAAACCATCTGATATTTTTTGATTCGTTCTCACTAATTCCTAAATAGTATCCTATTATTGGATATCCCTCGTCACTAGTAGGGGACCAATTTATTGTTAAATTCTGATTTCCCGGAATTATTGAAATTATTTTAGGAGGAAGTGGTACTGTACCTGGCACTGCAGATACTATATTACTAGGATCGCCTTCACCAAATTGATTATAGGGTATTATTCTAAAATAATATCTTATTCCATTAGAGAGATTGCTAATAACTGTGAAGTTTTGAGTGGTAATTATAGAGCTTAGATTACCATTTTCGCTCCAATATTCAACTTTATAATAACTTGCGTTTTGACATGACCAAGAAAGATATACTGAGTGATTCATTATCCTTACTTGTTGTATTATTGGCTGTAGTGGTGGAGTTAAAATCTTGAAAGTTAAAATCTTATCAGAAATTTGAGAGGTTGCCCAATTTATTCCACCGATTATGTAGAGAGTATTACCATCTTGTGAATAGGCAAATGAGTAAAACGATTCACTAACATTTCCTATAACGTACCATTTCCCTTCATAAAACGCATAAACTTTGAAATTACCACCTATTGGCTCATAAATACTTGAGGATATTCCTTCAACAACTAAAATAACTTTGTGATAATATGCAACTGCTTCAGAGAATATGTCAACTGGTAAACTAGGAAGTTCAGTCCAGTTATTAGTACTAGGATTATAAATATATACTGAAGATGAAAATTGGGCTAAGCCAACGTATCCGCCTACTATAATCAAATGCGTACCGTTAAACGTATAGCCTGCCTCAGCAACTTTTATTGGAGCATTAGACGTAGTCCACGATCCAGATCTAAGGTCATATATCTGAACTAAATCAGTCATACTCACCGCACCACCTATGATACCTACTCCTGAAGAAAGTTTAGTGAAGCCTCCAATCACATAAATCTTATCATTCCAGCCAAAGCCTATAGCATAATAAACTGGTGTAGGCAATGTAGAAACTATACTCCAATAATTCCCTACAAGCTTTAATACATACTTATTAATCGTATTATTAACAGTAACCCCCCCAATCACGTAAATTGTATTATTATATGTTATAACTAGTGGAGCGTATAACGGAATTGGAAGTGATGGTCCAAAAGTCCATTTTAACGTTTTTAAATCTATTATTATAGTTGAATTTAAAATATTATTATTTGATGAAATACCACCAATAACGTAAAGCTTTCCATTTAAGACAGTACTTCCTGCATCTCTAATTGGATAAGGGAGCTCTTCTATCTCATTATAATTGAATCCGACCGCAGAGTAAGCTACTTGTGAAAATACTAATGTAAGAACGAGTAAAAGAATTACCCTCTTCATGATGCTATACTCTCTGAAATAATACCTTATAAAGAATTTGCTGTAGTATAGTTTTAGAGAAAAGTTTAAATCTATTATGAAATTAAAAAAATTGATGAAAGTAAAAGAAATTATGGAGACTAACCCCCCAGTAGTCTCTGAGGACGATAAAGTAATTGATGCATTGAAAAAAGTTAACGATAGAGGGATTGGAAGGGTTATTGTTGAAGGTAACGGTAAAATAGTGGGTTTGATCTCAACTAGAGATTTTCTTACAGTATTAGCAACACATTGTAATGAGATGTGTTCTAAAGAGGAACTGGCTAAGATTGGAGAATTTAAGGTCGGTAGTATAATGTCGTTAAATCCTATAACTGTCTCAGAAGAAGATGAGGTGATTGAAGCTATTAATATTATGGTTGCCAGAAACTTCGGATCTTTACCAGTAATAAATAATAAGGGAAAACCAGTTGGGATTGTAACTGAAAGAGATTTACTTTTAATGTACAGGGACATGGAAAGAATTTTTCCAGTCAATAAGTTTATGACGAAAAAGGTAACATTCACATATCCAGATAATAAAGTGATTCATGGAATTAAGCAGATGATAAGGAGGGGGTTTAGAAGGCTTCCAGTAGTTAATAATGAAAATAAAGTAATAGGAATATTTACAGCCGCGGATGCGGTAAAGTTAATGGCAAAGGCAATAATAAAGCAGTCACCAGAGTTAATATTTCAAAAGAACATAGGAGAAGTTATGACTAGAGAGATAATAACGGTATCACCAGAATCTTCTATAAATGACGCAGCAATGATACTACTTACTAAATCAGTTGGATCATTATTAATACTAGATAGAGAAAATAGAATTGAAGGGATAATAACTGAAAGGGACATGTTAATAGCACTACATCATCAATTACACTTAAAATTTGTATAGATATAATATCATATCAGCTATGAAAAATCTTTAAGTAAAGTGAACAGTTCTGAATATACATGGAAAAAAAGATAATATACTCAGAAAGAGCACCCAAACCAATAGGTCCATATAGTCAAGCAATTCAAATAGGTAATTTACTATTTATTTCGGGCCAAATAGCTATTGACCCTAAAACTAATCAGCTAATAGAAGGTGGTATTGAAGAACAGACTGAAAGAGTTTTAGAGAATATTAAGGCAATTTTAGAACAGGCAGGATTTTCAATGTCTGACATAGTAATGACATTTGTATATCTAAAGGACTTAAATGATTTCAATGCATTCAACAAAGTTTATGAGAAATACTTTAAGGATAACCCGCCAGCAAGAGTTACTGTACAGGTTAGCAAGTTACCAAGGGACGCGAAGATTGAAATAGCAGCTATAGCTTCAAAGTAACCTTTTTTACTAAATTTTCTAGATACGGGCAACTAAAGTCAAAAAGTTCATGATTTCCATGATACTTACATGCTCCCGATATAGGCTTACCCTCGAGTAAGACTATAACTGCAGTATCATCCTCTACTACAGAATAAAACGAACCTTGAAATATTGTCTTATAATTCATAATTCTTATCACACCTTAAGATAAACTAACTCCAATTTCTTACATATAAACCTTTTTCTATATATCGGGCGATATTCTTACGGAAATTTCTAGCAGATTTTTAGCCAAATTTTAGAAGGTAAACCATTAGAAACACGTAAGGTGGGAGATTCACGGCTCTTTCGCGAATTCATTTTATTTCAATAGTTTGGAATCAAAAATTGATTGTGCACTCGGTAATATTAATTAAGGGGCGAGCAGTAGATCATACCATGCAACAACGTGAAACCACCTTAAATGACCGCGGGACTTTCATGACCCTGCTCGGCCCCAAATATACTTCTGCAAGACGCACTACTAAACAAACCTGCTGAAGAAATCGAAAGATGGACCCTTGAAGAAGTAGAGAAAAAGCCCCAAGTACGCTAGGGGAAAGAGATAAAGAGAAAAGGCTACTCAAACTACCTCTTCCTCAAAGGCTTCACAATAACCCTCAAGAGCAGAAGAAAATCTACAAGCCAGCTACATCACAGTAAGACTACCAATACTATACAAAGGTAAAAAGGGGGTCAAGACTAAAATAGAAGAAATAGCTAGAACGAGAGAGCGACAAAGTCCTCAAATCCTCTCGTACTCAATAATAGACGGAAAACTAAAACCCAATCTCTCAATGCCGATACTAAAGGTTAAGGGTGACTTTAAATACATTATAGTAGACGGTAAATACGTTAAACTTATACACGGGGAGAAGGGAGTACTCCTAATCGCAATAGGAATTACCCTAAACAAGTAAAGGGCAATACTCGACATCACCCTTGCTAAGGAAGAGGACAAGGAGAGTTACTGGCATTTCCTAGTAAGCCTATGGAAGAAGTATAACGTTGAAATAATTGTTGCTGACTGTACTAAAGCCTTAGATAATGCTACTAATACTTCAGTTTGCTCATGAGCTTATAAATACTTTGAATTTACTCCCTTATTTTTATTACTTATTAGATAGAATTTTTCATTTAATAAGGAGATATTTCTTACACGTTTTTAACGTAACGTAAAAATGTAACGACCGTAGACCCCAAATTCATCACCCCGAAAATAATTCTAGGGTAAAAATTGGATAGAATAATTTAACTGAGTATTCTTGAATCGTGTAATATTATCTTATAAAAGCAAGATAATTAGTAGTAAGCGGAAGTCCTCCTACGTTTGCAAACTTTAGGTCTGTTAGAGACGAGGCATGTGGTGCCTCTTTACTTGTAACACCCTTTAGGAGCAAGTAGAGAGTATAAATTAGCATTGCTAAGATGGAGATGAACAAGCAGAACAACCAACTCCTTGATGAGGTAAAGACTAGGAATGATTTAATTAGCTTATAAGCCGTCTCTATTAGTGTCCTAACCTTGTTTTACCATTTCACAACCATGCGTTTATTTACATCAAGTTTGTTCCCTTAGCCAAGTACTTCTTGTCCTTACCACTATTAGCCTAAATGTTGCTTTTTACCCCTTAATTTTGCAGTATAATTTCCTTCAAAACTGCGATGTATTCCAACCTTTCCGCTGGTACTGCAATGATGAAGTTGGCAAGTAGTTAATTACGTCTACAGAGTAAAAGCCTGCATCTAGTACTACTAGTTCTATCTCCAGTCCAAGTTCTAATATTTGTTTCACTAGATTTTACTATTTCAAGTCTAGTCATTCCTTTTTCTACGCGTACGAATGCTAGTATTAGTGTTTATTCTTGTTGTTACTGTCGCGTAGCGTAGCCTTTTTCTGATCGCTTACTCCTTCTACAGGCTTTCCATTGTATTCTATTGACGTCCAGTCTATTGGGCTCCCTTTCTTCCACCTAATTGCTCAACAGAGATTTTTGATCATATTTAGCATTTGGTCTATTACTTCTGGTTGTTCTTCCACGTCAGTATGGGGATCTCTTTTCTCGCGTAAAAATGAGATGAATGAAATTCAGGAAAAGTCTAGTAAACGCTAATTTTTTGTAGAAAAGTTTGTATAAGCGAGGGCGAACCTAAACACATAAGCCACAATAACACGAACAAACGGGCGAAGTCCAATAGAGACTTCGCCAGTTCTACCCTCAAGATAATCTACTCTTCCTATAATACTTTTTCCAAAAGAACTCCTCAAGGCTTAAGACTAGGGGAACCTACTTGAGCAGACTGAGAAATGAAGAAAGGAGAGCAATAAGAGACTTAAACCGCATCACCGTCGAGTACGCCATGAGTTAACACTGAGTACTTTTAATTAGTATTTACCCTGCTAGGTAAACATATAAAAGGTGGGAGTAAAAGTTTAAATGTGGAAGAAGTTACGAAACCTTGGGTTGATGATAAGAAATATAAGCAAGATAGGTTGACAGAAGCTAAATATGAGGCTGAACTAGCTAAAAGATTCCTTGAAAATGGATTATTTAGGAATGCTGCAGGTAAAGCTTTTCAAGCTTGGAAGGCTTTATTGGCAGCTATTTCAGTTGACTATGTTCAAGAGCTTTCTAAATACTTTAAGGGAAAGAAAAGGATGAGGGATGGAAGAATAGTTAATTATGCTGAATGGATAATTGCAGTAATGCCGACAAGTAAGATGAGTAGTGTAGCCCAAATACTTGATAATATAATAGGAAATGATATAGAAGCTTATACTGATATCGCAATTAAACTCCACGAATTTCAATATAACGGATTAGATGGAAGTGGTGAAATAAGTAGGTATCCCTCAATAGAGTTTATGAAAATGGATCTGGAAAAGCTTCTAAAGGCAATTGAAAAGTTTGTTGCTAGCAAAGGATAGTAATTAAGAGACATATAAGGATTTTATTTTAAGTTCCTCACTCTATATTGATTATAATCATTCATTTACTTATCCTAGGTGCATATTTATCGTAAATCTGTTGTAGTTCTATATCCGAAATTACAAAGTAGTGGTCTTGTAAGATTTTGAACTGCTGCGGAGGTGCTCTACCCTGGAAGATATTAATGATCATGGGACTCACTCCTTGTTTCAGCATATATGATGCCCAGAAACTCCTTATATCGTAAAGTCTGAACTCTTTGCCGAGTACTTTCTTCATTGCTTGTTTTATCGAATATCTTATATCCTGGAGTTGGAAGGGGAACAGCTTATTCTTCCACTTCTCTACATCCTGCCCTATCCCCCTAACCGCATGCTCATATCTTTTTATAAATTCCTCCCGGTATTGTAGGTAGATGTTTTTGATGAACTCGGCAGTTTTTTCATGCATAAAGGAAACGTATGCTCTTTTAGTCTCATTTTCTTTCATTAACTGATTACTCTGTGCTCTAAGTCCATTTGCTCCATTGTTATACTGTAAACCTCTCCTGTCCTCAAGCCTGTTTCGCATAATAATAAAGAAATAAGCCTTAGCCCCCTGGTGTTCTATCGCGTCAAATATTTTCTTTAAAGTTTCTATGTTAAGGTTTTCCGGTCTGTGTTTGTACTTTCCCTTAGGTACTGTAAACGAGGAGTAAAGTAAGTGCGCTAACCCAGGGTTTTTCTCCCTGACAACCGTCTTTATAAACAGTTTTAATGAGTTTGCCATATGTCTTGCAATATTAGGGCTATCTGCTTCTATTAATATTTCCCTAATTCCGTCAGTCGACAGTTCATAGCTCAGTTCAGATAGGGCTCTCTTCAGATATCTCATGCGCATATCCTTAGTACTTTTAGACTTATTACTGAGCAGCATTTCGAATTTCTTAACATCCTCTTCACTCACAATGTAAGTACTGGTGGTAGTATTCAGATAGTCTCTCATGTATTGATAAAGCAATGTTAAGAAGAAGTTACGAAACCCTTCATCTCTCATCGCTTTCACTATAACGCTTAATGCGACCGTCGGATCCACGTCTATAGTTTTTAGCCCGTAGATAGCGTCCGATAGTTCTTCCAAACTAAGCGTTTCTGCAGTTGTGCTTATTATTTCATCTGGGACCTTCTTTACTTTGTCTGCAAAATATCTGTATAAAGTACTCCTATCAATTCCTAGCTTTTGTGCAACATAACTTAACCCGTATTTTTCTATAGCCTTCTTCAATATTCGTATTTTTTGCTCATTATCGAGTTTATTTACGTCAATCTTTACCATAATCTCACATTCTATCATTAAATAATGAGAATGTTGCAAAAATATCCTTCGCTGTTGCAAATCCCTTATATTTGTAGAGAACGTAATTCTCTTTCAATTTTAGGAAAAATAGCGCCGCGGCCGGGATTTGAACCCGGGTCACGGGCTTGAGAGGCTAGATAACGTTTCAGAGGAACGTTGAAAAGAAACGTGTTGTGTTGCACGTTGAAGTAGAAGTAGAATTATGCTATGAAAGAAAAGTAGAATAAAATGATAGCAGAAATCTGCCAGCGTTTCAAAGCGTTAATTGGGGAATCTACACGCTATACTTGCTCCTCAAGGGGACAACGAGTAAAGAAGACTTCCGCTTGCTATTAACTATCTTGCTTTTGTAAGATAATATTACTACTGTTCAATAATATTCAGGTAAACTATTCCATCCAATTTTTAATTTCCTATAGTTAATTTCAGAATAATGAATTTGCGGTCTACGGAAAATGCTAATTTGAATTAAAAAGAGCCAACTAAAAATTGAATAACTATGATATTGGTCAAAGAAATAGGATGACAGCTAATACTATACCTATTACAGAAATTATCATGCCGATTGTAACTCTTTTTATTTCTAACTTGTGAGGATTGTTGAAGAAGTCGAAACTAATACCAGCGTACATGAAACCTAAAATAGCAAAAAACGCTATAGTACTCAGGGTAATCCAGAGTAGGATGTATAGTGGTACTATCTGGTGATAGAAGTATTTATATATTAAAAGTCCAAAGATACCT
This sequence comes from Sulfolobaceae archaeon, assembly GCA_038893355.1. Classification (GTDB taxonomy): domain Archaea; phylum Thermoproteota; class Thermoprotei_A; order Sulfolobales; family Sulfolobaceae; genus JAWARQ01. The sequence goes on from JAWARQ010000007.1 coordinate 34,549, forward strand.
AATAGCGTATTCGTACTATACCATCCTAAAGCTACTATTCTTAAGTTTCTCTTGTAATTTTCCTGAATTAGTTTAAAATACATTGGTACAAAAACTATTGTACCACTTATATAATTAATCAATGATCCAAAAACCAACCAATAGTAGAAGGTTGGGTCGTCAATAAACACTACGACCACCTCTAACAACTACTACCCGTATCCGCGTAATAACTTGCTATAGTACAACCTATTGCAAATCCTATACCTACCGCTAAACCGGCCAGAGGATTTATAATTCCTACTGCGGCAGCCCATATAGCTCCTTCAACTCCACATGCTCCACCAACAGCAGCTCCAGCTACTGGGCAGTCGTCTTGGATTTCCACACCAACAATAGTTAATTTAATTTGAAGGAATGATTTCGGTATTATTTTGTTCAGTTTGTTAATCACATGAGAGATCTCGACATAATATTTTCCTAAAGTCTCTAGAGTTTTATTATTGCTTTTCTCGTATAATTTACCTAAATAGGCTATGTATTTAGAAGCCTGATGCAGTTCGTCTTGTAATGCTAAGGATTTATTAATTAACATTAAATCTCCAAGGTCAAATGAACTATTACTTGGTTTAAAATCTATTTTCATTATCAGGAATTGTTTGTTATCACTCTCATTTGTGAATATTAACATACTTATATAGAGATTTGTATTATTTAACAATTCTTGGTGATAGTAAATTATATAATTTAGATATAATCTACCGTTAGAGGAAGAGTTCAATGTATACTCAGCAGTCACATTGCTCTTATAAATCAAGAGAGAATAGTCAGATTTTGTAACATTATAAATTAGGGTAATATTCCCTATATAGAGTGTGTAATTATAACTAATCGATATCCTATTATTACTTATGTTCAGCAATTTAATATTTCCATGAGAAGGAACATACAAAAAGTGTAAATAGTCAATTGCGGTACCATTTGACGAGTTAGCATCACTTGCTAAAACTAAATGGTTTAGGGAGGCTGGATAAGGAAAAAGCGAAAAAAGGGGTAATGTAATGATTATCAATCCTACAATATTAAATTCAAATACTCTCCTCATATTTTTCTCAAATTAAACTTATCTTAAACGCCTTTTTATTTTTTTTTTTTTTTTTTCTCCTCTCGATCAACGTAAAAAGTTTTAGTAAGTAAGGGCGTAATAGCATATTCAAAATTCAAGAGTTAATACTCACCATTACGTTATATCTAAATAATATTTTAGGGAAAGTGATAGCTAAATCATGCTTATTCCTAACAATTACTGATGTTAACTTCCCTAGCTATGTAGGTGGTCTATTTATGAGGAATTAGTGCCGCGGCCGGGATTTGAA
>JAWARQ010000008.1:0-34145 GCA_038893355.1 Sulfolobaceae archaeon
AAGGTTGGGCTTATGTGGTTTTCTCCTTACTTGTTTATTTATTTTACTCTTGTAATACTTGGTTTTTGTCCGTTCACTTGATTTACGTGGATCCCCCGTAGGAGGAGGCAAGACTATAGTTAACCATTGCCTCACTCCTACTTACAGCCCTCGTGTCCCTTGCTAACCTAGCTAAATGAGCCCTACAGTAGGAATTATGGCTCTCTACCGTGTAAGTGTACTCCTTGCCAGCAATATGGTTGCTAAGTACTTGGTAAACTGGGTAATAATCGTGTAATACACTTCACTCTTAGATAGGTAATTCAAGAGGTAATTGAAAGCCCTATGACCCCTATCGCCAGTCGTGGAAAATGGTACACCATCTAGCAAAGCGTTCCATATCCACAAGTCTATCCTCTTTGGGCCACGCCTAGCCCTCAAGTAAGTCCAACTCTCGTCAATTACCGCAAATTTCGCAGTAAAGACCTTTAGTTGCTCTCGTAGTACTAGTAGGTTTACATAGGCTTTTACCCCTTTTCTCTTTATAAAACTGTATATCGTAGTTAATGATCTCCCTTCGACCTTTGCTTTTGCCCTTATGCTCATTCTATTCAAGTACTCTTTTAGTATCCTCTCCCTTGTTCTTTACCCATCTTGTGGCTAGGTGCTTGGTAAAATGTTCTTCCGCAAGTTTTGCACTTGTTTTTCCTCTAGACGAGCCGTTCTTTACTATTCTATTTGAGTTACAAGATGGGCATGGTGGCCTTTCTTCCTTTCCCCTCTCGTTTTTTAGTGTAGTAGTATAGTGTTGATTGTGGTATTCTAGTTCGTGACTTATACTCCTAGTAAGTATGCTGCTATTGTGTAAGCAAGGTCTTCTAGCTTGTATTTTCTCGGCTTAAGGTTTAAATTTTTTAGGATCAAAGATATTAATTGTACAAGGGTTACGAGGTCATCTCGTAGACCCTCACATAAGCCTCGTAGCCCTTGCACATAAATGTTTTGTAAAATAATGTTTGTCCTTACGCTACTAGACCTCTTTAGCAAATAACATTAGAGGGACATTTTTTACGTTAATCTAATATTTTTACAAATATTTTTCGAATTTCATGACTGTTTGAGAACACCCCCCAAATTATTTTATATTAGAAAAATCCAGAGTTTTCTTGTAATGAAGATATTTAGAATAGCAGAACCTAGCTATGTGGGTACGGGAGGGGAGTTAAGAGCTTATAAAGTCTTACAACATCTAGGTAGAAAGGCTGAAGTAGTTCTAGTCCCTCCTATTCAGTATCTTTGTAGAAAAGATGCAAGAGAAAACCTCGACTTATTAACGAAATATAACATAAAAATACCAGATTTTGTTTTTAAGTATTTAGATAAGTGTAGATTTTCAAGAAATCCCATTTCTATGATGAATATTGAGTTAAAATATTACTCTAATTTTATAAAAGAAGCAGAAGAGAGCGACCTCATCTTCTCGGATCACGAATCTTACTTGTATATGAGGGTAATGTCTTATTTTAAAGGCAGAACTGGTGTAAAGACTGTTTTATTAAACCAGGCTGGGAATCTCTTAGCTTTGAACAGCATAATGTGGAATCTTAGAGTTAGGGGCCTAAACCTAACTACTTTACTAAAGTATATAAGAAACCTTTACACATCTAGAGTTTTTAGATATTATGCAAAAGATCTAGACTTTTTATTAGGGGTTTCAAGGGCCTCAATAGAGGAATTGAAGAAGTTAAGAATAGTAAGGGAAAATATCCCTTCAAAGGTCTTAAATCCACCCTTAGCTTTAGATCTAAACCATCTTCCTAGACGAGATATGAAGAAGGAGAACTATGCTATCTTCTTTGCCCGACTCATACCAGAAAAGGGACTCTTTGACCTTATTAAAATATGGAAGGAAGTTAAGAAAAAACTAAATAACGTTAAACTTATTATTTGCGGAAAATTTTATAGTAGGAGAATAGAGGAAAAATTTCTCTCAATGAAGTCTGAAGATATTGTTTATAAGGGTTTCCTACCTAGAGAGGAGCTATATTCTTCTGTTGCAAAAGCTAAGGTATTCATATACCCTACCCACTTCGATTCATTCTCGCTTGTTATGCTAGAATCCCTAGCAATGAAAACACCTGTAGTAGCTTATGGTTTACCTGCAATAGTTGAAATATACGGAAATCTTAATGCAGTAAAGTTAGTAAAGGAATTTGATATAAAGAGCATGGCAAAAGAGGTTATTAACATATTCAACCTCAAGGAAGAGGATTATGACTCTATGTTTGATAAGAAATATGAAGAATTTATCTCTTTCTACAGTTCATGGGAAAGAGTAGCAGAAGAGGAGTATAATGTTATCAAACAATTTTTGAATTCATAACTTAAAATAGACTTATATCAATTTATATTTTTTATGTCTGATTGCTGATTAGTCTTTCAATATTATGTTTAAGTCGATTCCTAATTTCGTCTGGAGGTAATTTATTTAAAATACCATCTATTGCAAGATTAAGTCCAGCTAAGGCGGCTTTCCTATATATTCCCCTATAGCTGGCTTTTAAAAGAAGTCTGAGAAAGCGAAGATGTCTGGGCCTATAACCAATTAGATTTGCTACATAGGGAAAAAGAAAATGCTCTGCTATCAATTCCAGTTTTCCTTTAAGAGTTGTCGGTGTACTTAGGGACTCTGCTGGAGCGGAATATAATGCTCTTTCTATCTCTATATTTTCTGCAGAAGCAAGTATTTCAGCAGTGAAATACCCCTTTCTAATGCTATGCAATGCAAGTAAATCTTCATGATGGAAGCCACGTAGAGAATGACAAGGAAGTCTAAAATCCTTGTAGACTTCTCTTTTTATGCTCATATTTTCACCAGCTAGGGTTATTGTTTTTACTATTTCACCCATTCTTTTCACTCTTCTATCTGTTGGTACACCGAATATTGTTAGGTAACCTGCATACTCTCTGAATTCATGTGAGTAAGGTCTATAAAATATTCTCTTTATTAGGCTTCTGATTTTTGCGTCTAACGTAATAGAAACATCTCCCTTATGTTTTATCTTCCCTCTAAAAGCTCCTGCTTCTGGATACTTTTCATGAAACTTAAGATGATCTTCTATCCATTTTTCAGTTGGTATATTATCATCGTCGAGTGTAAGTAAAATATCTGCAGTAGCATTAGAATAGATTAAATTCATAGCCTCTTCTATTTTACCGTATTTCTGCTCTATCACCTTAATATCTAGCCTTTTACTGAATTTTTCTATAACATCTAATGTCCTTATATCATCTTCAGAAGGCTTATAGACAACTAAAATCTCGAAATCTTTATAAGTTTGCCTTGTTAATGCATCTAAGACAAGCACTATCGTAGTACCGTTATTTCTATATGTCGGAATTCCGATTTGTACTTTAACCACGAGTTAAAGAACATGAGATGAGTTATAAAAAGATTTAATTACATAGTAGTTTTAACTCTCTCAATCCGAAAATTTTAGAGTAGTAATTATAGGAAAATTGTTACATTTTTACGTAACGCTAGAAGCATATGAGAAACCCCGTCTTACTAACTAAAGTTTTTATAAATAAAAAATTAAATTAAGAATTAAATTAAAAAATATTTTTTATTAGTTTATGAGTAAATATTACAATTTTTCATGCTATGGAATATCCTTAAACTACTATTAAAGCTATTCTCTTCTATTACTACATAACGTATTTTACCTTTCTAATGAAAGTATTATTATTGAGCTAAAAGTCAATATATAAACTATTTCTCCCCATAATATAATAGTGGAAGATGCATTGTAAAAGCAAAAAGAAAAAGAGTTTATTGTTTAATAAGGTACTTTCACCGTACTGATATTTAATAGTATTTTTATTATTACTAGATTCGAGATTATAAGGGGAAAATGTCTGTTGATAAGAAGTTTTATGAGTTGCAAGACATGATTTTGGCTAAAGTATCGCTCGAAAAAGTTAGATTACATGTGATGGAAAGGAAGGATAAGACTGTATTTTCATGGGTTAGTAGAGAATTAAGTGGTTTTTTTAGAAAATTTCAAAATTCGGAAAAATTTAAATTATTAATAAATAAAATTAAAACTGCTATCGAAAAATCAGATCATGAAATGCTACTTAAATCCGTAAACGAGACAATTTCTATGCTAACTTTAGAGATAGAGAAGTATTATAGAGAATTACAAGGGCCTTAATCCTCCTCTAATAAGCTTTTCCGTCACTTTCATAATTTCGTTTCTTTAGGGCTAGGGACTCTATATGTTTTACCTTTAGCAGATGTGAGTTCGTAGAAAGGAGATCGCATCACTAGAGGCAATTCTGCTTTATACTTTTCCTCATAGTCTTAAATTCGGTGATATTAATCCAAAAATATTTAAAAGTTCTATCATTATTATATTTATGGTAGTATTTATTGTACTCTCGAGGTTGACAGATGAAGGTGCAGAGACTATACTAAAGAATCCTGATAGGATAAGGGAGGTTAATAAAGAGTTTGAAAGTTACGGCGCAAAGGTTCTAGAGCAGTATGTAGTCTTCGGTGATTTTGATTTTGTTAATATTGTTGAAGTTCAAGACCCTGAAAAGTTCCTAAAGGCCTTAGTAGAGTTAAACAGTAGGGGTACTATTAGGACAACTTCTTACTTAGCAATAAAAGTTGATAGGTTTATTGAGATTATGAAGAGTAGATAAAACTTTTTTAACAATCCTTTTTTAGCTAGAGCGAGAATATTCTATTATGTCATTAGTACCACCGGGTCAAAGATTCATTAAAAGGTTTATAGTATATGCAGAGTTTGGAATACCGAGGGTAGACATAAACGAATATTATTTGAGCATAGAAGGTCTTGTCGAGAATTCGTTAAAATTAACTTACGACGAATTAAAGAAATTGCCTCAAGTCAAGATAAAGAGGGATTTTCATTGTGTTACTGGATGGTCAGTTGCTAGCGTTGAGTGGGAGGGAATTCCTTTTAAGGAATTAGTTAAGATAGTTAAGGTAAAGCCAGAAGCGAAATGGGTCGTATTCACTTCTTTAGATGGCTATACTACTATAGTCCCTATAGATGATGTAATGGTTGATGATGCTATTATAGCCTTAAAGATGAATGGTAAGGAACTCCCCTTAGAGCATGGATTTCCTGCTAGGCCAATAATTCCTCACCTTTATGGTTGGAAAAGTGCGAAATGGCTTAATGGTATAATTTTTGTTAAGGAGTATATGGACGGTTATTGGGAGGAAAGAGGGTATCATGAGAGGGGAAATGTATGGGAGGAAGAAAGGTTCAAGAACTCTAATAGTAAGCATCAAAAAAGAAGGCCTGTCTTAATGTAATCAGTGCCGCAGCACCTCATCAAGCTTCAGACACGAGTTCCTTCATCACTCTTTAGCCAATTTTTCAACAACTTTCTCTATTTCAGAGTATGGCGGTTCAACCCTAGGATCGTCTGAAACCCATTTCCATCTAACTATGCCATTCTTATCTAGTACGAATACTGCCCTCTTTGATGCAATATAGCCTTTTAGTGAGGGGATTAAATTCCCGAAGTCAAATTCTAATCCGTATTTTCTTACAGCTTCCCTATTGTAATCACTTAAGATTGTAAAGTTTAGATTGTTTTGCTCTTTAAAAGCCTTATTAGAGAATGGCGGATCAACACTTATTCCTACTACTTTTGCATTAAATTTATTGAATTTGGCTAGAGAGTCCCTAAATGTGCACATTTCTTTAGTGCATACGGAAGTAAAGGCTCCAGGATAAAATGCAAGTATTGTTACACTCCCTTTAAAGTCTGAGATCTTTACTGGTTTCAGATCTGTATCTACTAAAGTTACGTCAGGAGCTGGGTCTCCTACATTTACGGGCATGGGTAAATATAAGTTTTCTAGAATATATTTTTGTCCTAGATAAATCAGATCCTCTTTATATTGGAGAGAATGAATTTCGTTAACAACTCGGATAATATAATTCTCTATAGTCACTAAATATTTTATGAAATCATCAGCTTTTGCAATTATCTTCCATTTTTTAGAAGGTTTCGTATGATTATGAGGAGATGTATTTATTAGTAACTAAACTATAAAGTCTTATCGGATGATGAAGGTCGGCGACGCGAATTATTGATGTAGAGTCACACCGGCTCTGATTTCCTAGCCCTGGTAGAATGATAGGTTCAATTACTGCTCTATATAGTGAATAGGGTGTTATAGTTGATTTTTTATAAATAGCAATAATAGCGTATTAATCCCTTTATTTTCTCGTAATATTGCATTAACGAAATCCTTTTAACTTTTATGATGATATTGAAATTAATGATTGAAAATAAATTTCTACCACCTAGATATTTAGAGTTATATAAGAAGGCAATAAATTCCCCTGAAGAATTTTGGAAAGAAGTTATAGAAGTTTCATCAAAAGATATATACTGGGCCAGAAAACCCGAGAGGATATTTGAATGGGAATACCCTAAGCCATTTAGATGGTTCATAGGCGGATATACTAATGCAGGCTATAGTGCTGTTGATTATAAAGTTAATAGGTGTCCAAACAAGATAGCATATATTTACGTTAATCCAGAGATCGGTATAGAAAGGAAAATAACTTATAAGGAGTTCTATGAAGTGGTAAATAGATTCTCTGCATCATTAAGGGCTTTGGGCGTAGGTAAAGGAGATACGGTTCTAGTTTACATGCCAAACACTATTGAGGCTGTAGCTTCAATAATAGCAACAGCTAGAACTGGCGCAGTTTCGTCTACAGTCTTTGCGGGTTTCGCTCCTAAGGCAATAGCTGATAGGATAGACCTAGTAAGGCCTAAGGTTATATTTACTCAAGATTATAATATAAGGAGGGGTAAATTAATTAATTTAAAGCAAAATATTGATGACGCTTTAAAGCTTTCAGAATGGAAAGACGTTAAAGTAGTAGTAACTAGGAGGTTAAGTGATAAGCCAGAACCTAATATGGAGAGGTCTAGGGATATGTATTTAGAAGAGTTTTTAGAAGTAGGAAAATCTTATGATGCCTCTCCTATCTTCGTAGAGTCTAATGAACCATTACTAATAATGCCCACTTCTGGGACTACTGCAAAACCTAAACCAGTAACTCATATGCATGGGGGGTATCAAGTATGGATTTGGTTTGCTGGTAAGATTGTTTATGGACTGGAGGAAAGTGACATTGTATTTAACACTTCCGATATAGGCTGGATAGTTGGGCAAAGTTATATAATATTTGATCCCTTAATAAATGCATGTACTTCGATATTATTTGATGGAGCTATAGATAGTCCTAAGCCAGACATATTCTGGGAAATCGTTGAAAAATATAAACCATCATTAATATCAACATCACCCACTGCAGTTAGAATGCTTTATAAACTAGGCAAGGATAAGGCTAAGGCTCATGATTTAAGTTCTGTGAGGAGAGTATTAGTTGCCGGCGAAGTTCTGAACCCAGAAGTTTGGAAGTGGTTATATTACGAGATATTCGATGCTAAGATTCCGGTAATAGATCATATGTGGCAGACTGAAACTAGTGGACCACTATTCGGTTACCCTTATAGCCTAGTAAGGGATATTGGAATAGGTTTAGAAGTATTGCCAATAAAGCCAGGCTCTGCAGGGATTCCGATGCCAGGGGTAGAGTTTGAAATAGTTAATGAAAAGGGTGAGGTTCAGCATGAGGAAAATGCTGGAATAGTAGTAATAAAGAGACCTTTTCCAGGCTTAACGCCAACATTATGGAATGATCATGAGAGATATTTAAAGGATTATTGGGGAAGGATTGAAGGTAAGAGGGTATATTATACTGGAGATGCTGCAAAAGTAGATAAGGACGGCTATATCTTCTTCTTGGGAAGGGCTGATGAAGTTATAAAGATAGCAGGGCATAGAATAGGTACAATTGAGGTCGAGTCCGCATTATTAACTCACCCTGCAGTTGCGGAAGCAGCAGCTGTTGGTGTTCCAGATCCTATAAGGGGCGAGGCTTTAGCCTTATTTATAACATTAAAGCCCAATTATAAGCCTTCTCAAGAACTTGAGAAGGAATTAATAGAACATTTACGTAAAACTTTTGGTCCTATTGCAGTCGTTGCAGGAATTAGCTTCATGAACATGTTACCTAAAACTAGGAGCGGAAAGATCATGAGGAGAGTGTTAAAAAGGTTATGGACTGGAGAACCTCTAGGTGACATTTCAACAATAGAGGATGAGGCGTCTATTGAGGAGATTAAGGAAGTATTAAAAAACATTAAAAAATTGGAATTAAAATAATATTTTACTAAAATTATTTGTTAAAATAGTTAATATCTCTATTCCTTTATATGCCTTGGGAATCCCGTTATAGGTCGTAACATGAACGTTATAAGCAGTCTCTGCAGTATTTGAGCCAAAAGTATATAGAGAGGGCACTGGCGTAATTTTTCCACCCTGATTATAATATAGCCCTAGGGTACAATTGAGATAGATAAAAGAAGTAGGTGCTCCATTACCTCCACCTCCCCATACTAACTCAGCATCATAGTATAATCCATCTGGTGTATATATATTTCCATTTATCATAATATATGCAGAATTAATCCCTGAATGATATATTGTAACTTTATCGTAATAGTAGAGTGTATTATATCTAGTATTTCCTATCTGTAGAATCTTATATCCAAACCATATGTATACTGCAGAAGACGAGTAGCTTACATTTACTACAAACACTAAAGCTAATGGAAATGAATATGAGTATGAAGGCCCAACATCATAGTAGAAACTTTGGCCTCCTCCTGCTGAAGAAACTTTACCGTTGCCTATAACTGAATTGGGGTTAAGCGTCGAAATTCTTCCAGTTAGGTTCCATATATTGTTAACAAATGTTAAATAATTCTTATTAGTCTGGAAGACTCCTACATCTTGTAACCAGTATGCAAATATTCCAGAACTAGAATTTATGAATAATACAATATTGAATTGAAGGCTTGCAGTATACGGATTTACACCATATCGTAATGCATTCTTATAGTATGCTAACAGTGAAGTTATATTAGCATAACCATACATTCCGTTAGTTTTAATCACATAAGTAACAATATTTCCTGAATAATTATAAATACCAAATGATGCTATCCCTGAAGGTGCAGGTGGTGAAGTATAATATAAATAGGGATTTACGTAATGAGAGTTTATGGCATTAGCTACTGAAGATTTAGAGGATGATAAGTTTGGTGGAAAGTAATAAATGCTAAAATCTTGTAATGACGGTATTATCGATATTAGTAGAATTAAGATGAATAGGAATTTTGGTTTCATAAGTATAATGTCAAATATGGGTTAAAAAGATCTACTAGAAAATTCAAATTCATATCATTATTATTGATTATATGTATAAATAAAATTTTTAATATATAAAAATTTATATTAGGTATATTATTTATCCCTCTTTTCCCATCTCCTCCAATCACCAAATTTCTTATCATATTCCGGACATCCCCTTCTCCAATTTATACCCCCAATCCACTCTACGTTAACAAATTTATTATAAAAGAATTTCTCCCTAAAACTTGGATCATCCTTTACGTACTCCTTAACCTTTTCAATAAATTCCCTCATCTCCTTTTCTGATTCTAAGTAAAATACTATTACTCCTTTGCTAAATAGAGATAATGGAAAAGGAAATATCGAGTACTTCCCTGAAATATACGAGAATTTTGATAAAAACTCCTCTAGTGGTATTTTAAGCCCAGAAATAGGAATACCTACCTTATAACAATTAAGAGAGTTTTCATGTTGAATTCCTAATCTAAAACTATTCCAGCAAATTTCACACTTTCCCCATTCTTTACCAAACCTTCTCCACAAAAGTCTTTACCAATTATATCTCTAGCTCTAAACTATATAAAGCTTAAATAAATAAATATACCTCAGCCTACCATTAGACTGCATTTGCCTTTAAAAAGGATAAAAATTGCAATAATAAGTTACTTTAAACACTTATCTTACTTTTTATACACTCTATAGTCCTAATAATAATATTTTCAGTTATAGATTCGAGTAATGGTTTCATAAACAACGAAAGTAGGCCGCTAATCTTATATTCAGACTGCCATATTACACTATCACCATTAGGTGAAACTTTGCTTTTAGTTATGATATCAATACTACTTAAACCCCCTAATGCCCTCGTTTTAATCATGATTGTTAATACTAAAGTCTCAGGCGAGATCTCGTATTGGAGTAGCTCTCCATTTACTGCTAAAGGAACTCCAAATACTTTTATTTCAGCTAAAAACTTACCATCATTTATAATCTTAACTCCAGCAATACAGTTAAGAAAGTTATTTTGATCTCCTATAAACTCAAGGGTCTTTACGAGGTCTGAAATTAAAAACTTTCCACAGAGCTTATTCATGACCTTCACCTCTAGCTTAAACATAAGTCCTTCTTAAGTTCAGAAAGTAAATGACTACACGCTAGATTTAATAAAGGACCACCTATTATTGGTATTACAAGTAATATTGAAGAGATTTTTAATAAGCTAGAATTATACCTCTTCCCTAGCCTGAATATAGTTACTATACCTTGAAGGATCCCTAGAATAAATATGACTATTCCTAAAATAATTATAATCAAGCTAGCCTGCTGTATTGCTATGGGCGGAGGCGAAATTCCTTTTAATGACACTGTTATTAGAACTAAAAAACCTATTAATGTAATTATTGGTGATGGTAGTGATAGCTTAATCAGAACGTTACTCCCTGTTCTGAAAACCCTCCGTGAAACTTCACTCGCTGAATATAACATATATAGAGAAAGAAATCCTATGAGAAATCCTATAATTGCTACTATAAAGAGTAGCAACGATGCTAGGGGTACTGAGAAATCTAATAAAGGAATATATACGATAGGATTAGGGAAGGTTACTATTGCAATGTCGCTACCTATAATTCCTAGTAGGATCAAAAACCACGAAAATGTATAAGGTAGTGAAAATCTTTTTATGTTATTTATTATTAGTATATCTTCAGCTAAATATTTCTGCTGGCTTATCACCTTTCCTTCAAATTTTTCATCCATGTTTACTCTCAATATTATAAAGTAATTAGGGTTATTAAGTATTTCCTTTAGAATTGTATAAAAATTTAATAAAAAATAATATATTATATTTTTTAATTTAATAAAAAACTCTTTAAGGGAAGTAGGAATAAGGTATGTACAAAACTAGATAGGAAACAGGTAAAGTTAGCCCTAGTGCGTGAAGTGTACTATTCCTAATAGTTAAGGTAGTATTAGAGATAGTAGTCCTAGATAGGTAAACGTCTGAGCCAGAGATCGTCTGTTGAGAGTTAGATATTGTAGAGCCGGAAGAGTATAACTTAGAGTTAGATACCGTAACTTGTGACCTATCTAAGTTAGAGTTAGTAAGATATATCGTACACGAATCCAGATTCTGATTAGAATTAGATATCGAAGAGCTGACTATGTATAAAGTTGAACCTTGGGCATTAATCGTTGAGCCAGAGATTTGAGAGTTGGAAATGTAAACTTTTGAATTAGAAATCTGTTGTGTTGAGCCAGAGATTGTTGTGGTAGACGCGTTTAGTGTCGACCCAGAAATGTAAACTTTTGAATTAGAAATCTGGCTGTTTGTTAGGTATACTGTTGAGCTTGATATATACTGTGTAGAACCAGAAATTATTACATTATTTGCGTATAGTTGTGAATTAGACAAGTAAATTATTGAATTCTGGATATTTGTAGATCCGGTTATTGAGACGTAAGAGTCATCGATGTACTGGGTTACTGAAGATATTGAAGAGCTGTCCACATAAAGGTAAGAGTTGGATGAGATCCTTATTGGACTGGATCCTCCAGAAATACTAGTCTGAGAAAGCCTAACCGTAGAGTTAGATATATTCTGTGCAGAATTAATTATGGTACAACCAGTTGCAGTTAAAGAAGAACTTATTAGCGTCACACTTCCTCCAGAAATCGTAGAACTGGAAAGCGAAATATTAGAATTCACTATGTACTGATCTGATGAAGTTATACTAGAACCTATTGCCTGAAGAACTGAATTATAAATACTCATCTGTGATGATGAGGCTTCTACAGTAACCTGTAGGAGCTTAGAATTATAGATGTAGACTTGAGAGTTTGAAATGGATTGTGTAGATGAAGAAATTGTAGAATATGTTGAATTTAGTGTAGATGAAGAAATTGCTATGTTAGAGTTTGAAATGGTCGAGGACTGTAGGACTATGTTAGAGTTTGAAATGGATTGTGTAGATGATACTATATTCGAGTTTGATAATAATAAGTAAGAGCCACTAATACTAACACTTGCTGACTGAATCGTTGAGGAGTATAGATACATCTTAGAGTTTGATATTTGTGCAGATCCTCCACCAGATATTATTGTATTTTGTAAGTTAATTATTGAATTTGATATTTGTTGGTTAGAATTAACAATCTTAGAGTTAACAAGGTTAAGAGTGGATCCAGAAATCGTTAAAGAAGATCCAGATATTAAGGCAATTACATTATCTAGTGTTGAAGAACTTATCAGTGCATTTGAATTTGATATTTGTTGGTTAGAATTAACAATCTTAGAGTTAGTTAGATTGAGGTTAGAATTAACAATATTTATGTTACTCGACGAGATTGAAACACTGTTTAGCCCGATCTTTGATGAGTAGACAAATTGCTGTGAATTCGTTATTATCACATTCGTGCCAGTAACTACGGAACTATTTATTGTCATACTTGATGAAGAAATTGTTGAATCTCTAAATTGTTGTTGGGTATTTATCAAGTAGGCATTTGAGTTTACTAGAGTTAACCTAGTTGCCGAAGCATATGAGTTTATTAGATAGAATGTAGTAGATTCAAATTGTATATTATTTAAAATATTATTAGTATTTATATTTTTAAATAAAGAATTAATAAAGATATCATTAGTTAAATTGAAGAATGAGTTTTGATTTGTTGTATTATAAAGGAAAAGAGCAGTTCCAAATATGCTTATCGAGTCGTTAAAGTTTATTGCATTAATTAAAGTTAAGTTAGAGTTGTAAACGTTTTGCTTTGAATAATTTATCATCGAGTTAGTTAGGTTTATAAATGTAGAGTAAAGATAAAAGGTCGAATTTACTAATGAGGACTTAAAAATTGAAAGTTTAGAGTTGTAAACGTTTTGCTTTGAATAATTTACTGTTGAATTAATTAAATATATTGTAGAGTTAACTATAGCGAATTCTGAATTCATGAATTTTGTAGAGTTAATTATCAACGTAGAGTTAAAGAATCCCGAACCAATCGCAGAAACTAAGGAGTTCTTAAGTAGCTGAAATGAGTTTTTGAAGGTAAAATTAGAAGCAAATACTGTAGAATTATATATGTAAACCTTCACGTTATCAAAGGTAGAGTTGTATACATATAGAACGGAATTATATACGTATAGAATAGTGTTGTATAGCTGTGAATTAAACAACCTTTGTACTGAATTAGATATATAGAGAATTGATTGTTTTTGGCTTGATTGGCTATTTGATAGTATTGCTATAGATGGTATTAAGAGTAATATAACTAGCAGTAGGATTACCTTAATATTCATGTGGAAAGATAAATACTTTAATCCTTTTAAGCTTTTCTTATAACTAGTAAATATCTAGTATATTATCATTTTATTATATTTTTATCACTGACTTTATATTATTTTTATCACTCTTTTTCTAAAATTATTACTTATTACCATTTTCACTTCTTTACTATTTAAAAATTACTATTATACGGCATTTTTTGAGCCCTCATTAAAAATATAATGCTAGGTGGTTATAGCCTTCTAACACTCTACAAAAAATATATCTCGAAAAAATAATAAGATATATCTTGAGGTATCTAAACTTGTAAAAATTTTTCAACATCCGATCTTGTGGTAAATACCCCTAAATCTTCCAACTTCATTTTATCAATTCTTTCTAGGTTAATTCTCATTTTTTCTAAACTTCTTAACCTATGCCTTACTACCTTACTTGAAAAAATTATTAGCTTCTCAAATCCGTTCTCCTCATAAATCCACTTAAAGAACTCTCCCCACGCATCTTTCTTATTCCTCCACTTATCTATCTCATAATTTATAAACTCACTAAGCGATCTTATCGCTAGACCACCGACGTAGCTAAAATACTCTAGAAAGAATTCGTAATATAAGGAATCTCTCAGTATTTTGCTTAGTAAGTAATTCCCAAATACTATATGCCTAGAATCTTCAATAAAAGACACTACTATAAAATTATTTAAGTCCTTCAATTCTTTACCCTTTGTAAAGAATGTTTTGAAGAAATAATATCCTACCACAGCGTCGATTCCTTCTAATGCTAAAAAGAAGGTCGTCAAATACTTTATCATGTTCTCTTCATTAGGGTTCATTTCGAGATTATATGAAAAATTAGGCAATACTTCATAAGTCAATTGCTTAAAGGAAGCATTATACTTTATCGCTTCTTCGGCATCAATTTTACCAAATATCTTATCAATATACTCCCTTATTAGAAGAGTTTGTTTAAACTCTTCTTCTATTACTTTAATCGCAAATAGAAATTCTTCCTTAAATCCCAATCTATCTAGTACTCTAGCTAACGTAATAGATTCTCTACTTAGTGCTTCTTTACCTACAAGGAACATACTGAGAACTCCTAACACTGCATCTTTTTCAGCTTGTGATAGAGAAGTTATTGACGATATATCATTATTAACAACGAAACTACTCAAGCTCTCATACCTAAAATCTAATAATCTTTTACATAAAGACTCTCTATCTATACCGTTTCGCGCAATAGGATAAGAAATTCTATATACTCTATTGCCTGCCACTATCAAAGGCGTAGCGTTCTTTGTTGTCTCTTCCATGTATACACATTCTAAATAATACTAAATAAATTTTATAGTAGTTATAGGTTTGCTAGTTTTTCTTATATCTGCCTTGAATCTCAAAGATTTCGTTAACCTCAAAATTCTTGTATAAGCATAGATAATTTAGGTTTAAACCTATGTCTTCACTATTTATATTTAGTCAATATAATCTGTATATTTATATCTAATTATATTCAATATATTTCACTAGATTCGTATAAAATAAAAGTATTGAAGTATCATTATTAATAAATATAATATTTATATAAAGAAAGATATATTAATTTTTATTATTAATTAATGTTGAAGAAAAACTTATTGCCCACACTAATTCTGGATAGGCGATTAATCTCTCAATACCGCCTTTTCCTAATCCAAGGTAGTAGGCATCATTGCTAGTAATAAATCCTAATGTGAAGAAAATTAAAGAAATTATGCTTAATATTCCTAATATGATCCAGAGAATGTTTAAGTTCCCTGGATAGTTCTTAATACCAAATAAGCTAGGAAGACCAGTAATTATTGCACCTAGCCCTCCTAATAAAAAGACTATGAAAGCCGAAAGGTCGTGCAGTATTCCAGTATATTCTGGAAATAACCCTACACAGCAAAGCCCAGTTCCCATTATTATGCCTAGAGGATAATACCAAATCTCTCTTAAGATATAAAAAGCTGAAATTACGAGCAATCCAAAGGCAATAATTGATAAGTTAAATATTAATGCTGAGCTAGGATCAACACCTAGATCACTGATATAGTTATCTCTCACACTATAGTTTGGGTAAAGGAATTCTGCTATATTCATGAATAGAATAAATTGGGTTGAACCAATCAGTATTAGATAACCTGCAGTAGTTGCTCTGTTCGGTTTATACATGTAATTACTCTAACCTCTTCTCCTTAAAAGCATTATTAAAGATATTATCACCGCTGCTATTACTATTATTATTATGAGTGTACCTCTATTATTATAACCTATCGTTGACTCTAAATTGCTTGATATATTATAACTATTTATTGTAATTTGGGTAGTAAAATTGACTAATGTATGATTTTGGGTTGTAATTGAAGATTGGGTACTTACATTATTATTCTTATTACTAGTGATGATAGTTGTTTGTTGAATAGTTGTCTCTTTACTCGTCGTGACGTTAGTAATGTTAGTAGACGGTGCCCTAGTCATGGTAGTCGTTGTAGGAATCTCGCCCCATTTTACTTGATATATAGATAACTTCAGATAATTCCCCATTCTCTCTGCAGAATAAACATAATCGCCTATTGCAGCTACTGCATTACTTACTGTTATGTTATAAAGGATTTTTCCGTTAGACACATCAATTAGGTAAACTGAGTTATTAATAACTAACGAAACGTTTCTCTGACTATACATCATTACTATTGTACCATTACTACTATAACTATTACTGAGCGTTATTACATTTTTTATTAATCCGGAATAAGAATTAATATTACATATTGAGATTGATTTACTCGTTTGGTTGAGGAAGTATAGGCTAGAGTTCAAAATCCCTATAGGAATTACTTGTAATGTAGTATTACTTAAATTTATAATTTTATTTATTGAAAAATTAAAAATAAAAAATAAAATTATTTTATTAGAGTTATATAGTATTAATGAATTCCCTATCTGATACGCCCACACATTCTCACTGTCTAACTTATAACTCCAAATTAGCTTTGTCTGATATAACTCGTAAGGGTTGGTATATAAGTAGGCTAATAAATATGAGCCAGTAGAATTCTTATTTGCTAAGTAGACTATGTTATATTTTCCGCCCTTAAGTAAGTCCTCTCCATATGCAGATGCGAATAGAGGAACTCCAGTTATAGGTTTATAATTGGTTATTGTATTGTACAGAAAATACCAACCAGGCTGGTTCGGGTAATAGCTTACTAGAACTATTGTTGAATTATATACAGTATTTGGGATATTTGACTTAAGAGAGTTAGGTGGGGTAAAGTCTGGTATTTGTAGCCTAGTAGGGTATAAGTAGCTATACTGTTGATAGATACTATTTGCTATAATGTTCTTATAATAGAAAACTATTTGATACCCATTAGTATATGCTGAAGCCATAATTAGACTATTTGGTATATATCGAGAAGTTATATTAAGGAGTAATGAGGTAGAATTTGGAGTTACTAGAATATAACTTATGTTTAAAGTCCCTTGTGTTGTCGATACAGAAGGCACTACTATACCGTTTTCCCAGGGTATTATGGAAAGCTGGGGTTCTAGGGAATTATTGTAAGGGAAGTAATACTCTTTTAATAACTCTGGATAAAATCCTACTTTAGCGTTTGGGATAAATTGATTGCTATTTTGTATAATTAATGATAATAGTAAAATTGAAATGATGAACATAACTGTAATATATTCTCTTCTTTCCATATGGTCTAATTTCTGCAGTTAGTATATAAGATCTTTCATAAACTTTTGCTTTTATGATACCTTATTCTGCTAGATATTTAGATCTATTTAGAAATGAACTAATGTGGTTTTATCTATTGTTTGAAAGAATTTTTCATTTTTTAAATAAAATAAATTTAAATTTTTTATATTTAATATTATAAAATTTAAAATAGAATCTATAGTTTATATATAATATTAAATTCTTAATATATTAATGAAATTATTCCTGATATTAATACTAATGATGTCATTAACCAGTAGAGTATTTTTCTTGGGCCTTTATATGCAAATTCTCCCATAACCTTTCTATCGCTTACTAGGTAGCCTATTAGTATTGCTGGAATTGAGACTATTATTGGGTATATTGATAAAATTTCTAATATTGTATAAACTATATTTTGATAGTTCATTAATGCTATTATTATTATTGCTGGCAGTGATTCTATCGAGTAAATTGCTAGGAAGCTTTTTATATCATTATTCTTTCTTAAAGCTTCAAGTATACCCCAAGAGCTTCCTAAGGAGATTACTATTAGTGAGAGTAGGCCCGAGAATATGAGCCCAATACCGAATACTAATGGTGAAAAGTTTCCTACTATGCTTAAGGATTCACTAATGTTATGATAGTTTAATGGATCCTTTATCCCCAAACCCGTTGTCGACATTTCTATAAATATCATTATTAACTCCGAGACTATTGATCCTATAATTGTCTCGATGCTCACCCATTTAACCTTGTCCTTTACCTCATAATCTAACCTAGAGTATTTATACGCTGTAGCCGAAGCTTGGTATATTGGCATGAACGGCATTATTACAGCACCAACGTTTGTTGCTAAGAAGAATAGGAAATTTGGGTCTGTAGAGAAGTAGAATATGGACTGTGTAGGATCAATACCCCTAATTATTAATTGTATTAAAAATGCTAAGAATAGTATAAATGAGATTAATATTAAAAATTTTTCGAAGGACTGATATTTACCTTTAATAACTAGCATAATATGAATTAGAAAGAATGATGGTAAGCTAATGTATGGTGGTATTCCAATAAGTAAGCCACCCAAAACAATTCCGATATACTCAACAATATAGGAAGCCATATCAGCAATAAATATTGGAGCCATAGTTAAGATTGCAACATAGCCAGAAAACCTAGACCTTATTAACTCACCTAAACCTAGGCCGGTCACAGCACCAATCCTACCACAAGCCTCTTGGATAATAAATAATGGTACTGTGAGTAGCACCAAAAACCAAACCAGACCATAGCCATAAATCTGCCCATTAGATACTGCAGCGATAACACTAGCAGTGTCGATATTAGCAATCATTACAATCCATGCAGGTCCAAAGAGCCTCGAAATATCCTTTATACTCATACTATTAATTAATGAGGGGGGATATATTGGCTTATCTTATGAAAACTTAGAGTAACTTTTAAATCAAATTAAATTCTAAATACTACTCATTTTTCTCTTAAGATAATATTAGCGAAATCTTTAAATAAAAAATTGTTAAAAAGGCTTATATGTCTCAAGAAGTTTTGTTTCCGAGTAGGGAGTGGGCTGAAGAATGGTGTAGATTGTTAAACGAAAGTAAAGAATATTTTGAAGCTGCGAAAACAGCACCATGGGATTCTGTAGTCTTAATATCAACTAACGTACCAGAGAATGTTAGAAAGGCTTTAATAGAATGGGAAAAGCAAAGGGGAAGAGAAGTCGCAGACCCTAATTCCACTGTAGGCGCAATAAAATTAAATATAAAGGGTGGAAAGTGTCTAGGCGCAGAGTTCCATACAACTGGTAACGTTAGTGGTGCAATAGTTTTAGAGGCTCCGTATGAAACATGGGTTAAAATACTTCAAGGGAAATTAGATATTACCGTAGCATTACTTGGCGGTTCAATAAAAGTTAAGAAGGGAAGTTTAACAGAGCTAGCTAGGTATACAAATGCTGCAGTAATAATGGCAAATTTAAGTCGTAAAGTTAAATCTAAGATACCTACCTAATACTGCGATAATTTGTTTAAACAAATCACGTTTTTTGTTTTAATATTCTTCGAGATGTTTATACATAAAACACTGTTATAAATAAAAAACGTTTTTATAGATATATCGGAAAATAGGTGTGGGAGTAGTATGAAAACTGAGAAGGAACCACCTATAATAATTACTCCAGAAGGTAAGGTGGTTAGAACCCATTATTATAGTGTTAAGAAGGGTATAGAGTGGAAATCTTTTCCAATGAGGCTATGGGAAATCTCACAAAGGCTCTTCTGGTCCCCACTTCAATTTGAAAGACATATTCAAGAAGATGCTGAAGATTGGAAAAAGATGACAGAAGCTGAGAGAGAAATTTCGGAATACATAGCAACTTTGTTTGCTGCTGGCGAGGAAAGTGTAGCAAGATATCTAGCGGAATTAGTAGTGGCTTTAGACGAATTAGGCTATACAGAGGAAGTATTGTTCTTAAATCAATTTCAACAGGAGGAATCTAGGCATACTGATGCATTTAGGAGATGGATGGATACAGTTGGAATTCCTGCAGATGTTGAAAAGTGGGCTATTATGAATAAACCATATTATGAACTGTTTTACATAGCATTACCATCTGCTGCACACAGTGTTAAGAATAACCCTACCCCAGAAAATATAATAAGATTTACTGCAACATATATGTTTTCTATAGAGGGAATAGCAGCAGAAACTGGGTTCTATTTCTGGAGGACAATGTGGGAGAATGGAAAACATCTAAGAGGGATATATGAAATAGTAAAAAGGGTAGCATTAGATGAGTCTAGGCATGTAGCCTTCGGAACCTATTTGACTACAATGTTAATTAGCGAATATGGTGAAGAATTATATGAGAAGTTTATCGAGTACTTTAACTATGCAGGTGGTCTAGGAGTTAGGTTAGTAGGAGAGATAATAGAATATGAAATGAATAAGTGGGAAGGTCAGAGAGAAAAATGGGGTAATTACTTTAAGTGGGTTTATGAAGAAAATGGATTAGGTTCACTAACCGCTTATGCTGCAAAAATGGTACAAAATAGGCTTTATTACGTAAATAAATTAAAGAATGCTAATAAAGAGAAATTAAGATTTTTACCAATAAGAGAACTAGATGTAATAGAATCTGAAGACGTTATAGAGAAGTACTTAACTCCAGAGTTTACTCCACAATAATTTTTTGATAGAAAAATATTTAAACCTTTAAATTTATTTTTATATACTATGAAAGCAGCAGTATACCTAGGTTCAGGTAAACCGTTAGTTATAAAAGATGTAGAAAAGCCTAGACCAGCGGAAGGTGAGATACTAGTAAAAGTAGCATCAACCGGAGTTTGCCACTCAGATATACATCATATGAAGGGTGAACTATTAGGCTCTCCACCACCTGAAGGCTTCATACTTGGTCATGAAGTATCAGGCTGGGTTGAGGATTTTGGGCCTAATACTACTAATCCTTATGGTCTTAAAAAGGGAGATCCTGTCATCGTTTCTTGGTTAGTACCTTGTGGAAAGTGTAAATATTGTGCATCTGGAAAGGAGAATTATTGTAATTACATTATGGCTAGAATGCCTGGGCTTATTGCATTAAATGGTGGTCATGCCGAATATTTAACAGTTCCAGAGATAGCCGTAATTCCTGCCGATCCAAAGCTAGATATAAAGTTCTCCTCACCAATTTCATGTGCATATGGAACTGCTTATGGTGCTCTTAAATCCGCAGAAGCTAGGGCGGGGCAAAGTATAGTTATAATTGGTGTAGGAGGAGTAGGATCTGCTGCTATTCAGTTAGCTCACGTAATGGGGTTATATCCAATTATTGCAGTAGATGTAATTGAAAGTAAGCTAAAGAGGGCGATTGAACTCGGGGCTTCTCATACTGTAAATGCTTCAAGTGAAGAAGCAGTACAAAGGATATTAGAAGTATTACCAGATGGTGCTGATATCGTATATGAAACTAAGCCAAACCCTGACTTACAATTGGCATTTAACGTAGTTTCGAGAGCTGGAACTATAGTTGTTACCGGTTTGGGTTCAGTAAGTTCAACTTTTCAGTTATTAACTAACTTGTTCGTATCAAGGGGAATTAAGGTGATAGGGAGTTTAGGCTATAGACCGAGGATCGATCTACCAGAACTTGTTAGATTAGCAGCTTCTGGAAAACTAGAGGTAAGAAAGCTAGTCACGCACGTTTATAAGCCAGAACAAATAAATGAGGCTTACCATAATCTAGAGAAGGGAATACACTTAAGGGCAATAGTGGACTGGAGTTCGTGATCAAGTAAAATTTTTATACTTTTATCGATATATCTGTACTGAGATAAATTGGTTCTTCCTTTCAGTACCTCAGAAATCTATAATATAAGAATAACAGAAAACCATGAGTTATTTAGGAAGGCCGTAAGGGAATTTATGGAGAGAGAAGTAGCACCTTATGTGGAAAAAGGTGAAAGAGAAGGAACAATACCACAGGAGGTGCTCGAAAAAGCTAAAGAGTTAGGACTTTTTGGAATCTCAGTGCCCCAACAGTACGGAGGACAGGGTGGAGATGGTCTAATGACAGCGATGGCAGTTGAGGAGATGTCTAGGGTATGGCCATCATTTGCTGCTAGGGTTACTGTAGGTGGATTATTTATGACACCAATACTTTTATTCGGTACTGAAGAACAGAAGAAAAAGTATGTTACTCCTGTTGCTAAAGGCGAGAAAGTTGCAGCATTTGCAAATACTGAACCAGTTGCAGGATCAGATGTTGCTGGAATTCAGTCTGTAGCTAAGAAAGTTAATGGTAAATACATACTTACTGGCAGGAAGATATTCATTACTAATGGAGGGATTGCCGATTATTATGTGGTAACCGCAAGAACTTCTCCACCAGAGCCTGGAGCTAGATGGAAAGGTATATCAATGTTCATAGTTGAGAGGGAATGGAAAGGGGTTAAGGTTTTAGGTAGAATAGAGACTATAGGGCTAAGGGCCTCAAATACTGCAGAACTAGCTTTTGAAGAAGTTGAAATTCCTGAAGAGAACTTAATAGGTCAAGAAGGAATGGGCTTCAAGTATGCTATGACGACTTTTGATATTAGTAGAGTTGGAGTTGCAGCTCAAGGTGTAGGTGTCGCCCAAGCTGCACTAGAAAAGATGGTAACTTATGCAGTACAGAGGAGAGCTTTTGAATCCCCACTCATAGGATTTCAAATGGTTCAAGAGAAGATTGCAGAGTCAATTACAGAAGTAAACACTGCTAGGCTTTTGACTTACTGGGCTGCTTCGTTATTTGATCAGGGGAAGTTTGATGAGGCTGTAGTTGCAGCCTCTATGGCTAAGTACTATGCAACTGAGGTAGCTGAAAAGGTTGCAATAAGGGCTATAACGATTCACGGCGGATATGGTGTTGCTACATCCACTGGTGTAGAAAGGTTATTAAGGGATGTAGAGGTTATGAAGATTTATGAAGGTGCTAATGACATCCAAAAACTAGTAATATTAAAGGAAACTGCAAGAAGATTATTAAAAGTATTTTAACTTTTAAAATAAATTTTTATTTTATTTAATAGAATTATTCAATTTGAAAGCAAATCTAAAGAAAAGTTTTTAAATGTTTAACAATATTTTTATTATGATGTCTTGGTATTACAACTATCAGCTAACGATAGATAAAATACTCGAAGCTGGAGAAACTGTGTGGCAAAATAGAGAAATAGTCTATAGTGATAAGAGGAGGTATACATTTAAGAAGTTTGCAGAATCAGTAAAGGTTCTGGCTAATAATCTAAAGAAGCTCGGAATAAAGAAGGGTGATAGAATAGCAGTTGTTGACTGGGATACAGACGTCTATATGCATTCTTATTATGCAATTCCAATGATTGGGGCAACTCTCCATACGGTTAATATCAGATATCCTATAGAACTCATAATAAAGACAATTCTTCACGCTGAAGATAAATGGATAATCGTAAGGGACGACATGATAGGTCTAGTAGAAGATATAAGGAACTTCAATCCAAACATAAAGTTTATAGTATATAATGATGATCAAGAGAAGATAAAGACTGATGAAAAAACAATAAACTTCTGGGACCTATTATCTGGAGAACCTAAATACGATGCAGATGAAGAAGGGTTAAGAGAAGACATGATGGCTACATTATTCTACACCTCAGGGACTACGGGGGATCCCAAAGGAGTTTGGTTCACACATAGGGATATAGTCCTGCATACTTTATCCTTAGCAGTACTGTCTAGGGCACCACCATTAGAATTAACGACTAAGGATGTGTTAATGATTCTAGTCCCAATGTTCCATGTACACTCTTGGGGATTCCCGTATGTAGCATTACTTACTGGCGCTAAATATGTATTGCCCGGGCCTTATAATCCGTCTAAAGAATTGCAACTAATTGCAAGAGAAGGTGTAACTTTTTCCGCAATGGTTCCTACGATTCTCTTTATGCTTTTAAGCCAACCAGATATTGATAACTATAAGGAGCATCTAAAAAGGCTTAAGATTGCAATAGGTGGGGAAAGGTTAAACGAAGGTCTAGCGAGAAAGGCTAGAGAGTATGGTATTACACTCATAGGAGGCTACGGATTATCTGAAACCTGCCCTGTATTAACAGTTGCTTATTATAATTCATTAATCGAAAATCTAGATCCTGAAACTAAATTCCAAAAACAAATTTCCGCAGGAGTTCCTATGCCATTTGTTAAAATTAAAATAGTTGACGAAGAAGGTAATGAGTTACCAAGAGGTAAAATTGGAGAAGTTGTAGTTAGAGCACCTTGGGTTACGAGAGAATATTTCAAAGATCCTGAAAAAACTACTAAACTATGGAGGGGAGGATGGCTACACACTGGAGATTTAGGCTATATAGATGAATATGGTTACTTAAATATAGTCGATAGAGATAAGGACGCAATAAAGAGTGGCGGCGAATTTATTCCGTCATTACTTTTAGAGAACGTTATATCATTACATCCTAAAGTTGCAGAAGTTACTGTGGTTGGGGTAAAGCATGAAAAATGGGGTGAAAGGCCCGTAGCCTTTATAGTACCTAATGGTGAGTTAGATGAAATGGAGCTAAGGAAGTTCTTAATGCAAAAGGTAGATGAAGGTAAAATTCAAAAGTGGTGGATTCCAGATAAGATATTCTTTGTGGACTATATTCCAAAGACTTCTACGAATAAGGCTGATAAGAAGATATTAAGAGAAATGGCTAATCAAGCAATGCAACAGAAATAAAAACTATTTCTTACCTTTTTTCTCCTTATCTTGTAAAACTCTCCATAATATTTTTCCAGAACCACTCTTTGGTAAAGATTCTACAAATTCAATAACTCTAGGATATTCATAGGCAGACATCCTCTCCTTAGCCCAATTAATTATATCATTTTCAGTTATTTTACCCTTATACTCAGGCTTTAATACTACATATGCCTTGACTTCTTCACCGACTCTCGAATCTGGAGTCGCAACTACTGCAACCTCTAAAATCGCTGGGTGTTGATACATTATATTCTCGATTCTTGTAGGCCATACTTTAAATCCGGCCCTATTAATCATTCTCTTTAATCTATCCACAAAGAAGAAATAGCCTTCTTCATCCATGTAGCCTATGTCTCCAGTTCTAAAATACTTCTTACCATTAATCTCTATGAATGCCTTCTTAGTCTCTTCTTCGTTATTCCAGTAACCTAGAAAGATATTCGGGCCTCTAACAACTATTTCTCCTTCCTTTCTCGGCGGTAAGACTTCTCCAGTATTAGGATCTATTACTAATGCGTCTACACAGAAGTGAGGAATTCCTAAGCATTGTAACTTTGGTCTATGGGGAGGATTAACATGGGTTTGTGAAATAGTCTCCGTTAACCCATAACCCTCTACGTATGTTAAGCCTAATAAATCCTTAAGCCTTTTCGCTACTGCTTCTGGCATTGGAGCTCCACCACCTCCTACAACAACTAGAGATTTTAAATTCCTCTTCTCTATCCCTGGCGTTGCTAAAAGGTCTACAACCATTGTAGATATATTGACCCAATGTGTTACCTCATACCTCTCTATTGCATCGATTGCTGTATCCCTATCCCATGCTGTCATTAAGACTATTTTAGCACCAACATATAATGGTACGTTTATGGTATGTATTAATCCAGTAACGTGGAATATAGGTAATGCCGCTAAGTAGACTGCAGACGGAACTGCCGTAAACCAATAAGCAGAGCCTAATGTCGTAGCCCATATTGTAAAGTGACTATGAATACACCCTTTAGGCAGTCCAGTACTACCAGAAGTATACGGTATCATTGCGATATCGTTAACAGTAACTTCTATTGGTGGTGGAGAAACTCTAGCACTCATCACTTCATTCCATGCTATGACCCATGATGGTACTTCAGGATCGTTTTGCATTATAGGATGAGGTCTTAGCTCTGGCTTTTCTGGTAAATAGTCTCTAAATCTACACGCAATTATGTTCTTAACATCAGTTTTATCCTTTATTTTATTCACTTTACCTAATAAATTAGTCGTAGTTACTAAGACTTTTGAACCACTGTCCTTAAGGATATACTCTAATTCATCCTCTGCAAGTAATGGATTAATTGGAACTACAATTCCATTGGCCCTAAGTGTTCCAAAATATGCAATAATCCATTGAGGCGTATTAGGCATGAATAGTGCAACTCTATCCCCCTTCTTAACCCCTATTTCATTAACGAATGTTGCAAATTTATTAATACTCTCCCATAACTCTTTGTAACTAATTTTTCTCCCATAATAAATTATTGAATCTTTATCAGGATATCTGGTAGCTGAAACTTCCACAATATTAAATAAGGGAACTCTAGGATAGTCTAATTTTCTCGGTACCCCTGGGGGCCAGTACTTAAACCATGGTCGATCTTCTGGAACATCACACTCATAATAATTCTTGTTTGTCATATTTAATCATTATACTATAAAAGCATATTAATTTTTTGCATATTAACTAATATGAGAAGATTTTAGTTTAGATAATAAGTTTTTATCTAAAAATATTTTATAAATGCTCTGAAATCCATTTTAATACAACCTTATTTACATCTTTCTCTACATTATCTCCGGTATATACATCAAGATGTCCATAACCTTTCAATAATACAAATTCAGAGTTAATTGGTAGAAGCGAAGTATCAACTACATTAGCTCCAAATCTTTCACTAATAAACGCTATTGTTGGCACTTTGATCTCCTTATATCTTTCCTTAAAGCTGTATAATCCTTGACTAATCTCTAGCCCTAGCCTATATGGCCAGTAGGGATCAAATGAAGCCAAGATGGGGAACATATCCTCTTTTTTGGAATAAGGATAGCTATAAGGATTTGCAGAACCAGAGGAGTATAACATAAACATTAAATATTCTGCTAAATTCCCAAACCTCGGATCCGGACTCGGCATATCTGGATTAGCCAGAGCATATGCCCATATAGGATTATTAGGACCACCCCTACTCGGAATCGCGTAAATTCCCTTAATATCCATTTCCTCTATGCTTGAAACTTCTGGCTCATAAAATCTAGGTCTTACCCCAGTCTTTATTGGTCCACCATCCAATAGTATTAACGCCTTAACATCTTCTTTCCAGTTAGAGACTGAAAAGTTCAAAGCAGCACCTGCACCAAAGCTTTCTCCTGCTAAAATTATTTTCTGTTCTTTATTATCATTCTTAATGAATTTCACACATAATTTTATATCATTAATCAATTCATTCCAGCCCCAATTCTTCATAAAGGATAACTCCCTACCTTTAAAATAAGGTGGTACATAGTGAGTTCTATAGTCGACAGTATACACACTATAACCATTCTTAGCCAGATAGAGGGCTAACATTTTTTTAACGTCCAGCTCGGCATATCTTACACCGTTCCAGCTTAAGCTAACTAACTGTTCTCCACTTGACCAAGTGCCGGGTAGAATTAAGATTGAGCCTCCCCCATAGCCCTTATCTTTAAGGAGTACTTTATGAATAGATATAATGTCGAATGGAGAGTTCCCCACCCTTATCTTCCAAACTTTTTCAATTAAATCGTCTAGAATATTTCTTTCCTTTACTAGAATCCAGTTCTGTGACATAAAAATGAATGGGAATTAAAAAATAAAAATACATTTTAAGTTCATTCTTTCAATTCTTTCTTGTGGGTCTCTTTAGTAAACGCCATTGCTGCAGCTGAAATTATAGCATAGATAGAGCCCATTAAAGCAATATAAGGCCATGCTACTAAAGGATTGGAACCATAGATAGAGAATATCCAGCCAGCAATAATTGGTGCTAAACCTCCAGATAATGGGGTCGATAAGTGATACGCGAATGACGAACCAGTGTACCTATATCTTGCTGGGAATTGTTCAGAAAAGAATGCTGAATATGTGGCATATCCTAAATAGCCAACATTACCTAATATCCCTGCGAGGATAATTAACCCAACGTCCTTAGTATTTAGAAGCATGAAATATGGAAACTGGTATGCAGCAGCTAAAAGCGCTGCTGCAATAATTATCGGCTTTCTTCCTAACTTGTCTGCAATAAACGCACCAGCGATTACAAAGAATATAGCTACTGTAGCGGTTATCATGTTAAGTAATTGCGGAAAGGTTCTGGGAAAACCTAAGGCTATAAGGTATGCTTGCCCAAAACTTAAGGAGACATAAAATGTTGCATTATTGTAAGTCCAACCTATTGCTAATAATAGGACAGTCTTCCATTGCTCCTTCATTAATGTAACAAATGGAACTCTCTCTACCCTTCTCTGGCTTAATATTTGTTGGAACATAGGGCTCTCGAATATCTTGTACCTAATAATTGCACCTACAACGAGTACTGCTGCACCAACATAGTAAGCTATTCTCCATCCAGTATCTAAAAACGCACTAGGAGGATAGGCGAACTGGAGTAGTAAGAATGCAGCATTTGAAGTTATAACTCCAAAAGGTACCCCTTGCTGTACCCAGCTAGCCCAGAAGGCCCTATACTTACTTTTAGCAGCATATTCCGTTATTATAGTTGATGCACCACCCCACTCTCCACCAACAGCTAAACCTTGTAGAAGTCTAAAAATTACTAGTAGTATTCCAGCCCAAATTCCAATGCCAGGCCAAAAGCCTGTAGAATTATAGGGAGGGGTTAAGCCTATCCCTAAGGTTCCAATACCCATAAAGACTAAAGTTAATACTAGGGTAGTTTTTCTGCCCTTTTTATCTCCTATGTGACCAAAAATTATTGCTCCAATTGGTCTAGCAACAAATCCCAGTCCAAAAGTTACTAATGCGCTAAGTAAACTAACAGCGGGGTCTTTAGAGTAGAAATGCGTATAAGGCCATACTATTGCAGCTGCTGTCGCTGATATAAAGAAGTCATACCACTCTATTGTAGTCCCTATCGTACTTGCTACAGTTACTTTTATTACTTCTTTTCTGGGAAGTTCAGTCATTGAAATATATAATAAAATTATAGAATTTAAACTTTAATTATCCGCTAGACCTAAGGGAGAATATATAAGTTAATAAGTTATTTTTTATTGAATAATCAGATAGTAGGTACTATTGTTAAAATCATTTATATAAAATCTCTCTATTCTAAATTGCAAGCCTGTTAATCTTTATTATTTTTAAATATGCCTAATCTTAAAGTAAGTTTGGTGAGTAGGAATTAGGGCAGCGGTACTTCATGAATTCAAGTCTCCCTTTAAAATTGAAGATGTAGAATTGAAAAACCTGCAAGGTGTTAAAGTTAGGGTTAAGTATACTGCAATATGTGGTAGGGACGTAGTGATTTGGAAAGGAGGGTTTAGGAACCTTAAATTACCTTTAATTTTAGGTCATGAAGTTTTTGGGGTTTATCAAGGGAAGCCTGTTGCAATATTCCCAGGGATTTACTGTGGAAAGTGTGAGTACTGCTCTGAGGGTAAGGAAAACCTTTGCGAGAATTACGTAATCTTAGGCGAAACGGTACCTGGGGGATATGCTGAAGAAGTTTATGTTC
Source organism: Sulfolobaceae archaeon (assembly GCA_038893355.1). Taxonomy (GTDB): domain Archaea; phylum Thermoproteota; class Thermoprotei_A; order Sulfolobales; family Sulfolobaceae; genus JAWARQ01. The sequence goes on from JAWARQ010000008.1 coordinate 29,365, forward strand.
CAGAAAGGAATATAATACCTCTCCCTGATGCTGAAATAGAGAAATATGCTGCAGCCGTCGAACCTCTAGCTACAATTATTCATGCAGTAAGTTTAACTAATTTAAAAAGAGGTGATAAGGTGCTAGTTACTGGGGCTAGTGGAGGAGTAGGAATTCATGCAATTGAGTATTTGAAGCTCTTAGGTGCTGAAGTTTATGGACTAACTAGTAAGCCAGAAGTTGTTAAAGAGGCCGGCGGGATACCAGTTACTAGGGAGGAATTAAAGAATTTAAAATTTGATCATGTGTTTGAAATGGTCGGTTCATTAACTATAAATGATAGTCTTAGGTCTTTAAAGAAAGAGGGAACTTTAGTGTTAATAGGTAATATCGAGGGCGAACCAATAACATTAACTAGACCAGCGTTAACTATAATGAGGCAACAAAGAATAGTCGGCTCAGCGGCATATACTCCTAAGGAATTTAAGGTTGCAATAGATTTGGTAGCTTCAGGTAAAATAAAACCCTTCTATAAGATATTCAAATTAGAGGAGATAAATGAGGCTTATAGGGAGATGATTGAACGAAGACAAATAGGTAGGGTGATTTTAAAAATAGATTAAATAAATATTTTTCTATCTTTAAACCCTTTCTATAACTAGCGCTGCTCCTTGACCCCCGCCTACACAGAGTGTTGCTACTCCTAAATCCTTACCCTCTAATATTAATTGTCTCGCTAACGTTCCTATTAACCTAGCACCAGTTGCACCTAACGGGTGGCCTATTGCTATCGCTCCGCCCCTCTTATTTACCCTATCCTCTTCGATTTCTAGGTGCTTAATAGCATAAAGTGTTACTACTGCAAACGCTTCATTAATCTCCCATAAGTCTATATCCTTTGCTCTTAATCCTGCCTTTTCTAGAGCCTTCTTACTTGCGGGGACTGGACCTTTACCCATTACTGCAGGGTGGACTCCGGCAAATCCAATACTTTTAACTCTAGCCATAGGCGTTAGTCCGTACCTCTTTACAGCATCCTTTGACATTAATAGAACGAATGCAGCACCAGAATTTAACGGTGCAGAGTTCCCCGCAGTAATAACGCCATTTGGTTTAAATGCAGGTGGCAATTGGGCTAACTTTTCTAATGAAGTATCAGGCCTTATTGATTGATCATGCTCGACCCTTATCTTTTGACCATCCTTCTCAACTTCTATTGGGATTATTTCTCCCTTGAAATACCCTTCTTGGAGTGCCTTCCATGCAAGCTGATGGCTTCTTAATGACCATTTATCCATCTCTTCCCTCGTAATTCCAGATTCTTCAGCTAATTTTTCTGCAGTTAAACCCATTACATAACCAGTAGCCATATCATATTCTGCAAAAGTAGGGTCTGTCATAAATTTCATATTGGGAATTATGTAGGGATTATTGAACATAGGAGTCTTTGACATCTTTTCAACACCCCCTGCGAGTACTATATCAGCTACTCCAGTTGCAATCTCCATCGCACCAAATGCGACAGTAGTTATAGAAGATGCGCATTGCCTATCTACAGCTACTGTTGGTATTTCAACTGGTAATCTAGCCGCAAAAATAGTATGTCTTCCGCCATAATGCCATTGCTCTCCGACTTGTAGTGCTGTACCTACTAATATTTCATCTATTTCTTTAGGATTTATACCATTTTTCTCGATTAGTTTTCTAATAACAATTGCATTTAGTTCTTCTGGCCTTAGGTCATAATAAGGATCCTTTTCTAGTTCCTTTCTAGTAAATCTTGTAAATGGTGTTCTTAAGAAATCTACTATATATACTTCATTAAAACTACTTACCATGAGTATTATACCAATTTTCAACTATTTAAACATAGATGCTTAGAGTCAGTTAGGAGACTAATAAGGAGAAGGGGAGATTTCGATATAGTTTTGTGTAGGATAGATTTCAACTTTAAATTTCAGAACTAGAAGCCTTATTACATGCATGAACAAGATTTAATAGAGCAGATTTATAGGAACAGTGACCAAGTGTTTAGATATATAGGTGCAAAGATAATCCTTTTAGAACGTGGTAGAGCAGTAGTGGAGATACCTTATAAACCAGAGTTAACTAGAAGAGGAGGCGTATTACATGGTGGAATTATAATGACTGCAATTGACTTTACTGGTGGGCTTGCTGCACTAACAGTGAATGATGGCATAGATCAAGTTACACAAGAGTTAAAAGTTAATTTTTTAGAACCAATGTATAAGGGGCCATTTAAAGTTGAGGGAAAGGTAATTAGAAAAGGTAGATCAATAATTGTGGCTGAAGTTGAGTTTAGGGACGCTGAAGGGGTTTTAGGTGCTAAAGGGCTGGGCTCATGGTATATTTTAAGGGATAAAAAAGTTCAAACAGATGAAAATAATAGTAAATAGAATTCTTAATAAAAAGGATTTTTATTTATTAACCATATCTCTTAATACCTTTTTATCGATCTTATTAGTAGAAGTCCTAGGCATTTCTTTAATGAATATAAATCTATCTGGAATCCACCACTTCTGAATCTTACCTTGATTTACCATATCTTCTAGAAACCTCCTAATTTCATCTTCAGTAACCTCTCCCCTAGGTACTATAAAGGCTACGGGCCTTTCACCCCATTTTTCATGTTTTACCCCAACCACAGCCACTTCTCCTACCTTAGGATGTAGTGATATAACGTTCTCTAAGAGTATAGAAGGGATAAATTCCCCACCACTCTTTATTGCATCCTTTGCCCTATCAACTATTCGGATATAGCCAAACTGGTCTATAGTCGCTAAATCTCCAGTATGCAACCAATCACCTCTCCATAATTCTTCAGTTTTCTGTGGATTCTTATAGTATTCTTTAGTTAACCATGGTGCTCTCACTATAACTTCGCCAATTGTCTTGCCATCCCATGGAACATCATTCCCATTTTCATCCACGACTCTTAACTCTACTAACGGTATAGGAGTACCTGCAGTTATCTGTTCTTTAAATCTGGTTTCTTCATCTACATTCCATAAGTAACTTGAATGATAGCCTACTGTAAGGACTGGGCAAGTTTCAGATAATCCGTAACCTCCCACGACGGTTATTCCCATTTTTCTTGCTAAGTTTGCTAAGCCTTCTGGTAGTGCACTCCCCCCTATTACAACCTTCCAACCCCTTAAGTATTCTGCATATTCATTAACCTTTGGATGTGTTAATATCATGTATAAGATTGTGGGAACCATTGCTGAATATGTTACCTTCTCATTCTTTATTAGTTTCAGGAAGAGTTCTGGATCGTATCTACCCGGTAACACGTACTTACCTCCTAAGAGCATAGTTAAGAATGGATAGCCCCAAGAATGTACGTGAAATAGTGGTACTAGGATCATTAATACGTCTTTCTGAGATATAGAAAATGGGGGTTGGGAGGCTACTAATGCTGTAGACAGAGTATGTAAGACTAAATCCCTATGCCTAAATCTGACTCCCTTAGGGTCTCCAGTTGTACCAGAGGTGTAGAATATCGTAGCATAGGAGTCTTCTTTAAGTTCTGGTAAGGGCTGGATTTCTGAGTTTATTAAATCATCATACTTATAAACCGGACTTAGTGTAGTCTTCGGGATATCTCCACTTTCGCTGTAAATTATCCAGCCTTTTATATCCTTTAGATAATCCTTTGCTTTCTCAATTAATGGAACAAATTCATCTCTTATTATAACCCATTTATCCTCTGCATGGATCATTGTCTTAATAATGAGTTCTGGAGGATATCTTATGTTTACAGTATGAAGAACAGCACCTGCAAGTGGAACTGCATAATAGGATTCCATATATACATAAGTATCCCAATCTATTACCCCTACAACATCCCCCTCTTTTACACCTATCTTTCTTAATCCGCTTGCAAATCTTAATACCCTATTGTGAAATTCACGAAAGGTATATCTTAGCTTATCTCTATAAACAATTTCTTGGTGTGGAAATACTCTTGCACCGTGTTTTAATATCTTGTCCAATGTTAGCTGATAGTTGTAGTACATGAGGGCTCATTTAGTTATAAGCAGAATAAAATTTAAATTTTGCCGTAGTTAAGACGATTTTAGAAATTTGATATATCTATTTCCAGAACGTATTTTTTAATAAAACAATAAATTATTAAAAATTGTATAATTTTATGATAATATGTTTTTTAAATAAAAACGTATTATATTAAAAGCTTTTTAATTAGAGCCTCTTTACCAATAAACAATTTTAGAGAAAATTTTAAATTATAAAGTATTTTTATCCTTGGTAAGATGAATAGCCTTAAGAAGATATCATTAAAGTGGGGGTTCAATATTAGTAGAAAAATACTAATTTTATCAATTTTTTTAATAATAACAATATCTTTTAGTTTTATAACACAGAGTCAAAATCTATTAGACTACTATATCGTGATTAAATCATATTATGCTAATCCATTTAGTATTGATCTATCCTCAATGCCAAAACTTAGTAGTTTACCAATTAATCAATGGATCGTAATCGGCCTTCCGTCTCCAGCAGTAGCAGGAGATGGTAGCCCTACATTCATCCTAGTAAATAGAGGGACTACTAATAATTTATTAATATATCTTGAGGGAGGAGGAGCATGCTACAGCTATACTACTTGTAATCCAAATTCTCCACTAAGATCTGTAATAACTCTTCACCCTGCTGTTATCAATCCTAGCACAGATAGAGGAGGAATTTTAGATAAATCAGATCCAAGAAATCCATTCCAGAATTGGACAATCATCTATGTACCATATACTACTGGTGAC
>JAWARQ010000009.1:0-29828 GCA_038893355.1 Sulfolobaceae archaeon
TTGGCTGAGATGAATTATTCTAGGAACCCGACGTTGTTGAAGTTTTATGAGTCTCATAAGGATAGGTTGCAAGGTAAGAAGTTGTATGTTGCATTAGCGAGGAAGTTGGCAAGGATTGTTTGGAGTGTTTGGTATAATAATAAGCCTTATGAGCCAAAGTGATTAGGAACCCTCCCCTAATCGCCACGTGGGCCTTTTAGACCCACGTGGCAATGTTAGCTTATACTATGCTTGAAATATGACCGAAAGATTTATTACTGAACGCCCCAACGAGGGGCTTCATTCCTCACTAAGGGATAGGCTTGTACGCTTCAAGAGGGCTACGAAGGCAGTAAATAGGAGCATAAGCATGATAAAGTACTCCATAGCACCAGTCTTATGGGAGAGAAGACTAATCCCAGAATTTATACCCTAATGACGACACTATCTCCAGACTGCCTGAACTAATAAATACTTTGAACTTACTCTCTTATTTATTTTTATTGTTTATTAGAAAAAAGAAATCTCAGTTAGTAAGAATATTTCTTATACTAACGTAACGTAAAAAATGTAACGATTTTCCTATAGGTGCTATGAGGAAATATGGATGATGAAGTAGGAAAAAGGATTAAGGACGTTAATAGGGACGCTAAAGTTTTGTTTGTTTTATTGTAATGTAATTAGAATTTTATTTAAATAATTATTTAAAGTATCTAGTTTAAACTTATTCAGTAAGATGAAGAGTATTGTGACTCTCTTGATTTTATTAAGTGTCTAAATTCTTAATGATGAGATTATTTAATATGAGTATCTATTCATACACAAGTTTAGTCTAAAGTTTTAAACTCTTTTCTACATAAGTTGCTGTAATTAGAGGGAATTTTTATTAGAGCAGATTGCTAAACTCTCTCATGCTCGTCTCATTTGATTGTTACGGTACCCTAGTGGATTGGAAGAAATCAATAGGAGATTTCCTGCACTATCATTTCGGGGGCAATGAGATAGTAAGATCATTCTTCAATTGTGAGTATAGCACAATAGGGAAGGGCTACAGAAGATATAAGGAAATTCTAGCGGAATGTCTTAGAGTAGCCTCTGGCGTAAAGGATAGCAGATTAGAAATGGCATTAATATTGTCCTTTGCAAAATCTCCTCCGTTTCCAGATGTATACTATGGTCTATTACTACTAAAAGAGAGGGGATATAAGCTAGCTATAATTTCAAATACTGATAAGGATCTAATAAAGATCACGCTAGCAGGTTTTGAGGAAATTTTTGACTATATAATAACCGCTGAGGACACTAAATATTATAAACCAAATCCCTTAGCATTTAAGACGGCTTACGAACTAATGAAAGTAAAGCATGAAGAGGTAGTTCATGTCTCTGCTTATCCTGAATATGATTTAGAGGCTGTGAGTTCATTAGGAATAAAAAACGTGATGATAGACAGATACGGCTATAACTGGAAGCCTAAAGTCAAGGATATGGTAGAATTAGCTAGGTTTATTGAATATATTAGGTAGCTAGGATCCTGATGATAATAAAGTAGAGGATTAATCGTCGGTATTGGCCCGAACATTAGTTCGTAAATTTTTTAAGTGTAAAAAAGAAAAGATCTATAATGTCTATAAGTGAACTTAGGAAAGTTGTAGTAGCAGCCTCGGTTGGAACTCTTTTCGAATATTATGATTTACTACTGAGTGCAACTGCAGCTGGTATTGTTTGGCCTAAACTCTACTTTATACCTGCAAGTTCTGATCCTAATGTAGGCCTAGCACTTTCGTTATCTACGGTAGGTATAGCCTTTATTGTGAGACCTCTAGGCGGATTTATATTTGGTCATATAGGTGACAAGTTAGGCAGAAAGTCTACACTTTTACTCACGCTCTTCTTAATGTTTATAGGAACTTTAGGCTTAGGAGTTTTACCCACCTATTATGAAATTGGTGTCATATCAGTTTACCTATTAATAGCATTTAGGATAATACAAGGTATCGGGTTTGGCGGAGAATGGGGAGGTGCAGCTGCATGGATAACTGAGTTTGCTAAGAAATTTAATCAAGACCCGATATATTGGACGAGCTTCCTACAGGGTGCAGTGTTATTTGGAATAGCACTATCTACAATAGGCTTCTCTTTAGCTTCTATGCTACCTCAACAAGACTTTCTAAATTGGGGTTGGAGAGTTCTATTCATAGTGGGTGCATTAATTGTAATTTTAGGAGGAATAATAAGGTACTATACGTCTGAAAGTCCTTTATTCCTAGAGGCTATGAGAAGTAGAGAGATTTCAAAATCTCCAGGTATAGAAACATTGAAGCTTTATTGGAAGAGAATATTATTGTTAGCAATGAGTTGGTGGTACATGACCGTGACCACCGTATTAATTGCGACCCCTTACTCTATCCAGTTGGCCTCACAATTAGGTGTTAAGGGAATTCTAGGATTACAGACCCAGGCTTTCATGAATTTAGTTATAGGAATTGGCTACATTGCAGGTGGAATTGCGTCGATAATTATTGGCTTAATCAGTAATAAGAGTAGAAAGAAGGTGGATATTATAAAAACAAATATAATATTTTCAATCTCTTCTGGAATATTAATATATGCCTACTTCTTGCTTATCTTAACTAAAGACCCCCTGCTAATAGTGTTAGCTTCAATAGTATTTTTCGGGGTGGTATTTTACCCGTTTGGGGCAGTAGCTGCATGGTTCAGTGAGGGTTTTCCAACAAAGTATAGATATACTGGAACTGGTTTATCGTACCAATTCGGCGGGCTATTGAGCGGATTAATTTCTTCATTGGTACCCCCATTAATAATATTACTAACTAACTTGCCCATTAGTAGTCTTTGGATCTATTATGCAGTGACTTATACTATAATATGTATAGTATCTGCAATTTCTACGTTTATTTACTCGGAATTAGCGAAAAAGATTCTACCGTTACAAGATAAGAAAGTATAATTTTTAAGTTTTCCTCAAAATCACAGGTTGGGTTATAAACAAGGTTAGGGAAGAGAGGATACATTTAACAGTACTTGCAAGGGTTGTAATTCATGATTTGTATTGGTCTAAAGCGTTAGAGTAAAAATCTCGAAATACTATATACTCAGGGAGAATAAAACTAATTTATCCCAGACTCCCAAATAAGAATAATAGTTTTAAGTATATTCAGGAAATGAATAACTATGGAGAAGGATCTTTACACTGTTGGAGAAGAGTATGTTGAGTCTAGGATCATTAAGAGTTTGTCGGATCTATTTCTTTCTCTTACTTTATGGAAGGAAGGATATACTAGAAATTCTGCCGGAAAAGCTTTCAATGCCGTGAGGGCATTACTTAGTGCCTTAATAGTCGTTAATGAAGATAAACTGCTTAGCCTAGCAAAAGATGATAAGGAAAAAGAGTGGATTAAGAAAAAAGCCCACACAGTCCCTACACGTAGCATGTATTCCTTGGCACATATGTTAAAAGAGATCGGAATTGATATCCTAAACCTCGTTAATTATGCGTTAAACCTTCACGATTATCAATATAACGGTTTTGAGCCTGATTTCAGCAGGTATAGTAGGAAAGAGGATGTATTTACTGACCTAATTACCGTCATAAAGGAGACTAAAAGCTTGATATACACATATTTCCCAAAATATGAGGTTAAGGAAATATCTGAGAAAATCGACGGATTAGTTAAGGAATTAACAGAAGGGCGTGAATGAGAATCTAGATTTATAGTCTTTTTCATATTAGTTGCAAAGGATAGCTAGGTGCCTAATACGAAGTAGTGATTGGAGTAGCAAACACATTTTGTATTGCCGAATGTTATTTTCTCCTCGCATTTACTATGAAAAAGACTAAGCTGATATGGGCTAAGTTTTAACATTATCTTAACCCTTTATTTTCGGTTTAACTTAACGAAGCGTAGAGTTAAACTTATTAATTAATTTGATAATTTAATCTTATGCAGAAGCTAAAGATTCACAAGAAGGGGATTATAGTTATTCCTAAAGAGATAAGGGAAAGACTTAATTTAAAGGAGGGAGATGAGGTTAACGTAGTATATGACGATGAAGGCATCTACATATTCCCTAAGCATGAAATTAAGGAATATTTCGGAAGCGATAAGGATGCCCTAAAAGCACTTGAAATTTTAATGGATATGAGGAGAAAGGAACGTGAGAATAATACTTGATACTTCTGCACTAATTCTTTATTTTTATGGGAACTTAGACGTGAAGGAGGTAATAGAAGACGCCGAGGAGGTTTACGTTAATCCCATTAACTTAACAGAGTTCCTTTACGTTTATACTAAGATTAAGGGTTGGAAGGAAGCCCTATTCAAGTACACTCTTATAAAGAACTCATTTAAAACAATTAACGTAGATGACGAGATCGTAAGGACTTCAGCTAAGTTAAAGGTTAAGTATAATATTTCATTAGGGGACTCCTATCTCCTTGCATCAGCAAAACTCCTTAACTTAATTGCAGTGACCAGCGACCATGAACTAGAGAAAGTTAAGGAAGTTAAAGTAAAAGTGATTAAACAGAAGAGTATCTAGCATTCTGACTTCTCACCGCCCTAGAGGGTGGCGTTCAGTAATAAACCTTTCGGTCATATTTCAAGCATAGTGTAAGCTAACATTGCCACTATATAGTTTCCCCTCATCGGTTCGGGTTTACATCCTTCATTTAAGATGCAGACGAGAGATTCAGAGACCATTCCATTATCACAACAATACCCTTATCATTCTCGTAACTGCCGGGCATTTAAGCCAAAAGGCGAGAAACCCTAACTATCTTTCGACCACAATTAGGGCAAGAGGTAGAAGAATAGCAAGGATTAACAAAAACAACAAGGATACAATGCTTCCTTGCCCGCTACTTAATCCAATATTGAACCCTACTTTTTTAATCCTCTATTAAGTTAATTAAAACGTCTTTCATGATAATTTAGCTGGTTCTAGGAATATGAGGATTCATACCTAGTGTTGAAATCTACCAGTACTTTCCAAATATTTTTTTCAAAAACGGTGTTTTCTCTATTTTTTCTCTAGTGAGATATTCGATATATAGACCTTTGGGCTTTGGTCTTCTCGGACTAACATAATGAATCCTTTCTGGAGTAACTATTATATCCACGGGCACATCGAATACCTCAGTGGGAATCTTATCGACTATCTGTAATTCATGAACAGTAGTTGCTATGGGCGTAAATTCATCCACTTTTCCTAATTCTCTCAATATTGCAAACTCCAATTCACTATAACCCTCACCTTTTCCCACTCTTTCTCCCTTTAGTGTTACGGCTACTGAACCAGTTACTATCATGTCAATTTTTGAAATTGATGAAAAATCGGTAACTTTACCGTATCTCATAACCCCTGGGATTGTTGATGCTCTATAAAAGTCGTCAATTTCATTAGGGTCTAATAAATAAAATTCTCCGCGAAGCCTAGGTGTAGGCACTATCAATATTTTTCCATGTTTTAGTACTAATTCTCTTACTGGCCTCTGTGGAGAATCCGGACTTACTTTAATTACCTTACTCTTCTTGAATTCTTCAGTTCTAGTAAGGTTTATTGCTGCTTTTTCAGAGCCAATAAAGTTAGGTATTCTTCCTATTATCGGTAAGGGAAATCTGGCTACCCTCTTTTCCTCTAATACCTTCCATATTCTCATTCTTATTTCTTGTTTTATTTCAGTAGTGTTCACAATAGAACTTAAGTATTGAGGTATAAAAGCAAGAAAATTATGAAGGAAGAATGCACTTCCTTTTATTTCGGAATAGCTTTGGAAAGATATTTAAACTGAATCAGAAATGATGTATTCTATGGACAGGCTTATTTTTCTCCTAACGCTAGGAACCTTTATGGCATCTATTGATGCAACAATTGTTGTTCTCGCATTACCTATTATATCAGAGGAATTGTCATCACCCCTATTCCTAACTTCTTGGATTATAATACTTTATACATTGGTAATAGCAGTATTTACAACCCAGCTAGGCAGAATTGGGGACATTTATGGTAGGGCTAAAATGTATAATTTAGGTTTTATGATATTTACAATTGGTTCTGCACTTTGTGGATTTTCTATCAACATCTTCATGTTATTGGCATCTAGGGTAATTCAAGCTATAGGTGGTGCATTACTTCAGGCTAATTCTGGTGCTATAATAGCGGATAATTATCCTAGACAGAGAATAGGTAGACCGTTTGGGTATTTAGCGCTAGGCTGGAATTTAGGTGCGACTGCAGGAGTTTTCCTAGGTGGTTTGATAACTACTTTACTAGGTTGGAGGTTTATATTCTTTATAAACATACCAGTAGGGGTAGTAGCCACGACATTGGGATTTAAAGTTCTTAAGGATAAGAATAAGGTTAATGCTAAATTAGATATCCTAGGGGCCTCTTTACTGTTAATATCATTAACGTTATATTCCCTGAGCTCTTCTTACATAACAGTTGAGGGGATAAGTCTCTCTAACGTAATCTTGATTATCTTAGGTACAATCTTCTTACTATTATTCATACTCACCGAGAGAACTGCAGAAAGTCCTTTAATAGATCTTAGAGTATTTAAGAATAGGGTACTTTCTGCATCTCTATTTGCATCATTATTTCAGAGCCTGGGAGCGATCTCAATATCTTTTCTATTCACGTTATATCTTCAAGGGATAAGGGGATTTACACCACTCTATACTTCTCTAATCCTATCACCGTCCTATATACTAGCTAGCATTTTTTCGCCCATAGCAGGTAGACTTACGGATAAGTATGGTGCAAGAGTAATAGCGACATTGGGCTTAAGTATTATGTTAGTTGCAGTGGTATGCTACATACTCTTACTTACTCCAGATACTTCAATTCTTCTCATAGCATTAGTTTCGTCATTAATAGGAGTTGGTAGTTCATTATTTTACCCCGCTAATAATAGTGCGATAATGGGGAATGCTAGAGCTGAATATTATGGCTCGATAAGTGGAATGTTAAGGACTTTGGGTAACATTGGAATTTTAGGGAGTTATGCATTATCAATTAGCATATCATCACTCACAATACCTAGGAATATTGCACTTAGTGTATTTTCTGGCTCGGTCTCCTTAGGTGGTCTGCCTATTGAATATATATCTGGAATTAGAGATTCGTTAATAGTTTCAGTAGGGATAATAGTAGTTGCAATAATCCTTTCTTTAATAAGAGGAAAAGAGGAGAGATTATCAGCTAGAAGCGATTTTAACCACTAACTCGCCCTTCTCTGTGAGCTTTAAATCTTCAGTTACTAAACCCTCTTTTTGTAACTCCTTAACCCTCCGCCAGGTTGTTGATAATGGTATTCCGACGTACTTATGGATTGCCGTAATAGTATTATAACCCATTTGTATAGCAAGTAAAATGTTCACATGGTCTATAGATAGGGATAATGGCCTAAGGTAGTCTATTTCAAAACTTATAATACTTAATAAATCCTCAGTTTCTATCTCTACCCTAGCATTTTTGCCCGAAAGAGTGAATGCTATGAGAATTTCAACTATTAGAGCCCTCATTCCTCCACTTAAATTAACTATAAACTCTTTTGTCTTATATTTTGAGATAAAAGAGATTATCTTCGCAACAGCACTTTTGAAATCTCTAGGGTCGACCTCAAGATATTCGTAGTCAATTTCTGCGGTTTTAAGAAAGTTAACCAAAGAGTCAAAGGCCTTCTTTGACCTCTCGTCGTCTAACTTTCCAACAATTACTACCTTTTCTAGCTCCTTATAGTTCCTCATGACCGCCCTAATCTGGAATTTCTCGTCAAAGCCCAATGATGCTAGGAGAATTTTCACACAATCTTAACTTCTGCTTTGCTTAAAAATTTTCCGTAGTAATGATAGGGCTAACAAATTTAATCTATACTTCAAAAACTCTAGTATGGAGACACTTATTATGGTAGAAAGGGTATGGAAATACTTTGGTAAGCTTCTGGTTAATGAGGATATAAGCTTACATGTTGACAGTGGTGAGATAGTATCACTTTTAGGCCCTAATGGTGCAGGCAAAACTACGCTAGTTAAACAGATATATGGAGAATTAAAGCCGGATAAGGGTACGATAAGGGTTCTTGGCAAAGACCCTAATTCTATTGAAGTAAAGAGGAAAATGGGTATTATACCACAAGAAACTGAACCATTCGAAGACCTCACGGTTGAAGATAACATTTACTTTATGGGAAAACTGAAGGGTATGAAGAAAGACGAAGTCTTAAGGAATCTAAGGAACTTGTTAGAGGCCTTAGGCTTAGAGGATTATAGAAAGAAGTTAGCTAGGAACCTCTCTGGTGGATTAAAGAGGAAGCTGTTAATCGCAATGGCTTTAGTTAATGATCCAGAAATAGTAATAATGGATGAACCAACGACAGGGCTAGATCCTATATCTAGGAGGGAAGTATGGGAAATCCTCGATAAAATAAGGAAAGATGGGAGGGGAATACTTTTAACTACTCATTATATGGAGGAGGCAGAAAGGCTGTCAGATAGGATATATTTCATTAATAGGAGGATAATAGCAGAAGGCACTACGCATGAAATAAAGGAAAAATTTTCTAGTTGGTATGAAGTTTATGATTATAGTACTGGGAATATTTATAGAGTTAGAACTGAAGAGATTAAGGACTTTTTAATGAAGTTAAATGGAAAGTTCGAGGTAAGGCTACCTTCCCTGGAGGAAGTGTATTTAAAGGTGGTGAAGAATGATTAGAGAATTCTTTGATTTAGTTATAATGCAATTTAAAATGATAAAAATATATCTTCCAGCAATTATCTTTTATTCAGTATTTATCCCTATAGGCTTACTATTAATATTTGGTGTAAACTCTCTACCAACAACGAGAGGTTATGCAATTGCCGGCACAATAACTACACTTATTGCAATGTCTGGAATTACTGGAGTTTCGCAGACGATTGCTTATGAGAGGAATATAGGAAGGTTTTCCCTATTATTATCCGCAGGAATAAGGCCTTGGCTTTATGCGATTTCAATAATAATTAGCTACGGGATATCTTCAATTATAACAATCCCCGTAGTTATAATTACCGGCGAGTATGTTTTTGGAATTAAAGTTCAATCACCTTACATGCTCCTCTATGCAATATTATCGTGTCTATTTACCAGTTCAATGATAGGTTTAGGACTGGGTTACTTTATAAAGAATATTCAAGCAATAAACCAGTTATCACCAATAATAGCATTTACACTAATCTTCTTTGCACCAGTCTACTATTCCATAGACGCAATACCTAGTTTCTTAGTTCCACTAACATTCCTAGAACCAACAACCTACATGTCTCAAGGAATATTTTATGCAATTCAAGGATCTACAATAAGCATATTATGGTCAACCGGCTGTTTAATATATGGAATAATAGTAATATCAATTATGAAGTTGCTAGATTAAAAAATTCTTTTTATTAAAAATATTATGGTGAATATTATTATAAATAATAACAATAATATTATAAATAATATTTTATAATCAAATTTAGTAATTATTGAGCTGGTTGTAATAAAGTCCTTTACACCATACCAGCTTAGAATCAGAGACTTTAGAGCATTAGCTAGATTAGGATCTTTTATTATAACACCCAATTCCCTATTCTTAAATATCGAGGAGTAACTTAGGTTTATCGAACCAACATATACGTAGTCCCCTATTACTATTAGCTTTGCCGTTAAGTTTTCCTTAACTCTTATCCAATTAGTAACTAAATCAGAACGGTCTACTACAACATACTTATTATTGTGTAATAAGATATAACTTACTAGTTCCGAAGAGTTATAAAGCTCCTCCATTGCAATATATACACTTGATTCATTTATTGACAGCAATCCCTTAAGTTGATAATAAGAATTTAAAGGTGATACTATTATCCCAGGATAATTATAGGCAGGGAAATAACCACGATGATCATTTAGTATTATTGTCGCAAACCATGTCGCTATCGTTGAGTTCCTTATTACGATTGAAACTCCTAGATCCCTAAAGAATCCTGAATAAGTAGGATTTTGAGTGCTCACTATCACAGTCTGATTATCTATAACGTAAACTTTACTATGGACATATTTAAATTTAGTATCTAAGAAAGATACATTTACGCCGTTCCGTTTAAGATAGTCTGTAACATCATATTCAGAAGAGGGTATTTCGCCATAAACATCACGGGACAACACTACGAAAACTTGAATACCATGTCTTGATTTGTTAGCAAGCAACTCTGCTAATGGGTAATAAGTCATGACATAGACCTCAATGTATATCGCTTTTTTAGCATTATTTAAATAATCTAAAATTTTAGTTGAATTTAAAGGTGATACTAATATTTCATAATCCTTCGAAATAAGATACGAGAATTGTGAAGTTTCAGACTCACTTTTTAATTGTATAGTTATAACTAGATTTATTAATAATACAAAAATTAAAATAAAGCTTTTCTTTATCACGCGGATATTAAAGTATTTCATTTAATAAACTTTAACTATCCCTTACTCCGGTTATAGGTTATCTTTATTATGGCACGGCTAGAGTTCTGAGTTGATCTCTTTTTTCATATTTTTAATTATTATATCTATATATTCTTAATTTAAGCTAGTTTATAGTTTTAGAAAACTGTAAATAAATATATCCAGATGATATTTATATCTGGAATGTGAGATATTAAATAGTGGGACTATGGTAATTAACATTACAGTTCCACTATTACAGAAGGTTAAGGAGAAGCTCATCAAGTTCTTTGGCTTTGACTTCCCGACTCCCGTAATCCTTAGGTCTAGTGAACCGTATAGGGGTTATTATATGCACGGTGCTATTGTTATTGGTTCTTTTGAAGATGAGGAAGACGAAGAAAGGGTATTAATCCATGAAATGGCTCACTACGTTCAAGACATATATTGCAAACCCAAATTTCCGTGGTTTAAGGCACTTATTGAGATAGTCCCTCTTGCACTAGGATTTTTAAAGAGAGGGAAGTTGTTAGATTATTTAAGGTTTACTGAAGGGTTTGCAACCTGGGTAGAGGAAGAAATATTAGGGGAGAGAGGTAAACAATATTGGCTCTCATTACCGCGTTACTATAGGGTAGTATATTATGAAGGAGCGCAGTTCTTTAGGAAAATGGGCAAAATCAACGCCATAAGATATGCATTAGAAGAAAGTGAATTTTGTAAAAAGAGAAAAAATATTAATTAATAGTTTGTCTTTTTATAGTTTATTAATTTATTAATATCTATTCTATACTCAAACAAAATAGCCCTAGTACTTCTGACAAAATTAATGGCAAGCTTTGCCATTTATGACGAGGTAAAAATTTTAATCTTATATAATTTGTGCCACAAAGTAAATGAAACATGTAAATTTGCTTATATTTTACAAATTTAATTTTACTAATTAGAATTATTTTTGTAAAACTATTTTAAGAGAATTGTTTAGAACAGTAATGGTTAGCTCCATAGCCCAACTTAACGTTAAATTCCTTTACTCTAGATAAGGTACTTCCATAAGTTCATCTAAACATTATACTTATATCACCTATTTTTAGAACTATAATACTTACTATCAAGAATTTTTAAATCGTTTGATATTCTAAATTCCAATGAAGAAAATATCTTTAGAGAGAACAAGTTTCCCTCTCTATCTATTATTAATACTCCCGACAATGTCAACGGGAGGAAATTGTACATATGAATTATGCACCGATTATTAGGAAAATATACGAGTTTCATGACTAAGGGCTAATTATTAGCTCTTAAATTATAAGCTTAAATTGTAGCTCAGCAATGATTACTAATGAACTCTACAGTCTCTTTTATCGAATCAACATAATTTTCTATCTTTGCAAACCCGTGCCCCTCATCTTTATAGATCTTATATTTCACTTCTCTGTTTAACTTCTTTAGTTCGTTGACCACTTGCAATGTTTCTTCAACTGGGCATCTCGGGTCGTTTTCACCAGCTAGGAGTAATAATGGAGCTTTTATTCTATCAATGAAGAATATCGGCGACCTATCCCTCAATAAATTTTCATCACTGCCCACCTTTACTTCGTCATATTGCTGAAGTACTTCCCTCTCGAATTTCTTCTCAGTAAACCAATTTACGAATGGCACTACTGCAACTGCAGAACACCAGAGGTCTGGGAACTTTGTAATAGCCATCATCGTTAAATAACCGCCATAACTAGCACCGGTTATTGCGACCTTCTTAACTCCCAAAACCTTTACGGAGTTTATAACGTCTAATAACTCCCCTCCTCCGGGGTCTTTGTCGTTTAAATGATTAAACTTTCTCCCATAACCTGTAGATCCTCTGTAGTTAGGACAAATTACCTTAAACCCTCTCTCTACGAAGAACTGAATTTCTGGATTAAACGAGTTTACGCATTCCCAGTCTGGACCGCCATGAATATAAACTATACCCTTGTCTTCATCACCTCTTTCATAAAGTAAGGCATAAATCTTAATTCCGCCAGAATCATAAGAAATAACCTTAGGTTTTATAAAGTTGCCTCTAACATCATTCATTGAATTAGTTAGCCTCTCTACTTCTCTTCTATATCTGTATAGGTCTGCTGCCCTGTCATGCCTAGAGTTTATGAAATATAAGTAATCTCCATCAACTTTTAAAGAGTGAGTTAAGCCCTCACTAACAATCTCCCTCTCATGAATTAGCACAAAGTTACCATGTCTATCTTCGACATAAGCAATAGAACTATTATAAGGAATGGCCTCAAATATCTCATAGTCGCTCTCCCTTATTTTTCTTATCTCTCCCTTCATAATATCAAATTCATAGACCTTATATAGATCCTCGTGATTTGATAAGAATATAAATGATGATGGTGAAGTGAAACAAGTCTCATTCGCAAGTATCTGTTCTGAGTTCGGTATGTTAATCACATGAAGCTCATTACCACTAAGGTCAATTACGTGAATATTATTATCGTAGATCCCAGTTGAGTAGATTATGTACTTACTATTAAAGCAATAACCGTTTACCGGGCCTTCACCTCTACTTAACTTTATGTATTTTCCTTCGTTATAGAGATAAAGGTGTAACGTCCTTCTGTCATAATTTGAGATTATTAGTATTCCCTCTTTTGTTTCACGGGGAGAGAAATTGTCAAATTCGTTATCGATAATTTTCTCTATCTTCTCGTTATCGTAAAGGTAAACCTTTCTTATTTCACTACCGTTAGGGTCTATAGTAATAAACATTTTATTCTTGCTTATCCAATACACTTCCTCAGCATACCCTTCAAGTTGTACTTTTTCTCCATTAACATAAATGATAGGCTTTTCGTCCCTTATAATTGTTGCAATCTTTCCATTATATACGTCATAATCAAGTACTGGTTTTATCTTGAATAAATCTTCATATTTCATAAAAAATAAAAGGAAAGTTGAAATAAAAAGTTATTCAGGACGTTTACCCTATGCCGTGAACCGCTCCTGACCAACTTCATTATCACAGAAGATTAAGAGTCTTATATTTTAGAATATGAATGAATACTATTAAAATTTTTAGTAATTTATCCTATTAATTTTAGACAAACACAGTTTATGTCTCAGATCTTATTAGATCTTGCCTTTAGGATAGAAAGAAAGCTAAACTTCTGAACATTTCCTATAATTAACTATTTAGGCATGAATTCAATTAGCTCTTTATGTTTTATAACAATAAGCTACTGCTTACACTCTCTATAATAACCTTCTATACGTACTGGCTTTTAGAATTTTTAAACCTCCTCCCAGTATATCCTATCATACTACAGATATTAGGGATTACCACAGTAGTTTCAGTATTATTATATTTCAAAAATTACCTTTTAAAATATCTTAGAATTAAGCCATTACTTATAGGGTTTGTACTCTACGTCGAATTCACAGTACTATGGATGTATTTCAAACATTTATCATTCGAAACTTTTGCATTCGATTTAGGCATTTTCATGCAGGCATTATACACTACCTTATATAATCATTTATTCTTCTTTGAATCCCCAGATTTATTTTATCTTAATTTGAAAGACCCTTTCCAATTATCCTTTTTCGATATACATTTTTCTCCAATATTATTCCTTTTACTACCATTTTACGCTTCTTTCCCTTCAGAGCTCACATTATTTATTATCCAATCAGTAGTATCAGCCTTGCCAATATTCGTAATTTATGCGATTGCGAGAGAATTCTACGACTATAAAAATAGTGTAACTATATCCTTATTCTATCTTATTAACCCTCTACTATACTATGCTAACTTCTATGATTTTCATTTAGAAGCATTTTTACCACTCCTTTTCTTACTATCGACTTATTTTTTCTTTAAAAATAAATTGAAAAAATTTTATATATCGTTAATATTAGCATTTAGTACTATTGAAGGTGCTCCAGTTCTATACCTATTTTATATACCCTATCTATTTTTGAAAAAGAGAGATCATGAGGTAAGGAAGAAGTTACTTTATTCTATCCCATTAGCAATATCTTTTTATGGATTAAATTTGCTAGTTAAGCATATTTTATCACATTCTACTCCGAATTTTCTCCCTTACAATCCAAGTTTAGATAAGCTTCACGTTATTCTAGAGGTAATAGGCCCCTTCTTTATTTATATTATACTATTCCTTCTCCCAGTCTCGTTAGCACCTATCTTTAGAATATTGCCCTCACTACCCGGTTTTGCATGGTTATTTTATGGCTTATCTACACTTTATTACCCATACTATAGCGTTTACTTCCAATATAATTACTTAGTAATACCGTTCTTTTATGTTTCCTTTATAGAATTTTATAAATTTTTTAATATTGAAAATTATATAAATAAAGTTTTTTCTATAATTTTATTATCAATTTTAACTCTTTTCGCGAGTCAACCGATTTTTATTCTTCCACCCTCAATGCTAGTCCCCAAAGTTCAACAATCTGATTTAGTTCTTAATAACATAATAAACTCTCTTCCCAGTTTAGGAGAGAGTTGTATATTAACTATGAACGAGATATTTCCGCATGTAGCAAATAACAAATGCACATTCTTAACCTTCTTAAACATCTCGTTAAATCCAGATTATATCATCTTAAAGAATTTTGATAATATAAATAGTTTCTATATTATAAGTAATTATTCAAAGAATAAAAACTATAACATAGTAGCAATGTCGTTTCCAGATTTCATAATATTAGGGAAGTGGAATAATACCCCCATCTTTTATAAACCACTAAATGAGTTGTTATATTTGTATAGTAATAAAACTAATTATATCATTAACTACTTTATTATATTATTTCCTGAAAAGAAATATGAAATAAATGTATTAAATAATATTACTGGTAACATTACAATTTTCGACTACAACGGTAATGTAGTATTTAAATCAAGAATTACTATTAATAACAAGACGTTTATAATAGAGCCTAAGGAGCTAGTAAATTTGAACAAGATAGTGATTGTCTCAAATGAACTAGTTTATCCTTATATCGAATTGAATATAAAAGAAATAAATAGTTAATTTTTTAAAAAAAAACTATACTATCTATTTTATATAATTAGTAATAGCATCTCATAATATTTTGACAACCTCTTTATGCAAAACACAATAATTAATTCTGAGTAATACGGATCTAAATAGGATGTAGGAAGTTAATCCCTTGGACTCCACATCCTAAAGGCGTTATAAGCTCCGCCTCTAACAGACCTAAAGTTTACAACCGTAGGAGGATGAGGTTTCCATTACGACGAGTCATAGGTTTGGGTTTTATCACCTTCATCCTCACCATTTCATAGCTGGTAGGTGCAATAAGCACAAACCCTACCCCATTCGTCCAGCGGTAGACCACGGGCTGGGCCTTCAGCCCATTACCCCTATCCCTTGCTAGGGCTGAATCCTTTTTCGTGTTGATAGAAATCTTTTTATATATTAGTTTTTTAAATTTCTATGGTGGAAATGAACCCTCATGCCGATGTGGGCTATGCCCAAAAGGAGAGGGTGAGGGCTGGAGATGTGAGCCCCGTGCCGTTGGGCTCAAAGGAGTCCCATGACCCACTTGTCGTGAAGCTGGGTAGGTGGTTGAGGGCTAAATCCCTACACCAGATCATGATTGAACATGAAATGATTGAAATGATAACGTAGGGACAAACGGTTGCCCTCTGCTCTTGGCTCCTAAGGAATAAAGGATATGCAGTTCAGTGCGGGGATACTTATTTTCACTATGAAAGTGGGCTTCCCTGCACTTCATTAGTAGTAAACGCTTCAGTTTATTATGCTAAAAGCTTGCTTAGCCTTTAAAAGCCAAGGTTCACCGTTCATTTCATCATTAAGTATATATCAACTTCCTTCTTTATAACTACTCAAATACAAATTTGTTAAATTACTATATTAAATGTAGTCTTAATCCATTCAAGAATTTTCATAGCAGAATTTAGACATTCCTCAGCGCTTCTTCTCGTGTAATGTGTAAACTGAGAATAACGGGATATAACATAATGGGGAGTTAAAAAATCGCACCTTAGCAGTATCTCATTAGGAGCGTTTATAGAAAGCTCATTTCTTATCTTTTCAGCTAATTCTCCGAGGTCGTTTGTAAAGGGATATACACCTTTATATTTTACTAATATTCCTTTCAATGCAAACTCAACGCTCTGTTGGCTCGCAAAGCACGAAAACCAGTAATATCCATCCTCTAAGTGCTTCTTGGCAAGCTCAAGGAACTCCTTGCTCTTCTCGAACCAGAACTTTTCTACCATGTTGAAATATAAATTTCTAGTCAATGTTTTAAACTTCTAATAGAATTAAACTCAATGAGATTTGAAGATTTTGTGAAAAAGATCATAGAGCATTATAACGAAAGAGTTACAATAGCCTTATTCGGATCTAGGGCTAGAGACGACTATTGGGAATCGAGCGATTATGACATAATGGTATTCTTAGAGAAAGTTGAAGACCAAATAGGTGAGGCTGTAAAGTTATACTCTATGAAGAGAGGATTTTCAGCAGACATTCTGGTCTTAAGTGCAGATAAGGTGAAAGATCCTATTATTATGAAAATGCTTGAGCATAAGAAGGTAATTTATGATGGACTCAATCTCTTTTCCAGTAGATAAAAACAAGTTTTTAGCTCATTACGACTATCCCTAATCTCGCATGTTAGAATTATGTGAAACTTCTAATTTAGTATCTTTAATAAACCTTATCTTATCCTTTACGGTGTAAAGAGTTATAGTTTAGTTATACTTTTCTTTTTTATTTAATGAAGTAATTTTTCAAACTCCACTTCCCTTAAGATTGGGTCTGTAATAACATATTCACCATTTCTTTTTTCCACGAAACTGCTTTTTACTAAGTTTTCAAGAGCGTTACTAAATACTTTATCATCTATTTTCCCTAATGCGATTTCAACACCTCTTTTTATTTCCTTCCACCTAGACACTATCTTTATAGTCTTCATAATCTCGATGTATAACTCCTTATTTACCTTGTCACCAAGGAAGTGACGGAATTCTTCGGCCATGATCTTTTTACCTTCCTCCACAGTCTCTTTTAATGCTTCATTAAAGCTGAGTCCCCTAACAGCGTATAAATTACCGAAAAGAGTTAGCCATCCAACTACGCCATCAAGCTTTTTTACAACCTCGTCCTCTCTATTGAATTTTACATTTAACTCCTCCATTCCTTTTCTTAAGAATTCCTTTGCCCTCTCTTCATCAAAAGGTTTCAGAACTAAAACTGCTGGGGGCCTACCATGGAGTGGTGAATTTGAGGGCGGATTTAAAAGAGTCCTCATAACGCCAATATAAGATCCCGTAAAAATGAACCTTATTTTAGGATTCGTAGAAAATACATTGCCTAAAACATCGAGAAACTGTTTACTGGCTTTAGAAAGTTCTTGTACTTCATCTAAGGCCAAAATTGAATCATGAAGTGAATTTAAGAGTTCTATAAGCGAGTTAACGGTTTTTGCTCCTTTTTTTACTCTTATTCCAGCCGAACCGATAACGAAGTTTACTTTAACATCAACAGATAGTCTTAATAAGTTTATCTGGGAAAGGAGGGAGTTTAAAAGGCCGTTTAGACTCCTTACTCCTCGTAAATTGATGTAAATCCCTTTAAACCTGTGTTTTTTCTTAAGCTCGTTTAAGACCACCTTCACTAAACTGGTCTTACCTATCTCTCTTTGCCCCCCTACTATAAGCCAGTTCCCAGAGAGTAGCTGCTTAACAGCGTAGTCGACTTCGTAATCTCTACCGAAAAGCTCTTTCCTATCCTCTTTGGGGTGAAGGTCAAAAAGCAACTGGTGTCACTACAGTTACTGGTGTAACACCAGTTAAAAATTTTGTTGATGAAGTAAGTATTAGTCTGGTGATAGTGTAACCACTCAGCTACAAAATATCTTTTTGCTTTATACCACTTTATAAGAAAATCATATTTTGCACTTCTACTCTACAATAAGAATTTTTAATACAACAATTTATAGCTTAATAACGACACTATCTCCAGACTGTTAAGGTTCGAAAACACCTTTTTAAGGTCGGATGAATAGTCCTCTTACGTTTAAGCAACTCTTTGTTGAAATACCTATTAATGCAAGTGATTCTCCTCCCAGCTAGATGATACTGAGGGGAGGAGCAGTTATCATCTCTTAAGGGACTAGATGCTGTGGATGAAATTCAAATCCTCTTTTCATATGGGATAGTTCTGGCGCTCTAGTTCTGTTTGTCTCTACACTTTTATTTCAATCATTTCATGTCCATTCATGATTGAGTGTAGGGACCTAGCCCTCAACTACCCTATAGAGGCATAGTATGTGGTGCATATATAGGTCTTGAATCGACCAAAATTAGAAAGATATCAATAATTTTCCTATTATTCTTTAGAAAATTAGCGAACTTTTATGAAATTTTTATAATTTTAAATTTTATCATTAAATAATTATTTATTTCAAAGTTTAAACATCTTAAAACTCCCTTTCCATTATCCTATTCATGATTTCTACGAATTCCTCAACTTTTAATAACGAAAGTTTAACATCCTCAATCGTCATAAAGTTCTCATAGAAATTTGAGTGGAGCCTTAAGCAAATAGACCACCCAGAGACCAACTTTTCGTCTTTTTCTGTACTTATCAATTTACTCATCGCTTCCTCTAATTGCCTATGCCTATAATGCTCAAGGCCCTTTTTCTCAGCGTATGCCTTTACGATTGAAGCACAAGCCCCCCATGCCTTCTCTGAGGCTTGAACTAAATCCCCGCTCTCAAGGTACTTTTTAGCCTCTGAGAGAAGCTCATTTGCTTTCTCCTTATATAAAATAAAACGTGTTGAGGGGTCAAGATCTCTCGAAAGCTTATCAATAAGCAATACCTCCTCATCAATTCCCTTTTGAAAAGCTTCCTTCTTAAGTATCTCCTCCAAAATCTTGGGTATTTCCACAAATTGATTATAAGCGCATGATAATAAAATACTTTATACTCAGCTTAATGACTCAGCATTTTGTAGTAGATACTTGAAATTTATCTATAATATAGATGATCTGTGAAATGGTGACATTACCTCCATATAAAACACCATACCGAAGTATTTGGAAAGTGGGAGTGTTCTGTTATGGAAGATTTGATTGTACGGTTAACGTTATTAGAAAGGTGGATGAAAGGGTAATGACGTTCAGTAATAAATCTTTCGGTTGACTTTAAGCATGGTATTAGCTAAGATTGCCTATATAGGTTTTTCCTTGACTGACCTCAATGAGTTAAGTGTGACTGTGCATAATCCCTTTGGGGTTAATGTAGTAAAATTAAAAGCAATTAAAAGTAAATATTCGACGAAACTATTTAATGTATCTTCTTATTTCATCTTCGTAAGGTATAATTTCATTATCTCCGCGCACTGTCACAACTAGGCCCGAAGTTATTATTGCATGAGTTAATGCCAATTCTGGGTCATAACCTCTTATATACAACGAGATAAAGGTGCCGGCTAATGCATCTCCAGCGCCTGTGGTATCTGTAACTTGAACGTTTAATGCTTCTTTATAATATTTCCTACCTTCTATATATACAATTGCACCTTTTGGACCTAATTTAAAAATTAAATTTTTAACACCAATTTTTTTAAATAAACTGTAAGCCTCATCTGGATTACTTGAATTTAGCAAGATTTTTGAGTCGTCCTCATCTGTTACTAAAAATTCCACATCGAACTTGTTTAATAAATCAAGGATTGCGCTTTTTGCGTCTTCTTTACTCCAAAGCTTTAATCTTATATTCGTATCGAAGCTCCTACTCTTAGCTAGCTCAAACGCCCTAATAACTGCATTTCTGGCAGAATTACTGATTGCTAACGTAATTCCAGAAGTGTGGACAATTCTGGCTGAGCTTACGTATTCTTCGTCTATATCTATCGGAGAGAGTTTACTGCCTGCGCTATCTCTCCTATAGTATATTAACTCACTCCTGCCTGGTATTGGATAACCTCGTTGTATGAAGTAAATTCCAGTAAACGACGAGTTATCAACCTTTACCCTGGAAACGTCTATCCCAACTCCCCTTGCATACTCTATAATATTCTTACCGAATTCATCATCTCCGACCCTGGCTATTAAGCCACAAGTTAGTTTATTCCTAACTACTGCGACGCAGAAATTAAGTTCTGAGCCGGCAACATGCTTCTCGAAGTAGTTGACATATCTCAAAGGTCCTAATGTTACTGCATTAAGTTGAATTAATGGTTCACCTATTGCCACTACATCGACCAATTAATAGCACCCATTAACCTTTCCTTTATCCTCTCTAACTTACTAATAATCTCCTTAGCCTCTCCATCGTCTAATGCATATAAAGGCTCTCTGGGATATCCTACATCATATCCTTGAAAGTATCTGGTTAGGACATAGATTGCAGGGATTGAATCATATTCTCTTATAATATCAAAAATTTCTAATATTATAAATTGTAATTCCATAGCCTTCTCTTTATTACCATTCTTAATTGCTTCCCTAATTCCTACATAAATTTCAGGTAGGAAGTTGCTTCCAGAAGGTATAGAGCCATCTAGCCCTAAAGTGAGTGAGGCTAGGACTAAAGAATTCGAACCATTAAAGACCTTCATTGATGGTAGTAATCTCTTATACTCCATACTATGCATAATGTTCTCTACACTATCCTTTACCCCTGCGAGGCATTCAATTTCCTTAGCGATACTTGCATCAACATCCTTTCCTGAAGCTAACGGGTAGTTATAAAGGTAGACGGGGTGTTTGGATTTCTCACATAAAGTCTTAAAGTACCTAATTAGGTTCTTTCGAGTAATTTTAGGGTAATAGTAGGGTGGATAGGAGGCTATGGCGATAATATCAAAGTCCTTTGAGGCGTCTATTAGGTATAATACTTCCTTCATATCTAAAGAGCCTATTTGGAATATTATCTTATTTGTAACATCGCTTATTGTCCTTAAAACTTCTAATTTCTCCCTAAAGTTTAATGAAGGCCCCATCCCGGTAGTGCCATTAATGAAGAGCGCATCAATTCCTTTATCAAGGAGATTCTTAGCGTGAAACTTCAACTTCTCTTTGTCTACTTCACCGTATTTATTAAACGGAGTTATTATTGGTGAAATTATTTCCATAATTTAGGTTCTGAATGCTTCAATATTTAAGCTATAGCTTGATTAATTAACTGTAGTCTGACGAGTCTCCCCGTCCTGAAAGGGTGAGGGCTTTCCGCCCTTTAACACTAATTTTGGTAAAGATGTTACCCCTATTTATTCATTAAGGAAATTTATGTGTTATGAGAAGAGAAGGTTGTAAGGATCTACGATCAAGCAAATAAAATGTTTAAATAATATTATTCTCATTGATTAAGAATGACTCGTCATTAAACTAGTTTAATTAATAATATTTAATCTAAGGCGAATATTTCCTCACATGGGAAGCGTAAGTAGAGGTGAAGTTATTAAAGTTGCAGTTGCAAGCGTCATAGGCACTACAATAGAGTGGTACGACTTTTTCATAGCAGGTACTGCAGCCGCATTAATATGGCCTGCAGTATTCTATCCTACTCAAGACCCATTCACTGCACTTCTACTTTCAATAACTACCTACGGTTTAGGTTTTGTTGCAAGACCTATTGGTGCAATTATTTTCGGTCATTTAGGGGATAAGCTAGGAAGAAGGACTACATTAGTATGGACGTTATTAACTATGGGTATAGGAACTTTAGGAATAGGAATTACACCATCTTATGCTTCTATAGGAATATGGGGTGGTATACTAATACTAATATTTAGGCTAATTCAAGGTTTAGGAGTTGGGGGTGAATGGGGTGGTGCTACTACACTACTTACAGAATATGCTGCAAATAGTAAATGGAAAACTTTTTGGAGCGTTTGGGTTCAAGAAGGGGTACCTTTTGCTTTCGCTGCTGCAAATGGAACCTTCATTATATTACTAACCTTAATGAGCCAAAAGGATTTATACGATTGGGGTTGGAGAATTCCATTTTATGTTGGCACAGTAATTATAATTTTAGGCGTTATAATAAGATATAAACTTTCAGAAACTCCTTTATTTAAAAAAGTATTTGAATTAAAACAAATCGAAAGGGTACCTTTTGTCTCTTTGATGAAAAATCAATGGAAGACTGTGCTTCTAATGGCTGGAGTATGGATTTATATAAATTCTTGGGGATATATTGTACCATTATTCATGCAAAGTTACATCACTAGAGTACTAGGTTTACCATTAACATTAGCGTTAATTAGCGTAGTAGCAACTGCATTGGTTAATGTCTTTGTTCTAATTGGTGGGGCCTATGCGGGCGATAGAATTGGTAAGAAGAATGTACTTCTGATCTCTTCTACCCTAACAATAATAGCTGCATATCCTTACTTTATGTTGATTAACTCTAGAGACCCTACTATAATAATTTTAGCACAAATAATGATGTTTAACTTATCTAATCTAGGATATTCAGTAATTTCACAACTCTTCGCAGAGCAATTTCCAACTAAATATAGATTTTCTGGTACAGCTTTTTCCTATCATATAGGCGGAGTGCTTTCTGGGGGTCTTGCACCAATACTAGCATCATATCTATTGACAGTGTTTAAATCCTCAGCCTGGATATATATAGCTGCAATGGGCATAATATATTGTATAATTTCAATAATGTGCATAATTGCTTCAAAGGAGAGGAAAGAGTTACCAGCCTAAATTATTTTTCCATCAATATTAGTTTTTTATAGAGAATACCGATTTCTGGTAATTTTATGGTAGACCTTTCTGAAGGTCTTGGAATTGTTGCTAAATATACTCCATATTCTTCATGATCGTATTCATTAGGCGATAATGGTTCTCCGAAAGGCGAGAATATTATGAAATCATCGACCACGTTAACTATCTTCCTTATAAAATCATCAATTAAACTGTAAAGTCTACATATCTCCTCGGTACTATTTACTCCCAAGTGTAGTACTCTGTCAAGTCCGATTATAGATGCTATAATAGGGGCTTCATCAATTTTAGAGAGTATCGCCTCAATCACCTTCCTCACTTCTTCTTCCAATTTCACCTCATTATAATTAAATCTCACTTCTCCGTAGGTAGGATCAGAAATTGGAATGTTAATTGCAATTGATTCCGTTTCCCTCAATAACTTAAGCTCCTTCTCATTTTGTGATTCTGTCATTTCAATTATCGAAAGCCAAGATTTTGCATGGTCTTGCGGCTTTTTATTATATGTAACACCTCTATAAACAATATTAAATAAATTTAAAAGAAATTTAGGCTTACATGAACTAAATCTAGAGTAACTAAGTCCGTTTATCCCCAGTAAAATTATTCTTCTTTTCATTATTACATAATTATGAAGAAAAGTATAAAAACTCTATTATAAAAAACTCAAAATCTCTCCAGATAGTTAAATCCTACTTAATATTATAAAGAGAAATGAGTACTTATATAGATAAGCTCATAAGGTTTCAGATAATGGTTTATAAATATCTTTTGGATTTTTACTCGAAATCTCGATTTTTGCTTTTTCGCTTATATTTATTGATAAAAATTCTTTGAGATTTTCAGCAATGCCTTTAACCCCTGGGCCTCCATAGTCACTCCCATAAATCGTCTTATAACTTATCTCCTCAATTCTTGGCAAATAGTCCAGAAGTCTCTTAGGAGGGATAGAAGAAATTTCAGCATAAACATTCTTCCTAATTCTTGCTATTTGAAACGCAATTTGAGTATAGCTAGGCCTACCCATATGGGCCATTATTATCTTTAATCTCGGGAAGTCTACAGCAACATCATCTATGAATATAGGATCTGCATACTTATTCCTAGCCCTAAGAAACATACTTGTACCAGTATGGATTATTACTGGAAGATTATGATCTTGTGCAAATTGATATATCAGTTCTAATTGCCTCAGACCGCCTTCTTCTTCCCTATAAGAATTTGGCTTAAAATGACTATGGACTGGATGAAGCTTTATAGCGGAGATTCCAGCTTCATATTGCTTCTCCAGCCAATACTTAGTCTCTTCAATGCTTAACTTATTAGGCTCTAATCCTCCGGCAACTGAAAATCTATTCGCATAAGGTTTGAGATAATTTATTACTGAAATCGGAAAGTCTTCTTTCAACCCCCAAATCTCCCTAGATGGGTAAGCAATAATGAGTATGTAATCTATATCAACGGAGTCCATCTCTCTCAATACTTCTTGAAGAGACGGTGGTTTATATTCAAATCCTGCAAGTGCAGTAGTAAAACTTTGAGGCAGTGTTTCTTTAAACCAAACGTGAGTGTGCGCATCAACATAAGTCATACACAACTATCTCAGCTACTTGTTTTTAAGCTTGCCGTTGACAGCAGTTTCCGATAAATCGTAAAGTTTATATTATTTGATGTAGTTTATCATTTCTTACTGTCCCTTCACGAAATTTTATAAACTTTTTTGTTAATATTTAGCATGTAGAAGAGAGCCCTACAATGAACTCTATGAGCAATGTGAGGGGAAGGATGGGTTCAATGAGGCTCCCCATGTCGTGGCTGGGAGGTATGCTCCCTAACCTAGGCGTGGGGAGCCGGACAGGGAGAATGAGGGCGAGGGTTGATATGAAACCCTATGAAAGTCCGACCCCTATAGCGTCCTCAGTCCTTTATGCAGAACAGAGGGAGGGCTCAGCTAGCTAGGCTGGCTAGGAACACTAGGGCTGTTAATAGGCACCACATGCTCCGCCTAACAAGTTTGAGTTTGTAACCGTAGGAAGAGGAGCGAGAGGATAATCAATTATAGCCTTGCCCTGTTGAACGTTATGTACCCCACGTATTTTCAAGGCAGAGAACTCCTTTAAATGAGGCCTACTTGAAGGGGGTAGAGAATATTAGAGCAAACTTGATATAATTTTACAAATATTTTTCGAATTTTAAATTATGTTAATTAA
The DNA here is from genome assembly GCA_038893355.1 of Sulfolobaceae archaeon. GTDB lineage: Archaea > Thermoproteota > Thermoprotei_A > Sulfolobales > Sulfolobaceae > JAWARQ01. The sequence continues at coordinate 25,444 of JAWARQ010000009.1, forward strand.
TTAAGAGAATATTATAATTTGCAAAAGATACTAAACTAACCCTTTCATGTTTTTACAACAACTTTAATTTTCATAAAGCTTTTTATTATGGTATACTAAGTATACATATTGCCTATACTACAATAAAGGTTACTGATGAAGTAAAAAGGAAGCTAATTAGGTTAGCTGGAGAGATTCAAGCTGAGAAGGGTGAGGGGTCAGTCTAAATGATGTAATCGAGCTCCTAATAGACTTTTATGAGAGAAAAAGGAAGGTTAAAAGGGGATTAAAAATGAACGACTTTGATGAGTTAATAATAGAAATGGATACGTATTCCTCAGAAAGGGTAGATGAGGTAGTTTATGGAAAAGTTACTTCTTGATACTTCATATTTTATAGCATACTTAAATAAGAATGATAAGTACCACAGCGAAGCTTTGTTACTTTCTAAAAAGTTTGCGGAGTATGAATGTGTTATCACAGATTATATACTTGACGAATTATTAACTTTCTTAATATACCACGTAAGTAGAAATTATGCAATAAATGTTGCTAAGACAATTCTAAGTAAAGTAGATAATGGAGAGCTTACATTATATATGATAGACATTGAAACCCTTAGTGGTGCTTTAAATTACCTTACTAGATATGATAAAAAGCTGATTAGCACATATTGGAAAATCGTTACATTTTTACGTTACGTTAAAAACATGTAAGAAATATCTTCTTATTATATGAAAAATTGTACTAATAAGCAATTAAAAAAGAAGGGAGAAAATTTAAAGTATTTATTATTTCACGGACAAATATTATAATATTTTATGGTAATGAAATTTCCTTAAACTACTATCCGATCTTTAACTCTCTAGAGTTATTTTCAGGTTGATGAAGTTATGGCCTACGGACAGATTTTCCAGTAAGTGTTATTTCTATAATAGTATCATGTTTCTCTTGGCAAGTTTTCCCTTAACCTGCTTTGCATAACTCCTTTTTGTTAAACTATAAACTCATGTATAGTTAAGCATTTATTTTTTCCCCAAAATTACACTTATGGAAAGGTATAGGGTTAAGGTTTATAAAAAGGGAATTATCGTCATTCCTAAAGAGGTAAGGGAGAAACTTGGAATAAAAGAGGGAGATATTTTAGAGTTGGTAATTGATGGTGAGAGGATAAGTTTGGAGAGACCAGAGACACTCTTAGACCTTTTCGGTATTGATGGAGAAGAGGCTGCGGAGATGGCTAAACAACTAATTGAGGAAAGGAGGAAAGAAGTTGAAAGAGAGATACGTTCTTGACGCAGGGCCACTGTTTTTGTTGTTCGCTGGTGAAAAAGGTGTTAAAAAATACTTTGAAGAAATGTATAAGGGGAGAGTTGAAATTTATATGAATGAAGTCAATTTAGCGGAGTTTCTTCACCTTTATATTTCAAGAAAAGGAAAGGATATCGCATTAGCTAGGCACAGATATATTAGGAATTCACCTATTAAGATAGTGCCTCCAGACGAAAAGATTACAGAGACCGCCGCCTTGTTAAAGAGTAAATATAACTTTCTTTCATTAGCAGACGCATTTCTAATAGCTACTGCAAAAGAAATTAACGGTGTCATTATTACTACAGATGAAGACATAGAAAAGACTAAGGAAATCAAAACAATAAAAATCTCTTTTTGAATTGATGAGTACTCGTTAAAGAACTCATGAGCGTGCAGGATCTTTGTAAAGGTTCTCCAGCTTTACGTTCTAATATTAGATGAAGAGGTTTCCACAATTACAACCTCCTATTGCAAAATATCTCGTTTGTCCTCTTAATTATGATTTGAGCTTAGGAACTTAGCCTTCTTGATTGAGGGCTGAATCCTTTTTAGTATCTTAGGAATTTTTTATATTAGTTTATTTTACATTTCTATGGTGGAAATGATCCCTCATGCCGATGCGGGCTATGCCAAAAGGCACCACATGCTTCACCTCTAACAGACTTAAAGTTTGTAACCGTAGGAGGGTGAGGAGTGCAGAGATGTGAGCCAAATGCCGTTTAGCTGAAGGAGTCCCATGACCCATCTACCGTGAAGTTGGGTAGGTGGTTGAGGGCTAAGTCCCTACACTCGATCATGAAGATAAAATGATTGAAATGATGGTGTAGGGACAAACGGTTCATGGGACTCCTACTTTAAAGAGTGATAACCTTACGGGCTAAGTCCTTCCTCATGTTCAGTCTGGCGTTCAGCAATAAATCTTTCTCTTAATACAAGAAATAGTGCCGTTATTGGGCTATAAATTGCCCTATGAAAAATTCTTTTTATAGAATAGAAGTGTAGAATGTAATCTTTCATAATAAGTTGTGAATCAAAAAGATTTTTAGCTCAATAGCAACACTACCGATCTTTTTAACTAATTTTTACTGTTTAAATATATAATGAATATTAAAATCAATATTAATAGATATATTAACAAAACATAATAAGAGGAGAAGAATGCTGTTAAGTCATCTCGTAACAGTGCTTTAAGTGAATTGGCAGCCTCAGCAGTGTAAATATAGTTAAGAACTGTATTCCATGGTGAAGGAAGTATTGAGACTGGATAGAATATTGGCGGAAAAACTGAAATTACATATGAGAAGACTGAGGAAAAAGTAGTTGCTACAGTATATTCACTGAATAACATTACGAGCAGAGCTGAAATAAACCCAGATATAAAAGATGATGTTAGGATTACAACTAAAGAAAGTAATATAATAGAAAGGTGGCTATATGAAAGTACGGTAAGTATTATTACGCCGGGTAAAGTAGTTAACATAATTACTATTATTAGGGCTAGACTATACTCAAGTATTGAAGGCCCTAATGAGCGTATTATTGGGTAGTAGTTATAAGCCTTGTCCATTCCTAACCAAGCTGTAACGGAGTTCATAACGTATGTTGTAGTAAATAATACTAAAAGCCCAGATAAGAATAGATTGAACTCTTGGGAGCTAATTAAATTTGATAGACTAAAGTACAATCCTATAGGATATATGATGTCACTAAATATTATACTAACTATATTCCTTATTCTCCCTTGTCTTTTAATAAATAATTCGATCAATGCACCAAATTCATTTATTCTTTCTGAAAAACTCATAATATAACTCCTCCAAAGTTGGCTTCCTTATTTCAATATTATTCTTATCTGAAAAAAAGAACTTATTAATCTCATCCTTCTTAACAAAATACTTTTCATCTCGTATCTTAACTACATAAATATCTTCATTAAACACTTTTTTGATCAGATCTTCTTTAGGACCATCAAATAGAATTCTCTTATTAAGTAGAATTACTCTATCTGCTAACTTTTCAGCCTCATCTAAATAATGAGTAGTTAGTATTATCCCTTTTCCTCTTCTCCCTAAATCTTTTAGCATCTCGTGGATTAACTTTCTAGAATCTAAGTCTAATCCTACAGTAGGCTCGTCTAAGATTAGATACTTTGGGTCAAGGATTAAAATAGATGCAAGCATTACTCTCCTCTTCTGGCCTCCCGATAATTTATTTACTCTCTCTTTAGGGTTTAAGTCAAATTCCCTTATTAGTTCCTTAGCCTTATTTTCTGCGTCTTCGACATTTCTAATCTTCGCAAAGAGCTTTATGTGGTCGTAAACGGTGAGGTTGAATATGGGCTCGCTATCTTGAGGCATCACTCCTAACAGCCTCTTTGCCTTCCTATCGTTAGGCCTAAAACCATCAATAAGAACTTCCCCTTTATCAGGCTTTAAATCACCATAAATTTGCCTTAACAATGTTGTTTTACCAGCACCGTTAGGTCCTAGAATTACTAAGATCCCTTGATTAAAACTAAAATTTATGTCCTCGTTAACTACCTTATCACCAAAGTACTTAAAAACGTGGCTTACTTCAATCATCTTAAATCACCTAATCTTCCTTTAATTAACTCTAATGATTTATTATAAACTTCATCATTATTTAATATTTCATTACATAATTCACAAATACTAGTAAATTTTTTGTTATTATATTTATAATCTAGTTTTAGTTCTTTTAATAACCTTGAAGGTCCTATTAATGTGACTGACTTCCTTATATAAAACATATTAGTCAGATCTGCGTAATACAGATCTGACTGGGGTTGAGGCCGTTGACTTCCTTGGGCTCAAAGCTCGACGGGGAGCTTGGCCCGCCTCCAAATTCGTACCGGAAGTTGGGCCTGAAGCCCGAATAAAACATAAGGGTGAGTATATATGGAGGCCCCAGTTGCAGGAATAGATATATCAAAAGATAAGTTGACAGTGTATTTCCAAGGTAAGTTTTACGAGTTTCCTAATAATAGGCAAGGGTTTGAGGGGGTAAAGCAAATCTTGCCTAAGGGCTGTAAGATAGGTATTGAAAGTACTGGAGTTTACCATATTAACTTA
>JAWARQ010000010.1:0-25300 GCA_038893355.1 Sulfolobaceae archaeon
CCGGTACGAATTTGGAGGCGGGCCAAGCTCCCCGTCGAGCTTTGAGCCCAAGGAAGTCAACGGCCTCAACCCCAGTCAGATCTGTATTACGCAGATCTGACTAATATGTTTTATATAAGGAAGTCAGATTATATAACTCCTGACCATCAACTAAGATACTAATAGTGATAACTTACTTAAATTTACAAAAACTTTACTTTTCTGTTATTAAAATAATAGCTATATTTTTAATTATTAATAATTAATAAATTATATTATAGTATATTTTTGGAAAGTCTTTTATATAAGTTTAGGAAAAATGAAGTTAGGAAAATGTCGCTTGATGGTAAAAGTCTTAGGAAAAAGAGTGAGATGATATATGAGAGAATAAAAGAAGATATACAAAAAGGAAAATATTTGCCCGGACAGAGGTTAGCGGAAGAATATTTAGCAAAGGAGTATAATGCTAGTAGAAACACTATTAGAGTTGCATTGGCAAGACTTGAAAAAGATGGGTTGGTGACAAAAACTACTAGCGGTACTATAGTTTCTTTTGTAGATGCAAATGAAGCATTACAAATTTTAGAAATTAGAGAGATTCTTGAGGGATATCTAACAAGGCTTGCAGCTAGAAAAATTAAGGAAAAGGAGTTAGAAAATTTAGAAAGAATTCTAAATGAAATGAGGGAAGTGATTGAGAAGAAAGAATACTATAAATATTCACAGCTTAATGAGGACTTTCATAATATAATTTATGAAGCTTCGGGAAACAAAGTTGGAATTGAGTTAATAAAAAGTTTGAAATTAAGAATTATAAGGTTGCAGTATTTAACAGCTTTATTACCAGGAAGGGCTAATGCGTCAATTATGGAACATGAACAAATACTGAATGCATTAAGAAATCATAATGAGGATGAAGCAGAAAGGGCAGCAAGATTACATGTAGCTAACGTGAGGGAAGTTATAAAAAATAATATTATTCTATTTAACTTAAAGAGTGAATTAAACTATTAATTAAATATTAATTATAAGGATTATTTATTCAAGTTTCCTATTATATCTTCAATCTCTTTAGAAATTCTAAGTAACTTTTCATCCTCTTTTGGTTTTCCTATAATCTGCAATCCCCATGGTAATGAATTTATCTTACCAGCAGGTAATGAAATTGCAGGAGAGCCAAATAAGTTAGGTAATGCAATATATTTAGTTAATATATTCCTGAACTTCATTTCATCCTTCTCGACCTCTTTAATTTCTGGAGCTACTATAGGAGTAGAAGGTGTTATTACTGCATCCACATCTAGCCTAAGAAACTCTATCAGCATCGATTCCCTTAATTTCAGAGCCCTAATGTATTCATAAGCGGGAATATTTAATCCCATCCTAATCAATTCAGCAACGTCCCTAGGGTATTCGTTCTCCCTTTTCATAAACAATTCATAATGTATCGCTGCCCCCTCGCTTAGCCTTATCGTTCTGGCAACTTCCGTTATCTTCTTCAAATCAATATCTAGCCTAATTACCTCAATACCATGACTTTCAAGGACTGGAAGCAGTCTAATAAATTCCCTTTCTACTTCAAATTGTGCATTCTCATCAACTAGATATCCTAACCTTAATCTCCTATTAATCCCCTTACTTACTCTAAGAACATCTATTCCCTCTATGAAAATACTAGCTAGGTATGCAGAATCTATTACACTTCTGGTTAAGAAACCTACTGTATCAAAACTCCATGCAGTAGGATATAATCCATGGTTACTTATTAAACCGTAACTCGGCTTATAACCTACTACCCCACATAAAGAAGCTGGAATTCTAATGGAGCCAAAGGTATCACTACCTATAGAAGCCTTAACACTACCTACCGCAACTGTAACCGCAGAACCACCACTTGATCCACCAGAAATTCTATTAGGATCATAAGGATTCTTCACTGGACCGAAGTCTGATGATACATTACTTACACCACTAGCTAATGCGTGTAAATTAGTCTTACCTATTACTATTCCGTCCTCCTTCTTTATTTTTATGATAACATCTGCATCATATGAAGGTAAAAAGTCCTTATAAATTCTTGAAGCAATAGTAGTTACTACATTTTTAGTGTAGATATTATCCTTTACTGCAACGGGAACTCCTATTAAAGCACCGAATTTCATATTACTCTTTACAATCTTGTTAATCATCCTTAAGAGTTCTTCTGATGGAGAGACGATAGTAATATAGCTGTTAAATCTTGAAGTTTCTTCTTTAACTCTCTCTAAACTCTTATGAACCACTTCTGACGGAGAAGAGTTCCCTCCTATAATATCAGCTACTAAAGCAACTAACTCTGCTCTTTTACTGGAAGACACTAGCTCCTTAAGAACTTTCTCAAAGTCCATAGTTAAGTTCTAGAAAAGGTGGTTTATATCCTCTTAGGAGCATTCTATAATTTATACAAAATGTTTATTTAATTGTATCAAACAATATTAAATATATTTATCATAGTTATTATATAAGTATCTAATAACTACTATCCACCTCTGTACTTTACTATATTTATTACTTCCTTTACTATTTTCTCCTCATTAGGTATAACGTATTCTTCTAATGGCTTACTATAGGGTATGCTTGAATCTAATGAACATATTCTCTTTATAGGTGATTTTAATAAATCAAACGCCTCCTCTTGAATTGTTGCAGCTATTTCACTAGCAACGCTTCCAGTCTTAGGTGCCTGATCCACGATAACTAATCTCCCGGTTTTCTCTAACGATTTAATGATAGTCTTCTTGTCTAGGGGAACTAATGTTCGAGGATCTATTACCTCGACACTTATTCCTTTCTCCTCAAGGATCTTAGCAGCATTAAGTGCCTTATGAACCATCCAGCCTATTGCGATTATAGTTACATCATCACCTCCTTTCTTTATATCTGCTACTCCGAAGGGAATAGAATAATCTTCTTCTGGAATTTCTTGTTCCATTAGGTAAATATTAAAGGGAGTCAAATAAAATACTGGATTTCCATCCCTAATTGCAGTTTTAATAAGACCTTTAGCATCATAAGGTGTAGAGGGAATTACCAGTTTACTACCATAAGCTCTCATGAATAATTCGTACCAAGTGTTAGAATGCGTAGTACTCCATCCATAAACAAATCCGAAACCGGCCTTAAATACTACCGGAACTTTAACTTGACCTCCAGTACTGTACCTCATTCTGGGTGCTTGATTCAATAATTGTTCCATTGCAACAAGCATAAAATCAGTCATTATTAAATCTACTATAACCTTTAAACCAGTCATAGCAGCACCAATAGCCATTCCTACCTCAGCAGTTTCGGATATTGGAGTAAACCTTACCCTCTTACGACCAAATTTCTTTAAAAATGGGTCATCCTCGTTTAAAGCCATATTTTGCCCATAGTAGATAATTGTAGGATCTTTTTCCATTTCCTCCATTATTCCCTCATTAATAGCCTGAATATACGTAACCTTCTTCACGGTAAATAGACCCCCTACGCATAAATATCTTCTAATGCCTCTTCAGGTGAAGGGTATGGGCTTTCAAGTGCAAACTTTATTGCATCCCTTAATTCTTCATCTACTTTCAATTCAATTTTAACCAACTCATCTTCTCCACCTACTATTCCAGAATCTAAAAGATACTTTTTAAATCGAGGTATAGGATCCCTTGCTTTCCAGAATTCTAACTCTTCTGGCTTCTTATAATACTCAATAGCCTCATGCTCAGGGAACCATGGAGTTAATGGAGGCGGTACTATTGAGTTACCATGAGCTACGAATCTATAAGTAATAGCTTCAATTAATGTGGGCCCTTCACCTTTTCTAGCCCTTTCTACAGCCTCCTTAACTGTTACATAAACTGCAATTGGATCCATTCCATCTATCGTTTTAGAGGGCATTGAAAACGCTTTTGCCTTTACAGATAATGGTTCTCCATTTGCTGCATTTGGATCTTCCAATTCGACTTTGGTATAAGCTTGATAGAGATTATTTTCTAAAATATATACTATAGGTAATCTCCACAGTGATGCTATACTTAAAGACTCAAAAAATGCCCCCTGCTTTGTTGCTCCGTCACCAAAAAAGCAAAGAACAACCTGATTAGTACCTAAAACTTGATTCCTTAATGCAACACCAGTAGCCTGCGGTATTCCCTGCGCTACTATTCCGTTTGCTGGTAAAAAGTTCTTACTTATATCACAAATATGCATTGAACCCCCTTTTCCTTTACAAACTCCGGTTTTCTTTCCGAATATTTCAGCTAATAAATTTCTCAAAGGAACACCTTTTGCTATTGCATGAGCATGGCACCTATACGTTGTTGCAACATAATCCTTAGGCTCGATAGCTGCAATTGATGCTACTGCAACTGCTTCTTGACCTATCGACGGATGTGTATGTCCTCTGATTAACCCGGGGTACTCTTTAAAACTTCTAACGATAAACTCATCAAATCTTCTAGCCTTTAACATATTTTCGTATATCCATAACATTTTTTCTTTATTAGGATATATAAGTGGTTCGATTTTCATTAGTATAATTTATTAAAAAGGATCTAAAAAACCTTTACTATCCCAATAATTCACTTATTCTTCTGTACTTTATATACAACTTGTTCTTCCACCGGTCTATCGCCTAATCCTAAGATCACAAGCCTATAATCATGAATTATATACGGATTTATTCCATAGTTAAACATCTCTTCTGGATCTGCCCTTAATAGGACTCTCATATCCTCTTCAGATAAGTTATACTGCATCATAACTTCGCGAGGGTTTTTCCTGAATTTTTCTCTTAATTCTTTATTTTCTCTTAAATCATAAATCAACTTATGTATATTGAATCGAGATATTTCGGGAAAGGTATAGTATATTACCATATATAATCCCATTTCTATTTTAAATGTTCCGAGTATATTAGCTTTTAGGATATAGTGGATAGTATAATAATAAGATTAACCATACTTATAAATTTATATTCTTAATTTTTATATTTATTCTATTTAATTTTATTTAATATAATAAAATATATATTTATTATTCTATTTAATTTTATAGTACTAATAACTTATATCTCACAAAGATAATTCACAAGCTGTAAAGCATATATTCTACTATACTTAGGTTAAAGCATGGAAAGTGGTGCAAAACTATTCCTCTCTCTATTAAAGGAAATTGGAGTAGATAAAATATTTATTGTCTCAGGGACTGACTATGCTGCTTTTATAGAAGAAAAAGTTAGGGATGAAGGCCTGCCAGAGTTTATAGTAGTACCACACGAAATTACTGCAGCAGCTGCAGCAGTAGGCTATTCTCTAGCTGGGAAAATAGGTGTAGTAGCTTTACATACTGTTCCGGGTACCGCCAATGCCTTAGGGATAATAATAAATGCTTTTACTTCTAGAATACCATTAATTGTTATTGCAGGGAGATCGCCCTATACCGAATTCGGAAGTTCTGCAAGCAGGAATGCAAGAATACATTGGACTCAAGAAGCAAGAGATCAGGGAGGGATAGTAAGACAATGGGTAAAGTGGGATTTTGAAATAAGGAGGGCTGAACAAATCCCTGAGGTAATAGCTAGGGCATATCAAATTGCCTTTAGTGAACCGAGAGGGCCGGTGTATATAATGATACCAAGAGAAGTAAGTATAGAAAAGGCTGAGAAAAGAGTAATTAAGACCGATACCTACGAGCCAGGAGCGAGTAGAGATGCTATAAAAAAGGCTGAGAAAATTATTGAGGAGAGTGAAAGACCAGTTATAATAACTTGGAGAGCAGGCAGAAGAAGAGAATGGTTTGAAAGCTTAAAGAGATTTGCTGATAATTATGGATTTCCAGTATTAAATTATGTTGGAGAAGTTGTGAATTATGATGGGGAATACAAATTAGATTATATCGATTTATCAGATGTAGATCTTGCAATAGTAGTTGAATGTGAAGTTCCATGGATACCTAAGAGAAAACAATTTAAGGGTAAGGTAATAAAGGTCGATGTAGATCCCTCCTATTCTTATATTCCATTCTACGGGTTTCCATGTGACCTATGCGTTCAGAGTACAGTTTCGGAGTTTTTTGACCAGCTCAAAGTTAAGCGTAAGGATGAATGGAGTTATAAGATTAAGGAAATTATCAAGAGTCAAGAAAAAGAAAAGAAAAATGAAATTGAAATCTTATCTAGAAGTAAAAAGATACATCCTAGATACCTCTCTTATGAAATTGGTAAACTAGTTAATGAATCGACTGTAATTATAAACGAGTACTCATTTAATCCGAAATACGCTAATCTGACTTACGGACAGTACTATAGTGAACATGCGGCAGGTCATTTAGGATGGGTATTAGGTGCTTCCTTTGGTTATAGCATTGCTACCGGTAAGAAGGTAATTGCAACAGTAGGAGACGGCTCATTTATTTTTGGCGTACCAGAAGCCCTATATTACGCAGTTGCAACATATGGTGGGGATGTCCTAATAGTTATTTATGATAATGCAGGCTGGCTAGCTAGTGCGCTTGCAGTTGAGGAGGTATTCCCAGAGGGATTAGCTAAAGCTAAGAAAATTTTCCCTGGAGCTGATTTTAAGAGATACAATATTGGTGAAACAGTTAAGGCATTTGGTGGTTATTATAAACTTGTTGAGGAGACTTCAGAGGTCGAACATGCATTACACGAGGCTTATAAAGTTAAAGGTCTTGCAGTTTTACAATTTATAGTTGAAAAAACTAGATAAGTTATTCAAAATATTAAATATTCATATTTACATTAAATCCAAATTTCTTTTTTAAATATTCTAGTCCTGCCCTTGCTATTTCTTCGTCTTGATCTGGAGAAAAGGCTCCACCAACACCTATAGCACCAACAACCTTACCGTCTATTTCTACTGGTAAACCCCCCTTTAAAGTAGCAAACTTACCGTTAAACATATTTTGGATACCATATGCTGGCTTTCCAGGCTGAGCTATATCCGAATACACCCTAGTAGGTCTCATCGTAACTGCTGCAGTAAATGCTTTATTAATTGAAGTTTCAATACTTATAATCCTAGCACCATCCATTCTATGAAAAGCAATTAAATACCCTTCTTCATCAACAACTGCTATACTAACACTTATACCCAACTCTTTGGCCTTTAACTCAGCACCTTCAATTAAAGCTCTAGCCTCATCCAACCCTAACCTTTGGACATTAATCATTCCTAAACACCTTAATCTTACTCTGATCGTTTATGAGAAGAATTTGTTACTAACTCCTTTATGTAAGAAGGTGTTACTGGCGTCTTCTTAAATTTGACCTTAAGTAGTTTTTCTAGCGCTATAAAAGTTGCAGCTAATCCCCCTATCGTTCCTGCCTCGCCAACTCCTCTAACTCCACTACTTAATGCAGAAGGTACCGTAACTTCATAAATCCCTGCATTTCTGAATGTCTCCATTATCGTTGGAACTCCTACATCTGCTATTGAGCTAAACTTTGGCACGCCATTTTCATCATACTCCGCAACCTCTACTAGTACTTGAGAAATACCTTGTAATGCACCACCAATAATCTGTCCTTCTATTTCTTCCTTTATCAGAACCCTTCCGACATCATCGACAGCATAAAATGCTATAACCCTTGGAGAATAAGTTTCCCAATCGAAATCAACTACTGCAATATGAAAGCTCGGAGTGAAGATATCCTCAGCTTTTACGTAGACCTCTGCCTCATAAATTGCCTCACTGTTAATAGCGTCTTTGATTGACAGATTAACCTCTGAAAGCTTCTTATTCAAAGCCTTAAAAGCCTCAATTATTGCAGCGCCTCCTACAGCAGCTGCCCTACTTCCATAACTCCCGACACCTTCCTTTAAACCCTCAGTTGTACCAGTCTTCACTACTATTAAGTCCTCATCAATCCCAAAATTCTCTTTAACTAACTTACTGAAGGAAGATTGGTAAGCTTGCCCATGGTGACCAGAACCTACAATTATCTCCACTTTACCCTTACCTACTCTTACCTTAGCAGCTTCACCTGGTGAAGTTCTAATTAATTCATTAAAGAAAGCTATAGCTATTGACTTTCCTTTATAAATCTCTCTAAGCTTATTGTATAACTCCACCCCCTTATTAAACACCTCTACATAACCTGCCTTATCAAACTTTAAACCTAAAGGTGTTACATAAGAGTCTTTAACCATATTCTTCTTCCTTATCTCAATAGAATCCATTCCAATCTTCTCTGCAAAATCCTCTACCAAAGTTTCATGGAATAATGTAGCTTCTGGCCTTCCTGCACCTCTATATATAACATACGGTGGTAAATTAGTATAAACACCCATAGCCCTAATCCTTGCAAATTTCATTACATATGGCCCAGTTAAGTTAGATGCTATAAACGAAGGCGTAGTTAGCGATATTGCGTAAGCATAAGCACCTAGATTCATTATTATTTCTCCATCAATTCCTAGTATTGTACCGTCCTTCTTGCCATACAACCTTACTTTCCCGTAAACCCCTCTACCTTGAGATAGACCTATTAAATGCTCATACCTTGTCTCAATCCATTTTACTGGCCTCTTTAATTTCATTGATGCATAAGCTGCGAGTATATACTCCGGAGGCGCATTTAACTTACTTCCAAACCCTCCTCCTACATTAGGCGGTGCAATAACCGTAATCTTCTCCGGTGGTAATCCTAAAGTTTCTTGTAAATTACTTCTTATCCTAAATGCTGATTGAGTAGAAGCATAAACGAGCAATTTATCACCATCATAATAAGCGATAATTCCCCTAGGCTCCATAGGGTTCCCGGGAATCCTTTCTTGATAAATTTCCCTTTCAACTATAACCTCGGCATCCTTACTAGCTGAGATATCTCCTCCCTTAAGTTCTTGATCAACAGCGATATTCGATTTCAACCCTTGATGAATAATAATATCCCCCTTAAGTGAGTCTTGAATCGTAACTACTGGCTTCAGCTCTTCATAATCTATCCCTACTTCCTCTAAAACGTCTTCAACCTCATATCTATCCTCAACTACTACAGCTGCTATTGGCTGACCATAAAAGTTAACTATTCCATCAGCAAGAACCGGCATTTTTACTATATTAGCATTCTGAACTGGAGTAGCCGGAAGGAATGCCTTAAAGTCCTTAGAAGTAACGAACAATAATGCCCTTGAAGGTTTACCAATATCCCTTATCCGCGCTCTAGCATAGGTAGATCTAACGACAGCTAAGTATACTGTATCTTTCAAATTAATATCGTCTATATACGTAGACTTCCCAGAGATCACCGTGTAATGTTCCTTGAGTTTCATAATTATGAGATAAGGTTAGAAGAATTAAAAACTTGTGATAATTCTTCCTATATCTAGCTTGATAGTCCTCATAAAACTTCATGGATAGCTAGAGATTACCCTACATTGGAGCGAAAGGTTAAAGAGGTCTCCTCGCTGTACTACATTATTTCCCTTTATAAGTAGGCCTTATACTTGAAAATTATAAATTATGATTCTTTTAAAGTCCAGAAACTTTTGTAACGCAGAACTTTTAAATAAATCCTTGAATACTCCATTCATGGATAAGCTTAGAATATCCCTAGCTTGTTACATATACGATAAAACATTGCCCCTTCTTTTAGGTAAAGTAAAGCCAGCTGGTATAGAGCTTATTTATATCCCATTATGGGTTCAAGAAACCTTCTCCAGAATGCTTAAGTATAAGGAATTCGATGCCTCTGAAATGAGCTTCGGTGCTTTCTTGGAATACTATGAGACTAACGATTTCGTAGGAATACCAGTTTTTACATCCAGAATGTTTAGACATAGGTCAATTTATGTTAACAAGAATAGTGGAATAGAAAGTCCGAAAGATTTAATAGGTAAAAAGGTAGGTCTACCAGAGTGGAGGCAAACTGCAGTAGTCTGGATTAAAGGTATTCTTAAGGATTATTATAACGTACCGTATAATGCAGTAGAATATTATGTAGGACCTTTAGAAAACACTGAAGCATCAAGAAGAATGTCAGAAACAGACACTCTTAAGGTGCGAGGAAATATAAGTATAAAGAGAATACCTAAGGGAAAGACGCTGTCTGAGATGTTGGAGAAAGGTGAGATAGATGCGCTTTACAGTGCACAAGCACCATCAAGTTATATTAGGGGCAGTAACGTAAAAAGATTATTTGAGAATTATAGGGAGGTAGAATTAGAGTACTATAAAAATACTGGAATATTCCCTATAATGCACTTAATAGTAATAAGAAGAGATGTATATGAGAGAAACCCATGGGTAGCATATAATCTATATAAGGCGTTTGAGGAAAGTAAAAAAATTGTTTTTCATGAAATTTATAATGTATCACAATTCGCGGTAGCATATATGTCAGCACCTTGGATAGAATATGACTTTGAGATCATGAGAAGAATTTCTGGTAATGACTTTTGGCCATATGGTGTTGAAAAGAATTATAGAGTACTAGAAACGTTCATTAGGTACTCTTACGAGCAGGGAATAATTGACAAAATTTACTCTCCGAAGGAGATATTCGCAAAGGAAGTTCAGGATACCTAATATTTATAGATGTTCTTAAGTGGTTCGCCTTTCAAAAACCTTATAACCTCTAATAATGCATTTTCTACGCCCCTTTCAAAAGCCTCAAATGTAGCTCCACCTATATGGGGAGTGATAATTACATTATCCAATTTTAATAAAGGATTTGATTCTAAGGGTGGCTCTACCGATAAAACGTCTAATCCAGCGCCAGCGATTCTACCATTAACTAAAGCCTCATAAAGGGCGTTCTCGTCGACAATTCCACCCCTACTGGTATTTATTAATATTGCATTCCTCTTCATTAATAATATCTCGTTCCTACCAATCATCCCTCTTGTTTCCTTAGTTAATGGCACATGTAAAGTTATAATATCGCTTTCCGAGAGTAACGTCTTCAAATCTACAATCATATCTACTTCAGCAATCTTTTCGGAAACGTATGGGTCAAACCCTAAGACATTCATTTCGAATGCCTTAGAAATCTTTGCAACCCTTCTTCCTATACTCCCTAAACCTATTATCCCTATAGTCTTGCCGTATAACTCGTTGCCCAGAATCCTCTGACCTTCTACCCATTTTCCCTTTCTAACAAATTCATTTATTTTAATAATTTTTCTATATAATGCTAGCATAAGCAGAAAAGTTAATTCAGCTACTGATTGGGAATTAACACCAGGGTTATAAGTTATTATAATACCTTTCTTTTTAGCCTCCTCGATATCGATCCTAGTCTCATCCACACCTACTCCTGTCCTCGCGATCAGCTTTAAATTACGTGCATATTCAAGAATTTCCTTATCCAATTTTGCCTTCCTATTTACAATTACATTAACATCCTTTACCTTTTTTAGCCACTCTTCTTTCGGGGCATAAGGATCTATAACTTCTATTTCAGCAATATTCTGTAACTCCTTTAAAACTCTATTAATCCTTTCAGAATTTTGGTTTAAAATATCTTTCTCCAAAAGAACTTTTTGCCTTTGATTCATAATAAAAAATAATCCCTTTAACTTTTAACTATTACCTTCTTTTTCTAAAGGGAAGAATTGTGCTTACCTTTCATATAGCTCCTTCTCAGACCCTTTAGTCTCCCTCACTAGAATAGTACATATTAGACTAATAATAGAAGCGATAGAGTACGCAGCAGTGACATAGGGCCATGCTTGAACGACGGAAGGTGCTAAAGCGATTATGCTAGGAAGTATAAACGTAACAAAAATTCCACCAAAAAGCCCACCGAATTGGTAAGCTAATCCACTTCCAGAATACCTATACTTAGCCTCAAACTCCTTAGTATACCAATAGGCTTGAACTGAAGTAGGTATTATTACCACCATTGTCAGCATTATGTAGGCTAGTATTATTGTTGTTAGATCTAGACTATTTACAAGTAAGAAGAATATTGGGGTAATGACTGCACTAGCTATAGTAGATATATAAAAGAATATTTTGGGTGAAGGTCTTTTCTTATCCAAAATTATTCCACTAGCTAAAACTACTGTGAATAACGCTACAATATAGCCTATTGAAACGCCTAATGTACCAACTGTTGCAGGAGGCAAACCACCAATTGGACTTCCCTTAGCAAGAGCACTAATATAAGCAAAAGCAAAAGTTTGTGCTAATCCACTCATTATTGCAGTTATATAGAACCAACTTCCTGCTAATAATAATATTTTTCCAGCATAATACCTTAAAACTTCCGCAGCAGGATACCTTGCAATCTGGGCACTCTTCTTTATCTTCAAAAACACTGGACTTTCCCTAAATAAATATCTGATAATAGCACCAATTACTAATGCAGCAGCACCGATATAAAATAAAATCCTCCAACCCCAATCCAGTAGTGCAGGCCTTGGTAATAATAAACCAACTGCCGTAAATGCGATGGATGCAATAGCTATACCTAATTGACCTAATATATTATATATTGCACTATATAATCCTAATTCTCCCCTCCTATAAGCGAATTCTGTAAACCATGTAGCTCCCCCTCCCCACTCTCCACCAAATCCTAAGCCTAGTATGAATCTTAATACGAATAGTAGAATAACTGAAGCAATCCCAATACTAGAATAGGGTGGTAATAACCCTATTCCAAGTACGCCAACAAATGCTAAGAGTAGTGTTAGGACTAGGGTAGACTGCCTACCAATCTTATCGCCTATATGCCCGAAGATAAAGGCGCCCAAAGGCCTAGCTAGGAATGCTATACCATAAGTAGCAATGCTTATGGCTAAAGCAAGGCTAGGATTACCACCAACAGCAGGCTGGATATAAATCGTAGGCCAAACTAGTGAAGCAGCACTTGCTGCTATAAAGAAGTCATAATAATCTATAAGATTACCTATACTAGCTACTGCAAGAACTTTTCTTGCCTCGGTTGGTGTAATTTCTTCAGTATATCCTTTCCCACCACTCAATTCCTTATCTCTACTCATTAAGATAGTTTTCAAGAAAAAATTTATAAATATTTCGATGATTTTCCTCATCAGAAAATCAACTAAATATTATATAGAAAAACACTGCTAAATATATGTTCACCAAGACTGGTTATCAAACTTCATTAGGTCTGAACCATCTTGTAATATGTTTCTCATAATCCATTTCTTTTGAAATGATCATCAAGATTTTTAAACTATACATAGTTAATAAAATCGAGTAACATGGGAAAAATAGTTGCAGCGGGTTGTTCATCTCATGCTCCACAATTAAGTAAAAAGGAGATTAAGTATTCTCCAGTTTATGCTGAACAAGTGAAAAAAATTCATAACGCATTAGAAAGATTGTGGGAAAAGATGAGTGAGGAAAATCCAGATTCATTAATAATAATCTATCCAGATCATATAGAAACCTTCTTTCTCACTAATTTTCCGAGCATTAACATTATAGTTGATAGGGAAACGGAAGCTCATATACCCGGCTGGGGTACATTTAAATTTGAAGTAAATTACGAATTAGCTAAAACCATACTATTTGGCCTAGTTGAAAACGGATTTGATCCTTCCTTCTCTCAGAGAATGCCTATTCCCCATGCAGCTTATGTTCCACTGTTGTATATGTTTAAAAAGAATAAGGTTCCAATAGTGCCGATACATGTAAATGCAAATGTAGATCCAAAAATCTTGCCTAAGAGAGCTTTAGAACTAGGAAGGGCTATTGCTAGGATAATTAACAATAAAAGGCCAAGTAATGAAAAAATTGCTATAATAGGTACTGGGGGTCTCTCTCACTATCCGGGAACACCGTATTATGGTAAAATTGACGTTGAAACTGATAATAAGATACTTTCATTATTAAGTGAAGGAAGAGGAGAAGAATTAGCTGAATTCACCCCCGAACAGCTTGAAGAAAGTGGAAATATAGAGTTAAGAACTTGGATTGTAACCGTAGGTGCTGTTGGTAATAGGCCAGCGGAATTGATAGAGAGGCAAATAACTTATCACATAGACTATGCGGTAGTTAGGTTCTTGTTGTAATTTAATATTTTTGAACCCTTTTTTCTTTTTGTTATAAAGCCCTACAGTACTATATCTCTTTATTGATGCGAAAACTTATAAATAATAGTCAAATATAATTCTTAGGTGTCCTAAAGGGGTGTGAAGGATGGGCTCCAGACTATTAGTCATAGCAGCACATGTGGGTGATTTCGTATGGAGAGCTTCTGGTGTTATAGCTAAATATGCAAAGCAAGGGAAACCAGTTCACATTGTAGCATTAACATACGGCGAGAAAGGTGAATCACCCTTAGCATGGAGACAAGGAGCTAAATCGATAGATGAGGTGAAGAAAATAAGGAGGCAAGAAGGTGAATGCGCAGCAAAAGCATTAGGAAATGTCCCTATAGAGTTCTTAGACTGGGGAGACCATCCATTAATAATCAATGACGAGAGACTGCTTATACTCGCTAATATTATTAGAAAATTTGCACCAGATATAATAATTACTCATGGCCCTGATGATAAATTAAGGCCAGATCATGTAACCACCGCAAATGCCGTACTCTCAGCGGTAAGGCTAGCGGCAATCGATGGACTTAAATTAGATTATCCACCTGTCCCTGAGCCTAAGGTTTTTGGATTTGATCCGCATGTTGGTGAGCAGGCAGGGTTTTATCCCCATATCTATATAAATATTACTGAAGTATATGAAATGAAGCAAAAAGCCATGAGTTGTTTGGAATCGCAGAGGCATGAAATTGAATATTATGCATTAAGGGATCAATTAAGAGGTTTGCAAACCAGAAGATTTGGTTGGAAGAACTACTACAAATATGCAGAAGCATTTTACATGTATAGTCCAATAATTGGTGAGGACTTCCCATGAAGCCAGTAATAGTTAGGGAAATTCCTAGATCTCCTAAAGATCCAGAGAGGATAAGGAAGCTTTTAGAGTATAGTGTAGCTACAATAGCGGAGGCTCAAGATAAATTAGGACTATTAGGGCCTAGTATTAGGCCAATTCAACCGGGATTAAAGGCAGCAGGTACTGCAATAACTGTTAGATGTGCAGATGGTGATAATTTAATGCTACATGCAGCCCTAGAGGTTGCAAAGCCTGGGGATATAATTGTTATGACGACAATAAGTGGTACTGCTAATGGAGTATTTGGTGAACTTCTAGCTACCGCCTTTAGGGTAAGAGGTATAGCAGCTTTCATAACTGATTCGGGGGTAAGGGATGTAGCAAAACTAAGGGAAATGAAATATCCAGTTTGGGCTAAATACATAACTGCTGTAGGTACTTCTAAGAATAGGCCGGGCTGGATAAATGTTCCAATAACAATAGAAGGTGTTCTTGTTAAACCTGGGGACTTTATACTTGCAGATGATGATGGAGTAGTTGTAGTCCCTAGAGAGGAGATTGATGAAGTATTAGCTAGGGCTAAGGAAAGGGAAGAGAGGGAGAATGAGGTAAGGAAAAGGATACTGAATGGTGAATTAACAATAGACATTTATAACTTTAGAAAGGTTATTGCTGAGTTAGGAATAAAGTACGTAAATAGTCTAGACGAACTCAATAAAAAATAAATAAAAATTATTCATTTTTATTATTACTATTATAGTTATATAATCTATTTATATATTCATAAAAGTTTTCGTGATCCATAACTAAGATAGCCTCAAGCTCTAATGGATCTAAGAATTTCCTTAGGGAGAAGTTTGGAGAAAATATCTCTAGTCTTTCCCCATTCGCTGTCTTAACTTTTCTTATTAGAACATATGCATATTCATTCTTCAATTCTATATATCCTTCTTCATTATTATTATTATCTCCCTTTAGTTCTGACATCAATATCGCCTAATAGAATGTTGGAAGATTATCTACAAGTATTATGTTAGTATCTGGTATAATCTCTCGCCTTGCTATCTTCCAACTACCGTTTACCCTTCTTAGAATGTCATGCCTCTCATACGACAAAAATTCATGATATAGTGAATCATGTTTATGCCTATAGAACAATACATTACTAATTACTTTAATTTCATTTTCATTATTAGTTGGCTCTATCCTTACATTAGTTACAAAGCGCCTAGTCATGGATCTAGGAATTTCAGCCCACGCATACTCAGTATATAACCTCTTAACCTTTTTCTCTAATAGAGTTCTATTATCCATTACAATTGGAGAGCCCAATTGCTCTTTAGGCGAATCAGCAACAACATTAAGCCTACTATACATTATGTACTCAGCATCATCAGTCCATAATTCTAACCACTCCTTAAACTTATAATTATCTAAGAGCTCTGCTTCCTTATACAAAAACTGAACAATCTCAAACCATAATTCGTAATTCACCTTTTGCATTTTGAATACTCACCCCTTTTCTTAACTTAATAAAATTTCTACATACCTCTTCCAGAAGGCTAACGAGGACTTATCAGAAGGTTCTCTATATACCTTAACCTCTTTACCATGAGGTAATGGAAAATCTTCAACGGGGCCTTCCTTAAGTCTCTGAACTAAAGGCAGTTTAATATCATCAGCTACAGATGATTGTGACATTTGGGTTTGCATCATCCAATTCTCCACATCATCAACATCCAAGATCCCTGAAGAACCCTGCATAAAGACACACTGTCTATAGCTTGCCCTCTTGTACTCTTCTGGTGCACTCTTCGGAACCATACAGAACGTCAAAACTTCAGTCTTATCGAAATCTACTGGCCTCCATACCCTAAGTAAATAGTCTTGAACGTACTTCTGCTTCTCCTCACCAGAAAATAACGAATGTATTATTATTGCAAGATTCGGGAAGATCCTAATTCTGGTTATGGCGAGCGTTAACATTTCCATCTTTATTGCTAGCAATTGCTCTTCACTTAAATTCTTACTAATAGCCTGCAAGAAGTTAGGTGGATAGATCTCGTAAATCTTTTCTGGGATCGGTAACTCCTTTATCCTTTTTAGATTCTCTTGGGTAATATCATATAGTGATGTTATACCACCACCATGGCCTTTTATTGAAGCAAATTGATATCCAGAAAAACCTCCCGTAACTTTTTTAACACCCTCTGGAGGTTGTAATCCTACGTCCTCTAACTTCAGGGGATTAGCTGATATACTATATGTTGATCTATGAGTAAAAGGTATATGATAAGAATCACTGCCAAAATTATCTACAGCGGCCTTCCATCCCATATGAACTACCCACCTTATTGGATTACCATAGACTTCTAACTCGCCACCCCTAATAGCAATATCAAAGTACCATTTAAATTCCCCTAGATAATCCTCTAAACTTTCAGCCTTTCCATCTAAATTCCCGAAAATAAATCCTTTATAATTTTCAATTCTAACCGGAATTAAACCATACTGCGACCTATCTAAAACATCCTTAAATGTCTCATCTTGTGGTACGCCAACTAAGTCTCCCTTATTCGAATAAGTCCAGAAGTGATAAGGACATCTAAAAAATGAGGCATTACCTCTATCAGTCTTACAAAATGCTCTTCCTCTATGCCTACAAATATTAAGGAAAGCTCTTATTTTACCGTCATCACCCCTAGCTACTATAACGGATGTATTAGGTCCAATATATCTTAAAACATAATCACCCTCATTAGGGATTTCACTTTCGTGGGCCAAGAAATGCCAGACTCTAGGCCAAAACTTTCTTACTTCTAATTCAAAAAGCTCTTGGCTTGCAAAAAGACTCAGAGGTAATAACGGATATCCTGCTTCTATTGAACTCCTAAACTCTTCTAATTTTTCATATATTTTATTATGTACTTCTTCGTAATATTTCATAGGTTTAAATGAAACTTTTAAGAAAAAAGCTTTACTGTGTATTTTTAAAGTATAGAGTGCTTGGCGATAATAATCTTTAAAATCTCTAATACTTAATTATTCACAATGTTATCAGAAAGAGTTAAAAGCATTCTTGAAAAATTCGAACCCGAAAAGGGTCGTATTCCACTTTCTCTTTTTATTGACCAAGAAATTTATGAGCTAGAATTAGCTACTGTCTTCAAAAGGAGCTGGTTATTTTTAGGATTTGAAAATATGGTGAAAAATGTTGGAGACTACTTCACAACGACAATGGGAGAAGTTCCAGTAATTGTAACAAGAGATAAGGATAATCAAGTTAGAGTATTCCTAAATTTCTGCATTCATAAAGGAATGAAATTATGCAGGGCAACTCAAGGTAACTCCACCTTCTTCAGATGCCCATACCATGGTTGGACTTATTCAAATGACGGAAAGTTAGTTGGGGTGCCTTATTATGAGCCAGGATATGTTGGTATATTAGATAAGGATAAGCTCGGTTTAATACATGTTCCTAACGTAAAGGTGTATAAAGGAACGATATGGGCATCACTTGCTGAAAAACCAAAACCTTTTGAGGAATTCTTAGGAGATATGAAACTTTACTTAGACCTAATACTCGATATGTTTGAAGAAAATATGGAAGTTTATGGAGGAATTCACAGATGGTTAATACCAGTAAATTGGAAGATTCCGATAGAAAACTTTGCCGGAGATGCTTATCATGCTCCATTCACTCATGCATCTGTTGTACCAATAGGATTAAGGGCGGGTTATCCTAGTAATGTAAGAATAATTTATCCTGGAAATGGGCATGGAATAGTTTCAATACCTGCAGGAATAGCTTCCAAAAAGGTAGTAGATATTGAGGGCCTAATGCCATTTAGAGAAAAATTGGAAAAAGCCATAGAATTACTCTCCAAGAGATATGGAGAGTTCGTTAAAAACATATTCCCATTCGGTCCTCTAAACGTCTTTCCTAACTTTTCAATACATTTCACATGGAATTACTTAATATTTAGAGTATGGCACCCGAGGGGCCCGACTTTAACAGAATTGCAAGGAGGGTTATTAGTATTTAAAGACTTACCGGAAGAGACTAAGAAGCAAGTTCTAAGGAGAGCGATGCATGAATTCGGGCCTGCCGGATTACTAGAGCAAGATGACGCAGAAATTTGGGGTAAGATTGCTGAAAACAGTATTGGGATAAGGAAGCATTCAATAGACCCTGAGCTAATTTATACTAGAGGATTAGGAATGGATAAGCAAGCTGAAGAAGTATTAGGAAAAGGTGCGAAAGGAGTAGTTGGTGAATACTGGAGCGAGGTATCCTTAAGAGGGTTCTACTCTACCTTGAAGAAATATTTAACTGGTGAGGAGTAATGAATGTAAGCTATGATGAATATCTTGCCATTCTCTCATTTTTATATAATGAAGCAATGCTTTTAGATGAGAAGAGATATAAAGATTGGTTAGGATTGCTAACAGAAAATTTCGAGTATAGAATATTTTTAGTTGACTTCGTACCTTACACTACTGAAGGACCAAAGCTAATTACGATACTTGATGAGGATAGAAAGTCTATAGAGAGAAGGATTAACAGGCTCTATACCGAATACGCTTGGGCTGAAGATCCCCAGTCCCATACACTAAGGGTAGTATCCAACGTAATTGTGGAAGGTAAGGTCGAAAATACATATAACGTAAGAAGTTATCTCATCTTACACAGAGATAGAGGAGATCTTAGAAATGAAGTGTTCTATGCTAGGAGAAATGATAAGATTGTAAAAATTGATGGTAAATTTAAATTGAGCAAAAGAGACGTCATAATAATGGAAAGTATTCTTAGGGAGAGAAATATAAGTATTATACTCTAAAGGAGCAAGGGTGTAATTTTTGGAAATAGATCTAGTTAATGAGTTTGCGCATGTTGTTATTAAAGTTGATAAAACAGCAAACGGTGTAAGGCTTGCAATAGAATCTAAAAGATTTGAGAGAGAAATATATCTAGATCCACTCATGCTTGACTTTTTAACATTGGCAGACCAAGAAGAATTATTAAATTTTATTAAAAATATAATTGAACAAAAGTATCAGAGATTCTTTAGACTTTTAAATCCATTAACAGATACAAATAGTAATGAAAGCAATAGACTTTCACGTACACCTACCCCTTAAAGAACATAACGAGTTTTTAGGAGATCTTCTTGAACCAGCAAAAAAATACTTTAATATTGATATCGAGGTAAAGGATACAAAAGAAGTATTAGACTATATGAGTAGTCTAGGGATAGAGAGAGTTGTTGTTTTACCCATTGACTGTTCTACAAATTTGGGCAGAAAGATCCCTAATGAGTCCGTTCTAAGTATTAAGGATGATAGGGTTATTAAATTCGTTTCCGTTGACCCTCTTAAGACTAATTCTTTAGAAGAGTTGAGATCATTGCTTAGTAATTCTGAAGTTTTTGGGGTAAAGTTCCATCCTATTGCACAAAATTTTCATCCCTTAGACGAAAGAGCATTAAGGCTTTACCGTCTAATCGACGATAAAGGTTTAATCGCATTATTCCATACTGGCTTCACTGGGATCGGTGCTGGCATCAGGACAAATTTTAGGTTAGATTATGGTAGACCGATCTATTTTGATGAAATTGCTATAAATTTTCCTAACATGAAAATCGTCTTAGCCCACTTCGGCTGGCCCTGGGTGGATGAAGCGATAGCAGTAGCACTACATAAGCCTAATGTTTATTTAGATCTCTCCGGTTGGGCCCCAAAATATATACCACAAACAATATGGAACTTCTCAAAGGGTAAACTACAAGATAAGCTACTGTTCGGCTCAGATTATCCAGTAATAAAACCAGAAAGGTGGTTAAGAGAATTCAATGAGATAATAAATATACCAAATGAAATAAAAGAAAAAATATTATATAAAAACGCAAAAAAATTACTTAATATTTGAAAAAAGAAAAATATGAATATAATATAAATAAAATATAATATTTAAAAATATAGATCTTAATTCATATCAATTAATCCATCCCTCTTTTTCTACTTTCTTTTTTCATATTAGTTGCAAAGGATAGCTAGGTGCCTAATACGAAGTAGTGATTGGAGTAGCAAAATATATTTCGTATTGCCGAATGTTATTTTCTCCTCGCATTTACTATGAAAAAGACTATAATTATATTTAACCCCTTAAAGAATGAAACTAGTAAACCAATTCATAAATAATAAAAATAAAGACTAGTTTTTTATATCACAGAAAAGAATTAGTAACAAATGACAGAGGAGAGTAATGTTTATCAACTTTATCAGCCAATTTATAAAGAATTCATTAATAACCCTAAACTTTTCAAAATTTATTACTTTGATGATACTATAGACGGCCAAACTTTACTCGAGCACTCATTATCCTTGGCCTATTACCTTCTAGAAAGGGGTATTAGCAAAGGTGATAGAATTGCTGTCTATACTCAAAACATTCCCCAATTTATTATAGCGGAATTAGCAAGTTGGTTCATAGGTGCAATAGTTACCCCCCTCAATATAATGTTGAAGAGTCAAGAGCTAGAGTATTACCTTAGTGACTCTGAAGCTAGGGCGATCATAGCACTAGAAAGGGAATTTAAAGAGAATGTAAAGCCAATTTTAGATAGAACGAAAGTTGAGGTAATAATAACAACAATAGGTAGCGATTACTTGACCAATAAAGTAAAAATGTTAGAGAACGAGACCAAAACGTTCCCAATGGGTAAAGAAAATGATTTTAAGAGTATTATAGAGAGGTATAAGGGTAAAAAAGTAGATATTAGCATCCCAGATAGAGAAGAACTTTCAATGATATTATACACTTCTGGAACAACTGGTAAACCAAAAGGTGCAATGTACACCCACTTTAACCTTTTCTTCACCGCCTATGTCTTTAAGGAATTTTTTGGGCTGGATAGAAACAAGGATATAATAGGAATTTTTACTCCACTATCCCA
Source organism: Sulfolobaceae archaeon (assembly GCA_038893355.1). Classification (GTDB taxonomy): domain Archaea; phylum Thermoproteota; class Thermoprotei_A; order Sulfolobales; family Sulfolobaceae; genus JAWARQ01. The sequence continues at coordinate 21,786 of JAWARQ010000010.1, forward strand.
TAATATTGGAGCGTGTCTAGTTGCTGCATCCTTATATTCTCTAACGCCAGCACTGATCATGTACAGATTTGAGGCCGGAGAGGCCTTAAGACTAATAGAGAAGTATAAGGTTACATTCGGGCTACTACCGTCGACTGGATTTATTGCATTAATGAATCATCCTGACTTTAAAAAACGTGATATTTCCTCATTTAGAAAATTATGGTCAGGTGGAGCCCCGGTACCCCCTTCATTAGTTGAAGAATGGGAAAAACTGACTGGAACTTATATCCATACTGGGTATGGAATGACAGAAACAAGCGGCACAATTTCAATGACTCCACTTAATGAAAGGGCTCCAATAGACTCAGAAACTGGAGCATTAGCTGTAGGCAAGCCGATTCCTTATACTGAGGTCAAAATACTAGATCCAGAAACTCATAAAGAACTCCCGATAGGTCAGGTAGGAGAGATAGCAGTTAGGGGCTCACACTTGATGAAAGGCTATTGGAAGAAACCAGAAGAAACAGAGAGAGTTATGTATAACGGATGGCTATTAACCGGGGATTTAGGAAAAATGGATGAAAAGGGGTGGTTATATTATGTAGATAGACTAAAGGATCTAATTGTAGTCTCAGGATTTAAAGTATGGCCTAGAGAGGTAGAGGATGTGATATATAAGCATCCAGGAGTAAAGGAGGTAGCAGTAGTAGGAATACCCGACCCATACAGAGGGGAAGTCCCGAAGGCTTACGTAGTCTTAAAAGATGAGTGGAAAGGAAAAGTCACAGAAGAAGAAATAATAAACCTAGTGAGAAAAACCTTAGCTAATTATAAGGTTCCTAGGGCAGTAGAATTTGTAGACGAATTGCCTAAGACCGCTTCAGGTAAGATAATGAGAAGATTATTAAAAGAAAAGAAATCATGAATATATTGTAATTTTCATTTATATTAAATTAATTTTTATATAAAAGATAATTAAATTTTTAAATAATTATAAAAAATAATTATTTAAAAATTTATGCATCTGTTATTACGTAAAATTTAAATATTACCTTATATTTAACAAATTTTAATGGATGAGAAAAAAGGAAGTAAGGAGGAAATAGTTATAACTAGGGGAGAACTAGTAAAGGTAGCTTTTGCATCAGTAGTAGGAACAACAATAGAATGGTATGATTTTACTGTATCAGCAACTGCTGCCGCAATAGTATGGCCTTTCGTATTCTTCCCGCAACAAGATCCGGCAGCCGCTTTCCTATTTTCAATAGTAACGTATAGTGTCGGTTTCCCTATTAGGCCTATAGGTGCAATAATATTTGGCCATTTTGGCGACAAGTATGGTAGGAAAAGTGTACTAATCTTTACACTCCTTACAATGGGTATTGGAACTTTAGGCATAGGCCTAGTACCGCCCTATGCCACAATAGGAATATGGGGCGCAATACTTGTTGGAATATTCAGAATCCTACAAGGACTTTCACTCGGTGGTGAGTGGGGTGCAGTTTCAACTTGGATCACCGAATTTGCTGCCAAGAGTAAATATAGGGCATTTTGGGCAAGCTGGGTTCAAATGGGAGGCCCAATCGGAATACTCTCATCCAACGCCCTATTCCTATACCTCACACTATCCCTCACAAGATCAGACTTCCTAAACTGGGGCTGGAGAATACCATTCTACATCGGAGTAATAGTAGTAATAGTCGGGGCAATAATAAGGTATAGACTCAACGAAAGCCCATTATTCAAGATGATAATAACTAAGAGATTTACCGCAAGGGTGCCGGTCGTTGAGCTATTTAAGAACCAGTGGAGGACAATTGTAATACTAGCAATAAGTTGGTGGTATATCAATACATTAATATGGACACTAACGACATTTACTCAAGGATATATATCTAGAGTAAATCCGAGTGTACCACCCTACATTGGCCCACTAGCAGGAATAATGGTAAGTGTAGGCGGAATACCAGGTGTTTTAGCTGGTGCTTTTGCTTCAGATAGGATTGGTAGGAAAATAGCATGCTTGATTGGTAGTTCATTGGCTGCAGTCTTCTCGTTCCCTTACATCTTGCTAATCTCTACCGGTAGTTTAACATTAACATTCATTTCGCAAGTGATAATGGCATTTATAATCCACTTCGGATATGCACCGTTGCCAGCGTTTTTTGCTGAACATTTCCCCACGAGGTATAGAGCCTCTGGTACCGGGTTTACCTATCATATAGCTAACCCGTTCTCTGGCGCAATAGCGCCGATAATTGCTGCTTACTTTACTGCAATTTATGGTGCAATTAACGCTGCACCATATATTGGGGCTATAGCATTTGCATACTCAATAACTTCAGTAATAGCCACGTTATTTACGAGGGAGACAATGAAGAAGGAATTAGAATAATTTTTATAAAAAACAAATATTATTTTTCTCACCAATTAAATTAGATATGATTAGATTAAATATTCATTAGATTTAGTTTTAAATAAGATAAATTAACTTTTGATTTATAATTTAATAATGATATTATTTCTAATTAATAAATGATTTAATCGAGAGAATTGACTAAAGGTAAAAAGAGGTTTTATTCTAATTTTTCTCTAAAAGCTCCTATGCTTCTGAATACGGGCTCATCGGAAAATGAAAAGACTATTGCATCCCTCTTTCCTAAATTTCTTATCTTATATCTATACCATGGAGGAATTACTGCTACATCATAAGGCGTCATTGTAAAAATGCCGTAATCTTCTATAAGTATGTCTATATTTCCTTCCAGTGTGGAGATAGTATCGTCATTAGGGTATAAATTCTTGTATTATGAGTATATTACTTATGGGTAGGAAGCCTGTATTTAGGCAAGATATTTCTTGTCCTTCTTGTGGTAGTCATCATGTTGTTAAGTGTGGTAAGTCTTGGGGTAGGCAGAAGTTTTTGTGTAGGGTTTGTGGTAAGCGTTTTTTGGGTGATGCTTCTAGGCATCATTATCATAAGAGTGTTAGGGAGTTGGCTTTGAGGATGTATTCTAATGGTATGAGTATGAGGGCTATTTCTAGGGTTCTTAATGTGCCTTTGGGTACTGTTTTCACTTGGGTTAAGCGTTATGGTAAGCAGAAGCACGAGAAGGTCGTGGACTTGTGGAGTAGGGCTAAAGAGCTGGTCAAGGGTAAGGTCGTTACTAAGGTTGTTGATGAGATGTGGACGTACTTGTATAGAAACACTAGGGCTTTCTACAAGTGGGTGTTTACTTGTTATGTGTACACTAGGCTAGGGTTATACATAATTTACTCTGTTGGTGATAGGGACGAGAATACTTTTCGTGAGGTTAAAATGTACTTGCCAGATGATGGTAGGTGGGTTAGTGACGATTATAACGTTTACTTTTGGTTAAAGGATCACAAGGTTGTCTCACTGGTTAACCTATATAGGTTTTATTAGCCGGGGTTTAATACTCCCCGGCTGGGGAAACATGGTCGAGGAAAGAACTGAAGCAAAGTCTTCGGAAAAGGGCGTGACAAACCCCTACCGTCGGACTGAACATTGT
>JAWARQ010000011.1:0-20956 GCA_038893355.1 Sulfolobaceae archaeon
GGGTGTGGTCAAGAAGAGTTTTAGGATGCCTAAGGGTAAGGAAGTTAACGTCAAGGACTTCGACGTGGGAGAAGCACTGGACTCGTTATCCCCATAGGCTTGTTAGAGGCGCTAGCATGTGGTGCCTAGTTACATATTCATAGATTTTTATTAAGTCCTTGACCATTTGCTCCTCTAACTTTGGTCTATTCTTAACTAGAATTTCGAATATCTTCTTACCAGTATCATCTAAGCTTTCCTCAATCTTCTTGAGCGCTTCAAGGTTACTCCTTTGCTCCGGTGGGATACTCCAAACTTTAACCATAACGCTTTCAATATTTTTAGGTTTTAATATATCTTCCTGCCTAGAGAATAATTGTGGAGCTACCGCAAAATAACCTTCTTTAACAAACCTCCCAGCTACATCTTTTATGTGGTCTTCTAAGCCCCAGATCTCATGAATTACTATTACGCCGTTTTGTCTTACATTATCGTCAGGGATATATACTCTTATCTTATTACCATCAAATGATGTAACGAAGTCTTCACGTGGCATAATAAGAGTTATGTAGTCTGAGTTTTAACATTTTATTTGATAAGGTTTATATTTAATTTTATGAATGCTAGCAAAACTCGACTAGAATTCTAAGAATTCTTTTCGGACTCGACAGAAATTTCTATTAAATCCGAATAAAGTAACATTATTAAAACTTCGTATTAATTTGAGATAAGATTGGTATACGAACAACATTAAAGCAATTAAGAATTAAAATATCTTTTTAACTCTTCATCATAATTTTTACAATATCTACAATATTTATCATTCTTATCACGAGCTACAAATAAAGTCCCACAATCTACACAGCGTTTAAGCTTATACTCTGCTATTAATTTGTATGAGGCCTCTAATACCTCTTCTGGCTCCACTTCTGTATTCTCTATCCCTTTTAATAAGCATGAGTCTATGCACACCCTACACTTTACGCATGCATCAGCCCTATAGTATATCCTTCCCTTACCGTCTGTTCTCAAAGCCCCCGTTGGGCATAATGTAATACATGTCCCCATATACTCACATTTAACTGGATCAAACTTTTTCATTACAAAATTATTTTTAATATATTTTCTTATCTTATCTTCATCTTTATCTTTTAATTTCTTAATAGATTTAACTAGAAGATCCCTCTTTTCTGGAATAGCCCTAATTAACTTTACACCTTCCCTCTTTATTACTTCTGTTGTGGTGTAGTACTCTCGTAACAACTCTATCTCTGTCCTAGTCTCCAATAACTTAATTCCTACCTCTAACTCCTTGGGATTGAAAATTACCTCACTATTAAAACTCATTTTTATCCTTTCTTTCTCTTTATCAATATTGACGCCTTTAGGGCACCTCTTACAGTGATTTATCGCTATCTTCTCTGCACCTTTTGCGAGAATTCCGAAGATTAGGGAATCGTTTACATGTGCTATACAATTTATTTCTCTGCCACACGTAAGCTCTGCTATGTTATTAACAATCTTAACCTCTTCAACTATCGAAGAATAGGGCTTTGATGCTATTATTGCCTCTGTGGGGCAAACTTCCATACATTTCCCACATTGTGTACATAAGCTCTCATCGACAATTATTTTTCTTTCTATACTTTTAATAGCATTTTTAGGGCAATTTACTATACATAAATTACATGATGACATTGCTGAAAAATTATGTGTGCACCTTTCATAGTTTAGTATAATTTTATAACTCATAATTTAATACCCCTTATGTAGTTTAAAGCTTCCACCGAGACTTCCATACTGCCTTCTAAAATTTTCGTATATATGGAATAATTGAAGTTAAGCTTTAATGTAGCATAGAGTATGGGAAGCCAACGTAGAATATGGTAAGTTAGAAATTCTTCTATATCACTAACTAACTTCTTACTATATTCTCCCCTAGCTAATCTTTCAAACAATAATGAGATAAATCCGAATTCGAGACCTATGTGGTCAGGGTACATGACTGCTAGGCCAGAGGTATTAGGGTGATAACCATACTCCTTATAATGCCCTAGAACTTCAAATGCTGGAAAATCCATAAATCTGTTATTTTCACCTAAAAATACTGATTCATAAGGAGGCACATTTATTATAAAAATCTCAGTATACTCTGCCCTAAGTTCTCTCAAGTTTAACCCTTCAAAGTCAACTCCTAAGGATTTAAGTGATTCTTGTAACGGTTGTAATTTTATCAATAATGATTCATCAATTTCTTTAGATAAGATAAGAGAAAAGGCACCGAAGAGGTTAGAAAAAGCTATCTCTTCCTCTTTCATTTCATTCACTTTTGCTGGGATTTTACGAATTGATCTCTATAGGATGGCCAGACGTATTGTGAAGGTACTGGTGCGTTAATTCTCGGAACCCAATAAGGTCTAATTACCGGCCATCCCTTAGTTGGGCCTGCTATATCAATTCCGGGATATTCTCTCCCAGGTTCTGCCTTCCATGTTAAATTATCCCTCCACCATCTAGATATTTTGAAGATGTTATTAAGATAGACTACAGCATCTCCCTCTCTGTCTCCAGGCTGTGCTTTCTCTATATATACAATTGTGTTCCACACTTGCTGTCCAGATAGTGGGTCGATCTGCACGGGAATTATCCAATTTAGCCTAGCTCCTGCAGTAGTCCACCATATCAATTCTAGATCTTCATTCCTAGGTACACCATGTTTCCATGCCTTCCAATTTTCTAGAACATCCTCCCTTTTAACTCCTATCGGCCCTTCAACCATTTTGAGCCTTATAGTTGCATTTTGTGAATTAACATCTGCTGAGTATATATCAGAAAGTAGTGTTTGGGCGTCTGCCCTATCACTGCTAAACGGTAAAACATAATGCCTTACACCATCTATATCTATATAGTTAACTAGCCTAAATCTACCTACATGATGTCCACTATGAACAACACCCGGCCTCATGAGATCCGTTACTAAGACACTATAAACTACATATCCTGCCTCTAATCCAGTAAATGGATCAATAACGTGAACCCTAACTAAATCTCCAGTATTTACTCCTAGCTTTTGAGCATCTATAGGATTCATCCATAGCGGGTGAGTATGCATTAGTTCATACATTCTTTTAGTATCTGCAGTTCTTCCATGAATTAAAACTGGGCTTCTCATAATATTTACAGATGGGGCTACGATTCCATTTTGATACTTACCTACTAATTGCTTCACATAATACCAATGTACTTGACTTACTAGATGTATGAATTGTTGCCTTTCTGCATCATTTCTGGGATAGATTACTATTGCATATGCGTTATTTGTCCAGCCTCTAGGCTTTGGCTGGAAGATTTTCCATGTCGGGGAGTAGAAGGCTTCAATCTTTTTACTCGGAGTACCATAACCTACAACGACCCTTCCGCCAACTATTGTATCCCCTTGTTGAACACCACCAATTACTATCCCTATTATATTTCCACTTGAGTCGTAAGCGTACCTCTTGTAAGCATCTATTTTTGCTGGAGTAGTAGTAACTGATTTAGCTGCAAATTTTATATCTATATTAGGAGTTGGGTCACCAAGTGGTCTTATTATGTAATCCTTTATGGGTTTGCCAGAACTGTCTAGGTGAGCAGGTTGGGAGATAGGCTGCTCTAATCCTGCGGTCTTTAATGGCTGTGGTTTACCTTCACCGAAAATTACTCCAAATCTCTTTATATATTCAGCAATTGCTACCCTTCTATTATTTTCATTAGATGGATCTAGGCCTATGAACCTAGTTATATTCATTATAGAATTCATGGATGCTGGGTAGTCTTTTACTAAAATGTCATAATAAGCTTGATAGAATTCGTCAGGTACATCTATTGGCTTCCCTGGATTTATCTTACTCTCATAATACTTTCTAACTCCTAGACTTCCGTCTGGATCTATGTACCATCCTAGGTAAACTACGGTTTCTAGCCAATCTGCAACTTCACCTATTCCTACATACTTATGAATGTAAACACTAGGCGGTATTGCTGTACCTTCTTGAAAGTCATTTACATTTGGTTCCTTCCAGCCTAGTTGCTTTATAAAGTTCATTAAGTTGTCCTTTCCTCCTAATTTAAGCTCTAAGGCCCTTCTATATACTGACTGTCTAAATGATAACCACCTACCCTCAAAGGTTTCCATACTAGCATTGTCCGTCCTTTCTAGTGCCTTCCCTACTGGTAGGACGTAATCAGCAAAGAAGACTCCTTCACTCCAATTCGGATCCCATACTACTACTGTTTTTACTTTATCATACATTATATCTCCAGTATTTGGATCTATTTTACACTCTCCAGTCTGCGGATCTTTAACGCAATGTGTAAATGCTTTTACAACCATAAATGATGCAGCTTGACTCCACACTATAGTGTGAATTCTTACAGACATATAGACTTCGAGGTGGTCTGGAATTTTAAATCCTTTAGATTCCCAATAACTTCTCCACTCATCATCAAGTAAGTTTATCCATATTAATGGGTTCACTTCATTTCTTGTCATAGGATATTCTGGCGGGTAAATATACTCATTCCAAACTAAGGGTGCTGGTGGATTTCCTCCTTGAGTTGAGGCATTAAGGCCTGCTGCAGTAGGATCTCCTCCAAAGCTCGGAGCCAAGAATTTATGCCATGTATTTGGCATTACTGAACCTTCTTTACCTATTGCCCCCATTAACGCATGTATTAGGTACAACGCTCTCCCAGCCATTACTCCCCCTAAATTTCCAGCTCCAACAGATCTCCAGAACCAAGATCCTATCCTTTCACCGGCCCATGCTACATAATTTGCGAATTGTTTAATTCTATTTATCATTTCGTTTAGCCATGCATTATATGTAGAGTCGTCAACTCCTAAAAGTTCTTTAGGGCCTAAAATTTCTGCAGCTGCGAATTCTGGAGTGTAAGAACTGTATAGCTCCTTAAGGATTTGTTGGAAAATTCCAAATCTAACATCTTCATTCATTTGTTTTAACGAGGCAATGTAATCATCTTTACTCATGTTCCTCATTTGATCCTCTGGTAAGGGTAAGGTGTTTATGAATCCCTTATCCTTAAGTTCTAGTAGAAGGTCTTTATCCTCTAAGAAATCTTGCCAATTCCACCAATTCTTCACATAATCCCAATTTACTGAGTTTGATTGTAGCAATAAGTTAACTACAGCTAGGAATACTGCAGCATCAGTTCCTGGCCATACAGGGAACCAAATGTCAGCTTTAGCAGCAGTATTGCTATGTCTCGGATTTAGTGAGACTATTCTCGCACCATTAACTTTCCCTTCTATAATTCTTTTAGCATGTTGCTGGAAATAATGTCCACCATCTAGGTGGTCGCTTAACATTATTATTAGCCTAGAGCTCCAAAATTCGGTATTTGGTCTATCAGCTTGCCACGTAGTTACTGCAGCTATTCTTCCAGAGGAACTGCACTGATTAGTATGATTTACTGCACCATCCATTCTATAAAAAGACCTGGGCATTCTAAATATTACACCATCTTCATTAGGTCTTCCAACTTGAACTAATACAGTTTTTAACCATCTCTCATCTTGAGTTGTTAAATACTGTTGTATTGCATACCTTATCCTAGCACCTATTTCCTTTAATGCCGTTCCCCAGTCTATCCTTTCAAACTTCAATTCTCCCCTTTTTGTTCCCTTAATTCTCCTCAATGGAAATAATATTCTGTCCACATCGTATGCCTGATCTAAAGTTGCTTGTCCTTTAGCACATGTAGTTCCTAAGCTACCTGGATGTAAGGGATTTCCAGTAATATATCTGACTTGAAGTGTGTCAGTATCAACCCAGGCTAATAATCCACAATTTGCCTCACAATTGTTACATGTTGAAGGGATTATGTAATATCTTCTGACAACATTTCTACTCGGATCTCTGGCGTGCCAAAACCAACTTTCTGGGATTGCTACATTTCCAGTATACCAGTCTAAAGGATCTGGTAGCGACTTTAAATCATGTCTAATCTGGCCTATATTTTCTCTTGGTACGTCGCTCTTAACATTATAGTAAGTGAACATTCCCGAAACTAGGCTTAATAGACCTACTGCAGCTGCTGCCTTTATAAAATCCCTTCTACTAATAAGATAGTCTCCTTTCTTATCTTTATCATTCATCGATATTTATTCAACAATTGTACTTAAAAACTTTTAATCATAATAAGGATACGTGGCAAAATTATTACATTTCAATAGATTTAAATGTGTGAGAGAATATGGTTTAGAAATATGTAGTAAATGTTTAGAATCTTGTCCAACTAAAGCTATTTATTTAATTGAAAGTAGAATTCAAATTAATCCAAGTTATTGTGTCTACTGTGGTAAATGTCAAACAGTTTGTCCAAATGAGGCTATTATAGTTAAAGACGAAAGCGAAATTTCTGAAAATTCTTGTGAGGGTTTAGGTGGTGATATACCTTGTATAGCATTTATCTCACCAGAATTCTTAGTATCGGTGGGCTATAAGGAGATTTATGTTTGTAACAATTGTAGCAAGGGTATAGATGTTTTGAAGGAGTTAGATAGAATTAAAAGGGAAGCTAATAGTTTTAGTATTGAGGTTAATATTAAGTTTAAAGAATCGAAAATTGATCTAAGGAGAAGATATTATCTCTTGAAAGAGGTTAAACTGGCAGAATTTTATAAAGTAGAGAAATCTCCTCCTAAAAAGAGGAAAGTCTTAGGAAATAGAGTAAAATATTATAAAAGGATAGACTCAAATAAATGCGTTTTCTGCGAAATATGTGCTAATATTTGCCCTAATGGTGCACTAATAAGTGACGGTAATGGTAAGATCTATTTCGAGTATTTAAATTGTACTGGTTGTGAGTTATGTATATACTCATGCCCAACGAAGGCCATTCAGCCTTCAACAGGCTTTGATAAAAATCCTTTAGTTACTTTACCTATTAAAAGGTGTAGTAGTTGTGGTAATAAATTTCATGGAAGTGGTGATAAATGTCCTAAATGCGTTAGAGAAGAGGAAGAGTTAAAAAGTATATTCCGGAGTTTATTATAATGAGTGGGGTAGAAGATACTAAGAGGGACGACGTTGAATTAGATAAAAGATTGGATGAAGTACTTGGTAGCGATTTCATTAGGAAGTTACTAAATTCTTCTAAAACTGGATTTTTTCTGACAAGGAAATCAATTGCCATCATGGGCTTTTCTATTGGAATACCGATACTTTACTCTTCTCGTGAGTATATGCTAAGAAATCTATTTAGGTCAGCGTTATATGATAAAAAATTACTTAATTTAATTGATGTTATAAAGAACTATGCAATTTCTATTCGAGAAATTTATAAAGAGATCTCTTCTAAATATGAAATTTTATCACCATTAATTGGTGAGAATTTGAAAAAAGTTGAGGATTTTTTACAAGAATTGGAAGGGATAAAAAATAAACTTACTCAAATTCAAGATAGTGAGGTAACGTAATCTTTTTAAGTTTATAATTTAATTTTCTAATCGAGTAATATGGGACATTATGTCTTTATCAACGATATAGAGAGATGTATAGGCTGTGAAGCATGTACAACAGCATGTAAAAATACTCACAATGTCCCGTTATCAGTATGGAGACTAAGGGTAAAATATGTAAGCATCGGAAGTTTTCCTAATGTTAAGAAGTTTTTCGCTCAGTTAAGATGTAATCATTGCTTAAATGCACCTTGTGTTAGAGCATGTCCAACAAGTGCTTTATTTAAGAGGCAAGATGGAATTGTAGATCTCGATCAGACTAGATGTATAGGCTGTAAGGCATGCATAATGGCTTGCCCATATGATGCAATTTATATAAACCCAGAGAAGGGTGTTGCAGAAAAGTGCAATGCTTGTGCTAATCTAGTAGATTCTGGATTACTTCCAGCATGTGCATCGGTATGCCCAACTAATGCTATAATATTTGGAGATATAGATGATCCTAAAATTCAAGCTATTTTACAACAGAAGCCTTGGTTTGTTAGAAAGCCAGAAACTGGTGCAAAGCCAATGCAATTTTACTTAGCACCCTCAGAAATCCCATTAGATCCACTAAAGGCTCAGAGAGGAGTTTTAGGACAATGGAATCAACAGCCACAGGCCGGAGAAAAACCTGTTTCTGGATCTTGGTGAGATTATGGCTACGGATTTTGGGAACGTAGTATGGGACGTATTCTTTAAATACCCGTTTTGGGGGAGCTATATTGCAAGTTATGTTCCTATAAAGGCATTAGCTGCAGGTTCAGTATTTATTCTAGGGTTTTATTTATGGTATAAAAAGCAAAATAATAATATTATTGCTAGAATAGGCCCAATTTCACTTATAGCTAGCATTATTTACTTCCTTTTATCCTATCTAGATCTAGCAACAGTTGAATTCGCATTAAGCGAAGGTACACCAGATTGGTGTTCCTCTTCTAATTTATGCGGAAGCCTTGGTAGGCCAATTCAAGTTTTCATAACCCCAAATCCTACTTCCTTCGTAGCATGGGGCGCATGGGTTTCTGTATTTATGATAATAATAACTGCCCTGATGACGTTATACTCGATTTCTCAGAGATTTAAGTTCTTAAGGATAATTTCTGGACCATCTTTAACTATAAGTACTTATGCGATTAAGACGGTAGGAATTCCAATTTCATTAATTGCAGGTATTTATACTGGATTATTATTTAATGAGGCAACTGCGAGGGGATTATTTGTTGACCCTTCAATAGTTGTATTATATTTCCTCTATATGTTAACCATGGGGTTTATGATTGTATACTTAATTACCGGAAATGCAGAACACTCGATTTTTGCAAAAATTAGTATTTATCTTTTAGTATCTGTAATTGGGTTGCAAATTTTACAAATAACTATTGGAGTATTAGGATTTTATAGGCTAGACGCACAATATGCTTCAGAAATGCTACTTTATGGTACTAATCCATTTATGCAATCTACATCACAATATGGCCTAGTTTCAGTGTTCTTTAAATTAGGATTAGTACTATGGGTCATTGCCTTAATCTTATCCATTTTAGGATATAGAAAAATATTAGGGAAATCTAGATTATTTTATTTAATATCAATAATAATATTTGGAATTGGAATTGGGCTAGTAGAATTTTCAAAATTACTAGCGGTACAATTCATCCCAAATTCCTGAAACGTGTTTTTCCTTCCTTAAATCTCCTCAAGTTAAAGGTTTTTTCCTTGAAAAGAAGTTCTAGGAATTAAAAAATGGGCAGAATATGTAGCGATTTATAATTCATTATTTCAATGTTTTAAGAAGATATAAGTTATATTATGAATAAATTTATTAGCTGTATTTATATAAATTCAAACTATGAGTGTGTATCGTACTATACACCTAGGTACAAGGATAACTTCAGCAGTAATTTCAATAATATGGGCTATTATTCACCTATATCTCTTCACTCAACTAGTTGGAAGATTACCTATCGTAGGATATTTCTTTTTATTTGATGGTATACTAGCTATAGTAAGTTCTATCATTCTTGCAATCGGAATTAAGAGCCTATACTTGCCAACTTTGGTATATTAGTATATAAATTATATCTTATTAGCAGAATCTAGAATTTATCCTGCACCAGTTTTAGGTAGGCCACTTCCAGTTATTAATATGTACGTTATAGCAGCATTTGTCCTAGATGCAATATTAATTATATTAGTTACAATAACGTGGTTCGCTTCAAGGAGGTTGTAGATGATGAAGGGTTTAGAAATAGCCATAATTGCAATTTCTATTATAATATTAATTATTGGTGCAATAATAATGGGAATTGCAATTATGACACTCTCATCCCCTTCAATGCCTTCATCATCTACAACAACATCAGCTTCAACTTCAATGCCTTCAACAACTACGTCTACTACTACAACAAAGACAAGTACAGGCGGAGGATATTATTACTGAAGAATTACTTCTTGAACTTCAGGTTTCTGAATTATTTCTTCAAAGGCTTTTTTAAGATCTTCCTTATCAAATCCAAATATTATAGGTTTTTTCTCGTTAAATACTGAGTCAATAGTTTTGTTTATTTCATCTATCTTTACTCCCCTTAGAGAATCTTCTAAATATTCTATAAAATCTTTAGGATTCATAATGAAAAAGTCACCAGATATTGAAACTTCATCTAATTTGTTTTTAATAAACTTCGCTGTAATCCTTAATAATTTTCTAGCTTTATAATCGACGTGACATATAGCAACGTTTGAAGATATCTTTACGCATCTCTCATAATGTAATTCTGGATGTCTGTTATCTTTATAATAAATCCAAGATTCTTCCATCTTCTCTTTTGCTAACTTTTCCCATAATTCTACTTCTTCTTCTGTCAACTTGTCTTCTACTAATTTAATTCCCAATACTTCCTCAAATGAATTCTTTAGTAGATCATTAATTTCATCTCTACTCGGCACATATCCTAATTCTCTTTCTAGACTGGTTAACCATTCTGACATTTCCTTCTTAACCTTATCCCTAAACTTTTCAGAGGGAACTTTTAATAATTTAGCCATTAAATCAACATTCAATCTTAATAAAATGTTACCAGCTATTACAACAGAATTACCGTGAGTCATTGCACCATTTCCGCTAATTTTCCTATCATTAACTACTATATCTTGATCCCTAAGCCTCGCATTTAATCCTAACTTTTTCAACGCATGAACAACTGGCGTCAAATATTTTTCATACAAGTCCTTTGGATTGGAGGGAGCTTCATTTCTACTTACTATAATCCAATAGTCATGCTCATCTGGTGTTATAATTACTGTACCGCCACCAATATCTCTCCTTACTATTGGTATTTTATTCTGCCTTGCATAATCAGTATTAACTTCTAGCCAAACTTCTTGATGAACACCTACATTAACGAAAGTTTCTTTCGACCAAAAAGTTAAGAATGTATTTTTACCTATCTTTTCACGCAACTCAGCCACAGCTACGAATGAAGTTATCATGTGAAATCCGTCTTGTGGTGGTAATTTTATGTATCGCCAATTCATAATATTAATTCATCTAAGGATATAAAAAAGTTTTCTGTAATATAAAAATCTATTCTTCTTTTTTACATTTATATATGAAATTCTGTGGATTTATCCTGAAAGCTATTAGGCATGGCTCAGTGTCAAAATAATATAGAATTTCATTAAACTTTTCTTTATATGGCGTGCACTCTGCATCAAAAAGTCTATTACATACAGGGCACACTACTTTCATATGATAAAAAAGAATGGATGCAAAATTTAAATGAAAATATAAATAGTGACGTAAAAGAAATATAAGGTGTTCTAATCACTATATTAAATATAAGGTGTAAAATTATTATTATATAAAATTATTAAGGTTTCTTAAAATCTTTTATGTATGATAGTAGTGAAGTATATTATGATAAAGTTCCATTTAATGCATATATAAAAGTTAAGTTTATGTTTAATAGAAAAATTTAATAATTAAATATTATTTATTTCATGATAATTCATAAGGTTCAACGTAGTACTATTAAATTTAGTTAGGCATATAAAATTCATAGTTTTTGGAAGGAGTTAGAAATAATTAAGAATGAAGTGAATAGTAACTAAAAATTTAAAATGATATCTTTAAATTTAATTTTGTTTCTTTTATAGCCCTAATTACCAAATCTTTTTGAGGATACCAAGGTATATTCCTTAGTCTCATCGAAGGTCTCTCATTAGAGTAAGGTCTATTACATCCAGGACATCCTGAAGTTTGAAACGCTGGTGCTATCTCGTCTATAGTTATATCTGAAGGGATGTTAATGTTTATCAATTTCCCTTCTTCATCAAATTCTAAGTCAGAATAAGTTATTAGATCATTTTCAATTAACCATCTAACTAACTGCATTCTTCTATAGACATTTAACTGAACTGGCCTTCTATTGCCCATTGGGGTCCCATTTTCTGGATAGAATGCGAAAAGGGTTATCCTAGCGCCTCTTGAATGAGCATACCACATTAAATCTACAGCTTCCTTTTCAGTCTCTCCTAAGCCGATTATTAAGTGAATTCCAGCATTACCCTTTCCAAATACTTCAACGGCTTCGTCAATTCCTTCTAAATACCTTTCCCATCTATGCATACTTCTTACAATCTTACCCCTAGTTTTTTCAAATACTCGCTTACTTGCTGCATCTATCGCAACATCAACCATATCACCTCCTACCTTTTTCATTTCTATTAAGTGTTTTCTAAACGTGTAAGTAGGAGTTATTAATTCTGATATCTGTAATTCTATACCAGCTTCTCTAATTCTCCTAGTGATTTCAATAGAATCTATAGGCGCTTTAGGATGTGCTAATTGTCCTACACAAATTCTCTGTAAACCATATTTAGGATCACCCTGTCTTTCCTTTATTCTCTTTATGACTTCATTTAGAGGCCTTAAGGGCCATTCAACTCTTATTAAAGTTTTACAATCTGGTCCTTTAGCAACTTCCCTAGCCTGGCCACAATATATGCAGTTAGCTTTACAACCATCTGGATAATATTGAAGTAAGTTTATTGTAGTATTTAAAGCACCTTTATAGAAAATTCCATGTGTGAAACCTAATACCATATCCGCACCAAAACTTAATCTAACCCAATCTGGACTACTAATGAGAGTTATCATTCTTAACTCACCTTGACATTATATCATAAACTATGTTAGCGCAGCATGCATTACTTAAAACTATTTTCCTCTTACCCTTAGCATATTCAAAGATTTCTTCTGCTGGAAATGCTATCCCGTCAACTTCATGATCAACAGCAAATTTCTCAACTTTAATATAATCTTTACCCCTTGGTCTCGCACAACCTAACATTATTGGCACTGAAAATTCTTCTCTGGCCCTCTTTAAGACCTCTATCATCCTATCTGGAGACGGAGGAGGATAATTTTCTAGTTCTGTTCCCATTAGTGGCATAAGACCTACTATTATGACAGCATCTGGCTCGATTTCTTTTAATAACTCCAGAGCTCTTAATTCGCTATTAACTCTACTTAATCCTACAATAATATGAGGAACTACCTTTATGCCAACTTTTTTCAAATATTTTAAAGAATTTAAATAATCTTCTACCGTAAACGGTTGACCTAGAATTTCCTTTATTGTCTCATCATCACCTACCATATCTGATAGTGCTATCTTTACCCCAGCTTCTTTAAATTTTAGTGCTATTTCTAATGATCTCACTACTCCTGTATGAGCTACTATTGTTATTTTACTTGCATAATTCTTTAAAATACTAGAATATTTCCAAATTGGTACTTCTCCTCTAGCGGTTGAACCCCCTGAAAGTATTATACCGTCCTTTATTCCCTCTATTGCTCTCAGAAACTTTTGAGGAGTAGAACCATCTATCATACCTTCTAAAATTCTCCTTCCACAATGCTTACAATTAAATGCGCAGTTATTACCAGTAACAGAGATAATCTTCCAACCGTGTCTCGAACTTAAATACTCAGTCTCGTATCTTTTTATAGCTGGAGCGTATAGATAGAGCGGCTTCATTTATTCAAAACCTCTCTTATTAAACTTATTAGATCATCAGCAGATATTCCTATAATCTTAACATTTTTATACCATTCTCTAATCTCCTCTTCGATATTCTCTATCCTACTCCATTTAAGCCTGGCTTCTAAATCATATATTGCTCTCTTAGGTTCTATAAAGAAGTCTCCAGATATGAAGACCGACTCTATTATCTTGTTTTCTAATAATTTGACCTGAACCCTAACTAACCCTCCTTGGAATTTCTTTTCTGTATACCTCACATTAGTGCCTTCTAATGGCTTCCTTAAACCATAAATCCATTCTGGAGATGAATATTTCAATTTTAAAGTATTAATAAGGTCTTCCTCCTTCTTGGTATATACGGATTCTCTTAAGTTTACACCTAAAGCTTCTGAGAAACCTTTTTTTGCAGCTCTTATAACATCGTTAATCTCAACCGAATGTCCCAATTCTTTATTTAACCAGGTTAGTCTCTCCTTAAGATCTTTAGCAACTTTATCTTTCAATTTTTCAGTAGTAACCTTTAATACTTTAATCATAGTATCTACATCAAAATCTATTAATAATGTACCAGTAACTGCAATATATTTACCTTCAGAAAATGCACCTATCCCTGAAATTTTCTTACCATTAATTTCAACATCATTCTTTGGCCTGAAATTTGCTCTTAGTCCAAATTTTTCTAGTGTCTTTATTACGCCAAAAGCTCCTTTCCTTATTGCATCTTCTGGAGGGCCCAAAATTGATAAGTCTGCATAAATTTCCCAACCTAATTGACCCTTTCCCATAATAATAGCCCCACCTCCAGTAGGTCTTCTTCCTAAATCCCAACCTAATTTCCTTACTTCTTCTACATTAACCTCTTGTTCAATAGCTTGATGATAACCTATTAAAACTGCAGTAGGATTAAATATTACAAATCTTAAAATAGGTTTTTCACCCTCTGCTACTGATTGCAGTAAAGCTTCCTCGCCAGCTAATATTTGCTCTTGAGGTCCTTCCTCTATAATAACTCTGAATTCCATCATCTGAATAAATAGTAATTTTAAAGCCATTTAAACTTTTCTTGGTGATACTTTTTTAAATTTAAATTAAAATTATGAAAAATTAGTTCATAATATTCTTAATCTCTTAAGTGAGATAATTAACTTTTTTAAATTTTCTACATAAAGATATGGTGAATATTTAGAGCAATCTTGAAACCTATGAATACATATTACTTTAATCCTAGAATCGAAAAATCTTGAAGATAATAGGTCTAGTGGAGAAGATGCTATAGTTATTGTATTTAAAGGATTCCAATCTACAATTTTAAATAATTCTACATAAGGTTCTTTAGACGGTTTAGTTTTTGTTTTTCTAGGTATAATTAAAAATTTTAATAAATTTAATTTATTAGCTATTTTATATGTTATTTTATCATCATATGGAGAAAGTATCGCTATGTTCTTATCACCTACTACTGATGAAAAGTAGTCCCAATCCTCAAACTTCTCATAGTTTTCTGGTATTTCTACTTCTTCGCCTTTATAAAGTTTGTATAAATACTCAGTTAGGTCAATTTTCAATATTATCCCATCGAGCCAAACAATAAATTTAGCATCAGCCATATACGAATTATATAAATTTAAATTTATTAGATTTCTTCTATTATTATATGCTGATAGATGGTTTCGAATTTCCAGAAGAGCTACTCTATGATCCAGAAAAGCATATATGGGTATCATTAAATGAAAATATAGCGATAATAGGGATAACTTCATTAGGTCAATATCTTGCAGGTAAAATATTTCAAATATCAGTAAAAGAAAAAGGTTCTATAGTTACGCCGAGAACTATCATATTTACAATAGAATCAGCAAAATGGATAGGAAGATTTAGATTACCAGTAGAAGGTGTAGTATTAGAAATTAATGAGGAAGTGATAAAGAAGCCAGAGATAATAAATAAGGATCCTTACAAGGCGTGGATAATTAAAATATATGTTAATAATTTAAATGAGTTTAGAAACTCATTAAAGAAAATACACGAAGTCAAGAAAAATTTCGAAGATGAAATAAGGAGACTCACTAAGATCTAATACTATCCTTCTAATATATGAATGCTTTAATGAAATCATTATATTTAGTATTAATAGTAAAATCATTAATATATTATTATTACATATTATTATATTTTAAATTATAAGAGTAATTATATTTTAAGATAATAAAGAAAAAATTTATAAGGTATTAAATGAAATGAAGAATTAAAGAGAAGTAATTGTAAAGAATTCCAAATTCTTATACTTTATGGAGAAATACAAGATAAATAAATTTTTATAACGTACTTTTAACCAAAGTCAGTTTTTACACCTTTAGCATGTTCACTGCAGATAACCTTAGCCATTTCTACTTCATCTGCAAAATATTTAACTTTAACAACTTTTCTATCATCAAAATATTCTGGAAATGATATTCTTAAATTATCTGTTGGAAGTCCAGTGTCTATAAGGGAATAAATTGGCTTACCCATTGCATAAGCCATAAATAATTCAATTTCAGTACCAACACCACCCCCAAGGCTAACTAGTATATCTGAGGATCTAACGAGGATCACAGACCTACATCGAAACTCACAACCAGTATATACTTTAATAACATCATCTGGAATTTCTACGTCTTCTCTCTCTATTGGAATAAAAAGAATTATAGGCAGACCTTTCCTTAGAGCCTCGTCTACAATTATTTTCATTAGGCCCCAATATCCACCTAGAAGTAGCCTAACGTTTTTACATTCCGAGATTTTATCTACAAACCTTCTGGCCTTATTTTTCAATTCTTCTGGGACCTCACCACTGTGCGCAGCTATACCAATTTGCATAAACATGTTATGGATAAAATTGATAATATTTTTAATGAGCCGTACATACGATTTGAAACCGTCGGTATTGGGCTACGAATTAGATAACTATTTAGTCATGAGTGAGAAAAAGATAAAATAGTGATCTTAAAGGTAAAGTAGTAAGGATGTAACTGCACTTGCCCTTAATAACTCCAGATTAAGAGTAGCGAGCGTAGTAAAGGGGTTTAGCCATGCAGTAAAGTTTTCCATTATTTAATACTAATCACGATTATCAAGAACAATTTACCCAGCTTTGCTTCTTATTTTGCTTATCCCAAGGACTGAATCCTTTTCCGTTAATAGAATCCTTTTCAATTTATATATATATATGTTTATGTTGAAATTCTGCGATAAAGATAATCGCCATGCTAATGTGGGCTATGCAAAAAAAGGGTGATAATTGCGGAGATATGAGCCAAATGCTGTTTAGCTGAAGAAGTACCATGACTCACCTACGAGGTGGTGGTTGAGGGCCAAGTCCCTACACTCGGTTAAAATGATTGAAATGAAAGTGTAGGTACAGACGGAATTAAATACTAAGTTATTCTATTTTAAGGTATACATTTATACAGAGAATTTGATACATTAATTAATGTTAAGTAAAGTTTTTAAATCTTTAAAAATAAATCTATAACGATTATTATGGAGCAAGTTCAAGCCCAGAATTTACAAGAGGCGCAAAAGAAGAAAATTTTAATAGTAGTGACTCATGGCCCAGAAGATATTGATAGGACTTATGCACCACTATTTATGGCGTCAATTTCAGCTTCGATGGAGTATGAAACCTCAGTATTCTTTATGATTAAAGGGCCAAAGCTACTTGATAAAAAGTGGCAAGAAGAAGAGAGAAAGAAGGGTAATAATCCTTTTATAAGGTTTTTTGATATGGCTAGGGAAAATGGAGTTAAGATGTATGTGTGCGTGCAAAGCCTTAAGGATATGTGCAAGATGAAAGAGGAAGATGTTGTTGATGGTGTAGAACTAGTTGGAGGTTCAACATTAATCGATTTAGTGATGGATGCTGATAGGGCATTATTCTTCTAATAATATTAGTAATAGTAAAAAATATGATTATGACGTGCTAGTAATAGGTACTGGTCCTGCTGGCTATACTGCCTCAATAATATTGGCTAGGGCAGGGAAAAGAGTAGTAGTAGCAGAAAAGGGGAAAGTAGGAGGTTTATGTGTAAATTTAGGATGCGTTCCTAGCATCTTTCTTCATGATCTAGCATATTATTATTATAAGCTTCCAGAAGTATGTAAGAATTACGGTTTAGAAATTACTACAAAACTCTCAAATTACATGGAAGAATTGGAAAGAATTATAAACCAGTTATCAGATGCTGGGAGATATCTAATTCAAGATGCTGGGGCAGAGCTAATTTATGGAGAGGCTGAGATTATAGACTTCCATCACGCAAAGGTGGGAGGGAAAATTATTAGTTTCGACAAGTTAATTATAGCCTCCGGTACTTCACCTAATTTCATTCCCGGTACGATTCCAGTAGACGAGTTATTCAGAACCAAGAAATTCCCCAGCTCTGTAATAATAATCGGAGGTGGCTATGCAGGTGTAGAGACGGCACAAATGCTTTCCAGATTAGGTTCTAAGGTTACTTTAATTTCAAGGTCAAAAATTCTTAAGAATTTATCAGAAGATGCTAGGAAGCAGATTATCGAGAGTCTTCTTTGGGAAGAAATTGAGATTATTGATGACATAAAAAAATTTGAAATTAAGGAAAATAAAGTTATAATAGATAATAAGGAATTAAAAGCAGATATTATAGTTTCAGCGATAGGTAGAAAGCCTAATATACCAAAGGGTCTCGAAAAGTTAGGTGTGAAATTTGATAGTAACGGGATTATTGTAGACCATTTAATGAAAACTAATGTTGAGAATGTTTATGCAATAGGTGACATTGTTAATCACAGGAACAAATTAGCGCATAAAGCTATAATGGAAGGAATAGTTGCCTCTCAAAATATTCTTGGAAACCAGATAACTATCGACTATGAGAGCATTCCAGAGGTTATTTATACAGACCCACAAATAGCGTTTGTAGGAAATAAAGAAAGTGCAGTGAGAGTACTAAAATTTCCATTCTTAGCTTCTACAAGGGCAATAATAAGTGGTGAAAGGATTGGCTACATAAAATTGGGAATAGATAAACATGAGAGAGTAGTTTATGGAGAGATAGTGCACAGTAGGGCTGAGGATCTAATAAACGTGTTAACGATGGCTGTGAGGCTTAAAGTTAGTGTAAAGGATCTTGCCCTAATGAGCTTTGCACATCCGTCATTGAGCGAGGTAATAGTTCAAGCTTCAAGAATTTTATACGATCTCGATACTGATTTAGGTAATGAATTCAGAAAAAGGTTAGAGTAGTATAAAAAGAAGCTATAATCTCTTACATGTAATTTTTTCAGAGGCTATTAACTCCTTTATCTTCTGTACAGCAGCCGCACCGGTATATAGTTTTTTCAATTCTTCTGGATTTAGTATTTTTATTTTAGCTATCCAACCCCTACCATACGGATCTTGGTTTATTAATATTGGGCTCTTTTCTACCTCAGAATTCTTCTCAACTATCTCACAGCTTACTGGAGCTGGCACCGGTCCTGCCCACTTTCCACTTTCTAAAGTAGCTATAGGTCTACCTCTCTCCACTTTAGTTCCAGGAGATTTAATTCTAATTTTAACTATTCTACCAGCCATAGTTTGTGCTAGATCAGTTATTCCCATAATTCCTATATTACCCTCAACTTTCAACCATACTGTATTCTTCCCTTCAATATAGTAGTAAAGTCCCTCTGGAATTTCACAATTTGCTTCAACTACCATACTACTAATCTTTTACAAGATTAATAAAAGTTTTAATATGTTAAGAAAGAGACGTTCAGGCAATAATTGAAGTTAAGAAGTGGAAAGAATTATATAACGTAAGGCCTATTCTATAGAAAGAGGGAAAAATTAAAAACAATTAAGGAATTAGTAAAATAAGGTGAAAAAGTGGCTGAAGGTAAGAAAAAGAAACTTTCCATAATTGTATTCTCAGGAACTATTGATAAGCTAATGCCAGTTGGAATTCTATCTTCTGCTGCAGCAGCTGGTGGTTATGAAGTTAACTTATTTTTCACCTTCTGGGGTCTACAAGCGATTACCAAAAAATCCTTATCTTCCTCAGCTCCTCCTAAACTTGATAAGAACTATGAGGAATTCTCTCAAATTTTAGGTAAGAGGATGCAAGAGTTAAAATATCCATCTTGGCATGAGTTAATTAGGCAAGCTAAGGAGATTGGGGAAGTTAAAGTTTATGCATGCTCAACAACTATGGAATTTTTCGGAGTTAAGAGGGAAGATCTTGCAGATTTTGTAGATGATGTTGTTGGTGCTGCAACATTTTTAGATAGAGCTGAAGGTGGTATAACACTATTCATTTGAGGTGTTTTTATGAGTCAAGTTAAGGTTTCTAGGACTTTGGATTTGAGGGGAATGTATTGTCCAGGACCTGTCTTAGAGACTGCTAAGGCTATTAAGCAAGTTAATATTGGTGATGTTATTGAGGTTTTGGCTACTGACCCTGCTGCTGAGCCCGACTTACAAGCTTGGGCTAGGAGGACTGGGCAGGAGATAGTTGATATTAAGAAGGAAGGGGAAGTTATAAGAGTATTAATAAGAAGAGTAAAGTAGATACATTTTTTCCACTTTTCCTAAGAGCATGTTCTTATTTACTTTATCAGAACTCCTTTAAGATGGAGGAAGTTAGTTTCACGAAATAAATTGGATTAGTCGTATTGAGGATAATTTATTGCACGTTAATTTCCTAAAGGGGTCGGACTTTCATAGGGTTTCATATCAATCCTCGTCCTCATTCCCCCTGTCCGGCTCCCCACGCCTAGGTTAGGGAGCATACCTCCCAGCCACGACATGGGGAGCTTCATCGAACCCTTCCTTCCCCTCACATTGCTCCTCGGGTTCATTGTAGGGCCCTCTTCTACATGCTAAAAAATGTATGGCAAAATTTAAAAATTTTTCTGCTAATAACAACATATGGAGCAGATAGTTTTCCACGGAGTAATATCCTCTGCAGGGAGCGACAAATACGGTGAGAAGAGGTACGCAATATACATTCCCAAGAGCGTGAAGGAGAAGGCAGAAAAAATAGCTGGGAAGAAGGTGG
Organism: Sulfolobaceae archaeon; assembly: GCA_038893355.1. Taxonomy (GTDB): domain Archaea; phylum Thermoproteota; class Thermoprotei_A; order Sulfolobales; family Sulfolobaceae; genus JAWARQ01. The sequence goes on from JAWARQ010000011.1 coordinate 20,592, forward strand.
TGGTAATTGTTGTCGTCCCAGATGATGAATAAAATAATCGGGTCGAAAGAAGCACTAGATAACTTCCAGTTCGTGACGATAAACGGGAAAGTCGTATTCCACGATAAGGAGAGGGTACTAAGGATTGCCAGGGCCTACTCGCAAGTAGTCAAGAGTGCTATAAATCCATTACTTGAGGGGAGGAATATTGAAGAACTTACGAAGGGGCTCTACTCAATCTTGCCGAACTACATTTACAAAAAAATGGGGGTTAAGGGGGCGGAAAGCCTCGCCTCTCTGAGGCGGGGATGGATAGCCCCCTTATAAAGTTTAAATATTAGCTCTTTTAATTTTCTCCTAATGGCTAGGAGGGTTAAAGCGATCAG
>JAWARQ010000012.1:0-17168 GCA_038893355.1 Sulfolobaceae archaeon
AACAATCAACAATATTAGCAATGGGTCTAATCTCTTACATCCCGGGTGCCATAATATTAGGATATTTATCAGATTTAATAGGTAGGCGTAACATGTTAATTTATACAATCATACTAATTGCAATAGGCAGTGTAGGAATGGCGTTATCTGTAGATTATAATACGTTATTATTCTTTAGGATAATTGAAGGTGCTGGAATTGGAGGGGATTTAGTAATTACTGCAGTTTATATTGTAGAATATGCACCTGCATTAAAGAGGGGCATATATATGAATTGGATCTATATTGCAGGCTGGATTGCAGTAGGTGGGGGTGCAGCATTTACCGGGATATTAGTGCAATCATTGCCGACTATAGGTTGGAGAATAGCATTTGGAATAGCAGCTGCTTTGGCAATTGCTGCAATTGTTTTAAGGATCAGTGCTCCAGAATCAATTAGGTTTTTGGTTAAAAACGGAAGAATGTTAGAGGCGGAAAGATTAACTCGACATATGGAGGAAATAGTAATAAGTAAGCTTAGCGTTCCAAAACTGCCAGAATATAAATCGTTATCTTATGAGCACGACCATAGAAATCCCTTTAGAATAGTAATTAAGAGATTCTATTTAAAACGGTTCATTGGTCTATTAATATTTTGGTTTACAATCTATATGGTTCAATACACATTTTCAGGGTTTTGGGGTGGTTATCTACAGTTATTAGGGATAACTGGAGACTTATTCAACAGAGTCTCGATACTTACTGCATACTCCGCAGTAGGTGCTACAATGATGGCGTTCTTGATGTTACTATTTATTGATAAGGTAGATAGGAGACTATTAATTCAAATTGGATCATTAGGTTGGTTAATAGGGGTATCACTATCTGCAGTAGCTGTAGTGCAGCAAAATTGGGCGCTGATGTTCCTACTGCAACTCCTGGTATCTAACTTCTTAGGCGGTGGTCTCTCTTATTTAGCTGGATACTTAATTTCAGCTGAAAGCTTTCCCACATCAGCTAGAGCTACTGGATTTGCATTAACTGATGGATTAGGGCACTTAGGAGGGGGTGTAGGCGCATTGTTAATTGTACCATTAATAAAATCATTAGGTTCAATATTACCTTGGGTAATTATCAGTTTTCCAGTAGTTATAGGTGCTGGTTTATTATGGGTATTACTTCCAAGAACTGTAGGGTATAGGCTAGAGGAAATAAATGAGGTAATGGAAAGAGAAGTAATGTTGAAGTCTAAAATAAGATAAGAAAACATTCTTATCTTTTTCTCCTTACCATAATTCTCTTATCAAATTAGCTTAAATTCACCTATTGTTAACTATTTCATTCTGCTCAAAGATATTCTATTTATAATAATTTCTATATTTATAAAATTAATTTAAATTATTTTTTATCTTAAAAATTATGATAGTTATTGAATAGATATTTTTCATTTAATTCCCTAATTTTGCATTATTTTAGTTAGCGAGATGTCTTTTTTAAATGTTTTTAAAGTAACGTAAAAACATAAAGGATTCTCCGATAAGCTCTAATTTATAGATCTAAGAGTTATGGTTGGATTATCGTAAATTATGGTTTTTATTTATGACAATTCATCTTGAACTCTTATTGAATTTGGAAATAAGGTGTGTATAAAAGAAAATAGAAGACGATTTATAGTCAATATATATATAGAGTGTAAAATTTATAAAAAATAAATTATGATATCTTCATCACAGCACGACCAAGATACTTAGCTTTCTCTAGCTCTTCAAACAAAGTGTTAATTTCACTTTCACTAAATCCTATTACCCTACTTACATGAGACTTAACTCTGCCATCAACTGCTAACGAGAACAAGTCCTCAAATTCATTAGTTACTCCGACTATTGATGGTATTACCTTAATAAACCCTAGAATTGAAGCTAGTGGAGTTATAGGTATTGGTCCTTCATTTTCTGCTGGAATTCCTACTACTATTAAAGCCCCAGGTGGTCTTAATAACCTTAAGCCTAGTTCATAACCCTTTATCCTAGGAGTGAAGACTAATGATGCATAAACACCGCCTAACCTTTCTTTTACGAATTTTTCGGCTTCTCCCGCATCTACTACGTAATCTGCACCTAGCTTTTCAACAAATCTTAATCTTTCTTGCCCTATATCAATTCCTACAACTCTGTAGCCAAAAGCCTTAGCTATTTGAACTGCATAATGCCCTAAACCACCAGCAGCACCTATTATAGCTACAGTCTTACCTGCAGGCAGTCTTACTTCAGTAATAAGTTTTCTTACAGCACCATAAGCCGTTATTCCTCCACACATCATTGGTGCTACTTCAGTATCTGGTAGGTCTTTAGGTATCCTCGGTGCTGCCATTTCATGAATAATAGCATATTCCGCATACGTTCCATCTACGTTAACTGATGTATATTTTGCATTAGAGCACCAGTGCGGATATCCTAATAGACATAGTTCACACTGACCGCACCAATAATTCATCCATGGTACACCAACTCTGTCACCTTTTCTAAGTCTAGAAACTCCAGGGCCGACTTCTTCAACTATTCCAATCCCTTCGTGACCTAATACCTTAGTATTTGTTAGATCCATAACTTGCCTTACACTACTCCAATCTCCTTTCCACTGGTGTAAATCCGTATGACATATTCCAGTAACGCTTAATCTTACTAGAACTTGCCCAAAACCTGGTGTAGGTTTAGGAACCTCCTCCTTCACTAACGGTTTACCATACTCTTTTATCCTTAATGCCTTCATTATAATATTTTTAGGTTATATATTTAAAAAGCTTTCTAACGATTAATTAATAGATGTATACACAAAAATATTACAAAGATATATATTATAAAGGTAATATTAAATAGTTTTTATCATTATAGTTTAGATCAAGCATTTTATTTACTTTCTAACATTTAGGTTAACTTTATAAAATGTACAAAACGAAACATCGAATAAATAATTGTTGAAAAGATTTTCAATATTATAATACAGTTTATCCATAGAATAGATTATTACTAAATAAACAACTCTTTATATTTTTCTGTAATAGTTTTAACTAGCTCATCACTAGGTTTAACTTCGATTGGGAATTGATTTCTGATAAGTTTATCAAAAGGTTTTACAGCGTATATAATTGCACGCGATGATACATACTCGCTTATAAATTCTCTCCTTTCTGCCATTGGATCTAATGGTGTACTCCATACGTTTTTTATTACTTCTATAGATCTTATTGGATCAGATCTAGTACACATTGCCCATATAACTTGATTTATATCTGTTGGATCTATGTCATCATCAACTATAATAACATATCTACCACCATATGCACTTAATGGACTTGTTGCTACGATGTGTCCTACCGTAGTTGCATGGCCTGCTGAAATTTGTTTTATAGATACAATTATAAATGCCCTACCAAATCCTGCTTCATGAACCCATACTCCTTTAATTCCAGGGATTCCAATTCTCTCTAACATATTCCAAATCATTGCGGCACGAATAGGGCATCTAAAGTAAGAATAGTCATAAGGCGGAATGCTAGGTGCTGTTCCTAAAAGAATTGGATTTTCTCTATAATATACTCTTTCAACTTCAATAATAGGGCTTTTCATCTTACCTCCTGCATAATAACCCATAAATTCACCGAAAGGTCCTTCATCTATTGTTTCTCCAGTAATATATCCTTCAATCGCAATTTCACTTTCAGCTGGGATAGGTAAGTCTGTGAGTTCTCCCTTAATTACTTTAAATCTCTTTTTAATTACAGCACCTGCAAAATTATATTCAGATACTCCATAGGGTACTTCCATTCCTGCAAATATGAAAAGTGAAAGGGGTGGTCCAAATGATATGGCTATCGGTGCTTTAATTCCCTTTTTAAGATAATTCTCTATATGAATTCTACCATGATGTCCTGCATCTATGAATATTGCTAACCTTCTTCTATCTACTAGCATTACTCTATAAGCTCCAACGTTTATCCAATCTGAATCTGGATCTTTAGTAATTACAGCATCCGCAGTTCCAATATATCTTCCACCATCTAACTCATGCCACTTCGGTGCTGGGAATTTAAGAAGATTTACATTCTCACCCCTATCAACATTCTCCATTACTGGAGAATCGTTAACTATTATAGGATCGTAATTCTTATATTCTCTACTTGCATAGTCTAATCTCTGCTTTAAAATTTTGACTAATTGAATGTCATTGACTTTATCAGGAATCTCTAACGCGAGCCCAACTCTTATTGCATCTAACAATGCGCCAGTTAGTAGTCTATATCCTTTTGGATAATCCTTTATCTCATCAAATAATAATGTATATTTCTTCTTTTTAGCATTTAAATCGGTTATTGCACCAATCTCTAAGTTCCAATCAGCTCCTCTAATTTCCCTTAAAAGACCTAACTTCCTAACCTCTTCAATAAATTTTCTAATTTCCATGGCTTATAATTTTTTAAATCCAGTTATTAGAGCTTAACTATGTAATATTATTCACTCATCAAATTATATTCGTATGATAAAATATTTTATTAAATTGGAAAATAAAGGTTATATGAGGGATAGTTAGGGGTGTCCAAGTATATAATCCTTTTATATAGTTTCATTTCGTTACCACCGCTATAGATTCGTATGACATCTTCCCTCTTCCCAGATATTAAGTTAAAAGTTCCTTTTATCATTTCATCACCTTCTATTCTAAGTAGTATAAAACTGCTATTTACATGAATTTCTGAACCTCTCCTTTCTATTATTCTTACATTTCCAATAATTCTTCTAGTAAATGTCTTAGCATAATTGTACGCCCAACCATATTCAGATTTTAATCTTTGTATATATAGTCTCCACTTGTTTTTATCTGCACTAAATAAAAATTTTTCTTTGGAAAAATTTAATTTTTTATTTTGAGTAATTTCTCCTACAATGACGAAATACTCAAAATTATCATCTAGCAACTCTAGCCATTTTTCATAGTCTTCTTCATTTAATAACTCAACCTCTTTATATACGAAGTTTAATATCTTAAAATACAACTCAACCTCTTCCTTTAATTCACTGTTCACTACTCTCACCCCTTAGTGTATCATTTCCATAACCCATCTTTTCCAAAAAGTCCTTTGACATTCTTCATGAAATTGAGTTGGTCTTACTATTCCAGGGCCTTTCCAATCTTTAATAACTGGCAAATCTTTTCCGCCTCCCTTCAATGCTGTAAAGGCAAAGTTTGCAAAATATCCTCCAGCAACCTTCGTTATACCCCTCCATATAGCTGTATCATCCATCTCTGCAGCCCCAGAAGGTCCGAAATGGGATACAGTAATCTCATAGACTCTTTTTGCAGTTTCATTATCTACTTCTTTTGGAACTATAACCCATGTCCATACTTCAGTCCTATTTTCACTTATAGGTTGCCAGACCCGTAATAATGAAACTGGTGCTCTAGGTTTTACTGGGCCTGGATAATCAGTAGAATCTGCGGCTATGAACCCTGAAAAATTAGGAAAGATTGTAAAGACTGTATGCGAAACTTTCCTTAAAATTTCAAATCTCTCATCATAATTATTTTCAATATTCTTTAGTTTAAAACCAAAATAACCAGGAATATTTTCACTAGGTACTAGTCTAAATCCGAAAGCACCTACTGGTTTGCCATTAACATCTTTTAAATCAGCTATTGAAATCTCATTCTTTCCTGGCGTTAAATACCCGAACCTAGATAATGGGCTTGCAAGACCATATTCTACTACACTCTTATGAGTCATAATAGTGTGCAATCTGTCTTCAGAGAAATTCTCTGCACCTATTTTCCAATTAAAATCTGCAATAAATCTTAATGGTGAGTTTACTGGCCTCATTCCACCAGTTAATTTAAATATTACATCAAGATAGTACTTTGCTTCACCTAAATATTCGTCTAAAGAGATAGAAGGAGCTTCGCTACCGAATATTAAATTTTCATATTGCTGGATTTTTATCTCTATTAATCCCCATTTTTCAATATCAAGATCCTTGAAGACAATTTCACGCAATGGCATTCCTATCAATTTACCCACATTATTATACGTCCATCCGTGATATGGACATGTAAAAGTTTTTGCATTACCTTTTTCAGCGTTACATAATATTGCTCCTCTATGTCTACAACTGTTAAAGAAACCTCTTATTTTTCCGTCATCTCCCCTCACAATAATAAATGGGTCTGGGCCAATATATCTAACGATATAGTCTCCTTCCCTTGGAATTTCATCAGAAAATCCTAAGAATATCCAAGATTTTGAAAAGATTCTTTCAAGTTCAAGGTTAAATATCTCCGTATCATTAATCACCTTCAAAGGAATTTCATAGTTCTCATCAATAAAAAATGACTTATACAAACTTTCCAAATGTTTTCTGATACTCATTACAATCTCTTTAAAATCTCTTAATATTAGTATTTAAGTTTTTCTATCATTATTATTTTAATAAATCAAATTAATTCTATATTATATTTATATGCATTATAATATTTGCTTAAGGTTTTATTAAACTCCGTAAGATCTCTCCCTTTTTCAAATTCTCTATCGCTTGATTTATATCCTCTAACTTATACTTACTAGATATTAATTTAGCGGGATCATATCTCTTAGACCTTACCATTGCAAATAATTTTGGCATATCTATCCTAGGTCTTCCACCATGTGCGGTTAATATTCTTATTCCATTCCTTAAAAGGTGTGCTATCTTTAAGGGTATTTCTTGATTAGCAGGAGGAATTCCAACCTGAATTACTTTACCTCCTATTCTTACTAATTCTGTTGCCATTCTAATAGTTTCTAATGTACCAGCAACTTCAAATACAATATCTACTCCTCCATCACTAATTTCTTTAACCCTTTCTATAGTATTCCCTTCCTTAGCATTTATAATATGAGTCGCACCTAATTCTAATGCCTTTTTTAATTTCCAATTATAGATGTCTATAACTATAATCTCCCCCGCCCCTATTGCCGATAACATCTGGACTATCGATAAGCCTACTCCTCCAGCACCAATAACTGCTGTACTCTCTCCTGCTTTAACTTTAGCAGTATTCACTACTGCACCATACGCAGTTAATCCAGCACAACCTAATATTGCTAGTTCTTCATTCGGATTAAGGTCGTTAGGGATTTTATTAACTGCATTTTCATGGACTATAACATATTCAGCAAATCCTCCTCCCATAAACATTCTTAACTCTCTCCCATCCCTGAATCTTAATCTACTTGTACCATCTAACATAACGCCCTTTAATCTATTCTTTATAAAATTCTCACATAAGTTCTCGAGTCCTGCTATGCAATTTCTACATTTTCCACATGGTTGAATGAATGAGACAACTACTATATCACCTTCCCTAACTCTAGAAACGTTTTTACCTACCTTAATTACTTCTCCTAATATTTCATGTCCTGCAATAACTGGTGGTTCTATTGGTGTAAATCCTAAAAATACGTTAAGATCGGAATGACATAGACCACAAGCTTTTACTTTTATCATAACTTCATTTTCTTTAGGATTTTCTATATCTATATCATCACGTATCTCTAAAGGCTGATTATATCTAAATAGTACTGCAGCCCTAATACCTATTCACCCATTAGAGCCTTTTCTTTACTTATTGCACCTTTGGTCTCTGGAGACAGTAAAGTTCCTATAAGTTCAATTATTCCAGCTACTATAATCGCTACTGTCATTACTAATGGAAATTTTGGGAAACCGCCAACAGCATTAAGTATTAAGGTAACTATTGTTGGTGATGAACCTCCTATTGCAAATCCAATATTCCATGTAAGTGCTACACCAGTACCTCTTACTTGTGTTGGATATGTTTCATTTAGATACGTCATTACAATCCCACCTCCAAAATCTGCAATGAATGATATTGTGAAGGCTAATAGTATTATTAGATTTAGCTCATTTATCGTTAAACCTCCTAAGATTAAAAATAGTGGACTCATAATTATTACTATAATGCTACCTATTAATGACATGGTTTTCCTACCTATTAGCTGTGAGAGAGCACCACCTATAACTGGGCCTATCAGCATGCCTAAGGATGCAAATATCATCACTATTCCAACTGATGGTCTAGGCAAACTATTCACGTTGCTTAAAAATGTAGGAAAAAGCCCTTGAGTTAAATAATACATCAATGCCCATCCTACCGTAACGATTAGAGCAATGAAGAATTTCCTTCTCAATTCAATATTTTTAAATATTTCTCTCAATGGCGATTTTACTAACTGCCCTCTTTGTTTAACCTTAGACCATACTTCAGATTCTGGCGTTATATAACTAACATAAAACAGAATTATCAAAGGAAATAAACCACTAAAGAACATAACTCTCCACCCTAAATCTAAGTAAGAATTTCCTGGGAACCAAATTGTAGTAGCGTAAAACCATAATGATGCAATAAGATAAGCAGCACCTGCAGCTGCAAATCCTATACCTCCTACCCAACCTCTATGTCTTTCTGGCACAGATTCTGGCCCTATAGTATGACTTCCAGCGGTCACTCCTCCTATAAAGAAGCCTTGAATTAATCTAAGCAATATCAGTAATGTGGGTGCTAATATTCCTGCAGTATAGAAAGTCGGAAGTGCACCTTGTAGTGATGTAGTTATAACCAATCCAATTATACCATATATTATAGCCCTCTTTCTACCAACTTTATCAGCAATCTTTGTACCAAAATAACCGGCACCGAATGGTCTCATTATGAACGATACGAGGAAGCCTGCATATGTTGCAGCTATTGATAATAGGGGAACTTGTGATGGGAAAAAGAGGGATGAAATGTAGGGTGTAACTAGAAGTATTATGAATAAATCGTATAGGTCAAAGGTCCATGTAAAGAAACTCGCTAATATCCATTTTACATGCCTTGATGTTAGCTTATCTTCGCTCAATATACTCACCGTAGTTGATTTAAAGTTGTAACTTAATAAATGTTACTACAATTTAATAACTTCGGAGTATATTAAATAACGTTTTAATTTTATTCTAGATATAAACTACATCAAATCAATTAGATTTTGTGGAAGGTATAATCCACTAAGAATTTGTTCTTATAAAGAACTAAAATCTAGGAATTGTTTATTAGCTTTTTTATAAAATAACCTATTATCTTATTCTCAGCTCTCCTTAGGTGGTATATTAGTGTAGATTGTTTAATCCCTATTATCTTTGCTAATTCTTCTGCCTTAATTCTTCTTGGATAATCAAAATATCCAAGGTCATACGCTAGACTTAGTATTTTTAATTCCCTATCACTAAGGTCGTTTATTGGGATTTCATCAGTAACATCGACTCTTTCTATTTGAGCGAATTCTTTTATTTCATTTAATAACTTATTCAATTTATATTCATAAGCCAATAAATTCCAGATTTCCCCTCCATTAAACTTCATTGTATTCAAGACTATACCATTATTCCTTACTATAACGGACAGTATCGAATTATCGTAATCTCTAGCCAAATCTACTATAATTTTATTTTTATAATTAAAAATATTATATATATTTTTTATTTTCTCTTCTGATTTAAGTTTTACTATAGTCCTATAACCTTTCTGGGAGACAATGGCAGTAACCCTCAAAATGTTTTTCTCAGGATATGGAATTAAACCTATTATCTTCACTAAATCTTCCTCTAAATAATACTTACTCCAACAGTTTTCATGAATTAGGTAAATATTTACCAACTTTATGGGACTTTTATTCACTCTTAGCATAGAATACTATAGAATTCGTAAAATAATAAATATTCATTACGAATAATCACCTTAACATGATTAAAGCTTTCAAAAAGAGGTTTATCTTAATTTTAGTATATTTAAGGTGAGGAAAAAATATATAAACGTATATCGTGAAGATTAGCATAATGGTAGAGGTAATAAGAGAGAAGAAGATAGTAGTAGAACCTAATTTAAAGAATTATGAAGAGGTACGAAGAAATTTTGATTGGAATATTGTGAGAAAGAGCCTAAATTATTTTGGGAAAGTTAATGCTGCAGAAGTTGCAATTCATAAAAAGGATTTAACGACTGCCAGTAAATATGGGTTAATATGGATTAGCGAAAAGGGTGAGATAAGGAAATATACTTTTTCAGATCTGGAAAAGAAAGGTTCTATATTTAGTAATGTTCTCAAGGAGGCTGGAATTGGCTCAGGGGATAGAGTTGTATTAATGTCTAAAAGGGTTCCAGCACTTTATTTTAGTTTATTAGGAATAGCTATGGCTGGTGGTGTAATAGTACCGATCTTTTCCACGTTTGGTGAGGATGCGATAAGGTATAGGGTCGAGAATAGTGGTGCGAGATTTGCAATAGTTCATGAGTCATTAGCTAATAAGTTCAAAAATATTAGTGGAATTAAATTACTTAAAATCTCTGATGAGGGTATTCAAAATGAAAGTAGTGTAGCTAATATAAAATATGAGAAAAGGTCTATTGATGATCCATTTCTGATCCTCTATACATCTGGTACTACAGGTAGACCTAAAGGTATATGGCATTCTCAAGATATATTAACTTTCTATTATATATCTGGAAAATACCACTTTGATATGCACCCTCAAGATATATTCTGGCATACCGGTGATCCTGCATGGGTAGCAGGCTTTGCTGGAGTATGGACAGCGTGGATTAATGATATACCTATAGTATCTTATGAAGGAAGATTTAATGCAGAGGCATGGTATTCGATAATTCAAGAAATTAAGGTCTCAATAATCTCTACTGCACCAACTGCATTAAGACTTCTTAAAAAAGAGGGCTTACAGTTAGCTAGGAGATACGACTTATCATCCGTTAGATTTATTCATGCTGGAGGAGAGTATGTAGATCCAGATACAGTCAAATTTGGAATTGAATTATTTGGAATACCAGTACATGACGGGTATGGCCAGACAGAGACAGCTACTTACGTTATTGCTAACTTCATATCTATGCCAATTAAGGTTGGTTCGATGGGTAAACCATTACCTGGAGTTGAGGCATTAATTGTTGACGAAAACGGAAACCCATTGCCACCAAACACTAGAGGAATCTTAGCATTTAAACCTGATTTTCCTGCAATGGCTAGGGGTATATGGGGAGATGAAGAAAGATGGAAGAGAAACTTTAAAAACGGATATTATTTAACTGGAGATTTTGCGTTTATGGACGAAGATGGGTATTTCTGGTATTTAGGTAGAGTCGATGATGTAATTAAAGTATCTGGATATAGAGTAAGTCCTATAGAAATAGAAAGTGTACTATCAACACATCCTGCAGTAGCGGAAGCCGCAGTTATTGGAGTAGAGGATCCAATTAGAGGGAACAAAATAAAAGCGTATATAGTTCTTAAGAAAGAATACGAACCTTCAGAGAGTGTTGTAAAGAGTATACAAGAATTTATAAAGGAAAAACTCGCTGCACATATGGTACCTAAAGAGATAGAGTTCGTTAATGAACTTCCTCATACGTTAAGTGGGAAAGTAATGAGGAGAGTTTTGAGGGCAATTGAGTCTAAAGCGGATGTGGGAGATATATCAACACTAGAAAACCCTGAAGTAGTAAAATCTAAATAACATTATTAATTTATTTTGTAAACATTTTAAAAGTCTTTTTAGCCTTTTATGCATTAGATTTTAAAAGTCTTTTTAGTAACTTCTTACTTGTGTGAGCATCATGATCAGAGTCGAAATAGATAAGGAGAATAAAATAGGAAAAATATTAATAGATAGACAAGAAAAGATGAATGCGATAACAGTATCTATGAGAAGAGAAATTGGAGAAAAATTAATTGAGTTTAATAAAAACCCTGATGTGAAAGTCGTGATAATTAAAGGAATAGGTGGAAAGGCATTCAGCTCTGGCGGAGATATAAGCGAATTCCTCTCTCTAACTCCAGATATTCTAATTGACTGGGGTGAAGATATTTCTATGTCAGAAAGAGTGTGGAAACCAGTAATAGCTGCAATTGATGGTTATGCCTTTGGTGCAGGATTTGAGCTTGCATTATCTTGTGATATCAGAATAGCAACTCCAAGAAGTGAATTTAGTTTCCCCGAAATAAGGTTAGGAATGGTTCCGGCAAGTGGCGGAATTACTAGGATAATAAAAACCTTAGGATTATCCAGAGCTACATATCTCTTAATGTTGGGGAAGAGAATAGATGCACAGACTGCATTACAATGGGGAATAGTGCATGAAGTAGTAGAACCAGAAAAATTAGATGAAAGGGCCTATGAAATAGCAAAAGAGCTCTCTAATCTATCATCGTTAGCATTAAAAGCATTGAAGAAGATTCTTCACGAAATAGCTGATGCCCCCTTATATGTAGGGTTTGATATTGAGAGAAAAACCTTCGGCTTACTTAGATACTCTAATGATTTTAAGGAGGGTGTAGAAGCATTTCTAAATAAACGTAAACCAAAATTTGATGGGAGGTGAATTTAATATTTAAAGAAGGTTTTAGGTTTGTATCTGGAAAAGGAAGATATATCGATGATGTAATTAGAGAATATAAGAATGTTCTTCATGCAAGTATAGTTAGATCTGCTTATGCTCATGCTAAAATAAATTCCATAGACGTAAGAGATGCGGAAAGATTGAGTGGAGTTATTAAAGTTTTAACGTTTAGAGACATAAAACCATTTTTAGATCCTTTTCCTCTTTCATTAGATATAAATTTAGAATATTATCCTATAGCTAAGGATAAGGCAGTATATTATGGTGAACCAATAGCTGTAATCATTGCAAAAGATGAATATATAGCCGAAGATGCTAAGGAATTAGTTCAAATAGACTACGAACCTTTAAAACCGATAATCTCAATCAGAGACGCTATAAATTCTCCTCCAATACACTCAAATCTTTCATCGAATATAGTTTTGAATAAAATACTTACCTATGGAAAATTCGAAGAGAGTATTAAAAAGGCCGAGGTAGTCACTGAAACGAGAGTTAAGTTTCCACGATACTCATGTGCTCCTCTAGAGACATATGAAGTTCTAGCGAAGTTTGATGGAGAAGAGTACGAGATATATTCAAATTTTCAAGGACCTTTTACTATTCATTACTTGTTAACTAAAGCATTAAAAAGTAAAGTAGTTTTAAGAGGTCCACGCGATATAGGCGGGTCTTTTGGAATAAAGAGTGCAATCTACCCATACATGGCGTTAATAGCAGTTGCAAGTAGAATAGTAAATAAACCAGTAAAATGGATCGAAACAAGAAATGAGCATCTAATAGCTAGTTCTGCAGGTGCAGAAAGAGAGTCTTTAGTTAGAGTTTACGGAAATAGGCAAGGTAAAATTTATGCCTTAGAGATTGAAATGACAGATAACCTTGGTGCTTATCCTAGACCTCCAGAGCCGGGTAACCTGCTAAGAAATCATGGAAATATTACTGGTGCTTATGAAATAGAAGGACTAAAATTAAATTATAGGGCTGTACTAACAAATACTTTACCTACTGGGCTTAATAGAGGTTATGGTGGACCTCACTTATATCTTGCACTAGAAACTGCAATAGATGATTTTGCAGAAGAAGTAGGGATCGATCCATTAGAGGTAAGGTTTAAAAATGTGATAAAGGGAGAGGAATATGAGACATTAACTGGAGGTAAGTATCATGGTTTTAGTTGTTATAAAGTAGTTAAAGAAATGAAGGAAATTTATGAAAAATTAATTAAAGAATCAAAAAAATATAAAAATAGAGGAATTGGGGTTTCATTAATAGTAGAACCTTCTGGAACAAATATTGGTTACCTAGATTTGGCTCGAGTAAGCAAGAATTTCTTACCTAAATCTTCTGCACTTGATGTGGTTTTGGTTCAAATAGATCCATATGCAAAAGTAAAAGTAATAATAAATGGAACTAATGAGGGTCAAGGCCATGAATCCGTAATTTCTAAAATTGTATCAGAGAGGCTAGGTATTAGTGAAGATGATGTAGAAGTTATTTACTCTGTAGATACAGTAAGGCCATGGAGTATAACTTCTGGAACGTATTCTAGTAGATTTTCCCCAATAATAGTTAAAGCATTAAATAACGCGTTAGATAAGCTTGAGGACACTTTACTTACTTACGCATCAGAGCTACTTAAGGTTCAGAAATCACAGTTAAAGATTGAAAATGGCAAGATACTGAAAGTTGGTAGTGATAAATCAATATCTATAAAGAATTTAGTAGGTATCTTCTATTGGGATCCTGCAAAGCTGAAGGGTATAGAGGACGGATTAACTGCAATAGGCTATTATCAATCACCCTACGCGGATGATCTAGAAGAGAATAGAATAAATTCATCTATAGCATATGGCTGTCTTGGTCATATAGTTGAATTAGAGTTAGACGAAGAGACAAAAATTCCTAGAATACTTAATTACTTCATTATCCACGATTCAGGGAAGATATTAAACGAAGAATTAGCTAAAGGTCAATTATTAGGTTCAACGTTTCATGGAATCGAAGTAGCCCTCTATGCTTCATTAGAGTATAATGATGAAGGGATTCCAATTTCACAGACCTTTTCAGAGTATGGTATATTATCTACGATGGAAAGTCCAAGAAGTATAAGTATAGTTCATATAGTAACTGATCCGAATTATATAGCTGGATTAGGAGAAGGAGGTACAATGGCTGCACCAGCAGCTATAGTTAATGCTATTAAAAGGATATTAGGGGTGAAAGAAGTTAAGATACCAGTATACAATTTTATAAATGAGTTGTATAAATTGTATTAGTTTCGTTTAAGCTAATCTAGCTTCTCATACTCATAGAGGCGAGAGAATAATATCTTTCGGTCAAATTTCGAGTTAGCATTTTTTACGGAAAACTCTAGGGCTTAATAGTTTTTAAGAGAACATGATCAGAACCAAAACTTTTTCTATCTTAAATACCTCAAATTTTATCTCTATCTTAAAGTAAAAGATAAACATTAACAGAACTATTTATGAGGATTATAGAGTGTAATGATGCCTCTCACCAAAAATTGCTCATGCTGGATATTGTGATTAATTTGTGGAGGTCTTTAGGAAGATAGATGTTAGATCTTTAATTCTTAATTTTCTTTTTATAGGAATTGGAGCTAAAGGGTGGAAAACCTCGCCTTTTTGAGGAGAAATTAATAGCCCCTTATATTTGCATACTCTTTTTTGAAACATTTTTCAGCGATTTTAGCGACGTTCCTCTTCAGCTCGATGGAACTTTGGGAGGGGCACCTATAGTCTCTTAAGGGGCTAGACGTTATGGATGAAAGTCACTCTCCTTTCAGGTGGGAGTGGTTCTCTGCCCTACTCGACTGCCCACTAAATGAGAGATGCAAACCCGAATCGATGGTGGGAACGATGAACTCTCTGGGAGGGAACTTTTACCTCTATGAGGTGGTGAGCAAGTCAGTTTTTATTGCTCCCTTATTTATTAAATTCTTATCGTCACTTACCAGTGGAATATTATATTTTCTGCTCAAAAATAAATAAGTAGCATCATAATAAGTTAAATTTTCATTAACTGCAATCTCTAATACTTCCTTGGATAATTTCACATTTTCTACCTTAATGAACTTTAAGATGTTTGAAAAGTCAGACAGTAAGTCAGTCCTTTTAATCTTCCAAAGAAAATTTCCGATCTCGTAATATACTAAATCAGCAGTTATACACTCTTTAAAAAGGTCTATTGATCTATCTTTCAGTCTTTGAATTAAATTGATAATCGCTGACGTATCTAAAACATACTTCACCTTTCTCTGTCCTCCCTAATTAGCCTTACAACATCCTCTACGGATAATTTTAACTCCTCGGCAATCCTCTTAGAGGACTTTCTTGCCTCTTCTTCTTCCCTCTTCTCTATCTCTTCCTCTAGTGATTTTCTCAATACTTCCGATATATTAATACCGTACTTTCTCGCTTTTTCAAATACTTCTTTTCTTACTTTAGTTGAGACTGTAACCCATTCTGTCATATATATTACTTAATATCTTGTAGTAATAAATTTTACTACAACGTTTAGCATAAAGGCTATTCAATATGCACTGAATTCTTTTTTTACGTTAATAGAAATCTTTTTATATTCATTTATTATCAACTAAATTTGTGGAGAGACTTTTAAGGCCTAAGGAGGCTTGCCAACTGTTAGGCATTTCATACTCAACACTCCTAAGGTGAATTAGGGAAGGCAAAATAAGGGCTGTAATGACCGAGGGCGGAAAGTATAGGATACCATACAGCGAGGTTAAGAAGTATTTGGAGAGGAGGGAGGAGACTAGGGCAGTAATTTACGCTAGAGTCTCATCAGCAGACAAAAAGGAGGACTTGGAGAAACAAATAAATTATTTAACAAACTACGCAACAGCAAAGGGTTACAAAATAGTAGAAGTATTAAAAGACATTGCTAGTGGGTTAAACGCACAAAGGAAAGGGTTACTAAAGCTGTTCAAACTAGTAGAGGGGAGGAGTGTAGACGTCGTGTTAATAACACACAAGGACAGGCTAACACGTTTAGACTTTGAGTACTCAGAGGAGTTCTTTTCAGCCATCGGAGTTAGGATAGAGGTAGTCTTTGGAGAGGAACCGAAAGACACAACACAAGAACTCGTCGAAGACTTAATCTCAATCAGATAGTGTTGTCATTAAGCTACAAATTCTGGGATTAACATTCTCTCCCATAAGACTAAAGCTATAGAATACTTCATCACCTCCAAACTCCTATTGACAGCCTTCGTGAACCTCTTGAACCTAACAAGCCTATCCCTCAACAAGGCCTCATTAGGGTTAACAAACTTGACCAAAGTATGGTCCCTCAAGGAAAAGTATAAATTATAATCATCACTAACCCACCCTCTGGGGAATATTGCAAAACTTCCTTGAAAGCCCCTTATTCCTATAAACAACAGAAAATAAAGACCAAGGGGAGTATAAACATAGTAAGTAAAGACTAACTGTAAAATGCCTTAACATTCCTAAACAAGTAAGCCCAAAACCTCATCAAAAACCTTACCCTTAACCAAATCCTTAGCCTTCCTTAATGAGCTCCTCGTGCTTCTGCCTACCATAGCGTTTAATCCAAGTGAAAACAGTACCCAAAGGTAAGTTAAGTACCCTAGAAATTGCCCTCATACTCATACCATCAGAATACATCCTTAAAGCTTCTTCCCTCAACTTCCT
>JAWARQ010000013.1:0-14440 GCA_038893355.1 Sulfolobaceae archaeon
CTGATCGCTTTAACCCTCCTAGCCATTAGGAGAAAATTAAAAGAGCTAATATTTAAACTTTATAAGGGGGCTATCCATCCCCGCCTCAGAGAGGCGAGGCTTTCCGCCCCCTTAACCCCCATTTTTTGTAAAATATACTACTATTTTTTTCCGATAAGTAGGAAATAATTCGACTAAGGACTTTTTAAGAGTGTGTATAAAGTACTAATACTAACCTCAAATAAATATATTTCCTTCCATTACAATTTTCACATTCCTTTCTACGCTAACCTCTAGATAATTTTCCTTACTATTTACTTCAAATTTCATAACACCTAGTGGATGGGCTAATCTTAAATACTTGACCGGCCTGGCTAGGAAGTTTGTTAATGAATTTGGTATTAAAGAGGAAAATCCGAGGCCTATTCCACTAGCTATAGATAAGGTTTCATTAAATCTTCTTAAGTTGTACTCCCTTACCGATAGGTCAAACTCAATGGATCTTATCTCCCTTCTGTCTAAAGTAAGGTAATCCCTAGGATTTGCTATCGTAACTATTATAGGTTCTCTATTACCAATGATCTTCTTTAACTTTAATACCATATCATCAAATAACTTTTCTATTTCACCTAGCTCCTCATCCGGCATTTCATATCCTTCCATTTCTAAATCTCTAGCCCTAACAATTACTATAGGCTTCAAACTATTTACTATACTTACCCTAACATATCTTCCCCTAACTAATATATCATCAATTGGCTTTTTCGTTATAAGTACCTTTTCTATGCTCTCCGTCCAAGTTTCAATTACCCTTTCCCCCTCAAATTTTAATAGGGTACTAATACCACTCTGCTTATGTTTAACTACGAGTTGATTAGTTTTTATCAGTCCCTCCTTAATCGCGAAAACTCCCACAGAAGCTGTTAGGTTTCCGTCATACTCATCCCAATAGACCTTTCCATTAACGACCTTCGCTACTTCATACTCTACAATATCATCTTCTACCCAAATAAACACTACATTGTTAGAATGCGGAGTACATCCGCCTATCCCATCTAGCCTTAAGTAAGTTTTTCCTATTATCTCCTTAACTATATCCTCCCTCCTCTTTTCATAATCTTTTACACTCTCACGATTAATGAAAACACCTCTTGCATCATCCTCACTTATTATTAAAGCTCTTATACTCATTTTCCTTTCTAATCCTTCTTAAGGAACTTCTATAAACTTTTTGATCATTGGTCTATATATTTTATATAGCTTGTTTTGATGTAGACATATCTTTTTTATTAATGTTTATTTTGAATATGAGATAAATACATAAGAAATTATATAATAATACTGGAATTCTATCAGAATTCATACCAAACTCTAAAATTTTTTACCTATAAATTTATTAGCTCGAATTTTAGATATCGTAAAATAGTAATTTTCTCTAAATAGTTATTTATGTTCTAAAAAGTTTATACCTTTCTATTTAAATTTAAATATTGAGGGATAAGCTTTAAATATTGGACGCAGAGAGTTGATATTAGAATAGAAATGTTAGAAAAGAGTGAGAAGAAAATTAAAGCTGAGAAAAAGGATAATGTCGGGTTAATACTAGAGGAATTACCAGAGGAATACTTAATGATCGAGTACCCTAATGAGTGGAGGTCTTTATCGAAATTAAGGCCTAAATTAATATTATATTAACTCATTTTTATTCCTTTTTTCCATTAAATGAGCACTCTAAAATTTTGCACTTATGATTCAATTTATATCCGACATACTTGCACTTCACTGCAATAAGTTCCTTACCCTTAGGAGATTCTAAGATTACCCCCTCACAACCATTAGAACTAATTACTGGGAATGTCTTTAGGTAGATTTTAGCTATAATATCTTGAATTTCTTCTGACCTCTTAAGTTCCTCCGGCAATATCATTATTACTGACATTAATTGATTATAACATATTAGAAGGGGGGAGATGCTTCTAGATTGAAGGTACTTTAAGACAAAATCTAATAGCCTCTTTACATCCTCGCTACTTAATTGCCATATATTACTCAATTTACCTATAGCCTTCTCTTTAACTCTTGGGTCGTTATGATAGTAGTAAAGGATTACTAATCCCTTAGGCGATATTGTAAAATATTTACCAGCTCTATATAATAGAGCCATATTCTCCATTTTCTTTAACATTCTCCATAACGTAGTTACCGGGATATCCACTATTCTGTAAGCTGAATATACTGTAAATTCTTGCAAATCAATAATTTTTTCTAAAATTTGCAAATATTTTCTATCTAATTTTAGCAATATGAAAGCTGTAGACACTGGAGGATAAATCTCATCAGAAAAGCTTCCAAAAACTATCACACGTTTTACTTTTAATATCACTAACAATATTGCTATAGCTACTATTAAGAGAATTATTAACTCTGAGGGTCCCCTCAGTCGATTCATAATATAAAACTATTTTGAAAGCTTTTATCCTTTATCTTTTTTCATTAATAATAACATCCTTCACCTCCCGTTTTTCATGTTCATGCATTACAGAGCCGGGTAATGTTAAAGTGGAATGTGCTTTGAATTCAATAAATTTCTTTCCCTCTCAATTATTTTATGATAAGGAGGAGAAGGGTTAGAAGTATTATGTTAGTAATGGAAAAAAGAGATATATTATGAATTAGTACTTATAGGAAAATCGTTAAATTTTTACATTACGTTAAAAACGTGTAAGAAAAATACCTTCTTAATAACTGAAGGTTTTTCTATTTAATAAGTGATAAAAAATAATAAGGGAGTAAATCCAAAGTATTTATTATTTCGGGTAAATAGATAGTGTCACCACTAAGCTAAAAAATCCCTTTTGCGCTATAACATTTCATGAAAAATTACATTTTACACTTCTACTCTATAAAGAGAATTTTTCATACAATAATTTGTAGCTTAATGGCGACACTATCGCAAACATTACAATTTTTTATATAAAGAAATTTCTTAAACTAATATATGAATTTAAAAATATCCATGCTAGTCAATAAGTTTTTAGCCTTTTGGGAAGTAGATCAAGTTTAGTCAAATTTCCCTTTAATAATAATGTTTCTATCGTAACTTGTAACGTTTTGGAGTATATTAATAAGTATAAGGAAATATATACTGATGAACGCTAGGGAGTTAATAAAGGAAATTAGGGATGAAGTAAAGGACTTAAATGAAAAGATCTTAAATCACAAATTCGTTAAAGATATTATGAAAGGGAATATTAATTTAAATAAGATAAAATATTTTTTAGTTCAACAATATTATATAGCAAGAAATGATGCAAGGGCTTTAGCTATAATGTACTCTAGGGCAGATTACCCTGATAATGAATTCTTTTTTAAGCTCCTATTGGGTCATCAAAACGCTCTAAAGGCTTTAAACGACGACCTAAAAAGTTTTAATATAAATTTTGACAATGTAGTATACTCTTTAAACTATAGGGCAATCTCATATACTCATTTTCTCCAAAACCTTGCATATTACGGTAGCTTAGAGGAACAAATAGTCGCAATTTTAATCAACTTCCCAATATTCGTTATTAATATAAATAATATTGGTAATGTTTTAAAGGAGAGAGGCATTGAAGTAAAGTTCTTCTTAGGTGCGAAGTGGGAGGAGGATTTAGAGGATCTAGGCCTTAAAATTTTAGATAAAAATCTTGATATAGATAAGGAAAAACTTAAGAGGCTAAAAAATGTCGCAAGGCTTATTCAAGAATATGAGTTAGAGTATTGGAATTCTGTATATGATATTCAATAAAAAATGCATGCAATTATTACCTTCTAGTTAACGCCAAAATTCCTGAAACGAGTAATAAAACAAAGGATATACCATAAAATCCGAAAAGGATTATTAGCGAAGACAACGAGGCTAATATCAACAAAATTCCTGCTGCTATCTTATCACTAATAAACGAGCCTACTAATCCCAATATGATTGGAACTACTGAGACTATTATATAATACGTAGGGTGAATTTGTAGCATGTAATATCCCATATGCATTTGCATATAGCCCATTGGCATGAGAAGCCAGTAATGTGGGATAAATAATAACAGTAATACTCCTATTATTAATAATGCAGAGCCTATGATTCCTAGTATCTGATAACTTTCCATAGACTATAATATATCTTCCCATGATATAAAGCTTATCGAAAATTTTGTATTAATTTATAAAAGATTTTAAATATAATATATTAAATAAATTATTTAAAAATTAAAGATTTATAGTATTTATATAAAAATTTAATGAAAACAAAACACCCTTGCTCTTCTAGTGCGGTAGACGTTAGATAACAGTATAAAAGTTCCCTCCAATCCAGTGAAGCATAATTTCGTAAGCACTTTTAGTTCTGTCAACTATTATTTGACAGATTTACGTAAAACTGTCAACTATTATTTGACAGATTTATAAGCTTCATAATAACTTATAGTTTGTGGATGTTGAAGAAATAAAAAGGATAATTCTTGATCAAGAAGATTTACTGAGGGAAAAGTTGGCGAAAGAGAAGATCATTAAGAGAGAAGTAAGTTACGATGTAAGTAAGGCAAATGCTTACCTAATTACTGGACCGAGAAGAGCAGGAAAGTCCATTTTTGCTGTACAGTTAAGTATAGGTAAAAACTATGCTAGGGTTGATTTTGATGACGAGAGATTAGCTGGAATAAAACTAAATGACCTTAACAGAGTTTTAGAAGCGATTTATCAGTTAAAGGGAAACGTAGAACTACTGATTTTCGACGAAATACAGAACGTAGAAGGATGGGAGTTATTCGTATCAAGGCTAAGAGATGTAATGCCAATAATCATTACGGGTAGTAATGCTAGATTAATGAGTTCAGAGATGGCAACGTACTTAACTGGAAGGCATCTCGACTTTATCCTTTTTCCATTTTCTTTTAGAGAGTTCCTCAGGTATCGAGGAATTGAGGCGACAGAAACTACTAAGGGCATAGGACTGATAAAAGCCAATCTGCAAGATTATCTTAATGTAGGTAGTTTCCCAGAAGGCTATAAGTTAAACCATAAGCTATATTTACGCACTTTATTTAACGATGTGATAACTAGAGATGTAATGCTGAGGTGTAAGATTAGGAAAAACGTAAAAGAAATTGCCAATTTCTTAGCTGAAAATATTGGAAGGGAGGTTTCTACGAGGAGGTTAGGGAGCGCTTTTTCTATCTCTCATCAAACAGCTAACAACTATATATCATGCCTAGAGAACTCATATTTCTTCATATTTTTGAAGAGATTTACAGGGAAGGCTCTGGAGAAATACACGCTACCTAGGAAGGTGTATTTAATAGACCCTGCAATACATTCAGTAATTGTAGGAAGTGAAAATATAAGTAGGAAAATGGAGAACGCGGTTTTAATAGAGTTACTCAGAGTCAAATACTACAATTCTTTATCATATAACGTTTATTATTATAGGAATGGTGAGGCTGAAGTTGATTTTATAATTGATGGCGAGATTAAAGAAGCTATTCAAGTAACTTATGAAATCGAAGGTCTAAGGGATAGGGAATTAAGGTCTCTGGAGAAGTTCTCCGAGAAATTTAGAGGTTTTAATCTAAAACTTATAACATGGGATACAGAAGGTGAGGAGATATTGAAAAACGGTAAAAAAGTGAAAGTAATACCTTTGTGGAGATTTATGTTAAAGAGTAGGGAAGTGTTAAAGATAAATTAAAAATTTTTCCTAAATTGGGAGAATCACGCATTAACTGACGTTACTCATTACAATGTAGTTTATGCGGGTATTACTTACAAAATTTACTCTTAATGTAAATGAGATATATAGATTATTTTCATAGTGCCCGCACTGAACTATTTATTTTCTCCCAAAGGTATGGGATATCTTATTTAATGTATATATTCTCTGCAAAGATATAATAATTTAACAAATTAGTAGCTAAATCTCAGCATTGTAACGACATTAAGATTTAAAGATACTGATCAGTTCTAACGTGTATATCTATGTCCTCTTTTTAGACCCTTCTTATGATAAAAGGGGCAAAAAGAGGTATTAAAGGCTGTAGAAGGAAAAGATCTATTCTTCAATTCTCATAATTTCCCAGATTTTAGCACATTTAGAAAGGAGTGAAAAGATTGAAGTAATTCCAAGTTTTATTAATTATCTCCAGCAGTCAGGAATAAAAAGTTATGGATATGACGTAAGAAGATATTATTAACGTTATAAAGCTTTTTAATGAGTTAAAACTAAGTTATAAACTTTGAGGTGATACAATAATATTTTCTCAAATGAAAAGATTAGGAATAAATATGATTTATTTTGACGATATAGGTTTTGATTTACTTCATGTAAAGAGAGAATTCTGACTAATATTGCCCTATCAAAAGAGTTCTCATGTAGTAAAAGTATAATCATTATGTTACAAATTTGGCTTTAGTAAATTATACTCATAATTTAAGTTAAAATTCATAATCTATTTAAGGTTTTTCCCGTAATGTAATAATTAAAATATATATGTGAAAGACACTGATCATATGAAAGTTTCAGATAATTGGAAAAAGATTAAGGGTAAAAATAAATTATATTTAAATTTAAAAATTATTCTATTTTTTTAGTTGCAGTGTCGCTTTTAGCTAACGTTACCGAAACAGCACTAATAATTCCATAAATGATACTTACCAGTGCTAAATAAGGCCAAGCAATTAAATAGTTGCCTCGAAACGTCTGCAATATGCTTGACATAATTATGGGAGCAAGACCTCCAGATAGGGGAGTTGCTAGATTTATCGCAAAAGCTGTAGCAGTGTATCTATACTGAGTAGGCATCCATTCTGCATAAAAAGTTGGCATTACCGACCAGCCAAATAACTCGATGAAGTAATAACCTACAACTGCAAAGGTTACTAGAATAGGATCTTTTGAATTTAGAAGTATATAAAATGGAATACTGAATAAAATGACTCCAATTGGACTTATTATCATAATTTTCCTCCTACTTCTTATGAGATCACTTAAAAATGAGGCAAGCATTGTGCCAAAAATAGTTGCAATAGCTCCTAAAATTACAGTCTGTACTGCAAAAATTTCACTAAATCCTAGAAATTTAGTTATATAGCTTTGACTAAAAGAAATAACAATATAAAATCCTGCACTAGCTTCAAGGAAAATACCCGTCATTATTAAGACTCTTTTCCAATCACGCTTCATCATTTCAATAAATGGAACCCTTAAAACCTGTCTTGCACTTAGTAATTTGATAAAGAGAGGGGTTTCAGCTATTTTATATCTTATAATAGCTGCTATGATGGCTACAAGGAATCCTAAATAAAACACTATTCTCCATCCAAATTCAAAGAAATCTTGACGGGGCATTAAACTTAATAATGCGTAAAAAGCTGCATTTGCTAAAATTACTCCAAACTGTAGTCCTTGCTGGATCCAACTAACCCAGAACGCTCTATATCTTTTATTTACAACAAATTCTGTAGCCATTGTAGCTGCACCGCCCCATTCGCCACCTACTCCTAGTCCTTGAACTAGTCTAAATATTGTAAGTAATGTTGGAGCTAAAATTCCTATTTGAGTATATGATGGAGTTAGCCCTATTCCTAAACTACCTAAACCCATTGTCAGTAAGGTCCATACTAATGAAGTTTTTCTACCTAACTTATCACCAAAATGACCAAATAAGATAGAGCCTATTGGTCTAGCTACAAATCCAAGTCCAAATACTGTAAAAGATAAAAGTAATGCAGAAGCTGGATCTGAAGAAGGAAAAAATACTTTGGGCCATACTATCGCAGCAGCTGTTGAGGCAATAATAAAATCATACCATTCGAGTGTTGTACCTATATTTAATATTGCAATAATTTTAATCAATTCTCTTCTAGAAAGTTCGTCCACATTTTTCACCAAATTTTTATAATTCCAGATTATAAAATTTAATTGGATTTATACTTAATATATTTATTAAATTTTGCTTTCCTAATTCTTTTTGATTTTCTACAAACTCGTGTATAGCGTTTATTACCATTTCCTCATGACCATAATCAGTTGCAAAAACTAATTGAGAACCAATGCCCATTTTTTCAATCATGTATTTGAGTATTTCAGTAGGCTCTCCTGCTTCAACACTAACGTAAATGTTACCTTCTTTTAAGTACTCTATTGGCTTCTTATTGGGTAATTCATTAATTCCAAAAAATTTTTTTGCGATCTTTATCGTAGGATGCTCGTATTGCTCTTCAAAATAATATAGCCAGTAAGGTAACCATGTTGAACCGGCTTCTGCAAGTAATATTTTAAGCTCAGGGTACCTATCGAAATACCCATTCCCTATCATAAGAGTAAGGATTATCTCCATTGTTATTGAGTGAGTCATTGTCCTTGAATAGAGATACTTTCGCCCTAGCATTATCCATGGTAAAGGAAGTGAGGATAGGGAGTGAATAGTTACGGGGACTTTTAATTTAGCAACTTCTTTCCAGAACTCATCAAATGATTCATCGGCCACAGTCTTAATACCTAAACCTACTTCGCCACTGCTAACAACAATTGGAGGTATCACGATTCCAGCAAAGCCATTCATTTCTTTAGCTCTATATAACTCATTAATTGCAAGTTTAACATCTTGTAGAGGTACTACGTAATTTGCTTTTATTCTCTTTTGATTTCTCAGTTTTTCTGATACATAATTATTATATGCCTTGCATAAGGCATAAGCATAATTGGCATCTTTTATCATTGCAATTGGAATTGCTAAGGTTGGATTAACCACTTGTAAATAAACACCCATTCTATCCATATCCATTAATCTACCTTGAATATCATCCAGAGAACCATCATTAGCCAATGGAGAATTATTATTCATATCAATAACTTTTCCGAATTTGGGATGATTATAATGTTGAATTAAACCTTTAGCTGGTCCAGGACCTGGAGATCCTAATGGTCGTGGGACCAACATTCCGTCTATAACCCAATATCTTGTTCCATAATTTATCTCCTCTACTACTAATGGTGGTTTATAGCCATTTTCCAAATACCTCTCATAATGCTCTGGTCTTTCTACTATATGTGCATCGGCATCTATTACTTTAATCTCATTAAGGTTTAATTCCATTTATTTTGCACCTATCTTAATAAAAAATATGATGAAATTTAAAGGTTCCTCAAACTACGTTCTAGGTAAAATGCATAACTAATTTTTATAAGATATTACTACTTTTTGGAATTAATATATTTGTATTAAAGAGATTAATATAAGAAAAGTATATAAGCATACTATTAGAGTTAAAAATCCAGATGGTATTGAAAAAAAGGTTAAACGAATTAGTCATATCCGTTTATCATGAAGATTGCTGGACTACTATGGTTGGTAAATATGTTGTGAAAAATATAGGTAGAGTAATAAATTTTGAAAGAAATTATATTAGAGCAATAATTAAATTTAATAATGAATATAAAGATTTAGTACAAAAAATTAAAAAACATAAATCATTTATTGAAGGAATTTCGTTATATAATTTAGGTAATAAAATCGTATTTGATTTTAAGAAAAACACTCATGGTATAATAAAAGCTATAATTTCAGTTGATGGTATAATTTTAGATGATTTTAAATATCTTAGTAAGGAGTATTGGAGAATATTAATTTATGAGGATAGAGTTAATGAATTAATTGAAAAATTAAAAAGTGAAGGTGAAATACAAATATATGAATATAAACAGTTTAGTATTACAGAAGACGATTTATCACCTCAAGAACTAAGAGCCTTAATTCTTGCATATACCAACGGTTACTATAAGCTTCCTAAGTCAATTAAAAGTAAAGATCTTGCAAAAATAATGGGAGTGAGTAAATCCACATTAATATATCACCTAAGATCAGCAGAATCTAAACTTATTCGAAAATATCTTAATAAATTAAGATTTGAAAATATCATAAATAGTATATAAATATGCATCAGTATTCTCGATATTAGATAAATTTAAATAAATTAAATTAATATATTATAATTATTAGAATTTCATGATATTAAAATGAAATTCTATTCTAAGTTATACAAATAAGATAATCTATATAGATGAGAAAAAATACAGAGATGCAACACATATCAATTCGACTTGAAGGAACTCATGACTTACCTATCATTAGGTTTAGTAGATGGTTTAAGAATAATTCCTTATTATGAATAATCATAAAATAGCTAAAATGAAAATATAAGGATAAATGAAGTGAAGAAGTATGAAAGGTGCAGAATTAATCCTCAACTTCCTAAAAGAATACGATGTAGAGTATATTTTCGGCTTGCCCGGCGAAACTTCTCTTTCACTTTATAAAGAGTTTAAGCATATCCGGCATATATTAGCTAGGGATGAGAGGAATTCAGTTTACATGGCTGATGCTTATGCCAGGCTGTCCTTTAAGCCTGGAGTAGTTGAGGGCCCTAGCGTTGGTGCGATATATATGTTGCCTGGTGTTGCAGAAGCTTATAAGTCTTCATCACCATTAATCATAATAACAACTGACACTTCAATATATGGAGAGAAACTGAATTACCTAACATCATTAGATCAGACTTCATTGTTTAGGCCAATAACTAAGGATACTATGACTATAACAAAGCCGGAAGAAATCCCTCATGCAATAAGAAGGGCTTTTAGGTTAGCAACATCAGGTAAACCAGGGCCGGTGCATATAAGAATCCCTAGTGAGGTTTTAGAAGGTGAGGTTAGTAAGGTAGAACTAAAGCCTCAGAAGGAGTTTTCCAAATACCCTGCACTCAGGCCTATAGCGGATATTGAATTAATTAAGAAGGCAGTAGATCTGATTTTAGAGAGTGAAAATCCCATACTAATCTGTGGCCAGGGCGCATTATATTCAATGGCCTGGGATGAAGTAACAGAGATTGCGGAGATTTTAAGTGCGCCAGTAGGCACTACTATTACTGGTAAGGGGTGCATTTCAGAACTACATCCACTATCTATAGGCGTAGTCGGCGGGAGGGGTGGTACTAGTTTTTCTAATAAGGTTGTCGAGGATTCCGATTTAATAATATTAATAGGTAGTAATGCAGATTCAGCGAATACTGATAGATGGACAATACCTTCAAGGGACAAGAGGATAATTCAAATTGATATCAGTGAGATAGAGGTCGGGAATAACTATGATAGTTTAAATCTGCTAGGTGATGCTAAGGCGACTTTAAGGACTATGATAGACATGATTAAATCTAGGGGAATTAAGAAATCTAAGCCCCAAATTAATTATTCTAGACTAAGAGATGAATATGAGGAAAGGCTAAAAGAGTTTATTGAAGAGAATAGCGATGTTAGTCCACTACGCTTTGTAAAAGAATTATGGAATTTAGCGCCAGAAAGTGCAGTAATCATAGCTGATCCCGGAGTTGGTGCTATCTATACTTCTGCATTTTATAGGGCTAAGAAGGCAGGAAGGTATTTCATCTTCAATTATGGTCTAGGAGGTTTAGGGTACTCGATTCCTGCATCAGTTGGTGCCTTCTTAGCTAGAAAGGGAGATCTTATAATATCTCTCTCTGGAGACGGTAGTTTTGGTTTCTCGGTAGGCGAACTGGAGACGATAAGTAGATTAAACGCAAACGTAATGATAGTCATATTTAATAACTCAAGCTTTGGTTGGATAAGGGCTGAAATGAAGATAAGGTATGGAGAGACCATTGGTACGGATTTCTCCAACATTGACTATATGAAAATAGCTGAGGGCTTCGGACTTTCTGGATATAGAATAAGTAATAATCAAGAGATAGGTGAAATATTAAGAAAGGCAATGAAAAATACCCCATCCTTAGTTGAAGTAATCGTAAAGCCTGAGGATAAATTAATTCCTCCAGTATCACAATGGGTTAGGAGCATTAGTTCTAAAGATATGAAAAAAGTAGTATACTAAAGAGGAAAAAGAGCAGTGTTTTATATTACTACACCTCCTTGATATCTTCCATTATATAACTTCTTAGTCTCTTCATCTAGTTTAAGGAATATGAGGTGGTGTGTGCTAATCCCTTTCTTTAAAGTCGAATTATATACGGGAGTTATGGCTAAGATAACCTTACCCCTATATCCAGCATCAATTACAGTTGGTGGTGCTAAAAACCCATTCCTAGCCATTGTACTCTTCAGTGTAATTAATATAGCTAGATCCCTAGGTACTGAAAATTCTTCACAGGATTCGAATAAGTAAGTCCTCAATTGCTTCAGTTCAGCAAAATCCTTAAATGGTATTTCAACAACTTTAGCCTTCTTATCGGGTAAACTACTACCTTCAACTATTTCATAGTATTTTTCGCCGCAAATTCTTAAATCATAACCATTCTCTCTAACGTTTTCCTCTAAGTAGTTAATTATTACACTTCCTAATAAAGCCTTAATCGATTGGTGTGAGAGTATCATAAGTTCTTACTTCTCAAACAAGGTTTTTAAGCAAAACCACACTAGCTAGAATGCGGAAGAGTAACTCTCATTTAATGTAAGGAATATCAGTCTGGCCCTATATAGGAGATAGTGTCGCCATTAGGGTATAAATTATTGTATTACGAGTGTTATTTATGGGAAGGTACCAAATTCTATGTGTTTACCCGTGGCGTAACTTATCCTTACTTTTAATTACTTCTAATTCCGCGACGGGCACCCCTCTTAAGGGATCATACACAGTCGCCCTTAACTCATTGGGGCTGGTCGAGGGGAACACCAATACCCTCCCATCTGTATTTATCACTCCCAAAACCTCATGAGCAGAGCCCATCATCAGTAGGGAGATCATCAACATGTGCCATTGAGGTAATAATATATATATATAAACATAATCATAATAAAAATGATATCAAGAAATGATTAAAAGTATTTAAAAGTTACGTAAAGATGTTACAGTCTCTAACAGACCTAAGTTTGCAACCGTAGAGGAGTTTTTAGAGATGATGAAATATTCTATAGCGTTAGTCTTATTGGCGAGAATATCAATCCCAGAATTTGTAGCTTAGTGGTTGCACTATTTCCGCACTGAAATTTATTAATATAAGATTTTCTCTCATTTGGAAACTATACAAGTTTCCCTACCTTCATCTACTACTATAGACAAGTGTTTTAAAACATCAAGTCCAACTAAGTTTCTTCCCTCAAAATCTCTCGGAGTTAGTACATAGGTCTCAATCCTTTTACCGTCTAAATCAAGTATAGCTTTAGATGTCTTCATGATCAAATAGCCGTTTAACGTCCTAAATTTAAACCAAGATTCCTCCGGTAGTTCTCCAACTAGGAACTTTCTGTATTCACTATTACTTAGCATTACAGGACCGTCAAAGCCCGTATCTACTCTGAAATTAAACTCAAAGCTTTCGCCGAGGAGGTTGTAAAGTTTAAGGTGGAGCATGGGTTTGTCACTTTTAAAACACTTCAAGGCAACAAACTTCCTCCCAACCATTCTCCCTCCTCTTTAACATCCTTCGATGGGTTGAATACTATTGCATGGTTTACGTTAAGCTTCTTTAAGACTTCTTGAACCTCTTCTATTTTATCGTAGGCACCAATAAATTTCCCCTGAGCAATAACTACGTATTTATCCTTGTATTTTGAAAACACTTCACCCCTCATCTTCATAAATACTTTGTTATTAATATCCCTTTCGTCGCTATCCTTAACCTTGTTAAGCCACAAGTCTATTGCCTGTTCAAGTGCCTCAGATAGTGTTAGCCCTCTCCTTATAGCCTCTGCCTTGAACTCCCTTAACTTTTCCTCGTTTATCTTTTTTATTACCAAAGTCACCAAGTTCACCAAATTTACCTCTGCATCCTAAGTTAAAAACATTTCCCGAGCATATATCGTTTATAAAAAGTTTATTGTTTTAAGGAGATATAATACCACATGTTTTTTCGATGCTTTTCAAAAAAATTAAAAACAGTTTTTAACGAGTGGAGGAGTAGTACCTAGGCTCACCCCTTTCACATCCATTCTTAGTCATCTCGCTACCGTTTGTCTCTACATTTTCATTTCAATCATTTCATGTTTAATCATGATCGAGTGCAGGGACTTAGCCTCAATCACCTGCCTAGCTGAATAAAATATTATATAACGATACAATAAGTCTAGGTGATTAGAACCTTATAAAAATAAAGCAGGAGTAGTTGAGGAGAAAGGTAAGAAAAGGGAGGATATTAGTTAATTGCGAAATAGATTGAAGGTGGAGAAAATTTTATTCATACATTCCCACTTATAAAGAGATAGCGTAATAGGAATCATGTATCAAAAGACTCTTCTTGCTCTTTCCTTAATTAGCATTAGCAAATCTGACTTCCTCCTTATATAAAACATATTAGTCAGATCTGTGTAATACAGATCTGACTGGGGTTGAGGCCGTTGACCTCCTTGGGCTCAAAGCTCGACGGGGAGCTTGGCCCGCCTCCAAATTCGTACCGGAAG
>JAWARQ010000014.1:0-10016 GCA_038893355.1 Sulfolobaceae archaeon
TCCTACTGAGTTCTTTCCAGCTAGGTAAGCTATTTTTATGTATGGGTGGTTTGATAGCATTCTAACGTATTCGATTCCAACTAGTCCAGTAGCCCCAAGAATTGCAGCCTTAAAATTCCTACGCATATCTTACTCATTGTCTACAGAAATATAAATTTTTTTAACAATAAGATATTATAATAGTTCAAGCATGTTCAATCATGAAAAATAAATATAGTATAAATTGTTTAAACTTACTTCTCACTTATTAAATTCTTCGCTAGCTCTTCAGCTCTGGAGAAATCATATTCCCTATATAATGCTATTTTTGAAGCTGCCATTGAACCTTCAGCGTGAATCATCCACCCTAACATGTAACCTGTAAAAGGTCCTCCAGCTAATTCTCTAGCTAGTCTTAATACTTTGAATCTTTCTTCTCCACTATAATTTGGATTTGCCTTAAGATATTTCTCGATAAACGCTCTTTCCTCCGGATTTTTGAAGTCTTCAGTACTAGGCAATGTGGAGATTATTCCTCCAGTAATATCTACTAGACCTCTCAAGACATTAACGAAGTTTGTATTAGAATATAATTTACCAATATTAGTATATATTGGATTTGGTATAGCAATTCCTGTACTTTGATCTATTAATGCTTCTAATGCGGCTAATCTTGCCCCCATATACATTATTTCCCTATACAATACTATATCCAATATCTCATCTCTAACATGTGACACATTATCTAAACCGTTGACTTTAGCTACTAGCCTTGCAGTTCCTAGATATAGATCTGCTTCGATTATTCTATAAGAAATTGCAGTAAATCTATGATATAATGCGAAAAGATTAGCTAATTCCCCAGCATATTTCCACTCTTTAAACATGAATACTCTTTCCCAGGGTATAAAAACATCATCTAAAATTGTCATTGTTTCTGCTTCTGCATGCCGTGAACTCAATGGTGCATCTTCTCTTGATGGTAAGCCTTCTATTTCTATCATAGGTCTTACAATAAGTTTTAAACCTTTAGTATTAGTTGGTATTGCAAATGCTACTGCATAATCCTTATCATCCTCAACCATGGTTCTATATGGTAAGAAGATAATTTCGTTCGATGCGATACTCTGTGTTGTATGAACTTTTGCACCTCTTACAATTATTCCATCATCTCTTACATCTACTATCCTAACATATAGGTCTTTATCGATTTGCTCATGTGGCCTTTTGGTTCTATCACCCTTTACATCTGTTTGTGCTACGGCTAATGCTAAATCATTTTTTGCAACGTACTCATAATATCTTTTTACTCTTTCAGTATAACCCTTATTATTTTCTGCATCCATCTTTTTAGCTACTATAAATAAGGCATGTAATGCATCACTTCCAATAGCCTGTACTATATTAAATAGACCACCACTAAGCCTTGTAGTCTCTTGAATTATTTTAGATCTATACCATAAATCTTCTGGGGATTTGCATATTTTGTAAAAGCCACTTATTTCACCTAGAGTAGGATCATTTATTACTAGTAGCTTTCTTAACTCTTCATTTACATCCCTTAATTCGTAAAATCTTTTAGCGTGGGTAATAGGTATTGATAGTACGGGATGTGTTGTAACATCTTCTACCCTCTTTCCCCTATAATAGATTTCTCTACCATCCCTTAAACTATTAAGGTATTCTTTTGAATTTTTTAAAGTCATGAATTGGATTATCTAATACTACTTAAAAAATTTATATTAATCTCGTTTACGACTTCTTTCTTTGATCTACGAAAACTTGTAACTTATATCCAGTCCATATAGCCTCCCCTGGCCTTAACCACTCTATTTCAATATCATCAGCATTTATCCCTATTCTTGAAGCTAGTATTTCTTTAGCTAATCTTTCATAGTTTTTATCAATATTTTCCTTCCTTTTACTTTCAATTCTTATTTTAAGCTTATCCATTTCATCTTTATATACAATTATATTAAACATTCCAGTAGTGTCAGGGATTTCATTAATTGCATCTTCTATATATACTGGTAACAATATTTTTCCCTTAACTTTAAACAACCATTCTACCCTACCAGGAATGGGTTCTGCAAATCGCATATGTGTTATCCCGAAAACTGGATCTGGATCTTTTATAAATTCATTCTTAACATAATCTCCTAAGCTATATCTTATTAACGGCATTGTGAAATGATTAAGTAAGGTAGCTATTAACTCTCCTCTTTCACCTTCACCTACTGGTTCATCAGTTTTTGGATCCACAACATCAAATATTTCCATATCTTCCCATATTACGAGCTGATTATCAGAGCCAGGAACTTCAATTGCCATATGTCCATCAGTAGTGCCCCATACATTAATTGCTAGTTTAGCATTAGGATGAACTTTAAATAACTTATGCTTCGTATTTTCAGCTGATGCACCACCGTGAAGTAACAATACCTTAAAGGGGGTCTCCCAACCTTGCTCAATAGCTTCCTCTCCTATTAACCTATGTAACCATGGTGTAGTTGCAAAGACATCAATTTTCCATAATTTAAATAGTAGCATATGTCTATTCTTCCAACTAAAGAATGTCTCCCCACCTCCTGCAATTGCTGTGGCACCACACCTCCACATTGCAGTTTCTATTAACGGAGGGCCCCAACTATAAAATCCACTCATATTTAAATAATTTGCATAAACTATTGTAGGTCTTAATCCTGCAAATGTCCATAAATATCTAGCCTGACCCTCTTCAAAATAGTCTAACTCTAATTTTCCCCACCCTTGGAATGTTGGCATTCCAGTAGATCCAGAAGTTGCTCCAACAAATCTAATTCTCTTCGCGAGTTCTGGATGCATGATACTTCCAAATGGAGGGTTTGACTGTATATCTGCCCTTAATTTATCTTTTCTTAATATGGGAATCTTTACAATATCATTAACATCCCTTAATTTATCTGGTTCAAATCCATTTTCTTTCCAAAATTTTCTATAAAATGGAATATTTTCCCAAGCCCACTTAACTATCCTTTTTAGCCTGAATAATTTTATCCTCTCTAGCTCCTCTCTCTTCATTTTCATTATTTTTTCATTCCACAATCTTTCTGAAGGATCTGGTGGATACTCATTTCTTATGTAACCTTCTTCTCTTAATTCTTTATGAATTGCCTCATATTCTTCTAAAGCACTAATCATAGATATAAGTTGTATAAGCATTTTAAAAATATAACTGATTTTCAATTACTTTGGAATTATTAAACTTCTGATAACCTCACCTTCTTCAAGTAATTTAACTGCGTCATTTATTTCTTCTAATTTAAACTTACCAGTAATTTGCTTAGATGGGTTAAACTTACCAGTTCTCACTAATTCTACTAATTTTACCATATCTATTCTAGGTCTTCCCCCATAGCTACCTATTATAGATATTCCATTTCTCACTATTGTTGAAATCCTTAAGGGAACAGTTAAATATGTTGGTGGTAGTCCTATTAAAATTATTTTACCACCAAGTCTTACCATTTCTATCGCATTCATAATTGCATCTTGATTCCCTGATGCCTCTATAACTACATCAGCACCTCTAGATAATATCCTTCTTACCTCCTTTACTGGATCTTGTTGTTTAACATTTATGACATCAGTGGCACCAAGTTCTAAAGCCTTATCTAACTTCCACTTTTTAGTACCTAGAGCTATTATCCTACCCGCACCTATAACCCTTAAAAGCTGAATTATTGATAATCCTACACCTCCTACACCTATCACCACTACTGTATCGCCAGGCTTAATATTTGCGGAGTTTATTGCACCGTATGCAGTAATTCCAGCGCAACCTAATATTGCTAGATCTTCTAATTCTTCATTAGAGGAAAAGTTAACATTAACTAATGCATTTTCATGAACTATTGCATATTCCGCAAATCCCCCACCTAAAAATGCTCTAACTGGTCTACCATCTTTTAATCTTATTCTTGTAGTACCATCAAACATTGTACCTTTAAGTCTTACTGCTGAAAAGACTTCGCATAAATTTTCATTACCAGATATACAATTTAAGCACTTACCACATGGGTGAATAAAAGTTGAAATAACTTTATCCCCCTCCTTCACTCTAGTTACATTATTGCCGATTTTCCTAACTATTCCAGCGATTTCATGGCCCGCTATTACTGGAGTAGGTACTGGTGTAAATCCAAAAAATACATTCAGATCAGAATGACATAACCCAGTAGCTCTCACTTCTAATAGAACCTCATTTTCTTTAGGCTCCTCTATCTCAACATCTTCTATCCTTAAAGGTTCTTTATAGTTGAATAATACTGCAGCCTTCATAGTTTCATTATCTTTAAACTTCTTAAAAAGCTTATATTATAATAGTTATATCTTAATAGATCACATTATAAATCAGAAAAATTTAAATAGAATAAATCAGATTATAGAATATGAATGAATATGATATAACGATAATAGGAGGAGGACCCACTGGCTTATTTGCTACTTTTTATGCAGGATTAAGGGATATGAAGACACTCCTTATTGATGGTCAAGAAGAATTAGGAGGGCAATTAGTTTCAATATATCCAGAAAAATATATTTACGATGTTGGCGGATTTCCTAAAGTTCTGGCTTATGAATTAGCTCAAAACTTGATAGAGCAAGCAAAAACATTTTCACCAGAAATAAGAGTAAAGGAGTGGGTTGAACAAATTTCAAAATCAGAGGATAGTTTATGGTTAATTACTACAGATAAGGGTAATATATATAAATCAAGAACAATACTTATTGCGACAGGAATAGGAAAAATTGTACCTAATAGGCTTGGCGTTAAAGGGGAAATAGAATATGAAGGGAGGGGTGTATATTATAGTGTGAAAAGAAAGAAGGATTTTGAAGGAAAGGATGTCCTGATAGTAGGTGGTGGTGATTCTGCAGTAGATTGGGCTTTAAATTTATCCACAATTGCAAATTCCGTGACATTAATACATAGAAGGGATAAATTTAGAGCACATGAAAGGAGTGTTACAGAATTATTTAAGGTCGCTAAGGTCTATCTATGGCATGAATTAAAGGAAATTATAGGAGATGGAAAGTCGGTAAAAAAAGCTATAATCTTTGATAATAGAACAAAGGAGGAAAAGGTTTTAGATGTAGATGCAGTTATAATAAGTATAGGTCATAAGGGCGATCTAGGAAATTTACCAAAATGGGGAGTTAATATGAAGGGTAGAGAGGTAATAGTTAACAGTAAAATGGAAACAAATCTTCCAGGGGTATATGCTGCGGGAGATATAGCTTATCAAGAAGGTCTACCGAAAATGAGCTTAATAGCTATCGGCTTTTCTCAGGCTGCAGTTGCCATAAGTATGGCTAAGAAGTATATAAATCCAGATTCATCAGCCTTTGCGGGTCATAGTTCAGAAATAATGAAGACTAAGATTAATAATAGTAATTTAAAATTTGAATAAAGTGTTTAAAGAGTTACTACGAAAATTTAAAATAAACATGAAAAGAGAATCATATACAGATTTTTAAAAACTTTAAATGATATAATCATATGAGTCTAAAGGTTTATACGTTTGCACGTAAGCCGGTAATTGTAATTAGGGAAAATGAAAAGATAGTTACTGCTGCAAGGGAAATGAAAAACCATAATATAGGTTCTTTGTTAGTTTTAGATTCACAAGATAAAATTGTCGGAATTATAACTGAAAGGGACATCGTAAGAGCTTTTGCAGATGAGAGAATAAATGCAGAGGTCAAAGAATACATGACGAGAGATGTTAAAGGTATAAGAATGAATGCAAGTATTTACTCTGCATTAAAGGTAATGATTGAGAATGGATTTAGGCACTTGCCAGTGTTATCTGATGATAATAAAAAGATTTATGGAATAGTATCAATAAGAGATCTAGTTAGGGGCTTAATTGATTTAGATAATGTCTCAGAAAAAGAGGAAGAAGGATTAGAAAGTCAAGTATGCCCAGTATGTGGATTAGAAATTGATGAGTATGGATATTGTGGATGTGGTGCTGGCTCAGATTAGAAATTTTAAGCCTAAATTAGGGAAAGTAAGCTTACCCACTGATCCTTGTTTCCTTTTAATAACTTTTGCAGTTTGATTACCTATCGTAGAGAATAAATTTAATTAAGTTTATCCCCAATTCTTGTTTATGACAAAAGTTAAGCCTATGATTTTTGGAAATTTTTTAAGGTTAATTAAAGGAAGAGCAATTAAAAAACTCCCCTTAATAGCAGGACACAAATTACTTTATTCTTGTAACTTAAGGTGTAGAATGTGTCCATTTTGGAGAAGAAAAGATGAAAGAATTTTGACATTAGAGGAAGAGATAAAAATGATGAATAAATTACAAGAAGCTGGAGTACTCTTTATGGGTTTTGAAGGAGGAGAACCGTTATTAAGAAGTGATTTACCACAAATCCTTGAAGAATCAAATAAAAGATTTTACACATCAATAGTTACGAACGGATGGTTATTAAAAGATAAGATAAGTAAAATTAGTGAATATTTAGACCATATTTTCGTTTCCATTGATGGTATTGGAGAGACCCATGATAAATTAAGGGGTGTTCAAGGTTCTTTTGACAGAGCTATAGAAGGCATTAAGGAAAGTATTAAGAGGGGAATACCAACATCAATTAGCTTTACACTAACTAATGAAAATACAGACGAAGTATTTCAGGTTGTTGATTTAGCTGAAAAATTAGGAATAACTATCAGTATTCAAATAGCATATGATTACTCAACCGCAGAAAAAATGTCCCCTAATAAAGAAAAGCTAAAAAGAGTTTTAGAAGGATTATTAGAATTAAAGAGAAAAGGCAAGCCAATAATAGAAAGTGACTATTACTTTAAGGCTATTATCAATAGTTGGTTTTATAATATTCCTTGGATCTGTAAACCTTGGTTAACGATTAATATTGACCCTGAAGGAAGAATAATCCTACCTTGTTATGTATGGAATGAGTATAATGGTAAAGAAAAAATTTGGGAAGTTGATATAATAAAATTATGGAACGAGTACGATTGGAATAGATATTCTTACTGTAATAGATGTGCTCTAGCATGTTATCTTGAACCTTCTCTCTTTACCTGGAAAAATTTAAGAATTGTTAAAGAAAAGATTATAAATCCTATGTTTAGTATAATTTATTCATATATGTTAAAATTTTAAAATAGAAATTTAGTAAAATATTTAATTAATTTTATTGAAAAGAAAGGAATAAAATAGTATTTATACAAAATTTGAAGAGATAATCTAAGAATTTCGAATGAGCCATGGTAAAGGCTAAGATTTCTAAGCTTTTTCCTGCTTCATCGTATCTAAATAGAGAGATAGATAATCCTTGTATTTTAAAAAGTAGGTACTTTCACTGGTACTCTATTCGTTAAATGCATAAGTTACCGCGACTTCTCTACTTCACCACATTTACTTTTCCTCCTCTTCTTTTTGCTTTACTATATCTATTATTTCAGCAACCATGAATCCAGAAAGGAGCCATAATATAAAGGCATCTAATGCTATTGTAGTAACAGAGGGTACAGAAGTTATTAGGATATAAAGAGTAAATATTGCAGAGGCTAAGGAGATAGCAATTTCAAATTTCCTCTTCTTTAACCTCTTTAAAGATATTCTAAATAATGAAAAGTCGGTAGCCAGATGAACATACAAATTTCCTAACATAGCCATTAAACCTACTAAAGTAAAAGCGTTAAACGCATCTCCTCCAGATAAAGATAATGAGGTGAAGATAATAAACCAGTAAGCTATAACTGTTACGACCATTGCATTAAATGGCTCCCTACTATTCTTAAGTTCTGCTAACTTACTATGGAATAAACCGTTTACGGCCATTGCATAAATTGTCCTTGAAGTAGCAAACATAAAAGTTAAAGTTGCTAATATACCGTCGTTAACTGCAGCAATAGCAGCAAGTACTAATGTTATCAATCCAAATTTATCCTCTATGAGTTGCAGAAAAGATATTGAAGAGTTAAGTTGTAAGTTGTAGTATATAATATGATCTACGATAGCATAAATATCGAAAGCAGCTAAAAGCCCGCCGAGTAAAATTACCGTTATAATTGCAATAGGTACAGTCTTTTTTGGATCTTTAACCTCACCAGATAGTGGCGTGATTGAACCATATCCAGTAGGAATACCAGAACCAAAAATTATGGCTGTAGCTATTGCAGAAAGAGGAGGTACCTCATGAAACGGATTATAGAAAGTAAAGTGAGTTGAGTATAGGAATGCTAAGGCTAGTAGACACATCATGAGAATCTCTAAAGAGCTTGCAAACATAGCATATTTAAATGAAGGCCTTTTTCCAAGAAGCGCGAATACCGATGCTATTATGAGGAATATAATTGATAACTCATAGACGTTTAGGAACGGAAGCACAGTGGCTATCGAGGCTATTGCTCCAAGTGTGTAAGCACTTCCGTATAGTGCAGAATAGTATAAATATGTCCAACCGGTTTCAAAACCTAATCTTTTGGTAAGGGAATAATAAGTATATGTATAATACCCTCCGCTTTGAGTGAACTTCATAGAAAGCTTATATACTACAAGACCATTCATTAAAACTAGCAAAGTTCCTAGAACTACTGCTATTGGTGCAAAAGCACCTCCTTTAGAATATGCCACAAGACCGTAAACTAATATACTTAAAAATGGAGATTGACCTCCAATACTCATAAAGACTAGATCTCTAAGACCTACTTCTCTGATAGGTTTCTGAACCCCTCTTTGAGATGATCTAGGCATTTGCCATTCCTCTTTTTCTCATTAACTTATAAAAGATTGTCTAGTTAAATTACAATTAAGTATTTAAATTTCTATAATTATATAAAAATTATTATTATTAAAAACAATTTTATTAGGAAATATACATAAAATTATGAAAATATTATTATTATTCATGAAACGAATAGACCTAATTTCAAATCCTGATAAGCATATGGTAATTGATAAAAAAGAAACGAGACGGTGAATATAGAACGAGAAGTCAATATCTCAATTAAATTTAGAGCGATTTAATATGCATCTGATATATTTATTCTCAAATAAGGAAGTGACCTTCTATTAAGTTATTCATGTAGCATTTATTGGAAAATCCGTACAGGTTGAGGAGACCTTGAAAACTTTTTAAAAATTAACTAAACAAAATATCGAATGAGTATAAACTCGTTAACCCAAGAGTATTACGAGGCGCTTCAAGAAGCACTACAACGAATATCCACAACCTTGAAGACCTTGAGGAGAGACACATTAAAAAGGCTAGTATTAGGGGGAGTAATAGGTAGCACAGCAGCACAAGAAACAAAAATGGACTACGAAACAGTACTAAAAAACCTAGACAAACTAGCAAACACTAGCCTAATAGAGACAGTAAAAGAGATAGTAAAGAACCATCCAACACAACTAATAGTAGACGACACGCATGACCATAAAGCAAGGGCAATATTAGCACCAAGAAACTGCACACAAAAAATATACTACTGCAGAGAACACAAAAGATTCGAGCCAGCAATACAGTCATAATAGCAATAAAAGACTTGAAGACAAACGAGACTTACATAGTAGCAATAATACCCTACATACCACAAAAAGTAGCAGAAATACTCAAAGAAAGGGGTGAAGAGGCAGAGTTCAAGACGAAAATCCAACTGTATCTAGAGGTCTTACCAATACTCTTGAGGGAATTCAACGTTGTTGTAACCTCCTTCGACTCTTGGTACGTTAATTCTAAGACTCTTTTGCCTAATATTATCAAGGAACTCAAGGCCAACTTGCTGGCAACTGAGGGTGGTAGGTCCTTGCTAGTTTGCGAGTTCCCCGAGGGGGAGTAGCTAGTCGAGTACCTAGGTATCCCCATAAAGTTACTCGTAGTCGAGGGTTTGGGTAAGAGGTACTTCTTCTCAACCAACATAAATGACACCCCTGAGGACATAATTACTGCTTGGGAAAATAGGTGGATATTGAGGTTTTAATTAGGGAGTTGAAGGCTTTAGGGTTAGAAAAGGG
>JAWARQ010000015.1:0-9101 GCA_038893355.1 Sulfolobaceae archaeon
TTTATTCGCCTCTTCCCTTATTTCTTCTACTAGCCCCAATTCGACTATGGAATGATTAGCCTCTGGATCTATAATTTCTTCTAATACTTTCAT
Organism: Sulfolobaceae archaeon; assembly: GCA_038893355.1. Lineage (GTDB taxonomy): Archaea > Thermoproteota > Thermoprotei_A > Sulfolobales > Sulfolobaceae > JAWARQ01. The sequence continues at coordinate 94 of JAWARQ010000015.1, forward strand.
AATGCTATTACCCATCACTTACTCCTCCAACTTCACTCTTAGAACTTTTGCCCTCTTACTTATTTCATCTTTCAGCCCCTTAATCTCGTCAACATTAACCCCCCAAAGCTTTGCAGCATTCTCATACAATATCTTCTTCTTAATTTCCAAGGTTAATTCGGCACCATACTCCTTCTCAATGTCCTTAGGCAATTCAAACTTTATAAAGTCTTCAAGTATCCACTTCGGGTGCCAAAGTGCATAATCCGAACCCATCAGTATTCTCTCTGGACCTAACCAGAAGAGTAATTCAGCAATTATCTGTGCAAAATATCTGGGCCTTTTGCGTATAAACGCAGAAGCTACAGCTAGACCTGCATAAATGTTCTTATCTTGGGTTGCAATCCAACAGAAGTCATCTAGCCTAGGTAGTCCAACATGGGTCACTACAAACTTAACCTCTGGGAATGATGTTGCAGCAGCATCAACATCTTTAACATCAAATGCATCTCTATCTAGAGGCCAAACCGTAGGACCCTTATGTGGAACTAGTATATCTATACCTAAAGATTTGCTATATTCAATAAACTCAAACGCCTCCCTAGAATCTAGCCTCCAGCCTCTCGACAACTTCCCGTTAACTTCTTTCCATTCTGCAGTGTATAGTTTAACATGTCTCATCTGCCAAGGTTTAATCCTATACTTTCTTACATCCTCCTCTAACCTTCTCTTTCCCTCCTCACCATCTCTGGGATCCCATCTAGTTCCTATTATAAATCTATATGGATTAGAGAGTGCGAGTTTACCGAACTCTTCAGTATTTCCAAATGGCTCACGATAAAAGTATTGTAAATACTGTGGCTGTGTAATAGCAATATCAACATAACCATTAATAAAAACATCTTCAATCATTCTATTGGAACCATAGTATTTAAAGGTATTAAAGTCCATTATGTACTCTTCAGGGGAAAGTGCCTTATGATAGTCATAAAAACAACTTATCCACCCTTTAGCCAATTCTGGCCTTAGCCAGTTTTCCTCATTAGCCTTCCATACGTGAACATGATAGTCAATTATTGGTATTTCTTCAATTTTTCCATCTTTCCTTTCTACAACAATCAATTAAACCACCTAATAGTAAATATACTACTTTGTAGTATATATATTTTTTAATAATCTCTAGATATGAAAGATTTTTGAAATAGTATATAAATAATTATCCATGAGGAGAGAAATTATATGAAAAATAAGCTAAGATTAGCATCCTACGAAAACCCTGAAGAGCATTTTATAGAAAACTCTAAATTAATAACTTTAAAAAAGAACAATGGCCAAAATCATAAAATTTTTCGGTTAAACCTCATCCTCTATCTTGGGACTGTCCTCAAACAGTCATGAAATTCGAAAATTTCTTGTAATATTATATCAGCTTGTTTCTAATATTCTCTACACCCTTCAAGTAAGCTTCATTCAAGGGGGTCTTCTCCCTTGAATAAACTACGCGGTAAATAACATACAGTAAGGCAAGACTATAGTTAACCATAGCCTCACTTCTGTTTACAGCCCTCGTGTCCCTTGCTAACCTAGCTAAATGAGCCCTACAGTAGGAATTGTGGCTCTCTACCGTGTAAGTGTACTCCTTGCCAGCAATATGGTTGCTAAGTACTTGGTAAACTGGGTAATAATCGTGTAATACACTTCACCCTTAGATAGGTAATTCAAGAGGTAATTGAAAGTCCTATGGTCCCTATCGCCAGTCGTGGAAAGTGGTACACCATCTAGCAAAGCGTTCCATATCCACAAGTCTATCCTTTTTGGGCCACGCCTAGCCCTCAAGTAAGTCCAACTCTCGTCAATTACCGCAAATTTCGCAGTAAAGACCTTTAGTTGTTCTCGTAATACTAGTAGGTTTACATAGGCTTTTACCCCTTTTCTCCTTATAAAACTGTATATCGTAGTTAATGATCTCCCTTCGACCTTTGCTTTTGCCCTTATGCTCATTCTATTCAAGTACTCTTTTAGTATCCTCTCCTTTTGTTCTTTACCCATCTTGTGGCTAGGTGCTTGGTAAAATGTTCTTCCGCAAGTTTTGCACTTGTATTTCCTCTAGACGAGCCGTTCTTTATTACTTTGTTTGAGTTACAAGATGGGCATGGTGGCCTTTCTTCCTTTCTCCTCTTTACCCCTAGTTTTTTAGTGTAGTAGTATAGTGTTGATGGTGGTATTCTAGTTCGTGACTTGTACTCCTAGTAAGTATGCTACTATTGCGTAGGCGAGGTCCTCTAGCTTGTATTTTCTCGGCTTAAGGTTTAAATTCCTTAGGATCAAAGATATTAATTACGCAAGGGTTACGAGGTCCATCTCGTAGATCCTCACATAAGCCTCGTAGCCCTTGCACATAAATGTTTTGTAAAATAATGTTTGTCCTTACACTACTAGATCTTTTTAGCAAATAACATTAGGGGGACAATTTTTTACGTTAATCTAATATTTTTACAAATACTTTTTGAATTTCATGACTGTTTGAGAACACCCCAAATAGACGATAAACTCTTACTCCCCTCAATTCAATACTTTGTAGAGGAAAAGGAGATTGCTGAAAAAGAAAAGTTGTGTAACGAGGTAGAGAATGAGGGGTATACTTCATACTTATAATTAATTATGAGTATGTTCACGTAGAATTATATGGATTCTTCTATCATAAGCTTCTCTGCAAAATCTAAGGAAAACCTAAAACTATTAGCCGTAATTTATTTTAACCTGGACGAGAATATTATTTATATGTCTACCGTTTATAGTATACGGATACCGAAAAAGTTAAGGGAATTAATGAATTTGGTAAATGTGGATTGGCAAAAGGAGATAAGTAAGTATATAGAAGATAGAGTAAGGGAGGAGTTAATACGGAAATACATAGAAGAGGGGAGAAAGAATTTAGCTAAAATGAAAAATATAAGTAATGCGGACTTAATCAGAGAGGACAGGGAAGCTTGATACTCGATTCTTCTGCCATAGCTTCATTTTTCTTTAGAGATAATTTCACAGACAAAGTGATAAAAATAATAGAAGGCAGTGATGAAGGTTTCTTAACGTTAGATTTGGCCTTTGCTGAAGTTTCTAATGTTGCCTGGAAAAGGATAGTAATATTTAACGATGATTACAATATTACATTGGAGCAGTTAAAGAATGCTTTAGATTTTATAGAGAAATTATGCAAGATAGTTTATGTTAAGGATATTACCATGGAAGCTATTAACTTAGCAGTACAAGAGAAGTTACCTTTCTATGATTCCGCATTTCTTTATCTTGCTATAAAGGAAGGTACTAAGCTATTAACTACTGACCTAAAACTATTTAATAAATTAAACGATAAGCTGAAGAACTATGTTATAGTCCCACAGTGACTTCCAAGTAGTTTTCCCCTGATAAGGGGTCGGACTTTCATCGGGATTTCATGATATCAACTTCCCGTCCTTATACCCCCTGTCCGGCTCCCCACGCCTAGGTTAGGGAGCATACCTCCCAGCCACGACATGAAGGGCCTCATCGAACTCCTCCCCCTCACATTGCTCCTCGAGTTCATTGTAGGGTTCTCTTCTATATGTAAGCCTCATACCTATATTTAAAAACATAAAGTAAATTTATTTGCTTGAGTCAGTGCGTTATGTTGTACCGTAAACGAATCTTCTAACGTATCCTTGTCCAGCTATCTGATTTCTTCAACTCTCATGGTGTGCTTGCATTATGTTCCTTAAATATTTTAACTAGCTTTTCATTAAATTATTTATGAATGTTTATTCTGTTTCTAATGCTGTTAACCTTGATAATACTGTTTGTAACGTATCTTTACAACCAGTTTACCCAATAGTTTTAGATAATGAAGCTGGGATTGTAATTAAATTTAGCGAAAGGTGGAGTAAAATCGAGTACCATGAGGGTAGGATTATTATATACAGAAATGATAGGGGAGATATAAGCATCTTAGAGGCAGAGTATAATGAGTGAAAAACTTGCTGAATATGAAGTTTTGAGTAATAAACCTTTAATAGCAAAATTTAGTTTAAAAGAAGAGATGTTACCTTGATGGTGTATTTAATCCCCAATATAGTAGTTACTGAAAATGACCAGATAATTTCTGTGGTAAGTAATTCAATACTCTCAGTTTTGAGTGATAAACCTAAAATGGGTGAATTATGTAATTGACAAAAGATGCTCACTCATACTGCAGTCATACCGGAGTTAAGGATAATAAGTGAAGGCGGTACTGAGATTATAGTAAACGGGAAAAAGGTGGTAATTAAAGCTAAGATAATGAACATTAATGTTTATCCGGATTTAAGAGATAGTTTTGGTAATCCTTGTGTGAACTTGACATAGATTCAATCGACGAGTGTAGAATAGATTGTGAGTTCATTAAAAGTGAGAAGAAGAGGGAACTATTAGAACGAAGATTTGAGAATTTATATAGATATAAGGAGGAAATATGCAGATATTTGAACTATGTGTGCAATGATAAAGTGAAGTATTCTGTTGCAGTGTTATAATGAAAATACTCACAGTTACATTTCAAATGAATGTAAGGATTCGTGTGAAAATGAGAAAATAAGATATTCTATGTCGAACCCGCTCTCCTTACCAGTTTAACTTCATTACTCAATACTTTGCATTTGCCCTTCAGAAGTGCTTAACACTAATTATCTAGTAATATTTTCCTCATATTTATTTGATTACCTATTCCACAAAAAATAATATTAATTCAACTATTAGTATTATTACTACCACTTATTCCGCAAATAGTATTATAACCTATTCTCTCGTAATTTCCAAACAAACTACTGTTGTTATTTACACGCTCCGTGTATTTTCCTAATTATACTACCTTCGAGCACTGCAGTTAGCATCTCCTTCCTTAGCAATATTAAATCTTTGATCTTGCCTACTCTTATCATGTTTTTGTCAATTCAGCTGTGCTAACCTAGAAGGGAGACGTCTTGCATTTTCTGACATTAAATGGTTTTTATTTTAAACGTTATTTAGAGTCTAGAACCATTTTGGAAAAAATTTACGTAGAGGGATCAAATTTAATTACAACTAAACTTACTAGAAGTCTTAATAGGTGGTTTTAAAAGTCTAGCTACAGGTTACTTTTAGGTGGAAAACAATGACGAGTGATGACGTAAAAGAATTGAATGAAAATTCTACTGTTTATATTAAAGATTTGTTAGAGCTTTTAGAGATTTACAATAAGTATGCTGAACAAATAAATAAAGTGTATGAGCCTTTTCTTAACAAAGGGTTAAGGGTATTTCCCTCCACTTCTTCTGTATAAGGTGAATTTTTTGCCTACATGGTCTGAGATTTTAAACGAGATATTAAGCTCATTAAAGACAGATCCTTTAGCGTTAGATAAAGTTAGGAGAAAATACTTGAAGGAACTCGCAAATTATCTGAATAAACCAGCCATACTTTATGCTACCCGATGGATGGATAATCCAATTTTAAGTCCTATCGACGTTATGGGCTGATAAACAAGCATTTATGGAAACCGTATATGGTATAAAAGATAAAGAGATTGCTATACTTTTACATAGTCCAGGAGGGCAAATAGAAGCTGTGCAATCTATAGTAGAGTACTTAAGGAAGAAATTTGATAGAGTAATTGCTATAATCCCAGATGCCGCGATGTCTGCAGCAACATTATTCGCTTTAGCTTCAGACGGGATAATAATGGGTAAACACTCAAATTTAGGTCCCATAGATCCTCAATTCGTCATTAATATGCCCTATGGGCAAATCTCCATCTCAGCACAATCTCTATTACACTAATTAATATTAGCTTTTATTTTATAAAAATAAGACAAACTATTGAAACTAAAGAGAAAATAAAGGATATGAAATAAGGTAAGATAAGACTATTGGAGGAGCCCAATAATAAAAGTAGTAGTGAAGTAGCTGAATTATATATGAATGATGAGATAGAAAATATGGGTATCCTATAATCATTTCGAATTATAATTGATGCAAGTAAGTTCAAATTTGGCGATATAATTCCCCATGCAAATTCAAAAAATAAGACTCCTATGAAAATACCATTAACAATAAGGATAAAGGATATTGCAAGTATGGAAAAAGCTATATATAATTTATTTTTAGTATCTAGATTAATTTTATAAGAGAATAATGTACCCAAATTTAATATTATAATCATAATAGAGAGAAATAAACCTAAATCCTTCTCATGAAATCCCAAATTCTTCATAAATATCGGCCAAGTATATATAAAATAATTAAAAGAAAAATAAAGTAATATATTTATAAAGATATATAAGATAATATTCCTAGAAAAAATTAAAAATGCATATTTTCTAAATTTATCAATATTTAATATATTAATGGTATTATGAGTATTAATTATTTTTTCTTGGTTTCTAGAATATAAAGTTAGAGTAAGTGAAGTTAAATACAGCACAATAGAAGCTGACAGTATTATTGTTAATGGCGATGAAACAAATGATCCAACCACTCCTGCCAGAACTCCAGCAATAGAACTGAAAATTCTACTTAGGTGGAATGCCCTATCTCTTTCTTTTATTTCAGCTTCACTTATATATACAAATAGATATATGGAAATCAATGCATCACCAGTTCCGATTAGAATGAATGAAAATAGAGAAGGATAAATAAGTAATAGCGAAAAACCTAATGCATTAAATAAAATACCCAAACTAATTAATAAAAGTTTATTATGTTTATCTGATATAAATGCTATAAGCAATCTTGAAAAAATATTACTAATCAATTGTATTGATCTAAAAATTGAAATTGTATACAAAGAAATACCTTGATCTATTAAATAAATCGGATAATAAGGCCCTAAATACTGAGTAATGAAATAAAGTAATGTAGATATTGCAATATAATTTTTGGCTTTTACATCCATCTCTTACCCTCAATTAAATATTCTTTGGGGAACATTCCAATATCGTATAGTTTTTGGCATAATGGATTTGGTGATGATAAGTCCTTATATACGTTATATGAATATGCTCTACAGTGTCCTCTACAAGTTTGATTAAATTTGCAAATTCCACATATTCCTTTTAGTTTATCTGAAGATTCTCGTATTTTAGATAATACTACGGAACTATTCATTATAGATATAAAATCTAATTTCCTATTATTCCTACAATTCGTTATTATAAAGTCATTATCAGCAAAAGTATCACATGGATATATTTTGCCATCTGGGAATATATCTAACCTTACAAATCCAACATAACAACCATATTTTAAGAATTCATATTTAGGGTTATATAATACATCACTATCAATAAATGCAGGAGGAAGATCAATTGACATAGCTATCTTATCTCCGTAGATTCTAGTAAGTCTTGAAAATTCTTTTCCAGCCTTAAAAAGATCTAAAATATCTGGCTCTAATAATTCTCTATTAAATTTTCCTCTACCTAGAGGAAGAAAAATTGGGAATCTTATTTCTTGTGTATCCAATTTTATCGCTAACTTTACCATTTCTTCCATATAAGGTATATTAGGCTTTGTTAAGACAGATGAAATTGCAACTCTAACATTATATTTCCTTAAAATTTTAATATTATTTACAACCTTATCAAAAGTACCCTTACCTCTTATTCTTTCATGAATTTCTTTTGGACCGTCTAAACTTATGCTAACATGAAAGTTAGGAATTAGTGAAAACTCTTTAGCTATTTCCTCATCTATTAATAAACCGTTAGTATTTAACCTTATAATGATACCATATTTAGATGCATATTTTATAATTTTTAATACTAAGTGTTTTTTAATTAAAGGTTCTCCTCCAGTTATTGTTAAATATAACAAACCACTTTTGATTAACTCATCAATTATCTTATAAAATTCTTCTTCTGTTAACTCATCAGGAAGCGGATTCTTAGCATTGACATAACAATGCAAGCATCCTAAATTGCAACCGGTAGTTATAAAGAGTCTTGATCTCACTGGTATGTATTTACCATCAAAGAATTCTTTTATATCATTACCCTTAATTATAAACAATTATCGTCACCTCCTATTCATTATTAAAAATTACAATGTTAAGTGAATAAAGCGTATGTAAAAAATTTATTACATCCTCTTCAATCTTAGAATAATGCTCATTCTCATAACTATTTTTAATAGTCTCTATAATTTCCTTTACAGTATAATTTCCATTACATAGTTCAATAATTTTAGCTCCCGTTTCATTAACTAAATAATTTGGATAAATTATCATATATTTATTTAAATTTTTATATTTTCTAATTAATTTTGGTTTTAAATCTAAAAGAGACACAGTTTATCACCATATTGTTGAAATATCGGAATTCATTGCAGTACAGTGAGGCAAAACAATAATCCTTGGAGTTTTATAATTTAACTTTTTGCCTTCCTTATTAATCTTATTTAATTCTTGAGTCACAATACTCAAACTATCACTATTATATATGTAATTACTAAACAGATTTTTTAATTTAACTCTCAATAACAGTGAAAAGTGTTTGTTAAAACGATAAACTTGTAGGCATTATGCTGAAAATTATTTATTGAAAACTTAAAGTCTATAGAAACTTATAAAGATTATTTAATATAAATATTTAATAAAATTATTAATAAAATTAAATAATTTAATAGAATTTAAAACCATAATACGAATATTAAAGATACATAATGAATTTTAAAAATTTTAATAATCACTTTAAGAGTACAGATATCATGTTGTTATTTAATAAATAAGGGGACTGTCCTCAAACAGTCATGAAATTCGAAAACTTCTTGTAATATTATATCAGCTTGTTTCTAATATTCTCTATCCCCTTCAAGTAAGCCTCATTCAAGGGGGTCTTCTCCCTTGAATAAACTACGGGGTACATGACGCATAACAAGGCACCACATGCTAGCGCCTCTAACAAGCCTATGGGGATAACGAGTCCAGTGCTTCTCCCACGTCGAAGTCCTTGACGTTAACTTCCTTACCCTTAGGCATCCTAAAA
>JAWARQ010000016.1:0-7914 GCA_038893355.1 Sulfolobaceae archaeon
TGGTCTTCACATAGAACGATTAGTTTATAAATATTATAACTAGAAATTAACCTAAATATTTTAAAATATTTTCAAAAAGAATGAAAATACTTAATAAGGTAAAATATTAAGTGAACGTTTTTTTTTTTTTTAGTTAGATTTAAAAGCTTATATTCCTATATTAGTTTGATGAGTCACATCGAACGAATAGAGTTAATAATAGAAAAGATTAGGCGAATAGACGAGAAGATAGATTTTTCTAAGTCTGTAGTACAGTGGAAGGTAGTACTTTCTCTCTATAATTATGGACCATTACCTACATCAGTGATTTCGCAAATTACTGGCATTAATAAAAAATCTATTATAGATAGTATTGGGAAGCTATCAAAGAAAGGCTTAATTGAAAAGAGAAATAACCATTATGCATTGACTAAAGAAGGTATTGAATTAGTTAAAACTATAGAGGATCTTCTTAATTCTACTTTAAATTTCCAAAGTAGGGAAGTAATGAAGCAAAATAATGAGTTTGATCCTACTCATTATTATTACTTATTAGAATTTCTAAAAGCTAGTTTGCTAAATGGAGGCATTATTCCGATTAAGGTATTATCTTTAGAGTCTGGAATAAGTACACGTACAATTAAAAATTATTTAGAGATTTTCACAAACAAATATAATTTCTTTAGAAAAATATCTAAGAAAAGAAGATTTTTTGGAAATATAATTCATGAGTATGTGTTAACTGAAGATGCTATGAAATTTATAAATAAGATTCCAGAATTGTTAAGACTAAAAAATAGTAAATCATTAAAACTTATCTCAAAAATTACTAAGAGTTCTAAATTAGAGACCGCACTATTAAAGATTTTAGCTTTGCAAGGTTTATGTGAAATTACTATCTTATCTCTAGCGAGAGATTTAATGATATATTGTGTAGTATTGTTAAATATTATTAATCTCCTTATAATACTTGCGTATATTAAACGATAAGCATTCCGTAGACTGTCGAAAAGCTCAAAAGTATTGATATCGGTAATACACTAATTTCCTTCCATGCAGTCGCTGAGCTCAATTAAAGTTTTCACGAGGGAAAATAGATATCAAATACTAACTAAAATTTATAATTTACCTAAATTTCTTGGTGAAATAAATAATGGATTGTTGTATATTATATTCGACGATTATAGATATTTATTTAGAATTTTATTTTTTATAAATAATGAATATAATTTTAAATTTATATTTGAAAATAAGGATGGAAAAATTATTTTGGATTTTGAAATAAAATTATGCTTAGAAAAAGAAGGTTATGAAGTTCATGTCAGGCTAAGTACCACCTCAAACAAACTACTTGATATATTAAATTATATTAAAACAAGATTAAATTATTATTTAATAAATAATGACAATAATTATGATCAATTTAAATTACTTTAAACATATTTTTTGTACGACTATTCGAATTACAAGAAATCTTTATTTAGATAGAATAGAATTTTTTAAATTATGACTATCCGATATAAATACAGTATAATAACTGATGAAAGTAAAAATCAATTATTAACGAAAATATATAATTTTCCACAAAACTTAGGTGAACTTAGTAATAACATTTTAAAAATTATAGTAGATGAGTTAGTATATGAATTTAGGATATATTTTAATGTACAATATGAATTAGTATATGATTGGATTTTAGAACATTTAAAAACAAATGAAAAAATTTTAATAAATTTCAATATAATTCCATTAGTTGAAAATAATAAAGGAGTAAATAGTATAGAGATAGAAATAAAAACGGATTCGAAGCATTTTCAACTGCTTATAAACTATATAATATCTAAACTAAACTCTATATTTAGAAAAAAAGTAAATATTTATTATTGAAGGTTAAAGCAATTTATTATTAGTATAATAGATTATAGAGAGAAAGTAAGTCTTGCTTCTTCAGGGCAGAGTAGCATTTTTTAGTCTGTAACATTTCTACGTAATTTTTAGTTATTTTTAATTACTTCTAATCCTCTTACAAATTTCTAGTCCCGTTACGAGAACGAATAGGATAGGCTTTAGGAAAGAAATTACTTGACTCTTCCTAAATAGAGCGAGAATCTAATAAGGGAGCAGAAAAGTTAAAATAAAAAGAGGAGGGGTCTCATATTCAACTCTAAATAAAGCCTAAACTGTAACCTTTATTTTGTAATCATATTTAAAAGGATAGCATAAGGAGAATAATAACAATATTTTCACTAATAAGTAATCTAAATATAGAAAATATTGTTATTTATCTGGTTCATTTTAGATTATAAAGAGGGAAAAGTCTTTCTAGCATTATGGAATTATGAATTTAAGTCTATACTCGAAATAGTAGATCGTGATTGAAAAAAATATCATAGAGGATCTAGAAAAGTTAGTCGGAAGGCAGTGGGTCATTAGTGATAGGGATAAGGAACTTTATTCTTACGATGCGTTTACGCTAGTTAAAGGTGAACCTTCGTTAATAGTGCTGCCTGGAAATGAAGAAGAGGTTATTAAGGTCGTAAATTTTCTAGTGTCTCGCGGGATAAAGTTTGTCATAAGAGGTTCTGGTACTAGCTTAAGCGGTTCTACAGTACCTACGCAGAATGAAGTCGTAGTATCGATGACGAGACTCAATAAGGTTCATGAAGCCAAGGGAATGGAAATAACGGTCGGCCCCGGGATTGCGAATGCGTTAGTTACAAAAAACTCGCCACCTTGGTTATTTTACGCTCCAGACCCTTCCAGTTACGTAGTTTCATCAATAGGCGGGAATATTTCACACGATTCTGGAGGAATTCATGCACTAAAATATGGAACTACGGTAAATAATGTCGTAGCATTGAGGGTTCTTACATTAGATGGCAAGGTAGAGGATTTGGGTAGGATACCTTTCTTAGACCCCATGCCAATATTTATTGGCGCGGAGGGTACATTAGGTGTAATACTTAGAGCGACATTGAGATTAACACCAAAGCCGATAAAGTCTCTAACAATAATGGGTGTTTTTCCCGATGTAAAATCAGCGGCAAAAGCGGTAGTGGATACTTTTAGAGTTGGAATAATACCTGCAGCTATGGAGATGATGGACAGGAACTCGATATATGTTGTTGAAAGGAGTAGATATAAGGCTAATTATCCAGATGCTGGAGCTATACTGATTATAGAGATTGATGGTTTCGGTGCAGAGGAGTACCTAGAGATTGAGAAGGAGGTAATAAGGGAGAACAATGGATACTTTATAATACCCAAATCGGCAGAAGAAATAGAGAGAATATGGAGGGGAAGGAAGGGCGCGTTCCCTGCAATGGGTGTAATCTCTCCTGCCTATATAACCCTAGATTGTAATGTACCGAGAACATCATTGCCTTATGTCCTATCCAAAATATATGAGATTGGTGAAAGGAGAAAGTTATTCATTGCAAATGTATTCCACGCAGGTGACGGCAATTTACATCCTCTAATTGCCTACGATCCTGATAATAAGGAGTCCGTACTAAACGCTTTAGAGGCTAGTGCTGAAATAGTCAAAATCTCCCTAGAGGTAGGTGGAGTTATTAGCGGAGAACATGGAGTTGGTATAGAAAAAGTAAGGTTTATGGAGTATTATTACAATAGGGATGAGATAGAGCAGATGAGGAGGATAAAGGAGGTCTTTGACCCTAAAGGCTTATTAAATCCATGTAAGCTTCTACCAGTCTTAGAAGAATGTAAGGTTAATAATGAGTATCTGAGAATATTATACACAAAACCGTGGGAAGTAACATGAGTGAAGAAATAAATAAGTGTGTACATTGCGGATTTTGCCTCGAATCATGTCCAACCTATGTAGTTACTAGATCCGAGGTACACTCTCCTAGAGGAAGGATAATGATAGCAAAGTTAGGCCTAGAAAGTGAGGGAATTTATACTTGTATGTTCTGTAGGAGATGCGAGGAAGCATGCCCTAGCGGAGTTGTCTTCAGTAAGATTATGAGTAGCTACAGGAAGCCTAAATATATGGAGAAAATGAGCTACAGAGTTCTAGAAACCCCATATCTACTTTACTTATTACTGAGATTTTCTAATTATTCGAGAAATCAAATAGTAAGTAGGTTAAGAGAATTCGCAACTTCTATTAATAAACCTCTAGAGTACATAAATCAAAATGCAGAAGTAATACTCTTCCCAGGCTGTATAACTTCAGTGCTTTTCCGACACGTAGTCGAAAAGGCATTTAAATTCCTCAGTAAACGATTTAAAGTAACTATACTTAACACTTGTTGCGGATTAGCCCACTATAGTGGAGGTGATACGAAGAGGGCAGAAGAGATAAGGTTTAAACTCAGAGAGTATTTTAGGAATAAGAGAGTAATTTTACTATCTTCTAACTGCGCCGCATACCTCAAAGAGAATAGCTTCAGTAATGTTTTCGACTTTTCTGAATTTTTGATTAAAGAGAACTTAATAGATAACGCTAAGAAAAAAGAATTAGAGGTTACAGTACATTACCCTTGTCATGCCCATCTATTAGGTCTTTCAAAGTACATAAGAGAGGGCGTAGAGAGGCTAGTGTCTAGAGTTAAGGAAATGGAGGATCCTTCATTTGAATGCGGTGCTGGAGGAGATAGATTCATATTTTCACAAGACATTAGTGATCTAGTATCAACTGAGAAGAAGAGAAAGATAGGTAAGAGCGGGGCTACTACTGTAATTTCCACTAACCCTGTATGCTCCTTAGCAATCTTGAAAATGGGTTATAATGTAATCCATATTGCCGAACTATTAGATTAAAGATAATGTGAATTAATTGGATTCCGTCATGTTTTAAAACATAAGGAATTCCTTCTAGAGAATTACAGAATATAAAAATTTAATAAATATAATAAAATAGAAATATGTTTATAACTAGTTAAGAATAAAAGTTGATTATACCTTCAATATAAAGGAAGTCAGAGATAAGGGCTGAATCCTTTTCATATCTTAGGAATTTTTTATATTAGTTTATTTTACATTTCTATGGTGGAAATGATCCCTCATGCCGATGCGGGCTATGCCAAAAGGCACCACATGCTTCACCTCTAACAGACTTAAAGTTTGTAACCGTAGGAGGGTGAGGAGTGCAGAGATGTGAGCCAAATGCCGTTTAGCTGAAGGAGTCCCATGACCCGCCTGTCGTGAAGCTGGGTAGGTGGTTGAGGGCTAAGTCCCTACATCAGATCATGATTGAAGATAAAATGATTGAAATGAAGATGTAGGTACAAACGAGTTTACGAGGAAATTTGTTAAAACCTAAGAGGTTTAAAAGGTAGGTTAAGGATATAGAATTTGAGTTGAAGGGCTAAAATACCTTATACAAAAACCGAAACTTATTGTCTTGAAGGGCAAGATTTTCATGCATTTCACCTACTTCATAGCAGAACTATTGAACTAAAGTTGGAAAACTTTACCTTTAAAGTAGAATTTCTTTCGTCTTATCGTAATCTTCTTAATCAATTAAATATATAGTTGGTTATCTATGTATAATGGAACTAAACATTTATAAATTCTAAATAACATTTATATACAATGAAATTACATAAAATTAAGGTTTTAGTTAACCATGAAGATTGCTGGACAAGTAATGTTAATAGTGTAGAGTACCTCCAAACGATAAATTTGCAAGTATATCCAGATAAGAATTATTTGAGGAGTAGGATTATATTAAACAAGGATGATTATGTAAAGTTGTTATTAAGGGAGATGAAGAGGCATAAAAGTATAATAAACGTTAATAACGTCTGGAAGTTTGAAGAGAAGAGTAATTACTACATAATTGACTTTTTAAACGTATATAAGGGTTCGATTGCGGGCTACCTATACGACGAGCAGGTATTATTTTTGGGTAATATTATTACCTTCGGAAAGGAAGAGTGGACCTTTGTTACCCCTACTGACCAAACTAGTGAGGTAGTTAATGGTTTAAATTCTTTAGGTAAGGTCGAAAAGGTAATTATTAAGGACTTTAAGCCAAGTCTATTACCAAACCTTTCAGAAATAGAGCTAAAAGTCTTAAAGACTGCAATCGAAAAAGGTTATTTAAAATACCCTAGGGAGAACGATGCTAGTAAGATAGCTAGTTTGCTGGGAATGAGTAAGGTGACATTCCTATACCATTTAAGAAATATAGAAAGGAAGGTATTAGAGTATATAATGAAGTTTTACGATAATTAGGTTATACATACTTTCTGCAATATCTGCTTGATTTAAATCTGGTTAGCTATAGAGATAGGGAAGAGGTATGAAAAAGAATTGGAAGTGACCTTATCATAAAAAAATTATAATATTTGTTCCTGAACTCAGTGTGGACAACAATTTCATTCATTTGAAATAAATTGTATTAATTGTTTTTACTTAGATGGAGAATTTATCGTAATACTTTTTGGGTGAGCACGGGGATTTTTCTTGGGAGGTAAACGATGAACAACCCAACTAAATGGAGAACCCCGTGCTCACCCAAGTTATTCTAATCCTAATGGAGTATATTAATCTTGAGCCTAGGTTCCACTCTAGGGAAGAAGTCGCGTTAAGCCTCGCCGAATACCTCGCTGGCTTGTCTTCTTGGAGAACTAGGATACCACACTCCACCTTGCTCTATTATTATAGGAGGTTGAGTAGTGTTAGGTATGTTGTGCCCTTGAGTGGCTTTTATGTTGTTGATGAGACTAAGGTCCTCGTTGTTGGTGGTAATTATTATTACGTATGGATCGTTAGGGATGTAGTTACTGGGGCAATACCATTCTTTATGGTTACTAGCTTGAGGAGTGGGCTCCATGTGCTAGTTGTCCTAGTTAAAATGAGGGGTGTTGAGGCTTTAGCTAGTAAGTACTTCAAGAGGGTTGACAAGGTAATCTACTTACATGATGGGTTATCGGTATATAATGCTTTTAGTTGGTTTAATGTGGAGCATAAGAGGGTAACATTTGGTAAGAGGGACTACGCCGAACAAGGCTTTAGAAGTTTGAAGCATAGGCTCTCCTCAATGGACTCCCACTTCCCTTGGAACTCAAATAGGTTTACTATAACACGCTGGCTCTCGACCTTCTTCTTAATCTATAACATCCTTTACTCTCAAGTATATTTATTAGACAAGGGGGTGATAATAAATGTAAATATTTCAAATGAATGAAATTGTTGTCAAGACTGATAGTATCGTCATTAGGGTATAAATTCTTGTATTATGAGTATTACTTATGGGTAGGAAGCCTGTATTTAGGCATGATATTTCTTGTCCTTCTTGTGGTAGTCATCATGTTGTTAAGTGTGGTAAGTCTTGGGGTAGGCAGAAGTTTTTGTGTAGGGTTTGTGGTAAGCGTTTTTTGGGTGATGCTTCTAGGCATCATTATCATAAGAGTGTTAGGGAGTTGGCTTTGAGGATGTATTCTAATGGTATGAGTATGAGGGCTATTTCTAGGGTTCTTAATGTGCCTTTGGGTACTGTTTTCACTTGGGTTAAGCGTTATGGTAAGCAGAAGCACGAGAAGGTCGTGGACTTGTGGAGTAGGGCTAAAGAGCTGGTCAAGGGTAAGGTCGTTACTAAGGTTGTTGATGAGATGTGGACGTACTTGTATAGAAACACTAGGGCTTTCTACAAGTGGGTGTTTACTTGTTATGTGTACACTAGGCTAGGGTTATACATAATTTACTCTGTGGATGATAGGGATGAGAATACTTTTCGTGAGGTCAAGGACTACGTGCCAGATAATGGTAGGTGGGTTAGTGACGATTATAACGTTTACTTTTGGTTAAAGGATCACACGGTTGTCTCACTGGTTAACCTATATAGGTTTTATTAGCCGGGGTTAATACTCCCCGGCTGGGGAAACATGGTCGAGGAAAGAACTGAAGCAAAGTCTTCGGAAAAGGGCGTGACAAACCCCTACCGTCGGACTGAACATTGTG
>JAWARQ010000017.1:0-4417 GCA_038893355.1 Sulfolobaceae archaeon
ACGTCAAGGACTTCGACGTGGGAGAAGCACTGGACTCGTTATCCCCATAGGCTTGTTAGAGGCGCTAGCATGTGGTGCCTTGTTATGCGTCATGTACCCCGTAGTTTATTCAAGGGAGAAGACCCCCCTTGAATGAGGCTTAATTGAAGGGTGTAGAGAATATTAGAAACAAGTTGATATAATATTACAAGAAATTTTCGAATTTCATGAGTGTTTGAGAACACCCCCTAACTCCAGAATCAAATACCATACTTCTCTTTTTCGAACTCAACTTCCCTTCTCCTCTCTTCCTCTAAATTCTTCAAACTGATGTTGGGTATCATCCCTATTAATCTTCTTAATAGCTCTGGGTTCTTCCTTTTATAACAAGAGAGCAAAAATTCTATAACATCATTAAAGTCGACTCTTTCTCCTCTTTCGATCTGTAGTTCTCCCATTATTTTTAGTAGTTCTCTTTTTACCTCTTTTGAAACTCTGATTGTTTCTGACATTACTTTGTTACTTTGTTACAAAATATATGTATGCTTTTCCTTAATAGTTAGAGAATAATTAGCTACTTTTAAATTTTAGAGCATAAAACTATATGCTATTTTGTCATTAAAAATCTAAAGTAGAATTTAATTATTTATAAATTAACACAATTAGTGCCCTAAGTATGTATAAGTTTGCTAGTGAAGATAGTACTTTTGAGGTAGTTAGCATGTAGTTCATTTTCAAAAGAATTTTATGCCTTGATGATAATTTATCATAGGGGATTGGGAGGTTGTAGTTCTTTAGCCAAGGTTTCATAGTATTGCAGTCTCCCGATCCCCTATAAGTATTATACGTAAGTTTTTACTTGAAGTAAAAATTCAAAATTTCTCAAGTTTTCACGTTTTCTTTTGAATAATTATCTTTCTACCTAAACATATATTTATTCAATTATTTGCACTTGGGACAGTCTCTCAAAGCCCGAATAAGGGTGAATATATTTGGAGGCCCCAGTTTATGAAAAATTAATGAAAGTCAAACCCTATATTTTATAACTAATAAAATAGTGAGGTATTGTTAAAGAGGAAAAAGTTATTAATTTTTCTAAAAAATATGTTTCAATGCAAGAGTTTATAAGGGAAGTTCAAAGGCAACTCCCGAATTGTATATTGAATGAAGTAGATAAGTATAAGAGGGATTGGACACCGCTATTATTATTAGAAGAGTATTTGGGTAAAGATCTAGGTAAACCTCCATTAGTACTTTCACCATCAACTACTGAGGAAGTTTCAATGATACTTGAGCTAGCTAATAAGTACCAAGTCTGTATAGTTCCTTATGGAGGAGGTTCAAGCGTAGTAGGTGGTGCATATCATAATAATTGTGTAGTTCTTGATTTGTCAAGACTCAATAGAATAATAGATTTTAATGAGGAAGATTTAACGGTAACCGTTGAGGCTGGGATAAAGATAAAGGATTTAGAAGATTGGCTAAACAAGAGGGGATATACTCTTGACTATCATCCCCAATCCTTTTATTTAGCTACGGTAGGAGGTGCAATAGCACATAAAGGTTCAGGGTCGCATAGTAGTAGTAATATCGAGAACCTTGTCCTTTGGCTAGAGGTAGTCCTACCTGATGGTAGAATAATCAAAGTAGGTAGTCCTATAAGAACTTCTATGAGCCCAGATCTCGTAAGAGTTTTTATAGGCTCCGAAGGGACTTTAGGAGTAATAACTAAGGCTAAGTTAAGGATCTTTCCACTAGCACCATATTATACTGACCTTTCTTTTCTATTTTCTAATTTCCATGATGCAGTAAGATTTACGAGGGAATATGTTCTGAGAACTTCTCCACCATATAGAATAGTGGTTCACGATAAGGATAGTAGTATGATGATGTTGAATTTACCTTATAATATAGCATTAATAAGAATTAGAGGATATGATGAGGATTTCGTAAGTGTTCAAGAGAAGATAATTAGGAGGATTAGTGTAAAGTATAATGCAGTCGAGGGAGATAGGAATTTAATAAAGACTTGGAGGGAAGTATTTGCTAGAAAATATGAGGAGCAAATGATTAAGATTACTTCAGAAGGTATGTGGAGTGATACTTTAGATTTAGGTGCAAATTGGAGTATAATGTCTAAGTTATATGATACGCTAAAGGAATCCTTACGTTCTATAAAAGGCGTTAGGGATGTACTATCCAGAATAACTCATGTGTATACAAACGGAGCCTCGCTATATAACGTAGTAATTATGGAGCAGGATCCAGAATTATTGAGGAGAGTTTGGGAAGTGACTGCAAGGATTGTAATACAGTTAGGTGGTACTATTTCCCATCATCATGGTGTCGGTATTCTGAAGAAAAATTGGGTTAGGGAAGAGTTAGGTGATCAATACGAATTACTAATTCTATTTAAAGGAATACTAGATAAGAGGAAAATAATGAACCCTGATAAGTTGTTTTTATGACAACACTACTTTTTTCTATAGAGTTATAACTCTCCTTTTAAATTTTTAAATCTAGCTTTCTTGTAAGATTGAAAGTAAATCTTTTATTTATTTGAAACAAGTATTACGTGAAATGACCCCAATCCATGTGTGGTTAATAATATACGGTCTAACGTTATTAGCAGGAGTTTATGCAATATACTTAACTAAATTTAGGGCTTCTAGCATTAAGAGGGATGGCGGAGAAATTGTTCAAGACATTAACAAAAGTTTTGGACTATATTTATTATTAATAGGAATATATAGCATGGTTACAGGGGTATGGTCTACTACATATAGACCATTTAATGCGGGACTGCAAATTGTAGTAGGTGACGTATGGCCATTATTTGGTGTAATTTCAATAATACTAGGCTTGGGGACTATACTAAAGATTGATACTAGATTCCTAACATATCTTCTACCAATATTTGGAATTATTGCGATAATATACGGTATTGCCACAGCCTATTACCTAAAGTCAGTTATAGGAGTATTGATATACTTCCTAAGCGGTGTTGCGGGGCTATTAATGCCCTGGATAGATAGGAGAGGCATAGTTACTGTAAATATGATCCTACTCGCAATAGCTGGAATACTCTCTATAGCTTCTGGCATAACGTTAATATTCTCCTAAATCTTTTTTCTCCTTCCTTTTCAAGTCATTTTAATACTTCTTTTTTAAAATTTATACATATGGAACCACTAATCACAGAATTAGAAGCATTCTTCAATGCAATAGCGGATAAGACGAGACTTCAAATAATATTATTCCTTTTAGAGAATGGAGAGGTTACTGTAAATCAAATTTCAGAAAGTTTAAAGAAGTCACAGTCTTTAATTTCACATCACCTTGCATGTCTAAGGAACTGTGGAGTAGTAAAAATGGAAAGGAGAGGTAAATTTGTATACTATTCAATTACTAGCGATGAGGTGAGGCAAATCATTAAGTTGGGAATAAAACATGTTAAAGAGTATGGTAAATCAATTCTGGCTTGTGAGGTTTTAAGAGAGGAAAATGGAAAGATGGAAAAAACTTTTGAGTGAAAATTAGGGTATATCTCTTAATAATATCTCTTTTTAAGAAAATAAATTTAAAAAATAATTTAATAATTATTATTTTATTATATAAGTAAATTATATTAAAAAACCATCTAGATCTGGAATATCTAAATTTAAAGAAAGATTAGCAGTTTACGCCTTTTTCCTCCGCTTAAACAGCTTCTTAACCCTGCCCAAAGATTGATAAATACTTTTATCAGTCTTGCTACCCTCCTACGGTTGCAAACTTTAGGTCTGTTAGAGACGAGGCATGTGGTGCCTCTTTACTTGTAACACCCTTTAGGAGCAAGTAGAGAGTATAAATTAGCATTGCCAAGACGAAGATGAAAAAGCGGAATAACCAATTCCTTGATGAGGTAAAGACTAGGAATGACTTAATTAGCTTGTAAGAGACCTCTATCGTGTAATAACCTTGTCATACCAATACTCCTATGCACTCTAGTTCGTCACCTTGGCCAAGTATTCTCTTTTCCTTACCATGATGAACTATTAGCCTAAAAGTCGCCCTTTTACTCCCTTATTTCAAAGTGTACTCCCCATCAAAGCTACGATGTATCCCAATCTTTCCCACGGTTACTGGTATAATGAAGTTAAACCTTGATAAGTAGTTTATTAAGCCTGCAGAGTAAAAGCTTGTATCTAGTACTACTAGCTCTGCCTCAAGGCCTAATGCCAAGACTTGCTCTATCAAGCTTTTTATTACTTCTAGCCCTTTCATGCCCTTTTCTACTCGCTTGAATGCTAGTATTAGTGTTTTCTCCCTTAGCCTCCTCCTACGGGGGATCCACGTAAATCAAGTGAACGGACAAAAACCAAGTATTACAAGAGTAAAATAAATAAACAAGTAAGGAGAAAACCACATAAGCCCAACCTTGCCAGGGGAATAAACC